>NZ_BMYK01000028.1 GCF_014652235.1 Pseudorhodoferax aquiterrae
CAGGCTTTCATGCGCAGGGGCGAGTACACGCACTCATGACTGGTTTGGATGTCTCACTGCGTGTAGACATCCCATACCCCTCCAGGGGCGCACCCGGCGGCCTGGCAGAGCCAGTTCCGCGGGTGCACTGGCATGGCCTGCTCCGTGGCCTTCAGCGCAGTGGCATGCGCTGCGACCTCATGCGCGTGCAGATGTCAGAAGTTCAGTCGGACGCCCAGTCGCGCACTGCGCCCGGGCAGCGGCGCCTTCGGGAAGGCCGTGGTCGTCAGCACCGAGACGGCGCTGTAGGCCAGTTCGTCGGTGATGTTGTCCACGCGCGCGAACCACAGCAGCTCGGAGCTTCCGAGCGGCACGCGGTAGCTCAGCGCGGCATTCCACAGCGCATAGCCGTCGGTCGCGCGCTGGCCCTCGGCCGGCACGCGGCGCTGGGCGCGGACCAGGTCCACGCCGAGCTGCGCGCCCCAGGGCCCGCGCGCCCAGGACAGCGTGCCGCCCAGACGGGCCGGCGCGATGCGCGGCAGCGGCTCGCCGCTGTCCAGGTTGGTCGCGCGCACGAGGTCGGCACGCCACAGGAAGTCCAGCGTGCCGATCTGGTCCGCACGGCCCAGGCCGCCCGCGCCCAGCAGGCGCAGCGTGCCATTCGCCTCGGCGCCGTAGAAGCGTGCGCGCACGCCGGCGTAGCGCAGGTCGGCCAGGGCTTCGTCGCCGTCCGTGGGGTTGAGCTCCCCCTCGGCGCTGCGCGTGTTGCCGGTGTCCACCAGCCCGATGTAGTTGGAGAAGCGGCTGGCGTAGATGTTGAGCGCCGCCTTGTGCGGACCCTCCTGCCAGGCCAGGCCCAGGTCGACGCTGTTGGACTTTTCCTTGCGCAAGGAGGCGTCTCCCGTCTCCCAGGCGGCCGTGGCCAGGTGCGGGCCGTTGGCGAACAGCTCGTAGTCGCGCGGCGCGCGCGCGCTGTGGGCCAGGTTGGCCGTGAACTGCCAGGCCGGTGAGAGCCTGACGAGCGCGCCGCCGGCCAGGCTCAGCGGCGTGAAGCTGCGCTCGCCGGTTTCGAAGCGCGTGACATCAGGATCGGTGCTGCCGTCCGACCGCACCCTGACCCGCTCGACGCGCCCGCCCAGCGTCCACTTGCCCCAACCGGTGGGCAGCTCCTCGTAGACGAAGAGGGCCTGCTGGCGCGTGCGGCTGGCCGGCGCGAAGGCCTCCTCGCCTTCGGCGGCAAAGCGGTTGCTGTCCAGCTGCAGGCCGACCACGCCCTCCAGCGGGCCGATGGGCCGGTGCCGCGCCTCGAGCCGCAGGTCGTTGCCCTGGTTGCGAAAGCGCGTGCCGGCCTCGTCGCCTTCGAACTCGGTGTGCCGGTAGCGCGTGTGGGCGGCCTGCAGCTTGATGCTGCTGAACCAGCCCGGCAACTGGCGCCATTCACCGGCCAGCGCATAGCGGCGCGAACGCATGCCGATGGTGACCTCGTCCTCGGCCACCGTGCCGTAGTCGCTGCGGTAGTCGGTGACGGAGGCGCCCAGGTAGCCATGGTCGAAGAACAGCGAGCCGCCGACCGAGCCGCTTTCGGTGTCGCTGGCGGAGTTGCAGATGCGCCGAGCCTGCTCGGCACTGCCGGGCTTGCTGCAGGGCAGGTCGATGGGCACGGACACGTCTTCGGTGCGGCGCTTGCTGAGGTCCACGTGCAAGGCGTAGCGGTCGTTGCCGCCTTCGAGCAGCAGCGCGCCGTCGCGGCCCTTGTTGCCGGTGGACAGGCCCGCCTCGGCCGCGCCCGTGATGCCGCCCTTGGCGTCGAACTGCGGCGCGCGCGGGATGCGGTTGTCGATCAGGTTGACGACGCCGCCCACGGCGCTGCCGCCGTACAGCAGCGCGCCGGGGCCGCGCAGCACCTCGATGCGCTCCACGGTCAGGGGATCGGACGGCACGGCATGGTCGAAGCTCAGCGACGAGGCGTCGAGCATCGCGCCGCTGTTCTGCAGCACGCGAATGCGGTCGCCGTCCAGGCCGCGGATCACGGGCCGGCTGGCATTGGGGCCGAAATAGGTGCTGCCCACGCCGGGCAGGCCGTCCAGCGTCTGGCCCAGCGTGCCCTGGCGGCGCAGCGTGAGCGCGTCACCCTCCAGGCGGGCGGTAGGAACCACGGCGTCGGCCGTGCCCAGCGGGTTGCCGGTGACGGTGACTTCCTTGAGCGTGGCGGATTCGGACTGCGCCCACGCGGGGGACAGGCAGGCGAGCGAAACGGCGGCAGCGACGGCGCCGCGCGAGAAATGAGGGGACATGGAATGGCTTCGTTGAAATCGGTCGTGCAGGCGGCCGCGCGCACCTGTCTTGCGACAGGTGCGCGGGCCGGAACGGGGGAATTCAGCGAAGCCCGGGCGGGCCGCGCGCCTGGAACGGCGGTGGCGCCGGCGCACGCGGCGCCGGGCATGGACTGGCCAGCGGCGCCATGGCCGCCAGGGCCGGCAAGGCCAGCAGCGGCAGCCCAGCCAGCAGGTCGGCCGCGCCGGCATGGTCGTAGAGCTGGCAGTCGACCGTCGCATGGCCGACGTGGAAGTGGTCCGAGGCGGAGCCGTGCACCTCGCGGTGCGCGAGCGCCAGGGTCTGCGCGGCCAGCCAGACGCCCAGCAGCAGGCCCAGCCACCACAGTGGCCGGCGCAGGTGCGGGCGCAGGCGGGGGGTCAAGCGCGACTCAGGGCTTGGCCAGCCGGCTGAAGGTCTTGCGGAACTTGGCGACCTTGGGCGCGGCCACGGCCATGCAATAGCCCTGGTGGGGGTTCTTCTCGAAGAAGTCCTGGTGGTACTCCTCGGCCGGCCAGTAGTTGGCCACGGGCAGCACCTCGGTCACGATGGGCGCGCTGCTGTGGCTGGCCAGTTCGGCGATGACCTCGCGCGCGACGGGCTCTTGCGCCGGGTTGTCCAGGTAAATGCCGCTGCGGTACTGCGTGCCCACGTCGTTGCCCTGACGGTTCAGCGTGGTCGGATCGTGCACGACGAAGAAGATCTCGAGGATCTCGCGCAGGCTGATCTGGTCGGGGTCGAACTGCAGGCGCACCACCTCGTTGTGGCCGGTGCGGCCGGTGCAGACCTGCTCGTAGCTGGGCCGCGGCACCTGGCCATTGCTGTAGCCGCTTTCCACGTCGAGCACGCCCTGCACTTCCTTGAACACCGCCTCGGTGCACCAGAAGCAGCCGCCGCCCAATGTGATGGTTTCCGTTGCCATGCCATGCCCTTCGCAAAATGTGCAGCCGGCATTGTGCCGTGGCCATCCACGAGAATGCCCGGCCCGTCTCCATCGCCCCCCGCACCGCCTTGCCCATGAACCCTGCCGAATGGCGCCCCATCCTCTCCACCCTGGTGCTGCCGCCGGCCGGCCCCCTGCTGCTGATCGCGTTCGGCTGGCTGCTGGCGCGGCGCCGGCGCGCGGCCGGGCGTGCGCTGGGCCTGGCGGGCCTGGTGCTGTTGTGGCTGCTCAGCAGCAATGCGGTGGCGGTGCGCCTGTCCGACCTGCTGCTGCCCGCCGTGGCGGCATTGCCGCCGGGCGAGGCCGTGGCCCGGCTGCAGGCGCACCGGGTGCAGGCCGTGATCGCGCTCGGCGGCGGACTGTACCCGCGCGTGCCCGAACTCGAGGGCCCGCAACCCTCCAGCCAGACCGGCACACGGGCGCTGTACGGCGCCTGGCTCGCGCGCGAGAGCGGCCTGCCGCTCGGCTTTGCCGGTGGCATCGGCTGGGCCAATGCGGGAGAGGCCGAACATCCCGACGAGGCCGATGCGGTGGCGCGCCTGCTGGCCCGCACCGGCCTGGCGCCGCTGCGCTGGGCCGACAGCCAGTCGCGCGACACCATCGAGAACGCCCAAAACATGGCGGCGCTGCTGCGCCGCGACGGCATCGAGCGCATTGCGCTCGTCACCAGCGCCTGGCACATGCCGCGCGCCGTGCGCGCCTTCGAGGCGACCGGCCTCACGGTGCTGCCCGCCCCCATGGGTTTTGCCGTGCCGCTGCAGCGCCCCGTGCTGGAGTGGCTGCCTTCGACCCACGGCCTGACCAACACCTCGGCCGTGGTGCGCGAATGGCTGGCGCTGCGCCTCGGCCGCTGAACACCGGCCTGCCTTGACACGCCGAATTCGCACTGCCTACATTACTAACCGGTCAGTCATTAAGGAATGCCAGCCTCCTCCGACACTCCCAGCCCCACGGCCGCCGGCAAGCGGGCCCGGCGCAAGGACGCGCGCCCGAGCGAACTGCTGGACGCGGCGCTGGAGTTGTTCGTCGAGAAGGGCTTCGCCGCCACCAAGGTGGAGGCCGTGGCCGCCCGGGCCGGCGTTTCCAAGGGCACGCTGTTCCTGTACTTTCCGAGCAAGGCCGATCTGTTCCGCGCTGTCGTGCAGGAGAACCTCGCCGCCCGCTTTGCCGACTGGAACACCGAGTACGAGGCCATGGACGGCGGCAGCGACAGCGCCGCCGACATGCTGCGCCATGCCTTGCAGTCCTGGTGGACGCGGGTCGGCTCCACCAAGCTCACCGGCCTGACCAAGCTCGTGATCAGCGAGGCGCAGAACTTCCCGGAGCTGGCGGCCTGCTACCACGCCGAGGTGGTGCAACCTTCGCAGCAGCTGCTGCGCCGCGTGATCCAGCGCGGCATCGACCGCGGCGAGTTCCGTCCGCTGGACGCCGAGTACGCCGTCTACAGCGTGACCAGCACCATCCTCTACCTGGTCATGCAAAAGCACGCGATCGGTCTGGTCGGTCCGGCGTCGGGCCAATTGATGCCGGAACGCTACATTGCCTCCCAGCTGGACATCATCCTGCACGGCCTGCTGGGACCGGCCCAGGGCCCGCCCTCTAGAATCCCAGCTCTGTCGTGACTTCGCGTCTCCCGCTACGCCTTCCTGAAAAAATGACCCCCGCCGAAATCGAACGCAGCCGTTTCAACATGATCGAGCAGCAGATCCGCCCCTGGGATGTGCTGGATGCAGCCGTGCTGGAGCTTCTGGGGCAGGTGCGGCGCGAGCAGTTCGCACCGACTGCGTTGCGGGGCCTGGCTTTCATGGACACCGAGGTGCCTCTGCGCACCCCGCACGACGAGGCCCTGCGCCAGGGCCATTGCATGCTGGCCCCGCGCGTGGAGGCGCGCAGCGTGCAGGACCTCAAGCTGCAAAAGACCGACCGCGTGCTCGAGATCGGCACCGGTTCCGGCTATTCCGCCGCGCTGATGGCCAGCCTGGCCGCCAGCGTGCTGACGCTGGAGATCGAGGCCGCGCTGGCCGAAACCGCCCGCGCCAACCTGCGCGAGGCCGGCATCGCCAATGCCGAAGTGCGCCATGCCGATGGGGCGCAGGGTGCGCCGGCCGATGGCCCGTTCGATGCCATCTTGCTGAGCGGCTCGGTGGCGGCCGTCCCCCCGGCCCTGTTGCAGCAACTCAAGCCGGGCGGCCGGCTCTTCGCCATCGTCGGCAACGAGCCGATGATGCGCGCGCAGGTGATCACCCGCGTGGGCGAAGGCCGGTTCGAGACCGCCTCGCCCTGGGACGCCATCGTGCCGCGGCTTCAGAACTTTCCGGAACCGTCGCCTTTCCAGTTCTGAGCCGATGATCGACCACGTCAACCCCTCGCAACTCAACGACTGGCAGCCCGGGCAGATCACGGTCCTCGACGTGCGCGAACCCGCGGAGCTCGCGGTGGCCAGCGTGAAGCCCGACGGGTTCACGCTGTTGGCCATTCCCATGGGCGAGATCCCCGCGCGCCTGGCCGAGCTGGACCCTGAGCAACCGATCGCCTGCCTGTGCCACCACGGTGCGCGCAGCATGCGCGTGGCGCAGTTCCTGGTCCAGCAGGGCTTTGCGCAGGTCGCCAACATCAGCGGCGGCATCGACGCCTGGTCATTGCAGCGCGATCCCACCGTTCCCCGTTACTAGACGAAGGCATGGCCATGGTGCAGACGAGAAAACACAAGACCGCACTCCGCCGCAGCACCACTGGCCTGCTGCTCCTGTTGATCTTCGGCGCACCGGCCGCCGCATCCGCCCAGACCCTGGTGCAGCTGTTCGAGGCCGCCCGCAGCACCGATGCCACCTACCAGGGCGCACGCGCACAGTACGAGGCCAACCTGGCCAAGGCCGACCAGTCGCGCGCGCTGATCCTGCCCAGTGCCAACCTCTCGGCCGGCGCCTCGCGCAACACCTACGACAGCACCACGCCGCCCGTCGACGGCACCTACACGGCGCTGACGGCCAGCGTGGGCGCGACGCAGCCGCTGTACCGCCCCGGCAACTGGGCCGGCTACGAGCAGGGCCTCAAGCTGACGGACATCGCCCGCGCCCAGTTGCTGGTGGCCGAGCAGGACCTGATCATCCGCGTGGCCCAGGCCTACTTCGATGTGCTGGCAGCCCAGGACACGCTGGCCTTCGTGCAGGCGCAGAAGGCCGCCGTGGCCGAGCAGCTGGCCTCGGCGCGGCGCAACTTCGAGGTCGGTACCGCCACCATCACCGACACGCGCGAGGCCCAGGCCCGGCACGACCTGGTGATGGCCCAGGAGATTGCCGCCGCCAACGATCTGCGCGTCAAGAAGCTGGCACTGGACACGGTGGTCAGCCGCACCGACGCCCGCCCCACCCCGCTGGCCCAGCCCGTGCCGCTGCCCGCGCTGGCCGGCGATGCCGAGACCTGGGTGCAGCAGGCCGAAGGCCATCCGGTCGTGCAGCAGGCCCGCATCGGCGTGGACGTGGCACGGCTGGAGACCGAGAAGGCACGCGCCGGCCACAAGCCCACGCTGGACCTGCAGGCCAGCTACGGCATCAACCGCTACCCGCAGGGCTATCCGAGCAACAGCCTGGCCTTCGGCACGCGCCAGAACCAGGGTTCGCTGGGGGTGCAGCTGACGGTGCCGCTGTTCGCCGGTTACTCCGTGCAGAACCGCGTGCGCGAAACCCTGTCGCTCGAAGAGAAAGCCGCGGCCGACCTGGAAGCGGCCCGCCGCACCGTGGTGCAGAACACGCGCACGGCCTACTTCGGCGTGATGTCGGGCAAGGGCCAGGTCGAGGCGCTGCAGGCCGCCGAAGCCTCCAGCCAGAGTGCGCTGGACGCCAACAAGCTGGGCTACCAGGTCGGCGTGCGCATCAACATCGACGTGCTGAACGCGCAGAGCCAGCTCTACCAGACCAAGCGCGACCTGGCCCAGGCCCGCTATAACGTGCTGCTGGGCGAACTGCGCCTGCGCCAGGCCAGCGGCAGTCTGCGCGCCGAGGATCTGCAGGGCATCGAGGCGCTGCTGGTGCGTTGAGCCTCTCGCAAAAAATCTCGCAAAAAATCCTGCAGAAACGCGGGAAAGTCCTTTCAATACAATGACTTTCCCATGCCTCCCATCTCGCAGAAATTTGCGCTTTACAGCCATCCATCGGAGATGGAGCCGCTATTGCCCGGCGAGCACCGGCTGGGACCTTTGCTGGAGCAGGCGCATGACCTGATGCGCAGCGGCGGTCGCCTGGCGGGCATGTGCCAGCCCGAGGCCTTGCGCGGGCTGCGCAGCCAGTTGCGGGCCATGCATTCGTACTACAGCAACAAGATCGAAGGCCAGCATACCTTGCCGGCCGAGATCGAACAGGCACTGCGCAACGACTACGCCAGCGATGCGGACAAGGCGCGGCGCCAGCGGCTGGCCTTGGCCCATATGGCCACCGAAGCCAGCATGGAGGTGCATTTGCCGCAATGGGACTGGGCGGCGGTCTGGTCCCCTCGCATGCTGCAGGACATCCACCAGGATCTTTTCGCGCGCCTGCCCGCGGACGATCGACGCCTGTCGGCGCAGGAAGATCCGCTGCATCCAGGCCAATTGCGCAGCCAGCAGGTCAGTGTGGGCCGGCATGCTGCACCCGATGCCGGCAAGCTGCCGGCGTTCCTGCAGCGCTGGAGCCAGTTCTACGCAAGCACCCGCCGCGGCGAACTGCAGGTGCTTGCCGCCGCGGCGTCGCACCAGCGGCTGGCCTGGATCCATCCCTTTCGCGATGGCAATGGGCGTGTCGCACGGTTGCACACGCATCTGGTGCTGTCCCATCTGGGCCTGACGAATGGCACCTGGTCGCTGCTGCGCGGCTTTGCCCGTAGCCACGATGCCTACTACGCGCACCTGGCGGCGGCCGACGAAGCACGTGCCGGAGACCTCGATGGCCGTGGGAGCCGTACCGAGCGCGGGCTGGAACACTGGATCGCCTACGTGCTGGGCTTGTGCCTGGACCAGGTCCAGTTCATGACCGAACTGCTCGCGCTGGAAGGCATGCGCGAGCGTATCGCGGCGTGCCTGGCCTATGAGGAACAGGTCGTGCGCCAGGGTGTGCGGCACGAAGCCCTGCGCGCGCTGCACTACCTGTTTGCCACCCAGGGCGAATTGGAGCGCGCGGACTTCAAGGCCATGCTGGGCCTGGGCGACCGTCTGGCCACGGCCCAGGTCAGTGCCTTGCTCAAGCGCGGCCTGCTCGACAGCGATTCGCCCTACGGCCGCCTGCGCTTTGGCGTGCCGCAGCACGCACTGCGCTTCTACTTCCCCCGGCTATGGCCGGAGGCCGAGGTCCAGTAGCGCGGCGATGGCCGCCGCCGTGCGCGCCGCCGCGCCGCGGTGGGCCGCCGCGAAGGCCAGGCTTGCGTCGCTGGCCTGCTGGCGTGCCGCAGGGTCCGCCGCCAGCCGCAGCACGGTCTGCACGGCCTGTGCAAGACCGTCCACACGCAAGGCCGCGCCCGCCTGCCCGGCCAGTTCCGCCGCCTCGGCGAAGTTGAAGGTGTGCGGCCCCATGAGCACCGGGCAGCCGCAGGCCGCGGCCTCGATCAGGTTCTGCCCGCCCAGGGGTTCGAAGCTGCCGCCCAGCAAGGCCATGTCGGCCAAGCCGTAGTACAACGCCATCTCGCCCAGCGAATCGCCGAGCCAGACCGCGCCCGCACCGGCCGGCGGCGCATCGCCCCAGCCGCTGCGCCGCGCCACGGCAAAGCCATGCGCACGCACCAGCTCGGCCACGGCATCGAAACGCTGCGGATGGCGCGGCACGATCAGCCATTGCACAGCCACGGCAGCCGCGGGGTCCGCCTGCAGCAATGTCAGCAAGGCGGCCTCCTCGCCCTCGCGCGAACTGGCGAACAGCACCACCGGCGTGCCCGCTGCGGCCCGCCATTGGCGTCCGCGCGCCAGTTGCGCCGCATCGGGCGTGGCATCGAACTTGAGGTTGCCGAACACGCCGGCCACCGGCGCACCGGCACTGCGCAGCCGCGCGGCATCGTCCTCGGTCTGCGCGTACGCGGCCGCGAGCGAGGCATAGGCCGGCGGCAACAGCGGCACGCGCTGCGCACCCTGCAGCGATTTTTCGGACAAGCGTGCATTGGCCAGCACCAGCGGCACGCCGGCCCGGCGGCAGCTTTCGATGAGCCAGGGCCAGATCTCGGTTTCCATGAGGATGCCGACACGCGGTTGGAATTGCGCCACGAAGCGCCCGGTCGCGCCCGGCGTGTCCCATGGCTGCCAAGCCTGCAGATCGCCTTCGCGCAGCAGCCGCGCGCCCTCGGCCCGGCCCGTGGCCGTGCCGTGCGTGAGCAAGAGGCGCATGCCGGGCAGGCGCTCGCGCAGCGCGGCCACGAGCACGGCGGCCGCGCGCGTCTCGCCCAACGAGACCGCATGCACCCAGACCCAGCCGCTGGACGGCGGCGGGGTGTAATGGCCAAAGCGCTCGGGCACATGCGCGCCGTAGCCGGGCTCGGCCACGGCACGGCGCGCGAGCTTGCGCCGCAGCAGAGGTTGGGCCAGCCAGGTCAGCCAGCCGTACAGGCGCAGCAGCATCAGGCGGGCACCGGCCGGGGCGCGACGGCCAGCACGCCCTGCCAGGCGGCCCAGACCTCGTCCACGCTGGGCGCACGTTCGCCGCCGACCGGCACCTGGTGCGCATGGCCCACGGGGCCGGCACGCCAGGCGCGCGGATAGCTGAAGATCTGCACGTGCAGCAGGTCCAGCGCCACGGCCATGTGGCTCAGGCCGGAGTCCACGCCGATCACGCCCGTGGCCGCCGCCATTTCGCGCAGCACGCCGGCCAGCGACAGCCGCGGCCAGACGCGGGCCTTCGGGCCGATGGCCGTGGCCAGCGCGGTCGCCAGGCGCAGTTCGGCGTCCGAGGCATGCGGCAGCCAGACGGCGAAGCCATCGGCCGCCAGCCGCTGGCCGATCGCGGCCCAGTGCGCCTGCGGCCATTCGTTGTCGGGCCGTGTCGTGCCATGGGCCAGCACCACCGCGCGCACCGGTGCCGGGCGCTCCACGCGCAGCTGGTAGACGGGCGGCGTCTTCAGTTCATAGCCCAGCGCGCCGGCCGCCAGCACGCGGTAGCGCTGCACCGCGTGCACGCGCCGCGGCATGGGCACCAGGCGGTTGGCGAAGAAGCGCGTGGGCCACTCGTAGCCGCACTCCTCGCTGCGGTTGCCGTAGGTCGCGCGAAATCCCTGGGCCGAGATGCGGGCCTGGCGCGCCACCATGCCCGATTTGATGAGGCCCTGGATGTCGAGCACCGCGTCGTATTCGACCGCCCGCAGCGCCGTGTAGAAGGCGCTGCGTTCGGCCCGCGTCGCGGCGTCCAGCCAGGACTTGCGCCAGCGCCGCCCGGCAAAGCGCAGCACGCGCTCCACGCCGACCACGCATTCCACAAGCGGCGCGAACGACTCCTCGACCACCCAGTCGATCCGCGCCTGCGGCAGCGCCGCGCGCAGGTCGCTCACGACCGGCATGGCCTGCACCACATCGCCCAGCGACGAGAGCTTGACGATCAGGATCCTCATGCAGTGAGAGCTTGTGAAGAAATCGCTTGAACTCACGCAAGACCCCGATGCACGTCAGTTCGACATTCACCGACCGCGCGCGGGGTCTTGCCCTTCGGGCCGGGGCGCCCACAGGCGCCGGGCGGCGTTGCGCCGCTTGTCCGTATCTCGATACGGACCGCGCGACGCGCCTTGCCCGGCACCCGCGGACACCCCGTCGTGAGTCCAATCAATTCCTTCACAAGCTCTGAAGCCGCTGCCTGCGCTCAATGCGCGGCCGCCTGGATCTGCGCGTCCGGCTTGACCGACCGCAGCAGCGCCATGAGCTGCGTCTGGATGCGTTCGAGCGCGGCCTCGGTGTGGCCCTCGAAGCGCAGCACCAGCACCGGCGTGGTGTTGGAGGCACGGATCAGGCCGAAGCCGTCCGGCCAGTCCACGCGCAGGCCGTCGATCGTGTTGACCGTCGCCGGTGCGTCGAACTTTGCCGCGGCCACCAATTGCGCGACCAGCGCATGCGGCTCGCCCTCGGCGCAGCCGACGTTGAGTTCGGGCGTGGAAAAGCTCGTCGGCAGCGCGTCGAGCACCGCACTCGCGTCGGGCGACCTGCTCAGGATCTCAAGCAGACGTGCGCCGGCGTAGGTACCGTCGTCGAAGCCGAACCAGCGTTCCTTGAAGAAGATGTGGCCGCTCATCTCGCCGCCAAGCGGCGCCTGGCCGCCCTCGGCTTCGATGGCCTTCATCTTGGCCTTGATCAGCGAGTGGCCGGTCTTGAACATCAGCGCCTTGCCGCCGGCGGCCTCGATGGCCGGAGCCAGCCGCTGGGAGCACTTGACGTCGAACAGGATGGTGCCGCCCGGCACGCGCGTGAGCACATCCTGCGCGAACAAGGCCATCTGGCGGTCCGGGAAGATGTTGTTGCCCTCGCGCGTGACGATGCCCAGGCGGTCGCCATCGCCGTCGAACGCCAGGCCCAGCTCGGCGCCCGTGGTCTTGAGCGCGGCGATCAGATCGTGCAGGTTCTCGGGCTTGCTCGGGTCCGGGTGGTGGTTGGGGAAGTTGCCGTCGACCTCGCTGAACAGCTCGGTCACCTCGCAGCCCAGCGCGCGGAAGATCTCCGGCGACGAGGCACCGGCGATGCCGTTGCCCGAATCCACGACGATCTTGAGCGGGCGCGCCAGCTTCACGTCGCCCACGATGCGCTCGCGGTAGGCCGGCAGCACATCGGCCTGGCGCACGCTGCCGCCGGGCACGAGCGACCAGTCCTCGGCTTCGATCATGCTGCGCAGGGCCTGGATCTCCTCGCCGTAGATGGCGCGGCCACCCATGATCATCTTGAAGCCGTTGTAGTCCTTGGGGTTGTGGCTGCCCGTGATCTGGATGCCGCTCTTGGCCAGCGTGTGGGCGGCGAAGTACAGGATGGGCGTGGTGACCATGCCCACGTCGATGACCTCGACGCCCGCGGCCACGAGGCCGCGGATCAGCGCGGCCGACAGGCTGGGACCGGACAGGCGGCCGTCGCGGCCCACGGCCACCGTGGTTTCGCCCTCGCGTCGGGCGATGGTGCCGAATGCGCGCCCCAGGCCTTCGGCCACGGCCTCGTTGAGCGTGGACGGCACGATGCCGCGGATGTCGTAGGCCTTGAAGATGGACGCGGAAACTTGCATGGAACTCCTGGGGAGGGTGGCTTGCGGTGCGGGCGATTATGGGGGAAACCCGAGGCATCTCGACCGCTTGTCGGCTACGTGAGACCGTGCCCTAAACAAATTCCGAACTCTTTGGATAACCGTGTTTGAGGGGCTGCTGCGCTGGGGCGTGGTGGTGAGCACGGGCTGTTATAGAGAGTATCGACATGGTTGCGATCGTTGCTGGGCAAGGACTGGGGCTGCTGAACACATCTGGGTCCTTGCTGGGCTCACAGGGGCAGATCGGTGTGGCTGGACAGGGAGGCTCTGGCGAGCGGGTGAGCGTGAACGCGTCCACCGGCAACCTGGTGGTGCAGCAGCAAGACGAGTGGTTGGTGGGTCGGGGCCCGGACACGGCAGTGCTGCGCACGTACAACAGTTTGGGCGGGGCCGATGCAGACAACGGCGACCAATGGCGGCTGGGACTATCGCGCAAGGTCACTTTGGCCACGGGCACGCTGAACGCGGCCGGCAGCACGGCCAAGCGCATCGCCGAGGATGGCTCGGAGACCAGCGCTGCCAGCAGACCAGAGAGTGAAAGCGCATGCGCTTGGGGTCTATGACGCGGGTGTTGGTACTGCTGAATCGGCGGGCTACAGCTTTGGCTTGGTTGGCACGGCAGAGAGCCGCGCTGCTTGGGCCCTCAAGACGGCCGAATCGGCTGTACAGGGAATCCGCCGCTTAGCAAGTGACCCGAGTGGAACGGTCTCGGGCTGGTGGGACAACCTGACCGGCGATGACCCGGTGGCCATCCGACAAGCTACGGCACAAGGTGCTGGCATTGCGCTCGGGGTGGCTGGCGGCGCCGCGATGGGGCGGCTCGGCGGCGTGCGCTCAACTGGTCTTGGCTATGACATCTCCAGGTGGGGAGAGTATGGGCTACCAAGCGATGGGTACTTTGTCCGAACTCTCACGCGAGAGCAGTACCTTGACCTCCAAGCTGGGCGGTCGTTCAGTTTTGGTGGAAAACCTGCTGATGGATATCCCGGTGGCATGGGCTTCATCGGCTCGGCAGAGGAAGTGCGAGGACTTACGACGGTACAGGGGTATCGTGAGGGCTTGAAGCTCAGCTACGACCCGAAGTACGTGCTCGAATTCCAACTGTCTAATCCGGCGGGCCTGCAAAACGTCATTCGTGCTCCCTACGCAGAGTTCGTTCCTGGTGGAAAGACAGGGGCCGGGTTCAGTGAATGGAACTACCCTGGCATCAGTTCGAGCGAAATCGTTAATGGAAAAGTGAGGGTGTTGAAGTGATGCAGGACGAGTACAGGTCGTTGGATGGCTCAACTGTTGCCTTCGACCTCGACGATGTGGTTCAGGTGGCAAAAGGCTACAGCCAACTCAAGAAGGGGTGGCACTCGTTTATCGTCTATGACGTGCCGACGCGCGCATTCATTGAACTTCGGAGTTCGCCGCCGGACTACAAGGGGAATTCTGCGGATGAAGTGGAAGAAGTGACGGAGCAGTATGTGTGCGCGACGCTCCTGATTGAGCCGTCCCGATTAAGCGCGCTGCGTGCGTCGCCACGCAAGTGGCAGTTGGTAAATCGACGTGTTTGACAGCTTCCGGGGGCGTGTCCATGTCCTTTTTTTGCCGAAACCAAGAAATATCCGGTCCCCCGTTGGTGCACCTGGTGTCTGAATAGCCGCAGCAGGCGGTCAGTCCAGCCGGCGCTGGGCTGACCCGTAGGCGCACCTGCCCCAGCAGGTTGCCGCAGGGCCGGGGGAGCCCAATGGCATTAGACCTGCAACGGGGTCAGGTCTTGCCTTTTGCCCTCGACGCCTTCTTGCCCTTGTCCTCGTGCGTCACGAACCCGATAGGCCGCTTGGGCGGCTCGGGCGGTGTCATGAGTTCGCGCAGCGCATCGAACACCTGGCGCAGCTGATTGCGCGTATTGCGGCTGAAGGTGTCGTGCTGCATGGCCAGGGCCTCGGTCTTGTCCTCCAGCTCGCCCAGCCGCTTGGCCAGGTCCTGGTGGGTGACGGCCAGTTCGCGCACGCGCACGAAGGTGCGCATGATCTCGATGTTGACGGCCACGGCACGCTCGCTGCCCAGCACCGAAGAGAGCATCGCCACGCCCTGCTCGGTGAAGGCATAGGGTGGCGTGCGCCGGCCGCCGCGGCCGGCGTTTGAGGTCACAGTTTGTGACCTCAAAGCGGCGAACTCTTCGGCGGACAGCTGGAACATGAAATCCCCCGGAAACCTCTGGGCGTTGCGCTTGACCGCCTGTACCAGCACCTTGGTCTGCACGCCGTAGAGCAGCGCCAGGTGGGCGTCCAGCATCACCCGCAGATCGCGAATGACGACGATGCGCGGGGTTATGGCCTCCAGCGGCAGCAGTGGCTGCGTGCTCATCGCGCGGCCGCCTCGGCCAGCACGGTCTGGATCATGCGTGCGACGAACTGCTGCTGGGACTTGGGCAACTGGGCCACGGCCTCGATGTGCTGTTGCCACTGCGGCGCCGGGCCGCGCTTGCCGCGTGCGGCCGGCTTGCTCTGGCCGAACAGCTCATCGAGCGAGACCGCCAGCGTGACGGCCACCGTGGGCAGCGCGGACAGCATCACCCGCAGATCGCGAATGACGACGATGCGCGGGGTTATGGCGGCACCAGCAGCCCGCGCACGTTCCTCAGCCAGTTCAAGCGAGGCATCGACGGCACCAGCGCGGGCGACACCAAGGCGAGCAATGGGTGGCCCGGAAACGTCTGCTGGCCAGGCATTCGTGTTGCAAGCGCAGGCCAACAGCGCACGCAAGATGGGTGACATTGCCACATCGGAGCGCCTGGGCCGCGATGCTGCATTCCAGCTTGGTGTACACGAGCAAGTTCGTTTGCAAGACATGTGGAATGACCCGCTGCTCAACACAATGGGTAAGTTCAACGCAGTGATGCTCGACAACAACTTGCTGGCGAGGTTCGGCCGCCCGCTCGACATCTACGTCGGCGCCAACAAGTACACCGACAGGCCCGGCGAGAGCCTGGGCTACATGAAGGCGCCGGAGATGCTGCCCAACAGGGATGCCACGCAGCTGGGCACACGCCTGGAGATCGCCAGGAATGCCTTCAACTACATGTACGAGGCGCGTCAGGATGCTGGCAAGTACAGCGTGATCCAGAACTCGTTCACGAAGCTGGCAGCGCCTGCCCGAACTTTGCAGCATCACTCGGGATCGTCCAGTTGCAGCAGCAGGTGCAGGACCAGGCGCAACAACTGTCCGAGCGTGACCAGGCGCTGGCCCAGCGCGACGCACTGCTGCAGCGCAAAGACCGTGAGATCGCGCTGCGCGAGGCCAAGATCGAGAAGATCCAGTTCGAGCTCGCCCGGCTCAAGCGCTGGACCTACGGGGCCAAGTCTGAGGCGATGAACGCAGACCAGCGTCGCCTGTTCGAGGAAACGCTGGCCGAGGACGAAGCGGCGCTGCGTGCGCAGCTCGAACGTCTGCGTCGTGAAGCCGAGGCCGCTGCGGCGGCCGCCGGCACCAAGCCCAAGGCGCCGCCGCGCAAGCCGCGTCGCAACCCGTTGCCTGCGCACCTGCGTCGCGTGGAGCATCGCCATGACCCCGAGCACACCGACTGCCAGGAGCAAGGCTGCGGGCGCCCCATGCAGCGCATCGGTGAAGACGTCACGGAGCGACTGGATGTGGTGCCGGCCGAGTTCTTCGTGCACCGCCACATCTACGGCAAGTGGGCTTGCAGGCACTGCCAGACCCTCAAGCAGGCGCCCAGCGTGCCGGAGATCGTCGAGGGCGGCATCGCCGCCAGCGGCCTGCTGGCGCACACGGCGATCAGCCGCTTCGTGGACCACTTGCCGTACTACCGGCAGGAGAGCATCAACGCGCGCTCGGGCGTGCACACCCCGCGCTCGACCCTGGCCAGCGCGACGGGTCAGGTGGGCGCTGCGCTGGAGCCGCTGTACGAGCTGCACAAGCGCTTCATCCTGGATTGCCGTGTCGTGCACGCCGACGAGACGCCGGTGGCCTTGCTGGACCCGGGCGCGGGCAAGACACGCAGGGCCTACATGTGGGCTTACGCGCGAAGTTGGCACGACCTGGCGCCCGGCGTCATCTACGAGTTCTGTCGAGGGCGCGGGGCGCAGTACCCCGTGGCATTCCTGGGCGGCGACAACAATCTTGGCGAGCGACGCTGGTCAGGCACCTTGCTGACCGACCGCTACGGCGCGTATGACACCGTGGTGGACCCACGCCTGTACCCGGGTCGCATCAGCGCGGCTTGTGCCGCCCATGCGCGCAGGAACTTCGAGGAGCTGACGAAAGACGGCACCAGCCCCATCGGGCTGGACGCTCTGCGACGGTTCGCCCGCATCTACGAGGTCGAGGGTGAGCTCAAAGGGCTGAGCGACGACGAGCGCCGAGCGCATCGCCAGCGCCTGGCCAGGCCGCTGTGGCATGAGATGCGGCAGTGGCTCGAACTGGAGCGGCGCATGGTCGCTGACGGCAGCGCCACGGCCAAGGCCATCGACTACACGCTGGTCCACTGGGCCGCCCTCACGCGGCACCTGGAGGACGGCGCCGTGGCGCTGGACAACAACCACTTGGAGCGGCAAATCAAGCCGTGGGCAATGGGGCGCCGCACCTGGCAATTCGTGGGCAGTGAACTCGCAGGTCAACGGGCCGCCATCATCATGAGCTTGGTGCAGTCGGCACGGATGAACGGGCATGATCCCTGGGCCTACCTGCGTGACGTCCTGCAGCGTCTGCCGACACTGCCCAACTCTTGCCTCGCCGAGCTACTGCCACATCTCTGGACATCAGCGCAGGCCTGAACGCTGATCGCCGTCAAGATGGGACGGCCAGACGCTCACGGCGAGACGGCCCTGCGCGACGGTTCCCTGGTCGAGATCCTGCGGCCTGGCGGCCTGCACCCTACCCCTTCCACCTCGTGTATCCCCAAAGCCGGCATGTGGCGCACCGGCTGCGCGTGTTCATGGACTGATTGCTAGAGGGTTTCCCGGCGCGGGTGGCGCGGGACGGGGGCACCGCCGCCGGCTGATGGCTCAGCGCGCGAGCCAATCCCAGCGCGGGATCTGGTCCATCTCCATCCCGGCCAATTGGGTCTCGCCAAGCGGCTTGTGCAGGTCCAGCCGCTGTGTGTTCGGAACCGCGCCATCCAGCGCCGCCAGCAGCCGCGGCGCGTGCGTGACCACGATGACCTGGGAGGTCCGCGCGGCCTGCCCGATGAGCCGGCCGAGCGCGGGCAGCAAGTCCGGGTGCAGGCTGGTCTCCGGCTCGTTGAGCACCAGGAGGGCCGGTGGCCGCGGCGTCAGCAGCGCAGCGATCCAGAGCAGGTAGCGCAGCGTGCCGTCGGACAGCTCGGCCGCGTCCAGCGCGCGCAGCAGACCATGCTGGTGCATGCGCAACGCGAAGCGCTCGCCCAAGACATCGATCTGCACCCGCGCACCCGGGAAGGCGTCCTCCACCGCGGCATCGAGCGCGGCGCGGTCGCCGATCTCGCGGATGGTCTGCCAGGCCGCGGCCAGGTCGCTGCCGTCGTCACCGAGCACCGTCGTCGTGGTGCCCAATTGCGGCACGCGCGCGGGCGCATCGGCGTCGCTGCGGAAATGGTCGTAAAAGCGCCAGCCGCGGATCTGCTCGCGCAGGCTCAGCATCTCCGGTGCGGCGCGCGGCTCGGCGTACTCGGTCATCATGCTCGCGAAGGCCGGGATGGGCCGCGCCACGCCCTCCCAGCCGCGCTCGCCGCGGATGCGCAGCGCGGGGCCACGCCGTTCGACCAGCAGCGCGGCCGGCCGCATGAAGGGCCCGTTCCACACCGCCTCGCGCTTGATCTCGGGGTCGTGGTTGAACACCGAGGTGCTGCGCGGGACCGGCAGGCCGATGTCGATGGCGTAGCCGTAACCCTCCGCCGTGGCCGCGCCGAAGCCCAGCTGCAGCGACACCGGACCGTTGCGCCGCGTCCCCTGCACGGGCTGATCGCCGCGCCGCATCGCGGCCGAGAACTGCTCGGGCCCGGCCCACAGCGTGGAGGCGAGACCGCCCTCGCGCGCGAGCGCGCGCACCACGCCGCCCTGGGCCACGGCGGCAAGCAGGCGCAAGGCGCGGTAGACGCTGGACTTGCCGCTGCCGTTGGCGCCCGTCACCAGCGTCAGCGGGGCCAATGGCAGCACCAGCCGGCGCAGCGAGCGGTAGTTGGCGATCGCCAGCGCCGACAGCACGGTCACAGGGCCGCGATGGCCTCCTGGTAGAGCGCCAGGTACTGCTGCGCCACGGGTTCCCAGGAGAAGTTCTGCGCCATGCCGCGCCGCACCAGCTGCTGCCACAGCGCGGGCTGCCGGTAGGCCAGCACCGCACGTTGCAGCGTGCGGCCCAGCGCATCGGCCGTGGCAGGGCCGAACGAAAAGCCCGTTGCCAGGTCGCGCGCCAGCGTGTCTTCGTTCGCGTCCACGACGGTGTCCGCGAGGCCGCCCACGCGGCGCACGATGGGCACGGTGCCGTAGCGCAGCGCGTAGAGCTGCGTCAGGCCGCAGGGCTCGAAGCGCGAGGGCACCAGCATGGCGTCGGCGCCTGCAATCAGTTGGTGCGCGAAGGCTTCGTCGTAGCCCAGCCGCACCGCCACGCGGCCCGGGTGCTGGGACATGGCCTGGCGGAAGGCGCCCTCGAGCGCGGCATCGCCCGTGCCCTGCACGGCGAACTGGGCGCCCTGGGCCAGCAGGTCGGGCAGGGCCTCGAGCACGAGGTCCAGGCCCTTCTGCGAAGTCAGCCGGCTGACCACGCCGAACAGCGGCGCATCGGCCTCCGGCGCCAGGCCCAGCGCCTGCTGCAGCTGCGCCTTGCACTGCGCCTTGCCCGCCAGCGCGCCCGCGCTGTAGCGCGCGGGCAGTTCGGGGTCGGCCGTGGGGTCCCAGACCTGGGGATCGACACCGTTCAGGATGCCCGAGACCTCGTTGCCCCGTGCGCGGATCACGCCGTCCAGCCCGCTGCCGTACTCGGGCGTGCGGATCTCGCGCGCATAGGTTGGGCTCACGGTGGTCACGCGCGTGGCGAACTTGAGGCCGGCCTTGATGAACGAGAAATGTCCGTGGAACTCGAGTGCCGAAGGCGCCATGAAACGCGCCGGCAGGCCAAGCAAGAAGAAGTCCGTGGGCTCGAACAAGCCATGGAAGGCCAGGTTGTGCACCGTGAAGACGGTCGCCACGTCGCGCACGGGCCGCGCCGCCAGGTAAGCGCACGACATGGCGGCATGCCAGTCGTGCGCGTGCATGACCTGCGGCTTCCAGGCCGGATCGAGTTCGCCCGCCGCGACTTGGGCGGCGACCCAGCCCAGCAGCGCGAAACGCTGCAGGTTGTCGGCCCATTCCAACCCGTCGGGGCCCAGGTAAGGGTTGCCGGGCCGCTCGTACAGGAAGGGCGCGTCGACCACATAGGCCGCCTGCACACCGTCCAGCCTGCCGCGCAGCAGGCGCACGCGGCCGGCACCGAACATCGGGCCCAGCGTGCAGACCTCGGCCAGACCGTCCACGCCGCGCAGCACGGCCGGCAGGCCGGGCAGCAGCAGCCGCACCTCGGCGCCCTGGGCCGCGAGCGCCTGCGGCAGCGCGCCCACCACATCGGCCAGCCCGCCCGTCTTGACCAGCGGATAGACCTCCGCCGCAACCTGCAGAACCTTCATGAACCGAGCTTGTCCAGCATGGGTTGGGTCACCAGCACGATGCCGTTGGGGCTGCGGTAAAAGCGCGCCGCGTCGGCCTCGGCATCCTCGCCGATCACCATGCCGTCCGGGATGGACACACCGCGGTCGATGATGGCGCGCGTGATGCGCGCATGCCGGCCGATCTGCACCGCGGGCAGCAGCACCGACCAGTTCACGCTGGAATAGGAGTTCACGCGCACGCTGGAAAACAGCACCGAACGCAGCACATTGCCCGAGACGATGCAGCCGCCCGACACCAGCGACTCGATGGCCATGCCGCGCCGGTCGTCGGCGTTGTGCACGAACTTGGCGGGCGGCAGTTGCGCCTGGTAGGTCCAGATCGGCCAGCGCGTGTCGTACAGGTTGAGTTGCGGATCGGTCGCCGTGAGGTCGATGTTGGCATCCCAGTAGGCGTCGATCGTGCCCACGTCGCGCCAGTAGGCCTCCTCGCCCACGCGCATGTTCACGCACGAGAGCTCGAACGGATGCGCCGCGGCCTGCGCGTTCTTCACGGCGCGGGGGATGATGTCCTTGCCGAAGTCGTGGCTGGAGTTCGCATCGTTCATGTCGCGCTCGAGCTCCTTGTAGAGGTAGCGCGCGTTGAACACGTAGATGCCCATGCTGGCCAGCGCCATGTCGGGCCGGCCGGGCATCGCCGGCGGATCGGCCGGCTTTTCCAGGAAGTCCGTGATCATGCTGTTCTCGTCCACCGCCATCACGCCGAAGGCCGTGGCCTCGGCGCGCGGCACGGCGATGCAACCCACCGTGCACTCGCGGCCCTTGGCCACGTGGTCGGCCAGCATGATGGCGTAGTTCATCTTGTAGATGTGGTCGCCGGCCAGCACCACGATGTAGTCGGGCCGGTAGCTGGCCAGGATGTCCTGGTTCTGGTAGACGGCGTCGGCCGTGCCGCGGTACCAGCTTTCCTCGTCCACGCGCTGCTGCGCGGGCATGAGGTCCACGAACTCGTTCATCTCGGTCTTCAGGAATCCCCAGCCGCGCTGCACGTGGCGCAGCAGGCTGTGGCTCTTGTACTGCGTGATCACGCCGATGCGGCGGATGCCCGAGTTCAGGCAGTTCGACAAGGCGAAGTCGACGATGCGGAACTTGCCGCCGAAGTAGACGGCCGGCTTGGCACGCCGGTCCGTCAGGTTCATGAGGCGGCTGCCGCGGCCGCCTGCCAGCACGAGGGCGATGGCCCGTTTGGGCAGATCGAGCTGCTGGGCCAGGTCCAGGGAATTCATGCGTTCTACTGCGGCCATCACGTCCACTCACAAATTGGTTACGTTGAGCGTCTAGGATAGCCGCAGTCGCGCTGCATACCGGCGTGCCATGCAAGAAATCAGCCCTTGTCTGGCATGGACCCTGCTAGTTCGCGCCAGCCTCATCCGCCACCGAGCACGGGACAAGAAAAGGAACGCCATGAGCCCCACCCCCTCCCCCCACAGCTTCGCCGCCCGCACCGAGGAGCATCTGCTGCACACCGTGGGCGTGGCCCCGGCCGCGGCCAGCGCCACCGAACTCATGCACGCGGTCGCGCAGGCCGCGCGCGCCGAACTGGCGCAGCGCTGGGTGCAGACCCAGGCGGCCGACCGCGGCGCGCGCGCGCGGCGGGTCTATTACCTGTCGATGGAGTTCCTGATCGGCCGCACGCTGTCCAACGCGCTCGCGGCGCTGGGCCAGAACGACGGCGCGGCCGAGGCCCTGGGCGCGCATGCCAAGGCCATGGAGGAGGTGGCCGACCACGAGCCCGATGCCGCACTCGGCAACGGCGGCCTGGGCCGGCTGGCCGCCTGCTTCCTCGATTCCATGGCCTCGCTGGGCCTGCCCTCCTTCGGCTACGGCATCCGCTACGAGTACGGCATGTTCGCGCAGGAGATCCAGAACGGTGCCCAGGTCGAGCATCCCGATCCCTGGCTGGCCGACGGCACGCCCTGGGAGTTCCCGCGCTGGGAGCTGAGCTACCCGGTGCGTTTCGGCGGCTGGGTCGAGCATGTGGACGGCAAGGCCGTCTGGCGCCCGGCCGGCGAGGTGGCGGCCAAGGCCTACGACCTCGTGATCCCGGGCCATGGCACCAAGAAGGTCAGCACGCTGCGCCTGTGGAAGGCCACGGCGCCGGCGCACATCGACCTCAACGCCTTCAACACCGGCGACTACCAGCGCGCCGCCACGGCCAAGAACGAGTACGAGAACATCTCCTGGGTGCTCTACCCCAACGACAGCACGCCGGCCGGCCGCGAGCTGCGCCTGAAGCAGGAGTACTTCTTCGTCGCCGCCTCGATCCAGGACATGGTCAAGCGCCACCTGGACGAGCACGGCACCTTGTCCAACCTGGCCGACCAGGTCGCCATCCACCTCAACGACACGCACCCGGCCATCGGCGTGGCCGAACTCATGCGCGTGCTCGTGGACGAGCACGGCATGGACTGGACGCCGGCCTGGGCGATCTGCCGCCGCACCTTCAGCTACACCAACCACACGCTGATGCCCGAGGCGCTGGAGACCTGGCCCGTGGGCCTCATGCAGCACGTGCTGCCGCGGCACCTGGAGATCATCTTCCGCATCAACAAGGAATTCCTGGACTTCGCGGCCCAGTTCCGGCCCGGCGACAACGGCTTTTTGTCGCGGCTGTCGCTGATCGACGAGGCCGGTGAGCGCCGCGTGCGCATGGCCCACCTGTCCATCGTCGGCAGCCACAAGGTCAACGGCGTCTCCAAGCTGCACTCCGACCTGCTCGTGCAGACCATCTTCGCGGACTTCGCCGCGCTGTGGCCCGAGCGCTTCACCAACATGACCAACGGCGTCACGCCGCGGCGCTGGCTGGCGCAGGCCAAC
This sequence comes from Pseudorhodoferax aquiterrae, assembly GCF_014652235.1. GTDB lineage: Bacteria > Pseudomonadota > Gammaproteobacteria > Burkholderiales > Burkholderiaceae_C > Pseudorhodoferax > Pseudorhodoferax aquiterrae. The sequence goes on from NZ_BMYK01000028.1 coordinate 22,949, forward strand.
CCCGGGCTCTCGAGCCTGCTGGACCGCCACATCGGCCATGGCTGGCGGCGCGACCTGGACGAGCTGCACAAGCTCGCGCCGCTGGCGGCCAACCCCGAGGTGCGCACCGAGTTCATGGAGGTCAAGCGCGCCAACAAGGCACGCCTGGCCGCCCTCATCGCCCGCACGACCGGCGTGCAGGTCAATCCCGACGCGCTGTTCGACGTGCAGGTCAAGCGCATCCACGAGTACAAGCGCCAGCTGCTCAACGTGCTGCACGTGATCGGCCGCTACCAGGCCATCCTCGCCAACCCCAAGGGCCCGGACGGCCAGGGCTGGGTGCCGCGCGTGGTGCTGTTCGCGGGCAAGGCCGCGTCCAGCTACCACATGGCCAAGCAGATCATCCGGCTGATCCACGACGCCGGCCGCGTGATCAACAACGACCCGCGCGTGGGCGACCTGCTCAAGCTGGTCTTCATCCCGAACTACGGCGTCTCGGTGGCCGAGACCATCATGCCGGGCGCCGACCTGTCCGAGCAGATCTCCACCGCCGGCACCGAGGCCTCGGGCACCGGCAACATGAAGCTGGCGCTCAACGGCGCGCTGACCATCGGCACCGACGACGGCGCCAACATCGAGATCCGCGAGGCGGTGGGCGATGCCAACATCTTCATCTTCGGCCTCAAGACACCCGAGGTGCAGGCCCTGCGCGCGAGCGGCTACCAGCCCATGCGCCACTACGAGGGCCAGCCCGACCTGAAGGCCGTGCTGGACGCGATCACGGGCGGCCAGTTCTCGCCCGAGGAGCCGGGGCGCTACCGCGGCCTCGTCGATGCGCTGCTGTGGGGCGGCGACCACTACATGCTGCTGGCCGACTACGCCAGCTACGTGGCCACGCAGCGCGAGGTCGACGCGCTGTACCGCCAGCCCGCGGCGTGGTGCCAGCGCGCCATCGCCAACGTGGCCGGCATGGGGGTGTTCTCCTCAGACCGTACGATCCGGGAATACGCCCGCCAGATCTGGCGCATCGAACCGAAACCATGACCCTGCCGCCGCCCAGTCCAGCCCAGAACGATTTCCTGATCTCCGACACCGACCTGTGGCTGCTGGCCGAGGGCACGCACCTGCGGCCCTACGAAGTGCTGGGCGCGCATGCGTTCACGCGGGATGGCGTCACGGGCACGCGCTTCGCCGTGTGGGCGCCGAACGCCAGGCGCGTGAGCGTGGTCGGCGACTTCAACGCCTGGGACGGCCGCGCCCACCCCATGCGGGCCCGGCCCAGCGCCGGCCTGTGGGAGGCCTTCGTGCCCGGTGTCGGGCCGGGCGCGCTCTACAAGTTCGAACTCGAGGACGCGCAAGGCCAGCTGCTGCCGCTCAAGGCCGACCCCTACGCGCTGGCCGCCCAGCTGCGGCCGGACACCGCGAGCCAGGTCGCCCTGCTGCCCGCGCGGGTGCCGGCCAGCGCCGAGCGCGAAGCCGCCAACGCGATCGACGCACCCATCAGCATCTACGAGGTGCATCTGGCCAGCTGGCGCCGCAAGCCCGAGGAAGGCAACCGCTGGCTCGACTGGGACGAGTTCGCGGCCGAGCTGATCCCCTATGCGGTGGACATGGGCTTCACCCACCTGGAGCTGCTGCCGATCAGCGAGCACCCCTTCGACGGCTCCTGGGGCTACCAGCCCATCGGCCTGTATGCGCCGACCTCGCGCTTCGGCGATCCGGCCGGCTTCACGCGCTTCGTCGCCCGCGCCCATGCCCAGGGCCTGGGCGTGCTGCTGGACTGGGTGCCCGCGCATTTCCCGAGCGACGCGCACGGCCTGGCCCGCTTCGACGGCACGGCGCTGTACGAGCATGCCGACCCGCGTGAAGGCTTCCACCAGGACTGGAACACGCTGATCTACAACTTCGGCCGCACGGAGGTGCGCAACTTCCTGGTCGGCAACGCGCTGTACTGGCTCGAGCGCCACGGCGTGGACGGCCTGCGCGTGGACGCCGTGGCCTCCATGCTGTACCGCGACTACAGCCGCAAGGACGGCGAGTGGATCCCCAACCGCCACGGCGGCCGCGAGAACCTGGAGGCCATCGACTTCCTGAAGCGCATGAACGAGGTGGTCGGCGCCGAGCGGCCCGAGGCCACCACCGTGGCCGAGGAGTCGACCTCCTTCCTGGGTGTCTCGCGCCCGACCTTCGCGGGCGGCCTGGGCTTTCACTACAAGTGGAACATGGGCTGGATGCACGACACGCTGCGCTACTTCGGCCGCGAACCCGTGCACCGGCGCCACCACCACCACGAGCTGACCTTCAGCATGGTGTATGCCTACAGCGAACAGTTCGTGCTGCCCTTCTCGCATGACGAGGTGGTGCACGGCAAGGGCTCGCTGCTCACGCGCATGCCGGGCGACCGCTGGCAGCAGTTCGCCAACCTGCGCGCGCTGTACGGCTACATGTGGGCGCACCCGGGCAAGAAACTGCTGTTCATGGGCTGCGAGTTCGGCCAGGCGCGCGAGTGGAACCACGAGGCCAGCCTGGACTGGCACCTGCTCGGCGACGGCCTGCACGCCGGCGTGCAGACGCTGGTGCGCGACCTCAACCGCGTGCTGCGCCACCATCCGGCCCTGCACGCGCAGGACAGCCGGCCCGCCGGCTTCGAATGGATCGAGGCCGACGATGCCCAGCACAGCATCTTCGCCTTCGTGCGCCATGGCCGCGAGGAAGGCCAGACCATGCTGGTGGTGTGCAACCTCACGCCCGTGGTGCGGCGCGACTGGCGGCTCGGCGTGCCGCGGCCGGGGCGCTGGCACGAACGGCTCAACACCGATTCCGTGCACTACGGCGGCAGCAACGCGGGCACGCCCTGGGGCGTGGCCGGCACCGAACCCATCCCCTCGCACGGGCGCACGCACTCCGTGCTGCTGACCCTGCCGCCGCTGGCCACCGTGTTCCTGGAGTGGACACCGTGAAGCAGGCCGCGCTCCACACCGGCCAGCCCTGGCCGCTGGGGGCCAGCTTCGACGGCAAGGGCGTGAACTTCGCCATCGTCTCCGAGCACGCCCAGGCCATGGAGCTGTGCCTGTTCGATGCAGCCGGCCAGACGGAGACCGCGCGCATCGCGCTGCCCGGCCGCAGCAACGACGTCTGGCACGGCTACCTGCCGGGCGCCCTGCCCGGCCTGGTCTACGGCCTGCGAGCGCATGGCCCCTGGCGGCCCGAGCGCGGCCACCGCTTCAACCCGTTCAAGCTGCTGCTGGACCCGTACGCGCGCGAGATCGTCGGCGACTTCGCCTGGCGCGACGAGCACTTCGGTGCCGATCTGCGCCATCCGCTGCACATGGACCAGGCCGACAACGCGGCCTGGGCGCTCAAGGCCCGCGTGGTGCACGACGACCACGACTGGGCCGGCGACGAGCCGCCGCGCACGCCGCTCGTGGACAGCGTGCTCTACGAAGTCCACGTCAAGGGCTTTTCGGCCAGCAATGCCGCCGTGCCCGAGGCGCTGCGCGGCAGCTATGCGGGCCTGGCGCATCCGGCCTCGGTCGCGCATCTGAAGCAGCTCGGCATCACGGCCGTGAGCCTCCTGCCCGTGCACTACGCGCTGGACGAGCAGCGGCTCGTGAACATGGGCCTCACCAACTACTGGGGCTACAACACGCTGGGCTTCTTCTGCCCCTCGCCGCGCCTGGCCAGCAGCCAGGGCGGTGCCGCCCAGCGCGCCGAGTTCCGCGCCATGGTGGCCGCCCTGCACGCGGCCGGCATCGAGGTGCTGCTGGACGTGGTCTACAACCACACGGCGGAGACCGACGAGACCGGGCCCACGCTGTCCTTCCGCGGGCTGGACAACGCGCTTTACTACCGTCTGCCGCCCGAGCACAAGGCCCTCTACGAAAACCACACGGGCTGCGGCAACACGCTGGACATCCGCGAGCCGCGCGTGCTGCAGCTCGTGATGGACAGCCTGCGCTACTGGGTCACGCAAATGCACGTGGATGGCTTTCGCTTCGACCTCGCGCCCGTGCTGGGCCGCGGCGACGCGGGCTTCGAGCGCGGCGGGCCGTTCTTCACGGCCGTGGCGCAGGATCCGGTGCTCTCGCGCGTCAAGATGATCGCCGAGCCCTGGGACATCGGCCCGGGCGGCTACCAGGTCGGCGGCTTTCCGCGCGGCTGGATCGAGTGGAACGACAAGTTCCGCGACAGCATGCGCGGCTTCTGGACGCAGGCCGCCGCGGGCCGCCCGGCCGCCGACCGGGGCGAATTCGCGCTGCGCCTGTGCGGCTCCTCCGACCTGTACCAGCCGCGCAACCGCGTGCCCGGCGAGTCCGTCAACTACGTGGTTTCGCACGACGGTTTCACGCTGGCCGACCTGGTGGCCTACGACCAGCGCCACAACCAAGCCAACGGCGAGCACAACCGCGACGGCCATGGCCACAACCTGAGTTTCAACTGCGGCGTCGAGGGCTCGAGCAGCGATCCGCAGGTGCTGGCCCTGCGCGCCAAACTGCAGCGGGTGCTGCTGGCCACGGCGCTACTGGCCCAGGGCACGCCCATGCTGGCCGCCGGCGACGAGCTGGGCCACAGCCAGGGCGGCAACAACAACCCTTATTGCCAGGACAACGCCACCACCTGGATCGATTGGGCGAAGGCCGATGCCGACCTCACCGCCTTCACCGCCCGCGTGCTGGCCCTGCGCCGCCAGGCCCTGCCCTTCGGCGGCCACTGGTACAGCGGCCTGTCCGATCCGCTGGGCCTGCACGACCTGACCTGGCTGCAGGCCGACGGCAGCCTGCTGACGGGCGCGCCCTGGCAGGACGCCGGCCAGCGCGTGCTCGGCTGCCTGATCGGCAAGCCCGGCCGCGCCAGGGCGCCGCTGCTGCTGCTGGTCAACGGCAGCCGCGCCGATGCCGACTTCCTGCTACCGGCCGGCGTCTGCCGATGCTGGCTCGACACCACCCATGCCCAAGGCCATTCGCGCTGGTACGACCAGGGCGAGCAGGCCTACAAGCTGCCGGCGCTGAGTCTGTCCCTGCTCGCGGCAGAAGGCGCCAACATCAAGATCGACTGACCATGCGACTGCCCCGCGCCAGCGGCATCCTGCTGCACCCCACCTCCCTGCCCGGCCCGCACGGCGCCGGGGACCTCGGCCCCGCCGCCTACCACTTTGTCGATTGGCTGGCCACGGCCGGCCAGAAGCTCTGGCAGATCCTGCCGCTCGGGGGCGTGGGCCCCGGCAACTCGCCCTACATGAGCCCCTCGGCCTTTGCCGGCAATGTGCTGCTGGTCGATCTCGCGGCACTGGCGGACCAGGGCTGGCTGCCCGCTGCGGCGCTGGCGCGGCCACCGGCCTTCGACGCGCTGCGCATCGATTTCGCCACCATGGTGCCCTGGCGCATGGAACTGCTGGCCCAGGCCGCGCAGGCCTTCGCCAGCGATGCCACACCGGCCCAGCGCGCCGCGCACGAGACCTTCTGCGCCGAGCACGCGGCCTGGCTGGAGGACTACGCCCTCTTCATGGCGCTCAGCGAGGCCCACCCCGGCCTGGACTGGGCCGACTGGCCCGCGCCGCTGGCGCGCCGCGACCCCGCCGCGCTGGCCGAGGCGGCCGCCCGGCATGCCGACCGCACCGCGTTCTGGCGCTTCGTGCAATGGCAGTTCTTCGTGCAATGGCGCCAGCTCAAGGCCTATGCCAACGCCAAGGGCGTGTCCATCGTCGGCGATGCGCCCATCTTCATCGCGCCCCAGAGCGCCGAGGTCTGGGCGCGGCAGGACCTGTTCGAACTCGAACCCGACGGCCGCCTGAGCGTGGTGGCCGGCGTGCCGCCCGACTACTTCAGCGCCACCGGCCAGCGCTGGGGCAACCCGCTGTACCGCTGGAGCGCGCACGCGGCCGAGGGCTATGCCTGGTGGACGGCCCGCATCCGCCACACCTTCGCGCTCGTGGACGTGGTGCGCATCGACCACTTCCGCGGCTTTGCGGCGCACTGGGAGATCCCGGCCAGCGAGCCCACGGCCATCCACGGCCGCTGGGTCACGGGGCCCGGCGCGGCGCTGTTCGAGGCCATCGCGTCCGCGCTGGGCCCGCTGCCCATCATCGCGGAGGACCTGGGCATCATCACGCCCGACGTGGATGCACTGCGCCGCGGCGCCGACCTGCCCGGTATGCGCGTGCTGCAGTTCGCCTTCGACGGCAAGGCCGAGAACCCCTACCTGCCGCACCACTACGAAGCCGCAACCGTGGTCTACACGGGCACGCACGACAACGACACCACGCGCGGCTGGTGGGCCACGGCCAGCGCGGCCGAGCGCGTCCAGGCCGCGGCCTACATGGGCCAGGGCGTGGAGCAGGTGACGCCCACCATCCACTGGGCGCTGATCCGCCTGGCCTGGGCCAGCGTGGCCGACACGGCCATCGCGCCGTTGCAGGACGTGCTGGGCCTGGCCAGCGAACACCGCATGAACCTGCCCGGCGAGGGCGAAGGCCACTGGGCCTGGCGCTTCGGCTGGGACATGGTGCGGCCCGAGCATGCCGAGCAGCTCGCCATGCTGACGCGCCTGTACGGGCGCGGCTGAGTTCCACCAGGTATCCACAATCGGCCGATGCCCGCCAGCCCCAGCCCGCAGACGCTGCTCAAGATCTCGGCCGGCGTCGCGCTCGTCACGATCGCGCTCAAGACGCTGGCCTGGGCGCTGACCGGCTCCATCGGCCTCTTGTCGGACGCGATGGAGTCCTTCGTGAACCTGGCCGGCGCACTGTTCGCGCTCTGGATGGTCGACATCGCGCAGCGGCCGGCCGACGCCGGCCACCCCTACGGCCACCACAAGGCCGAGTACTTCTCTGCCGGCTTCGAAGGCCTGCTCGTGGTGGCCGCGGCGCTGGCCATCGTCTGGGCCTCGGTGCTGCGCCTGCTCGAACCCCAGCCGCTGGCGCAGCTGGACATCGGCCTGGCGCTGTCGGTGCTCAGTGCGGCGCTGAACGGCGCGCTGGCCTGGGCGCTGTTCCGCGGCGCCCGCGCGCACCGCTCGATGGCGCTGGAGGCCGATGCACGGCACCTGATGACCGACGTCTGGACCTCGGCCGGCGTGGCCGTCGGCCTCGTGGCCGTGGTGTTCACGGGCTGGCACTGGCTGGACCCGGCGCTGGGCATTGCCGTGGCGCTGAACATCCTGCGCGAAGGTGGCCATCTGGTCTGGAAGTCCTCGCAGGGCCTCATGGACAGCGCGATCGAGCCCGAGGCCGCGGCCCGCATCGCCGCGCTGCTGGCCGGCTTCGCCGCGCGCGAGCAGGCCTCGGCCATCCGCATCGACCATGTCGCCACGCGCGGCGCCGGCCACCGCCGCTTCGCCGACCTGCACCTGCACGTGCCCGGCGACTGGCGCCTGGCCCGCGCGGCTGCGCTGCGCGACGAGATCGAGGCCGCGCTGATGCGCGAGGTGCCCGGCCTGTCCACCACCATCCAGCTGCTGCCGCTGGGCATGGAAGCGCGGGCCGTGACCGCGGACGGCGCCGCGCCGCAGGAAGAACGCTGAGAACGTGTGAACGAACCGCTCACACCCACGCGAGGCCCCCAATGAGCTCCTGCTTCCATCATGATCCTCGCGCCCGGGGCCTCGCCCTTCGGGCCGGGGCGCGCCAGGCCGCATGCGGGCGTTGCGGTCCTTGCCCGGGCACCAGCCCGGGCGGCGGCCCGCGCCTACGCCTGCGGCCCGCCGCACCCCGTCGTGGACGCGATCGGTTCATTCACATGTTCTGAGGCTTCAGGCCAGCGCGCAGGCCTTGCGCACGAGGTCGACCTGGCGCGAGCAGCCCATCTTGGCCATCAGCACCGCGATCTGCGTGCGCACGGTGCTGATCGCCACGCCCTGGCGCGCCGCGTGCTCGGTCGGCGTGAGCCCCTCGGCCAGCGACGCCAGCACACCGGCCTCGGCCGCGGTCAGCCCGAACGCCTGGCGCAAGACCTCGGCCTGCAGCGGCTTGCGCTGGCGGTCCGGCGCGATGCGCACGAGCACGAGGGCTTCGCTGCCGCTGACCAGCGCAGCAGGCGCAGCGGCCAGCGCGAGCCGGTGTGCGGCGCCGTGGCCAGCCGGCAGCGCCAGCGTCGGAGCGCGGCCGGCGGCCGCCTGGTGCAGCGCCGCCAGCCAGTTGGCCTGCAGCGCGGGATCGCGGTGCAGCAAGCGACCGTTGCGCGGCACCAGCGCACCGTTGCGGCCGAACCAGGCCTGCGCCGCCGGACCGGGCGCATGGGCCAGCGCCCCCGAGCGCGTGACCAGCACGGCGGCCTCGCCGAACGCGCCGAGCGCGGCCTCCACGGCAGCCAAGGCCTGGCCGGCGCGCGTCCGGCCACGCGCCAGCGCCTGCCCCACGCTCTGCGTCAGCGCGCGCACGGCGCCCGAACACAGCACCTCGCCGATGCGTTCGTCCACGCGGCTGCGTTGCACGCTGATGGCGCCCAGACGCGTGGACGATGCCTCCGTCAGGAACGCCAGGATCTGGCGCAGGCGGTGCTTGCACATGAAGTCGGCATAGAAGACATCGCGTTGCAGGCTGGCCAGCGGATAGCACTGCGCGCTGTCGAGCCAGACGCCTGCAGCCGCACCGCGCGCCGGTGGTTTCATGATGTCGTGCGCGTGGTAGTGCTCCGCATAGTCGCGCCGCGCTGCGACATCGCCGCCGCGGAACTCGAATGCCAGCAGGCCCTGCGTGCTGTCGAAGGCAAGGTAGGCGGCCGAATCGCCGCCCAGCAACTCGCCGAGGCCGTCCAGCACCTCCGGCCACGGCGGTGCATCGCTGTCCAGGTGCCGCGACGCATCCAGCGCGCGCCGCACGACCGTTCCGACCTGCATGGCATCCCTCCCCTACCGAGGGAAGGTCCCCACCCACCCGACGGCGCGCCCCTTGTAACCCGTCGTCACCGAGCGCGGCGCAGCCCCGCGGACCCGGATTTCCCCCATTTGGAGGATGTTCCAGGGGAATTGGCGGAACCCGGTGCGGCTGCCCCTACCATCGCGCCCGCCATGCGCCTTCGGAGTTCCTGATCCTGCCGCCGCTCTCGCAACGCCATCGATGGCAGGCATGAACGCGGCCCGCACCACACTGGGGCTGTGGCTGCTGCTGCAATTGCTGTTCGGCAGCCTGCACAGCCCCGTGGCGCCGCCGGCACAGGGACCGCTCACGGCCGCACAGTGGCGCGACGACGCCGCACGGCCCGACCGCGCCGACGCACTGGCGGAACACCCGCGCGTGCAGCGCACGCCCAGCCAGTCCGCCGACGACATGCTGCCCGGAGCCGGCGCAGCCTGCCCGCATCCGGCAGGCCCGCAGGCGCAGCCCGCTCCGGCCACGCCCGGCCGCATCGGCACGCCGGTGCACGCGGCCTACCGCGCCCGCGCGCCACCAGCGGCCGCCTGACGCGCCGCGCGCCGGCCCGCAGGCCAGGACGCGCAACCCTCCCTTGAACCCACACGGCACGGGGCCGCCCACGGGCGCGCCCCTGCCCCTTGCTTGTTGCCTGGACCACCATGAATGCCTACACCGCCCTGCTCGGGCTCGTCGCCCTGATCCTGTTGCACGCTGCCTGGCGCGAACGCGCCCTGGGCAACTCCCGCGATGCCAGGGCCCTCACCGCCTGCGGCGCCGGCCTCGGTGCACTGGCCGCCAGCTTCGGATTCGTGCTTTGAGCCAGATGCTGCGTGCCGGCCTCGCCGCCGCCTGGCTGGCCCTGGCCAGCCTGCCGGTACAGGCCGCCTTCGACGGCTGCCGGGCCCTGTTTCCGCAAGGCCACGTGCCCCAGCTGCCGCCGGGCTTCGTGCATGCGACGCGGCCGCTGTGCTTCGACCGTTTCGCCATCCTCTACTCGGCCACGAGCAAGACGCCGGTCTATGCCGTGGAGCGGCTGGACCGCCACGACTTCGAGGACGCGCCGCGCCGCAAGCGTGGCCGCAACCCCTTCTACGAAGAAGCCCGGCTGCCGCGGGCCGAACGCGCCACCCTGGACGACTACCGCGCCACGCTGCCCGGTGGCCAACGCATGGACCGCGGCCACGTGGTGCCGGCCGGCGACATGACCGAGGCCCGGGGCTTCGCGCAGAGCTTCTCGCTGGCCAACATGGTGCCGCAGGTGCCGGCCGCCAACCAGGGTCCCTGGAACCGCATCGAGCAGGACACGCGCCGGTACATCCGCCGCGCCCGCGGCGATGTCTACGTCATCACGGGCCCGGTGTTCGGGCCGCGGCCCGCGCGGCTGGGGCCGGGCCAGGTCTGGGTGCCCGAGGCCATGTTCAAGCTGGTCTACGACGCCGCCGGCAACCGGGCCTGGGCCCACTGGCTGCCCAACAGCGCCGACGCGCAGGTGCAGCGGCCGATCTCCTACGAGGCACTGACCCGCCGCATCGGCCTGCGCCTGCTGCCAGGCGTGCCGCAGGACTGACGAACACTCCAGCGCACCATCCCGGGCGCAGCTGCGTGCCCAGGGGGCTCACGCGTCCTGGAAGCCCTTGGTGCGGAAGGTCAGCACCAGCGTGTCGCGGTGTCCGCCCTGGTCCAGCGGCTGGATCGGCGTGGATTCGTGGATCACGCGGGCGTCGTCCAGGAACAGCATCGACCAGGGCTCGGTCAGCGTGAAGCGCTGACCGTTCGGGCCCTCGGCCTCGAACACGCGGGTTTCGCCGCCCTTGATGCCCTGGCGGCCGACCAGCACCACGGCCACGAAATCCACGCCGTCGCGGTGCGCACCCTCGGGCGTGGGCCGGCCGATGCCGTCGGTGGTGTCGATGCGGAACTGGTGTGCCTCCACGTACCAGCGGGCCTGCGCGTCGCCACGCAGCTGGCTGCACAGGGCGGCCAGCCCCAGCACGAGCTGTTGCCAGGCGGGCTGCGCGAGGTCGGCGGCCAGCATGGGCTCGAACCAGCGCTCCATGCCGCCGTGCAGCGCGTTGTAGGCCACGGGTTGCCAGTGCGCGCGGTGCGGCACGGCCTGTAGCTGGCCGGCCTCGGCGATGAAGCTGGCGTGGCGGCGGCGCCGGTAGCGGCCGCCATCCTTGAGGTAGGCATCGGGCGGCAGGTCGGACCAGGAGGGTTCCAGCGCGCGCAGCGCAGCGGGCGCGCAGCCGGCCAGATGGGCCACGCTGGCGGCGGCCAGCACCGCATAGCCCTGGCGGTGCACGGTGGCGAGGAGTTGCTCGGGCGGGGTCAGCGGAGGAACGAAGGAAGGCGTGGTCATGCGGAAATCCAGAGCGGGCCCGCGCCGGGCCCAGGTGCGTATGGTGCCACCACCAGGTTCAGGCCCTGGGCACACCCGGCACCAGCAGGCGCAGCCAGTGCGGCCGCCAGCTCAGCGCCATGGCCACGACGAGCGCGGCCGCGGCCTGCGCCATGACCCAGACCAGTGCGGCCATGGAGGCATGGTCCACCGCCAGGCACAGACCCAGCGAGCCCGCGAGCGCCAGCGCGCCCAGCACGCGCAGCAGCGGCGCGGGCGCCTGCGTGGTGGCGCCACAGGCCTGGGCCCAATGCACGTCCATCGCCAGGGCCAGCCAGCCCATGCCGGCCAGCGCGGACAGCAAGGCGGCCCCCAGCAGCAAGGCATCACGCATGGGCGGCCTCCCGCACCGGGCGGCTGCCCGTCGCCGGACCGGGCGCACGGCGGCGCAGCCTGCGGGCCGCGAACGCGGCGGTGCCAGCGCTGGCCAGCAGGAACAGGTCCACGCCGGCCACCGGCCAGTAGCCCGCCCCCAATGTCTTCCAGAGGTGGTCGCCCGTGGTCAGCCAGTTCAGCACCACGGCCAGCGGCGCGAGCACCGCCACGGCCAGGCATTGCTCGCGCCAGGCCGGGTTGCTGTGGCCCCGGGCCACGGGCGCGCTGCGCCACAGCGCATGCGCGAGCGCCAGCGCCCAGCTGGCCCAGAAGGCGTAGCGCTCCAGGTCGCCGCGGCCGGGCCAGCCGGGCGGCAGGCTGTCGGGCAGCAGGCGGTTGGCGATCAGCATGCCCAGCGCCGCGACCAGCATGCCCGTCACCGTGGTCACGGCCAGCGCATCGACCAGGCGCACGCCCTGGATGCCCTGCCTGGCATGCTGCTTCTTGCGCTTCTCGACGAAGAACACGAAGCCGGTGGCGATGCAGACGCAGCCCGCCAGCCCGCCCAGCACGTAGAACCAGCGCAGCAGCCAGTGGCGAAAGTGCTGCAGGTGCAGCCCGGTCAGGAACTCGTTGACGCTGTCCACCGCGCTTTGCGGCGGGTCCTCGCGCAGCAGTTCGCCGGTCGATGCCTTGAAGTGGATGCCCTCGCCCACCAGGGCGATGCGGTCGGTGCCGGCGCGGTAGACGCTCACATAGCCGTTGGCATCGCCCACATGCTGCAGAGCGAGAAAACCGACCTCGCCCGCCATGCCCTTGGCGCGCCAGCGGCGCTGGGCCTCGGCCACCATGGCGTCGACCGAGGCCAGCGGCGCGGCCAGGCCCGCGCGCTTGTGCGGCAGGCCGGTTTCCTCGGCCTCGAGCTTCTCGTGCAGCTCGTGCAGCGGATTCAGCTGCGTGTGGCCGACCGGGAAGTACACGCCCGCGAAGATCACGAGCCCCGTGAACGCGAAGAAGAAGTGGAAGGGCAAGGCCACCACGCCCGTCATGTTGTGCAGGTCCAGCGCGCTGCGCTGCGTGGCCTTCTTCGGCCTGAAGGTGAAGAACTCGCGGAAGATCTTCCTGTGCATCACCACGCCGCTGACCAGTGCGGCCAGCATCATGAGCGCGGCGAAGCCGACGATCCAGGTGCCCAGGTTCATCCAGTTCAGCGTCAGGCTGTAATGCAGCGGATAGAAGAACTGGCTGCCGATCTTGAGCCGGTCGTCCGGCAGTGCGGCGCCGCTGCGCGGGTCGATGGTGCGCAGGGCCCAGATCAGCTCCTCCGGGTCCTTGGCGTTGGGCACCTCGAAGCCCGCGAAGATGCCCAGCACCGGGTCGCGGTGCGTGGTGTAGGCGCCCAGCCGCTGCACGGTGTCGAAGCGCGCCGGCATGGGGCCGTTCACGCGGTCGCGCATGAGGTCCACGCTCTCGGCGGTCGGCTGCATGGCGTCGAAGATCGGGCGCAGCATGCGGTCGTAGGACGGCATGGGCTGCGGCGCGAAGCGCGAGGACGGGATGGCCCAGCGGTCGATCTCGCGGTCGAACACCGACAGCGCGCCGAAGAAGAACACGACCATCAGCACGAAGCCCAGCACCAAGCCGAACCAGGTGTGCAGCCAGGCCATGGTGAGGCGGAAGTTCGGAAACATCGGTGGTCCTTTCAGTCCGGGTTCAGCGCAAGAGCGCGGTTTGCAGCAGCGTGGCCGCGCCCGCCATGAGCGCCCCGCCCCCGGCCAGCACCCCCCACACACGCGGCAGGCTGCGCGCCGCGAAGGCCCACAGGAAGGCCACGAGGTAGACCAGCATGGCGAGCATGGCGGTCAGGTGCTCGGCGTCATGGAACGGCATGCCCAGCGCGAACAGGCCCGCCATGCCCAGCGCGACCAAGCCCCAGGCGAAGGCGTAGCCGCCCAGGACGGCCGCGCCGATGCGCGCCAGCAGATGCGAACGGGTGGTGGCAGGTGCGTGCATGGCTTGATATTGAGAGTTGTTCTCATTCTATGGCCAGCGGGGTATAAGCACGCCCACCACCACAAGAGACAAGCCATGCACCCCTCGACCTCCTCCAACCCCACCCCGCCCGTCGCGATCGTCACGGGCGGCGCCCGCGGCATCGGCCTGGCCGTGGCGCGCTGGTTCCTCGCGCGCGGCCAGCGCGTGGCCCTGCTGGACATCGCGGCCGAGGCCCTGCAGCGCACCGTCGCGGAGCTGGCGGCGCCGGACGCGGTGCTGGGCCTGCCCTGCGACGTGTCCGACCCGGCCCAGGTGCAGGCCGCGGTCGACCGCGTGGCCGCCACCTTCGGCCGCATCGACGCGCTCGTCAACAACGCCGGCATCGCCATCTTCAAGCCCATCGGCGAGACCGGCTTCGACGACTGGCGCCGCGTGCTGGCCGTGAACCTGGACGGCCCCTTCCTGTGCAGCCAGGCCTGCGTGCCGCACATGCGGGCGGCCGGCGGCGGCGCCATCGTCAACATCGCCTCGATCTCGGGCCTGCGCGCCAGCACGCTGCGCGTGGCCTACGGCACCAGCAAGGCCGCGCTGATCCAGCTGACGAAACAGCAGGCCACCGAACTGGGCACCCTGGGCATCCGCGTGAACTGCGTGGCGCCCGGCCCGGTGGACACCGAGATGGCCAAGCAGGTGCACAGCCCGGCCATCCGCAAGGACTACCACGACGTGATCCCGCTGGAGCGCTACGGCACACCCGAGGAAATCGCCGAGGCCGTGGGCTTTCTGTGCAGCCCGGCCGCCAGCTACGTCAACGGCCAGCTGCTGGCCGTGGATGGCGGCTTCGACGCGGCCGGCATCGGCCTGGCCACCTTGCGGCAGGGCGCCGCCGCTTGACCCGGCTCAGGGCGTGCCCGTCGCGGTGACCGTGCACTGCAGCGTGAGCGTGACCTGCCCGCCGACCGGAAAGCTCGCGATGGCCACGCCCGTGCCCAGCAGGCTGGCCACCGGCACCGTGGGCGCCGCGCAGGCCGCGCCGCCCGTGCCCGTGCACGCGGCCACGCTGCTCGGCATGCTGCAGTCCAGGCCCGCGCCCGGCATGTCGCGCAGCAGCGCGCCGTTGGCCGGATCCGGGCCCAGGTTCTCGGCCACCAGGGTGTAGCCCAGCACCGCGCCGGGGCGGCCGCCGCCGGCCGGCGCCACCGTCTTGCGCACACGCAGGTCGGCGGCCGGGCGCACGCTGTTGCTGAACGTGCAGCTGAGGTTGTCGCCAGCCGCCAGGGTCACCGAGAAGGCGGTGCCGTCGCCGAACGGCGTCTGCCCGCCGGCCCGCGTGTTGGCACAGGACCAGCCGCTCGCGTACTCGCCCATGACGGTGCTGCCCGCCGGGGTCTCGCTGAGCGCGTAGGCGCTGTCCACCGTGGCCGTGGCCAGGCCCAGGCTGCCGCTGACGGTGGTACCGATGCCCGTGGTTGTGACAGGCGTCGGTGCGCCGGGCCCGACGATGGCCAGGCTGAACTGGTCAGTCGCGTTGCGCCGGCCGAAGGGCAAGCGCTTGGCCAGGCTCAGTGCGGCATGTCCGGCATGATTGAAGCTGCAGGCCACGCCGGTGTCGGTCGGCATCGTGAAGCTGCCGGTCCCGCCCGTGCCGCTGGCAAAGACGGCGTTGTCCGACAGCCTTCGGCAGGACCAGGTGATGGTGTAGCTGGCCGCCTCGCCACGCGTGAAGGTTTCGCGGATCGTGATCAGCTGGCCCGGCAGGCCATTGGCAATGGCCGCCGTGCTGCTGGCCGGCGCCACGGACCGGCCCGCCGTGGCGTCCTCGGCGCCCGCGCCCACGATGGCCAGATCGACCGCGTCGGCCGCCG
The DNA here is from genome assembly GCF_014652235.1 of Pseudorhodoferax aquiterrae. Classification (GTDB taxonomy): domain Bacteria; phylum Pseudomonadota; class Gammaproteobacteria; order Burkholderiales; family Burkholderiaceae_C; genus Pseudorhodoferax; species Pseudorhodoferax aquiterrae. The sequence goes on from NZ_BMYK01000028.1 coordinate 38,349, forward strand.
TCGCATTGGTCCAGGCGGCATCCAGCGTGATCGGCAGCTTGGGCCGGTTGGCCGAGCCGATGCCCACGGCCATGGAGTCGCGCGCCAGTCCGGTCACGGTGAGCACCAGGCGATCGAAGGTGCTCTCCCGGGTGTCGATGAACACCAGCGTGTCGGGGTAGTTGTAGCTTCCCGTCGAGGACGGGTAGCGCTGCAGCCGGTAGGTGCCCGTGGGCGCATCCCAGCTCCAGCTGGAGGGAGTGCCGGCCGGCAGGTAGGCGTCTTCCACACGCACCGTCCAACTGCTGGTGTCGACGGGCACGCCGCGGTAGAAGGCGGTGAGACGGTAGACGAAGGGGCCTCTCATGACCACGCCATCCACGTCGACGTCAGTGGCGCCGGGGTCGAACAGCGAGATGATGGTGTCGTCGGGCGCCGTGACGCTGCCATCGAAACGGAAATCGATGACGGTCGTGGATACGGCCCCCCCCGGTACGTCGTCGGGCGCGCGATTCCCCTCCCCTGCGGAGCCGAAATGGCGCATGCCCGCGACGCCACCCAGTGACAGCGCATAGGGGCTGTTGTCGTATTCCGCACTGCCGCCGTCCCCGCCCACGATGGTGTCCAGATGGCTTTCGCCGAACACATAGTGCACGCCAGCACCGGTGCGTGTGATGTCCACCGTGCCACGGATGGCGGCGCCGCCCGGGGCCCACAACCAGGTGAGGTTGCGGGTCTCGCCGTCGTTTGTCAGTCCGGGATTGCCGCCGGCCAGGCCGACCCAGTTGGTGGTTTGACCATGGGCGGCACGGCCGCAGCCCAGCGCGATCGCCAGCAACAGGGCCAGCCATGCCAGCAGGCGGCCCGCGAGACGGATGTGGTTCATGTTCAGTACGTTCCCACCAGATTGATGTACCAGCCGCGGTAGCGCCAGCCGAAGCGCGTCAGGTCGTCGCTGAAGTCGGTGAAGTTGTAGCCCACGCCCAGGCGCAGGTTCTTGGTGATGTCGCGGTCGATGCCGAGCAGCCAGCCCTGGCGCGTGCCGCCGTCCTTCACCCCCAGCCAACGGTACTCGGCCAGCGCGTGCCACCGCTGCGGCAGCGTGTAGCGCGCCTGCACGGCGGCGAAGCGCGTGCTGGAGTCGAACCAGGGGCCGGTGCCGCGGCCCGCACGCGCAGCGCCCTCGCGGTTGGCCAGCTTGGCGGCGAACTCCCACTGGTGGTCGTATTTGTAGATGCCCTCCAGCGAGACCACGTGCGCGCGCTGGTCGTAATCGGTGTTGCCGATCTGGCCCAGCGAGAGCAGGTCGTAGAGGTAGGTGTAGCGGCCCAGCAGCGCGTAGCGTGCGTCGTCGTGCGGCCGCCAGGCGAAGCCCACACCGGCCTCGGCGAACCTGGCACCGGCCAGGGCATCGATCTCGTCCCGCGTACGGGAGTAGTTCAGCCGCGCCGACACGCGCCAGTCCTCGTCGAGCTTGTGGTTGATCCGGTTGGTGCTGACCCACTGGCGGCGGCGCTCGGCGCCGGTGTCCTCGCGCCATTCGAGCTTGCTCGACCACTCGGTGATCGGCGAAACGCGGCCCGCACTCACGCTCACGGCGCGCCGGTGCACGGTGCCGGCGCTGGATTCCAGATCGCCCTTCTGCAGCGTGAAGCCCGTGCTCCAGCCCACGGCGGGATAGAAGTCCATGCCGAAGGTGTGGACCAGTCCGTTCGCCGCCGGCTCCTTGAGGTACTGGCTCTCGTTGTACAGGTTGCTGCGCTCGCCCAGACGCCAGCGCTGGCCCAGCGTCCAGCCGCTTTGCAGGCGGTTGTTGAACAGCGAATCGAAGTCGCTGGTGTCGGTGGCGTGGGTGACCCTGCCGTACAGCTGGTGGTCGGCGTTGAGCCGGTATTCGCCGCTGAGTTGGGCCGCGTTGCCGCGGTCGCCGCGCGTGATCTCGCCGCCCAGCACCGAGAGGTTGTCGAAGCGGTAGCGCGCGCCCACGGTGGCGGCGTCGTTGTCGGGGTAGCGCCCGCCGTCGTCGTCCAGCGTCTGCTGGGCAATGCCGTAGAGCTCCAGCTGCGGCGTCACGCGGCGCGCGTACTTCACCGCACCCAGCGTGCCTTCGGCAGTGCCGCTCAAACGCTCCTGCGTGATGCGGCGCAGCTCGCCGGTCACGGTGTCGTCCTCGGTCGGGCGCCATTGCGCGGTCAAACGGGTCTGATCCAGCGCCTCGGCGCCGCGCGTGGCGCGGCTGTGCTGGGCCAGGATCTCCAGCGTGTCGCTGACCTGGCCACGCACTTCCACGCCGACTTCGAGCCGGTCCACGCCGTAGTCTTCGTTGGACGCCGAGAAACCGGCGTCCACGCGCCGCCACCAGGCGCCCAACGTCCAGTTGCGCTCGGTCCAGCCGAGTTCCTGCAGGCTGGCCCTGGCCTCGGCCAGCGTGGCGTGGCCGGCGCGCGGGCCCAGCCCGGAGTTGCGCTGCGCGAAGCTCAGGCCGCCGTTGCTGGAGACGAACACCGACGCGCCGGTGGCCTGGCTGTTGCTGCGCTCCAGCCGCAGCGTGGTGCCGCGCCCGGCTTGCAGCGTCACATCGGCGCCGCGCAGCTGGTAATCCTGGCCGGCGCGGCGCTCGTCGACATAGGTCGCGCCCACGGCCACGTGGTCGCCCAGCCACTGCTTGCCGCGCAGGCCGGCCGCCAGGTTGCCGCTGTCGAAACCCGTGGGAATCCACTCGTAGTCCACCACCAGGTGCTGCTCCAGCCCCGCCAGCGGCGTGTCGCGCGTGATGCCCTGCAGCCCGTCGTCCACGAGTTGGAGCAAGGCGCGCAGCAGCACGATGCGGCCCTGCAGGTCGTTCATCTCGTAGTCGGTGCCGCGCAGCAGCTGGCGTCGGCTCTCCACGCGGCCGGTGCTGCGGTTGCGCTGCTCGACCACCACCACTTCGGAGCCCGGCAGGATGTCGGTATGGCGCAGGTAGTACAGGCTGCCGCCCGTGCCCAGGAACTCGCTGTGGCCCGGTGCGGTCTGCGCCTCCGAGGCGAAGGCGCGCATTTGGGTCTTCGCCTCGCCCCAGGGATTGGTGCCGGTGGAGCGCCACTTGGCGGCCGCGCCGTACAGCGAGCGGATGTACTGGCCGTAGGCCGTGCCCGTGAAGCCGGTCTGGTAGTTGCCCCACAGGGCCTGGTTCTTGTCCCAGTCCACGCGCAGGTAGAGCCGGCCCTGGGTGTCCACATCGCGCACGGTGGTGGAGTCGTCGCCGTAGGTCGGGTAGTACAGGTCGGGGTCGAGCCGGCGGAAGATGTCCTGCGGATCGGCCCTGCCGAAGCCCGAGAACAGCCGGCGCACGTCGCGCTCCTGCGTGTCGGCCTGGGCCGTCACGAGGTAGGTGCCGGCTATCTTGGCCTTGCCGTAGAAGGCCAGCCGGCCGTTGCCGAGCACGCTGCGCTCGCGGCCGTTCAGCGCCAGTTCGCGGCCCGGGCCGCTGGCTTGGTTCTGGAACACCGTGAGGTCGGCGATGCCCACGCCGAACAGGTGCTTGCCCGTGACATCCACCTCCAGCACATGCCGCAGCGGCGCCTGGCCCGGCGCACGCACCGTGAGGTCGAAGCGGTGCAGGCCCACGGGCGAGAGGAACTCGGCCACGAACTTGCGTTCCAGATCGGTCGGGTAGCCCTGGCCGTTGATCTCCAGCGCCGCGCCCTCGGGCAGGTTGCGCCCCTGGATGCGGATGCGCGAACCGTAGAGCGCGATGTTCTGCTGGCGCAGGTCGTTGCTGGCGAACACGCTGTCCACCAGGCGCTGGGCCTGGGCCTGTTCCAGGCTCAGGGCCGCACCCAGGCTGCGCTCGGTGGCCGCGCGCAGCCGGCTGTCGCTGCGCTCCACGTCCTCGGGCCGGGCCAGACGCAGGCTGCGCGGCAGTGTCTCGTCCACGGCGCCATCCGCACCGTAGGCGCGTAGCACGTAGACCAGCTCATCGCCCGTGCGCAGCGGAAAGCGCGAGGCCGGCGCGCCGCTCCACTGGACCTGGGCCACCGCCGCCACCGGCATGGGCAGCACCGCCAGCGGTTCGGTGTAGGCGGTGTCGCTGGCGCGGTAAACCGTCAGCTCCAGCCGGCGGATGAAGGCCGGGTAGTTGCTGCGCAGGTAGAACGGCACGGCGCGCGTGAGGCGGCCGTTCTCGAAGGCCACCTCGGCCGGTCCGGAGACGCTGAGTTCGGGCTGGCCCAGCGCCGGGTCTTCGGTGGCCCAGACGATGCCGCCGTTCGGCAGCAGCAGCGACAGGCCTGTGGCTGTGGCCGCGCGCCCGGCCGGTGCCGGCGGCAGAGGCTGCGCGTCCGGCGCGCCGCGCGGCTGCAGCTGGAACAGCGGGCTGCCGTCGGAGGTGCTGCAGCCCTCGGGCCCGCAGCCGGGTGCGGCGCTGGCCGCGGGGGTGGCCGGTGCCGCGGACCGCAGCACCTGGGCCCAGGCATCCGGCGCGCCGACCGAGGCGATGGAGAACAGGGCACAGCCCAGCAGGCGGCGCGTCATGGCTGCACTCCGGTCGGCTGTGCCGCCATGTCGGGCGCGAACTGCACGCGTTGGCGCAGCGCTTCGGGCAGTGCGGTCTGGAGGGCGGTTTGCACGGCGCCGGCACGGGCCAGGGCCAGCGCGGCCGGCGCACCGGCGTCCTGCGCGATCAGCACGCGGCCGCCGCCATCGCGCTGCAGCTGCTGGGCCAGCTGGCGCAACAGCGGGCCGGCGGCCGGCCGCAGCGTGGCCTGGCCGGTGTCGAACAGCGCCGTGCCCAGCAGCACGCCCCCCTGCAGCTGGGTTGCCAGCGCCCCGCCCGGCGCACGCAGCACCACGCGCAGCGCGCGGGCGCTGGCCGGCAGCAGGCGCGGCACCAGTGCACTGCGCACGGCATGGGCGCGCGCCAGGGCCAGCGCGGCGTCGCCGCGCACATCCAGCACCAGCATGCCGCCGCTGCCGGCGCCCTGCAGTTGCTGGGCCAGCGTTTCCAGCGCCGCGCTGTGGGCCGGGTTCAGGCCGGCCTGGCCGGTCTCGAACAAGGCCTCGCCGAGCAGGATGTCGACAGGCAACGCCTGGCCGCCCACGCGCTGCACGGGCAGGCGCACGCCGAAGTCGAAGCGCACCGGCAGGCCCGGCGTGATGCGGCGCACCAGCGGGTTGGGCGTGCTGAGTTCGGCCCCGGCCGGCAGCGTGGACGGGTCCACCTTGAGCACGAAGTTGCGGCCGAAGCCCTGCGTGCCGCCCGAGATGCCCAGCAGGTGGTAGCGGCCGTAGGCATCCGTCTCCATGAGCAGGCCCTCGGCCGAGGCGATGCGCACGCCGGCGATGCCGCGCTCGTCCACGCCCAGGTTGCGCACCACATAGTCCACCACGTAGCCGCCCTCGCCCAGCGCGACCTCGCGGCGCACCTCGGGCAGTGCGCCGTTCAGGCCCTTGGCAGCGTCGCCCTCGCGCTCGATGCGGGTGCGGCCGGCGGCGTCCATGTGCAGCCGCAGGCCCTGGGCGCTGTGCAGCACGAAGTCGTCGCGGAACGCCAGGGCGCGCAGGCGCTGGCGCAGCACGAGTTGGTGGTTCTCGGGCGCGTCGGCCTCGGACTGGCGGCCCGCAATGCGGCCCAGCGTGATGCCGTGCAGCAGCGGCGCGCTGGCATCGGGCACGGGCACGAAGCCCTGGCCGCGGTCGATCTCGGTCGAGCCGGCGATGTAGGCCTCGGGCGCGAAGCCGCCCTGCACGCGCACGGCGGTCAGGCTGGCCGGGTCCTGCCAGCCGTCGCCGTCGCGGTCGTCGAACACCGTGCCCAGGATCAGCGATTCGTCCAGCAGCGGGTCGGCCACCACCGTGACCTGCGCCGTCGCGGTGTTGGAGATCGGCCAGCCGCGCCGGTCCACCGCCTGCGCCTGGTTGCGGTGCACGCCCTGGCGCACGCCGGCGCCCACGCGCAGCAGGTAGCTGATGACGGCCTCCTGGCCGGTGGCGATGTCCAGGCCGCCGATCTGCAGGGGCGTCTGCGCGCTGCCCAGCGTGAAGGCGCCGTCGCGGTCGGCCACGGCCATGGAGCCCGCCACATAGCTGAAGCCGGGCGGCGGCGTGTCGAGGATGCGGCCGTCCACGATGTCGATGGCGCCGGCATTGGCCACGCGCAGGGTGTAGCGCACCAGGTCGCCGATGCGCGCCTCGCGCACGGCCACGCTCTTGACGATGCGCATGGCGGTGGGCTGCTCCAGCGGCGTGGTGACGACGCAGCGCGCGCCGCACAGCGCGCTGTCGACGTTGCCGCCGTCGATGCGGTTGACGATCTCGGTCTGGCCCGCGGGCGGCGCATCGGCGATGCGAAAGCGCACGGCCACCGTGGCCGTGCCGCCCGCCGGCACCTGGGCCACCGCCAGCGGCACGGTGGCCGGGCCCGCCACCGGGCCGGCGAAGCCCGCGGCGCCTTCCACGCCGACCAGCGTGGCGCCCGCCGGCACGTTCTCGTTGAAGCGGTAGTTGCTGGCCGGCTGGGCATCGGCATTGGTGACCGTGATGGTGTAGCCCAGCGTCTCGGCGAATTCCGCGAGGCCCGCCTGGGTGCCGCTCTCGCTGGTGAGCAGCTTGGCCACGGTCACGCCGCCGATGGGGTGGATGGTGCTGCAGTTGCCGGCCGTGCAGCCGGTGGCCGTCACCGTGTTGGCCACCGTGCCGCTGGCCGCGACCACCGTGGCCGTGTAGCGCAGCGCATGCGTGCCCACCGGCGTGCCGGCCGGCAACGTGAAGCTGCGCGTGTTGCCGCTGCCGCCCGCATTGAAGAGCCCGGCGCTCAGAACCTCGCCGAACACCAGGCCGGCGCTGAGCTGATCCTGCAGAACGATGGGCGCCGTGGTGGCGGCGTTGGCCACGGCCACGGTCAGCGTGTAAGTGACGGTCTGGCCGCGCCGCACCGAAGTGCCGCTGGCTGGCTCGGCGCTCTTGGCGACCGCATCGACCCAAACCGGGGCGGACACCGTGCTGGTGTTGTCGCCAGCGCAATCGGTGGGGCCGGGCAGGCCGCAATCGGGTTCGTTGACCCCCGCCGGTGGCGTGATCGTGGCGGTGTTGACCACCGTGCCCTGGGCATGCACCGGCGCCTGCACCCCCAGTGCGAACAGCAGTGCTGCGCCGGCGAGCCAGCGGCTGGTGTGCATCAGCCGCACCGGCCGTCGACCCTCAGGCCGCGTGCGAGGTCCCTCCCAGGATGCGCCATAGATGCCCTTTCCGCGGGTCCCCACGCGCAACGCCGGGGCACGCATTTCAAATAGTTTTCAGCAACTGCTGAGAAATCTACTGTGAAAGTGCGTGCTGCGCATCAACTTTGATGCGCACGGATACAAATTCATGACTGTGGCGCAACAGGGCGCCGTGCATGCAAACTCAGGGCTCGATCTTGACGCCCTTCCAGAACGCCACGCGGTCCTTGATCTCGGCCGCCTCGGGCTTGGGATCGGCGTAGTACCAGGCCGCATCCTGGTTCAGCTCGCCGTCGACCAGCAGCGAGTAGTAGCTGGCCTGGCCCTTCCAGGGACAGGTGGTCTTGTGGTTGCTGAAGCTCACGTAGGCGCGGTTCAGCGAGGACATCGGGAAGTACTGGTTGCCCTCGAGCAGCACCAGGTCGTCGCTCTCGGCGATGGTCTTGCCGTTCCAGACTGCTTTCATCGGTCGCTCCTCAAAAATGCCCATCATGCCGGAGCGACCAGCCAGTGCAGGCTGAACAGGCGGTTCGGGTCGGTCCAGACCGGCCCCGGCGTGAAGCCGGCCTCCTGCGCGAGCGCGCGCAGGCCGTCCACGGTGAACTTGTGCGAGTTCTCGGTGTGCAGCGTCTCGCCTTCCTCGAAGGTGTAGCTCTGGCCATCCAGTTGCACGCGCTGGGCGCGGCGGCTCACCAGGTGCATCTCGATGCGCCGACGCGGGCTGTTGTAGAAGGCGCCGTGCGCGAAGCCGTCCAGGTCGAAGTCCGTGCCGAGCTCGCGGTTGGCGCGCGCCAGCAGGTTCAGGTTGAAGGCGGCCGTGACGCCCGCGTCGTCGTTGTAGGCCGCATGCAGCACGGCCGGGTCCTTCACCAGGTCGGCGCCCAGCAGCAGCGCGCCGCCGCGCAGCACGCGCGCGGCCATGCGCAGGAAGCGCAGCGCCTGCTCGGGGTCGAAGTTGCCGATCGTCGAACCGGGGAAGAAGCCCAGCCGCATGCCAGCCTTGCGCGTGCCGGCAGGCAGTTGCAAGGGCTGCGTGTAGTCGGCCACGACCGGGTGCACGGCCAGGCCGGGGTAGTCGCCGCGCAGCTGGGTGGCCGCCTGTTCCAGGTGCTCGCCCGAGATGTCGATCGGCACATAGCCGACCGGGCTGTCGAGCGCGTCGAGCAGCAGCCGCACCTTGCGCAGCGAGCCTGCGCCGAACTCCACGACCTCGGCGTCGTGGCCCGCCAGCGCAGCGATCTCGCCGGCATGGCCGCGCAGCAACGCCAGTTCGGTGCGCGTGGGGTAGTACTCGCGCAGTTCGCAGATCGCGTCGAACAGCTGGGAGCCGCGCGCGTCGTAGAAGTACTTGGGCGAGATGCTGCGCCGGGGCGCGCGCAGGGCGGCGTGCATGTCGGCGCGGAAGTCGCGCTCGGGCGCGCTGTCCACCACACGCAGATGGGGTTGCATGACGAAGCTCATTCGGCGGTCTCCTGGCTGGCTGTGGTGCAGGCTTGTGGATCGCGCGCCAGCCGCAGTCCCGAGAACTGCCAGCGCGCGTGCGGGGGAAAGAAGTTGCGGTAGCTGGGCCGTGCGTGGCCCGCCGGCGTGGCCAGGCTGGCGCCACGCAGCACGATCTGGCCGACCATGAACTTGCCGTTGTATTCGCCCACGGCGCCGGCCAGCGGCTTGAAGCCCGGATAGGGCTCGTAGGACGAACGCGTCCACTGCCAGACCTTGCCCGCCATGTCGCGCAGGCCCGCGGCAGCGTGCGCGGCCTCCCATTCGAACTCGGTCGGCAACCGCGCACCGGCCCATTCGGCATAGGCCGCGGCCTCGTAGAAGCTCAATTGCATCACGGGCTCGGCCGGGTCCAGCGGCTGCACGCCGGCCAGGCCGAAGACCTGCCAGTCGTCCGAGGGCGCGCGCGGGTCGCCGGGCGCGAGCCAGTAGGCCGGCGCCTGCCAGCCCTGCGCCTGCACCTGGGCCCAGCCGTCGGACAGCCACAGGCCGGCACGGCGGTAGCCGCCATCCTGCACGAAGCGCAGGTAGTCGCCACAGTTCACGAGCCGGTCGGCGATCTCGTAGGCCGGCAGCAGCCGGCGGTGGCGCGGGCCCTCGTTGTCGAAGGCGAAGCCGGTGCCGTCATGGCCGACCTCGACGATGGCCTCGGGCCGGCGCAGCCAGCGCAGCGGCTCGGGTTGCTCGCGCACCAGCCGCAGCGGTGCCCCCTCGGCCGGCGTATAGGCCGGCAGCAAGGGGTTGCACGACAGCGCGTGCAGCATGTCGGTCAGCAACAACTCCTGGTGCTGTTGCTCGTGTTGCAGGCCCAGTTCCAGCAGCGGTGCCGCCGCGGCCCAGGCCTGCACGTCGGCCTCGACCGCGAAGCGCTCGATGGCCGCGTCCACATGGCGCCGGTACGCCAGCACCTGCTCGACCGAGGGCCGCGTCAGCAGCCCGCGCTGCGGGCGCGGGTGGCGCGGCCCCAGCGCCTCGTAGTAGGAATTGAAGAGGTAGAAGAAGCGCGCGTCGAAGGCCGCATAGCCCGGCCACAGCGGCTGCAGCACGACCGCTTCGAAGAACCAGCTGGTGTGCGCCAGGTGCCATTTGGTCGGGCTGGCGTCCGGCATGGACTGCACGCACTGGTCCTCGGCCGACAGCGGCGCGGCCAGGGCCAGTGAATGGGCCCGCACCGCCGCCAGGCGCTGCAGCAGGCCCTGGCGCGGCGGCGACACGGCCGACAGGTCGGCAGGGCGAGAGGAAACGGTCATGCAAGGCCTCGTTCTCGTCGATTCTTGTGCGGCTTCGCACAGCGAAGCGCCCACCATAGGCGGGAGTGCCGCTGCACTGCGTCGCTGCCAGGCCGCTGCCGTCGTCGGCCGCGGCCTGGGCCCGGTGCAGGACCAAGCCTACACCCGCACAAGGGCAATCCCCGATTCGACGCGAACACGGCGCTTGCCTAGACTGCCTTCACCACAACCCAGGGAGTTCCGCCATGTACAAGCGCATCCTGCTCGCCTACGACGGTTCCGAGGCCGGACAGAAGGCCCTGCTCGACTGCGGCGACCTGGCCCACCTCAGCGGTGCGGCCCTGACGCTGATCGCCGTGATGCCCCTGCACGTGGGCTCCATCGGCCTGGAGGTCGGGGTGTACGACCAGGTGGCCGAGGAGCGCGAGCGCGGCCGCCACCAGTCGGTGCTGGACGCCGGCCTGGCGCGGCTGCGCGCGGCCGGCCACCAGGTCAGCGGCGAAGTCGTGACCGGCGACTCCGTCACCGAGATCACGCGCCGCGCCAAGGAGATCGATGCCGATCTCATCGTCGTCGGCCACAAGCACCTGGAGAACTGGGCCGCGCGCTGGTGGCAGGGCGCCATCTCCGGCGCGCTGATCGAGCACGCGCACTGCAGCGTGCTGGTGTCCATCATCCGCTGAGAACGGCCCTCACGGCCGCGCGCTGGGCGGCTGCAGGCCGCGCCGGCCGCAGCCGCTCGGCCCTACCACTCCAGCGCGCCGCGCGCCGAATCACGCGTCAGCGCGAGCCGGGCCCGTCCGAGCGCGGAGATCCGGCGCACCACGGCGATCGTTCCGGCGTCGGCGGCCGAGCGGCCGATACCGCCTTCGACGAGGCCGGCGCGCAGCAGCGCCTCGACCTGCGCCACCAGCGCAGGGGTGGCGACGCGGAACGGAAAGTTCGCCCGTTCCATGCGGCGCAGCAGCTCCAGCAAGGCGTCCTCGCCGTCCCCCGCGGCTGCCTGCCCTACGCGCTCTCCATCGGCCACGTCGCCTCCCGTTCGTGTGTGCGCCCGATCTTAGAGAACCCGCATGGCAGCTTCGTCCCGTCTGGCTGGTAAACCTGACAGGTCGAGCGCCGGCCGCAGCGCGGCTCGCCCCACCGCCGTGGCGCCTTCAATGCGCGGGAATGCGGTGCAGCAGCGCATCGGCCCGGGCCAGCAGCACCGTCCAGGACTGGCCCGGGGACAGGCCCCAGGCCACGCCGATGCGCACGGTGCTCGCCACCCGCTGCGATTCGATCTCGAACGGATCCTGTGCGGCCGCGCTGATCTTGCCGGCCACCGCGCCGGCATGCTGCGCATCGGCGATCTCGGCCAGCGCGACGGCGAAGGTGCTGCGCCCCAGGCGTGCGACCGCATCGCGGGGCCGCACCAGTCCACCCAGGCGCTGCGCGAGCAGCTGCAGCAGCCGGTCGCGCACGGCCGGGCCCTGCAGCGCCGGCACGGCGGCGTCCGGCTCCAGCTCGATGCACAGCACCGCCAGCCGGGCACCGCCGTTCTCCGCCATCTGGCGCTCCATGTAGGCGACGAAGCCCGCCCGGTTCAGCAGCCCCGTCAGCGCGTCGCGCTGGCCCTGCGGCAGCAGCGGGCCCTCGCCGACGCGGTGCCGGTGCACCGCATGCGCGACCTGCACGAAGCCGTCCGTGCGGCCCGGCTCGTTCCACAGCGGAATGCAGGTGACGGCCCAGTGCGCGCCATCGCGCCGGCCCAGGGCTTGCGTCTCGAAGCCCACGGTCTCGCCGGCCGCCACGCGTTCGAGCCAGGGCAGACGGCGCTCGTACTCCGCGCGTCCCAGCACCTCGGCCAGCGGCCGGCCCAGGATCTCCGCACGCGGTGCGCCGCACCATTGCTCGAAGCTGCCATTGGCGAACTGCAGCACGCCATGGCGGTCGACCACCGACACGTTGGCCGGCACGGCCTCGATGACCGCACGCAGCGTCGCGCTCTGGCGTGCCACCAGCTGCTCCAGGCCCTTGCGCTCGGTCACGTCTTGCAGCGCGCCCAGCATGCGCACGGGCCGGCCGTGCTCGCACACGACCTCGCCGATCGCGCGGACCCAGATCGCGCGGCCCTTGGCCGTGACCAGGCGCAGTTCCAGATCCCAGGGGCGCCCGGCGCGCATGCCGGCCTCCAGGGCCTCCCGGATGGCCGTGCGCGATTCCGGCGCATAGAAGCCGATCGCCTGCTCGACGGTGGGGACGAAGCTGTCGTCGACCTCGTGGACCCGGCGCGTCTGCTCGGACCAGGCCAGGTGCCCGCTGCGCAGGTCCAGCGCCCAGCCGCCGATGCAGGCGATCTCGCCGGCCTGCGACAGGAACTGCTGGCTGGAGCGCAAGGCTTCCTCCGCACGCGCGCGACCGCAGGTGTCGTCGCCCGCGCGGTGCAGCAGTGCATAGACGAGCTGGTCGTCGACCGCGTCGTCCGCGCGCGACGCCTGTTCCCGCAGCGCCTGCGCGCGGACCTGGGCACGCCGCGGCGCAGCGTCGGCGCAGAACCGGTCCTCGCGGCGCAGCGCCGCGCGCATTTCGAGGGCCTGCGTGGCAATGGCCGCCAGCGCTTGCAGCATGTCGATCTGCCCGTCCTCCAGGCGCCACGGGTGCGGAGCCGCCACGCACAGCGCGCCGATGCGCGCGCCATCGGACAGCACCAGCGGCGCTCCCGCGTAAAAGCGGATGCCGGGGGGGCCGCGCACGCTGGACTTGTCGCGAAAGCGCGCGTCCTTGGTCGCATCCGGCACCAGCAGCAGCTGGTCGCCCTGGATCGCGTGGTGGCACAGCGCCGCCTCCCGGGGCGTCTGTGACCCCTGCAGGCCCACCTGGGCCTTGAACCACTGGCGTTCGGCGTCGATCAGGCTCAGCGCGGCGATGGGGGTGCCGCACACCCGTGCGGCCGTGTGCACGATGGTGTCGAACACTTCCTCCGGACCGCTGTCCAGCACGCCGAGCCCGTGCAGCGAGGACAGGCGCTGGGCCTCCGACAGGCATGCGGCTGCGCGATGGTGCATCGGCATTGCTCCTTTCTGGGCGGCCGATCGGGCAGTGGAGCCACGATCCTGCACGGGCGTCCGCCCAAGGGCTGCCGGACAAACCGGACACCGGGCGTCAGCGCGGCGCGCGCGGCACGTCGGGCTCAATGCCAGCGCGTCGACCCTGCCGGGGGCGCCGGCTCGTCCACAGGTTCCAGGCCCAACGCGCATGGCACGGCGCTGCACCCCGGCACATTCGCGCTCCAGGCGGCCGCGGGTTTGAGCAGTTCCAGCGCGCATCCGATGGCGTCGGCGAGCGCCCGCTGCGTTGCATCCGTGCAGGGCGGGCCGCCGTGGGGGTACAGAAACGGCGTGCCCGCACCGTCCGGACAGCCCGCCATGCCCACCAGCAACACGACATGGTCCTGCAGGCGCAGTTCCGTCTGCGCGACCAGCGCAAGGTGCGCGCGCGCCGCGGCATCGCGCTGCGAGGTCGCCGTGGCAACGAGCTCCTTGGCCGCGGCGAACCGGCCGGCGCACAGATGCAGCTTGAGCAGATGCACTTCTCCGAGGGTCAGAAACATGGCCTCGTGGGCACTCAGCAACCAGGGCAGCAGGACCGGCTCGTCCCCCGGTCGCAGCTGCGCGCCATGCAGCGCATGGGCGATCGCAGCCTGCTGCGGCCCGGTCAGCGCCGTGTCGCGGTGACGCGGCGGCTGCGGCCCGGCGATGGCCAGCGGCACGGCGAACAGCCGCGAGCGTCGGCCGTCCGGCGCGCCGACATGCTCCTCGCTGCAGCGCATCGCGGCCGCATGGATCTGCGAACGCAGGGCTGCGCCGGCGACCGAGGGACCGCTCTGGGCGGCAGCGATCCCGATCAGGCGTTGCAGCGCCTGGGGCGGCCGTCCATCCACCATGCCGCCCAAGGCCTCGACCAGCGCATCCTCGGCCAGTTGCCGCTCCAGCACGCGTTCGGCCTGCTGGCGCAGCAAGGCCGCCTGCGACGCCAGACCGTCGGGCCGTGCCTGCCCTTCTCCCCATGCCTGCATGGACATCTCCCGCGCTGTTGGATCGCGTGGGAGATTGCACCTGTCCGGGCCAGCGCACATCCTTCAGATCAAGGAGGGCTGCGCAGCTGCGGCAAGCCAGGAGCCCGGCGAGCACAGGCGCTCGGGCATCCGGCCGGTGTGCGGCGCACGCCGCACCTGACACGCCTTCGGAACTGCCGCCTACCCATGCCGCACCGCACTGCACGCATGCTGGCGCCATCCAATCCAAACCAGGAGAGCGCGGATGATGAATTTCTCGTTGTGGATGGCACTGGCCTATGCGCAATCGGAAAGGATGAGCCGGCTGATGCTGTGGCCGCTGTGGCCCTGTGCGGCCGCCGCGAGGCCCGGGCCGCAGGCCGCCGAGCCGCAGGAGCGTTGACGCCGGGCGCAATCCAAGCTGCTGTCCTACGCAGTACCGTGCGGGGCGTCGTCACAATTTGCGACATGTCTGCGGCGTGCTTCGCCGCGCGCATGTCGCAAAGGTGGTGCTGCCATGAACGAACAACTGTCCTTCCCCGATCTGCAGCAGGCGGCGGCTTTCGCGCGCTGCGTCGCGCGCAATTGTTCGACCGGTGTTCTGAGCGCCGAGGTCGAGGGCCAGGAACAGGCCGTGCGCGCCCTGGCAGCCCGCATGCAGACCGGGCCGCTGCGTGCGCAGTTCGGCCCGCAGTCCATCAAGCTGCTGCGCTTCACGGTGCTGGACCAGGGCACGCCCTCGCGCCTGGTGTTCCTGGCGGACTACCGACGCCACGCGTGAACCGCATGCAGCGCCGTGCGGCGCAAGCCCATCTGCGCGGCCGGCGGTCCGCCCACCGCATCTGCAGCGTGCCGGCGCCGCTCGTGCCGGCATCCGGACGCAGCACGGGTGGATGCTTCGCCCGTCTGGAGACGCCATGAACCTTCCCACCCACGCCGAGGACGCCGTGCGCCTGCTCGAAACCACGGACGTCGACCGGCTCGACGTCGGCGTCATCGGCTTCGACCAGCACGGCCTCGTGCGCGTCTACAACCGCACCGAGTCCGTCGCCGCGGGGCTGGCACCCGAACGCGTGCTGGGCCAGCATGTGTTCGACACCGTCGCACCGTGCATGAACAACTTCCTCGTGGCCCAGCGCTTCGCCGATGCCGCCGAGCGCCAGGAGGTCCTGGACGCACAGATCGACTACGTGCTGACCCTGCGCATGCGGCCCACGCCCGTGCGCCTGCGGCTGCTGGCCCTGCCGCAGGCGGCGCACCGGTACATCCTGGTGAGCCGATGAAATGAAACCAGCACGGTCCGGACTTCTCCCTTCGTGCAGAACCCCCATCCCGCCGCGAGGAGGCGCAGCTGGCGGCCTGCGCGCCAGCGCCGTGGAAAACCGAGATGGGTGAGCAAAGCGCGGGCGGCCCGACGGAGCAGGACCTGCTCCAGTTCCTGTACCGCAGCCCGGTCGGACTGATCGATGCCGACGCCGAAGGCGCCATCGCCCTCATGACGCCGATGGCGGCGCAGCTGCTGCTGCCACTCGCCGGCACGGCGTCGATGGACAACCTGTTCGACGCGCTCGCCGTGGCCCTGCCCGGCCTGCGCGCACGCGTGGCCGCCCATGGGCCGGCGGCGGGGCCGGTGTGCGTGGCACAGCGCTTCGCAGGCGCGCAGCGCAACGGCGAGCGCGCGACGCTGTCGCTGAGCCTGTTCCGTGCCGAAGACGGCCGGCTCACGGCCGTGCTGCACGACGCCACGCACGAGGAGCGCCGCCAGCGCCGCCGGGTCGAAGCGGCAGCCCACACCGACAGCCTCACGGGTCTGCCCAACCGGCAGGCCGTGCAGGAACACCTGGCCGTGCTGCTGGCGCAGCCGCGCACACCGGGGCGCCAGCACGCCGTTCTGTTTCTCAACTGCGATCGCTTCCAGCACATCAACGACTCGGCCGGCCACACGGCCGGCGATGCCCTGCTGGGGCTGATCGCTGCGCGCCTGGTCGACGCCACGGACGCCGCAGCGCCCCCCGCGCCCGACACGGTCGCGGCCAGCCTCGAACCCTTGGCGCGCACCGCGCGTCCGCTGGTGGGCCGCGTGGGAGGCGACGAGTTCGCCGTCGTCGCGGAACTGGACGACACCCCGACCGCGGTGCACACGCTGAGCGTGCACCTGGCCACCGAACTGGCCAGGCCCTACGTGCTGGGCGACCGCAGCATGCAGTGCAGCTTCAGCATGGGGGTGGCCGCCGCCATCCCCGGGGAAGACACGCCCGGCCGCAGCCTCTACCACGCGCGGCTGGCCATGACCGAGGCGCAGCGCGAAGGCGGCGCCAGGATCAGGCTGTTCGACACCTTGATGCTGCAGCGCACGCGGCGCCGCACCGACCTGGAGAACGACCTGCGCCGTGCCATCGGCACGCCCGAGCTCCATGTCGTCTACCAGCCCGTGGTCCGGCTGGCCGACGGCGCGGTCGAGGCCGTGGAGGCGCTCGTGCGCTGGCAGCATCCGCTGCACGGTGCGCTCTCCCCCGTGGAATTCATCGGCATCGCCGAAGACGCGGGGCTGATCGGGGCGCTCGGCCAAGTCGTGCTGGCCACCGCATGCCGCGAGTTCGCGCAGTGGCGGCAGCGCTACCCCGAGCGCGGCCCGCGGCTTCTGGCCGTGAATCTGTCGCGTGGCCAATTGCCCGAGCCGACGCTGGTCACCGGCATCGAGGACATCCTGCGCGACACCGGCATGCCGGCGGGCGCGTTGCAGCTGGAGGTGACGGAGAGCCTGGCCGCCCAGGACGAAGCGGTGCAGATGCGGCTGCACGAACTCAAGCGCCTGGGCCTGACCCTCGCGCTCGACGATTTCGGCACGGGCTACTCCTCGCTGGCGAGCCTGTACCAGCTGCCGGTGGACCTGCTCAAGATCGACCGCTCCTTCGTCAGCCAGCTGGAGACCAGCGCCCACCACCGCGTGCTGGTCGAAGCCACGATCAAGGTCGCCAAGAGCCTGAATTTCCGCACCGTGGCCGAAGGCATCGAGACCGTCGGGCAGGCCGAGATCCTGCGCGCCATGGACTGCGACAAGGGCCAGGGCTATCTGTTCGCGCGGCCGCTGCAGACCGATGCCTTCGAAGCCTGGCTGCAGCAGCGCCAGCCGTCGTGGCGCGGCTGAGCGCGCGCTGGATCAGCGCGGGGCCGTGCCCGGCTCGGCCAGCTTGCGGTGCTGTTCGGCCGCCACCTGCGAGGGCGTCACCTTGGCCAGCAGGACCTGCAGCTTATTCTTCAGGCCCGCCACCACGTCGGCCTCGCCGTTCTGCATGGCCTCGAAACCTGCTTCGGCCACGTCGGCCGGGTCCATCTTGCTGCCCGCGCCCACCTTGGTGTCGAGCAGGCCGGCGCGCTCGAAGAACTCTGTGTCGGTCACACCGGGCATCAGGCAGCTGACGGTGACCCCCGTGTCCTTCAGTTCGTTGCGCAGCGCCGCCGTGAACGAATCGACGAAGGCCTTGGAGGCGTTGTAGACGGCCTGGAAGCTGCCCGGCTGGAAGCCCGCGATCGATCCCGTCACGAGGATGCGGCCGCTGCCGGCGTCGCGCATGCGCCGGCCCAGTCGCTGCAGCAGGTACAGCGTGCCCGTGATGTTGGTGTCGATCACATGCTGGATGTCGGCGAAGCGCTGGTCGAGGAAGGCATGGCCGAGCCCGTGCCCGGCATTGGCCAGCAGCGCGCCGACGGGGCGGCCGCCGACAAGCTCGCACAGTTCGTCCACACCTTCGCGGCTCGCGAGCTCGACCTGCAGGGTCTGCACGCCGACGCCATGCGCTTCGCAAGCGGCCTGGACGGTTTCCAGCGAGGTGTCGGCCGCCAGCACGAGGTCGTAGCCGGCCTTGGCACAACACAGCGCGAGATGGAAGCCGATGCCCGAAGAGGCGCCGGTGACGACGGCCAGCGGTGCGGTGGGGGTGTTCATGGGGAGCTCCTGTCCGAGGGATGGTCTGCTTCTCACCTTAGGGATGCGCCCGTGGCCGCGCCGAAGGCGAGCCGGTACTCCGGGCGTGCGCCCTGTCCTACCGGCACGAGCGCAGCCGGCGGCGCGCACGGCGGCGGCGTGCCCGCGGCGCCTCGCACGGCGGAACTTCCTCCTTCCTGCGGATTCCCAACGCCTTCATCGTCTGCTACGTTGCTTGCATGAACACCTTTGACGCACCGGACGGCTCCTGGTGGTACATGGCCGCGCAGGAGAAGCACGGCCCCGTCGCCACCGAGCGCCTGCAGCAGCTGCATGCGGCCGGACGCATCGCTGCCGACACCCTGGTCTGGTGCCAGGAACCCTCGCCGATGGCGGCGGCCTGGCAACCATTGCACAGGGTGCTGGCCCGGCGGCTGCAGCCGCCCCTGGCGCTGCTGCAGGCCAGCGCCGAGGCGCGGGCCCTGGACCGCCAACGCCCGTAGTCCGGATCAAGCCGTGGCCGCGGCCCCCGCGGCAGGGCGCGGCCGGCGCAGCACCACCCAGCTGGCAGCGGCCGTGAGCCAGACCGTGCAAGCGCCGTACAGCATCACCGCACCGAAGCCATGGGTGAGCGCAGCGTGCAGCGCCGTGGCCGCCGCGTCCGGCCCGGCCAGCGCCACCAGTGCCTGCCGCGCGCCCGCCACGTCGCCGCCCGCCAACTGCTCGGCGAGCGTGCGCAGCTGAGGTGCCGGCGCATGCTCACCGAGCAAGGGGCGCAGCGCAGCTGCGATGCCGGCCACCAGCACCCCGCCCATTGCCGCGATGTTCAGCGCCAGCGTGATGAGCCGCGCGCTGGTGTCCATGCCCGAGGCCATGCCCACGCGCTCGCGCGGCACGGCCGAGGTCGTCATGTTGGTCGCCGGCGTGGTCGTCAGGCCCAGGCCGATGCCGGCCAGCAGCGCGCCGGGCAGCACGGTCCAGCCGCCCAGGTCCGCGCAGCGGCTGCCCCATTGCATGCCGACGAAGCCCAGGCCGATCGTGAACAGACCGGCCGGAATGACCGTGCGCGCCTGGTAGCGCAACAGCAGCCACTGCGCGATCGGCGGCATCACCAGGAAGGGCACGGTGTAGACCAGCAAGGCCAGGCCGGTGGCCGTGGTGTCCCAGCCCAGGCCGGCCGTGAAGTACAGCGGCAGGTAGACCATGAAGGGCCAGTAGCTGCAGTTCATGCCCACGCAGCCCAGGATGGCGCCCGAGAAGTCGCGGATGCGGAACACGGCGAAATCGAACATGGGCTGCGGATGGCGGCGCTCGGCCACGACGAAGCAAGCCAGGCCCGCCAGCGTGGCGGCCAGCAGGCCCAGCGCGGCGGGACTGGTCCAGCCCAGGCTCGCGCCCTGGGTGATGAGCCAGCTCAGGCTCAGCACGGCCACGCTCAGCGTGGCGATGCCGGCCCAGTCCAGCCGCTGCGCGCGCGCCTGCGGATCGCTGGACTCGTCCACGCCGGCGCGCACCAGGGCCAGGCACACCAGCGCCAGCGGCGCGTGCACGAGGAAGACCCAGTGCCAGCTGGCCAGCGCCTGGATGGCACCCCCCACCACCGGCCCGAAGCCCAGGCCGATGCCGGCCACCACGCCCCAGGCCGCGAAGGCCCGCGCCCGCGCCCTGCCCTCGGGGAACTGGTGCGACAGGATGGCGATGGAACAGATGAACATCGCGCCGCCGGCCAGGCCCTGCGCGAAGCGCGCGGCGATCAGCGCGGGCATGTGCGGCGCCAGGCCGCACAGCAGGGAGGCCAGGCCGAAGGCCAGCACGCTGAGGCCGAACACGCGGCGCCGGCCATAGCGGTCGGCCAGGGTGCCGGTCGCCATCAGCACCGTGGTGCAGGCGATGGTGTAGGCGTTCATGGTCCATTGCAGATCCTGGAAGCCCGCGTGCAGCTGCGCCTCCAGCACGGGCAGGATGATGGGCACGCTGGAGATCTCCAGGCCGAACAACAGCGCGGCCAGGCAGATGGCGGAGAGTGCGAGGGCGGGATGGCGGGTCGGCATGGGCAGGCAGTGGGAACGCGGGGCTGGCCATTCTCAAGACCCCTCACCCATGAAGCAAATGATCAATATTTGTGGGATTCAGTGGCCAGGTTCATTAATCTCGCCCCATGAGCTACGACACCGGCCTGCTGCAGGCCTTCATCGCCGTGCACGCGGCCCAGGGCTTCACGCGCGCGGCCCAGCAGCTGCACCTGACCCAGTCGGCGGTCAGCCACCAGATCCGGCGGCTGGAGGAGCAGGTCGGCCGCCCGCTGTTCCTGCGCACCACGCGCAGCCTGCGCCTGACCGCCGACGGCGAGGACTTCCTGCGCCTGGCGCAGCGCATCGTGCAGGCGCAGGAGGCGCTGGCGCGGCATTTCCGCTGCTCGCCGATCGAGGGCACGGTGCGCTTCGGCGTGCCCGAGAGCTTCATGCGCGAAGGCCTGCCGCAGCTGCTGCGCCAGTTCGCGCAGAGCTGCCCCAAGGTGCGGCTGGAAGTCAGCGTGGGCCTCACGCTGGACCTGGCCAGCATGGTGCGCGAGCGCGAACTCGACCTGGCCGTGGTGGTGGCGCCGCCCGGCGCGGCCGCAGGCCGGCTGCTGCAGCGCGCGCCCATGGTCTGGGCCGCGGCGCAGGACTTCACCTGGCCGCGCGCCGATTCGCTGCCGCTGGCCTACTCGCCCCCGCCCTGCGTGTGCCGCCAGCTCGCCATCGACGCCCTGAACCAGGCCGGCATCGCCTGGCATGCGGCCTTCAGCTCGCACAGCCTGCACGATCTGCGCGCGGTGGCGCTGAGCGGGCTGGCCGTGGCGCCGTTCACGCGCGACAACCTGCGCCCGGGCATGGCGGTGCTCGGCGAGAAGGACGGCCTGCCGCCCCTGCCGGTGCTGGACTTCACGCTGGTCTATGGCGATGACGCCGCCGGCCGGAGCGACACGGCCGTGCGCGAACTCGGCCGGCTCATCGAGCAGGCTGGCTGGGCGTCACAGGACGGGCCGGCGCGACGTGCCGCTCAGGCACGCGGCGCTGCGGCCCGCGCAGCCGCAGCCACCATGTGCTCGGCCAGCGTGCCGTAGAGCGGCCGGCTCAGCATGCGCGAAACCAGGCTGGCCAGCATGACGCTGGCCATGAGGCTCAGCACCATGGAATGCCCGTCGACCATCTCCATCACGATGATGAAGGCGGTCAGCGGCGCCTGCGTGACGGCGGCCAGGAAGCCGGTCATGCCCATGGCGATCAGCGCGGGCCCCAGGCCCGGCCCCGCGAGCTGCGCGATGGCATCGCCGATGCCCGCACCGATGGACAGCGAGGGCGCGAAGATGCCGCCTGGCACGCCGCACCAGGCCGTGAGCCAGGTCGCGATGAACTTGAGCAGCGTGTACAGCGGTGTCAGCTCATCGTGGCCGGCCAGCATCTGCTTGACGGCCTCCGACCCGGCGCCGAAGGTGGCACCGCCGGTCGCCAGGCCGATGGCGGCCACCATGAGCCCGCCCGCGGCGGCGAAGCGCACGGGCCAGCGTGCGCGCCAGCGGTTCAGGCGCTGCGGCGACCCGGTCAGCGAAGCGATCATCAGGCGTGCGAACAGGCCGCCCGCCACGCCACTGGCCAGGGCCACCAGCAGGCCGGGGCCGAACAGGTCCCAGCCCAGCGGCGGCACGCGGATGATGCCGAAGTAGCTGGTGTTGCCGAAGGCCGAGACGCCCACCAGACCGGCCAGCACGATGCCCGTGATGATGAGGCCGCTGGCGCGCGCCTCCAGCCGGCCGGACAGCTCCTCGATGGCGAACACCACGCCGGCCAGCGGCGCGTTGAACGCGGCCGCGATGCCCGCGGCGCCGCCGGCCACCAGCAGGGCCCGGGTGTCGATCTGGCTGGCCGGCGACAGCCAACGCCGCGCATGCTGCATGACGCCGGCGGCCACCTGCACCGAAGGCCCCTCGCGGCCGATGGACAGGCCCGCCGCGAAGCCCGCGACACCCAGCCCGATCTTGGCCAGGGTCAGGCGCAGCGAGGCGAACAGGCCGCGCTGTTCGGGCAGCACGGCGGGGTCGAGCGCGGCCTTGATCTGCGGGATGCCCGAGCCGCCGGCCCCGGGGAACCAGCGCCGGGTGGCCCAGACGATGCCGGCGGTCCACGCCGGCGTCCACAGCAGCACGGCCCAGGCCTGCGACTGGTGCAGGCGCTCGAACAGATGGAAGGCCCATTCGGCCGCCACCGTGAACCCCACGACGAAGAGCCCGGCAGCAATGGCATAGCCCAGCACGATGGCGCGGTCCAGCCACAGGCGCCAGCTGGAGAACTCGGCGCGCAGGTTCTGGAAGAAGTCGGGTTCCTGGTGCATCGGCCGATTCTGGCAGCGGCAGCAGCACCGCCCGGCACGCCGCAGGCCGGGCCTGCGCGCCCTGCCTCAATCGACGAGACCGCCCACCAGGCCCAGCCCGTGTGCTTCGGCCGCGGGCACGTACCAATCGCAGTCGCGCACCCGGGCCTGCAGGTCGTCCAGCGACAGCGCGGAGCCCTGCACCAGCTCGGCGAAGCCGGCGCGCTCGAGCCGCTGGCCCGAGGCGATCTCGGCCAGCATGCTCTGCACCTGGACCAGACAGACCTGCAGCGCACCGTCGAGCTGCAGCGTCTTGCTGAGCCGGCGTTCGTGGACCAGCAGCTCGCAGTCGCGGGTCAGGAAGCGGCGCTCGCGTGCGAACGCCGCCATCACGGTCACACCGGCCGAATAGACGTAGGACTTGCCCAGGAAGTACAGCGCCGCGCCGCCCTGGCGCCAGCTGCGGATCTCCTGCGCGATGCGCCGGCCCACGTCGGCGTCGCCGCCCGAGGTCGACAGTTCGACGACGACCGGCCCATCGGCCGGGGCTTCGGAGCGCTGGCGCAGGAATTCGGCCAGCATGGCCTGGTCGATCGGGCCGTACAGGCGGACGGCGGGGGGCTGCGCCAGGATGGCAGGCGCGCAGGAGGGGGCGGAAGGGGCGAAGGCGTGGTCGGCTGGCATGCGTGCAGGACAGGATGGATGGAGCGCGTGCGCTGCACGCCAGCGCACTGTGCCTTGCACGATCCGGCGCGCTGCAGCAGACGAGCGCTGAAGCGCCCGTCGGACGCATCCGCCAAGCAGAAGACGCGCGGGCGCGCCGTCGCCGACCGGGCGTAGCGGACGGCTCAGCCCGGCGCGACGCGCCGTCCGTGGGCGTCGATGACCGGCTCGCCGTCCTCCTTGGCGAAGGCGCCGCGCTGGGGGTTCGGCAGGATGTCCAGCACGAACTCCAGCTCCGACGGCCGGCACAGCCGCGTGCCCAGGGGCGTGACGACGATCGGGCGGTTGATCAGGATGGGGGGCTGCAGCATGAAGTCGATGAGCTGCGCGTCGGTCCACTGCGGATCGTCCAGGCCCAGCGCGTCGTAGGGCATGCCTTTGCGGCGCAGCAGCGCGCGGGCGCCGTTGCCCATCGCGGTGACCAGGCCTTCCAGCGTTGCCCGGTCGGGCGGTGTGCGCAGGTACTCGATGACCTCGGGCTCCACGCCGCTGTTGCGGATCAGCGCCAGCGTGTTGCGCGAGGTGCCGCAGGCCGGGCCGGCGCGCGAGCTCCTTCAGGTGGAAGGACAGCGAGGTGCTCGGCATGCCGAGCGCCTCGCTCATGACGCCGGGCGTCAGGCCATCCTGGCCGACCACCACCAAGGCGCGGAAGATGCGCAGCCGCACCGGCAGCGCCCCGAGGGGCAGCGACTTCGGTTTCGTCCATGCCGCGACTGTTCGATGTTTCGAACAATATTGAAATATCGAATCAATATGGCCGCAATGCCCGGCCCAGGCACCGCCCTGCACGGCGGGCCGCGGCGCTGACGGCAGGGCCCTGCGGATGGCGAAGGCGCCGCAGCCGGGCTGCTACCATTCGCCGCTGCAACAGGTGCCCGGCGACGCAAGCGCGCCGGGTTAAACGGGAAGCCGGTGTGCAGGCCTTCGGGCCCGCACGATGCCGGCGCTGCCCCCGCAACGGTGTGCGAGAAGCAAGCGGCAAACACAACCACTGGGTCGGTGCACCTGGGAAGGGTGCCGCGCGCGTCGGGTGTCGCGACAGACGCCCGGAACTTGCGAGCCCGGAGACCGGCCTGTTGCTTCGAGCTGGCGTTGCGGTGGGCGATGCGGGTCCCATGGCCGCGCACGACCTTCGGCCATCCGACCGCACCCCCTCTTGCCACGTACGGCAGCCCCGGGCCCGGCCCGTACCGTTCAAGAGGACAGATGCGCAAGCCTTCGGCCACGCCGGCGCCGCCGCCTGCGGCCACTCCCACCATCCACGGCTGGTGTCCTGGCGCACTGCGGCCCATGGCCTCGGGCGATGGCTGGATCGTGCGCGTGCGGCCGCATGCGGGGCGGCTCACGCGCGTGCAGGCCGCCGGCATCGCGCGGCTGGCCGCCGCGCACGGCCAGGGCGCGGTCGAACTCACGCGGCGCGCCAACCTGCAGCTGCGCGGCGTGGCACCGGCCAGCCATCCGGCCTTGCTCGCCGGTCTGCGGGCGCTGGACCTCGTCGACGCCGATGCCGCGGCCGAGCAGCGCCGCAACATCGTCGTCACGCCGTTCTGGGAACCCGGCGACGCCACGTTGGCCCTCGCAGCCGCGCTGGCCCAGGCCCTGGCCGCGCCGGACGCGCCGGCGCTGCCGGCCAAGTTCGGCTTCGCGGTGGACTGCGGCGCCGCGCCCGTGCTGCGTGCCACGCCGGCCACCATCCGCATCGAGCGCGATGCCCGGGGTCTTGTCGTGCGCGCCGACGCCATGCCGCTGCTGGCCCGCGCCACGCCGCACGACGCCGTGGCCCGCGCAATGGCGCTCGCGCACTGGTTCGCCGGCGGCGACCAGGCCGCGCCGCCGCCCGGCTTCCACCCTGCCCCGCTTGCCTGCCGCACGGCACCCAGGCCGCAGCCCGGCCCGGCGCCCGGCGGCTGGCTGGTGGCTACCGCGTTCGGGCAGCTGCAGGCCGAGACGCTCGCGCGCCTGGCTGAACACGGCGACCTGCGCCTCACGCCCTGGCGCATGCTGCTGGTCGAAGGCGCGCGCAGCGCACCGGCGCTGCCCGGCCTGCTGACCGACCCGGCCGACCCGTTGCTGCGCGTGGTCGCCTGCAGCGGCATCGAGGGTTGCCGCCAGGCCGCCGGGCCGACGCGGCCGCTGGCCCGCGCGCTGGCCGGCTTCGTGCCGGCACACGGGCTGCTGCACGTGTCCGGGTGCCGCAAGGGCTGCGCGCATGCCGAGCCCAGCGTGACGCTGGTCGCCACGCGCGCGGGCTACGACCTCGTCCGCCACGGCAAGGCCGGGTCGGCGCCCGACCGGCAGGCACTGCGGGCCGACGAACTCGCCGCCCATCTCGCCCACGCATGGGACACCGCCACAACAACACAAGACGCCCCACCCCATGAGGCCACCGCTTCCCCACCGCTTTGAGACCGACGGCGCCGCGATCTACCGCGCCTCGTTCGCCATGATCCGCGCCGAAGCCGCGCTCGCGCGCTTCTCGCCCATCGAGGAGATGGTCGCCGTGCGCATGGTCCATGCCGCGGGCATGGTCGACCTCGCGCCCCACATCCGCTTCTCCCCGGGTGCGGCAGAGGCCGCGCGCGGCGCGCTCGAGGCCGGCGCGCCCATCCTGTGCGATGCACGCATGGTCAGCGAAGGCATCACGCGCACGCGGCTGCCGGCCGCCAACCGCATCGTCTGCACGCTGCACGAGCCCGCGGTGCCGGCCATCGCGGCCCGGCTCGCGACCACGCGCAGCGCCGCCGCCGTGGAACTGTGGCGCCCGCTGCTGGCCGGCGCCGTGGTGGCCATCGGCAACGCGCCGACCGCGCTGTTCCACCTGCTCAACCTGCTGCAGGACCCGCAGTGCCCGCGGCCCGCGGCCATCGTCGGCTGCCCGGTCGGCTTCATCGGCGCGGCCGAATCCAAGGCCGCCCTGATGGACACTTTGCCCGTGCCCGCCATCGTCGTGGACGGACGGCTGGGCGGCTCGGCCATCACGGTGGCCGCCGTCAATGCGCTCGCCAGCCGGCAGGAGATCTGATGGGCCGCATCCTCTGCGCCGGGCTGGGCCCGGGCGACCCCGAACTCATGAGCGTGCGTGCCGACCGCGCGATCCGCCAGGCCCGCCATGTCGCCTACTTCCGCAAGCGCGGCCGGCCGGGCCAGGCCCGGCGCATCGTCGAGGGCATGCTCTCGCCCACGGTGCAGGAGTACGCGATGGAGTACCCGGTCACGACCGAACTGCCGTTCGACAGCCCGGCCTACAAGGCCTGCCTGGCCGCCTTCTACGACGACTGGGCCACGCGGCTGGCCGAGCTCGCGCAACAGCAGGACGTGCTGGTGCTGTGCGAGGGCGACCCCTTCTTCTTCGGCTCCTTCATGCACCTGCACACGCGGCTGCAGGGCCGCGCCCAGGTCGAGGTGATCCCGGGCATGCCGGGCATGGTGGGGTGCTGGTCGGCCACCAAGGTGCCCATCACCTGGGGCGACGACGTGCTGGTGGTGCTGATGGGCACGCTGCCCGACGCCGAACTGGAGCGCCACATGCGCTCGGCCGATGCGCTGGTCATCATGAAGACCGGCCGCAACCTGCCGCGCGTGCGGCGCGCGCTGCAGGCCGCCGGCCGGCTGGACGCGGCCTGGCTCGTCGAGCGCGGCACCATGCCCGGCGAGCGCATCGTGCCGCTGGCCCAGGTGACCGGCGGCGACTGCCCCTACTTCGCCATCGTGCTGGTCCACGGCCAGGGGCGCCGGCCCGAGGTGCCCGAATGAGCGCCGGCTGGCTCTGCATCGCGGGCCTGGGCCCGGGCGACGCCGCCATGCGCACGCCCGAGGTCGCCCAGGCCCTGGACCAGGCCACCGACGTGGTCGGCTACATCCCCTACGTGGCCCGGGTCGCGCCGCGCGACGGCCTGCGCCTGCATCCGTCCGACAACCGCCAGGAACTGGCGCGCGCCCAGGCCGCGCTGGCCATGGCCGCGGCCGGCCGGCGCGTGGTGGTGGTCTCCTCGGGCGACCCCGGTGTCTTCGCCATGGCCTCGGCGGTGTTCGAGGCGCTGGAAGCAGCCCCCGCGTGGCAGCAGCTGGACATCCGCGTGCTGCCCGGCATCACCGCCATGCTGGCCGCCGCAGCCCGCGCCGGCGCGCCACTGGGACACGACTTCTGCGCGATCAACCTCAGCGACAACCTCAAGCCCGCCGCCACCGTCGAGGCGCGCGTGCGCGCCGCCGCCATGGCGGACTTCGCCATGGCCTTCTACAACCCGCGCTCCGCCAGCCGGCCCGACGGCTTCGCGCGCATCCTGGCGCTGCTGCGCGCCACCTGCGAGCCCGAGCGCCTCGTCATCTTCGCGCGCGCGGTCGGCACGCCCGAGGAGCAGCTGCGCACCGTGACGCTGGACCAGGCCAGGCCCGAGATGGCCGACATGCGCACGGTGGTGCTGGTCGGCAACGCGGCGACGCGGCGCGTCGGCCGCTTCGTCTACACGCCGAGGGCGGCCCGGTGAGCCGCGAGCCAAGCCATCGCCTCGGCCACCGAGCCCACCCGCGGCCGGGGCGGCAGCTGCGGCCGCTGGACCAGCACCACCGGCAGGCCCAGGCTGCGGGCGGCATCGAGCTTGGCACGCGCGCCGCTGCCGCCGGCGTTCTTGGCCACCACATGGGTGCTGCCGTGCGCCAGCATCAGCTGCCGGTCACCCTCGGCCGTGAACGGGCCGCGGTCCAGCACCAGCGTGGTCTGCGGCAGCGGCAGGGGCTGCAGCGGTGGGTCCACCAGCCGCAGCAGGTAATGGTGCTGCGGCGCCCGGGCGAAGGCGTCCAGGGTCTGCCGGCCGATGGCCAGGAACACGCGCGCAGGCGCGCGCGGCAAGGCGGCGACGGCGGCGTCGATGTCGGGCACGGCGCGCCAGTCGTCGCCGGCCTGCGGCACCCAGGCCGGCCGCTCCAGCGCCACCAGCGCGATGCCCAGCGCGGCACAGGCCTCGACCGCATGGGCGCTCATGCGTGCCGCGAAGGGGTGGGTGGCATCCACCACCTGCGTGATGCGCTGCGCGCGCAGCCAGTCGCGCAGGCCGGCCACGCCGCCGAAGCCGCCCACGCGCGTGGGCAGCGGCTGCGCCAGCGGCGCCTGCGTGCGGCCGGCATAGGAGTAGACGGCGTCCACGCCGGCTGCGGCCAGGGCGTCGGCCAGCTGCCGGGCTTCGGTGGTGCCCCCAAGGAGCAGGAGGCGGGGCGTGGCTGAGCGCTGGCTGGACATCATCGGCATCGGGGAAGACGGATTGGCCGGATTGTCCGGTGCCGCCCGCGCGGCCTTGGACCAGGCCACGCACATCGTCGGCGGCCCGCGCCACCTCGCGCTGGCCCAGGCGGGCGCACGCGGCCAGGCCTGGCCCCGGCCCTTCGACCCCGCACCGGTGCTGGCGCTGCGTGGCCAGCGCGTCGCCGTGCTGGCCTCGGGCGACCCGTTCTGGTTCGGTGCCGGCGGCACGCTGGCCACGCAGCTGGCGCCCGGCGAGTGGACGGCGCACCCCGCCCCCTCGACCTTCTCGCGCGCCGCCGCGCGGCTGGGCTGGCGCCTCGAAGCCGTCACCTGCCTGGGCCTGCACGCCCGGCCGTTCGCCGCCGCGCGGCCCCACCTGCATCCCGGCGCGCGGCTGCTGTGCCTGCTGGCCTCGGCCGAGGCTGTGGGCGCCTTCGCGCAATGGCTTTGCGACCAAGGCTTCGGCCGCTCCACGCTGTGGGTGCTGGAGGCCCTGGGCGGCCCGCGCGAGCGCGTGCGCCAGGCCCAGGCGCAGGATTTCGACCTGCCCGGCATCGCGGCCCCCGTGGCCGTGGCGCTGGAGCCGGCCGGCGCCCCGGGCCTGCCGCGCGCGGCCGGCCTGCCCGATGCCGCGTTCGCGCACGACGGCCAGATCACCAAGTCGCCCATGCGCGCGCTGACGCTGTCGGCCCTGGCGCCGCGCCCCGGCGAGCTGCTCTGGGACGTGGGTGCCGGCTCGGGCTCGGTCGCCATCGAGTGGTGCCTCGCGGGCGGCCATGCCTGCGCCGTGGAACAGCATGCGGCCCGCGCGGCCAACATCCAGGCGAATGCCGTGCAGTTCGGCGTGGCCGAGCGCCTGCAGGTGCTGGTCGGCCGCGCGCCGCAGGCCCTGGCGGGACTCGAGCCCGCACAGGCCGTCTTCGTCGGCGGCGGCTTCGGCCCGGCCCTGTTCGAGGCACTGCGCGCGGCCAGCCCCGGCGCGCGCCTGGTGACCAACGCCGTGACGCTGGAAACCGAGGCCCTGCTGCTGCAATTGCAGGCCCGCCATGGCGGTACGCTGCTGCGCATCGACATCGCCCAGGCCGCCCCGCTCGGCAGGCTGCGCGGCTGGGCACCGTCGCGTCCCATCGTGCAATGGAGCGTGCCGCTGTGACGGTGCTGGGCCTGGGCTTTCATTCCGGCGCCGGCCTGGCCTCGCTGCGCGACGCGCTGCACGCCGCCTGCGCGGCGCTGCCGAACCGCCCCGCATTGCGCGCCGTGGCCACGGCGCAGGACAAGCTGGACAGTGCCGCGCTGGCGCAGCTGGCCACCGAGCTGCGCGTGCCGCTGGTCGGCGTGCCCCTGCCGCTGCTGGCCGTGCAAGCCGCCACGCCCAGCGTCTTCGCACCCGCGCGCTACGGCGGCCACAGCCTGGCCGAGGCCGCCGCGCTCGCGGCCGCCGGGCCGGGCGCACGGCTGCTCGCGCCGCGCGCCGTCTCGCGCGACCGGCAGGCCACGGCGGCCCTGGCCACTGCCCTGCCCCCTCCCACCCATCCCTGCGAACCATGACCGTCCACTTCATCGGCGCCGGCCCCGGCGCCCCCGACCTGTTGACTCTGCGCGGCCGCGACCTGATCGCCGCCAGTCCGGTATGCCTCTACGCCGGCTCGCTCGTGCCCGCAGGCGTGCTGGCCCACTGCCCGCCCGGCGCGCGCGTGGTCGACACCGCGCCGCTGTCGCTGGACGAGATCGTCGACGCGCTGCGCGACGCGCACGCGGCCGGCCAGGACGTGGCGCGCCTGCATTCGGGCGACCTCTCGGTCTGGTCGGCCATGGGCGAGCAGCTGCGCCGCCTGCGCGAACTCGGCATCCCGTTCACGGTCACGCCGGGCGTGCCCTCCTTCGCCGCCGCGGCCGCCACGCTCGCGCAGGAACTGACCCTGCCCGGCCGTGCGCAATCGGTGGTGCTGACGCGCACCGCGGGCCGTGCCTCGGCCGTGCCCGAGGGCGAGGCGCTGGCGCGCTTCGCGGCCACCGGCGCGACCTTGGCGATCCACCTGTCCATCCATGTGCTGGCCCGGGTGGTGGCCGAGCTGCTGCCGTTCTACGGGCCCGACTGCCCGGTGGCCGTGGTCTGGCGCGCGAGCTGGCCCGACGAGCGCGTGCTGCGCGGCACGCTGGCCAGCATCGAGGCCGCGGTCGGCGACACCATGGACCGCACGGCGCTGATCCTGGTGGGCGCCAACCTGGGCGCCGAGGACTTCGGCACGAGCCGGCTCTATGCCCGCGACTACGACCGCCGCTACCGCCCGCTCGGCGCCACGCCGCGCTTTCCGGCGGCCTCGGACGCATGATCGAACTGAGCCTGGTCGGCATCGGCACCGGCCACCCCGACCACATCACGCGGCAGGGCGAGCGCGCGCTCAACGCGGCCGACCTGATCCTGATCCCGCGCAAGGGCGAGGGCAAGGCCGACCTGGCGGATGTGCGGCTGGCGATCTGCTCGGCCGTCGTCACCACGCACGCCCGCATCGCCTTCTTCGACATGCCGCTGCGCGAGGGCGCGGACACCGACTATGCCGCTGCCGTCGAACGCTGGCACGACGCGATCGCCGAGGTCTGGCAGGCCAGCATCGCGGCCCACCTGCCCGGTGGCGGCCGGCTGGCCATGCTGGTCTGGGGCGACCCTTCGCTGTACGACAGCACGCTGCGCATCGCCGCGCGGCTGGCGCGCCGCATCGCGCTGCGCACCAGCGTCGTTCCCGGCATCACCGCGCTGCAGGCATTGACGGCCGCGCACGCCATCCCGCTCAACACCATCAACGGCCCGGTCACCATCACCACCGGGCGGCGGCTGCAGGCGGGTGGCTGGCCTGCCGGTGCCGACACCGTGGCCGTGCTGCTGGACGGGCGCTGCGCCTTCCGCGGCCTGGACCCCACTGGCCTGTCGATCTGGTGGGGCGCCTACCTGGGGCTGCCGCAACAGCTGTTGCGGCACGGCGCGCTGGCCGAGCTGGCCGGCCCCATCGCCCAGCTGCGCGAAACGGCCCGCCAGGCGCATGGCTGGATCATGGACACCTACCTGCTGCGGCGCACCCCCCTGCCGGCGTGAGCGGCGCCAGCGGGCCGCGCACGGCCCAAAACGACAAAGCCGCCCGAAGGCGGCTCGTCAGGGGCTGAAAGCGCTGCTCAGACTTCGCCGCCCACGACCTGGCCGTGGCGCACTGCATAGACGGCCTCGGCGCGCACCGCGTCGCGGCTCAGCGTGCTCTTGGTGCTGGCCACGGCGCCCACGTCGGCGCCTTCGCCCAGCTCGGGCAGGGTGCCATTGCGCTCGGCCTGCAGCAGCTCGGCGCGCACGGCCTCGCGGCTCAGGCCGCTGACGGTGCTGGAGACCTGCGGCACGTAGCCCACCTCACCACCGACGAAATCGGCGGCGAAGCCCGGGGCTGCGGCGAAACCGGCAGCGGCGACAAGGGCGGAGGCGATGAACTTGTGCATGGTGAACTCCTTTCGGTGATGGAGGCAACGTTCCACTCGGCGCGGCCAGGCCCCATGCCTGCCGCGTCTCGACGAGTCGTGTTGGGTGCGTCTCATCGATGGCTTGAATTGTTCCGTGGCGCACCGCAGAGAAAAACCCGCGGCGCGGGAAAGCACCGTTTCCTCGCCTTGAACAATGCGCCGGCACGCAGTGCGACGCAGGAGACGGACGACGCGCACAGTGGTCCCATTCCCGCAGGCCACGCACCGCGCACGCCCTACGGTGGATGCCTTCACTCAACAGGAGATCACCATGGAAGAAAAGAGCAAGGTCGGTACCGGCGCGGCCGTGGGCGCAGTGACGGGCGGCGTGGCCGGTGGCGCAGCAGCCGGCGCGGCCGTCGGTGGCATGACGGGCCCCGTGGGCGCCGCCGTCGGCGCGGCGGTCGGTGCCGCCGTCGGCGCCCTGGCCGGCAAGGCTGCCAAGGTCGACCCGGTGGCCGAAGACAACTACTGGCGCGACAACTTCAACACCCGGCCCTATGCGGCCGGCTCCAGCTACGACCAGTACGGCCCCGCCTACATGTACGGCGCCAGCGCCTACGAGAAGTACCCGGGCCGCTCCTTCGACGAGGTCGAGCCCGAGCTGGGCACGGGCTGGTCGGCCTCGCGCGGCAGATCGTCCCTGGAATGGGACAACGCACGCCACGCCTCTCGCGACGCCTGGCAGCGGCTCAGCGACCGCGTCGAGCGCGCGGTGCCGGGCGATTCCGACCGCGACGGCAAGTAAGCCGGTGCGCGACGGGCCGCCAGGCCCGTCTGCAGGTCCACGGGCCGGCCCATGCCGGCCCGTTTCTTCATTCCTTCGTGCGCCGGGCCTTGCACGGCGCTGCACAAGGGCAATGCGGGGCGCGGCCGCGCGCTTCCTACAATGGCGCGCCCATGCCAGCCCCGCCCCAGGACTTCGACTACGAAAGCACCGTGGAAGCCTGCGCCCGCGGCGATGCCGATGCACTGCAGTCGCTGTACCAGCGCGAATCGCGCTGGCTGCTGGGCGTGGCCCTGCGCATCGTGCGCGACCGCGACACCGCGCACGACGTGCTGCAGGATGCCTTCGTCCAGATCTGGCAACGCGCCGCGGGCTACGACCGCGCGCTGGGCTCGGCGCGCGGATGGGTTTACACGGTGGTGCGCCACAAGGCGCTGGATGTGGCGCGCCGTGCGCAGCGCGAGCTGCCTGCCAGCGATCTGCTGGACGCCATGGCGGACCACGCGCCGGCGGCCGCCGCACAGGACGGGCGCGCCGATGCGGATGCCCTGCACCGCTGCCTGGACGCGCTGGAGCCGGCCCGGCGTGCCTGCATCGTCGACGCGTTCGTCGAGGGCCTCACGCACGAGCAGATCGCGGCCCGCGCCGGCACGCCGCTGGGCACCGTCAAGTCCTGGATCCGGCGCGGCCTGCTCTCCCTGCGAGACTGTCTGTCATGAACCTGCAGGATCCCGACGAGCGCAGCGTGGCCGCCGCCGAGTACGTGCTCGGCACGCTGGATGCGGCGGCGCGGACCGAGGTCGAGCGCCGCCTGCCCGATGACGCGGCGCTGCGCGCCGATGTCTATGCCTGGCAGGACCGGCTGCTGCCGCTGGCCGCGCGCGTGCCCGCGGCCGAACCGCCGGCGGCGCTGTGGCCGGGCATCGCCGCCCGCGTGGCGCCCATCGCACGCCACGCGCCGGCCGCCAACGATGCCGTGTGGCGCAGCCGCGCCCGCTGGCGCACGGCCGCGCTGCTGTCGATGGCGGCCAGCATCGCGCTGGCCGCCGTGCTGGTGCTGCGCCCGCCCGAGACGCAGGTGCGCTACATCACGCTGCTGCAGGCGCCGGACACCCAGCGCACCGGCTGGATCGTCGAAGCCACGACGGGCGAGCGCATCCTGCTGGTGCCCGTCGCGCCCGGCGCGGCGCTGCCGCCGGACCGTTCGCTGCAGTTCTGGACCAAGCCCGAAGGCGCGGCACGCCCCACCTCGCTGGGCCTCGTGCAGCCCGGCGCACGGCTGGAATTGCCGGTGGATCGCGCGCCCGGCCTGGGCGAGCAGCAGCTGTTCGAACTCACGCTGGAGCCGCAGGGCGGCTCGCCCACCGGCCTGCCGACCGGCCCCATCCTGTTCGTGGGTCGCTCCGTGCGGCTCTGATCGGCGGCGCCGGTCCTAGGCCCGGTCTGGACCGGCCTGGGCCTCGCCGCGAAAGGCCTTGGCGATGTCGACCCGCGCCTGCGCCAGCGCCGCCAGCCGCTGCTGGATCTCCTGCGGCGTGGCCCGCGGGTTGCCGATGGACAGGCGGCCCAGGTAGTCCTCGCCAGCCACCAGGTCGGCCCGCCCGAACACGTAGTCCGGCGTGCGTTGCACCGCGATCCGGATGTCCACGCCGCGGTAGGACATCGACTTCTCGTCCACCAGGTCGGCACCTGCGCCCTGTGCCTTGCGGCGGCCGGAAGGCCGCAGGTGGGGAACGGGCTGTTGCATGGTCATGCGCATCCTCCTTTTCAAGCTGACCCATCAACCGAGTCCGGACAAGATCGGGACACGGACTGCGGTCTTCAAGATCGCAGGAGCGTTCCATGTGCTGATGCGGTGCCGGGGTCACCCTCCCGGCTGCGGCGGTGCCTCGGGCGGTGTCGGCTGGGGGACCGAGGGCGGCTGGCCAGGCAGCGGCGGCGGCTGGTCGGCCCGACCGGGCTGCGGCGTGAGCGCCGGGCTGGGCCGGGGCAACGGGGGTTGCTGCTGTTGCTGCTGCTGGACCCGCAACAGCGCGGCGTTGTCGGGCATGGTGCTCCCTCTGCGCGTGGCTGCGCGGGCTGGCCGCGCCGGCGCCGCCGGCG
The DNA here is from genome assembly GCF_014652235.1 of Pseudorhodoferax aquiterrae. GTDB lineage: Bacteria > Pseudomonadota > Gammaproteobacteria > Burkholderiales > Burkholderiaceae_C > Pseudorhodoferax > Pseudorhodoferax aquiterrae. Next base: position 72,860 of record NZ_BMYK01000028.1, read on the forward strand.
CGGCGAACGCTGCGGCGAAGGACATGAAGCGCTCCGCCGCGATGACCAGGGTCTTGTGTTCGCCGGCAGCCATCTCAATGGCTGCGCAGGTACTCGCGGACCTTGTCGGCCGAATTGCCGACGGCCTGCACCGCCTCGCGCAGTTTCTCCTCGGTCGTGCCCAAACTCCTGGCCCAGTCGCGCCGCTCGTATGCCTGGTCGATGGCGATCCGCTGCCGGTCGGCGGCGGTCTGGCCCTTGTCGTCTGCCATGCTGGCCTCCTTGTCGTTGCGATAGGCCATGGTGTGCTCGCATGGAGCGGCGGCTCCGTAGGACACTGCTGCGCCCGGGCGCCGGAATGCGGCCAGCGCTCAGAAGCTGTGGATGAACCGATCGCGGCCACGACGGGGTGCGCCGGGCCGCAGGCGTAGGCGCAGGCCGCCGCCCGGGCTTCTGCCCGGGCAAGGCCTGCAACGCCCGCATGTGGCTTGGCGCGCCCCGGCCCGAAGGGCGAGGCCCTGGGCGCGGCGATGGTGCTGAACACCGGGTCATCGGGCCTCGCGTGGTCGTGAGGGGTTCGTTCACAGCTTCTCAGGCCGCCTTTTTCTGCGCCGGCTTGCGGGCCGCTGTCTTGCGGGCCGGGGCCTTCTTCGCCGCCGTCTTGCCCGCTGGCTTGCCGCCGCCCTTGAGGCTGCGCTGCAACAGCGCCGTCAGGTCCAGCACATTGGCCGCCTGCGGCGCCTCTTCTTCGGGCTGGACCACGGTTTCGGTGTCGCCCGCCTTGACCTTCTTGTCCACCAGCTTCATGACCTGGTGGCGGAACTCGTCCTTGAAGTCCTCCGGATCCCAGTCGCCCGACATCTCGGCGACCAGCTGCCTGGCCATTTTCATCTCTGCCGCGCTGATGTTGCCGCGGCCGGCGGGCGGCAGGTTCAGCGCGTCCAGCGTCTTGACCTCGTCGCCCCAGCGCAGCAGGTTCAGCACCAGCGCCGGCCCGGAAGGAACCAGCGCCGCCAGGTGCTGCTTGGTGGCGATGACCACCTTGGCCAGCGCGATCTTGCCGGTGTCCACCAACGCCTCGCGCAGCAGCGCGTAGACCTTGTCGCTCTTGTTGATCGGCGCGACGTAGTAGGGCCGCTCCAGGAAGATGAAGGGCATCGCGCCGGCGTCGATGAAGCGCTCGATCTCGATGGTCTGCGTGGTCTTGGGGAACACGGCTTCGATCTCCTCGGGGCTGATGATCACGTACTTGCCGTCCTCGTACTGCACGCCCTTGACGATGTTCTCCTTCGTGATCTCCTTGCCGGTGCGCTTGTTGATGCGCTTGTAGCCGACCGGATCCATCGAGCGCTTGTCGAGCCAGTCGAAGTCCACGCCCTGTTCGGACGAGGCCGTGTGCAGGCCCACGGGGATGTGGACCAGACCGAAGGTGATGGCCCCCTTCCAGAGTGTGCGCGACCCAGTTGCCATGTGCGGCCTCCCTGTGAACTGCGGAAAGCTCCCAGTGTGGGCGCGCGCCGCCGTGGCGGCGTAGGCCAGCGCAGCCAGTGCATGTCAGGCCCCGGCCCGCGCTGCGCGCGGCGGGGCCCGGCGGCGCTACGCTCGGGGCCATGACAGCCCTGCGCCACATCGCCGTCCACGTGGAGGAGCCCCGCAGCGGGCAGTTCGTCTGGGTGCTCACCGAGCGCAGCGGCGCCCACTGGCAGCCGCTGCAGCGGGCCGGCGCGGCCGTGCCGCGCTACAGCCTCGCCATGGCGCAGGGCCTGCTTGCGCTGCAGGACCTCGTGGAGGACCTGGACGTGGGCCCGCGCGCCGCCGCCGCGGCATCGCCCGC
>NZ_BMYK01000029.1 GCF_014652235.1 Pseudorhodoferax aquiterrae
TCCCTTTGTAGCCGCTATCAGCTTCGCCTGGGCTTAACTGACTGGCATTGCCCACGAGGCGGTCTTTTCGTTGGGGCGCTGCCGCCGTCAGAACGGCAACTGCATGCTGCCCAGGTCGCGGCGGGTCTCGACCAGAATCAGGGGCTCGTCGGAGATCTGGACCACGGGCGGACGCTCGCGCGGCACGTGCACGGGCTTGGGCTCGGCAGCGATGGCGGCCTGCACCGCAGCGCTCTTGGCGGCGTCGGTGGAGATCCACTGCAGGCCGGAGCCCAGCGCGATCTGCTCGAGTTCGCCGACCGGCAGCGTGAACGCCTGCACCGGGGGCAGGGCGCTCGCGGCAGGTGCTGCGGCGACGGGGGCTGGCGCCGGTGCCGCAGTGGCCACGGGGGCGGCGACGGCCGGCTGCACGACGGGTGCGGCAGCGGGTGGGGTGTCCGTCGGCACAGCGACGGGAGCGGCCTCGCCAGCTTCGGCGGCGTCGCCGTTGGCTTGCTCGGCCTGGCGCGGGGCACGCTCGCCATTGCGCTCGCGGCGGTCGCGGCCGTAGCGGTCACGCGAACGCTTCTCACGGCGCGGCGCCTCTTCGCCATCGGCACGCGGGGCGGCGGCTTCGTCCGCTTCGGCGGGCTGGGCCTCGGCAGCGCCTTCGGGCTGTTCCGTGGCTTCCTGTGCCTGGGGCGCCGAGAAGTAGGACGCACGCTCGGCGCGCTCCGGACGGGCCGGTGCCTCGTTCAGGGCTTCTTCGACGCCGTTGCCGCTGGCTTCGGCGTCGCCCACGCGCTCCTCGCGCTCGCTCCGGCCCCGACCGCGGCCCCGGCCGCCTTCGCGTGGTTCGCGCGGCTCACGGGGTTCGCGGGGTTCACGCGGCTCGCGTGCTTCACGGGCTTCGCCTCGCTCGCTGCGTTCGGCATTGCGCGGCGGGCGCTGGCGCTCGGCCGGGGCCTGCTCGGCACCGGCTTCGCCGTTCAACGGCAGCGTGGCCTGGCCTTCGTTGCGTGCCTCGGCGTCGGCGCGTTGGCGACCGCCCTGGCGTTCGCCGCGGCCGCGGCCGCGTGCCTCGGTGCCTTCGCCGCGGACCTCGTCGGTGCGCGGTGCGCGGGGTTCGCGCGGCTCGCGGGCTTCGCGCGGTTCACGCGCTTCGCGGCCTTCGCGCGGTTCCCGTCCCTCACGGCCTTCGCCGTTGCGGCTGCGGTTGCCGCGGCCGCCGCGGCCCTGGCCTTCGCCGCGCGGGCCCCGGCCTTCGGCCTTGGGTGCGGCCGCCGGCGCGGGCGCTGCCACGGGCGCGGGCGCCACGGGTGCGGGCACGGGTGCCGGACGGGCACCGAACAGGCTCTTGATGAAGCCGAGGAAGCCCTTCTCCTCGTGCACGGGCGGCACGTAGGCGGCGGGTGCCGGCGCAGGTGCCGGGGCGGGCGCCTCGACGGGCTTGGCCACGGGCTGCGGGGCCGGCGCGTCGGGCAGCACGCCCTTGATCAGCGGGGTTTGCTTGTTGGTGGGCTCCTGCGAACGGCGCGTGACGGCCGTGCGGTCCTCGACCTCTTCGGCGAGCTTGTAGCTGGCCTGCATCTGGTCCAGGCGCGGGTCGTCGTGCTTGAGCCGCTCCATGCGGTAGTTCGGCGTCTCCAGCGTCTTGTTGGGCACCATCAGCACGTTGATGCGCTGCTTCAGCTCGATCTTGGCGATCTCGGTGCGCTTCTCGTTGAGCAGGAAGGACGCCACCTCGACCGGCACCTGGCACAGCACCGAGGCCGTGTTGTCCTTCTGCGACTCCTCCTGGATGATGCGCAGGATCTGCAGCGCCGAGCTTTCGGTGTCGCGGATGTGGCCGGAGCCGCCGCAGCGCGGGCAGGGGATGGAGGCGCCTTCGGACAGCGCCGGGCGCAGGCGCTGGCGGCTCATTTCCATGAGGCCGAACTTGCTGATCGTGCCGAACTGCACGCGGGCGCGGTCCTGGCGCAGCGCGTCGCGCAGGCGGTTCTCGACCTCGCGGCGGTTCTTGGATTCCTCCATGTCGATGAAGTCGATCACGATCAGACCGCCCAGGTCGCGCAGCCGCATCTGGCGTGCCACTTCCTCGGCAGCTTCCAGGTTGGTGCGGGTCGCGGTCTCCTCGATGTCGCCGCCACGGATGGAGCGGGCCGAGTTCACGTCGATGGAGACCAGCGCCTCGGTGTGGTCGATCACGATGGCGCCGCCCGAGGGCAGGGTCACGGTACGGGCGTAGGCCGATTCGATCTGGTGCTCGATCTGGAAGCGGCTGAACAGCGGGGCGTCGTCGCGGTAGCGCTTCACGCGCGGCGCATGCTCGGGCATCACGTGCGCCATGAACTGGTGCGCCTGCTCGTACACGTCGTCGGTGTCGATCAGGATGTCGCCGATGTCGTGGTTGAAGTAGTCGCGCAGCGCGCGCACCACCAGGTTGGATTCCTGGTAGATCAGTTCGGGTTTGCGCAGGCTCTTGGCCGCTTCGTCGATGGCCTTCCAGAGCTTGAGCAGGTAGTTCAGGTCCCACTGCAGCTCGGGGGCGCTGCGGCCGATGCCGGCCGTGCGCGCGATGATGCTCATGCCCTTGGGGTACTCGAGCTGGTCCATCGCTTCCTTGAGCTCGGCGCGGTCGTCGCCCTCGATGCGGCGCGAGACGCCGCCGCCGCGCGGGTTGTTGGGCATCAGCACCACGTAGCGGCCGGCCAGCGAGATGAAGGTGGTCAGGGCGGCGCCCTTGTTGCCGCGCTCTTCCTTCTCGACCTGCACGACCAGTTCCTGGCCTTCGCGGATCACGTCGTTGATGCGCGCCTGGCTGACCGAGACCCCCTCCGCGAAGTACTGGCGCGAGATTTCCTTGAACGGCAAAAAGCCGTGGCGGTCTTCGCCGTAGTCGACGAAGCAGGCTTCGAGCGAAGGCTCGACCCGCGTCACCACGGCCTTGTAGATGTTGCCCTTGCGCTGCTCGCGCCCTTCGATCTCGATCTCGTAGTCGAGCAGTTTCTGCCCGTCCACGATGGCCAGGCGGCGCTCTTCGGCCTGCGTGGCATTGATCAGCATCCGTTTCATGGGTAGCGTCCTCTGGGCTCCAGCGGAGCCCGGTGTGTCGTCAAAACGTCGTGGTTCCGTGGGAACCTGTTTGATGCCTGAACGAACGCGCTTGAAACGAAGGGAATTGCCGGAGAGCCGTCACTCACGAGCCATCAGGCTCGCGCAGTGGGGCATGGGCGCGTGGATGGAGCAAGGGCTGTGCAAGGGCCTGTCCGGGCCGCGGGTGCGGTGGCCGGCCAGGCGTGCCAGGGCGGTGCGTGGCTCGCGCGCGAACCCGGCCGCGCGGGCGCACGCCCACTCTGGCAGGTTCGGGAAGGGGGCCTCCACACCATGTTCTTGCTTTGATCCGCCAGCCTGGCTGCGCTGCCATGGGCAGCCCGGCCAGGCCGGCTTGGGGTATTCCGTATCAGGGTTTCAATCGCGTCAGCCCGCCTTGCACGCCACCGGCCGCCATCTGGGGCCGCGCGGGCCCGGGATCTGCAACCGACGCCTGCAAGTGGCATCGCCTCCCAGCGGTTCGGAGTCGTGCTCTAAACTCGTGTCTTATCAAGCACTTAGGCCGAGGCGCTGGTGAAAAATATTATAGGTGCAGCGCAGGAGGTGTCGGCGCCGGTTGCAAAGCTCGTGGAAATCGGCCCCGATGCCGAGGGCCAGCGGCTCGACAACTACCTCTTGCGCGTGCTCAAGGGCGTGCCCAAGACCCATGTCTACCGCATCATCCGCAGCGGCGAGGTGCGCGTGAACAAGGGCCGCGCGGAAGCCGCCACGCGGCTGGCGCTGGGCGACAGCGTGCGGCTGCCGCCGCTGCGCCTGTCCGAGCGGGCCGAGCAGAAGTCCGATGCCATCGCGCGCAGCGCGCCGGCGCGCAACTTCCCGGTGCTGTACGAGGACGAGGCCTTCCTGGCCATCGACAAGCCGGCCGGCGTGGCCGTGCACGGCGGCAGCGGCGTGGATTTCGGCGTGATCGAGCAATTGCGCATGGCCCGGCCCGGCGCCCCCATGCTGGAACTCGTGCACCGGCTGGACCGCGAAACCTCGGGCGTTCTGCTGGTGGCCAAGAAGCGCAGTGCGCTCAAGCACCTGCAGGACCAGTTCCGCGAGCGCGAGACCGGCAAGACCTATCTCGCGCTGGCGTTGGGCCAGTGGCCGGCCAAGCGCAAGGTGCTGGACAAACCGCTCGTGCGCTACCTCTTGCCCGGCAAGCCCGGCACCGAAGGCGAGCGCCGCGTGCGCATCGCGGCGGCCGACGACCCCCAGGGCATGCGGTCCATCACCCTGGTCCGGGTGGCCGAGACCTTTGCCGACTTCAGCCTGTTGGAAGTGACCATCAAGACCGGCCGCACGCACCAGATCCGTGTGCACCTGGCCAGCGAGGGCCACGCGATCGCGGGCGACGATAAGTACGGCGATTTCGCGCGCAACAAGGCCTTGGCCCGCCAGGGGCTGTCGCGCATGTTCCTGCATGCCTGGCGGCTGCGCCTCACGCACCCCTCCAGCGGCGAAACGGTGCAGCTGGAGGCCGCATTGCCGCCCGAGCTGGCCGGTTTTCTGGCCGCCTGCCGGCCGGCTGTCACGGGCCAGGGGTGACAATCGCCGCATGCAAGCCCGACGCTTTGACCTGATCGCCTTCGACTGGGACGGCACGCTGTTCGACTCGACGGCCATCATCACGCGCTGCATCCAGGAGGCGGTGCGCGATGTCGGCGGCACCGTGCCCACCGACGCCGCGGCCTCGTTCGTGATCGGCATGGCCCTGCCCCAGGCCCTGGCCCATGCCGCGCCCGACGTGCCGCGCGAGCGCTACCCCGACCTGGCCGCGCGCTACCGCCTGCACTACATGCGGCACCAGAACGACATCGTGCTGTTCGCCGGCGTGCTGGAGTTGCTGCGCGCGCTCAAGCAACAGCAGATCCTGTTGACCGTGGCCACCGGCAAGTCGCGCCGCGGCCTGGACGAAGCGCTGCGCGTGGTGGAACTGCAAGGCCTGTTCGACAGCTCGCGCACGGCCGACGAGACCGCCGGCAAGCCGCACCCGCGCATGCTGCACGAGCTCATGCGCGAGTTCGACGTGGCGCCCGAGCGCACCCTCATGGTCGGCGATACCACGCACGACCTGCAGATGGCGCTCAACGCCGGCTGCCCCAGCGTGGGCGTGGGCTATGGCGCGCATCCGCATGGCGAGTTCGCCGCGCTGCAGCCCCTGTTCGTGGCCCATTCGGTCCGCGAGCTGCACGACTGGCTGCTGGCGCCGGCCTGAAGCTTGCAAGCAGCGCCGCCATGGACCGCGTTGCCCTGTGCAATTCCCGCGACCTGGTCGAAGGTGGCGAGGCCGTGCCCTTCGATGTGCTCTACCAGGGCCAGACCTGCCGCGCTTTCGCCGTGCGCTGGCGCGGCCAGGCCCATGCCTATCTGAACCGCTGCACCCATGTGGCCATGGAGCTGGACTACCAGCCCAACCGCTTCTTCGATGACAGCGGCGAATGGTTGCTGTGCGCCACCCACGGCGCCGCCTACCGGCCCGATTCGGGTGCCTGCGGCGGCGGCCCGTGTCGCGGCGGCCTGGTCAAGATCGCGCTGTCGGAGGAGGGTGGCGTGGTGCATTGGCATACTGGGCCCCAATTGCAACCTGTTTTCTTCTAGTCACCTGTAACGCCATGAGTGAACCGCACCCCTCCGGCTCCCCTCCGTCCGATCCCCAATGGGAGCGCAGCCTGCTGGAGCGGCTGGCCTTCGCATCGCTGAAGGAGCAACGCGCCGCCCGCCGCTGGAAGATCTTCACGCGGCTTGCCTGGCTGGGATTCTTCATCGCCCTGGCCTGGCTGCTGCTGTTGCGCGCCGCGCCGACGGCGGACACCTCGTCCTCCCACACGGCCGTGGTGGAGATCAAGGGCGAGATCGCCTCGGGCGCCGATGCCAGTGCCGAAGCCATCGTGGCCGCCATGCGCAGCGCCTTCGAGGACCAGGGCGCCCAGGCCATCGTGCTGCTGATCAACTCGCCGGGCGGCAGCCCGGTGCAGGCCGGCATGATCAACGATGAGATCCTGCGGCTCAAGGCCAAGCACAACAAGCCGGTCTACGCGGTGGTGGAAGAGGCCTGCGCCTCGGCGGCCTACTACATCGCTGTCGGCGCGGACAAGATCTTCGTCGACAAGGCCAGCATCGTGGGCAGCATCGGCGTGCTGATGGACGGCTTCGGCTTCACCGGCCTGATGGACAAGCTGGGCGTGGAGCGCCGGCTGCTCACGGCCGGCGCCAACAAGGGCTTCCTCGACCCCTTCAGCCCCATGAGCGAGACCCAGCGCGCGCTGGCGCAGAACATGCTGGACACCATCCACCAGCAGTTCATCGGTGTGGTCAAGAAGGGCCGCGGCGACCGGCTCAAGGAAACGCCCGAGACCTTCAGCGGCCTATTCTGGAGCGGCGAGCAGGCCGTGCAGATGGGCCTGGCCGATCAGCTGGGCAGCCTGGACTACGTGGCGCGCGACGTGGTCAAGGCCGAGGACATCGTGGACTACACGCGCCGCGAGAACGTGGCCGAACGCCTGGCCAAGCGTTTCGGCGCGGCCATGGGCGAGGGCGCCATGCGCGCGCTGAAGTCGGTGCCGGCGCTGCGCTGAGCGCTCTTCAGCGGCCGATCGCGAAAACCGCCGGCGCGTCGGGCAGCGGCGTGCCGTGCTGGCGCCAGACCTTCACGGTCTGGCTCAGGATGCTGGCCTGCCCCAGCGTCAGGCCGGTGGCGATGGCCAGCCGGGTGTTGTGCTGCAGCGTCTGCACCAGCGCGCGGCGCAGGGTCTCGGTGCGGTAGGGTGTTTCGATGCACAGCTGCGTCTGGCCGGTCCTGAGCGCCAGGGCTTCCAGCTCGCGCACGCGCGCAGTACGCGCCTCGGCCTCCTGCGGCAGGTAGCCGACGAAGGCGAAGTTCTGGCCGTTCAGGCCGCTGGCCGCCAGGGCCAGCAGCAATGCGCTGGGCCCCACCAGGGGCACCACCGCCACGCCCAGGGCGTGGGCCGCCCGCACCACCGAACTGCCGGGGTCGGCCACGGCGGGCATGCCGGCTTCGCTGACGAGGCCGATGTCTTGGCCTTGCAGCGCGGCCGCCAGCAGCGGTGTGGCGTCGAAGCCAGGGCCATGGTCCCCCTTCTTGTGCACTTCGCGCGGCAGTTCGGTCAGCACCTGCTGCTGCAGCGGTGTGGCAAGCGGCACGACGCCGTCGATGCGCTTGAGGTAGGCGCGCGTGCTCTTGGCGTTCTCGCAGATCCAGTGCGACAGGCGTGCCGCGATCTGCAAGGTGCCCAGCGGCACGGCGTCCTGCAGCGGCGCCTGCTCGGCGCAGCCGAAGTCCAGCGGCGCCGGCACCAGGTACAGGCGGCCGGTCACAGCAGTTTCACGCCGGCGGCGCGCAGCATGCGCGCGGTCTGGATCAGCGGCAGGCCGACCAGTGCGGTCGGGTCGTCGCTCGTGATCGCGTCCAGCAGCACGATGCCCAAGCCTTCGCTCTTGGCGCTGCCAGCGCAGTCGTAGGGTTGCTCGGCCTGCAGGTAGGCCTCGATCTCGGCGTCGTCCAGGTCGCGAAAGCGCACCTGGACGGGCACCAGGGCGGTCTGCGCGAAGCCGTCCGCGGCGTGGACCACCGACAGCGCGGTCTGGAACACCACGGTCTGGCCGCGCATGGCGCGCAACTGGGCGGTGGCGCGCGCGTGGTCGCCCGGCTTGCCGAGCGGCTGGCCGTGCAGGTCGGCGACCTGGTCGGAGCCGATCACGACGGCGTCGGGGTGTCGGGTGGCGACGGCCCGCGCCTTGGCCAGGGCCAGGCGGCGGGCGAGGTCGGCCGGCGCTTCGCCGGCCAGCGGGGTTTCGTCGACCTCCGGCGCCACCACGTCGAAGGCGATGCGCAGGCGTGTCAGCAGTTCGCGGCGGTAGCGTGAGGTCGATCCCAGGATGAGGCGTGGCATGCGGCGATTCTCTTACACTGCCCCGCATGACAGCCCCCAAGCAGGCACGCGGCCTGGACATCAAGGCCTTCGCCCAATCGGGCGGCAAGCGACAGCAGGAAGACCGTCTCGCGGACTACCCACGTTTGTTGGAAGAGGCCGCAGGCCGTGGCACCGACCGGCCCGTGCGCTGGCACGCGGTGGGCCAGCTGCGCCAGGCGGCGGGCGTGGCGCCACAGGTCTGGCTGCACTTGCAGGCCGAGGCCGACGTGCCGTTGACCTGCCAGCGCTGCCTGGAGCCGGTCGACGAGCCGCTGTCGGTGGACCGCTGGTTCCGCTTCGTGGCCGACGAGGCCCAGGCCGCGCGCGAGGACGAGGAGGCCGAGGAGGACGTGCTGGTGCTGGATCCGGCCTTCGACCTGCAGGCGCTGGTCGAAGACGAGCTGCTGATGGCATTGCCGCTGGTCCCGCGCCACGCCGTCTGCCCGGACGCAGTGCGGATGGAGGTGGCCGACCCCGGCTTCGCCCAGGCCGAGGCCGACAAGCCCAACCCTTTTGGCGTGCTGGCCGACCTCAAACGCAAACCCGACGAAAACCGCAACTAGCCGGAACGTTTGCAGCCGGGCTATAATGGCCGGCTTCGCGTGCCGCGGGCCCAGTGCAGATTGGGCTTCGTTTTGGCCAGATCGCTCCAGATATCTCCTCAGATGAGAGTTTCCGGGTTGCGATCCCCGCAAACCTCACCTTTGACCCAAGGAGCCAGACATGGCAGTCCAGCAAAACAAGAAATCGCCGTCCAAGCGCGGCATGCACCGTTCGCACAATGCGCTGAACGTGCCCGGCATCGCCGTGGAACCCACCACCGGCGAAACCCATCTGCGCCACCACATCAGCCCGAACGGCTTCTACCGTGGCCGCCAGGTGCTCAAGAACAAGTCCGAAGCCTGATCGTTTCGCCTGCAAGGCCCGTGGCTACCTGTCGTAGCGACGGGCCTTTGTTTTTGGTGACCGTTCACTTTTCTTCCGAATGCATGCGTCCCATGGACGTACAGTCGCGCCCATGATCACTCTGGCTGTCGACTGCATGGGGGGCGACCATGGACCCGGCATCACCTTGCCGGCGTGCCAGGCCTTTCTGGCCGCGCATGGCGACGCGCAACTGCTGTTGGTCGGCCTGCCCGAGGCCTTGAAGGGTTTCTCGCATCCACGCGCGCGCGCCGTACCGGCCAGCGAGGTGGTCGGCATGGACGACCCCGTGGAAGTGGCGTTGCGCAAGAAGCGCGATTCGTCCATGCGCGTAGCGATTGCCCAGGTCAAGGACAAGGCAGCCGACGTGGCCGTGTCGGCCGGCAACACCGGCGCGCTGATGGCGATCGCGCGCTACCTGCTCAAGACCGTTCCCGGCATCGACCGGCCGGCCATCGCCACGCAACTGCCCAATGCGCGCGGCGGTGCCACCACGGTGCTGGACCTCGGCGCCAACGTCGATTGCACGGCCGAGCATCTGCTGCAGTTCGGCCTCATGGGTGCGGCGCTGGTCTCCGTGCTGAAGGGGCACGACGAGCCCACGGTCGGCCTGCTCAACATCGGCGAAGAGGCGATCAAGGGCAGCGAGGTCATCAAGCAGGCCGGCGAACTGCTGCAGGCCGCGCATGTGGCGGGCCACCTGAACTTCCACGGCAACGTGGAAGGCAACGACATCTTCAAGGGAACGACCGACATCGTCGTCTGCGACGGCTTCGTCGGCAATGTCGCGCTCAAGAGTAGCGAAGGTGTGGCGTCGATGATCAGCGGCTTCCTGAAGGCCGAGTTCTCGCGCAGCATCTGGACCAAGGCTGCTGCGTTGGTCGCCTACCCGGTGTTGCAGGCGCTCAAGCGGCGTGTGGACCACCGTCGCTACAACGGCGCGGCGCTGCTGGGCCTGCGCGGCCTGGTGTTCAAGAGCCATGGTTCGGCTGACGCCTTTGCGTTCGAGCAGGCGCTGAACCGCGGCTATGATGCGGCGCGCAACAAGCTGCTGGAGCAGGTTCAGGCACGCATCGCCAAGACCGCACCGCAGCAGGCCGTGGACACCGCAACGTCGGTGCCGGCCGAGTTGGCAGCCCACCACTGACAACATCCATGCCCACCTATTCCCGCATCACGGGCACCGGCAGCTACCTGCCGCCGCGCCGCCTGAGCAATGCCGAGCTCGCCGCCGAGCTGGCCACCAGGGGAGTCGAAACCTCGGACGAGTGGATCGTCGAGCGCACCGGCATCCGCGCGCGCCACTTCGCCGCGCCGGACGTCACTTGCAGCGACCTGGCCGTGCCGGCCGCGCAGGCGGCCATGGAGGCCGCGGGCGTCGCGCCGCAGCAGATCGACCTCATCATCGTCGCCACGTCCACGCCGGACATGGTGTTCCCTTCGGCCGCTGCCATCCTGCAGCACAAACTCGGCATCGCCGGCTGCCCGGCCTTCGACGTGCAGGCCGTGTGCAGCGGCTTCGTCTACGCGCTGACCGTGGCCGACGCCATGATCCGCGCCGGCAATGCCACGCGCGCGCTGGTGGTCGGCTCCGAGGTGTTCTCGCGCATCCTGGATTTCAACGACCGCACGACCTGCGTGCTGTTCGGTGACGGCGCCGGCGCCGTGGTGCTGGAGGCGTCGGAGACGCCCGGCATCCTGGCCAGCGACCTGCATGCCGATGGCAAGCATGTCGGCATCCTGTGCGTGCCGGGCCATGTGTCCGGCGGGGCTGTGCTGGGCGATCCGCTGCTCAAGATGGATGGCCAGGCCGTGTTCAAGCTCGCGGTCGGCGTGCTCGAGGACGCGGCCCGTGTCACGCTGGCCAAGGCCGGCAGGACGCAGGAGCAGATCGACTGGCTGATCCCGCACCAGGCCAACATCCGCATCATGCAGAGCACGGCCAAACGGCTCAAGCTGCCGCTGGACAAGCTCGTCGTCACCGTGGACGAGCATGGCAACACCTCGGCCGCGTCGATTCCGCTCGCCCTGGACCATGCCGTGCGCCAGGGCAAGGTCAAGAAGGGTGACCTGCTGATGCTCGAAGGCGTCGGCGGTGGCTTCACCTGGGGCGCCGTCCTGCTGAACTTCTGAGGAGACCGTGCGCGGCGGGTGCCTGCCAGGGCATCTGCGCGCCTTCATGCCATGACCACACCATTCGCATTCGTTTTTCCGGGCCAGGGCTCGCAGGCCGTCGGCATGCTGGACGGCTGGCAAGGCCATCCCGCCGTGGCGCAGACGCTGGCCGAGGCCTCCGATGCGCTGGGAGAGGACGTTGCCAAGCTGATCCACGAAGGCCCCAAGGAAGCCCTGGCGCTGACCACCAACACCCAGCCCGTGATGCTGGTGGCCGGCGTGGCCGCCTACCGCGCCTGGATCGCGGAGACCGGCTTGGTGCCTGCCGTCGTCGCCGGCCATTCGCTGGGCGAGTATTCGGCGCTGGTCGCCTCCGGCGTGCTGACGCTGGCCCAGGCCGCGCCGCTGGTGCGCTTTCGCGCCCAGGCGATGCAGGAGGCCGTGCCCGTGGGGGCTGGCGCGATGGCTGCCATTCTGGGCATGGACAGTGCCCAGGTCGCTGCCGGGTGCGCCGCGGCGCAGGCCGCGCTGGGCCAGGCTGGCGAAGTCGTCGAAGCCGTGAACTTCAACGATCCGGCCCAGACCGTGATCGCCGGCAGCAAGCTGGCGGTCGAGAAGGCCTGCGAACTGCTCAAGAGCAAGGGCGCCAAGCGTGCATTGCCGCTGCCGGTGTCCGCGCCGTTCCATTCCAGCCTGATGCGCCCCGCCGCGGAGCGCCTGCGCGAACGTCTGGCCGGCCTGGCGCTGGCGGCCCCGCAGATCCCTGTGGTCAACAACATCGACGTGGCCGTGCAGCAGGACGCGGACGCGATCCGCGACGCGCTGTACCGCCAAGCCTTCGGCCCGGTGCGCTGGGTCGAGTGCGTGCAGGCCATCAAGGCCCGCGGCGTCGCCACGCTGCTCGAATGCGGCCCCGGCAAGGTGCTGGCCGGTCTGGTCAAGCGCATCGACGCCGAACTGGCCTCGGGCGCCGTCTACGACCCTGCCACGCTGGCCCTGGCCAAGGCACAACTCGAAGGAACGACGGCATGAGCGCCCCCACCATCTCCGAACAGGTCGCACTGGTCACTGGTGCCTCGCGCGGCATTGGTGCCGCCATCGCGCTGGAACTTGCGCAACGCGGCTTCAAGGTGGTCGGCACGGCCACGAGTGAGGCCGGCGCAGCGAACATCACGCAGGCGCTGTCCGGCTTCGCCGGCAGCAGCGGCCGCGTGCTGGATGTCAACGATGCCAAGGCCGGCGAAGCTCTGGTCGAGACCATCGCCAAGGACCATGGCGCGCTGCACGTGCTGGTCAACAACGCAGGCATCACGCGCGACATGCTGGCCATGCGCCTGAAGGACGAGGACTGGGACGCGGTGCTGGACACCAACCTCAAGGCCGTGTTCCGCATGAGTCGCGCCGTCATGCGCACGATGATGAAGCAGCGCTACGGCCGCATCGTCAACATCACCTCGGTCGTGGGCGCGTCCGGCAACCCCGGTCAGGCCAACTACGCGGCCGCCAAGGCCGGTGTGGCCGGCATGACGCGCGCACTGGCGCGCGAACTCGGTTCGCGCGGCATCACCGTCAACTGCGTCGCGCCGGGCTTCATCGCCACCGACATGACCGACAAGCTCTCGGACGAGCAGCACAAGGCGCTGCTCGGCCAGATTCCGTTGGGCCAACTGGGCAAGCCATCCGATGTGGCCCACGCCGTGGCCTATCTCGCCTCGCCCGAGGCCGCCTATGTGACGGGGCAGGAACTGCACGTCAACGGCGGGATGTACATGTAGCCGGCGGGGCGGCCGGTGGTTTCCCTGCAAAGCGCGGGAAAACAGCCGGGGAAACCGCCTCGCTAAAATCACCGATTCTTTACAAACCCTAAGAGGGAACCATGAGCGATATCGAAGCACGCGTCAAGAAGATCATTGCCGAGCAACTGGGTGTGGAGGAGTCCCAAGTCACGAACGAGAAGTCGTTCGTTGCCGATCTGGGCGCCGACTCGCTCGACACCGTCGAACTGGTGATGGCACTGGAAGACGAGTTCGGCATCGAGATTCCGGACGAGGACGCCGAGAAGATCACCACGGTGCAAAACGCCATCGATTACGCCAACAGCCACCAGAAGGCCTGAGGCCAGAGGGAATCGCCGCTTATGTCGCGTCGTCGTGTCGTCGTCACAGGTCTGGGCTGCCTGAGCCCGGTTGGAGCAACGGTGGAGTCGTCCTGGCAAGCCTTGCTGGCTGGCCAGTCCGGCATCGATCTGGTCCAGAGCTTCGACGCAAGCAACCTGGCCTGCAAGTTCGCAGGTGAAGTCAAGGGCTTCGACGTCGGCGCCTACATCCCCGACAAGGAAGCGCGCCACATGGACCGCTTCATGCACCTGGGCATCGCGGCAGCGTGCCAGGCGGTCGCGGATTCTGGCCTGGCCACGGGCGACGCATTGAGCGAAGAGGAGGCCACGCGCATCGGCTGCAACGTGGGTTCGGGCATCGGCGGCTTGCCCATGATCGAACAGACCCACGCCGAATTGGTGAACCGCGGCCCGCGCCGGGTGTCGCCGTTCTTCGTGCCGGCCTCGATCATCAACATGATTTCCGGCCACGTGTCGATCAAGTACGGCTTCAAGGGCCCGAACATCGCCGTGGTGACGGCCTGCACGACCGGTCTGCATGCGATCGGCCTGTCCGCCCGCATGATCGAATCGGGCGATGCGGACGTGATGGTGGCCGGCGGCGCCGAATCCACCGTCTCGCCGCTGGGCATTGGCGGCTTCGCCGCAGCCCGTGCGCTGAGCACGCGCAACGACGATCCCAAGGCCGCCTCGCGTCCCTGGGACAAGGGCCGCGACGGCTTCGTGCTGGGTGAGGGCGCCGGCGTGGTCGTGCTCGAAGAGTACGAACGGGCCAAGGCCCGCGGCGCCAGGATCTACGCCGAACTCGTGGGTTTCGGCATGACGGGTGACGCCTTCCACATCACCGCGCCCAACGTGGACGGCCCGCGCCGCTCCATGCAGATGGCGCTGCGCAACGCGGGCCTGAACCCCGACCAGGTCCAGCACCTGAACGCGCACGGCACCTCCACGCCGCTGGGCGACGTGAACGAGTCCAATGCCGTCAAGGCAGTGTTCGGCGAGCACGCCTACAAGCTGGCCATCAACTCGACCAAGTCCATGACCGGCCATCTGCTGGGCGGCGCGGGCGGCATCGAGAGCGTGTTCACGATCCTGGCGCTGCACCACCAGAAGATCCCGCCGACGATCAACCTCACCGATCCGGACCCGGAGTGCGACCTGGACTACTGCGCCAACACGGCCCGCGATGCCCGCATCGACGTGGCGCTGAAGAACAACTTCGGCTTTGGCGGCACCAACGGCTCGCTGGTGTTCAAGCGCGTCTGATCCATCGGCGACGCCCTCCTGTTCGGCATGCACAGCGCTCCGGCGGTCCGTTATCCGGTGCCGCGGCCCGCGCGTGCCGGCCGCGTATTGGCCCTGCTGTGCCTGGTGGCGGCCATTCCCTTGTTCCATGGATGGGCCTTGGGCCTGTCGGCCACGGCGCTGGCGGTCGTGGGTGCCAGCTGGCTGCTCGCCGCAGCGGCCGTCTTTGGCCAGTGGCGCGGCATGCGTGCCGGTCAGTTGCGTTGGGATGGCCAGGCCTGGTGGTGGCAGCCAGACGCTGCCGCGCACGCGGATGAGCATGCCGTGAGCATCGCCCTGCATCTGGATGTGCAAGCCGCCGTGCTCGTGCGCGTGGCGGGTGCGCCCGGGCGCGTGCAATGGCGCTGGCTCGCGCGCACCGCCGCGCCGTCGCGCTGGAATGATCTGCGCCGCGCGCTGTACCAGCGCCATGCCGCCCAGCCTGTGGTGCCGGAGCCCCAGCCGTGAGCGGCACCACGCCGCCGGCAGGCGACAGCGACCTGCTGCTGGTCGAGCGCGCCGTTGCCGGCGACCAGCGTGCCTTCGAACTGCTGGTCCTCAAGTACGAGCGCCGCATCCAGCGCCTGATCGCCCGCATGGTGCGCGACGTGGACCTGGTCGAGGACATCGCGCAGGAAACCTTCATCCGTGCCTACCGTGCGCTGCCGAAGTTCCGTGGCGATGCACAGTTTTACACTTGGCTGTACCGCATCGCGGTCAACACGGCCAAGAAGACGCTGATGGACTTCAAGCGCGATCCCACCGTCGCCGAAGCTGCGCTGCGCTCGGGCGACGACGACGATGAAACTTACCGGGCCGAAACCGAACCAATCAGCCATGAGACGCCCGACACCGTGCTGGCGGCCAAGCAAATCTCCTCGGTGGTGAACATGGCGATGGAAGCCTTGCCCGAGGATCTGCGCCAGGCCGTGACGCTGCGCGAGATCGAAGGTCTCAGCTACGAAGAAATCGCCGAAGCCATGAATTGCCCCATCGGAACCGTGCGTTCCCGCATCTTCCGTGCGCGCGAGGCGATTTCGGCCAAGGTCAAGCCCCTGCTGGAGAACCAGTCGGGCAAGCGCTGGTGACGGCGCGGCGCAAACAGTGATGCAGGTGACGACGATGAACCAGGACGATGTGTTGAAGCTGCATGAACAGCTGTCGGCGCTGGCCGACGGCGAGCTCGATGGCGACGAGGCGGCGCGGCTGATGGCGCTGCCCGAGGATGGGCGCGAAGGCCTGCACGCGACCTGGCAGACCTACCACCTGATCGGCGACGTGCTGCGCGGCGGCGAGCAGACCGCCGTGCATGCCTCCTCCGATTTCCTGTCGCGCCTGCAGACGCGGCTGGCCGAGGAGCCGCCGCCGGTGCCCGCACGCCCGGTCGCGGTGCCCGTGGCCGAGCCCGTGGTGCTGGCCGTGGACGGCCGCGAGCCGGCCAACGATGCGAGCTTCCGCTGGAAGATGGTGGCGGGCTGCGCTTCCTTCGTCGCGGTCGCGGCGCTGGCCTGGACCGTGGTCGGCGGCGCCGGCCCCGTGGTGCCGCAGCCCCAGATGGCGGCGGTCCAGGCGCCCGTGGTGGAGGCCAAGGCGGCGCCCCAGGTCGTCGAGCAGGAGGTGCGGTTGCCCAGCGGCGAGGCGCAGGTGATGCTGCGCGATGCACGCCTGGACGAATTGCTGGCCGCGCACAAGCAGGCCGGCAGTTCCACGGCGCTGCAGATGCCGGTGCCCGCCGGCCTGCTGCGCAGCGCCACGTTCACGGCGCCGGAGCGTTGATGGCCGGTCAAGGGTGAGTTTGCTGTCGATGTCCATGTTGTCGTCCGGCCGCGCTGCGGCGGCCGTGCTGTCCCTGGGGCTGGCCGCTTGCGCTGCGCTGGCGCAGATCGCCCCGGCGCCCGTCGATGCGGCGCCGGCTGCGGCCGAGCAGCGCAGCATCGGCGAGTGGCTGATGCGCATGCACGACGCCTCGCGCAAGCGCGCCTACACGGGCACCTTCGTCGTGTCGTCGGACGCCATGCTGGCCAGCGCGCGCATCTGGCATGCCTGCGAAGGCGAGCAGCAGATCGAGCGCGTGGACGCGCTGACGGGCCCGCCGCGCACCACGTTTCGCCGCAACGACCATGTCGTCACCTTCCTGCAGGACAGCAAGGTCGCGCGCATGGAAAAGCGCGAGGCTCTGGGGCTGTTCCCCAATTTGCTGCAGGCTGCCGACACCTCGATCGCCGAGTTCTACGGCGCCAAGCGGCTGGGCCAGGACCGTGTGGCCGGCTTCGAGGCCGACATCGTGCTGCTCAAGCCCAAGGACAAGCTGCGCTTCGGCTATCGGGTCTGGAGCGAGAAGAAGTCCGGCCTCGTGATCAAGCTGCAGACGCTGGACGTGGACGGCAAGGTGCTCGAGCAGGCGGCCTTTTCCGAGCTGCAGATCGACGCGCCTGTGCGCCTGGAGAGTCTGGCACGCATGATGAACAAGACGGCCGGCTACCGCACCGAACGTGTGGAGACGCTGGCTGTGGATCCGGCCGCGGAAGGCTGGACGCTCAGCGAGCCCGTGCCGGGCTTTCGCTCCATGAGCTGCATCAAGCGCGCACCCGAGCCGGGCATGGCGCCCAGCACCATGCAATGGGTGTTCTCCGATGGCCTGGCCTCGGTGTCGTTGTTCGTCGAGCCCTACGATGCGCAGCGCCACCTCAAGGAAGGCTTGGTCGGCATGGGCGCGACGCAATCCCTGATGCGGCGCAGCGAGGACTGGTGGCTGACCGCGGTGGGCGAGGTTCCGGTGGCCACGCTCAAAAGCTTCGCCGCGTCGCTGCAGCGCACCCGCAAATAAACGAGCCCTGGGGCAAGCCCCACGAACCCATTTGATGGAGAGAGGTGGATGACGATGTCTAGCTTCGCCGGACGACAACTGCGCGTGCAGGCCATGGCCTGGGCCATGGCGCTCACTGCAACCCTGGCGTTCGCGCCGCACCAGCCGGTCCAGGCGCAGCAGGTGCGGGGTCTGCCGGACTTCACCGACCTGGTCGACCAGGTCGGCCCCTCGGTGGTGAACATCCGCACGGTCGAGCGCGCAGCCGCGCGACCCGGACCGGGCGGCACGGACGAGGAGATGCTGGAGTTCTTCCGTCGCTTCGGCATTCCGCTGCCCAACATCCCGCGCCAGGGACCGCGCCCGCAGCAGCCCGATGGCGAGTCGCAGCCACGCGGCGTGGGCTCGGGCTTCATCCTGACGTCCGACGGCCTGATCATGACCAACCACCATGTGGTCGATGGCGCCGACGAGGTGCTGGTCACGCTGACCGACAAGCGCGAGTTCAAAGCCAAACTGATCGGTTCGGACAAGCGGACCGACGTGGCCGTCGTGAAGATCGATGCGACCGGCCTGCCTGCGGTCAAACTGGGCGACGTGAACCGCCTGCGCGTGGGCGAGTGGGTCATGGCCATCGGCTCGCCGTTCGGTCTGGAGAACTCGGTCACGGCCGGCATCGTCAGCGCCAAGCAGCGCGACACGGGCGACTACCTGCCCTTCATCCAGACCGACGTGGCGATCAACCCCGGCAACTCGGGGGGGCCGCTGATCAACATGCGCGGCGAGGTCGTCGGCATCAACAGCCAGATCTACTCGCGCTCGGGCGGCTTCATGGGCATCTCGTTCGCGATCCCGATCGACGAAGCCACGCGCGTGAGCGAGCAACTGCGCGCCACGGGTCGGGTCTCGCGCGGCAAGATCGGCGTGCAGATCGAGCAGGTCACCAAGGACGTGGCCGAGTCCATCGGCCTGGGCAAGCCCCAGGGCGCATTGGTGCGCAGCGTGGAGCCCGGCTCGCCGGCGGAAAAGGCCGGCATCGAGGCGGGCGACATCATCACGCGCTTCGACGGCAAGACCATCGAGCGCTTCGGTGAGCTGCCGCGGCAGGTGGGCAACACCAAGCCCGGCACCAAGAGCGCCATCACGGTGTTCCGCCGCGGTGCGACCAAGGAGTTGTCCATCCTGGTCGCCGAGATCGAGGCCGAAGCCCCCGTGGCCAAGGCACCTGCCAAGGAAGAAAAGCCCAAGGGTTCCGCCGCCGGCCAGGCCCTGGGCCTGGTCGTCAGCGAAGTGCCCGAGGCGCAGAAGAAGGAGATGCGCATCAAGGGCGGCGTCAAGGTCGATGCCGCCACCGAAGGCGCGGCGCAGGCCGGCTTGCGTGAGGGCGACGTGATCGTGGCCATCGCCAACACGGAGATCACCGGCGTGAAGGACTTCGAAGCCACCATCGCCAAGGTCGACCGCAGCAAGCCCGTGAACGTGCTGTTCCGTCGCGGCGACTGGGCGCAGTACGCCCTGATTCGCGTGCAGCGCTGAACGGATTGCCGCCGCTAAAGGCCCCAGCCTCTGCTCAGGTTTGCAGGAGATAGGGGTCGGCGATGGTGGCGTCGATGCCACTCCCGTCTGTTTTTTTTCACAGTATTTTTGGGCGGCCGCGAAGTTAGTGCGCGCCAGCTTTTTTGGGTCATCAAGCGGTTTCGATAGAATCAGCGGTGCGTTCACGGCGTCCTTGGCATATTGAACAGGTCCGTACCCCACGATGCGGGATGCCAACAGGCCGGAACCTGACGATCCACAGGGCGCCCACAAGTTGTCCAGAGACCTATTCCAAAGTCTTGTGGATAAGTTGTAGATAAAATGCTTGTTGTGACCCTGCAACGACCCCTTGGACCGGTTCCTGTGGCTATGCAGTTCAGCCTTTTTGCCTACAATGAAGTTCCAACTATCGCAGTTGCCAAAGATTGTTGGTTCTGGGCGCGTCGTTGATCGACGCGCCCTTTTTCTTTTTGTGCGCCCTCTAAATTCAATTACTTAAAGCTTCCCGTTGATGCAGCACATCAGAAATTTTTCGATCATCGCGCACATCGACCACGGCAAATCGACGCTTGCAGACCGCTTGATCCAACGCTGCGGCGGCCTCGCGGAGCGTGAGATGGAAGCCCAGGTGCTCGATTCGATGGACATCGAAAAAGAGCGTGGGATAACTATCAAGGCACAGACCGCGGCGCTGCAATACAAGGCGCGCGACGGCAAGGTCTACAACCTCAACCTCATCGACACGCCGGGCCACGTGGACTTCTCGTACGAGGTCAGTCGCTCGCTGTCCGCCTGCGAGGGCGCGCTGCTCGTCGTCGATGCGAGCCAAGGTGTGGAAGCGCAGACCGTGGCCAACTGCTACACGGCGCTGGACCTCGGCGTGGAGGTCGTGCCGGTGCTCAACAAGATGGACCTGCCGCAGGCCGATCCCGACACCGCGCGCGCCGAGATCGAAGACGTGATCGGCATCGACGCGAGCGATGCGATCCCGTGCTCGGCCAAGACCGGCATGGGCATCGACGAGATTCTCGAAGCCATCGTGGCCAAGGTGCCGGCACCGCGCGGCAACCCCGACACGCCGGCGCTGCGCGCCATGATCATCGACAGCTGGTTCGACGCCTACGTGGGCGTGGTCATGCTCGTGCGCGTGGTCGATGGTCGCCTGGCCAAGGGCGACCGCATCAAGATGATGGCCAGCGGCGCAACCTACAACGCCGACAACCTGGGTGTCTTCACACCGGCCAACCAACCGCGCGACGCGCTCGAAGCCGGCGAGGTGGGCTACATCATCGCGGGCATCAAGGAACTGCAGGCCGCGCGCGTGGGCGACACCGTGACGCTCGTGAAGGCCGGCAGCGGCGGCGCTGCGTACACGGCTTCCGAGCCGCTGCCGGGCTTCAAGGAGATCCAGCCCCAGGTGTTCGCTGGTCTCTATCCGACCGAGGCCAGCGAATACGACGCCCTGCGCGACAGCCTGGAGAAGCTCAAGCTCAACGACGCGTCGCTGCACTACGAACCCGAGGTCTCGCAGGCGCTGGGCTTCGGCTTTCGCTGCGGCTTCCTGGGCCTGTTGCACATGGAGATCGTGCAGGAGCGGCTCGAGCGCGAGTTCGACCAGGACCTGATCACCACCGCGCCCAGCGTGGTCTACCAGGTGGTCAAGAACGACGGCGAAGTGCTGATGGTCGAGAACCCGTCCAAGATGCCCGACATCGGCAAGACGGCCGAGATCCGCGAGCCCATCGTGACTGTGCACCTGTACATGCCGCAGGACTACGTGGGTCCGGTCATGACGCTGGCCAACCAGAAGCGCGGCGTGCAGATCAACATGGCCTACCACGGCCGCCAGGTCATGCTGACCTACGAGATGCCGCTGGGCGAGATCGTGCTGGACTTCTTCGACAAGCTCAAATCCGTGAGCCGCGGCTATGCGTCCATGGACTACGAGTTCAAAGAGTACCGCGCCTCCGACGTGGTCAAGGTCGACATCCTGCTCAACGGCGACAAGGTCGACGCGCTGTCCATCATCGTGCACCGCAGCCAGTCGCAGTACCGCGGCCGCGCCGTCGTGGCCAAGATGCGCGAGATCATCTCGCGCCAGATGTACGACGTGGCGATCCAGGCGGCCATCGGGGCCAACATCATCGCGCGTGAGACAATCAAGGCCTTGCGCAAGAACGTCCTGGCCAAGTGCTACGGCGGCGACATCACCCGCAAGCGCAAGCTCCTCGAAAAACAAAAGGCTGGCAAGAAACGCATGAAGCAGATTGGCTCGGTGGAAGTTCCTCAGGAGGCCTTCCTGGCCATTTTGCAGGTGGAGGACTGATGCCAGTTCTCACCGCTGCGATCCTCGCCGGCTTCGTCGCCTACGCGGGGGCCTGGTACCTCGGCCGCCTGGAGGGCAACTTCGCGCTGCTGTTGTTCCTCGCGACCCTCGTGACCGGCCTGTACTGGCTGGCCGAGCGCCTTTATTTCCTGCCGCGCCGGCGCAAGGCCGTGGCCCAGCTCGAACAGCAGACCGCGCGACGCCAGCAGGACCTGGCCGCCAAGGGCATCACCCAGGTCGACAACGTGGACCTGGCCGAGGCCAAGAGCCGGCTGCTCATGCAGCCCTGGTGGCTGGACTGGACCGCCGGATTGTTCCCGGTGATCCTGGTCGTGTTCCTGCTGCGCTCCTTCCTGTTCGAGCCGTTCAAGATCCCATCGGGCTCGATGATCCCCACGCTGCTCGTGGGCGATCTGATCCTGGTCAACAAGTACCACTACGGCATCCGGCTGCCCGTGCTCAACACCAAGATCACCGAAGGCAAGCCGCTGCAGCGCGGCGACGTGGTGGTGTTCCGCTATCCGCCCAAGCCCAGCCTGGACTACATCAAGCGCGTGGTCGGCGTGCCCGGCGACGAGGTGGCCTACCTCAACAAGCGCCTGACCGTGAACGGCCAGCCCGTGCCCATCAGTTCCGTGCCCGAGTTCTTCGACCAGGACGCGATGCGCTACTTCAAGCAGTACGAAGAAAAGCTCGGCGACAAGCCGCACCGCCTGCTGATCGACGACGACCGTCCGGCCTTCATTCCGGGCGTGGAGAACTTCGCCTTCAAGGACCAGTGCCGCTACAGCGTGGAAGGCGTGGTCTGCAAGGTGCCCGAGGGCAACTACTTCATGATGGGCGACAACCGCGACAACTCGCTGGACTCGCGCTACTGGGGCTTCGTGCCGGACGCCAACATCGTCGGCAAGGCCTTCTTCATCTGGATGAACTTCGGCAGTTTCGGGCGCATCGGCGCCTTCAATTGAGGAGGCAGACAGTGCGGACTTTCCTGCAGCATCGCCGTCTGGGCGGCCGGCAGACCGGCCTGAGTTTTTTCGGCGTGGTCTTCATCGGCGCCATCGTGGTGTTCTGCTTCGTCGTCGGCGCCAAGGTGGTGCCGACGGTGGTGGAATACCAGGCCATCCGCAAGGCGGCCGACCGTGCCGCGGCCGGTACCACGGTGGCCGAGGTTCGCTCGCTGTTCGACCGCTCCGCGGCCGTGGACGACATCTCGTCCATCAAGGGTTCCGATCTTGCCGTGAGCAAGGAAGGCGACAAGGTCGTCGTGGCCTTCGCCTACAACAAGGAGATCGCGCTGTTCGGCCCGGCCTACCTGCTGCTCAAGTACACGGGCCGGTCCCGCTGATGTTCCCGCGTGAATCCTGACCTGGCGGCGCTGCAGCAGCGCCTGCATTACCGCTTCTCCGACGAGCGCCTGCTGCTGCGCGCCGTCACCCACCGCAGTTTCTCGGCCGACCACAACGAGCGCCTGGAGTTCCTGGGCGATTCGGTGCTGAACCTGTCGATCTCCGGCCTGCTGTACCAGCGCCTGGCCGACCTGCCCGAAGGCGACCTCTCGCGCGTGCGCGCCAACCTCGTCAAGCAGGACACGCTGCACGGCATCGCCGTCGGCCTGAACCTGGCCGCGGTGCTGCGCCTGGGCGAGGGCGAGGCGCGCTCGGGCGGCTTCAAGCGGCCCTCCATCCTGGCCGATGCGCTGGAGGCCGTGATCGGCGCCACCTACCTGGACGGCGGCTTCGCCCCCGCCGAGGCCCTGGTGCAGCGTCTGTTCGCCAAGATCGCGATCAACCCGCAGATGCAGGCCATCGGCAAGGATCCGAAAACGGCCTTGCAGGAGTGGCTGCAAGGCCGCAAGATGAAGCTGCCGGTCTACACCGTGGTCAGCACGCTGGGCGCGGCCCACAGCCAGACCTTCGACGTCGAGTGCGCCATCGAGGAGCTGGGCCTGCGCGAACGCGGCATCGGCGGTTCCCGCCGTGCCGGCGAGCAGGCTGCCGCCACCGCCATGCTGGCCAAACTGAAAGCGATCAAGCCATGAGCGAAGAAGCCTCTCCTGCCACGCCCGAGATCCCGCCGGCGCCAAGCGCCGATGGCCAGCGCTGCGGCCTGATCGCCATCGTCGGCAAGCCCAACGTGGGCAAGTCCACGCTGCTCAACGCGCTGGTGGGCCAGAAGATCAGCATCACCTCGCGCAAGGCGCAGACCACGCGCCACCGCATCACGGGCATGCGCACCGTGGGCGCCACGCAGTTCGTGTTCGTCGACACGCCGGGCTTCCAGACCCGGCACGACAACGCGCTGAACCGTTCGCTGAACAAGACCGTGCTGGGGGCCGTCGGCGACGTGGACCTGGTGCTGTTCGTGGTCGAGGCCGGCAGCTTCACGCTGGCCGATGCCAAGGTGCTGTCGCTGCTCAAGCCTGGCGTGCCCGTGGTGCTGTTGGCCAACAAGCTGGACAACGTGCACCGGCGCGCCGAGATCGCGCCCTGGCTCAAGTCCATGCAGGAGCGCCATGCCTTCGCCGAGTTCGTGCCCATGTCGGCCAAGAACCCCAAGGACATCGAGCGCCTGTTCGGCATCTGCGAGAAGTACCTGCCCGAGCAGGCCTGGTGGTATGCCGAGGACGAGCTGACCGACCGCAGCGAGAAGTTCCTCGTCAGCGAAACCATCCGCGAAAAGCTGTTCCGGTTGACGGGCGACGAGCTGCCCTACACCTCCACCGTCGTGATCGACAAGTTCGGCGAGGAGCCCGGCAAGACCAGCAGCCGCATGGTGCGCATCGCCGCCACCATCGTGGTCGAGCGCGATGGCCACAAGGCCATGGTCATCGGCGACAAGGGCGAGCGCATCAAGCGCATCGGCACCGAGGCGCGCGTCGAACTCGAGAAGCTGCTGGACGCCAAGGTCTTCATCGAGCTGTGGGTCAAGGTGCGCTCGGGCTGGGCCGACGACGAGGCGCGCGTGCGCTCGTTCGGCTACGAGTGAGCATGTGGCCGTTCGACGCGTCCTCGACGAGCCAGCCTATGTGCTGCACCGCTACGACTGGAGCGAGTCCAGCCTGATCCTGGACGTGTTCACGCGCCGCCATGGCCGCGTGGCACTCGTGGCCAAGGGCGCCAAGCGGCCGAGTTCGAGTTTCCGCCCCGTGCTGCTGCCGCTGCAGGCGCTGCGCCTGGCCTTCGGCGGCGACGGCGAGATCCGCACGCTCAAGGGCGCGGAGTGGGGCGGCGGCCATGTCATGCCGACCGGCGATGCGCTGCTGGCCGGCTACTACCTCAACGAGCTGCTGCAGCGCCTGCTGGCGCGCGAGGACGCGCATCCCGAACTCTTCGATGCCTACGGCCAGGCCGTGGCGCTGCTGGCCTCCGAGCACGGCGAGGCGCTGCAGCCCGTGCTGCGCGCCTTCGAGTTGCTGCTGCTGCGCGAGACCGGCGTGCTGCCCGCATTGGACCTGCAGACCGCCACGCTGGCACCGCTCGATCCGGCCACCCAGTACACGCTGGTGCCCGAGGGCGGCCTGCGCGAGCGCCACGGCGACGATCGGGCCGGCCTGTCGGGTGCGCAATGGGCTGCGCTGCACGAGGCCATGCAGGACGCCGCGCCCTTCATGGCCACGCTGCATGCGGGCGCCCACCTGGCGTCTGCGCTCAAGCCGCAGCTGCGCACCCTGCTGCACTACCATTGCGGCGGCACCCCGCTGCATACCCGGCAGCTGATGATGGACCTGCAAGCCCTATGACCACCCACTCCCCCAAGCGTTGCGCGCTGTCCGTCAACGTCAACAAGGTCGCGCTGGTGCGCAACACGCGGCACCTGGGCATCCCGAGCGTGCTGCGCGCGGCGGAGCTGTGCCTCGCGGCCGGCGCGCAAGGCATCACCGTGCACCCGCGGCCCGATGCGCGCCACATCCGCGCCGACGACGTGCACGAACTGGCCGCGCTCATGAAAGCCTGGCCCGACCGCGAGTACAACATCGAAGGCAACCCGTTCCAGAACCTCATGGACTTCGTGCGCGCCGTGCGGCCCGCGCAGTGCACCTTCGTGCCCGACAGCGAAGACCAGTTCACGAGCGACCATGGTTGGGATCTGGCCAAGGACGGTGAGCGCCTGCGCCCGCTGATCGCCGAGGCCCAGGCCCTGGGTGTGCGCGTGAGCCTGTTCATGGACCCGCTGCCGCAAGCCATGGCCGCAGCGCGCGCCGTGGGCGCCGACCGCGTGGAGCTCTACACCGAGCCCTATGCCGCGGCCTTCGGCGGCCCACGCCAGGCCGAGGTGCTGCAGGCCTTCGCGCAGTCCGCCCAGGCGGCGGCTGCGGCCGGCCTGGGCGTCAACGCCGGCCACGACCTCAACCGCGACAACCTCACGCCCTTCCTGGCCGCCTGCCCGGCCGTGCAGGAGGTCTCCATCGGCCACGCCCTGGTCGCCGACGCGCTGGAGCTCGGCTACAGCGAGACGGTGCGCGCCTACCTGGCCTGCATAGCAGCCGCATGATCCACGGCCTGGGCACCGACATCTGCGACGTGCGGCGGATCCGCGAGAGCGTGGAGCGCCATGGTGAGCGCTTCGCCGAAAAGGTGCTCAGCGACGCCGAACTGGCCGTCTACCGCCGCCGCAGCGAACGCTGGCCCGACCGCGGCCTGCGCTACCTGGCCACGCGCTTCTCGGCCAAGGAGGCCTTCAGCAAGGCCATCGGTCTGGGCATGCGCATGCCCATGACCTGGCGCAGCTGCGAGATCGCCAACCTGGCGAGCGGCCAGCCCGTCATCGTGCTGCACGGCGCGCTCAAGAGCTGGTTCGAGGCGCAAGGCCTCAGGGCCCATGTCACGTTGACCGACGAGACCGACTACGCGGCCAGCTTCGTGGTGGTCGAAAAGAACTGAAGATGCAACACGCCCCCCTGATCCTCGACATCGCCGGCACGGCCCTGACCGACGACGACCGCCGCCGCCTGAGCCATCCGCTGGTGGGCGGCATGATCCTGTTCACGCGCAACTGGCAGGACCGCGCCCAGCTGACGGCCCTGTGCACCGAGATCCACGGCCTGCGCCCCGACCTGCTCATCTGCGTGGACCACGAAGGCGGGCGCGTGCAGCGCTTCAAGAGTGACGGCTTCACGCACCTGCCACCCATGCGCGCGCTCGGCGATCTCTGGCTCAAGGCCGAGGAGCAGCGGCCCGGCGAGGGCGCGATGGCGGCCATGGCGGCTGCCACGGCCTGCGGCTACGTGCTGGGCGCCGAGCTGCGTGCCTGCGGCGTGGACTTCAGCTTCACCCCCGTGCTGGACCTGGACCACGGCGGCAGTGGCGTGATCGGCGAGCGCGCCTTCGCGCGCGACCCGCGCGTCGTGGCGATGCTGGCGCGCTGCCTGGCCCAGGGCCTGCTGCAGGCCGGCATGGCCAACTGCGGCAAGCACTTTCCCGGCCACGGCTTCGTGCGTGCCGATTCGCACACCGACACGCCGATCGACCGCCGCAGCCTCAAGGCCATCCTGGCCGACGACGCCCAACCCTACCGCTGGCTGGATGGCGTGCTGACGGCCGTGATGCCCGCGCACGTGGTCTACACCAAGGTCGATGCGCGACCGGCCGGCTTCTCACCGCGCTGGCTGCAGGACATCCTGCGCGGCCAACTGGGCTTCGACGGTGCGGTGTTCAGCGACGACCTCAGCATGGCCGGCGCACGCCAGCTGGACGGCCGTACGCTGTCCTACACCGAGGCGGCCCTGGCCGCGCTGCAGGCGGGCTGCGATCTGGCGCTGCTGTGCAACCAGTCGCTGGGCGAGGGCGCGGCTCTGGACGAACTCATCGACGGCCTCGCCCAGGCCCAGCTGGAGGGCCGTTGGCAGCCGTCCGAGGCCTCCGAGCAGCGCCGCCTGGCGCTGCTGCCGCGCACCGCGGCCACGGACTGGGATGCGCTCATGACGCAGCCGGCCTACATGCAGGCGCTCTGGAAGCTGCCCTGAAGCTTCAGGCGCCGTACAGCGTACGGGCCTGGTAGGCGAGGCCGGCCGCCACGCCGCCGAACAGATCGCCCTCGACCAGCGGCACGCCCGCGAAGCCGGCCTGCAGCGCGGCCTGGAACGGCCGCAGCGCGGAGGAACCCCCGGTCAGGTACACGGCCTGCAACTCGCCGGGCGCGATGCCGGCCGCACGCACGCAGTCTTGCGCGCACGCGACGACGCGCGCAAGCAGCGCGTCGAGCTCCTCGGCCAGCTGCGCGGGCGTCAGCGCGATGGACAGACCCTGCTCGATGCAGTCCAGCGCCATCGCGCTCTCGGCATCGCTGCGCGAGGTGGCGATCTTGGCCCGCTCCACGGTCTCGGCGATCCGGTGGCCCTGGCCTTCGCCCACCACGCGCAGCAGCCGGTCGTGCAGGCGCAGGTCGCTGTAGTTCACGCGCAGGGCCCTCGCCTCGCGCAAGGCCCGCGGCCCCGACACCCAGTGGATCAGGTGCCAGGACGAGAGCTCGAAGAACATGGCGCTGGGCACCTCGCGCCCGTCCGGCCCGTGGTGGCCCAGGCCCAGCGCCGGCATCACGCGCGCGAGGTTGAGGCGCTGGTCGAAGTCGGTGCCGCCGATGTGCACGCCGCGCGTGGCCAGCACGTCGGCGCTGCGGTCCGTCGCGGCGGCGCGGCCGGGCGCCAGCCGCACGACCGTGAAGTCCGAAGTGCCACCGCCGATGTCGGCCACCAGCACCAGCGACTCGCCCGCGATGCGGCGCTCGTAGTCCAGTGCAGCGGCGATGGGCTCGAACTGGAAGGCAACGTCCTCGAAGCCGGCGCTCAGGGCGGCGGCGCGCAGGCTGTCTTCGGCCTGGCGGTCACGCGCGGCGTCGTCGTCGACGAAGTGCACGGGCCGGCCCAGCACCACGCGGCGCGGGCGGGCGCCGAGCTCGCGTTCGGCCCGCGCGGCCAGCTCTGACAGGAACAGCGCCACCACGTCCTGGAAGCGCACGAGCTGGTCTCCGATGGCCGTGGTCTCCTGCATCAGCGCGCTGCCCAGCACGCTCTTGAGCGAGCGCATCAGCCGGCCTTCCAGGCCCGCCAGGTACTGTTCCATTGCGTCGCGACCGAAATGGCGCAGGCCTTCCTCGGTGTTGTAGAAGACGGCGGTGGGCAGCGTGGTGGCCGCACCTTCCACGGCCAGGGCCTGGGCCAGACCGTCCGCGCCCACCCAGGCGACGGCGGAGTTGGACGTGCCGAAGTCGATGCCGAGTGCCGGCATGGCGGGCTTCACAGCGACAGCGTGCCCGGGTCGGTGCGCCAGCGGCGCAGCGACTTCTGGAAGAACAGCGCATTGGGCACTTGCAGCAGCGCGCCGGCGTGCTCGGGCGTCACGTCCTCCAGCGTGGTGTAGACCAGCTGGATGTCGACCACGCGGCCCTTGATGCCGGGCTTGTCGCCCGCGTCGATGAGCTCGACCACGTCACCCAAACGGAATGGCCGGGTGCTGAAGATCAGCACCGCGCAGAACAGGTTGGACAGCACGCTCCAGGCCGCGAAGAAGGCCACGGCGGCCACCGTCACGAAGCCCGTGAAACCCGTCCACAGCACGGTGGCCGACACGCCGAGCCGCTCCATCACGAGCAGGAAGGCTGCGCCGTAGATCAGGTAGCGCAGCATGTTGCGCACCGGCGCGACGAGGTCGGTCGGCAGCTGGTAGCGCTGGCCTACGCGCGCCACGATGCGGCGCAGCAGGTACTGCAGCAGCCAGGCCGCCACCAGGATGCCGAGGATCTGCAGCCCCGGCACGATGAGGTCGATCCACTCGTGCGCCCAGACGGGCAGGTAGTCGCGCAGCCGCAAGCGCTCAGCCCTCTCGGCGCAGCGCCGGGAACAGGATCACATCGCGGATGCTGGGCGAATCCGTCAGCAGCATCATGAGCCGGTCGATGCCGATGCCGCAGCCGCCCGTGGGGGGCATGCCGTACTCCAGCGCGCGCACGAAGTCGTGGTCGAAGTACATGGCCTCGTCGTCGCCGCTGTCCTTGGCCGCGACCTGGGCCTGGAAGCGGGCAGCCTGGTCCTCCGCGTCGTTGAGCTCGGAGAAGCCGTTGCCGAACTCGCGGCCCGTGATGTACAGCTCGAAGCGCTCGGTCACCTCGGGGCGCTCGTCGTTGGCCCGCGCCAGCGGCGAGATCTCGGTCGGATGCTCCATGATGAAGGTCGGCTGCCAGAGCTTCTCCTCCACCGTCTCCTCGAAGTACAGCACCTGCAGGCTGGCCAGGCTGCGCTTGGACAGGCGGTCCTTCTCCTCCGTCATGCCGAGCTTGCGCAGCGCGGCGACGAGCCACTCGGCGCTGTCCACGTTGTCGCCGGCATCCGTATGGGCCACGATGGCCTCGCGGATGGTCAGCCGCGCGAAGGGCTGGGCCAGGTCCACGGGCTTGCCGCCGTAGCTCAGGGCCAGCGTGCCGCAGGCCGTCTGCGCGGCATGGCGGATCAGCGCCTCGGTGAAGTCCATGAGGTCGCGGTAGTTCCAGTAGGCCGCGTAGAACTCCATCATCGTGAACTCGGGGTTGTGCCGGACCGAGATGCCTTCGTTGCGGAAGTTGCGGTTGATCTCGAACACGCGCTCGAAGCCGCCGACGATCAGGCGCTTGAGGTACAGCTCGGGCGCGATGCGCAGGAACATCTCCTGGTCGAGCGCGTTGTGGTGCGTGGCGAAGGGCTTGGCGTTGGCGCCACCCGGGATCGGGTGGAGCATGGGCGTTTCGACCTCGAGGAAGCCGTTGTCCACCATGAAGCCGCGGATCGCCGAGACGGCCTGGCTGCGCGCCGTGAAGCGTGCGCGTGCGTCGGCGTCGGTGATCAGGTCCACGTAGCGCTGGCGGTACTTCTGCTCCTGGTCCTGCATGCCGTGGAACTTGTCGGGCAGCGGGCGCAGCGACTTGGTGAGCAGGCGCACGCTGGTGGCCTTGACCGAGAGTTCGCCGGTCTTGGTGCGGAACAAGGTGCCCTCGCAGCCGACGATGTCGCCCAGGTCCCAGTGCTTGAAGGCGGCCAGGGCTTCGGGCCCTACCAGATCCTGCGTGATGTAGAGCTGGATGCGGCCGGTGGCGTCCTGCAGCGTGGCGAAGCAGGCCTTGCCCATCACGCGCTTGAGCATCATGCGGCCGGCGACCACGGCGTGCACGGCCTGGGGTTCGAGCTGCTCGTTGGCCACACCTTCGTGCGCGGCCTGCAGCGCGGCGGCCTTGTCCTGGGGCTTGAAGTCGTTCGGGAAGGCCACGCCGCCGCCCTCGGCCTGTAGTGCGCGCAGGGCCTTGAGTTTCTCGCGCCGCTCGGCGATGAGCTGGTTGTCGTCGGTGGCGGTGGGCGTGCTGGTGGGTTCGGACATGGCTGGAAAAGAACGGATGGCGCGCCGGCGGGTTGCCGGCGGCGAACCCGCCATTTTAGAAGCTCAATGCGACACGCCGTCGCGGGCCAGCACCTTGCGCGCGGTGCGCCACAGGATCAGCAGGTCCAGCCGCAGGCTGCGGTGCTGCAGGTACCAGTGGTCGAACTCGACCTTGGTGGGGATCGGCAGCTCGTCGCGGCCATTGATCTGGGCCCAGCCCGTGAGGCCGGGCGCCAGTGCGTCGACGCCGCGCTGGGTGCGCAGCGCGATGAGGTCGTGCTGGTTGAACAAGGCTGGGCGGGGGCCGACGAAGCTCATGTCGCCCCTGAGGATGCTCCAGAGCTGGGGCAACTCGTCCAGGCTGCTGCGGCGCAGGACGCTGCCGATGGGGGTGAGGTATTGCTCCGGCTGGTCCAGCAGGTGGGTGGCCACGGCCGGCGTGTCGGTGCGCATGCTGCGGAACTTGGGCATGCGGAAGATGCGGTTGTGGCGGCCGACGCGGTCGGACCAGTAGAGGGCGGGGCCGGGGGAGGTGAGGCGGACGGCGAGGGCGATGGAAAGCAGGGGGAGGGCGAGCAGGGGCACCAGGGCCAGGGCCAGGAGGAGGTCGAGCAGGCGCTTCATGGCACCAGCCCCGCCACCGCGCGGCGCAGGCCTTCGTCGACGCTGACGGGGGGCGACCAGTTCAACAGTGTGCGGGCCTTGGTGATGTCGAGCTGGAGGTTGCCGCACAGTCGATCGGCGGCTGCGCGGCGGCCCAGCAACGCTGCCCCGGCTGTCAGCAAGGGCGGCGGCACGGGCCACAGCCGGGCCGACCGGCCCATTGCGTTGCCCAGGCGGCGCAGCAGGTCGGGCGTGGACAGGTCCTCGCCATCGCTGACGAGAAAGGTCTGGTTGGCCGCCGCGGGATGCTCCAGGCACAGCAGCAGGAAGTCCACGAGGTTGTCGGTGCCGACCAGGCTGCGTCGGTTGTCGATGGCCGCCAGCGGCAGGGCCCAGCCGCTGGCCACCGCATGCATGAGCGCTGCGAAGTTGGCCTTGACGCCGGGGCCGTAGACCAGCGGCGGGCGCACGACCACGACCTCCATGCCGGTACGTGCAGCGATGGCGGCCAGGCCTTGCTCGGCTTCCCATTTGCTCTGGCCGTAGGGGTCTTTGGGGGCCGGCTCCTCTGCTTCTGAAAAGAGTGCACCGGGTGTTGTTGCTTCGCCATGGACCTTGGCCGTGCTGACGAAGACGAAACGGCGCGCGCCGGCGGCGGCGGCCTGCTCGGCCAGGTTCAGTGTGCCGGCGGTGTTGATGGTGCGGTAGGTGGAGAGCGGGTCAGGGTCGGCGTCGTGCAGGACGTGGGCACGGGCTGCAAGATGGAGCACCGCCCGGGTTCCCGCCACGGCTTGCGACCAGTCGGTCTGCGGCCCCAGGGCTGCGATGTGGACGCGCTGTTGCCCGCTTTGCATGGCGCCATGCCGGTGGGTCGAGAGTCGGCTGGAGATTCCGCGCTGTGCCAGCGCCGCAGCCGTGATGCGCCCTATGAATCCGTTGCTCCCCGTCAGCAGCAGTGACGGTACCGATGGGCCGGGCATGGTGCGAAAAGGTGCGGATGAAAGAAGGCGCACAATGTTAGTAGACATGGCGCGGTGCACGATCTGTGCACCTATCTGATTTCGATGGCGAAATTGCTGTACTTCATCTCCGAGGACTGGTTTTTCTGCTCGCACTTTCTGGAACGAGCCAAGTCCGCCCAACGTGCCGGTCATCAAGTCCTGGTGTTCACCCGCTTCAACAGCCATCAAGCGCAGCTGAAACGCGAGGGGTTTCGCGTGGTGCCCCTGTACATGGAGCGCAGCGGCATCAACGTGTTTCGTGAGATCGGCGTGCTCCGGCAGGTCTGGCGCGCCTACCGGGCCGAGCGGCCGGACCTGGTGCACCAAGTGGCGCTCAAGCCCATTCTTTACGGAAGCCTGGTGGCACGCTGGCTTGGCATCCGCTCAGTGGTCAACGCGCCGGTCGGCATGGGCTACGTCTTCACGGCCCAGGGCACTGGCCGGCGCATGTTGCGCGGCCTGGTGCGGCTGGCGTTGCGTGGCTTGTTGAATTCGCCGGGCAGCAAGGTCGTGTTCGAGAACGAGGAGGACCTTGAGAGCAGCGTGCGAAGCGGCAGCGTGCGTGCCCACGACGCCGTGCTGATCCGCGGGGCCGGCGTGGACCTGATGCGATTCACACCTGCCTGCGCACCGAGCGGGACGCCGGTGGTGGTGCTCGGAGCCCGCATGCTGCGGGACAAGGGGGTCGTGGAGTTCGTCGAGGCGGCGCGGCTGTTGCGCGCGCGTGGCGTTGATGTGCGCTGCGTGCTGGTCGGTGCTCCGGACCGCGCCAATCCCTCGTCGCTGACGCAGGAGCAGCTCCAGCATTGGCAGGCCGAGTGTGTGGTCGAGTGGTGGGGGCACTGCGCCGACATGGTGGAGGTCTTGCGCCGGAGCCATATCGCCTGCCTGCCGTCGTACCGGGAGGGCTTGCCGAAGTTCCTGCTGGAGGCCATGGCCTGCGGCCTTGCCGTGGTCAGCACCGATGTGACCGGTTGTCGGCAGGCGGTCGAGCCAGGTGTGACCGGTCTGCTCGTGCCTGCAGGCGAAGCGGGGGCGCTGGCCCAGGCACTGGAGCGGCTGGTGCGCAATGCGCAGGAGCGAGCGGCGATGGGGCGTGCGGGGCGGGAACGCGTGCAACGCCTGTTCGGCAGCGAACGGGTGATCGACGAAACGCTGGCCCTGTATGCCGCGCTGGCCGACCGCGCCACACCATGAGCATGCGAACGCGCATGGCGCAGCATCGGGCCGACGCGTCGTCCTATCACCGCCGCATCGTGGCCGCCTTTCTGGCGGTCTCCGGCTTTGTGGCGATTGCCAAACTGGTCGGTGCCTTCAAGGAAATGGTACTGGCCTGGCGCTACGGGACATCGGCCTGGGTCGATGCCTACGTCTTCCTGTTCAACGTCGTGACCTGGCCCATGGCCGTGTGGTTCAGTGTGCTGATGGCAGTCGTCGTGCCGCTCGTGGCTCGCTTGCGCTCGGTTTCCGAAGACCAGAGCCGCGTCTTCATCCAGGAACTCAATGGGCTGAACTGGGTGCTGTCGGGCGTCGCCGCGGTCGGTGTGGCGGCGGGATTGCCCCACGCGTTGCGGCATTGGTCGGGTTTGCACGGCGAGGCTCTGGAACTGGCGCTGGCCTGGGCCGGACCCTTTGCGCTGCTGTGCGGGCTGGGCATGGCAACGACGCTGCAGTCCGTGCTGATCCTGGCGAGTGAGCGCCATGACAACACCCTGCTCGAAGCCGTTCCGTCCCTGGTGCTGCTGGTGGTGTTGTGGCTTCCGGCCCACTGGATCGGGCAACCCTTGGTGTGGGGATCTCTGGCGGGCTTCGCCGCGCATCTGCTCTGTACGGTTGCCGTGCTGCAACTCCGTGGTCAGGCCGTGTGGCCACGCCTGGGTTTCCGGTCCCCGGGATGGCGAACCTTCCGCGCCGGTATGGGCACCATGCTCCTGGCCCAGATGCTTGCCAGTGGCACGGTGCTCATCGACCAGTGGCTGGCTGCGCCGATCGGAGAGGGGGCGGTGTCCACGCTGTCCTATGCCGGCCGGGTGCTGGCGCTGCTGCTGGGGCTGGGCGCGATGGCGCTGGGGCGCGCGACACTGCCGGTGCTGGCGGACGCACAGTCCGTCAGCGGCGCGCGCGCGCGGGCGGTCGCCATCCAATGGGTGAAATGGTCGCTGCTGGCAGGAGCCGCCGCCGCGCTGGTCGCCGTCCCCCTCGTCGGTCCGGGGGTGCGGCTCCTGTTCGAGCGGGGTGCCTTCGCTGCCGAGGACACCGCGGCGGTGGCCGGTGCCCTGCAGTTCGGCCTGTGGCAGGTGCCGGCATACTTCGGCTCTTTGGTGCTGATCAGCTTGTTCTCGGCGCAGGGCCGCTACCGGCCCCTCCTTCTGGCAGGCCTGCTGGGCATGGCGGCCAAGTTGGTGACGGCCTGGTGGCTGCTTCCTTCGATGGGCTTGCAGGGGGTCATGCTGTCGTCGGCGGCGTTCTACACGGCTGGCCTGGTGCTGCTGATGCAGTTGCAGCGCCCCGCAACACAGTCTTGATTCAGGAATGACCCGACAGCCGCAGGTGGACATGGACTCGACATCGCACCAGGCGGAGGTGGCCTGCGGGGAGCGCTTCCAGTTCGGTGCCAACTGGGCCGGCTTTCTGCACAAGCTGGATGATCGGCGCATCGCGTTGGCGGAGCGTTCGCTGCAGGCCATGCTGCGCACCGATACGTTGGTCGGCAAGCGCTTTCTCGACGCGGGTTCCGGCAGCGGCTTGCTCAGCCTTGCGGCACGTCGGCTGGGCGCCAGCGTGCACTCATTCGACTTCGACCCGCAGTCGGTGCAGTGCACACAGGAGTTGCGGCGCCGCTATTTCCCAGACGATCCGGATTGGGTGGTCGAAAGTGGCTCGGTGCTCGATCCCGTCTACTTGCGGCACCTGGGGCGCTTCGACGTCGTGTATTCCTGGGGCGTCCTGCACCACACCGGCGCCATGTGGGAGGCCATGGAGAACATGGCGCCGCTGGTTGACGAGGCGGGACGACTGTGCATCGCGATCTATAACGACCAGGGGTGGCGCAGCCGCATCTGGCTTGCGATCAAGCGGGTCTACAACCGGTTGCCGGTGGGCATGCGCTGGCTGGTGCTGGGGCCCGCCATGATGCGGCTGTGGGGGCCACGCATGCTGCTGGATGCCGCCCGTGGCCAGCCCTTCCATACATGGCGCCACTATGCAGACAAGAGCGCTAGGGGAATGGATGCGTGGCGCGATGTATTGGACTGGGTCGGTGGCCTGCCGTTCGAGGTGGCCAGCCCTGATGCGGTGTTCGAGTTCCATCGCCAGCGCGGCTTCGTCCTGGATCAGCTGGCGACGGTCGGTGGACGCCTGGGTTGCAATGAATTTGTCTTCAAGCGCAGTTGCTGATGCCCACGGCCGCCGTTTGCGCGTGCTGTTCATCCTGCCAAACTTGGCGGGAGGAGGGGCCGAGCGCGTGGTGTTGAGTCTGGCGCGCCATCTTGACCGTGCGCGCTTCGAGCCATTGCTGGCCGTCATCGATGGGGAGACCGCATCCTTGGATGGCGACGTCGCGGCGGATTTGCAGCGCATCGACCTGGGTTGTCGGCGGCTGCGCTATGCCTTGCCGTCGCTGCTTGCCCTGCTGTGGCGGTTGCGGCCCGACGTGGTGCTGACCACGCTGGGCCATGTGAACGTGGGCCTGGGTTGGCTGCGTCCCGTGCTGCCGCGGGGTATGGCCAGCGTGGCACGCGAGACGGTGGTGCTCAGCGAGGAGTTGCGGCATCGCCGTGCCGGATCGCTGTGGCCCTGGCTGGTGCGGCGTTTCTATGCGCGGCACGATGCCGTCGTGTGCCAGTCGCGCGACATGCAGCGCGACCTCGTGCAGGTTTTTGGCGTGTCCGAGCACCTCACCGTGCACATTCCGAATCCTGTGGACATCGGGCGCATCCGCGAGCACGCGGCGCCTGCCGAGTCCGGGCCGGCCGGGCGCATCCACCTGGTGGCTGCCGGCAGGCTGGTGCCGCAGAAGGGATTTGACCTGCTGCTCGACGCATTGGCGGTGCTGCAGGAACCTCGCCTGCATCTCACGATCTTGGGCGAAGGGCCTGGGCGCGGTGGCCTTGAACGGCAGATCCGTGCGCTGGGTTTGGAGGAGCGGGTGCTGTTGGGAGGCCATCGGCGCAATCCCTATCCCTGCATTGCCGGTGCGGATGCCTTTGTACTGTCATCGCGCTTCGAAGGCTTTCCGAATGTCGTGCTCGAAGCCATGGCCTGTGGCACGCCCGTGGTGGCCTTGCCTGCCCCGGGGGGCGTGCGCGACATGCTCGACGGCGTGCCAGGCTGCGTGGTCGCAGATGCCGTCACTGCACCGGCACTGGCTACGGCGCTTCGACATTGGCTCGTGCAGCCACGGCACCGCGTGCCGGCCGATGCGTTGGATCGCTACCGAACGCGACCGGTGCTTGCGCAATACGAGGCCATGTTCGAGCGGGTCGCCGCGGCACGAGCGCTGCGGTCCGGCAGGGAGGCTGGCTGAGCCATGGCACATTTGGTCGTGCTGCATGTGATTGCGGGTCTGGGCCGTGGCGGGGCCGAGGCCGTGATGGCGCGTTTGGTTGCCGCCTCGGCTGCGCAGTGCCGGCACGTGGTGGTGAGCCTGAGCGATGACGGCGTGCACGGCGCGCGCTTGCGCATGCAAGGCGTTTCCGTGCACACGTTGGGCTGGCGACGCGGCCGCGCCACAGCCGGTGGTTTGTTTCGGCTCTACCGCGTGGTGCGAGACGTGCGGCCCGATGTGGTGCAGACCTGGATGTACCACGCAGATCTGGTCGGTGGCCTGGCTGCCCGGCTGGCTGG
The DNA here is from genome assembly GCF_014652235.1 of Pseudorhodoferax aquiterrae. Taxonomy (GTDB): domain Bacteria; phylum Pseudomonadota; class Gammaproteobacteria; order Burkholderiales; family Burkholderiaceae_C; genus Pseudorhodoferax; species Pseudorhodoferax aquiterrae. The sequence continues at coordinate 36,907 of NZ_BMYK01000029.1, forward strand.
CGTGCGGGCCGTGTCCTGGGGGATCCGCAATTCGGACCTGCATCCGCAGCGCTCGAGCCGTTCGGCCCGGATGGCATTGCGGCTCTGCGCGCTGCTGTCGGCGTGGGTGCCGCGCGTGATCGTGTCCTGTTCGGAGCGGGCAGCGCGGCTGCACGCCGCGCTTGGCTATCGGGCCGACCGCATGCAGACCATTTCCAATGGCCTGGACCTGCATACTTGGTCCGTGCGGCCGCAGGCGCGTGCCGAGCAGCGGGCGCGCTGGGGTATCGGCATGGCAGCCCCGCTTCTGGGCATGGTGGCGCGCTGGGATCCGCAGAAGGACCATGCCAACTTGTTCGAGGCGCTGTCCCAGGTCGCCCGCGCTTTGCCCGAACTCGTCTGCGTGCTGGTGGGGCCGGGAATGGACGCGGAGAACGCCAACCTGATCCGGGCGATCCGCGCGCGCGGCCTGCAGGGTCGGATCGTGCTGGATGGTCCCCGCGACGATGTGGTCGATGTCGTGGCCGCGCTGGATGTGCACGTGCTGTCCAGTGCATACGGCGAGGCGTTTCCGAACGTAGTGGCCGAAGCCATGGCATGTGGTACGCCATGTGTGGTGACGGACGTTGGCGACTCCGGCCGCATCGTCGGCGCATGCGGCTGGGTCGTGCCCCCGTGCGACGCACAGGCCCTGGGCGAGGCATTGCAGGAGGCGCTGACGGTGGTATGCGGCGATGGTGGAGCGGCATTGCGCGCCGCCTGCCGCCAGCACGTGGAAGAGCACTTCGGCCTGGACCGCATGGTGCAGGCCTACTTGCAACTGTGGGCGCGTCTGCGCACTGAGGGAGACGCGCGATGTGCGGCATAGCTGGCCTGGTGCGCATGGGTCAGGGCCATGGTGCGCTGGCCGATATCGCACGTGCGATGGGCGACGCCGTTCGGCACCGTGGGCCTGACGACGGCCGCGAGTGGCTCGATTCGGAGCACGGCGTGGCCCTTGCCCACCGCCGCCTGGCGATCATCGACCTGTCGGCCGCTGGTGCCCAGCCCATGGTTTCCGCGTCGGGGCGCTATGCCATGGTGTTCAACGGCGAGATCTACGACCACCTGGAGCTGCGCGACGCGCTGGCTGCCGAGGCGAAGGCACCGGCCTGGCGTGGCCACTCCGATACCGAGAGCCTGCTGGCCGCGATCGAGGCCTGGGGGCTGCCGCAGGCGCTGCAGCGTGCCAGCGGCATGTTCGCGTTTGCGCTGTGGGACCGGCACGCGCGCAACCTGCAATTGGTGCGCGACCGCATGGGCGAGAAGCCGCTGTACTACGGCTGGGCAGGCCGCGATTTCGTGTTCGCCTCCGAGTTAAAAGCCCTGCGGGCGCATCCGGCGTTTCAAGGGGGCATCGACCGTGGCAGCCTGTGCCTGCTGATGCGCCACAACTACATCGCCGGTCCGCGCAGCATCTACCAGGACGTGCGCAAGCTGCAGCCGGGGGCGATCCTGCGCCTGTATGGCGGCAATCGGCCCGGCGATCTGCCGCAACCGGTGCCGTACTGGTCGCTGGCCCAGGCCATAGAGCAGGGCCGTGCGTCGCCGTGGCAGGGAGCACCGGCGGAAGCGATCGATGGACTGGACCGCCTGCTGCGCGGGGCGGTTGGGCGCCAGATGGTGGCGGATGTGCCGTTGGGCGCATTCCTGTCCGGCGGCATCGATTCGTCGACGGTGGCGGCGCTGATGCAGGCCCAGTCCAGCAGGCCGGTCAAGACATTCACGATCGGTTTTCGAGAGCCTGGCTACGATGAGGCCGGCCATGCGCTTGCGGTGGCGCGGCATCTCGGCACCGAGCACACCGATCTGTATGTGACCCCGCAGGATGCGATCGACGTGATTCCCGGCCTGCCGAAGGTCTACGACGAGCCGTTTGCCGACCCCTCGCAGATTCCGACCTGGCTGGTGGCGCAGTTGGCGCGCCGGCATGTGACAGTCTCGCTTTCGGGGGATGGCGGCGATGAACTGTTCGGTGGCTATGAGCGCTACTTTCTGGCCCAAGCCTTGTGGCAGCGGCTTCAGCGGGTACCGGAGCATCTGCGCGCCGCACTGGCCCGTGCCGTGCTCGCACTGCCGGTGGCGACGCTGAATCGCCTGTTCGGCCTGGCCGGGCCGCTGTTGCCGGCGCGGGCAAGGCGCTACCAGAATCCTGGCGACAAGCTGCACAAGCTGGCGCAACTGCTGGCGTCCATGCGGCCGGAGACCGTGTACCGGCAACTGGTGTCGCACTGGGATGCGCCCGACCGGCTCGTGCTGGGGGGGGCGCAGGAGCCGCCGACGCCACTTGTTGGGCCGATGCCGGCGGCGGGCAGCTTCATCGAAAGCATGATGGCGCTCGACAGCCTGAGCTATCTGCCGGATGACATCCTGGTGAAGGTCGACCGGGCGGCGATGGCGCACGGCTTGGAGACGCGGGTGCCGTTGCTGGACCACCGTGTCGTCGAGTTCGCCTGGCGGCTGCCCGTGTCGATGAAGGCCCGTCCCGGCCATGGCAAATGGGTGTTGCGGCAGGTGCTGGCGCGCTATGTGCCAGAGCGGATCACCGATCGTCCAAAGATGGGTTTCGGTGTGCCTATCGATGCCTGGCTGCGCGGGCCCCTGCGGCCCTGGGCAGAGGCCTTGATCGACCCGGTGCGCTTGCGCCGGGAAGGTTTTTTCGATGCCGACGCGGTGCACGCCAAGTGGCGGGAGCACTTGTCCGGCCAGCGCGACTGGCACTATCGGCTCTGGAACGTGCTCATGTTCCAGGCTTGGTGGGAGCATCAACGCTGCCAGGCCGGCGGGCTGGTGTGACGCTGCGGTTCGGGTGAATAGCCCGGGACCAGATGCTGCAGCCACTGCCGCAGCTGCCCGGCCTCTCCATGCCGGGCGGCATCTGCCAGGGCCTGCAGCGGCTCTTGCAGCGCGACCCAGCTCAGGCACTCTTCCTGCGCCCGCAAAATCCGCGGGTGCTCCGTCGTCTCCGGGTTGTCCCCGATCAAAAGCTCCTCGTAGAGCTTCTCCCCCGGCCGCAGCCCCGTGACCGTGACCGCGATGTCCCCGTCTGGATGCTCTGCATCCCGCACCCGCAGCCCCGACAGATCCACCATGCGCCGCGCCAGATCCATGATCTTCACAGGCTGCCCCATGTCCAGCACGAACACATCGCCACCGCGTGCCATGGCGCCCGCCTGCAGCACCAGCTGCGCCGCTTCGGCAATCGTCATGAAGTAACGCGTGACCTCGGCATGCGTGACGGTGAGCGGCCCGCCGGCCGCCAGCTGCTTGCGGAATAGAGGCACCACGCTGCCGCTCGATCCCAGCACGTTGCCGAAGCGCACCATCGAGAAGCGGGTGGTGTTGCGCAGTTCGACCGACGGTGCGTCTCGTGGCGTATCGAAGGCAGCCACCGGCGCTGCCGCAAGCGCCTGCAGGATCAGCTCCGCCACGCGCTTGCTGGCGCCCATGACGTTCGTCGGCCGCACCGCCTTGTCGGTGGAGATCAGCACGAAGTGCTCGGCGCCGCCGGCCATGGCGGCGCGCGCCAGGTTCAGCGTGCCCAGCACGTTGTTCATGACGCCTTCGGCCGCGTTGTCTTCGACCAGTGGGACATGCTTGTAGGCCGCCGCGTGGTAGACCGTCGTGGGCTGCCAGCGCTGGAAAAGCGCTGCCAGCCGGGCGTAATGCACCACGCTGCCGAGCACGGGCACGAACTCCACGCTGGCGCCTTGCCGTGCGGCCAGACTCTGTAGCTCCTCATGGATGCTGTAGAGCGCGAACTCGCTGTGGTCCAGCAGCACCAGCCGCGCGGGCTTCTCCCGCAGGATCTGCCGGCACAGCTCGCCGCCGATGCTGCCGCCCGCGCCCGTGACCAGCACCGTGCGGCCGGCCAGGTTGCGCGACAGTAGCTCGGGCCGCGGCGGCACGGGCTCGCGGCCCAGCAGGTCTTCGATGTCGAGCTCGTGGATGTCCTGCACGCTCACGCGGCCGCTGGCCAGGTCGGCCAGGCTGGGCAGCGTGCGCACGTGCACCGGCAGCGGTTGCAGGCCCTTGAGGATCTGGTTGCGGCGCTCGCGCGCCGCGCTCGGGATGGCCAGCAAGATGTCCTGCACGCGCAGGCGCGCGACCAGCGTGGGCAGCTCGCGCGGCGCGAACACGCGCACGCCATGGATGCTGCGGCCGATCTTGGCGGCGTCGTCGTCGATGAAGCCGAGCAAGCGGTAGGGCATGCGGCCGTTCAGCAGCGCGGCCGCGGCCTCCGCGCCGGCCTGGCCCGCGCCATACACCATGAGCCGGCGCGGCGCGCGCAGGCCGCGCCGGGCCTGCGCGTCCAGCCATGCGCGCGCGAGCGTGCGGCTGGACAGCACCAGCAGCAGGAAGATCAGCGGCTGCAGGATGCCCAGGCTGCGCGGCACCACGGACAGCCCCGCGTTCTGCATCACGGCCAGGGCCGCCAGCAGCATCAGCGCGTACAGTGCTGTGGCCTTGGCCGTGGCAACCAGCGTGGCCACGCCCGTGTAGCGGAAGATGGCGCGGTACAGGCCGAAGCGCACGAACACCGGCACCGACAGCAGCGGCGCCACCGTGTACACGGCCCACTGGTCCTGCTCGGGCCAGTGCAAGGTGTCCAGGCGCAGCGTGAAGGCCAGCCAGGTCGCCGCCAGCGACAGAAGCACGTCCGTGGCGACGACCACGGCGCGCTTGACGGTGCGGGGCCAGCCGAGCACGGCGGCAGAGGCGCGCGTTGCCGGCATCAGGCCTGGCCGTGCCGCGCCAGCAAATCGCCCACCAGCTCCAGCCGCACCAGCGGGTTGTCCAGTTCCATGAGCTGCTGCTTCACGGCCAGCGGCAGCGGCAGCAGCTCGCACCAGCGGTTGGCCAGCCAGCCGCAATCGTCCCAGCGCCAGGGCGCGCGCAGCGGCCACTGGGCTTCGGGGATGGCGCGCGCGCGCCAGCTGTCCAGCAGCTGTTCGAGCGCCGTGGCCACCTGGCGCAGGTCCTCGGGCACGGCCACGGGCGCATCGTCGGGCAGAGCCTCCACGTCGGCCGTCCACAGGCCGTGCGGCAGCTGGCGCGCGGCCTGGACGCGAAAGCGCGCACCGCCTTCGCAAACGATGTGGAGGAGGCCGGGTTGCGGCCGTTCGAATTGGCGCACATGGGCCAGTGTGCCGACCTGCAGGAACTCCTCCGTCGGCGCGCCGGCGCGGCGCACCTCGCTGCCCTGGTGCAGCGCCACCACGCCGAAGGGCCTGCCTTCGCGCTGGCATTGGCCGATCAGGTCGAGGTAGCGCACCTCGAAGATGCGCAGCGGCAGCCGTCCGCCCGGATACAGCACGGTGGACAGCGGAAACAGGGGCAGGGGCGAGGGAATCAAGGGGCTGGCAGCAATGGGGCAGCCGCTATCATCCCATGCGCTTTTCATTCGATCGCATGCTGTACCAAATCTCCGCCTTCCTGCTCGAAGTCATCGCCGGGCTGCTGGGCAGCGCCTGCCTGCTGCGGCTGTACATGCAGCACCAGCGCATCCCGTTCGGCAACCCCATCGGCAGCTTGGTGTTCGCGTTGAGCGACTGGCTGGTGCTGCCGCTGCGCAAGGTGTTGCGGCCCGTGGGGCGTTGGGACATGGCCAGCCTGGTCGGTGCCTTTCTGCTGAAGCTGGCGCAGTACTTCCTGCTGTGGCTGGTGACGGGCGGCGCGCTCGTCGTGGTGCCGGTCATGGCGGTGTTCGGCGTGATCGGCCTCGTGATCTACGGCCTCACGGGCCTGTTGATCGTCTATGCCATCCTGTCCTGGGTGCAGGCGCAGTCGCCGCTGTACGACGTGATCGGCCGTCTGGTGGCGCCGCCGTTGCGGCCGTTGCGGCGCATGGTGCCGCTGGTGGGCGGCATGGACCTCACGCCGCTGGTCCTGCTGGTGCTGCTGCAGGTGGCATCCATCGTGCTGCAGCACGCCTTGCGTGGCGTGCTGGGCGGCATGGCGCTTTAGTTCACCGCGTCGGCCGGCTGGCGCTGCAGCATGGCCAGCGTGCTGGCGATGGTGCGGCGCAGGTCCTTGCGGTTGCAGATCAGGTCGACCGCACCCTTTTGCTGCAGGAACTCGGCGCGCTGGAAGCCCTCAGGCAGCGTCACACGCACGGTGGACTCGATCACGCGCGGGCCGGCGAAGCCGATCAGCGCCTTGGGTTCGGCGATGACCAGGTCGCCGACGAAGGCGAAGCCGGCGCTCACGCCACCCATGGTCGGGTCGGTCAGCACGCTGATGTAGGGCAGGCCCTTCTTGGCCAGGCGCGTCAGGGACGCGTTGGTCTTGGCCATCTGCATCAGCGACAACAGGCCTTCCTGCATGCGCGCACCGCCGGTGGCGGTGAAGCAGATGAAGGGCACCTTCTGGTCGATGGCGGCGTGCACGCCGCGCACGAAGCGCTCGCCCACCACGCTGCCCATGCTGCCGCCCATGAACTCGAACTCGAAGCAGGCGACCACCACGTTCAGCCCATGGAGCGCGCCGCCCATGACGACCAGCGCATCCGTTTCCTCGGTGTTGTCCAGTGCTTCCTTGAGCCGCTCGGGGTACTTGCGGCTGTCCTTGAACTTGAGCGGGTCCATGGGCAGGACCTCGTGGCCGATCTCATAGCGGCCCTCGGGGTCCAGGAAGCTGTCCAGGCGCGCGCGGGCGCCGATGCGGTGGTGGTGGCCGCAGGTCGGGCAGACGTTCAGGTTCTTTTCCAGATCCGTCTTGTAGAGCACGCTCTCGCAGCTCGGGCACTTGATCCACAGGCCCTCGGGCACCTGGCGGCGCTCGGCGGGGTCGCTGGGCTGGATCTTGGCGGGAAGCAGTTTTTCGAGCCAGGACATGGGATTGGCTACTCCGGTGGGACGAACGGGGGAAGGATTATGCGTCGAGCGCCGAACGGATGCCGCGCAGGAAGTCGGCGGCCGTGCCGGCGACCCGGTCACGCGGCTGGGCGTCGAGCAGCTGGATGATCCTGCTGCCGATGACCACGGCGTCGGCCACGCGGCCCACGGCCTGGGCCGAGGCGGCGTCGCGGATGCCGAAGCCGACACCCACGGGCAGGTGCACATGGCGGCGGATGCGCGGCAGCATGGCCTCGACGGCGGCCGTGTCCAGCGTGCCGGCTCCCGTCACACCCTTGAGCGAGACGTAGTAGACGTAGCCGCTGGCAACCTCGGCCACCTGGCGCATGCGCTCGTCGGTCGAGGTCGGCGCCAGGAGGAAGATCAGGTCGATGCCCTTGGCGCGCAGGCGGGCCGCGAAGTCCACGCACTCCTCGGGCGGGTAGTCCACGACCAGCACGCCATCGACACCGGCCGCCGCCGCCTCGCGCGGGAAGCTGTCAGCACCATGGCGCTGCTCGTAGCGCTCGACCGGGTTGGCGTAGCCCATCAGCACCACGGGCGTCTGCGCGTCCTGTTCGCGGAAGGTCTTCACCATCGCGAGGACTTCGGCCATGCCGATGCCCAGCGCCAGGGCCTTTTCTCCGGCGGCCTGGATCACGGGGCCATCGGCCATGGGGTCGCTGAACGGCACGCCGAGCTCGATCACGTCGGCGCCGGCCGCGACCATGGCGTGCATGAGTTCGGGCGTGACGTCGGCGTAGGGGAAGCCGGCCGTGACGTAGGGGATCAGGGCCTTGCGGCCGTCTGCCTTGAGTCTGGCGAAGGTGGCTTGGATGCGGCTCATGCCCGGCCTCCCTTCACGGCGTGGCCGCGCATGGAGGGCCGGTCGTAGAAGTCCTCGCCCGACAGGTCGGCCACGGTGCCGATGTCCTTGTCGCCGCGGCCGGACAGATTGACGAGGATGCTCTGGTCGGGCCGCATGGTCGGCGCCAGCTTGCGGGCGTAGGCGAAGGCGTGGCTGGATTCCAGCGCGGGGATGATGCCTTCGGTGCGGCACAGGTAGTGGAAGGCCTCGAGCGCCTCGGTGTCCGTCACGCCCACGTATTCCGCGCGGCCGATGTCCTGCAGGTGCGCGTGCTCGGGGCCCACGCCGGGGTAGTCCAGCCCCGCGCTGATGCTGTGCGTCTCGGTCACCTGGCCGTTTTCGTCCTGCAGCAGGTAGGTGCGGTTGCCATGCAGCACGCCGGGGCTGCCGCGCTGCAGCGAAGCCGCATGCTTGCCGCTGTCCAGGCCCTGGCCCGCGGCCTCCACGCCGATCAGACGCGTGCCCGCATGGCCGATGTAGGGATAGAAGATGCCGATGGCGTTGCTGCCACCGCCCACGCAGGCCAGCACCGCGTCGGGCTGCTCGCTCTTGCAGCCGGCCGCGGCCAGCATCTCGGGCATCTGCACCAGGCACTCGTTGCCGATCACGCTCTGGAAGTCGCGCACCATCATGGGGTAGGGGTGCGGGCCGGCCACGGTGCCGATGATGTAGAAGGTGTCGTCCACATTGGCGACCCAGTCGCGCATGGCCTCGTTGAGCGCGTCCTTGAGCGTCTTGCTGCCGCTCTCGACGGGCACCACGGTGGCGCCCAAGAGCTTCATGCGGAACACGTTGGGGCTCTGGCGCTTGACGTCTTCGCTGCCCATGTAGACCACGCACTCCAGGCCGTAGCGTGCGCAGATCGTGGCCGTGGCCACGCCGTGCTGGCCGGCGCCGGTTTCGGCGATCACCCGCGGTTTGCCCATGCGCCTGGCCAGCATGGCCTGGCCGATCACGTTGTTGATCTTGTGCGCGCCGGTGTGGTTGAGGTCTTCGCGCTTCAGGAAGATCTGCGCGCCGCCGTGTTCCTGGCTGCTGCGCGCGGCATGGTAGATGGGCGAGGGCCGGCCGACGAAGTGCGCCAGCTCGCTCTTGAATTCGGCGATGAATTCCGGATCGTTCTGGTAGCGGGCGTAGGCGTCCCGCAGCTCGGCGATGGCGTGGGTCAGCGTCTCGGAGACGAAGCTGCCGCCGTAGGGACCGAAATGGCCCGAGGCATCAGGCTGTTGATAAGGGGTCGACATCTTGAATCTTTGCAAAGTGCGCGTCGGCGGCGCGGACGGCCGCGACGAAGCGGTTGATCTTGTCGGCGTCCTTGATGCCCTTGGAGGCCTCGACGCCGGAACTCACATCAACGGCCAGCGACAGCGCGCGTGGCCGCACCTGCAAGATGCCATCGGTCACGTTTGCAGGCGTGAGTCCACCACTCAAGACGAGGTGAGAGTCGACGCTTGTTGGCAGGAGTGACCAATTGAATGCCTTGCCGCCGCCGCCGTATCCCTCGACATGGGCGTCGAGCAGGATGGCCTGGGCTTGGGAAAAGTCGGCCGCGAATCTTACCAAGTCGAACGGGTCTGCGTTTTCGTCCAGTGGTATGCGGGCCGCACGCACGAAGGGCCGGGCCGGCCGTGCCGTGGCGGCCAGGCACTGGGCCGGTGTCTCGTCGCCATGGAACTGCACCATCGCGCCGGGCACCTGGTCGCAGGCTGCGGCAACCTCTTGCGGCGGCGTGTTGACGAACAGCAGCACGGGCGTGACGAAGGGCGGCAGGCGGCGTGCGAGCTCGGCCGCGCGGCGCGGCGTGACGTAACGCGGGCTCTTCTCGTACAGCACGAAGCCGACGGCGTCGGCACCCGCGGCAACGGCGGCGTCCAGGTCCTGGTCGCGCGTGATGCCGCAGATCTTGATACGGGTTCTGGTCATGGGGAAAACCTCCGGCCCCTGCGGGGCCGCGGTGGGAGCGTTCTCAGTGCGAGAACTGCTCAGGGGAGCCAATCATAGGCAGCCGTGCGTTCCGGCAGGCCCCAATGGTCTTCGTAGCGCGGGCCCAGGAAGTACAGGCCGTCTGGAGAAAAGGTGGGCGCCGCCACCTGGCGGTTGCGGGCGGCCAGCACCTCGGCCATCCATTGCACGGGCCGGTCGCCCTTGCCGACCACGAGCAGGCAGCCCATGAGGTTGCGGATCATGTGGTGCAGGAAGGCATCGGCCTCGAACTCGAAGCGCCAGTAGGCGCCGCGCCGTGTGATGTCAATCCGGCGCATGGTCTTGACCGGCGTGCGCGCCTGGCACTGCGCGGCGCGGAACGAGGTGAAGTCGTGCTCGCCCAGCAGCAACTGGGCCGCCGCCTGCATGGGCGCCTGGTCCAGCGGGCGGTGCACCCATCCGATGCGGCCGCGCTCCACGCTGGGCCGCACGGGCGACTCCATGAGCACGTAGGCGTAGCGCCGGCCGATGGCACTGGCGCGCGCGTGGAACTGCTCCGTCACCGGATGGGCCCACTGCACGGCGATGTCGCCGGGCAGGTAGCTGTTGGTGCCGCGCACCCAGGCGTGCATCTCACGCTGGATGCCGGTGTCGAAGTGCACGACCTGCATGAGGCCGTGCACGCCGGCGTCTGTGCGGCCGGCGCAGATGGTGCCGATCTCCTGCTGCGCGAAGCTGCGCAGCGCCGCCTCGAGCTTGTCCTGGACGGTGTTGCCCGAAGGCTGGCTTTGCCAGCCGTCGTAGGCCTGGCCCGCATAGCTGACCCCGAGTGCCAGACGCACCGAATCCCCCCTTGCCCGCGCGCCGTTCAGCCGAGGTCGGTCAGGAAGCGCTGGGCCCGGGTCCTGAGCGGCCCGGTGGCCTCGGCCAGCACCTCTTCGGCCAGCGCACGTGCGCCGTCGTCGTCGCCGATGGCCTGGAACTCCTCGGCCAGGGCCAGCTTGGTGGCAAGCGGGTCGTCGGCGTCCGGTTCGGTAGCAGTCTCGGCAGCGGCAGGGGGGCTGGCCGAATCGCCCAGGTCCAGCGACAGCGAGCCCAGGTCGAAGGGCAGCAGGTCGGAATCGGCCGCCGGCGCGGGCGAGGGGGGCGACAGCGGTGCCTTGTAAGTGCTCTGCACGTCGAAGTCGAGGTCCATGGCCTCGGCCATGGGCGGCGCCGGGGGCTCGCCATCGGGCGCGGGCTTGGCCGGGATGGGCGGCGGCGGGGTGTCGTCGTCGCCGAGATCCAGGCTGATGTCCGGCATGGGCTGCAGCGCGGGTGACGGTGGCGTGGGCGGCGCCGGCGTGGCGTCCAGTTCCAGCGCTGCATCGTCGTCCTCGGCCGGCGACGGCGCGGGGGCAACGCCGGAGACGGCAGCAGCCGCGGCTGCGGCGCCGAGTCCCGCGATGGCGGCATCGCGCCAGAGCGGGTGTTCGGGTTGCAGCGCACGGCCCAGCGCGGCGGTGGCTTCCCATTCGGGGCCGGTGCCGCCGGTCAGCGCGTGCACTTTCTCGGCCGTGGCCTGCAGCGCGATCGCGTCGCGGCGCTTGGCGTAGATCTCGGCCAGCTTGGCATGGAGCGCGACGCGCTCCGGCGTGGTGCGCAGGGCCTCCTTGAGGATCTCCTCGGCCTGCAGGTCGCGGCCATAGGCCAGGTAGACCTCGGCCTCCGCCACCGGATCGACCTCGCTGCTGGTGTCGAACTGGCTGGGCGAGTAGACGGCCGAGGCCGCGGCTTCGCTCTCGGCGGCAGTGTCCACGTGCTGGCCACCGCTGCTGGCGAAGAACGACTCCACGGGCTCCTGCAGGCGGTTTTCCTCTTCGGCGGCTTGGCGGCGCTGGCGCGCACGGTAGATCCCCAGTGCAGCCAGCAGGGCGATCAGTGCCGCCGCTGCGGCCAGCAGCCAGGGGTTGCGGCGCAGGCCATCGAGCAGGCCGCCTTCTTGCTGGGCTGCCGGCAGGGGGCCGGGGGCGGGCAGGGCCTTGTCGGCGGCGGGCGGCTCGACCGCGGGCGCCGGTGCGGCGGGCTCCTGCGCGGGCGCGGCGGCTTCAGGGGCTGGCGCCGGGGTGGGAGCAGGCGAGGGGGTCGAGGTTGCGGGTTCCGGCGCTGGTGCGGGTGAGGGTGAGGGTGCCGGCGCGGAGGCCGCCGGCGCAGCGGTGCCGGCGCCCAGCTTGTTCAGCGCCTCGATATTGCGCGAGAGTTCCGCGACACGGTCGGACGCTTCCTTGCTGGCCTTCTCACGCGCGATCTTTTCCTCCTGCGCGCGGCTTTGCACGCCACCCTTGGACAGGGTCAGCCGGTCCGGTGCCGTCGCCGCGGGGCGGCTGTCGTCGACCTTGCCCTGCACGCGGCCGCTGGCCGAACGCTGGGCGCTGCCCGGGACCGTGGGCACCTGGCCGGCCATCTGGCTGCGGTAGGCGTTGAAGTCGCGCGCCTGGGCTGCAATCGTGCGCGTGGCCTCGTCCGCGGGGATGGCCGCGGCCTCGCTGGCACTGGGCAGGTCCAGCACGGCACCGGCGCGCAGGCGGTTGACGTTGCCGTCGATGAAGGCGTTCGGATTGCCGCGCAGCATGGCGACCAGCATCTGGTCGAGCGAAATGTTGGGTGGCCGGTTGGCGGAAGCGATGCGGCTGGCCGTGTCGCCGCGGCGCACGGTGGTGGTGCCGGGGGGCGTGGTCGATGCAGGTGGGGCGGCAGGCGCTGGCGCGGCCGCGCGTGGTGGCACCGGTGCCGCAGCGGGAGCAGGGGCTTGCGCGGGCACCGTGGTCGGTGCCGGCGGCGTCGCCGCAACAGGGGGTGCCGGCGGCGCGGGCGCTGGGGCGGGCGCAGTGGCCGCGGCGGGCGGCAACTGCGGAGCGGTCGGTGCTGCAGCCTGGGCCTGGCGCTGCGACGGCGGGTCCAGCAACAAGGTGTAGTCGCGCACGACCCGGCCCGAGGCCCAGTTGGCTTGCAGGATCAAGTCGATGAAGGGCTCGCGGACCGGCTGGTCGCTGCTGAGCCGCAGCACGGCGCGGCCATCGGCCCGGCGTGCGCGCTCGATGCGCACCGTGCCCAACGCTGCGTTGTATTCGAGCCCGGCCGCGCGAAAGGCCTGTGGCGTGGCAATCGCCGCCTGCAGTGTGCGGGACTCTTCTTCCGTGAGGTCTGGCAGTTCGATCTCGGCGCGCAACGGCTCGCCAAGCGCCGACTGCACCGTCGCCCGGCCCAGCGTCAATGCCTGGGCATGCTGCAGCGGCGCCAGCAGGGCCGCGGTGGCGGTCGCGGCCGCCATGCCGCGCCTCCAGCGCTGCGGCGCGGGCTTCACCTGGGGTTTGTCATCAGCCTGTTCAACAGCATTGGAACGTTTGATCATGCAAATGGACGGGCCGACTTGGTTACTAAAAAGAACGGTAGCAGCAATGCTTTAGGCTGACAAGCTCACGCGGGTTCGAAGCTGGCACTGCATTGGAGGGCGCATTCTCGCTGCACTGCGATGTTGCCAGACGACAACGGCCCGCCAGAGGCGGGCCGTGTCATGGGCGCGAGGCGGTTCAGGCCTGCAGCAGCACACGCAGCGTGCGGCGCAGCGGCTCGGCCGCGCCCCACAGCAGTTGGTCGCCGATCGTGAAGGCGCCCACGTACTCCGGCCCCATGGCCAACTTGCGGATGCGGCCGACCGGAATGTTGAGCGTGCCGGTGGTGACCACGGGCGTCAGGCCACGGAGCGTGTCCTCGCGCGTGTTCGGCACCACGCGGACCCAGTCGTTGTCCTGCGCGATCATGGCTTCGATGTCCGCGAGCGGCACGTTCTTCTTGAGCTTGAAGGTCAGCGCCTGGCTGTGGCAGCGCATGGCGCCGATGCGCACGCAGAAGCCGTCGACCGGCGTGATGCCGGTGCCGAAGGACGGACCCTGGCCCAGGATCTTGTTGGTCTCGGCGCCGCCCTTCCACTCTTCCTTGGACATGCCCCATTCGGCATCGTCCTGCGACTTGCCCAGGCCCAGGTCCTTGTCGATCCAAGGGATCAGGCTGCCGCCCAGCGGCACGCCGAAGTTGGCCGTCTCGTCGGCGGTGAGCGCCTTCTGCTTGGCCAGGACCTTGCGGTCGATCTCGAGGATGGCGGACTTGGGGTCGTTGAGCAGGTCGCGCACCTCGTTGTGGATGCTGCCGAACTGCGTCAGCAGCTCGCGCATGTGCTGCGCGCCGCCGCCGGAGGCGGCCTGGTAGGTCATGGTGCTCATCCACTCGACCAGGCCGGCCTTGTACAGCGCACCCACGCCCATCAGCATGCAGCTCACGGTGCAGTTGCCGCCGATCCAGTTCTTGCCGCCCTTGGCCAGCGCGCGCTGCATCACGGGCAGGTTGACCGGGTCGAGAACGATGACGGCATCGTCCTTCATGCGCAGCGTGGAGGCCGCATCGATCCAGTGGCCGTTCCAGCCCGCGGCGCGCAGCTTGGGGAACACCTCGGTGGTGTAGTCGCCGCCCTGGGCCGTGATGATGATGTCGCAGCGCTTGAGCGCGGCGATGTCGTAGGCGTCTTGCAGCGTGGTCTCGTTCTTGGCCTGGGCGGGGGCCTTGCCGCCCGCGTTGGAGGTCGAGAAGAACACCGGTTCGATCAGCGCGAAGTCACCCTCGGCCTGCATGCGGTCGATCAGGACCGAGCCGACCATGCCGCGCCAGCCGACGAGGCCGACCAGATTACCTACCTTCATCACATTGCCCTTTCAAGTAAAAAAACAAACAGCGCCGGAGGGACTGCTCGCCTGGCGCGTCGGAGGCCAGGAAGGGCGCACGACGAACCAGGCTGAGTCAGCCCTTAATGGTGGTCGTGGTTTTGGTGGAGATGTCGGCCGCCACAACCGCGCCGAAAGGCGTGGTTTCCCGCACCCACGTGCCGAACGGCACGGACAGGATTGCGGAGCAGGCGGCGGCGGACATGGGGCGCGATTCTAGCCCAGAGCCTTCAGGACTGCATCGCCCATCTCGCGCGTGCCGACCTTGGTCGTGCCTTCGCTGTGGATGTCGGGCGTGCGCAGGCCCTGGGCCAGCACCTTCTGCACGGCCGCTTCGATGCGGTCGGCCGCGGCCGCCTGGTTCAGCGAGAAGCGCAGCATCATCGCGGCCGACAGGATGGTGGCCAGCGGGTTGGCCACGCCCTTGCCGGCGATGTCGGGTGCGCTGCCGTGGCTGGGCTCGTACAGGCCCTGGTTGCTGCTGTTGAGGCTGGCCGAAGGCAGCATGCCGATGGAGCCGGTCAGCATCGCGGCTGCGTCGGACAGGATGTCGCCGAACATGTTGCCGGTCACGACCACGTCGAACTTCTTGGGCGCCTTGACCAACTGCATCGCGGCGTTGTCCACGTACATGTGGTCGAGTTCCACGTCCGGGTACTCTTTGCCGATCTCGGTGACCACGTCCTTCCAGAGCTGGAAGGTCTCCAGCACGTTGGCCTTGTCCACGCTGGTCACGCGCTTGTTGCGCTTGCGCGCGGCCTCGAAGGCCACGCGCGCGATGCGCTCGATCTCCGGGCGCGTGTAGCGCATGGTGTCGAAGGCTTCCTCGGCGCCAGGGAAGTGGCCGTCGGGCGAGACGCGGCGGCCGCGCGGCTGGCCGAAGTAGATGTCGCCGGTCAGCTCGCGGATGATCAGGATGTCCAGGCCCGCGACCAGCTCGGGCTTGAGGCTGGAGGCGCCCACGAGCTGCTCGTAGCAGATGGCGGGGCGGAAGTTGGCGAACAGGCCCAGGTTCTTGCGCAGGCCTAAGATGGCCTGCTCGGGGCGCAGCGGGCGGTCCAGCTTGTCGTACTTCCAGTCGCCGACGGCGCCGAACAGCACGGCGTCGGCTTCCTTGGCCAGCTTGAGCGTGGCCTCGGGCAGCGGGTGGCCATGGGCGTCGTAGGCGGCGCCGCCGACCAGGGCGGTTTCCATCTCGAGCTTCAGGTCGAGGGCGTTCAGGACGCGGACGGCCTGTTCGACGATTTCGGTGCCGATGCCGTCACCCGGCAGAACTGCAATCTTCATGGTGTGTGCTTGAGAGTGGAAATTTAGGCGGACAGCATGGTGTTGGCCAGCCAGGGCTTGGCCGCCAGGCGCTCGGCCTCGAAGGCGCGGATCTTGTCGGCGTGGCGCAGCGTCAGGCCGATGTCGTCGAAGCCGTTGAGCAGGCAGTACCTGCGGAAGGGCTGGACCTCGAAGGCGATCTCCTCGCCCTGCGGCCGCACGATGACCTGGCGCTCCAGGTCCACCGTCAGCTGGTAGCCCGGGAAGGCGAAGCACTCGTCGAACAGCTGGGCGATCGTGGCCTCGGGCAGCACGATGGGCAACAGGCCGTTCTTGAAGCTGTTGTTGAAGAAGATGTCGGCAAAGCTCGGCGCCAGGATGGCGCGGAACCCGTACTGGTCCAGCGCCCAGGGCGCATGCTCGCGCGAGGAGCCGCAGCCGAAGTTCTTGCGCGCCAGCAGGATGGAGGCGCCCTTGTAGCGCGGCTGGTTCAGCACGAAGTCGGGGTTGGGCTTGCGCTGGGACTCGGGCACGCCGGGCTCGCCTTTGTCCAGGTAGCGCCACTCGTCGAACAGGTTCACGCCGAAGCCGGTCTTCTTGATCGACTTCAGGAACTGCTTGGGAATGATGGCGTCGGTGTCGACGTTCTCGCGGTCCATGGGCGCGACCAGGCCCTGGTGGATGGTGAATTTCTGCATGGGTACTCCTGGGTTCATTTGGCCGAGCGCTCGATGGCCTCGCCGGCGCGTTGCACGTCCTTGCCCACGCCCTTGACGGTGTTGCAGGCGGCCAGCGCGATGGCGGCGGCCAGCAGCAATGCGGTGGTGGCTTTCACGGCGGACTCCTTCAGGAGAACTGGCGCACGTCGACGAAATGGCCGTGCACGGCGGCAGCAGCGGCCATGGCCGGGCTCACCAGGTGGGTGCGGCCCCCGGCGCCCTGGCGGCCTTCGAAGTTGCGGTTGCTCGTGGAGGCGCAGCGCTCGCCCGGCTCCAGCCGGTCGGCGTTCATGGCCAGGCACATGGAGCAGCCCGGCTCGCGCCACTCGAAGCCCGCGGCCTTGAAAATCTCGTGCAGGCCTTCGCGCTCGGCCTGTTCCTTCACGAGGCCCGAGCCTGGCACGACCATGGCGAGCTTGACGTTCTTGGCCACCTTCTGGCCCAGCTTCTTGACCACGGCCGCGGCCTCGCGCATGTCCTCGATGCGGCTGTTGGTGCAGCTGCCGATGAAGACCTTGTCGACGAAGACGTCGTTGAGCGGCTTGCCCGGCTCCAGGTTCATGTAGGTCAGCGCGCGCTCGATGGCACCGCGCTTGTTGGCGTCCTTCTCCTTGTCCGGATCGGGCACGCGGTCGTCGATGCCCAGCACCATTTCGGGCGAGGTGCCCCAGGTGACCTGCGGCACGATCTGCGTGGCGTCCAATTCGACCACGGTATCGAACCTGGCACCGGGGTCGGAGTGCAGCGTCCTCCAGTAGGCCACGGCCTGGTCCCAGGCCACACCGGTGGGCGCCAGGGGGCGGCCCTTGACGTACTCGATGGTCTTGTCGTCCACGGCCACCAGGCCGGCGCGCGCGCCGGCTTCGATGGCCATGTTGCACACCGTCATGCGGCCTTCCATGGACAGGCCGCGGATGGCCGAGCCCGCGAACTCGATGGTGTAGCCCGTGCCCCCGGCCGTGCCGATCTTGCCGATGATCGCCAGCACGATGTCCTTGGCGGTCACGCCCTTGGCCAGCTGGCCTTCGACCTTGACGAGCATGTTCTTGGCCTTCTTGGCCAAGAGCGTCTGCGTCGCCATCACGTGCTCCACCTCGCTGGTGCCGATGCCGTGGGCGAGCGCACCGAATGCGCCATGCGTGCTGGTGTGGCTGTCGCCGCAGACCACGGTCATGCCCGGCAGCGTGGCGCCGTTCTCCGGGCCGATCACGTGCACGATGCCCTGGCGCTTGTGCAGGAAGGGGAAGAACGCGGCCGCGCCGAACTCCTGGATGTTGGCGTCCAGCGTGGTGATCTGCTCCTTGCTGATCGGGTCGGCGATGCCGTCGTAGCCCTGTTCCCAGCCCGTGGTCGGCGTGTTGTGGTCGGCCGTGGCCACGATGGAGCTGATGCGCCAGACCTTGCGGCCGGCCTGGCGGATGCCTTCGAAGGCCTGCGGGCTCGTGACCTCGTGCACCAAGTGGCGGTCGATGTAGAGGATGGCCGTGCCGTCTTCCTCGGTGTGGACGGTGTGCTCGTCGAAAATCTTGTCGTAGAGGGTGCGCGCACCCGTGGGGCTGGTGGTGAGGCTCATGGGCTTCTTTCGTGGGGGACTGGTTTGTTCAAACGGCGACGGCCTGGTCCGTGGACTGCGGCTCATCGATGGCTTCGGGTGGCGGTGCCAGGTGCTCGACCAGCAGCCGTGCCGTGACCGGCAGCGTGGAGAAGTCGCGCGCCACCATGCGGATCTGGCGTTCGGCCCAGGGGTCGCTGAGCGGCACATGCTCGAGGTCGCCGACGCCGTGCATGAGCTCGAACGCGCGCAGCGGCATCACGCCGATGCCCAGGCCGTTGTGGATCATGCGGCACATCGCGTCCAGGCCCGTGACCTGGATGCGCAGCTTGATGGCGTGGCCCAGCTGCGCGGCGGCGCTGCGCGTGGCCAGGTGGATGGAACTGTTGCTGGGCAGGCCGACCTGGTCGAAGGCCAGCGACGCTTCGTAGGGCACGGCGCCACGGCCGGCCAGCGCATGGCCACGCGGCACGATCAGCACGAGACGGTCGCGCCGGTAGGCGCGCGTCTGCAGCGCGTCGCCCACGGACTCGGCCGCCGCGGCATTGCAGATGCCCAGATCGGCCGCGCCTTCCTGCACGGCGCGCACGATCTCGCTGGACAGGTGCTCCTCCAAATCGATCTTGATGCCGCCATGGGCGCGCACGAAGGCGCCGAGGTCTTCGGGCAGGAACTGCACGATGGCCGAGATGCTGGCGTGCACGCGCACATGGCCGCGCACGCCGTCGGCGTACTCGCTGAGTTCGCCCTGCATGCGGTCCAGGCTGAACAGCACCGAGCGGGCGTGGTGCAGCAGGCTCTCGCCGGCCGGCGTGAGATCGACGCCACGCGCATGGCGGTACAGCAGCGTGGTTTGCAGCAGGGTTTCCAGATCGGAGAGCCGCTTGCTGACGGCCGAGGCGGCGATGAACTCCCGCTCGGCCGCCTTGCCGATGCTGCCCAATTCGTAGACGGCCACGAACAGCTGCAGCGACGTGAGGTCGATGCGACGGGCAAAGTTGCGTTCGGACGGCTTCATCATGGCGGGGCATCGCCTGTGGCGACGGGGCAGCCATTTTCCTATGGTTTTCGCCTGCAGGGCATCGCGGATCACGATGCCCCTCTTGCCGGCAGTGGACGAGAAAAAGCCCCGCGGGCAGGAAGCCGGCGGGGCTGGGCGCGTGGGGCGGTGGTCGCTCAGCGCGTGGCGATCGGCGGCACGTCGCGCTTGACGGAACCCGTGAACAACTGACGCGGGCGGCCGATCTTGTACTCGGGGTCGCCGATCATCTCGTTGAGCTGGGCGATCCAGCCCACCGTGCGGGCCAGCGCGAAGATGGCCGTGAACAGCGGCACCGGGATGCCGATGGCGCGCTGCACGATGCCCGAGTAGAAGTCCACGTTCGGGTACAGCTTGCGCGAGACGAAGTACTCGTCTTCCAGGGCAATCTTTTCCAGCTCCTTGGCCAGCTTGAACAGCGGGTCCTTTTCCAGGCCCAGCTCGGTCAGCACCTCGTTGCAGGTCTCCTGCATGAGCTTGGCGCGTGGGTCGTAGTTCTTGTAGACCCGGTGGCCGAAGCCCATCAGCTTGACGCTGGAGTTCTTGTCCTTGACCTTCTTGATGAACTCGCCGATCTTCTCCACGCCACCTTCCTTCTGGATGTCGTAGAGCATGTTCAGCGCGGCCTCGTTGGCGCCGCCGTGGGCCGGGCCCCACAGGCAGGCGACGCCGGCAGCGATGGCGGCGAAGGGGTTGGTGCCCGAGGAGCCGCACAGGCGCACCGTGGAGGTGGAGGCGTTCTGCTCGTGGTCGGCGTGCAGGATGAAGATGCGGTCCAGCGCACGTTCCAGCACCGGGCTGACCTTGTACTCCTCGCAGGGCGTGGCGAACATCATGTGCAGGAAGTTGCCTGCATAGCTGAGGTCGTTGCGCGGGTACATGTAGGGCTGGCCGATGGTGTACTTGTAGGCCATCGCGACCAGCGTCGGCATCTTGGCGATCAAGCGGATCGCGGAGATGTCGCGGTGCTCGGGATTGTTGATGTCCGTACTGTCGTGGTAGAAGGCCGACAAGGCGCCGACCAGGCCGGTCATGATGGCCATCGGGTGCGCATCACGGCGGAAACCGCGCAGGAAGAACTGCATCTGCTCGTTGACCATGGTGTGGTTGGTCACGAGCTTGGTGAACTTGCTCTTGTCGGCCTGGTTCGGCAGTTCACCGTACAGCAGCAGGTGGCAGGTTTCCAGGTAGTCGCAGTTGGTGGCCAGCTGCTCGATCGGGTAGCCGCGGTACAGCAGTTCGCCCTTGTCGCCGTCGATGTAGGTGATGGACGACTGGCACGACGCCGTGGAGAGGAAGCCGGGGTCGTAGGTGAACATCCCCGTCTGCGCGTACAGCTTGCGGATGTCGACGACATCCGGACCCACGCTGCCCTGGTACACCGGCAACTCGACGCTCGGACTGCCATTGCTGAACGACAGCGTGGCTTTGTTTTCGGCTAGTTTCATGTTCACCCTTTCAGCGGTTTTCTCTCAACAGATCGAGGACAGCGCGCGTGTCGGCGTTGTCCAGCGCAGGACTGACCTGGGCCAGCGTCTTGCGTGCCAGTTGCAGGTCGAGCAGGTCGTGGTCTCCCAACTCCATCAGTTGCGACAGGGCCTGGGCCTGTGTCACGTTGATCCGTGGGCCGTGGCGTTCGAAGAAACGTTCGAGGAAAAGATCGTTCTCCAGCAGGCCGCGCCGGCAGCGCCAGCGCAGCATCGCCAGCGCGCGTTCGCCTAAGACTTCCTGCGCTTGTGCCACGGTATCAGACGGTGCGCAGCACCATCATTTCCTTGATTTTCCCGATGGCCTTGGTCGGGTTCAGGTGCTTGGGGCACACGTCCACGCAATTCATGATCGTGTGGCAGCGGAACAGGCGGTACGGGTCTTCCAGGTTGTCCAGGCGCTCGGCCGTGGCTTCGTCGCGGCTGTCGGCGATGAAGCGGTAGGCCTGCAGCAGGCCGGCCGGGCCGACGAACTTGTCCGGGTTCCACCAGAAGCTCGGGCAGCTCGTGGAGCAGCTCGCGCACAGGATGCACTCGTACAGGCCGTTGAGCTCCTCGCGCTCCTCGGGCGATTGCAGGCGCTCCTTGTCGGGTGCCAGGCTCTCGGTGATGAGGTAGGGCTTGATCGAGTGGTACTGCTTGAAGAACTGCGTCATGTCCACGATCAGGTCGCGGATCACGGGCAGGCCGGGCAGCGGCTTCAGGACCACGGGGTCCTTCAGCGTGTTCATGTTGGTCAGGCAGGCCAGGCCGTTCTTGCCGTTGATGTTCATCGCATCGGAGCCGCAGACGCCTTCGCGGCAGGAGCGGCGGAACGAGATCGACGGGTCCTGCTGCTTCAACTTGACCAGGGCGTCCAGCAGCATGCGCTCGCTGCCGTCGAGCTCGATCTCGACGGTCTGCATGTAGGGCTTGGCGTCCTTGTCCGGGTCGTAGCGGTAGATCTGGAATGTGCGCTTCATCGTAGGGGGCCTTGTTAGAACGTGCGGACCTTGGGCGGGATCGAATCGACCGTCAGGGGCTTCAGGTTGACCGGCTTGTAGGTCAGGTTGTTGCCCGCGCTGTGCCACAGCGTGTGCTTCATCCATTCCTTGTCGTTGCGGCCCAGCGGGAACTCGGGATGGTCGGCCGGATGCTCGTAGTCGTAGACCGTGTGGGCGCCACGGCATTCCTTGCGCGCGGCGGCCGAGGTCATGGTGGCCTGGGCCACTTCGATCAGGTTGTCGACTTCGAGTGCTTCCATGCGCGCGGTGTTCCACACCATGGACTTGTCCTTGAGCGTGACGCCCGCCACGCGTTCGCGGATCGCGTTGACCTTGGTGACACCCTCGTCCATGCTGGCCTGCGTGCGGAACACGCCCGCGTGCTGCTGCATGGTGCTGCGGATCTCGTTGGCCACGTCCTGCGCGTAGGCGCCGCCGGTGGATTCCTGCAGCTGGTTCAGGCGCGCCAGCGTCTTGTCGCCGGCATCGGCCGGCAGCGGCTTGTGCTCACCCGAGCCCTTGACGAATTCGACGATGTGCTTGCCGGCGGACTTGCCGAACACCAGCAGGTCCAGCAGCGAGTTCGTGCCCAGGCGGTTGGCGCCGTGCACCGACACGCAGGAGCATTCGCCGACCGCGTACAGGCCGTTGACGATGTTGTTCTGCTGGCCGTCGTGCGTGACGACCTGGCCGTGGATGTTGGTCGGGATGCCACCCATCTGGTAGTGGATCGTCGGCACCACGGGAATCGGTTCCTTGGTGATGTCCACGTTGGCGAAGTTGTGGCCGATCTCTTCCACCGAGGGCAGACGCTTGCGGATGGTGTCGGCGCCCAGGTGGTCCAGCTTCATGAGGATGTAGTCCTTGTTGGGACCGCAGCCGCGACCTTCCTTGATCTCCTGGTCCATGGAGCGCGAGACGAAGTCGCGCGGCGCCAGATCCTTCAGCGTGGGCGCGTAGCGCTCCATGAAGCGTTCGCCATTGCTGTTGAGCAGGATGGCGCCTTCGCCGCGGCAGCCTTCGGTCAGCAGCACGCCGGCGCCGGCCACGCCGGTGGGGTGGAACTGCCAGAACTCCATGTCCTGCAGCGGGATGCCGGCGCGTGCCGCCATGCCCAGGCCGTCGCCGGTGTTGATGAAGGCGTTGGTCGAGGCCGCGAAGATGCGGCCGGCACCGCCGGTGGCCAGCAGCACGGCCTTGGCCTGCAGTGCGTAGAGCTCACCGGTTTCCAGTTCCAGGGCGGTCACGCCGACCACGTCGCCGTCGGCGTCGCGGATCAGGTCCAGCGCCATCCACTCGACGAAGAAGTTGGTCTTGGCCTTGACGTTCTGCTGGTACAGCGTGTGCAGCATGGCGTGGCCGGTGCGGTCGGCCGCGGCGCAGGCGCGCTGCACGGGCTTTTCGCCGTAGTTGGCGGTGTGGCCGCCGAAGGGGCGCTGGTAGATCGTGCCGTCGGGGTTGCGGTCGAACGGCATGCCGAAGTGCTCGAGCTCGATCACGACCTTGGGCGCTTCACGGCACATGAACTCGATGGCGTCCTGGTCGCCCAGCCAGTCCGAGCCCTTGATGGTGTCGTAGAAGTGGTAGTGCCAGTTGTCCTCGGACATGTTGCCCAGCGAGGCCGACACGCCGCCCTGTGCCGCCACCGTGTGCGAGCGCGTCGGGAAGACCTTGGACAGGGAAGCGACGGACAGGCCGGCGCGGGACAGTTCGAGTGCGGCGCGCATGCCGGAGCCGCCGGCGCCGACGATCACGACGTCGAACTTGCGCTTGTTGATGTTCTGCTTGGTGTAGCTCATGCTCACAGTCTCCAGAGGACTTGGATGGCCCAGCCGGCACAGCCGACCAGCCAGACGATGGTGAAAATCTGGAGCACGAGACGGAGCCAGACTGCCGCGGTGATGTAGTCCATCAGCACGTCGCGCATGCCCACCCACACGTGGTAGAGCAGGGCAACGATGACGGAGAAGGTCAGCACCTTCATCCATTGGGCGGCGAAGATGCCGGCCCACAGGTCGTAGCCGACGGGGCCCTTGGTCAGCAGCAACTGCGCCAGCACGATGACGGTGAACAGCGCCATGAGCACGCCGGTGACGCGCTGCGCCAGCCAGTCGCGCAGGCCGTAGTGCGCACCGACGACGATGCGCTTGGATCCGTAATTGACAGCCATGGGGAGACTTTTCCTTGTTGTGGTCAGTAGACGCCGAACAGCTTGAGGCCCAGCACCAGCGTCAGGCCCAGGCTCAGCACGAGCACGGTGACGGCCGAGGTCTTGCCGAACTGCTTGGTGACGGCGTCATGGCTGACGTCCATCCACAGGTGGCGCAGGCCGGCGATGAAATGGTGCAGGTAGGCCCACATCAGCGCCAGCACCGCGAGCTTGAGGAACCAGCCCGGCGCGAAACCCAGACCGGTGTTGAAGGCGGCCTTGAAACGCGCGAACGACAGCTCGGACGAGACCGAGGTGTCGAACATCCAGATGATGAAGGGCATCAACAGGAACATCAGCACGCCGCTGACGCGGTGCAGGATGGACACCCAGCCGGCCGCCGGCAGGCGGTAGGTCGGCAGGTCGGTCAGGGCATTGATGTTGCGGAACTGCGGGCGTTTGGGTCGTGCTGAGGAGGCGGCTTCTGTCATGAATGCGCTTTCGTGGATGTAACTGCCTTGTAATTGTGTCGCGGCGGTCAGCCCAAAATTCTATTGCAATGCAACAGGGCAAACGCGACGAAGCATTGCAGCGGCAGTCGCAAACGCGTCTGGCTGCGTGCAACTGGTGGGCGGAATCAGCTCAGATCGTTGCGGTAATGGTGCGTGTCGGTGCGGTACAGGCCGCGCCGCAGTTCCATGGGCGTGTCGTTGTAGGTGTAGGCCACGCGTTCCACGCTGAGCAGCGGGGTGCCGGCCGGCACCTGCAGGATGTCGGCCTGCTCGGCATCGGGCAGCACGGCGCGGATCTTCTCCTCGGCGCGCACCATGCGAACGCCGAACTCGGTCTCGAACAGCGCGTAGGTGGGGCCGCGGAAGCTGGCCATGCGCTCGGCCGTCAGGCCCTTGAAGGGCCCACCGGGTAGCCAGAGGTCTTCGAGGATCGTGGGAACCTGCGCGCCATCCTGCCCGGCGAACGAGAGCACACGCCGGACCTGCATCACCGCGTCGCTGCTGCGCAGCCCCAGCGTGCGCGCGATCTCGGCGCTGGCGCGGGTACGCCGGCACTCCAGAAAACGCCTCTGGGCCGGCCCTTCGCGGTTCAGGTCGCCGTCGTCGGGCACCAGTTTCAGGAAGCGGTAGCGCACATGCTGCTCGGTGTGCGTGGCCACGAAAGTGCCTCTGCCCTGGCGGCGCACCAGCAGGTTGTCGCCGGCCAGCTCGTCGACGGCCTTGCGCACCGTGCCCTGGCTCACGCGGTAGCGCCCGGCCAGTTCGATCTCGCTGGGAATCAGTTCGCCGGGTTTCCATTCGCCGGCCTGCAGGCTCTGCAGGATCAGCGCCTTGATCTGCTGGTACAGCGGGCTGAAGGCCGGCGTGGCCAGCGGGCCAGTGTCAGTGGTGGAATCGGAGCTTGGTGCGGGCATGGAACCGGGGGGCAAGCCAGGCGTCTGAGCGCCTGGCGGGGTTGGGAAGCGCGCGGACAGCGGGCGTTCTGCCAGCCTTCCATGCCCGCGCAAGCGGTGCCGCAACCGGGCGTTGCGGGCGGCGAATTTTATCTTATATAAGACATAAGACAAATTGACCACGTTCGCGGAACACGGGTAAACTCTAGGGCTGTCCCCCGGGCCTGCGCGCTGCTCATTGTTCCGTCGCCTGGGCGGGGGTGTTTCTCCCTCCTTCCTTTTCGGAGCTTTCCTCATGAGCAAAAAGCCTGTCCGCGTGGCCGTCACCGGTGCCGCTGGTCAAATCGGTTACGCCCTTCTGTTCCGCATCGCCTCGGGCGAAATGCTGGGCAAGGACCAGCCGGTGATCCTGCAACTGCTCGAGATCCCCGACGAGAAGGCCCAGAAGGCCTTGAAGGGCGTGATGATGGAGCTGGAAGACTGCGCCTTCCCGCTGCTGGCCGGCATGGAAGCCCACAGCGACGCCATGACCGCCTTCAAGGACACCGATTACGCCCTGCTGGTCGGCGCCCGTCCGCGCGGCCCGGGCATGGAGCGTGCCGACCTGCTGGCCGCCAACGCCCAGATCTTCACGGCCCAGGGCAAGGCGCTGAACGCCGTCGCCAGCCGCAACGTCAAGGTGCTGGTGGTCGGCAACCCCGCGAACACCAATGCCTACATCGCGATGAAGAGCGCGCCGGACCTGCCGCGCAAGAACTTCACCGCCATGCTGCGCCTGGACCACAACCGCGCGCTGAGCCAGATCGCCGCCAAGACCGGCACCAAGGTCGCCGACATCGAGAAGCTGACGGTCTGGGGCAACCACTCGCCCACGATGTACGCCGACTACCGCTTCGCCACCGTCGGCGGCAAGAGCGTCAAGGACCTCATCAACGACCAGGTCTGGAACGCCGACACCTTCCTGCCCACGGTGGGCAAGCGCGGCGCCGCCATCATCGAGGCGCGTGGCCTGTCCTCCGCCGCGTCGGCCGCCAACGCCGCCATCGACCACATGCGCGACTGGGCGCTGGGCTCCAACGGCAAGTGGGTCACCATGGGCATCCCCTCGGACGGCCAGTACGGCATTCCCAAGGACGTGATGTTCGGCTTCCCGGTCACGACCGAGAACGGCGAGTACAAGCTGGTCGAAGGCCTGGAGATCGACGCGTTCAGCCAGGAGCGCATCAACAAGACGCTCAAGGAACTGCAGGACGAACAGGCCGGCGTCGCCCACCTGCTCTGATCCACGAAGCTTCGCGCGCGACCATGGCCGACTGGAATCCTGCGCTGTACCGTCGCTTCGAGGACGAGCGCACGCGTCCGGCGGCCGAGCTGCTGGCCCGTGTGCCCTCTGTGGGCGGGGCCTCGCGTGCGACCTTCGCGGTGGACCTGGGCTGCGGCCCGGGCAACTCCACCGAACTGCTGGTCCGGCGGTTTCCGCAGGCCCGCGTCCTGGGCGTCGACAACTCGGCGTCCATGCTGGTCAGTGCGCGCGAGCGCTTGCCCGGCACCGAATTCACCGAAGCCGACATCGCCGCCTGGACGCCCGCCGCGGGCGAGGCTCCCGACCTGCTGTTCGCCAACGCGGCCCTGCAGTGGGTGCCCGACCATGCGGAACTGCTGCCGCGGCTGTTCGGCCTGCTGGCCCCGGGCGGCGTGCTGGCCATCCAGATGCCCGACAACTGGCAGGAGCCCTCGCACCGTCTGATGCGCGAAGTCGCGCGCGACCCGGCCTGGGCGACCCAGATCGGCGATGCCGAAAGCCTGCGCACGCCGCTGCTGGGCATCGGCCGCTACTACGACCTGCTGGCGCCGCTGGCGGCCGAGGTCGACGTCTGGCACACCATCTACCAGCACCGCATGGCCGGCCCGGGCGCCATCGTCGATTGGCTGCGCGGCACCGGGCTGCGGCCCTTCGTCGACCGGCTGTCCGAAGCGCAGCGCGCCGGCTTCCTGGCCGAGTACGAACGCCGCATCGACGCGGCCTATCCCCTGCGCGCCGACGGCCAGCGTCTGCTGGCCTTTCCGCGCCTGTTCATCGTCGCCCGCAAGGCCGGAGCCACCGCCGCATGAGCCGTTCCCACCCCGCCCACCCACGCGATGTGCTGCTGGGCGCGCATGCCGGCCAGATCGTGCTGCCGGTCTGCGACCACTACAGCGGCGTTGAGCTGCGCATGCGCAAGAGCCTGGCGCTGCAGGCCGAGATGATCGAGGAGTTCGGCGCCTGCGTGTTCGACGTGACGCTGGATTGCGAGGACGGTGCGCCCGTCGGCGGCGAGGCCGAACACGCCGCGCTGGTCGTCGCGCTCGCACAGGCCGCCGACCCGCGCGCCCGCGTGGCCGTGCGTGTGCACCCGGTGGACCACCCGGCCTTCGAGGCCGACATGGCCACCATTGCCGGCCAGGCCGGCAGCCGTCTCGCCCACATCATGGTGCCCAAGGTCGAGAGCGTGCAGGACGTGGAGCGGGCCGAGCGCGCCTTGCTGGCCGCGGGCGCAGCCCACCTGCCGCTGCAGGTGCTCGTCGAGTCGCCCGCCGCCGTGCACCGCGCCTTCGACATCGCCGCGCATCCGCGCGTGCAGTCCATCAGCTTCGGGCTCATGGACTTCGTTTCTGCCCATGCGGGCGCGATCCCGGCCGAGGGCATGAGTGCCCAGGGCCAGTTCACGCATCCGCTGGTGGTGCGCGCCAAGCTCGAGATCGCTTCGGCCTGCCACGCCCATGGCAAGGTGCCCTCGCACTGCGTGGTCACCGAGTTCAGCGATGCGGACGCCATGCGCGCTGCCGCCCGCCGCGCAGCGCGCGAATTCGGCTACACGCGCATGTGGAGCATCCACCCTGCGCAGATCCGTCCCATCGTCGAGGCCCTGGCCCCCAGCGCCGAAGAGATCGACAGGGCGAGCCGCCTGATCCAGGCCGCAGTGTCGGCCGACTGGGCGCCTGTGGCGTTCGAGAAGCAGTTGCACGACCGTGCCAGCTACCGCTACTTCTGGCAGGTACTGGAACGTGCCCACCAGACCGGCCGGCCCCTGCCAGCCGAAATGCAGTTCTATTTTCCCGACCATCCGGCCACGACCGCGCCGGCCAAGGAGGCTTGAGCATGTTGAAGTCCACGCTGTTGACCCTGGTTCTGGCCGCCTCGGCCGGTGTTGCATTGGCCCAGAGCGACGCCACCAAGGCGCCCGCGAAGTCGGCGGCCAAGCCGGCCGCCAAGAGCACGGCGGCCAAGGCGCCGGCCGGTAACACCAAGACCACCACGGCCAAGAAGGCCGCGCCTGCCAAGGGCAAGCTCGATGTGGACCAGCTGTCGGCCCACGCGCCTGCCACCGAGGCCGTGCTGGGCGCCGCCGAGCTGGCGATCGCCGAACGCGTGCATGTCGGCTCGCTGCCCTGCGAACTGGGCAACACCGTGCAGCTGACGGCCGATGCCAACAAGCCGGGCTATTTCGACCTGCAGATCGCCAAGACGCGCTACCGGCTGGTCCCGGTGGCCACCACCACGGGCGCCATCCGCCTGGAAGATGCGCATTCCGGCGCGGTCTGGCTGCAGCTGGCCAACAAGTCCATGCTCATGAACCACAAGCTCGGCCAGCGCATGGCCGACGAATGCAAGAGCCCGCAGCAGGTGGCCGTGGCCGAGCAGTTCAAGCTCGCCCCGCCGCCCAGCGTGCTGGACGCCGCGCCGGCGCCGGCGCAGGTGCCCGCTGGCACGGCGGTTGCTGCGCAGCCCGCGGCCAACCGCTGAGCGCGCCCGCCCCCCTTTCCCCACATCCCAGAACCGGAGAAGAACGCCATGTTGCAAGCCTACCGTGAACATGTTGCCGAGCGTGCCGCGCTCGGCATCCCGCCGCTGCCCTTGTCGGCGAAACAGACGGCAGAGCTCATCGAACTGCTGAAGGCACCGCCCGCAGGCGAAGAAGCGTTCCTGCTGAACCTGATCACCCACCGCGTGCCGGCCGGCGTGGACGACGCCGCCAAGGTGAAGGCGAGCTACCTGGCGGCCGTGGCCCACGGCACCGAAAAGAGCCCGCTGATCTCCCGTGCCAAGGCGACCGAGCTGCTGGGCACTATGCTGGGCGGCTACAACATCGGCCCCATGGTCGACCTGCTCAAGGACGCCGAAGTCGGCACCGTGGCCGCCGATGGCCTCAAGAAGACGCTGCTGATGTTCGACCAGTTCCACGACGTCAAGGAACTGGCCGACGCCGGCAACGCCAATGCCAAGGCCGTGCTGCAGAGCTGGGCCGACGGCGAATGGTTCACGAGCCGCCCCGAAGTGCCGCAAAGCATCACCTTCACGGTGTTCAAGGTGCCGGGCGAGACCAACACCGACGACCTGTCCCCGGCCCCCGATGCGACCACGCGCCCGGACATTCCCATGCACGCGCTGGCCATGCTCAAGAACAAGCGCGAGGGCGCGCCCTTCGTGCCCGAGGAAGACGGCAAGCGCGGCCCGATCAAGTTCATCCAGGACCTGGTGGCGCGTGGCCTGCCGGTCGCCTATGTGGGCGACGTGGTCGGCACCGGCTCTTCGCGCAAGTCGGCCACCAACTCGGTGCTGTGGTTCACGGGCGAGGACATCCCCTTCATTCCCAACAAGAAGTTCGGCGGCGTGTGCCTGGGCACGAAGATCGCGCCGATCTTCTACAACACCATGGAAGACGCCGGCGCGCTGCCGATCGAGCTGGACGTGAGCCAGATGAACATGGGCGACACGGTCGAGCTGCGTCCCTACGAAGGCAAGGCCTTGAAGGACGGCAAGGTCATTGCCGAGTTCCAGGTCAAGAGCGAGGTGCTGTTCGACGAAGTGCGTGCCGGCGGCCGCATTCCGCTGATCATCGGCCGTGGCCTCACGGGCAAGGCGCGCGAAGCGCTGGGCCTGCCGGCGTCCACGCTGTTCCGCCTGCCGCAAGCGCCCGCGGATTCGGGCAAGGGCTTCTCGCTGGCGCAAAAGATGGTGGGCCGCGCCTGCGGCCTGCCCGAGGGCCAGGGCGTGCGCCCGGGCACCTATTGCGAGCCCAAGATGACCTCGGTCGGTTCGCAGGACACCACGGGCCCGATGACCCGCGACGAGCTGAAGGACCTGGCCTGCCTGGGCTTCTCGGCCGACCTGGTCATGCAATCGTTCTGCCACACGGCCGCCTACCCCAAGAAGGTGGACGTGAAGATGCACCACGAGCTGCCCGACTTCATCAGCACGCGCGGCGGCATCTCGCTGCGTCCGGGCGACGGCGTGATCCACAGCTGGCTCAACCGCCTGCTGACGCCCGACACCGTGGGCACGGGCGGCGACTCGCACACGCGTTTCCCGATCGGCATCAGCTTCCCGGCCGGCTCCGGCCTGGTGGCCTTCGCGGCTGCCACCGGCGTGATGCCGCTGGACATGCCCGAGTCCGTGCTCGTGCGCTTCAAGGGCAAGATGCAGCCCGGCGTGACCCTGCGTGACCTGGTCAACGCGATCCCGCTGTACGCGATCAAGCAAGGCCTGCTGACCGTCGAGAAGAAGGGCAAGAAGAACATCTTCTCGGGCCGCATCCTCGAGATCGAAGGCCTGCCGGACCTCAAGGTCGAACAGGCCTTCGAGCTGTCCGACGCCTCGGCCGAGCGCTCGGCCGCCGGTTGCACGGTGCACCTGAACAAGGAGCCCATCATCGAGTACATCAACAGCAACATCACGCTGATGAAGTGGATGATCGCCGAGGGCTACCAGGACGCGCGCACGCTGCAGCGGCGCATCGCGGCCCAGGAAGCCTGGCTCAAGAACCCGCAACTGCTCAAGGGCGACGCCGACGCCGAGTACGCCGCCGTCATCGAGATCGATCTCGCCGACATCCACGAGCCCATCGTGGCCTGCCCGAACGATCCGGACGACGTCAAGACCTTGTCGGATGTGGCCGGTGCCAAGATCGACGAAGTTTTCATCGGCTCGTGCATGACCAACATCGGCCACTTCCGCGCGGCGTCCAAGCTGCTCGAAGGCAAGCGTGACATCCCGGTCAAGCTGTGGATCGCGCCGCCGACCAAGATGGACGCGCAGCAGCTGACCGAGGAAGGCCACTACGGCGTGTTCGGCAATGCCGGCGCCCGCACCGAAATGCCGGGCTGCTCGCTGTGCATGGGCAACCAGGCCCAGGTGCGCGAAGGCGCGACCGTGATGTCCACCAGCACGCGCAACTTCCCGAACCGCCTGGGCAAGAACACCAACGTCTACCTGGGCTCGGCCGAGCTGGCGTCGATCTGCTCCAAGCTGGGCAGGATCCCGACCAGGGAGGAGTACATGGCCGACATCGGCGTCATCAACCAGAACGGCGACAAGATCTATCAGTACCTGAACTTCGACAAGATCGAGGACTACACGGAGGTGGCCGAAAAGGCCGCGGCCTGCTGACGCCTGGCGGGCTCCGGCCCGCTGCGTACGCACAAGAAAAAGCCCGCATGCGCGCAATGCCAGTCAGTTAAGCGCTGACTGGCATTTTCTTTGGTGGGTACTTGC
>NZ_BMYK01000030.1 GCF_014652235.1 Pseudorhodoferax aquiterrae
CCGTGTGAAAGTAGGTCATCGTCAGGCTCTTACAGCCTAAACGCCCCAGCCTCCAAAAGGTTGGGGCGTTTTTATTTGCGCGACCGATTTGTGAATGAATGTCTTCGGGTTGCGAAATAAAAAAGGCCGGCGAGATCACTCGCCGGCCTTTGACGTTCTGAATGCAGTGGCTTACTTGGCCGTCGGCATCACGAATTCAGCGCCCTTGCCGATGCTCTCGGGCCAGCGCTGCATGATGGACTTCTGCTTGGTGTAGAAGCGCACGCCTTCTTCGCCATAAGCGTGCATGTCGCCGAACAGGCTCTTCTTCCAGCCGCCGAAGCCATGCCAAGCCATGGGCACCGGGATCGGCACGTTGATGCCGACCATGCCGACCTGGATGCGGCGCGCGAACTCGCGCGCCACGTTGCCATCGCGCGTGAAGCAGGCCGTGCCGTTGCCGAACTCGTGCTTGTTGATGAGGTCGACGGCAGCCGCGAGGTCGGGCACGCGCACACAGGCCAGCACCGGGCCGAAGATCTCTTCCTTGTAGATCTTCATTTCGGGCGTGACCTTGTCGAACAGCGTGCCGCCCGTGAAGAAGCCCTGTTCGTGGCCGGCCACCTTGAAGTTGCGGCCGTCCACCAGCAGTTCGGCGCCTTCTTGCACGCCGGTGGCGATGTAGCCCTCGATGCGCTCCAGCGCCTGCTTGGTGACGATGGGGCCCATTTCGGCGTCCAGCTCCATGCCGTTCTTGACGACCAGGGCCTTGGCGCGCTCGGCCAGCTTGGGGATCAGCTTGTCGGCCGCATCGCCGACCAGCACCGCCACCGAGATCGCCATGCAACGCTCGCCTGCCGAGCCGTAACCGGCGCCGACCAGCGCGTCCACGGCCTGGTCGATGTCGGCATCGGGCATCACCACCATGTGGTTCTTGGCGCCGCCCAGGGCTTGCACGCGCTTGCCATGGCGGGCGCCGGTCTCGTAGATGTACTGGGCGATCGGGGTGGAGCCGACGAAGCTGATGGCCTTGACGTCCGGATGCTCGAGCAGCGCGTCCACGGCCAGCTTGTCGCCCTGCACCACGTTGAACACGCCGTCGGGCAGGCCGGCTTCCTTCAGGAGCTTGGCGATGAACAACGAGGGCGAGGGATCACGCTCGCTGGGCTTGAGCACGAAGGTGTTGCCCGCCGCAATGGCGACCGGGAACATCCACATCGGCACCATCACCGGGAAATTGAACGGCGTGATGCCGGCGACCACGCCCAGCGGCTGGCGCAGCGTCCAGTTGTCGATGCCGGTGGAGACCTGGTCGGTGAAGTCGCCCTTGAGCAACTGCGGCACGCCGCAGGCGAACTCGATGATGTCGATGCCGCGCGAAACCTCGCCCTGCGCGTCGGTGAACACCTTGCCGTGCTCTGCCGTGATCATGGCGGCCAGCGCGTCCTTGTGCTGGTTGACCAGCTCGAGGAACTTGAGCAACACGCGCGCACGGCGGATCGGCGGCGTGTCGGCCCAGGCCGGGAAGGCCGCCTGGGCTGCAGCCACGGCGGCGTCCACGTCCGGCTTGGCGGCCAGGCGCAGCCGCCGCGCCTCCGTCCCCAGGGCCGGATTGAACACGGCCTGCGTGCGCTCGCCCACGCCCTGGACGGGCTGGCCGGCGATGAAGTGCGCCACTTCGGCGCTGTCGGTGTAGGCGGGGGTGGCGGGCAGGTCGCGCTTCATGGAATGTCTCGCTGAAAAGGAAGAGAGGCCGCAAGTCTAGGAAGCGCCGTGGCCCATGTACAGGCAATCCGGCTGAACTGATTGTTCGTCGTAGTGAACAATAAGCCCCATGTCTTCCGAAAAAACCGACCAGCTCTGGAGCGCGCTGCACGCACTCGCGGTGCTCGGCGAGCACGGCAGCTTCACGGCGGCGGCCGCGCGCCTGTCCATCAGCAAGGCGGCCATGAGCCAGCGCATCGCCGAGCTCGAGCGCGCGGCGGGCGTGCCGCTGGTCCAGCGCACCACGCGCAGCGTGCGGTTGACCGAGGCCGGGCAGCGCCTGGGCGACGGCACGCGCGGCGCCTTTGCGCAGATCCAGCAGAGCTTCGCCGCGGTGCGCGACCTGGCCGAGGCGCCGCAGGGCCTGTTGCGCGTGACCGCGCCCGTGGCCTTCGCACGCCAGCAACTGGTGCCGCGCTTGCCCGAGTTCCTGCGCGCGCACCCGCAGGTGCGGCTGGAGCTGGACCTGTCCGACCGTTTGCGCCCGCTTGCGGTGGAGGGTTTCGACCTGGCCGTTCGCCACAGCGCCGCGCCGCCCGAGACCCATGTGGCCTGGCTGCTGGCGCACACGCGCTCATTGCTCGTGGCCAGCCGGGCCTACTTGCGCAAACGCGGTGCCCCGGCCGACCCGCAGGCGCTGCACATGCACGACTGCCTGCACTATCCGCGCGCTGGACAGCTCGCGGGCTGGACCCTGCTGCGCGGCGACCAACGCGTCGTCGTGCCCGTGGCCGGCGCTTTTTCCGCCAACAACAGCGAGGCGCTGCGCGATGCGGCGCTGGCCGGCCTGGGCATCGCCCTGGTACCGGACTTCAGTGCCCAGGCCGCGCTGCGCAGCGGCCAGCTGCAGCAGGTGCTGCCCGAGTGGAAGGTCGAGGGCCAGTTCAGCGAGACGCTCCATGCGATCCGGCCCTACGCGCCTTACGTGCCGCGCGCGGTCGAGGCCTTCGTCGCTTATTTGCGTCAGGCCTTCGCCGGGGGCTTCGGCGCCTGAGGTCTGTGTTTTCTCTCAGGTGGCGACGGACGGAGAACTGTGTCACCCTAAGCATCAAACACAGAAACCGCAGCTGCACTGCGGCCTGAACCGCAACACTCCGCTCCGTCTTCTTGACATCGGACGCCCATGCCGGCGGCGCTGCAGCCTCCAGAGCCACCTTCCGCTGACGCGGCGGGCCGGCCTGCCATCACCGCGCTGGACTGGGGTGCTGCGGCCGTTCCCGCCCTGTACAAATGCCTGCGCCCCGGGCGCGATGCCGCTGCGGCGCTGCGCAACGAAGCGCGCATCCTTGGCCTGCTCGAAGGCATCCAAGACGTGCCGCGGTTGTTGGAGGTGGACGATGCAGGCGCGTGGCTGGTCCACACGCGCCTGACCGGCACGCCGCTGGCGCAGGCGGTC
Organism: Pseudorhodoferax aquiterrae; assembly: GCF_014652235.1. Lineage (GTDB taxonomy): Bacteria > Pseudomonadota > Gammaproteobacteria > Burkholderiales > Burkholderiaceae_C > Pseudorhodoferax > Pseudorhodoferax aquiterrae. The sequence continues at coordinate 3,140 of NZ_BMYK01000030.1, forward strand.
GCCGAGCACCGTGGCGATCTCGGCTGGGTCTTGCGCCTTCTGCTGGGCCTGCTGGCGACACTGGAGCAGGTGCACGCGCGCGGCGTGGTGCATGGCCATCTCGGTCCGGCCAAGCTGTTGCTGCTGCAGGACGGCAACGTGGGCCTGCTCGACTTCAGCCGCGCCGTGGTGCAGCAGCACATCGATGCCGGCCTGCCGCCCCGCGGCGATGCCCTGCCGCGCCCCTTTGGCGCGCCGGAGCAGACCGGCCGCATGGCGCGCAGCGTCGACTACCGGGCCGACTACTACGCGCTGGGGGCCGTCGGCTACTGGCTGCTGAGCGGCCAGCCGCCCTTCGTCGAGACCGCGCCGCTGGCCCTGCTGCATGCCGTGCTCACGCGGCCGCCGCCGCCCGTGCACCAGATCGCACCGTGGGTGCCGCCGTCCGTGTCGGCGCTCCTGGACAAGCTGCTGGCCAAGAACCCCGAGGCGCGCTTCCAGTCGGCGCACGGCCTGCGCCAGGACCTGCAGCGCTGCCTGGCCGGTCAGCGCGACTTCACGCCCGGCGCGGACGACCGCCGCGTCCAGCCCACCCGGCCTGCACGCCTGTACGGACGCGAGCAGGCCCTGGCGCAGTTGCGCGCCGCGCTGGCCGACGAGGCCGGCGACGGCCGCGTGGTCTTCGTGCACGGCTACGCGGGTGCCGGCAAATCGACGCTGGTGCGGGCCCTGCAGCCCGACGTCGGCGCGCGGCGCGGCGTGCTGGCTGCCGGCCGGTTCACGCCGGGACGCCACCGCCCGCCCTACGGCGGCCTGGCCGAGGCGCTGGCCGAAGTGGCGGAACATTGGCGCGCCGAGCCCCCGCAGTGGCTGGACCGCATGCGACTGCGCCTGCTCGGGCGCCTGCAGCGCCATGCGGCCCTGCTCGCGCGCACGGTGCCGGCCTTCGCCACGCTGCTGTGGCCCGACAGCCCGCCGCCGGCCGACCCGCCCAGCGACGTGCCCTTGCGCGTGCGCATGGTGCAGGCGCTGGGCGCGCTGTGCGCCACCTTGCACGATGCAGGCACCCCCTGCGTGCTGTTTGTCGACGACCTGCAATGGGCCGATGCCGACGCGCTGGCGGCGCTGGAAGCCATCGCCTGCGAGCACAGCCGCGGTCCCTTGTTGCTGGTATGCGCCTGGCGCGACCACGGCCTGGACCCAGCGCACCCGCTGCCGCCCATGCTGGCGCGCCTGGCCCAGACCGACACCGCCTGCGTGGATCTCGCACTGGGCGGCCTGGCCACTGACGATCTGGCCGCTCTGCTGGCCGACGTGCTCGATGCGGCACCGCAGGCCTTGGCGCCACTGGCCGCCGTGCTGCAGGCCCGGACCGGTGGCAACCCCTTCTTCGTGCTCGACTACCTGCGGCGTCTGTTCGACACCGGCGCGCTGCGCCGCGTGCAGGGCGATTGGCAATGGGACACGCGGGCCGTGCAGGCCCTGCCCAGCTCCGACAACCTCGTCGCGGGCCTGATCGAAGAACTGCACCGCATGCCCGCGGCGGCCCAGGCGCTGGCGGGCGGCTGTGCCTGCCTCGACGGAGCCATCGACACCGCGGTGCTCGCGGCCGCATCCGGCATGCCGCACGCCGCGCTGGAGCAGCAGTTGCTGCCACTGCTGCGCCAGGCCATTGTGTGCAGTCCATCGGGCGCCCGCGGCGATCTGCGTTTCTGCCACGACCGCATGCAAGAAGCTGCGCGGGCCCTGTTGGCACCGGCCGAGCGCGCGCAGTGGCACCTGGCCCTCGCGCGCGCGCTCGCCGGCAGCGATGCAGACGCGGCCGCCCGCCACTACCTCGAGGTGCTGGACGGCCCGCTCGCCGCGGCGCCGCCCGACGAATGGGCGCTGGCCGCCAGCCTGATGTTCCACGCCGGCCGCGGGGCGCTGGGCCAGGGCGCCCATGCGCAGGCGCAGGCCTTGCTGCAGGGCGCGCAGCAGCTCGACACGAGGCTGCCAGCCGACCCGCAGCGCACGCGCGACATCGCCATCGCGCTGCACGCGGCGCTGTTCGCCCAGGCCCGCTACGAGGCGATGGACCCCTTGTTCGACGCCATCGTGCAGCACCTGCAGGCCGAACCGATGGCCGTGCACGCGGCCGTGCTGCTGCACACGCGCGCGCTGTACCTGCGCGGCCGCAATGCCGAATCCATCGCGCTGGCCTTGCACGCGGCCGGCCTGCTGGGGCTGCCGGCACCGGCCGCGCACGCGCGGGCCGCCGCACTCGAGGCCGAGCTCGCCGCGCTGCACGCGCGCATGCAGGCCGAAGGCGATGCGCTGTTCGAAGGCTTGCTGCCGATGGACGACGTGCCGCTGGAGGCCGCCGCCGCGCTGCTGATCGCGGCCCAGCTCAACCCCGTCGACGACGGCCACCAGACCGGGGCCTGGTGCTGCCTGCGGCTGATCCGGCTGGGCTGGGAGCATGGCGCTTTCCTCGGACTGCCCGAAGCCCTGACGGGCGCCTTCACGCCGCTGGCCACCCTGCGCGGCGACTATGCGCTGGGCTGCCGGCTGGGCCGCATCGGCCTGCGGCTGGCGCCCGGCATGTCCGACGAGCGCAGTGCCAGCCGCACGCTGTACCGCTGGGCCAACGTGGTCGCCACCTTCTGCGATCCCCTGCCGGCGCGCTTCGCCCACTACCGGCGCATCGAACAGCTGGCCGAGGCCGTGGGCGACCACGGCACGCGCACTGAGAACCTGGTCTGGGAGCTGTCGGCCACCTTCGACACCGCGCCCGCGCTCGCGCAGATGGACGCGCCGCTGGAGCGCGCCTGGCGGCTGGCGCGCCGGCTGGACGACCGCATGACGTTGGGCAGCTTCGGGCTCTTCGCCTGGCTGCTGGCCCGCGTGCGCGGCGAGACCGATGCGGCGCAGCCCGACGCGCCGGTGCGCGCGCAGATCGCGTCGAGCCCCTATGCGCGCCTGCACGACAGGGTCTACCGCGCAGTGGCCGCGGCGCTGGACGGCGCCTGGGACCAGGTGCTGCAGGAGACGGTGCTCGACGCGCCGCGGCGCATGCTGCCCAACACCTATTTCTACGTGCTCCACCACTGGCTGGGCGGCCTGGCGCTGGGCCGGGCCATGGCCTGTGGCCTCACCGTCCCGGCCGATGCGCCGGCCGAGCTGCAGGCGCGCGCCTGCTGGTTCGACGCGCGCGCCGCCGAGGCGCCCGACAACTTCGCCCACATGGCGCAGCTGCTGCGCGCCGTCCAGGCCTGGGCGCTCGGCGATGTCGCGCAGGCGGTGCGCGGCTTCGAAGCCGCCATCGACGGCGCCGCCCACCGCCCCTGGCACCAGGCCGTGGCCTGCGAACTCGCGGCCGCCTGCAGCCAGGCCCAGGGCCTGGCGCGCGCGGCCGGGCTGTACCAGGCGCTGGCGCGCGAGACCTACGCACGCTGGGGCGCGGCAGCACCGGTGCTGCGGCTGCAGGACGCGCGGGCACCACTGGCCGCGCCGGCGCCGGCGCGCGCGGACGAGGATGGCGGCCTGCAGCGGCTCGACGCCCAGGCCCTGGTGGCGGCCAGCCAGGCGCTGATCGCCGAGCGCGAGCCCGCCACCCTGCTGCGCGTGCTGCTGCGGCTGCTGCGGCAGTACGCCGCGGCCGAGTACGGCGCGCTGACCTGGCGTGAGGACGGGCGCTGGCTGCAGCTGGCCGCCTTCGGCCCGCTGTCCGAAACCGTGGCCGACGCGGGCTGCGCCGCCGATGCCATGGCCTTCGAGCTGCGCATGCCGGCCGCCGTGCAGCGCTACCTCGTGCGCAGCGGCCAGCCGCTGCTGCTGCCCGAGGTGCGCCAGCACCCGCGCCTGGCGCACGATGCCGAGCTGGCCGCGCACGGGGCCCAGGCCATCGCGGCGCTGCCCGTCGTGCTGCGTGGCGAGGTGGCCGGCCTGCTGTACCTGGAGAACCGCGCCGCCGCGGCCACGCTGCGCGAGGACCAGCTGGAGACGCTCGGCCTGCTCTGCGCGCAGTTCGCCGCCGCCTACGACAACGCGCGCTTCTACAGCCGGCTGGAGGCCATGGTCGCCGCGCGCACCGACGAGCTGCGCCAGAGCCAGGCCACGCTGGGCGCGATCCTGCACAACGCGCCCATGCCCATCTTCGTGAAGGACCGCGAGGGCCGCTGCGTCATGCACAACCCCTGCTACGTCACCATGCTGGGGCGGCCCGGCGAGTCGCTGGCAGGCCAGTACTTCAACGACTTCCTGCCCTCCAGCCGCGGCGATCCCAAGGTGCTGGAAAGCGACCGCCGCATCTTCGCCGGCGGCAGCCTGCCGGCCTATGAGATGCATGTTCCCACGCCGGACGGGTCGCGCTATTTCGAGATCCACAAGTTCGGCCTGCCCGACGCCAGCGGCGCCGTGCACGCCGTGTGCGGCATGTCCATCGAAGTCACCGTGCGCAAGGCGGCCGAGGAGCAGCTGCGCCAGGCCAAGGTGGCGGCCGACGCGGCCAACGCGGCCAAGAGCGCCTTCCTGGCCAACATGAGCCACGAGATCCGCACGCCCATGAACGCGGTGATCGGCCTGTCGCACCTGGCGCTCAAGACCGACCTGGATGCGCGCCAGCGCGACTACCTGCACAAGATCCACCGCTCCGGCCAGCACCTGCTGGGCATCCTCAACGACATCCTGGACTTCTCCAAGGTCGAGGCCGGCAAGATGGACATCGAGCAAGGCCCGTTCGAGCTCGACGAGCTGCTGGCCGGCGCCATCAACCTGGTCGCCGACAAGGCCCAGGCCCGGGGCCTGGAACTGGTCTGCGAGCTGCCGGCCGAGCTGCCGCTGAGCCTCACGGGCGATGCGCTGCGGCTGTCGCAGGTGCTCGTCAACTACGCCAACAACGCCGTCAAGTTCACCGAGCGCGGCGAGATCGCGATGTTCGTGCAGGTGCAGGAGCGGCAGGCAGACGCGCTGCTGCTGCGCTTTTCGGTGCGCGACACCGGCATCGGCCTCACGCCCGAGCAGATCGGCCGACTGTTCCAGAGCTTCGAGCAGGCCGACAGCTCCACCACGCGCCAGTACGGCGGCACCGGCCTGGGCCTGGCCATCTGCAAGCGCCTGGCCGAGCTGATGGGCGGCAGCGTCGGCGTGGAGAGCCACAGCGGCCAGGGCTCGACCTTCTGGTTCACGGCCCGCGTCGGCCTGCGCGCACAGCGGCCCGTGGCGCCACCGCACCTGGACCTGCGCGGGCGCCGCGTGCTCGTGGCCGACGACAACGCCTGCGCGGCGCAGCAGCTGCTGCGGCTGCTGCAGCACGAGGGCTTCGCGGCCGAGGCGGTCGACGGCGGCCAGGCCGCCGTGCAGGCCGTGGCCGCCGCGCATGCCGCGGGCCGGCCTTACGACGCCGTGCTGCTGGATGCGCAGATGCCCGGCGTGGATGGCCTGCAGGCTGCCGCGGGCATCGCGGCGCTCGGGCTGCCGGCCATGCCGCGCCTGGCCCTCGCCAGCGCCCAGGGCGGCGATGCCACGGCCGCGGTGCAGCGCGCCGGCATCGGTGTGGTGCTGGGCAAGCCGGTCGCTGCCGCAGCGCTGCGCGCGGCGATGTTGCGCCTGTTCGGCCATGCCGCGCCCGGCGAGGCGGCCGGCGCGGCCCAGGCCGACACCGCCATGGCGGCGCTGGCGCCGGTGCGCGGCGCCCGCATCCTGCTCGTGGAAGACAACGCGCTGAACCAGCAGGTCGCCACCGAGCTGTTGCAGCAGGCCGGCTTCGCGGTGGACGTGGCCGGCGACGGTGCGGTCGGCGTGGCCATGGCCGAGCGCGCGCAGGAGGCCGGCCAGCCTTACGACCTGGTGCTGATGGACATGCAGATGCCCGTCATGGACGGCGTGGCGGCCAGCCGTGCGCTGCGCAGCCGCGACGCGCACGACGCGACACCCATCCTCGCCATGACGGCCAACGCCATGCAGGTGGACCGCGAGCGCTGCGCCGCGGCCGGCATGAACGACTTCGTCGCCAAGCCCATCGAGCCCGAGCAGCTCTGGCAGGCCCTGGCGCGCTGGATCCGGCCGCGGCCCGGACTGCCGGTGGCGCGCGCCGCGCCGGTGCCGGTGCCGGCATCGCCCGGGTCCGGCCTGCCACCGGCCCTGGCCGCCATTGCCGGCCTGGACACGGCCGCGGGCTTGCGCCGCGTCATGGGCCGCGCGCCGCTGTATCTGGAGCTGCTGGGCAAGTTCGCGCGTACGCAGGACCGCGTGCCGGCGCAGATCCGCGCGGCGCTGCAAGCCGGCGACGCCGAACTGGCCCGGCGCCTGGCCCACACGCTGCGCGGACTGGCCGGCAACCTGGGCGCAGAGGCGCTGCAGGCGCTGGCCGCCGAGCTGGAAGGCGCCATCGCCGAAGGTGGCGGCCTGCCGGCGCTGGCGGCTGGACTCGACGCGCTCGCGCGCCTGCTCAACCCACTGGTCGCGGCGCTGCGGACCGCCTTGCCCCAACCCGCGGCCGTCGCTGCGCCCGCAGCGCAGGCCCATGGACGCGACCGGGCGGCCGCCGTGGCCATCGCCACGCAGCTGCAGGTCTTGCTGGAGCAGGGCGACGGCGAGGCCGCGTCGTACTTCGGCGCACACCGCGGCACGCTGGAGGCGGCCATCGGGGCAGCCTGCGCGCCGATCGCGGCAGCGATCGAGGCCTACGACTTCGACGCGGCGGCGCAGGCGCTGGCCGCAGCGCTGCCGCGCTGAGCCTTCAGTCCAGCCAGGTGCGCAGGGCCCGGGTGACCTGAGCGGGCTGCTCCAGCGTGCTCAGGTGGCCGCAATCGGCGAACACTTCGAGCCGCGCACCGGGCACCAGGGCCGCCATCTCCTCGTGCAATGCGGGCGGTGTCAGCAGGTCCTGGGCGCCGCAGGCGATCAAGATCGGGCAGGCCACCTGCGCCAGCGCGGCGCGCGCATCTGGGCGGCCGATGATGGCCTCCTGCTGCCGCGCGAAGGCGTCCACGCCCACGTTCCAGGCCATGCTGCGCACCTGGGCGCGCAGCGCTGCATGCTGCGCCGCCTGCGGCCACACCAGGCGCGGCAGCAGCGCGTCGGCCACCGCGCCCATGCCCTCGGCGCGGCTGCGCACCACCAGTTCGCGGCGCGCGGCGCTGGCGGCGGGCGCATCGGCCAGCGCATTGGTGTCCAGCAAGGCCAGGCGCGTCACGCGCTGCGGTGCCTGGCGCTGCATGGCCATGGCGATGTAGCCGCCCATGGACAGGCCGGCCAGCGCGAAGTGCGCGAACGGGCAGTCCGCCAGGATGGCGCGGGCCAGTGCCTCGATGCTGTCGTGCTGCGTGGGCGCGGGCACCCAGGCGTCGGCGATGCCTGCCAGGCCCGCGATCTGCGGCGCCCAAAGTTGGGCGTCGCAGAGCAGGCCGGGCACGAGGACCAGGGGGAGGGGCGTGGTGGTGGCGTTCATCGCAGCAGTATCGCGCGCTGCACCACCAGGCGCCTCACCCCAGCGTCGGCCGCTGGCGGTGTTGCGTGGCGCTCTCGTAGGCATACGCGTAGGCGAGCAGTTCCGCTTCGCTCCAGAGCTGGCCGACGAACAGCAGGCCGAACGGCGCGCCCGAAGCGTAGTAGCCGGCCGGCACCGTCACGGCAGGCATGCCCGCGATGTTGATCTCGCCGACGGTCGTCTCCTGGATGGTGCCGGTCCGGATGCGGGGCAGTTCCTCCCGCATCTGCGGGAACACCAAGCCGTCGAGCCGGTGCGCGGCGAACACCGTGTCGACGATGCGCAGGTAGGCCGCCTTCAGCGCGATGAAATCCGACAGGTCCGGCGGTGTGGTCGGCGCCGCAAGGCAGGCCTTGAACTGCGGCAGGTTGTGCAGGTAGCTCAACACGCCACCAGGGCCGAAGGCCGACTGCGCGGCCGTGGCCTCGGCGAAGTCCGCGAAGCTCCTGAGCGCCGCGTCCGGGCCCAGGCGCTCCAGGTACTTGTGCAGGTCGTAAGGCACGGACTCCATACCGCGCGCGTCGAAGTTGGGCAGCGGCGTGGTGGGCTGGCGCAGCGCCGCGAAGCCGGTGCCCTGGAACGGGTCTTCCACGAGGATGGCGCCCAGGGACCGCAGTTCGCGCGCTGCGCGGTCGTAGAGTTCCTGCGCCTCGGTGGACAGCGGTTGTGCCCGCCAGCCCGGCCCGTACAGGCCCAGCCGCACGCCCTGCAGCGCGTCCTTGTGCAGCTTGGCGGTGTAGCCCTTCGGCGGGGTCCTGCCCACGCCGGCCAGCGTTTTCGGGTCTTCGGCCGAGTAGCCCGCCAGCACGTCCAGGCACAGCGCGGCATCGCGCACGCAACGTGCAATGGGCCCGACCACGTCGCGGTTGGCCGACAGCGGCATCACGCCCGCGTTGGGTACCAGGCCGATGGTCGGCTTGATGCCCACCAGGTCCTGCGCCGAAGCGGGGTTCTGGATCGAGCCGCCGGTCTCCTCGGCCAGGCCCAGCACCGCCATGCTGGCCCCCACGGCCGCCGCCGTGCCGGCGCTGCTGCCGCCCGGCACGCGGTCGGGCAGCACCACGTTCCGCGTCGGGCCGGCCCAGCTGTCGTCGGCGTGGGTGCCCGTATGGCTCAGCACCGGCACGTTGGTCTTGCCCAGGATCACGGCACCGGCGGCCCGCATGCGCGCGACCACGGGCGCGTCCGTCGCAGGCATCAGGTCCACGCCGCCGCTCTTGCTGTGCAGCAGCGACCAGCCGGCCGTGGTCGGAAAGCCCACCATGTCCATCGGATCCTTCACGACCACGGGCACGCCGGCGAGCGGGCCGAGGGCTTCACCGGCTGCGCGGCGCCGGTCGATGGCGCGGGCGTCGTCCAGCGCCTTGTCGTTCACGAAGACGATGGCGTTGTAGCGTGGGTTGTGGGTCTCGATCTGGCGCAGGCAGGCCTGCGCCAGGCGCTCGGCGGTGAAGGCGCCGGTGCGCAAACCGTCCTGCACCTGTTCCACGGTCAAGGTGGTGAGGTCGATGGCGGTGGCTTGCGATGCGGTCGTGCTCATGGGAACTCCTGGTTGAAGACAATCTCGCCCTTCGCGCGTGCGGCGCCAGGGCGTGGGGTGGGAAATGGCAAGGAAGCTGCGGTTCAGAAGGCCATGTGCCGGTCGACCACCGCATCGGTCAGCGCCGCGATGGGGCCGCTCTCGACGATGGTTCCCTTCTCGAACATCGCGAAGTGGCTGGCCACGCGGCGGGCGAAGTCGATGTTCTGTTCGACCAGCACCATGGTCAGGCCGAACTCGCGGTTCAGCCGCGTGATGGCGGCCTCGATCTCCTCGACCACCGAGGGCTGGATGCCCTCGTTCGGCTCGTCGAGCAGCATCACCTTGGGCTGGGCCGTCAGCGCGCGGGCCAGCGCCAGCTGCTGCTGTTGCCCACCCGACAGCACGCCGCCGGGCCGCTGCAAGTTGGCCGCGAGGTAGGGGAACAGCTCCAGCGCCAGCGGCGGGATCGCGCGCGGGCCGCGGCCCGCGAAGGCGCCCATCAGGATGTTCTGCTGCACGCTGAAGTCCGCGATGATCTCGCGCCCCTGCGGCACGTAGGCGATGCCGGCGCGCGCACGCTGGTGCGTGGGCAGGCCGTCGATGCGCCGGCCCTCCAGCTCAATCGCGCCGGTGGACTGCACCATGCTGCCCATCAGCGTGCGCAGCAGCGTGGTCTTGCCCATGCCGTTGCGTCCGAGGATGGCGGTGACCTGGCCGGCCGGGATGTGCAGGCTCACGTCCTGCAGCGCGTGGCTGCGGCCGTAGTAGCTGTCGACGTGGGTGAGCTTCAGCATGGTGCGGCGATTCCGTGGGAGCCGAGGTACGCCTGGCGCACCTTGGGGTCGCGTTCGATCTCGGCGACGCTGCCTTCGGCCAGCACCTTGCCCAGGTGCAGCACCGTGATGCGCTCGGCGATGTCGCGCACGAAGGCCATGTCGTGTTCCACCACAAGGATGGTCTGGCGCCCGCGCAGGGCCATGAGGATCTGCGCGGTCTTGCGGGTTTCGGCCTGCGTCATGCCGGCCGTTGGCTCGTCGAGCAGGATCACCTGGGGCTTCTGCGCGGTCAGCAGGCCCAGCTCCAGCCATTGCGTCTGGCCGTGGCTGAGGTCGGCGGCCTGGCGGTGCTGCAGGTCTTGCAGGCCCACCAGCGCGAGGATCTCGTCCACGCCGCTTTGCTCCGCACGGCCGAAGCCCCAGCGCAGGTTGCGCAGGATGGAGGGCTCGCGCGTGGCTGCGACGCAGAGGTTCTGCCGCACCGTGAGTTCGCGGAACACGCTGGGGATCTGGAACTTGCGGCCGATGCCCGCACGCGCCACGCGGTACTCCGGCCAATTCGTGATGTCCTTGCCGCGCAGCAGCACCTGGCCCTGCGTGCTGCGCGTCTTGCCCGAGATGAGGTCCATCAGCGTGGTCTTGCCGGCGCCGTTGGCGCCCAGCAGCACGCGCAGCTCGCCCTCGGTGACCTGCAGCGAGACACCGTCCACGGCCCGGAAGCCGCCGAAGCGCACGCCCAGGTTCTTGAGCTCCAAGGCGATCGCCGTCATTGCGCCGCCTCCGTCGCATGGCCACGCCGCTCGAGCAGCCCGTGCACCCAGCCGCCGATGCCCTTGGGCAGGTACAGCACCACGAGCACGAAGGCCAGGCCCACGATCACGCGCCAGGCCTCGACCAGCGCCTGCGTCTCGCTGGCCGTCGATTCCAGCATGTTGATGAGGATGGCGCCCACGCAGGCCCCCAGCAGCGAGCCCCGCCCGCCCACCGCGGCCCACACCACCATGGCGATCGAGAAGGCCAGGTCCATGAAGGTGGGCGAGGCGAACTCGGCCACCAGCACGTAGAGCATGCCGGCCAGGGCCGCGATGCCGGCCGACAGCGCGAAGAAGAAGGTCTGGTAGTGCGCCACGTCGAAGCCCAGGTAGCGCGCGCGCTGCGGGTCGCCCGCCGTGGCGCGCAGGATCAGCCCCGCGCGCGTGGCCAGCAGCAGCCGTGCACCGACCAGCACCAGCGCCAGCGCCGCCGCGATCAGGTAGTAGGTCGCCACGCCGTAGGGGTCGAACGCGAAGCCTCCGACCGTCAGCCAGGCCAGGTCCGACAGGCCGTTGAAGCCGTTCGTGAGCGGCTGCGCATCGACCAGCAGCAGGCGCACCAGCAGCACCAGCGCGAGCGTGATGATGGAGACGAACACGCCCGCGATGCGCTTGCGGAACACCACCAGGCCCAGCAGGAAGGCCACCAGCACCGGCAGCAGCACGCCCATCAGCACGCCGAAGGCCTGGTGGCGGAACGGCGACCACAGGAAGGCCGCGGGGTTGATGCAGCACAGGTCGATCACCGCACCCGGCTCCGCGTTGGACAGCATGAAGTCGGGCACCGGCCCGTTGCCTCCGTGCTGCAGGCTCGCCGGGCTGGCCATCTTCAGCGACATGGCCAGCATGTAGGCGCCGATGCCGAAGAACAGGCCCTGGCCCAGGTTCAAGATGCCGGCATAGCCCCAGCACATGGCGATGGCCACGCCCAGCATGCCGTAGACCAGGTACTTGGCGAGGCGGTTGAGCCAGAAGCCGTCGAGCACCAGCGGCGCCAGCGCCACGAGCGCGAGGAAGAGGGCGTAGGCGGCGACGGTCGCGCGCCGGTCCAGAGTGGAATGCATGGCTCAGCGCCCCTTGAACGAAAAGAGGCCTTGCGGGCGCACGACGATGAGCAGGATCACGAGGCCGAACATCACGGCGCGCGCCACGATGTCGTTGGCCATCGCAGCGACCACGCCGTTGATCTCGCCCAGCCCGATCGCGGTGACCACGGCACCGAGCAGGCTGCCGACACCGCCCGCCACGACCACGAGGAAGCTGTCGACGACCAGCGCCGTGCCCATGTCCGGCGAGACGGTCTTGAAGCCCGCCACCAGCACGCCCGTGATGCCGGCCAGGCCGGCACCGAAGGCGAAGGTCCAGGCGTTCACGCGCTGCACATCGATGCCGCAGGCCGCGGCCATGCGCGGGTTGCGGATGATGGCGCGCACCTGCATGCCCATGCTGGTGCGGTACAGCAGGAACCAGGTGGCCAGCGTCAGCACCACGGTGGCGGCGACGATGAAGGCGCGGTAGGCGTTGACGGACACATCGCCGATCTGCAGCGCGCCCTGCAGCTCGGCCGGCACCGGCATGTTCTGCAGGCCCGGGCCCAGGCCCTGGATGTGGATGCCGAAGAACGACAGCCCGCCCTCCAGCCGCACGGCCTGCTGCACGAGGATGGCCACGCCCCAGGTCGCCAGCAGCGTGTCGCCCAGGCGGCCGTAGAGGCGGCGCACCACGCAGCGTTCGATCAACAGGCCCAGCAGCGCCGTGACCACGAAGGCGATGGGGATGGCCGCGTACAGGCCCCAGCCGAGCCAGATCTGCGTCATCACGGCGGCATAGGCGCCGACCATGACCATCTCGCCGTGGGCCATGTTCACCACGCCCATGGCACCGTAGATGATGACCAGGCCGAGCGAGGCCAGCAGGAGGATCGCGCCCACGCTGAGGCCGATCAGGAGTACATCCGTCATGTAGGGATTCCTTGGAGGGCGCGGCCCACCCCGGCGTGTCGCGCCGTCGGGGGCGGGCCGCAGGGGCTGCTCAGACCTTGACCTGCGCTGCGCCCTTGCGCGTGCACATCAGGTTGGCGTCGGTCTCGCCGTAGGCGAAGTAGGGCAGCGGGCGGATCGGCTGGGCGCCGGCGTCCACCACCTTGGCCTGGCCGTCGGCCTGCCACTGGCCGATGCGCGGCGTCATCCAGACGTGCAGGCTCTCGGGGTCGATGCGCACCTTGCCGCCCGGGGCGTCGTAGCTCTGGCCGCCGATGTTGGCGCGGATGGCATCGGCCGTCGCCGACTTGCCGGCCTCCACCGCCTGCTTCCAGAGGAACACCTGGAAGTAGGCCGCCTCCAGCGAGTGGTAGGTCACGGCCTTGGGGTCGTTCACGAACTTGCGGTAGCGCTCGATGAAGGACTTGTTGGCCGGCGTGTCGATGGACATGAAGTAGGGCACCGAGATGTAGCTGCCGGCCGCGTACTCGGCCCCCATGGCGGCGACCTCGATCTCGCTGGTCACCGTGGCGCAGATCGGCACCGCGGCCTGCGACATGCCCTGGTTCTTGTACTCGCGGTAGAAGGCCACGAGCGAGTCGCCGACCACGTTGGACAGCACCACGTCCGCGCCCGATTCCTTGATCTTGCGGACCATGCTGGCCCATTCGGAGTGGCCCAGTTCCAGGTACTCGTCGGCCACCCAGGTGGCGCCGGCGGCTTCGATCAGCTTCTTGCTGACCTTGGACATCTCGCGTGGGTAGACGTAGTTGGAGCCGACGATGAAGAACTTCTTCTTGCCCAGCTTCTGCACGATCCACGGGATGTAGTTGCCCAGCTGCTGGTTGGCCACGGCGCCGCTGTAGACCACGTCCTTGGAGCACTCGAAGCCTTCATAGTGCGTCTGGTAGAACAGCATGGCGTTGCGGCGCTCGAACACCGGCAGCACGGCCTTGCGGCTCGCGGAGGTGTGGCAGCCGAAGACGGTCTCGATGCGGTCGCGCGTGACCAGCTTGGAGGCCTTCTCGTTGAAGGTCTTGGGGTCGGAGGCGCCGTCCTCCAGCACCACCTCGACCTGCCGGCCCAGCACGCCGCCTGCGGCGTTGATCTCCGACACTGCCAGGCGCACGGCGTTGGCCAGCATCTTCTCGACGATGGACAGGCCACCGGTCTGCGAGTAGAGCGCGCCGACCTTGAGGCTGTCGGCGGCGAGGGCCGAGCGCATCCATGCGGGGGAGGCGACGGCGGCGGCCGAGGCGGCGGAAGAGACGAGAAGGCGGCGACGAGTGGAAGTCAGCATGGCGGAACCCTTAAGACGTTCGGCAGCGCGGCATGCGCTGCCCGTGGTGGAAAAACCCGTTTCAAGCGAAACCAGCCGACGGCACTGTCGAGCGCAGGCAAAAAAAAACCCACGCCGCAGCGTGGGCTGCGATGTGGGCTTCATTGCCAGGGTCCAGACAACACACATGGTTGCCGGGATGAACCGCACCAGGCCTGACGGATCAAGGGGGGTGCGGCCGCCGCATCTGCGAATTTCGCCGATGCAACGTTCGGAATCTTATATGCATCAGCCCGCGCTGTGCAACAAAGTTTCCATGTTGATGATGGAGCTGGCGATCTGCTCCATCGACAGCCGCTTGGCCATGGCCTGCGCGCGGATGGCCTGATAGGCATCGCCCTCGCTGATGCCCTTGGACGCCATCAGGATGGTCTTGGCGCGGCTCATGGCCTGGTCGCTCGCGATCTTGCGGCGCAGCTTGCGGTTCTCCTTGAGCAGGGTCTGCCGCTCGGCCCAGATGCTGCGTGCCGCCACCAGGCTGGCCAGCAGGCCGAAGGGCTTGATGGGCTTTTGCACGACGGCGAAGGCGCCGCTCTCCAGCACCAGCTGCAGCGTGGTCGGGTCCTCGTAGTTGACGATCGCAATCACGGTCGGCTCGGGCTTGGCCAGCGACTTCAGCAGCACTTCCGTGGCATGCCGCCCTTCGCCCTCGATGAGCAGGAACAGCACGTCGGCGTTCGCGGCCAGCGCCTCGGGCACCGGCCAGACCATGCTGACCATGCAACCCACGCGGCGCAGGTGGCTGACCAGCGCATCGCCTTCCTCGTCCGGTGGATGGACCACGACGACCTTCAACTCCGGCAGTTGGCGCAGCAACGAGATGGGCATGCGTGACTCCCGATCACTCCAGGCGGCCCGCGAGCGGGTCGAACCGGCTCTCGTACATGTAGGGGTCCGGCTTGACGCGGACCTCCGGGTCGTCGACGACGCGGAACTGGCCGCTGTCGTCGACCCGGGCCACGCGTGGCCACAGGTAGGTGTGGTGGTTCTCCTTGTCGATGCGCACGCGGCCCTGCGGCGCATCGAACTCGTGCTCGTGCAGGTGCGGCAGCATCGCGTCGAGCCGGTCGTCGCCAGCGCGCTCCAGCGTCTGCGCGTACAGCTTGACCTGGAAGTAGGCCGCCTCGGCGTTGGCGGTGATCGGCAGATCGGCCCCGAAGCGCTTGCGCCAGGCGGCGACGAACCTGAGGTTGGCCGGCGTCTGCAGCGTCGAGAAGTAGGGCGCGGCCGTGATGCTGCCGCGCGCCGCTTCCACCGACATCTGCGCGATCTCGGCCTCCTGCGTGGACTGGCTCGCGATCGGGTGCGTACGCTGGTCGTAGCCGGCCTCGCGGTAGGCGGTGTAGAAGCGCGCGATGCCGTCGCCCACCACGGTGGAGTAGATCGCGTCCGGCCGCGCAGCCTGGATGCGGCGCAGCACCTTGGCCATGTCGATGTCGGCCACGCGCAGCGGCACGTACATCTCGTCCAGGACCTCGCCGCCGGCCTGGCGGAACAGGTCCGCGATGATGCGGTTGGACTCGTAGGGGTAGACGTAGTCCGAGCCGATCAGGAACAGCCGCTTGCCGAAGTGGCGTGTCAGGTAGCGCACCAGCTGCACCGAGTTCTGGTTGGGCGCCGCGCCGGTGTAGACGCAATTGGGCGAGTACTCGAAGCCTTCGTACAGCGTGGGATAGAACAGCAGCGCACGGTGCGCCTCGACCACCGGAAGCAGCGCCTTGCGCGTGCTCGACATGTGCCCGCCGAAGACCACGCGCACGCCGTCCTGGTCGCACAGTTGCTTGGCCAGTTCGCCGTAGCGCTTGGGGCGCGATTCGGGGTCGTGCAGCACCGGTTCGATCGGGCGGCCGAGCACACCGCCTTCGGCGTTGATCTCTTCGATGGCCAGCAGGGTGGCGGCCTGCTGCGTGCGCTCCACCGCAGCGGTCACCCCGGTGGTGGAGAACAGGACGCCGACGCGCCAGGTTCGTTCTGTGGGTGTGCTCACGTGCTGCTCTCCAAATGAAAAAAGCTCCCAACGGCCACGCGGTGGGCCGTTGGGAGCTTCACTGCTCCGAAGTCATGGGGGACGGGCGCTGCGGCACCGCGGTCCGGCGCCACTGTAACAGCGTCACGGGGAAAACCCGAAGCCCTCCGTCGGACCATCGGCGGCGCCCCACACCTGCTCCAACGCCCGCCATGCCGCCTGCACCACCGCATCGCCCTGCCGTGGGGCCAGGCACACGAACTGCAGCTCGCAGGGAATGCGCACCCGGTCGGCCACGGCCAGGCCGTGCGTCTGGCTCTCGCGGATGGCGATCGCGTCGCGCACCAGCGACAGGCCCACGCCCGACTTGATGAGGTCCAGCATCGAGGCCTCTTGGTCCACCAGTGCCGCGCGCCGTGGCGCCAGGCCGCGCGGGCCGAACACGCCCTGCAGCAGCCGGTGGTGGGCCGATTCGGGCGGTGTTTCCAGCCAGGGCAGGGTGGCGAGCGCCTCCCAGTCGCGCCCGGCCACCTGCGGCCCCCAGCCGGCGGGCGCCACCACGCGGTAGTCGAAGCGCGTGAGCGTGCGCCCGGCCAACTGCAGCGCCTGGGTCGCGGCCAGGCTGGGGCTCAGGTAGAAGCACACGTCGAGCTGCCCCTGCTGCAGCTGCGCCAGCACGCTGCCGCTGATGCCGTGGCGCAACTCGGTCGCGATCTGCGGCGCCGAGCGCACCAGCGCTCCCAGCCAGTCGCCCAGCCGCAGGAAGGACGGGTCGAGGATGGTGCCGATGCGCAGCAGGCCGCGCGCGCTGCCGTGCAGCCGTTCCACGCCGCGCGCGAAGTCCTCGGCCGCGGCCAACGTGCGCTCGGCCAGCTGCAGCAGCGCCGCGCCATCGGCCGACAGCGCCATGCCGTGGGCGGCGCGCTGGAACAGCTCCAGCCCGCTGGCCTCGGACAGCTTCTTGAGCTGCAGGCTCAGCGCCGGCTGCGTGCGGTGCAGCTGGGCGGCGGCACGCGAGACGCTGCCTTCGCGCGCAACGGCGACGAAGGCGCGCAGCAGGTGCAGGTCGAGCAGGGCAGGGTTCATATTTGTGCCGCTTATACCAGTAGGGGTCAGAACTCATTGGCGGCGCTCGTGTGCGCAAGCGACACTCGCGCCCCCAGGGAGACACCAGCATGAGCGGCAGCAATACCTTCGACCACATCGTCATCGGCGCGGGCACGGCCGGCAGCCTGATGGCCAACCGCCTGAGCCAGGACCCGTTGCGCCGCGTGCTGCTGATCGAGGCCGGCGGCCGCGACGACTACCACTGGATCCACATCCCGGTGGGTTACCTCTACTGCATCGGCAACCCGCGCACCGACTGGCTCTACCAGACCGAGCCCGATGCGGGCCTCAACGGCCGCACGCTGCGCTACCCGCGCGGCAAGACGCTGGGCGGCTGCTCGTCCATCAACGGCATGATCTACATGCGCGGCCAGGCGCGCGACTACGCGGGCTGGGCCGAGGCCACGGGCGACGCCACCTGGCGCTGGGACAACGTGCTGCCGGCCTTCAAGCAGCACGAGGACCACTACCTGGGTGCGGATGACATGCACGGCGCCGGCGGCGAGTGGCGCGTGGAAAAGCAGCGCCTGCGCTGGGACATCCTGGACGCCTTCGCGCAGGCCGCGCAGCAGGCCGGCGTGCCGCACAGCACGGACTTCAACCGCGGCGACAACGAGGGCGTGGGCTACTTCCAGGTCAACCAGAAGAGCGGCTGGCGCTGGAACACGGCCAAGGCCTTCCTGCGCCCGACCTGCTACGGCCGCCCCAACTTCGAGCTGTGGACCGGCGGCCAGGTCGCGCGCCTGCTGCTCGAGCGCCAGGCCGACGGCGGCCTGCGCTGCACCGGTGCCGAGGTCTGGACCGGCGGCGAACTGGTGACGGTGCGTGCCACGCGCGAGGTGCTGCTGTGCGCTGGCGCGATCGGCTCGCCGCAGTTGCTGCAGCTGTCGGGCATCGGCCCCGGTGCGCTGCTGCAGCAGCACGGCATCGCGGTGCAGGCCGACCTGCCCGGCGTGGGCGAGAACCTGCAGGACCACCTGCAGATCCGCGCCGTCTACAAGATCTCCGGTGCCCCGACCCTCAACGTGCTGGCCTCCTCTCTCGCAGGCAAGGCCCGCATCGGCCTGCAGTACCTGCTTTCGCGCAGCGGGCCCATGAGCATGGCGCCCTCGCAACTGGGCGCGTTCACGCGCAGCGATCCGGGCCGCCCGCATGCCAACATCCAGTACCACGTGCAGCCGCTCTCGCTGGACGCCTTCGGCGAGCCGCTGCACAGCTTCCCGGCCTTCACCGCGAGCGTGTGCAACCTCAACCCCACGAGCCGCGGCAGCGTGCGCATCCGGAGCCCGCGCTTCGGCGACGCACCGGCCATCGCGCCCAACTACCTGAGCACCGACGCCGACCGGCAGGTCGCCGCGGATTCGCTGCGCGTGACGCGCCGCATCGCGGCCCAGCCCGCCTTGGCACCGTTCAAGCCCGAGGAATACAAGCCCGGCCCGCAGTACCAGAGCGACGAAGACCTCGCGCGCCTGGCCGGCGACATCGCCACCACCATCTTCCACCCCGTGGGCACCACGGCCATGGGCCGCGACGGTGACAGCAAGGCCGTGCTCGACAGCCGCATGCGGGTGCGCGATGGGCGGGGTGGCCGCATCGCGGGGCTGCGCGTGGTCGATGCCGGCGCCATGCCCACCATCACCAGCGGCAACACCAACAGCCCCACGCTCATGATGGCCGAGAAGGCCGCGGCCTGGGTGCTGGAAGAAGCGCGCGGCTGAGCTACGCCGCTCAGCGCTGCGTCAGCAGCGCGGCGAACATCGCCGTGCCGATCACGCCATGCACCTGCGTGGTCGGGTGCATCGCGTCCCAGAACAGGAAGGGCGGCATGAAGGCCGGCTGCGTCACGTCCACGCAGGTGGCCGGGTTGGTGAACAGGCAGGTGGCCGCGCCCTTGCCCGGGGCCAGGAACTCGGCGGCCGGCACGTCGTCGATGATGAGGCCGGTGGAGAGCATGGTCGCGCCGAGCTTGTACACGTCCACGGTCACGATGCGCGCGCCGCGCAGTTCGCGTGCGAGGTTGGCCAGTGCGGTCTTGAGCTGCGCGTTGTGCTGCTGGCTCAGCGCCGTGAACTGCGGGCCGGCGTTCTGCGCCACGGCGAAGGGCGTGATGCCCATGTCGGCCAGGTTGGGCACGATGAAGTCGCGCGCGCCGGCCACGTACAGGCCGCGGATCGCGGTGGTCACGTTGGCCACCACCGTGTAGGGGTCGCTCGTGAGCATCTGCAGATAGTCGTTGGAGCCGCTCCAGACCATGTACAGCGCGTTGTCGGGCGCCTTGCGCCCATTCAGCGCGGTCGTGAACTGGCCGACCTGGCCCAGCAGGCCGGGCACCGTGAAGCCCATGGGCGTGGGCGTGGACACGCCCGAGGCCGAGCCGCCGAAGGCGAAGCTCAGGGCCGGCTTGGTGCTCAGCGTGGGATCGGTCACCGAAGGCGAGAGCTCGGCGTTGTTCTTGCGCGCCATCAGGCGCCACAGGTACTCGGCCGCCACGGGGCCGTTGCTGAAGCGGCCCTGCCAGTAGGTGGCGTAAGGCGTGGCCGAGGGTGGGATCGCGGGCGTCATGCCCATGCTGCCGCTGACGATGTAGTCGTTGCCGGTATCCGACAGGCTGTCGCCGAACACGTAGAAGCCAGGGTAGCTGACCTTGCCGGCCCAGGCGGCTGGCAACAGCGTCAGACACAGGGCAAGGCAGAGCAGGCGCCACAGCGTGCGCAGTCGGTTCGCGAACATGGTTTCCTCCCAGGGGATCGGGTATCGAGGAGGGCATCTTACGTAACGAGATGCCAGATTCGGTATGGAAACTCAACGAATGTGTAACGGCGGTTGCCTGGATTGGAAGACGGATCCCATGCCGATCCGTTCGGAGACATATCGTTTCTCAATTTTTGTGCATTGAAATGCGATACCTGTGAGGTATCCTCCGCAGGATGTCCGCCCGCCCCGACACCTTGTTCATCCAATCGCTCGCCAAGGGCATGAAGGTCCTGGAGTGCTTTGCCGAACACCCCGCGCCGCTGAGCCTCAACGAGATCGCCGAGTACTGCGAGATGGACCGCAGCGCGGCCCAGCGCATGACCTACACGCTGGTCACGTTGGGCTACCTGGAGCGCGGCGTGAGCGGTCGCGGCTTCATGCCGGGCAAGAAGATCCTCGAGCGCACCTTCGACTACCTGCGCAGCGTGCCCTTGCTGGAGCGCGCCACGCCGCTGATCGTGGACGTGCAGCGCGAATCGGGCGAGCGTGTGGAGCTGAGCCTGTTCGATGACCTGACCATCATCTTCGCGCTGCGCCGCCAGACCAAGCGCCAGACCTACACCACCACGCTGATCGGCCGCCGGCTGGCCACCGTACACACCGCCAGCGGCCGCGCCATCATGTCGCACCTGCCTGCGGACGAGGTCGACAGCATCCTCGCGCGCAGCCAGTCCAAGCCGCTGACCACGCGCACCATCACCGATGCCGACCGCATCCGCGCGCTGGTGGCGCAGGCCGCGGCCGATGGTTATGCGGTGGCCTCCGAAGAGAGCATGCTGGGCGAGATCAACCTGGCCAGCGCCGTGCTGGACCACGAGGGCCGGCCCATCGCCGCGATCGACATCTCGGGCTCGCTGGCCGACTGGGACGCCGAGGCCTTCGCCAAGCGCTTTGCGCCCATGCTGATGGGCGCGACCAAGGCGCTGAGCGGCAAGGCCGGGCTGTCCTGAGCGCGCGCGGCTCCAGCAGCGCAGAAACCGTCGACGGCCCGAAACCTCCGCCTCGGGCCCGGTGGCGGAAATGACCGCGCATTTGTCATTTACGCCAGCCCGTCCCCTTCCCACAATGGCAGCTTTCTCGCAAGGGCCGGCTCGCCATGAACCCCATCCCATTCGACCTGCTGATTCGCGGCGGCACGGTGATCGACGGCACCAGGCGCCCGCGCTTCGCGGCCGACGTCGGTGTGCGGCAAGGGCGCATCGCCGCCGTCGGTGACCTGTCGGCCGCAGCGGCCGACACCGTGATCGACGCCGCCGGCCGCATCGTCGCGCCGGGCTTCATCGATTCGCACACGCACGACGACCAGGCCGTGCTCTCGCAGCCGGCCATGCCCTTCAAGGTCTCGCAGGGCGTGACGACGGTGGTCACGGGCAACTGCGGCGTGAGCGCCGCGCCGCTGCGCGACGGCATGGACCTGCCGATGCCGCTGAACCTCATCGACGCGCCGGCGCAGGGCCGCTTCACCAGCTTCGCCGCGTACCTGGCCGCGCTGCGCGCCACGCCGTCCGCGGTGAACGTGGCCGCACTGGTGGGGCATTCGACGCTGCGCGGCGTGGCCATGGACAGCCTCGACCGGCCGGCCAGCGCCGCCGAGATCGCCACCATGCGTGCCCATGTGGAAGAGGCCATGGCGGCCGGCGCCATCGGCCTGTCCACCGGCACCTTCTACGCCACCGCCGCGCACGCGAGCACCGACGAGATCATCGCCGTGGGCCGCCCGCTGAGCGGGCGCAGCGCGGTCTACGTGACGCACCTGCGCGACGAGGCCGACCGGATCGTGGAAGCGCTGGGGGAGTCCTTCGCCATCGGCCGCGCGCTGGGCGTTCCCGTGGTGCTGTCGCACCACAAGGCCATGCACACGCCCAACTTCGGCAAGACCCAGCGCACGCTGCCGCTGATCCGCGAGGCCATGCGGCACCAGTGCGTGGCGCTCGACTGCTACCCCTACACGGCCGGCTCCACCATGATCCGCACCGACCGCGGCATGCTGGACAACCGCGTGCTGATCGCGAGCTCCGAGCCGCACCCCGAATGTGCCGGCCGCGACCTGGCCGACATCGCCGCCGAATGGGACGTGCCCAAGGAGGAAGCCGCGCGCCGCCTGCAGCCCGGCAGCGCCATCTACTTCATGATGGACGAGGACGACGTGCAGCGCGTGCTGGCCTTCGACGAGACCATGATCGGCTCCGACGGCATCCCGCTGGGCGACAAGCCGCACCCGCGCCTGTGGGGCACCTTCCCGCGCGTGCTGGGCCACTACAGCCGCGACATCGGCCTGTTCCCGCTCGAGACCGCGGTGTGGAAGATGACCGGCCTGACCGCGCGCAACTTCGGCCTGCAGGGCCGCGGCACGCTGCAGGAGGGCCAGCATGCCGACATCGTGGTCTTCGATGCGGCCACCGTCCGCGACGCCGCCAGCTACGAGGCGCCGACGCGGGCCGCCGAGGGCATCGATGCCGTGGTCGTCAACGGCACCATCGCCTGGCAGCACGGTGCGCACACGGGTGCGCGCAGCGGCCAGGTCATCACGCGGCAGGACCCGCGCGCCGCGTGAGCGCCACGCCGCTCAGGCCGTCGCCGACAGCTGGGCCAGGTGCGCATGGATCTGCGCCACCGCGGCCGCGCCTTCGCCGATGGCGCCGCCCACGCGCTTGACCGAGCCCGATCGCACGTCGCCCACCGCGAACACGCCCGGCACGCTGGTCTCCAGCGTGCCCTTGGCCTGCGCATCGTCTCCGGTCTGCACGAAGCCGTGGCGGTCCACGGCCACGCCGCAGCCCTGCAGCCAGTCGGCCTCGGGTTCGGCACCGACGAACAGGAACAGGTTGCGGGCCGGGCAATCGTGCTGGCCGCCGGTGCGCGCGTCGCGCCAGGTCGCGCCTTCCAGCCCGGTGGCGGGCTCGCCGTGCAGGCTGACCAGCTCGGTGTGCGGGCGCAGCACGATGTTGGGCGATGCCTCGATGCGGTCGATCAGGTAGCGCGACATGCTCGCCGCCAGCGAGGGCCCGCGCACCAGGATGTTGACGAGCGCCGCGTGCTGCGAGAGGAACACCGCGGCCTGCCCGGCCGAGTTGCCGCCGCCGACCAGCGCCACCTCCTGCTTGGTGCACATGCGCGCCTCGATGGCCGAGGCCCAGTACCAGACGCCGCGGCCCTCGAACTCCGACAGCCGCGGCACCTGCGGGCGGCGGTAGCGCGCGCCGCTGGCCACCACCACGGTGCGCGCGCGCAGTTGCCGGCCGTCGGCCAGCCCCACGCGCAGACCCTCGCCGGTGTGTGTGCCGCTGCAGTCCAGCGACACGGCCTTGGCCGGGATCATCATCTCGGCGCCGAACTTCTGCGCCTGCACGTAGGCGCGCCCGGCCAGTGCGCCGCCCGAGATGCCGGTGGGAAAGCCCAGGTAGTTCTCGATGCGCGCGCTGGCGCCGGCTTGCCCGCCATAGCTGCGGCAGTCCAGCACGATCACGCGCAGCCCTTCGGAGGCCGCGTAGACGGCCGTCGCCAGCCCCGCCGGGCCGGCGCCCACCACGACCACGTCGAACAGGTCGGCGTGCTCAGCGGTGTCGACCATGCCGATGCAGCGGGCCAGCGCGTCTTCGCTCGGGTTGACCAGCACGGCGCCGTTGGGGCAGGCCACCAGCAGGCTGGCCTCGCCGTACTGCTCCAGCAGGGTCGCTGCGTCGGCGTCGGTGGACGCATCCACCACGTGGTAGGGCTGGCCGTTGCGGCGCAGGAAGTTCTGCAGACGCACCACGTCGGCCGAATCGGGCGGGCCCATCAGCACCGGGCCGCTGGCCCCTGCGTCGATGAGCGCCACGCGCCGCAGGATCAGTGCCCGCACGATGCGCTCGCCCAGGTCGGCCTCGGCCACGATCAGGGCGCGCAACTGCTCGGGTGGCACCAGCAGCGCCTGCACGTCCTCTTCGGCATGGCCGTCGACCAGCGCAGGCTGGCCCGACAGCGTGCCGACCTCCGCCAGGAACTGGCCCGGCCCCTGCACCGCCACCGGCGTCACGCGGCCCAGGCCGTCGCGCTGCGTGATCGCCACCGCACCCGACAACACGAGGTACAGGCCGGGTCCCGGCTCGCCTGCGCGGAACAGGCAGCTGCCGCGGGGGTAGTGCCGCAGTTCGCCGAAGCGGCGCACGCGCGCGGCATCGGCGGCGTCCAGCACCGGGAACATCTGGTGCCGACGCGTTTCCACTTCGATCGTCTCTGGGGTGGCCATGGTCTCTCCGGCGCCGGGGGGGCGGCTGGTGGGGGGTGGATCGCCGCTTCATTCTGCAGGATCGCCGCACGCCGGCCATCGCCCCTCGGGGCATGGTGCAGATGCGTGGGCAGCAGCGCCGCCGCGCGCTATGCAGCCTGGCCGCGGCAATGCAGCTCGCGGAACAGCAGCGGTGTCATGCCGAAGCGCCGGTCGAACGCCTTGGACAGCTGCGCGCCGGTGTTGTAGCCGGTGCGCGCCGCGATCTCCTTGAGCGACATGCCGGCCGCCAGCAGGTTGCGCGTCTGGTCCAGCCGCAGCGTCTCGACGAAGCGCGCGGGCGTCTCGCCCGTGCTGGCGGTGAACTTGCGCAGGAAGGTGCGCTCGGACATCGCCACCTTCTCGGCCAGCAGCGGCACGTCGAGGCGCAGCGCGAGGTTCTCGCGCATCCAGTGGATGAGCTCGGCGAAGGGCGCATCGGCGTGCGACTGCGCGGTCAGCACCGGGCTGAACTGCGACTGGTAGCCGGGCCGGCGCGCGTACAGCACCAGGCGCTTGGCGATGACGTGCGCCACCGCGTTGCCCAGGTCCGCGGCCACCATCTCCAGGCTCATGTCGATGCCGGTGGTCACGCCGGCGGAAGTCCACAGCCGGCCGTCGTTGACGAACAGCGCCTGCGTGTCGACGGCGACGTCGGGGCAGCGCTCGGCCAGCGTCCCGCAGGCCGACCAGTGCGTGGCCACGCGCTTGCCATCGAGCAGGCCGAAGTGCGCCAGTGCGAAGGTGCCGGTGCAGATGGAGCCGTAGCGCCGCGCGCCCTTGCTGGCCCTGACGGCCCACTTGCGCACCGCCTCGTCGGCCACCAGCGTCTGCAGGCCCGCGTCGTCGCCGCCGGCGATCAGCAAGGTGTCGATGGAGGCAGGCGCAAGCTCCTTCACCGGCCGGGTGACCAGGGCCACCGCGCTGCTGGTCTGCACGGTGCCACCTTCGGCCGAGAGGATATGGACCTTGTAGTGGGCCTTGCCCAGCGCGTCGTTGCCGGCCTCGAACACCATCGCCGGCCCCGTCACGTCCAGCACCTGGCAGCGCGGGAAGGCCAGGATGGCGACGTTCAGCGGCTTGGACATCTGGCGGATATTAGCCTGCGTTTGTCATTTACGCCAAGGTGGGCGACTCCAACAATGGCCCATCGATCGGACCCCTGCCACAGCTCCATGACAAACCCTCTGCACATCGGATTCCTAGTCTTTCCCAAGGTCACCCAACTGGATCTCACCGGCCCCGCGCAGGTGCTCAGCCGCGTGCCCGGCGCCACCGTGCACCTGGCGTGGAAGGCGCTCGAGCCCCTGGTGACGGACGTGGGCTTCAGCCTCCACCCCACCACCACCTTCGCCGACAGTCCGCGCTTGGACGTGCTCTGCGTGCCCGGCGGCGCCGGCGTGGTCGAGCAGCTCAACGACGCCGAGACCATGGCCTTCCTGCGCGACCAGGGGGCGAGCGCACGCTACGTCACCTCCGTCTGCAACGGCTCGTTGCTGCTCGGTGCGGCCGGGCTGCTGCAGGGCTACCGATCGGCCTGCCACTGGATGTGGCGGCACTACCTGACACAGTTCGGCGCCGAGCCGGTGGTGGCGCGCGTGGTGCGCGACCGCAACCGACTGTCCGGCGGGGGCGTCACCTCTGGCATCGATTTCGCTTTCACGCTGGCCACCGAACTGGCGGGGGAGGAGGCCGCACGCATGATCCAGCTCGGCCTGGAATACGACCCGCAGCCGCCGCTGGACAGCGGCTCGCCCGAGAAGGCCGGAGCCGAGCGCGTCGCACGTGCGCGTGCCGTGCCGGCCGCCTGGCTGCGCGATGTCGTCGAACCGCAGATCGCGCAGGCGGCCCGCCGCCTCGCTCCCGTTGCCTGACCTGCCCGACTCCACCCTTTGATGAAGGAAGCCCCATGAAGCCGATCGCCAGCGCCTGCATCCTTGCGGCAGCATTCCTCGCCGCGCTGCCCGCCTTCGCACAGATCTCGGACGGGGTCGTCAGACTGGGGGTCATCAACGACCAGTCCGGCCCCTATGCCGCGCTGACCGGTCCGGGCTCCGCGCTCGCGGTGCGCATGGCGGTGGAGGACATGAAGGCGCAGCTGGGCGACACCCGCGTCGAAGTGCTGGTGGCCGACCACCAGAACAAGCCCGACGTGGGCCTGACCATCGTCAAGCGCTGGTTCGACGTGGACAAGGTCGACGCCGTGCTCGACATCGCCAACTCCGCCGTGGCGCTGGGCGTGCAGTCCGTCATCAAGGAGAAGAACAAGATCGCGCTGTACGGCATCGTCGGCACCACCGAACTGACCGGCAAGCAATGCGCCAGGACCGGCTTTTCCTGGGTGCACGACTCGTACGCGCTGGTCTCCGGCCCGGCGCGCACGCTGACCAAGAGCGGCCTGGACACCTGGTACTTCGTCGCCGCCGATTTCGCGTTCGGCAAGAACATGGTGCAGGAGGCCAAGAACTTCATCGGTGCCAGTGGCGGCAAGGCGGTGGGCGAGATCTTCCACCCCATGGGCACCTCGGACCACAGCGCCTTCCTGCTGCAGGCGCAGGCGTCCAACGCCAAGGTCGTGGCCTTCGCCAATGCGGGCGCGCAACTCGTGAACGCGATGAAGCAGTGGAAGGAGTTCGGCATGCAGGACGGCAAGCAGCGTCCCGTCTCGCTGCTGCTGTCGATTACCGACGTGCACGCCGCCGGCATCGACGTGATGCAGGGCCTGTCCGGCACCTCCGCCTGGTACTGGGACCGCAACGACGACACGCGTGCCTTCGCGCGCCGTTTCTTCGAGCGGCACAAGGCCATGCCCACGGAGTCGCAGGCGGGCATGTACTCGGCCACCACGCACTACCTGAAGGCCGTGCTCGCCACCCGGACCGACGCCACGGACGCCGTGGCCGAGAAGATGCGCAGCACGCCCGTGAACGACATGTACGCGCGCAACGCATCGCTGCGCGACGACGGCAAGCTGGCGCACGACTTCCTGCTGGTCACGGTCAAGTCCAGGGCCGAGTCCAAGGCCGCCTGGGACTACTACAAGGTCTCCGCCGTGATCCCGGCGGACGAGGCCTACATCCCGCTGGCCCAGAGCGACTGCCCGCTGCTCGCCAGCGCCGCTGCGAAGGCGAAGTGATGGAGCCGGCCATCGATGGCGGGGCCGCCATCCTCAGCGCCCGCGGGCTCACGCGCAGCTTCGCGGGCTTCACGGCGGTCAGGAACGTGGACCTCACGGTGCGGCGCAACACGGTGCACTCGGTCATCGGCCCGAACGGCGCGGGCAAGAGCACGCTGTTCAACCTGCTGACGCGCTTCCTGGAGCCCGACGCCGGCCGCATCGTCTACCGCGGCGAGGATGTCACGCGCATGGCGCCGCAGCGGCTGGCGCGCCGGGGCGTGGTGCGCTCGTTCCAGATCTCGGCGGTGTTCCCGCACCTGACCGTGGCGCAGAACGTCGGCGTGCCGCTGCAGCGCCTGTCCGGCCTGCAGACGGTGTTCTGGCGCTCCACCGCCTGCCTCTCGGTGCTCGACGACCGGGTGCATGCGCTGCTGCGCCAGTTCGGCCTCAGCGCGTGGGCCGACACGGCCGCGGGCGATCTGCCCTACGGCCGCAAGCGTGCGCTGGAACTGGCCACCACGTTCGCACTGGAACCCGATCTCGTGCTGCTGGACGAGCCCATGGCCGGCCTGGGCACCGAAGACGTGCACCGCGTGAGCGAGCTCATCGCCGCCCAGGCCGGCACCAGGACCATCCTGATGGTGGAGCACAACCTCAAGGTGGTCGAGCGGCTGTCGGACACCGTCACCGTGCTGTGCCGCGGCGAGGTGCTGGCCGAGGGGAGCTATGCCGCCGTGGCCGCTGACCCGCGGGTGCTCGAGGCCTACATCGGACATTGACCATGCCAGCATCCACCACCGTTCTCGACGTCCAGGGCCTCAGCGCAGGCTACGCCGGCAACCAGGTGCTCGACGGCGTCCACTTCCACCTGCAGCGCGGCGAAGTCGTCACGCTGCTGGGCCGCAACGGCGCCGGCAAGTCGACCACGCTCAAGTGCCTGATGGGCTTCATCGCCGAGAAGACCGGCTCCATCACCTTCGAAGGTGTGCCCATCGCGCGCTGCCTGCCCGAGCAGATCGCCCGGCTGGGCATGGCCTACTGCCCCGAGGAACGCGGGATCTTCTCGCAGCTCAGCGTGCGCGAGAACCTGCTGCTGCCGCCCGTTCTGCGCGCCGGCGGCCTCTCGCTCGACGAGGTCTACACGCTGTTTCCCAACCTGCGCGAGCGCAGTGCCAGCCAGGGCACCAAGCTGTCGGGTGGCGAGCAGCAGATGCTGGCCATCGGCCGCATCCTGCGCACCGGCGCCAAGTGCCTGCTGCTGGACGAACCCAGCGAGGGCCTGGCGCCCGTGATCGTCAAGCTCATCGCGCGCACGGTGCTGGAGCTCAAGCGCCGTGGCTTCACCATCTTGCTGGTGGAGCAGAACCTGCGCTTCGCCGCCGAACTGGCGGACCGCCACGTCGTCATGGAAACCGGCCGCGTGGTCGACATGCTGACCCGCGACGACATGCAGCAAGGCGCCGGCCGCGTCGAAGCCTACCTGGGGATGGGACATGTTTGAATCGCTCGCACTGCTCTCGCCCGCGCTGTTCGGCCAGCTGCTGCTGGGCCTGATCAACGGCTCCTTCTACGCCATGATGAGCCTGGGCCTGGCCATCATCTTCGGCCTGCTCAACGTGGTGAACTTCGCGCACGGCGCGCAGTACATGATGGGCGCGTTCACCGCGTGGATGCTGCTGCAGTGGGGCGGCATCCCGTATGGCTGGGCGCTGCTGCTGGCGCCGCTGGCGGTGGGCCTGTCGGGCATCGTGCTCGAGCGGCTGCTGGTGCGCCGGCTCTACCACCTGGACCATGTCTACGGCCTGTTGCTCACGTTCGGCATCACGCTCATCGTCGAAGGCCTGTACCGCAAGGCCTTCGGCTCCGCCGGCCTGCCCTATGCCAACCCCATGCCCGGCGGGCTGCGCACCGCACTGGGCTACCTGCCCTACTACCGGCTGTGGGCACTGTTCGCCTCGCTGCTCGTGTGCCTGGCCACCTGGTTCCTGATCGAGAAGACGCGGCTGGGCGCGACGCTGCGCGCCGCCATCGAGCGGCCCGACCTGGTGCGCAGCTTCGGCCTGAACGTGCCGCGCATGGTCACGCTGGTCTATGGCTTCGGCGTGGGCCTGGCGGGGCTGGCCGGCGTGTTCGCCGCGCCCATCTACAACGTGAGTCCGACCATGGGCTCGAACCTGATCGTCATCATCTTCGCGGTGGTGGTGATCGGCGGCATGGGCTCCATCAAGGGCGCCATCGTCACGGGCTATCTGCTGGGCCTGACCGAAGGCCTGGTGCGCTACTACCACCCGCCGCTGTCGGACACGGTGGTCTTCATCGTCATGGCGGTGGTGCTGCTGGTCAAGCCGGCGGGGCTGTTCGGCAGGGGCGTCATCGCGCAGCACGCCAGCGCCGCGCTGGACAGCCGACCCGGCCGCCTGCCCCGGCTGCGTGCGCCGCTAGGCTGGCTGTTGCTGGCCGTGGCGCTGGCGGCGCTGGTCGCGGCGCCTTTCCTCATGTACCCGGTGTTCCTGGTCAAGGTGCTGTGCTTCGCCGTGGCCGCCAGCGCGGTGAACCTGCTGCTGGGCTACATGGGCGTGCTGTCGTTCGGCCACGCCATGTTCTTCGGCTTCGCGGCCTACGTGGCCGGGCACCTGGCCAAGGCCTGGGGACTGGCGCCGGAGTGGGCCATCCTGGGGGCCACGCTGGTGTCGGCTGCGCTGGGGGCCGTGGTCGGCCTCATCGCCATCCGGCTGCAGGGCATCTACTTCGCGATGTGCACGCTGGCGCTGGCGCAGATGGTCTATTTCTTCTGCCTGCAGGCGCCGTTCACCGGCGGGGAGGACGGCATCCAGGACATCCCGCGCGGTGTGGCCTTCGGGGTGTGGGATCTGAGGGGCGACGTGTCGGTCTACTTCTTCGTGCTGCTGGTCTGCGGCGCCGCGCTGCTGATGGTGGCGCGGCTGGTGCATTCGCCCTACGGGCGCATCGTGGCGGCCGTGCGCGACAGCGAGCCGCGGGCCATCTCGCTGGGCTACGACGCCAACCGCACCAAGCTGGCCGTGTTCGTGTTCTCCGCCGCCATCACCGGACTGGCCGGTGCCACCAAGGCCATCGCCGTGCAGATCGCCACGCTGACCGACGTGGGTTGGCACATGTCGGGCGAGCTGCTGCTGATGACGCTGGTGGGCGGCCTGGGCACCATCGTCGGCCCCATCCTTGGCGCGCTCGCGTTGATCAGCATGCAGACCTACATGTCGGAGCTGCAGGACTGGGTGACGGTCGCGCAGGGGCTGGTGTTCTGCGTGGTGGTGCTGGCCTTGCGCGGCGGCATCGCCGGCGGCCTGGCGGGGCTGTGGCGCCGGCCCGCGCGGCCGCGGGCCGGGGCCGGGGCGGAGCAGCCCGGCGTGCAGGCGGTCGCGCCATGAACGGAACCACCGCAGCGGAAGCGGCCGTGGAATTCGACCATCTGGTCGTGGGCGCGGGCATCGCGGGCGCCTCCGTGGCCTGGCAGCTCGCAGCGCATGGGCGGGTCGGCCTGCTGGAGCGTGAATCGCAGCCCGGCTACCACGCCACCGGCCGCTCCGCCGCGATGTTCATGGAAACCTATGGCACCCCCATGGTGCGCGCGCTCACGCGGGCCAGCCGGGCCTTCTATTCCGCGCCGCCCCCCGGCTTCGCCGAGCACCCGCTGCTCACGCCGCGCGGCTGCATGCATGTGGCCAAACCCGGGCAGGAGCGCGAACTGGCCGAGGCCTTCGCGGTGTTGCGCGCGGCGTCTCCGGGCGTCGAACGCCTGTCCGCACGCGCGGTGCTGGCGCGCTGCCCGGTGCTGCGCGAGCACATGGTGTGCGGCGCCGTGCACGAGCCGGACGCGATGGACATGGACGTGCATGCGCTGCACCAGGGCTATCTGCGCGGCCTGCGCGCCCGCGGTGGCCTGATCCTGCACGACGCCGAGTTGGCCCAGGCCACGCGCGAGGGGGGCCGCTGGGCGGTGCGCCTGGCGGACGGCCGCCGCCTGACGGCCGCCACCCTCGTCAACGCCGCAGGCGCCTGGGCCGACGTGGTCGCGCAACGCAGCGGCGTGGCGCCCATCGGCCTGCAGCCCAGGCGCCGCACCGCCTTCACCTTCGAGGCGCCGGCCGGTGCCGCCATCGCCGGCTGGCCCACCGTGATCGCCGTGGACGAGAGCTACTACTTCAAGCCCGACGCCGGCCAACTGCTGGGCTCGCCCGCCAACGCCGACCCGGTCGCGCCGCAGGACGTGCAGCCCGAGGAGATCGACGTGGCCATCGGCATCCACTGCATCGAGGAGATGACCACGCTGCAGATCCGCCGCCCGCGGCACGCCTGGGCCGGCCTGCGGTCCTTCGTGCCGGACGGCGACCTGGTGGTCGGCGCGGATGCCCAGGTGCCGGGCTTCTTCTGGCTGGCTGCCCAGGGTGGCTACGGCATCCAGACCGCGGCCGCGGTGTCTGCGCTCGCGGCGGCCCAACTCACCGGCGCGCCGATGCCCGACGACCTCGCCCGCTGCGGCGTGCGTGCCGAACCCTTGTCTCCCACGCGCCTGCGCGGCGCCGAAAGCCAGCCATGAACACAGCCCCCCCCTTGCAGATCGGCATCCTCGTCTTCGAGGGCATGACCTCGCTCGACGCGCTCGGCCCCTTCGAGGTGCTGGCGCGCACGCCCCACAGCGTCTGCCACCTGGTCTGGAAGGATCGCCAACCCCTCAAGTGCGACACCGGCCTGGTCGTCACGCCCACGCTGTCGTTCGCCGACGCACCCCGGTTCGACGTGGTCGTGGTGCCCGGCGGTCCCGGCCAGAACGAGCTGATGGCCGACCAAGAGCTCGCAGACTTCCTGCGCCGGCAGGCGCAGGGCGCGCAATGGGTCACCTCCGTCTGCACCGGCTCGCTGCTGCTGGCGGCGGCCGGCCTGCTGGACGGCTACAAGGCCACCTGCCATTGGCTGTCGCTGGACTTCCTGCGCCTGTTCCCGGTGCAGGTGGTGCCCGAGCGTGTTGTGATCGACCGCAACCGCGTGACCGGCGCCGGCGTCACGTCGGGCCTGGACTTCGCGTTCGTGCTGCTCGATCTGCTGCGCGGCGAGGACGTGGCCAGGCGCCTGCAGCTGATGCTGGAATACGACCCGGCGCCGCCGTTCGGCAGTGGGCATCCCAGCGTGGCCCATGCAGGCACGGTCGCGGCGGTGAAAGAGATGGCGCAGGGGATGCTGGCGCGGCGCGCGGCCGTCTGCGTGGAGGCGGCGCGGCGGCTGGCGTAGGGCCGCATCGTCGCGGCGGCCCCCGGGGCCATCTGATCCGCAGTTTTTTCGGCGAACTGCATCTGGTCTCGAACCGGATGCTCGGGCAAAGTCATGGACCAGACACAAGCAGTGCGCCACCGCCGCCGCGCAAGCCAGGCGCACGGCCTGCCGCAAGTCCAACGCGACTGTCTTCACAGCCATGCACGAAGCCCACCACCTCCACCCCCCGCATCGCACCGTTGCGCAACCGCAGTCGCATGCCGGAATGCGCGAGGCCCTTGCGGCGCGCGGACTCTTCGGGATCGGCGTTCCCCCACACATGGGTGGAGGCGGCGGACAGCTGTCCGATGCCATCCACGCGGTTGCCGATGCTGCGCGGTCCTGCACCGCGCAGGCGCTGGTGCTCGCCTCGCAGCGCCTGTTGGTCCAGGCCCTGGTGCGCAGCCAGAACATCGGCGCCGCCGAGTACCAGCTTCCTCGCCTGCTGGACGGCGACATCGGCGGCAACTGCGCCGCTTCCTGGCCGCAAGCCGGCGAGGTGGCCCCCGCGCGTGCCCGCGACACGGGCCGCGGTTGGTTGATGTCGGGCGACTTCCCAGCCCTGCCCAATCTGCAGCGCGACTGGTTCGTGGTTTCCGTACCTGTCCTGTTCGAGGGCGCTGCCCGCTTCTCCCTCGTCCTGCTCCGGGCCGAGGAGAGCGGAATCGCCCAACGCCACGCGGCGGTGCAGGACCATCCGGCCGAGGCCGGCGTAGCACTCCAGTTGCAGAACGTGTTCCTTCGAGAAGACGAGATCATCGCGGAGGACGGGCCCGCGGCGGTGGCCCACCTTGTTCCATTCGCATCGGGCATGCAGGCGGCCATCCTCGCGGGCCAGTGCCACAGCGCGGTCGCGCGCAGCCCGCATCTCGTCGGCGTGCAGGCCGTCATCGAGGACCTCCTCGCCAGTGCCATCCAGGCCGCCATGCGCGGAAGCCACGACGCTGCCCCGCTGGCCGAACTGCGACGGATGTGGGCGGCGCTGTCATCTGCGACGGGCGCGGTGCCGTGCCAAGCCCCGCTCCCGCAATAAGCTGGAAGTCATCGAACCATGGATTGGGTCCCCATCGTTTTCATCGTGTTCAAGGTTCTCGTGTTCGGAACGTGCATGTTCCGCGCCATCAAGTGGCACCACGACGAAGGAAAAAAGAAGAAGCGCAGGGAAAGCGGCGGACCTTGAACGTTAGCGCGGCGCAGGCGTCAGAGCAGGCGCAGCGCAGCGTTCCACACGCGCTGGCAATACGCCTGCGCGGTCGGCCGCTCGAACTGCCGGGCTGTGCGTTCGCAGACTTCGGGCGAGGGGGTGACCAGCTCTTCCCCGGCAGCCGTCGCCTTCACCTGCGCCTGGCAGGCACGTTCGAGGAAGTAGATGTTCACGAAGGCCTCGGCGATCGTGCTGCCGGCGGCCAGCAGCCCGTGGTTGCGCAGCACCATGGCCTTGTGCGGGCCCATGTCGGCGACCAGGCGCGCGCGCTCCTCCAGGTCCAGCGCAATGCCCTCGTAGGCGTGGTAGCCGAGCCGGTTGTAAAAGCGCAGCGCGTGCTGCGTGATCGGCAGCAGCCCGCTCTTGCGGCAGGCAATCGCCATGCCGTCGGCCGTGTGCGTGTGCACCACGCAGGCCAGGTCGTGGCGCGCCATGTGGATGGCCGAGTGGATCGTGAAACCGGCCGCGTTCACGCGGTTGGTGGTCTCCGGGTCGCCGGGGTCCACGGGGCGGCCGTCCATGTCGATCTTGACCAGGTCCTCGGGCCGCATCTCGTGGAACAGCACGCCGTAGCGGTTGATCAGGAAATGGTTCTCGGGGCCCGGCACGCGCGCGCTGATGTGCGTGTCGATGATGTCGGTCATGCGGAAGTGCGCGACCAGGCGGTACAGCGCGGCCAGGTCGCGGCGCATGTCGGCTTCGGTCGGCACGGGCGTGGCCGCGGTGTCGCCGGGCTGGGCGAGGGGGATGTCGGCAAGGTTCATGGTGTGCTCTCTTGGAGGAAGGCGTCCCGCATGTCGGGCTGGGCGCGCAGCAGCTGAGCCATGGCCAGGCTCTGGGCGTCGCCCTGGCGTTCCAGCGCGGCGACCACGCCGCGCCGGTCGGCGACGGACTTGTCCTGGTTCAGCTTCATCTTGCCTTCGAGCCGGGTGATGGGAATCTCGACGGCGCCGATCACGCGCAGCCGCGTGCCCGTGTGCGCCATCGGGATGCGCTCGAAGTCCCAGCGGCCGGCCAGTGGCGTGTCGTACTGTGCCACGGTGCGGCGCAACGTGGCCATCAGCGCGTCCTCGTCCTCGTGCAGCACGGGTGTGCCGCGCGCGTGGACCAGCGTGTAGTTCCAGGTCGGGAAGGTCAGCTGGTTCTCGTACCAGCTCGGCGAGATGAAGGCGTGCGGGCCCTGGAAGATGACCAGCACCTCGGCGCCCGCGCGCAAGTCTTCGTAGACCGGGTTGTGGCGGGCCAGGTGCGTGGTCAGCGTGCCATGCTCGCCGCGGGCGGTGTCGAGCAGAAAGGGCAGCGGTGTGGACTGGATGCCGCGCGGGCCCTGCGTGACCAGCGTGGCGAAGCTCCAGGCGCGCATGCAGGCGTGCAGTGCGGCGGTGTCGTTCTCGGCGTAGGCCGGCTGGTGGTACATGCTCAGGCCCTGGAATGCAGGCGCAGCCAGCGCGCGGTGTCCTCGAAGGCCTCGACCGCGAGGTCGGAGATCGACACGGCTTCCAGGAAGCTGTGCGCCGCGCCGGCGTAGACCTTCATGTCCACCTGGTTGCCGGCCGCGCGCAGCATGCGCTCCAGTTCGATCATGTCGTCGTGGACGGGATCGCATTCGGCCACCACGAGCCAGGCGGGCGGCAGGCCGTGCAACTCGGCGCGCAGGATGTCCAGGCGCGGGTCGGTCAGGTCGGCGCCGCTGGCGCAGTGCATGGCACGGAACCACATCATGCTCATGAGCGACAGGCCGTAGTCGCCGCCGCCGTACTGGATCACGGAGTTGCGGTACAGGTTGCTGCTCATGCTGCCGTAGTTCAGCACGATGCCGCGCAGGATGGCCTCGCCCGCGTCGCGCAGTTCCAGGCTGGCGCCCATGGAGAAGTTGGCGCCGGCCGAGTCGCCGCCCACGAACAGCTGGGCCGCGTCCACGCCCAGCAGCGCGCCGTTGGCCGACACCCAGCGCAGCACGTCGGCACATTCCTGCATGGGGCGCGGGAACCTGGCGTCGGGGGCGCGCGTGTAGTGCACGCCGACGACGACGATGCCGGCGCGCTGCGCGTACTCGCGCATCACCCGGTCGTGCGTGTCGATGCTGCCCAGCACGAAGCCGCCGCCGTGCAGGTAGACGAACACGCCCGGCAGCGCGCGCTGCGCGGGGTAGTAGGCGCGCACGCGTACCGCGCCGTGGCGCGTGGGCACGTCGTGCTCGGCGGTACGGGCCATGGCAGGACCGCCCGCGACCCAGCGCTTGCGCACGGCCTCGGCGATGGCGCGGGCCTCGTCGATGCTGACGGTCTCGCGCCGGCCGAACTGGCTGGCGTCGGCATCCATGGCGCGCACGAATTTCTCGACCTGCGGGTCGAGCCGCGTGCGCGGCGGGATCGGGACGGTGATGGCGGGATCTTCGGGACGCATGGAATCTCCGGTGGTGTCGGTTGGATTGAAAAAGGACATCGAGTCAGGCGGGGAGGGCGAAGGCGCCGAGGTCGGTGGTGGTGGGCAGGCCCAGCAGCCGTTCGGCCAGCGCCTCGCCCAGGCCGGCCGAGTGCTTGAAGCCGTGGCCCGAGCAGGCCGAGGCGAACAGCACGGCGGGCAGGCCGGGCGGGGCGTCGACGATGGCGTCGTGGTGCATCCTCAGTAGCCCCGGCCGGGATCGACCTGGTTCACGAGCGGCTCGCCCGCCACCAGGCGGCGCACGTTCTGCGCGACCTGCTGCGCCACCACGGTCGACGAGGCCATGGTCGCCATGTGCGGCGTGACCACCACGCCCGGTGCCGCCCAGAGCGGGTCGTCGGCCGGCAGCGGCTCGTGCGCGAACACGTCGAGCACGGCGCCGCGCAGCTGGCCGCTGTCGAGCGCGGCCAGCAGATCCGCCACGACCAGGTGCTCGCCGCGCCCGCAGTTCACGACGGCCGCGCCGCGCGGCAGCGCCGCGAAGGTGTCGCGGTTCAGGATGCCACGCGTGGACGCGGTCAGCGGCAGCACGCAGACCAGCACGTCGGTGGCGGCCAGGAAGGCCGGCAGCGCCTCAGGGCCCTGGTACAGCGTCAGGCCGTCCAGCGCATGCGCGCTGCGCGACCAGCCGTTGACGGCATAGCCCAGGCCCAGCAGCGCACGCGCGATCGGCGTGCCGAGTTGCCCCAGGCCCATGAGGCCCACGCGGCAGTCGCTGGCGGGCTGCAGGGGCGGGCGCTGCCAGATGCGCGCGCGCTGGTTGGCCTGGGCCAGGTCGAGCCGGCGGTGGAAGTGCAGCACGGACCACAGCACGTACTGCACCATGCCTTCGGCAAGCCGCGGATCGACCACGCGGCAGACCGGCAGGCCGCGCAGGTCCTGGCCGGCCACCACGTTGTCCACACCGGCCGCGATGCTGTGCACGAGGCGCAGCCGCGGCATCTGGGCGTAGACGCCCGCGGGCGCGTTCCAGCACATGGCGACCTCGGCTTCGCGGAAGGCCGGGTCGGGCCAGACCACGACCTCGAGTTCGGGCGTGGCTTCGCGCAGCAATGGGCCGAAGTAGTCGAGCCTGGCGCTCTGGCTGATCAGGGCCACCCGCGTCATGCCAGCGCCTCCTCGGCGCCGATCCGGCGGCCCGGGATGGCGGCCAGCAGCTCGCGCGTGTAGGCCGCCTGCGGCTCTTCGAAGACCTGGCGTGCGCTGCCGAGTTCGACCACCTTGCCGCGCTGCATCACGGCAATGCGGTGGCACAGCCGCGCGGCCACGCGCAGGTCGTGCGTGATGAAGACCATGGACAGGCCCAGGCGCTCGCGGATCTCCTCCAGCAGGTCCAGGATCTGTGATTGCACCGACACGTCGAGCGCGGAGACGGCCTCGTCGGCGATCAGCACCTCGGGCTCCATCATGAGCGCGCGCGCGATCGACAGGCGCTGGCGCTGGCCGCCCGAGAACTCGTGCGGGAAGCGTTGCAGCGCGCTGGCGTCCAGTTGCACCAGGGCCAGCATGCGCAGCATGCGGGCCTCGACCTCCGCGCGCGTGGCGCCGAAGTTCATGGGTCCTTCGGCCAGCGAATCGCCGATCTTCATGCGCGGGTTGAAGGAGCGGAACGGGTCCTGGAACACCATCTGCACGCGTTTGCAATGGGACCGCCATTGGGCGCGCGGCAGGCCGGTCACGTCCGCGCCGTCAAGCAGGATGCGCCCGCCCGTGGGCTGGGCCATGTGGGCCAGGCAGCGGCCCAGCGTGGTCTTGCCCGAGCCCGATTCGCCCACGATGCCCAGCGTCTCGCCGCGCGCGAGCGCCAGCGACACGCCGTCCAGCGCGTTCACCACGCGCCGGTGCGCCGAGAACAGGCTCTTGGTCTCGTAGCGCAGCGCGAGGTCCTTCACTTCCAGCACGTGGTCGGTGGAGGCCGCGCGCGGCGCCGCACCGAAGCTGCCGCGCGGCACGGCGGCCAGCAGCTTGCGCGTGTAGGGCTGCTGCGGGTTCTGCAACACCTCGGCGGCCGGCCCGCTTTCGACGATGCGGCCGGCCTGCATCACGACCACGCGGTCGGCGATCTCGGCCACCACGTCGAAGTCGTGCGTGATGAACAGCACGCCGTTGCCGTGCTTGTCGCGCAGCTCGTGCAGCAGGCGCAGCACCTGGGCCTGCGAGGTCACGTCCAGCGCCGTCGTGGGTTCGTCCGCGATGATCAGCGCGGGCTCCATGGCCAGCGCCATCGCGATCATCACGCGCTGGCGCTGCCCGCCCGAGAGCTGGTGCGGGTAGGCGTTGCGCAGCGTCTCGGGGGAGGGCAGGCGCACGTCGGTCAGCAGCGCCAGCACGCGCGCTGCCACGTCGGCGCGGGCCATGCCCGGCTGGTGGAACTCGAACACCTCTGCCACCTGGTCGCCCACACGCATGAGCGGGTTCAGCGCGGTCATGGGCTCCTGGAAAATCATGGCCATGCGGTCGCCGCGCAGCTTGCGCAGATCGCTGCGCGAGGCGTTCGTGATGTCCTGGCCTTCGAGCAGGATCTGGCCGCGCTCCAACGTCAGCACACCCTTGGGCAACAAGCCCATGACGGCACCGGCCGTGACCGACTTGCCCGAGCCGGACTCGCCGACGATGCAGACGATCTCGCGCGGCGCGACCGTGAGGCTGATGTCCTGCGCAGCGTAGACACGGTCGCCGCTGCCGGGCAGGCGCACGTGCAGGTTGCGCACTTCGAGGATGGGGGCGCCCATGTCAGCTCCTCCCTTTGCGGGCGAGGCGGGGGTCCAGGCGGTCGCGCAGCGCGTCGCCGAACATGTTGATGGCCAGGATCAGCAGCGCCAGGAAGCTGCCCGGGAACAGGATGATCCAGGGCGCGCGCTGGAAGTAGGGTCGGCCCTCTGCGATGATGCTGCCCAGGCTGGGCACCTCGGGCGGAAAGCCCAGGCCCAGGAAGCCCAGCACGGCCTCGGTCAGGATGGCGGCGGCGCAGACGAAGGTGGCCTGCACCACGAGCGGGTTGATGGTGCTGGGCAGGATGTGGCGCACCAGCACGCTGGGCACCGAGGAGCCCATGCCGAAGGCAGCTTCCACATAGGGCTCCTCGCGCACGGACAGCACCACGCTGCGCACCAGGCGCGCGATGCGCGGCACCTCGGGGATGGCGATGGCCAGCACCATGGTGGAGATCTGCGCGCCGCCCAGTGCCACCATGGCGATGGCCAGCAGCAGGCCGGGGATGGCCATCACGCCGTCCATGAGCCGCATGACGATGCTGTCGAGCCGGCGGAAGTAGCCGGCCACGATGCC
This sequence comes from Pseudorhodoferax aquiterrae, assembly GCF_014652235.1. Classification (GTDB taxonomy): domain Bacteria; phylum Pseudomonadota; class Gammaproteobacteria; order Burkholderiales; family Burkholderiaceae_C; genus Pseudorhodoferax; species Pseudorhodoferax aquiterrae. Next base: position 42,432 of record NZ_BMYK01000030.1, read on the forward strand.
CAGCAGCAGGCCGACAGCGACCGAGCTGGCGGCCACGAGCAGCGCCAGCGTGATCGACAGCCGCCCGCCGTACAGGATGCGCGCGAACAAGTCGCGGCCCAGCGAGTCGGTGCCGAGCCAGTAGTCGGCGGACATGCCTTGCAGCCGCTTGCGCGGCGTCAGTGCGGCCGGGTCGTGCGCGGCCAGCAGCGGTGCGAACACCGAGACCGCGACCAGCAGCAACAGCAGCGCCAGCGAAAGCAGCATCACGCGGTCGGTGCGCAGCACGCGCAGCGCGGCGCGCCAGCGCGAGGGCGCGGCGGTGGAGGGGGTGGGGAGTGTGGCGGACATGCGCACGATGGGTTCAGTACCGGATGCGGGGGTCGAGCAGCACGTAGACCAGGTCGATCGCCAGGTTCACGAACACGTAGATGAAGGAGAAGAACAGGATGGTTCCCTGCACCACGGGGTAGTCGCGCGCCAGCACGGCGTCCACGATCAGGCTGCCCACGCCGGGGATGTTGAAGATGGTCTCGGTCACGACCACGCCGGAGATCAGTGTGGTGATGGCCACGCCGACCACGGTGACGATGGGCGCGGCCGCGTTGCGCAGCGCATGGCGGAACAGCACGGTGCGCTCGGGTGCACCCTTGGCGCGCGCGGTGCGCACGAAGTCCTCGCCCAGCACGTCCAGCATGCTGGCGCGCGTGATGCGCGTGATCAGCGCCACGAACACCGTGGCCAGCGTGAGGCTGGGCAGCGCGAGCCGGTGCACGAAGCCGCCCAGGCCATCGGCCAGCGGCGCGTAGCCCTGCACCGGGAACCAGTTCAGCGTGACCGAGAACACCAGGATCAGCACATAGCCGACCACGAAGGCCGGCACCGAGAAGCACAGCACGGTCAGCGCCATGGTGGCGCGGTCGAAGGCCCGCCGGTGCCACCAGGCCGACAGCACGCCCAGCGGGATGGCCAGCAGCACCGTGAGCGTGAGCGCGCTGAGCGCGAGCGCGCCCGTGGGCCCCAGCCGCGCGGCGATCAGCGTGGACACCGGCTGTTTGGACACGATGGAGGTGCCCAGGTCGCCGCGCGCCAGTGCGCCCATGGCCAAGGTGTACTGCGTGAGCAGCGGCTGGTCCAGGCCCAGATTGGCGCGGATCTGTGCGATGGTCTCCTCGCTGGCCATGTCGCCGGCGATCACGCGGGCCGGATCGCCGGGCGCCATGCGCAGCAGGCCGAAGACGACGGTGGCCACGATCAGCACCACGGGCACGGCCGCGAGCAGCCGCTTGAGGACGAGGTTCAGCACGTCACTTGCCCGACCAGAACAGCGGCAGCTGCGCGTCCACGAGCTTGCCGATCTTGGGCGTGTAGGCCTTGTACTCGATGACCTCGCCCAGCGGCACGTAGAACACCTGTTCGTAGGCGCGCTTCTGGATCTCCCTGGCCAGCTGGGCGCGCTTGGCCTCCTCGGGTTCGCTGGCGAACTGCTGGCGCAGCTTCTGCATGACCTCGTCCTGGCTCCAGCCCGGGTAGCCGGCGTCCAGGTTGGCGTTGACCACGGGGTTCATGAGGTCCAGCAGCACGATGCTGCTCTGGAAGATGCTCCAGCCGCCCTTGTCGATCGGGTCCTTCTTGGTGCGGCGCGCCAGCAGTGTCGTGAAGTCCATGGCCTGCATGTCCACGTTCATGCCGATGCTGCGCAGCGCCTGCGCCGTGACGGGCGCGATGTTGACCAGGCTGCGCACGTCGGTGGAGTGCAGCACCACGACCTTCTCGCCCTTGTAGCCGCTCTCCTTGAGCAGCTGTTTGGCCTTCGCCAGATCTGGCTCGCGCACCTGGGGCGCGCCCTCGTCGGTCTTGTAGGGCGAGGCGCAGGTCAGCACCGCGCCGCAGACGCGGTAGCGCTTGGGGTCGCCGACGGCGGCGTCCAGGTAGTCCACCTGGTAGAGCGCGGCCAGCGCGGCGCGGCGCACCTTGACGTTGTCGAAGGGCGGCTGCGTCCAGTTCATGCGCAGCGTGTACATGTTGGCCTCGCGCGCCTTGGGCTCGGTCTTGACGTTCTTGATGCCTTCCAATTGCGGCATCAGGTCGGGCGCCACGTTCTCGATGAAGTCGATCTCGCCGTTGCGCAGCGCGTTGACGGCGGTCTGCGCGTCGGCGATGTTGACGACCTCCAGCCGGTCAATCGCCACCTGCTTGCCGCCCGCGAAGTTGCTGGCCGGCTCGGGGCGCGGCTTGTAGTCGGCGAACTTCAGGTAGGTGGCTTTCACGCCGGGCTGGAAGTCGGCCTGCACGAAGCGGTAGGGGCCCGAGCCGACCATCTCGGTGATGGCCTCGTTGGGCGAGGTGCTGGCCAGCCGCTTGGGCATGATGAAGGGCACGGGCGAGCCGGGCTTGGCCAGCGCGTCCAGCACCAGGCCGAAGGGCTTCTTGAGCTGCAGCGTGAAGCTGTTGGCGTCCACCGCCGCGAGCTTCTCGGTCGCCGCCATGAGCTGCTGGCCCAGCACGTCGCGCGCGGCCCAGCGCTGCAGCGAGGCCACCACGTCCTCGGCCGTCACCGGCGTGCCGTCGTGGAACTTGAGGCCCGGGCGCAGCGTGAAGCTGTAAGCCAGCTTGTCGGCCGAGAACTTCCAGTCGCCAACCATCTGCGGCTGGGGCTTGCCGTCGATGTCGAGCGCAAACAGCGTGTCGAACACCAGGTAGCCGTGGTTGCGCGTGACATAGGCGTTGGTGAACACCGGGTCGAGCACGCGCAGCGGGGCGTGCATGACCACCTTGACGTTGTTCTGGGCCAGCGCGGCCGCGGGCAGCGCCATGGCCGTGCACAGCGCGAGGGCGGCGAGGAGCAGGTTCTTCTTCATGCGTGTCCTTGAGGTTGCGGAGGTGAAAGGGACGGAGACGGTCAGGCCGCGGCGGGAGGACGGCGCTGTGCCCAGGGCTCGGCGCGTTCGAGCTGGGCCGACAGCGCCAGCACCTGGTCCTCGCGGCCGAAATGGCCGATCAGCTGGGTGCCCACGGGCACGCCCTCGGCGGTCCAGTTCATGGGCAGCGTGGCGGCCGGCTGGCCCGAGGCATTGACCACCGCCAGGAAGGTCGCGTAGCGCGAGACCTTGGTGCGAAAGTCCCAGAAGCCGCCTGTCAGCGCGAGTTCGCCGAGCGGTCGGGGCAGTTGGGCGAGCGTGGTCGTGATGACCAGGTCGCAGCCGGCCATGGCGGTTTCGAAGGCGCGGCCGATGGCGTGGAAGCGCTGGATCGCGTCCACGTACTGCATGGCAGACAGGCCCTTGCCGACCGCATAGCCGTCGTGGATGACCTCTTCGAGGTCCTCGGGTGCGAGCGGCCGGCCGCGCAGGCGCACGCGGTTGTCCACGGCCACCACGATGTTGGAGGCCAGCACCGTGCCGTGGGCGCGCACGAACGCAGCGTAGTCGATGTCGGGCAGTGGCACCTCGACGATGGTGTGGCCCAGGTCGCGGCACAGCGCCACCGTGCGTTCGATGGCGGCCAGGCATTCGGGCGCGATGGGGATGCCGTTCCAGGCCGTCCGCCAGACGCCGATGCGCAGTGGCTGCGGGTCGCGTGCGGTCAGCTCCAGGTAACTGCCGGGCTGCGGTGGTGCGGCGTAGGGCGCGCCGGGCTCGTAGCCGCTGATGGCGTCCATCGCGGCGGCGGTGTCGCGTACCGTGCGCGTGATGACGCCGTCCACCGCCATGCCGCCCCAGCCCTCGCCACGGGCCGGACCCAGCGGCACGCGGCCGCGCGAGGGCTTCAGGCCGTAGACGCCGCAGCAGGCGGAGGGCAGGCGGATGGAGCCGCCGCCATCGCTGCCATGCGCCACCGGCACGATGCCTGCCGCCACGGCCGCCGCCGCGCCGCCGCTGGAGCCACCGACCGAGCGGCCCGGCGCCCAGGGGTTGTGCGTGGGGCCGCCGTTGCGCACGGCTTCGGTGGAGGGGCCCATGCACAGCTCCGACACGGTGGAGCGCGCGAAGGCCAGCAGCCCGGCCTGTTCGAAGCGCTGCGTGAGCGTGGCATCGAAGCCGTAGTCGGTGTCGTCGAGCAGACGCGAGCCGATGCTGGACGGAAAGCGCGTGGACGCCAGACCCGAGTCCTTGAGCAGGAAAGGAATGCCGCCGAACGGACCGCGCAGCGTCCAGTCGCGCGCCAGGGCGCGGCTTTCGGCGTAGCGCGGGTAGGTCAGCGCGTTGAGGGCGCGGTGGCGCTCGGCGGCAGCGATGGCGGCCTCCAGCAGCGCGGCCGGTGTGGTCTGGCGTTGGGCCAACAGCTGCGCCATGGCCACGCCGTCCAGTGCGGCGTAGTCCGATGCGGTCAGTGCGCTCATGCCGTCCACTCCAAAAAGTATTGATTAGCGATTTGCAAATATTGCATTTAAATATGGTTCCACGTTTGGGCGCGCCTTGCAATGCGCGCGGGATGCGTGGAAACCCTGGGGTACCTTGCCTTGAATTGGTGCATGATGGCCTAAAAGTATCGTTTCACAATACGTATAAATTGCGATACGATTCTTTTAGGCAAGCTTCGTGCTCACTTCGGCGTGAAGCGATCGTGGTGGCGCGCTGCAGGCGCGCCTGTTTCCTGGAGCCCTGTCGTGAACCCATCTCCCCGCCAGCCCGGCGTCGCCTTCCTGCATGCGCCCGGCCCCACGCGGCTGCCGCCCTCTGTCGCCCAGGCCCTGGGCACCCAGCCCATGGAGCTCGGCGACCCCGCGCTCGACGGCTTGATCGCCGATTGCGAGCAGGGCCTCGCGCGCCTGTTCGGCGCCGGCCCCGGCACCGAGCTGTTCCTCTACGCGGCCAATGGGCACGGCGCCTGGGAGGCCGCGATCACCAACCTGGTGGCACCAGGGCAGTGCGTGCTGGTGGCCGGCAGCGGCCCCTTCGCCGAGGCCTGGGCCGTGCACGCCGAGGGCCTGGGGGTGCAGGTGCAGCGCACGCCGTGGCGCGAAGGCCACGCGGCCGACCCGCGCGCGGTCGAAGAACTGCTGCGTGCCGACCGCGCGCAGGCCGTGGTCGCGGTGTTCGTGGTGCACACCGACACCGGCAGCGGCGTGACCAACGACATCGCCGCCTTCCGCGCGGCCATCGATGCGGCCGGCCATCCGGCCCTGCTGGTGGCCGACGTGGTGGCCTCGCTGGCGGCCACGCCCTTCGACATGGGCGCGCTGGGCGTGGACGTGGCCATCGGTGCGGCGCAGAAGGCGCTGATGGTGCCGCCGGGCCTGTCCTTCGTGGCGGCCGGTGTGCGCGCCCTGCAGGTGGCGCAGCGCAACCCGGCGCCGCGCTTCTACTGGGACTGGCAGCGCCGGCGCAGCCCGCTCAACTACCGCAAGTTCTGTGGCACGGCGCCGCAGAACCTGCTGATGGGCCTGCAGGCCGCGCTGGCGCTGGTCGAGGCCGAAGGCCTGCCGAACGTGTTCGCGCGCCACCGGCTGCTGGCGCAGGCCGTGCAGGCGGCCGTGGCCGGCTGGGCCGAGGGCGGCGCGCTGGAATTCTTCGTGCGCGATGCGGCCGTACGCTCGGTGTCGGTCACCACCATCGCGGTGCGGCCTGGCATCGACCCCGAGGCGCTGCGTCGGCTCGCGCGCGAGCGCTTCCAGGTCGGCCTGGCCGGCGGCCTGGGCAGCTTGGCAGGCCGCATCTTTCGCATCGGCCACCTGGGCGACCTCAACGCACCCATGGTGCTGGGCTGCCTGGCCGGTGTGGAGGCTGCGCTGCGCGCCAGTGGCATCGACCACGGCCCCGGCGTGGCGCGCGCAGTGACCCTGCTCGGCGCAGCGGCGTGAGCCGCCACTGGCCATGCAACCCCTATCGCCGCGATCGAAAACCGGTATCGCCGTCGCCACAGGACGGCGCCAGAATGGCCAGCCTTCCCGCCACAACAACGGAGTTGCGATGAGCCAAGACCAGACCCCCGCCAAATGCCCCTTCAGCCAGTCCGCCGGTGCCGGCCGCACCAACCTCGACTGGTGGCCCAAGCAGTTGCGCGTGGATCTGCTGCACCAGCACTCGTCCAAGTCCGACCCCATGGGGCCGGACTTCGACTACGCCGCCGAGTTCAAGACGCTGGACCTCGCGGCCGTCAAGAAGGATCTCGCCGCGCTGATGACCGACTCGCAGCCCTGGTGGCCGGCCGACTTCGGCCACTACGGACCCCTGTTCATCCGCATGGCCTGGCACAGCGCCGGCACCTACCGCATCGGCGATGGCCGCGGCGGCGCCGGCCGGGGCCAGCAGCGCTTCGCGCCGCTCAACAGCTGGCCCGACAACGTGAGCCTGGACAAGGCCCGCCGCCTGCTGTGGCCGATCAAGCAGAAGTACGGCCGCAAGATCTCCTGGGCCGATCTCATGATCCTGACCGGCAATGTGGCGCTGGAGACCATGGGCTTGAAGACCTTCGGCTTCGCCGGCGGCCGGCGCGACGTGTGGGAGCCCGACCAGGACGTCTACTGGGGCCGTGAGGACAAATGGCTGGGCGGCGACGTGCGCTACAGCCAGGGTTCGCCCGGCGTCGAGAAGGACCGCGGCGTGCTGGTCAAGGACGACGACAGCCAGGTGCCGCACACGCGCGACCTGGAGAACCCGCTGGCCGCCGTGCAGATGGGCCTGATCTACGTGAACCCCGAGGGCCCGGACGGCAAGCCCGACCCGGTGGCTGCCGCGCGTGACATCCGCGACACCTTCGGCCGCATGGCCATGGACGACGAAGAGACGGTGGCGCTCATCGCCGGCGGCCATACCTTCGGCAAAACGCATGGCGCCGCGGCGGCCTCGCACGTGGCCGAGGAGCCCGAGGCCGCCGGCATCGAAGCCCAGGGCCTGGGCTGGAAGAACAGCCACGGCAGCGGCGTGGGCGCAGACACCATCACCAGCGGCCTGGAAGTCACCTGGACGACCACCCCCACGCGCTGGGGCAACAACTTCTTCGAGAACCTGTTCGGCTTCGAGTGGGAACTGACCAAGAGCCCGGCCGGTGCCCACCAGTGGGTGGCCAAGGATGCGGGCGAGATCATCCCGCATGCCTTCGACCCGGCGAAGAAGCTGCGGCCCACCATGCTCACCACCGACCTGGCGCTGCGCTTCGACCCGGCCTACGAGAAGATCTCGCGCCGCTTCCTGGCCCATCCGGAGCAGTTCGCCGACGCCTTCGCGCGCGCCTGGTTCAAGCTCACGCACCGCGACATGGGGCCGCGCGTGCGCTACCTGGGCCCCGAAGTCCCGGCCGAAGAGCTGGTCTGGCAAGACCCGGTGCCCGCCGTGGACCACCCGCTGGTGGACGCGCAGGACATCGAGGGCCTCAAGTCCAAGGTGCTGGCCTCGGGGCTCACGGTGGCCGAGCTGGTCTCGACGGCCTGGGCCTCGGCCTCCACCTTCCGCGGCTCGGACATGCGCGGTGGCGCCAACGGCGCGCGCATCCGTCTGGCGCCGCAGAAGGACTGGGCCGTGAACCAGCCTGCGCAGCTGGCCCGGGTCCTGGCCCGGCTGGAGGAGGTGCGCAGCGCCTTCCAGGCCGGCGGCAAGAAGATCTCGCTGGCCGACCTGATCGTGCTGGCCGGGGCCGCCGGCGTCGAGAAGGCCGCGCGCGATGCCGGCCACGCCGTGCAGGTGCCGTTCACGCCCGGCCGCACCGACGCCTCGCAGGCCCAGACCGACGAGGCCAGCTTCGCGCCGCTGGAGCCGGTGGCCGATGGCTTTCGCAACTACGTGAAGGCCCGTTACGACGTGCCGGCCGAGGTGTTCCTCGTGGACCGGGCCCAGCTGCTCACGCTGACCGGGCCCGAGATGGCGGTGCTGGTCGGCGGCCTGCGCGTGCTCGGCGCCAACGCGGACGGCAGCACGCACGGCGTGTTCACCGACCGCCCGGGCCAGCTCACCAACGACTTCTTCGTGCACCTGCTGGACATGGCCACGGAATGGAAGCCGGCCGGCGCCGACCCGCAGCCGCTGTACGAAGGGCGCGACCGCAAGAGCGGCGCGTTGCGCTGGACAGGCACGCGGGCCGATCTGGTGTTCGGTTCGAACGCGGTGCTGCGCGCCGTGGCCGAGGTCTACGCCAGCGCGGACGCGCAGCCCAAGTTCGTCGCGGACTTCGTGCGCGCCTGGACCAAGGTGATGGAACTGGACCGCTTCGACCTGGCCTGAAGCGGCGCGGCGGCGCCTGCGTGCCGGCGCGTGGCCCGCCTTCAGGGCGTGCCGCCGTGGCGCCGCAGGCGCATGGCCTGCGCGCGGATCGCATCGCGCTCGGCGGCGGGCAGGCGCGCAAGGTTGCGCACCTGCATCTTCATGCGCTGGTTCTGCGCCAGCAGCTCCTCGTGCCGCAGCAGGAAGTCCCAGTACAGCGTGGTGAATGGGCAGGCCTGCGCGCCTGTGCGCTGGCCGGGGTCGAAGCGGCAGCCCTTGCAGTAGCCGCTCATGCGCTGCAGGTACTTGCCGCTGGCCGCGTAGGGCTTGCTGCCCATCACCCCGCCGTCGGCGTACTGGCTCATGCCCAATGTGTTGGGCAGCTCCACCCATTCCACCGCGTCCACGTACACCGCGAGATACCAGGCATGCACCTGCTGCGGCGCCACGCCCAGCAGCAGCGCGTAGAGCCCGGTCACCATCAGGCGCTGGATGTGGTGGGCGTAGCCTGTGGCCAGCGTCTGCGTGATCGCGTCGGACAGGCAGGCCATGGGCACGCGCCCATGCCAGTAGAAATCGGGCAGATCCTCCCGGGCGTTTAGGCCGTTGCGCTCGGCATAGCGCGGCATCTGCGTCCAGTACACGCCGCGCACGTACTCGCGCCAGCCCAGGATCTGGCGGATGAAGCCTTCCACGCTGGCCAGCGGCGCCCGGCCTTCGCGCCAGGCCGTCTCGGCCGCCTGCACGGCCTCACGCGGGTGCAGCAGCTTGAGGTTCAGCGCCGCGGAGATGTGGGCATGGAAGAGCCAGGGCTCGCCGGGCCACATGGCGTCCTGCCAGGTGCCGAAGAACGGCAGCCGCTCGTCGATGAAGCGCGCCAGCGCCACCAGCGCATCGGCGCGCGTCACCGGCCAGTCGAAGCGCTCCAGCGAACCGGGATGGTCGCCGAAGCGCGTGCGCACGAGTGCGAGCACCTCGCGCGTCGTCTGGTCCGGCGCGAAGCCCACGCGCTGCGGCACGCCCTGCGGCCCCTGTGCGCCGAAGCTCTCGCGGTTCTCGCTGTCGAAGTTCCAGCGGCCGCCGGCCGGCTCCTTGCCCTCCATCAGCACGCCGTGGCGCGCGCGCAGTTCGCGGTACCAGAACTCCATGCGCAGACCGCGGCGGCCCTTGGCATGCGCGGCGAACTCGCGCACGGTGGCGTAGAAGTGCCGGTCCTCGCGCACGTCCAGCACCAGGCGGTGCGCGGCGGCCACCGCGCGCAGCGCCTGCAGCACGCGCCAGTCGCCCGGTGCGGTCATGACGAGCTCGGCGGGCTGCAGGCGTTCGATCGCGGCGCCGAGTTCGGCGGCGAGGGTGCAGCGGTTGCCCTGGTCGTCCAGCCGGGTGTAGTGCAGCGGGCGACCGGCCTCGCGCAGCTCCTGCGCGAAGTGGCGCATCGCCGAGAGGAACACCGCAATGCGCGGCTGCGCGCTCCAGACGTGCGTGCTTTCCTCGGCCACCTCGGCCATCCAGACGGCGTCCTGCGCGGGGTCGAAGCCGTCGAAGGCCGCGGCCTGCAGGTCCAGCTGGTCGCCCAGCACCAAGATGAGGTGCCGCACCGGGTGCGCCCCCGCGCTGCGCTCAGCCATCGCTGCCACGGTGCTTGCCGCGCCTGCAGGCGCCGGAACAGTACTTCACCTCGTCCCAGTTCCGGGCCCAGGCGCGGCGCCAGGCCATGGGCCGCCCGCAGGCCGCGCAGGGCTTGCTGGGCAGGGACTGCTTGTTGCCCTTGAAGTGGCGCGCGGGCCCGTTCACGGTGTGTCTCCGGTTGCCGGCGTGCGCCGGGCTGCTCTGGGCGGGCCTGTCATGTTGCCGGCAGCGGCACCGTGTCGGACAGGTGTCCCATACCGTTGCTGGTCATCCGGCCACCTTGGTCGGTCATCATGAAATTGCTGCCACAGTGAAGGTGCCGCCCTGCACATTGGCGGCGGCTGGTTGATCGGCACGGCGGCATCGAGCACCTTGCAGGGCACCACGGCGCTGTGGCGCACCGGCCGACGCGTCGTCCGCACAGGGGCGTTTTACGGGAACACGCTCGGGCCGGATCATTCCCTGGCCGCCGCAAGGGAATGGACCGCGCAGTGCTGGCGCGGTCGGCGAAACGTGGCGCAGCGGCGCGCGCCGGGACGCGGCGGCGCTCAGGCGGTTTCGGCAGCGTCGAAATCCAGCTCCACCTTGGCCCCGTTCGGGTCGTGGCAAAAAAGCTGCCACAGCGCGCCGGCCTGGCGCCGCAGCTCGTACTTCCAGCCGGCTGCGTCGAAGCGCGCCTTGACCGCCTGCAGGCCCTGGGCCGTGAACGCCATGTGGTCGATCACGCCCGCGCGCTGCGCCGGCACCGGGCGGTCGAAGTAGACGTGCAGGATGGCGTGCTTCGCGTCCTCGCCGTACAGCCAGGCGCCCGGAAAGCCCAGGTCGGGCCGGAAGCCTTCCTTCAGGCCCAGCAGGCCCGTGTAGAAATCCATCGTGGCCCGCGGATCGGCCGCGATCACGGTGAAATGGTTCATGCCGAGGATCATGGGGACTCTCCGTCAGGGGATGAGGACCAGCGCGCCGCTGCGCTCGCGCGACTCCAGGCGCGTGTGCGCCTGGGCTGCACTTTCCAGCGTGAAGCGCTCGATGGCGGGGGGCGCGATGCTGCCGTCCGCCAGCGCGGCCCAGAGCCGGCTGGCGCGGCGCGCCAGCGCCTGGGGCTGCGCCACGTAGGCGAACACCAGGGGGCGCGAGAAGGTGGCGGACTTGGCGAGCAGCGCGTCCGGGTCCGGCGGCGCCACCGGCCCGCTGGCCTGGCCCAGGCTGATCCAGTGGCCGCAGGGCGCCAGTGCGGCGAGGTTCTCCGCCTGCGCCTGGCGGCCCAGGCCGTCGACGATCACGTCGGCACCGCCCAGGGCCTGCACGGCGTCGGCGAAGCGGTAGTCCGGCGTGACGATCACCTCGGCGCAGCCATGCGCGCGCGCGGTGCGGGCCTTGGCCTCGCTGGAGACGGTGCCGATCACCTGGGCGCCCAGGCGGCTGGCCCACTGGCACAGCATCTGGCCCAGCGCGCCCGCGGCGGCGTGGACCAGCCAGCGCGCGCCGGGCTTCACCGGCGCCACGTCGTGCAGCAGCGCGTCGGCGGTCAGGCCTTTGAGCAGCAGGGCCGCAGCCACCTCGTCGTTCACCGCGGGCGGCAGCCGCACCAGCCAGGCGGCGGGCACGCTGCGGATGCCGGCATAGGCGCCGGGCTGCGGGCCGAGGTAGGCCACGCGTTCGTCGGGCAGGAAGCCGTGCACGCCCGCGCCGCAGTCCAGCACGCTGCCGGCGGCTTCCATGCCCGGCGTGCCGCCCGGTGCCAGCATGCCGGGCAGCTGGCCACGGCGCAGGTACACGTCGATGTAGTTCAGGCCGACGGCGCGCTGGCGGATGCGCACCTCGCCCGGGGCCGGCGGCGGCGCTTGGGCGTCCTCGACGCGCAGCTGTTCGGTGCCGCCGTAGCCCTGCAGCACCACGCGGCGCGTGGGCAGCGCGGTGGCCACGGGCATGGGCGCCTGGCCCGGCGCACGCAGGTCGGCACCGCGCTGCAGGTGCCGGCGCAGGTTGGCGAAGCCGGCTTCGTAGACGCCCTGGGCCACCATCTCGCGCAGCTCGCGTTCGCGGCCCGGCGGTGTGGCGAAGCTCGATTCCCAGTGCCAGAAGGTGCGGTTGCCGTCGGTCACGGGCTTGAGCGTGACGGTGGCAACGTAGCGCAGCAGCGGCACGGTCGCCTCGACGATGCAGTAGGTGCTCTTGTAGAGCCGGTCGTCCAGCGTCAGCAACTGCTCACGGATGCGGTGGCCGTCCTTCAGCGAGAAGCTGCGCACGCAGCCGACCTGGTCGCTGCGTTCGCCGCCCTCGATGCGGCTGTGCGCCACCACGTCGTGCCACTGGTCGTGGCTGTTGAAGTCGCGCAGCACGGCCCAGACGCGCTCGATCGGCGCGTCGATGACCGTGGAGCGGACGACCTTCTGGAGCATCAGCGGTACAGGCGTTTCAGGGCGTCGAAGCCGCCTTGAAAAACACCGTCGGCGATGGTGCGCGTCAACTCCTGCTCGCGCCCTGCGTCGCAGTCGAACTCCGCGCTCCACTCGGCGAAGCAGCGGTTGCCGTCGGTCACGGGCGTGAGCTTGAGCGTGGCCACGTAGTTGTCCACGCCCATGGCGCTTTCCAGGATCTCGTAGGTCTGCGTGTAGTCGAAGTCGGAGAGGGCGAGCAGCCGCTCGCGGATGGTCTCGCCCGCGCGCGTGTGGAAATGGCGGATGCAGCCCACGCGGTCGCTCGGCTCGCCGTTCTCGATGCGGCTGTCCGCGATGCCGGGATGCCACTGGGGCAAGGCATTGAAGTCTCGGATGCGCGCCCAGACGTTGTCGGCGCTGGCCTCGATCACGCTGGAGACGTACAGGCGCATCATCGCGCGTCAGCCTTTTGCTGCTGGGCCGGCGGCAGCGCCGCATTGGCGCCCGAGCTGGCGCCGGCCAGCCGCTGGATGTCGCCGGCGTCCAGCCCGATCTCGCGCAACAGCTGGTCCACCAGCGGCGCCTGGGCCCGAAAGCGCAGCGCCGAGTTCACGACGCCATCGGCAAAGCCGCCGCCACCACCGTCGCCGCCGCCGGAACCGCCGCCGCCGCCCAGCCCGTCCACGTGCAGGATCTTGATGCCCTCGATGCGCTCCATGGGCCGCACCGATTCGCGGATGATGGCCTCGGCCTTTTCCACGAGGCGCATGCGCAGCGCCGAGGTGCGGGCCTCGGGCGACAGCACGTTCTGCGCCTCGTTCATCCAGCGCTGGGCTTCGGCCTCGATCTCGGCGCGCACGCGCACCGCCAGGGCCTTGATGCGCTCGGCGTCGGCATCGGCCTCGGCCTGGGCGCGGATGGCGGCGCCGCGGTCGGCGCTGGCGGCCTTCTCGGCCTGGGCGGCCGTGGTCAGCTGCAGCGCCTCGCGTTCGGCGGCCTGGGCCGCGGCGATGAGCTCGATGGCCTTCCTGCGTTCGGCCATTTCGATCTCGCGCGCGGTGAACACCTTCTCCTCGGCCGCCACGGCCTGGGCACGCGCCTGCTCCGCCTGGGCCTGCGCCGTGGACAGTGCCTCGCTCTCGCGCGCGATGGCGATCGCGCGCTGCTGCTCGGCGAGTTCCAGCGCCTGGCGCCGCTCGATCTCGGCGGCCTGGATGCTGCGCTCCTTGGCGATGCGCGCCTGCTCCAGGCTCTGCTCGCTGCGGATGCGCGCGGCGTCGATGGCCTGCTTGGCCGTGATTTGCGCGCCCTCGGCGTCCTGCTCGCGCTGGGCCCGCTCGCTGGTCAGCTCGGCGCGCTGGCGTGCGCGTGCCACCTCCACTTCGCGCTGCTGGTGCAGCCGCGCGTGCTCGGCCTCGCGGTCGATGTCCAGGCTCAGCTTCTCGGCCTCCAGGTTCTTGTTGCGGATGGCGACCAGCGTGTCCTGCTCCACGTCGTTGCGCTGCTTCTTGCGCCGCTCGATCTGCTCGGTCAGGCGCGTCAGGCCCTCGGCGTCGAAGGCGTTGCTGGGGTTGAAGTACTCCATGGCCGTCTGGTCCAGCTGCGTGAGCGAGGCGGCTTCGAGCTCCAGGCCGTTCAGCGTGAGGTCGCCGGCCACGGTCTCGCGCACGCGCTTGACGTACGCGCCGCGCTGCTCGTGCAGCTCCTCCATGGTCTTCTCGGCCGCGGCCGTGCGCAATGCGTCGACGAACTTGCCCTCGACCAGCTCCTTGAGCTGCTCGGGCTCCATGGTGCGCAGGCCCAGGGTCTGGGCCGCGGCCGCCACGGCCTCGGGCTTGGCGGCCACGCGCACGTAGAACTCGGCGATCACGTCCACGCGCATGCGGTCCTTTGTGATGAGGGCCTTGTCTCGGCCGCGGCTGACCTCCAGGCGCAGCGTGTTCATGTTGACGGGGATCACGTCGTGCACGATGGGCAGCACGAAGGCGCCGCCGTCCAGCACCACCTTCTGCCCGCCCATGCCGGTGCGCACGAAAGCGCGCTCCTTGCTGCTGCGCAGGTAGAGCCAGTGGAACAGCCAGACCACGAGCGCGACGACGATCGCGACCACGAGCAGGCCGAGGAGAAAACTGCCGAATTGCGCGCCTGTCATGTGGTGATCTCCGTGAAGCGTCGGGTGGTTTCGGTCAATGCGATCTCGGTGGGCAGCCGCTCCATGGAGCTGGCGCCGTAGAAGCCGTGCAGTTCGGGGCACTGGGCGAGGATCCAGCGCGCGTCCTCGGGCGTGGCGATCGGGCCGCCATGGCACAGCACGAGCTGCTCGGGGTTCACGGCCTTGGCGGCGGCGGCCCAGGCCTTGATGGGGGCCACGCAGTCCGACAGCTGCAGCGCCGTCTCCGCGCCGATGCTGCCGCCCGTGGTCAGGCCCAGGTGGCAGACCACGATGTCGGCGCCGGCCTCGGCCATGGCCCGCGCATCGGCCTCGCAGAACACGTAGGGCGTGGTCAGGAGGTCCATGGCGCGCGCGCGGCGCACCATCTCCACCTCCAGCCCGTAGCCCATGCCGGTCTCCTCCAGGTTGGCGCGGAAGCTGCCATCGATCAGGCCCACGGTGGGAAAGTTCTGGATGCCCGAGAAGCCCAGATCGACCAGCCGGCGCAGGAACTGCTCGGGGATCATGAACGGGTCGGTGCCGTTCACGCCGGCCAGCACCGGCGTATGCTTCACCACAGGCAGCACCTCGCGTGCCATTTCGCAGACGATCTCGTTGGCGTTGCCGTAGGCCAGCAGGCCTGCGAGCGAGCCGCGCCCGGCCATGCGGTAGCGGCCCGAGTTGTAGATCACGATGAGGTCGATGCCGCCGGCCTCCTCGCACTTGGCCGACAGGCCCGTGCCGGCACCGCCGCCGATCAGCGGCCGGCCCGCGGCGACCTTGGCGCGAAAGCGCCGCAGCAGTTCATCCCTGGCGATGCGTGGCATGGGTGCGCTCCTCCTTGGGGGCCACGGCGCGCCAGGCGGCAACCAGCGCGTCGGCAAAGGCCTCGTCGTTGATGTGGTGCGGCAGGCGGACCAGCTGGTGGTCGGCGCTGCTGCGGAACTCCCGGGCCAGCGTGTCGAACAGCGCCAGGTTGGCCTGCGGATCGTGGAAGGGCTGGCCGGGCCGGTCGATGGCCGAGACGCCGCCCTCGGGAAGCAGCAGCCGCACCGGACCGCGCATGGCGTTGCACTTGGCGGCCAGGAAGGCACCCATGGCGCGGCATTCGTCCGCCGTGGTGCGCATCAAGGTCACGCTGGCGTTGTGCTGGTACAGGCGCCGACCCCGGAAGCGCTCGGGCACCGTGTCGCGCGCCCCGAAGTTCACCATGTCCATCGCCCCGACCGAGCCGACCCAGGGCAGGGCCTGTTGGGCGAACACGTCCAGCCGCGCGGGGCCGGCCGACATGGTGCCGCCCACGATCTCGTCGGCGATCTCGGTGGTGGAGACGTCGATCACGCCGGCCAGCAGGTCGGAGCCGGCCAGCTTCTCCATGCTCTGGCCGCCCGTGCCGGTGGCATGGAAGACCAGGCAGTCGTAGGCCTGCTCCAGCTGCTTGGTGACGCTCTGCACGCAGGGCGTGGTCACCCCGAACATGGTCAGGCCCAGCGCGGGCTTGCGCGCGTCGCTCTCGGGCATCGGATGCGTCACCATGCCGGCCAGCGCATGTGCGGCATTGGCGAGCACACGCTCGCTGATCCGGTTGATGCCCTGCACGTCGGTGACGGAGTACATCATGCAGATGTCGCTGGGCCCCACGTAGGGCCGCACGTCGCCGCTGGCCACGGTGCTGACCATCATCTTGGGCACGCCGACCGGCAGCGCGCGCATGGCCGGCGTGGCCAGCGCCGTGCCGCCCGAGCCGCCGGCGGAAATCAGCCCGCCGAGGTCGCGCCGCGTCAGCACATAACGCTCGAAGGCCAGGGCCATGGCCGTCACGGCGCTGCCGCGGTCGCCGCTGAACACGGCGGCTTCGCCCTGCGGATGGTGGCGCGCCACCTCGCGCGGGTGCACGCTGGCGGGCGAGGGCTTGCCGCTGGTGGACAGGTCCACCGTCACCACGCGCAGGCCCAGCTTCTCCAGGCACTGGCGCAGGTAGGCCAGCTCGCGGCCCTTGGTGTCGAAGGTGCCGGCCACGTAGGCCGAGCGCTCGCTGCTGGCGGCCACTGGGAACTCCAGCACGGTGGCCGGGCGCGGCACGGCGGGCCGCGCGGGCGGTGCGGGTTCGGCCGCGCGCGGGATGTCGCTGGCCGGCGCGGCCGTGCCGCCCGCATTCCAGCGGTTGAAGCCGCGCACCGTGCGGGGCGCCGGGTCGTCCAGTGCGGGCACGCCGTCGCCGTAGGCCCGGGCCACGCGGATGTGCGTCACGGCCGGCGCCGCGGGCTCGCTGGCTGCGGGCGTGGCCTCTTCCTCGGCCTCGCCGCTGCTGCGCACGCCCAGCAGCCGCTCCTGCAGCGCACGGTCGGCCCCGAGCTCGGCGGCGGGCATGAGCTGCGCGATGCGGCCGTTGACCATCACGCCGATGCGGTCGGCCACCTCGATGGCCACGCCCAGGTTCTGTTCGATCAGCAGCACGCCGATCCGGCCCTCGGCCGCCAGCGCGCGCAGCGCCTGCGCCACCTGCTCGACGATGACCGGGGCCAAGCCCTCGGTGGGTTCGTCCATGACCAGGAGGCGCGGCTCCAGCAGCAGCGCGCGGCCGATGGCCAGCATCTGCTGCTCGCCACCGGACAGCTGCGCGCCGCCGTTGCCCTTGCGTTCGGCCAGGCGCGGGAACATGGCGTAGACCTTGTCCACGTCGCGCCGCTTCGGGGCGACCAGGCGCAGCGTCTCGTCCACGCTCAGCGAGGGCCAGACGCGCCGGCCCTGCGGCACGTAGGCGATGCCGCGCTTCGTCCTGCGCTCGGGCGGCAGGCCGAGGATCTCCTCGCCGGCCAGCCGCACGCTGCCGGTGGCACGGCCCACGGGCGGCAGCAGGCCGCAGATGGCGTTGCACAGCGTGGTCTTGCCCATGCCGTTGCGGCCCACGATGCCGAGCACGCCACGCTCCAGCGTGAGGCCCACGCCCTGCAGCGCATGGGCGCGGCCGTAGTAGATGTCCAGGTTGTCGACCTGCAGCAGCGGCGCGTCCATCAGTGGCGGCCTCCCATGTAGATGGCCTGCACCTGGGCGTCGTTCTCGATCTCGGCCGGCGTGCCGGTCTTGAGCACGCGGCCGTTGTGCATCACGGTCACCTTCTCGGTCACGCGCAGCGCGATGTCCAGGTCGTGCTCGATGATCACGAAGCCGATGTGGGCGGGCAGCGCCTGCAGCAGCGCCACCAGCTCGCGCCGCTCGGCCGGCGACAGGCCGGCGGCCGGCTCGTCGAACAGGATCAGCCGCGGCGCGCCGGCCAGCGCCATGCCGATCTCCAGCTGGCGCTGCTGGCCGTGCGCGAGGTCGGCCACCAGCGTGTCGGCGAGGTGCGTGAGGCGGGCGCGCTCCAGCAGTTCCTCGGTGGCCAGGGTCGACGCATGCAGCGCACCGGCGCGGCGCATGCTGAAGCGTCCATTGGCCACGCCGCGCACGGCCAGGAACAGGTTGTCGCGCACGCTCAATTCGCGGAACAGCAGCGAGGACTGGTAGGTGCGCCGCAGCCCCTTGCGGATGCGCTCCTGCGGCGGCAGCGCCGTGATGTCTTCGCCGAAGAAGCGGATGCGGCCGCTGGTGGGCGGAAAGTCGCCCGTGATGGCGTTGAACAGCGTGGTCTTGCCCGCGCCGTTCGATCCCAGCACGGCGTAGCGCTGGCCGGCCGCCACCGAGAAGCTCACGTCGTCCACTGCGCGCAGCGCACCGAAGGCGCGCGTGACGCCTTCGAGCGCGAGCGCATCGCTCGAGGCCAGCGCGCGTGGCGCGGCACCGGGGCGGGCGGTGGCGGCGCGGAGCGAGGTGACGGTGGCCACGCGTTCAGCCCTGCTCAGGGGCAGGCGGGGACATCCCGCGTGCCCATCTTGAAGTCTTCCTTCTTCATGCCCAGCAGCTGGTCGATGTTGTCGACCTTCTTGGCCACCTTGGTCGTGAGGTTGCCCTGCGCGTCCTTCACCACCTCGGTCACGAAGGTGGTGCCGATGGCCTGGCGGTTGCCGTCCAGCCGCACGTCGCCCGTGGGCGTCTTCAGCGTCATCTTCTGCAGCGCCTCGCGGTACTTGGCCTGGTTGCCCGAGAGGTCGCCCTTCACCGCGTCCAGGCCGTCCAGCGCAGCCTTCATGTTGGTGTAGTAGACGTAGGCGAACAGGCTGGGGCTGGGGAAGGCGCCCGAGGAGACCGGGTAGGTCTTCTGGTAGTCGGCCACGAACTTCTTCCACTCCGCGCCGTCGTAGCTGTCGGCCACGGGGCCGGCCGACAGGGTGCCGACCAGCGAATCGCGCCGCTTGCCGCGGTAGTTCAGCACGTCCTGGCTCACCGTGATGGAGCCGCCCAGCATGGGCTTGTCGCCACCGGCGTTCTCGTACTGCGTGAGGAAGTTCACCGCGTCGGCACCGCCCAGCACCACCAGCAGCGCGTCCACGTCCTTGGGGATGCGCGCGATGACCGAGCTGTAGTCCTTGCCGCCCAGCGGCACCCAGGCCTTGACCGGCACCTTGCCGCCCTTGGCGCAGAACTCCGACATGAAGCCCTGCACCTGCGAGTAGGGGAAGGCATAGTCTTCCGCGATCACCATCACGCGCTTGTAGCCCTTGTCCAGCGCGGCCTGGCCCAGGCCTACCATCCACTGCGCGCCCTCGGTGTTGAAGCGGTAGAAGTTGGGGCTGGGGTTCTCCAGCGTGGTGCCCTGCGCACCCGAGGCGCCGTTGATGAAGGTCACCTGCGGCTGGGTCTTGGAATAGTCCTTCACGGCGATGCCCTCGCCGCCGGACAGCGGGCCGACCATGATGTCGACCTTGTCCTGCTCCACGAGCTTGCGCGTGGCGTTGACGGCCACGTCGGGTTTGGCGTCCGAGCTGGCCTTGATGATCTCGATCTTGCGCCCGGCCACCATGCCGCCGCGCTCCTTGACGGCCAGTTCCGCGCCGCGCATGCCGTCGGCGCCGCCCGCAGCGAACGGCCCTTCCAGCGTGGCCAGCAGCCCGATCTTGATCGGGCCGCCCTGGGCCCAGGCACCGGTCACGACGCAGGTGGCCGCAGCGGCCAGCAGGGTTTGCTTGAGGTTCACGCTTGTCTCCTTGGGGTTGGCGAAGTCAGGGTCTGCCGGGGCCCGAAGCGCGTGCGCGCCTTGGCCCACAAGCCGAGCAGGCCGTCGGGGGAACACAGCACGATGGCGAGGAACACGCCGCCGATCACGAGGTTGAAGCGCTCGCGGTCGACGAGGTCGATGGCGAAGGTCTGCAGCAGCACGAACAGCACGGCGCCGACGAAGGCGCCGATGGGGTGCCGCATGCCGCCGAGCACGGCGATGACCAGGATGTTGATGAGCCAGCCCGTGCCCACGGAGCCCGGCGTCATGAGGCCGTTGTACCAGGCCAGCAGGATGCCGCCCACGCCCGCCAGCAGTCCGGCGAAGGCGTAGGCCGCCACGCGGTGGGCGACCACGTCGTAACCCAGCGCGGCCATGCGGCGCGGGTTGTCGCGCACGCCCTGCAGCGCGATGCCGAACGGGGCGCGCACGATCCACTGCACGGCGCCGTAGCCGGCCAGCGCGCAGGCCAGGGCCAGGAAGTAGTAGGGCACCGGCGCGCGCCAGTCCACGCCGAACACCTGCGGCGGGTGCAGCTCGCGCAGGCCCTGGAAGCCGTTGAACACGCTGTAGTTCTGCAGCACCAGGTAGTAGAAGGCCACGCCGACGGCCAGCGTGATCATGATGGTGTAGATGCCCTCCGTGCGGACGGAGAGCCAGCCGATCAGCGTGGCCGCCGCCACCGCGATCAGCAACGCGGTCGGCACGGCCACCCACCAGGGCCAGCCCAGGCTGATGGCGGCACTGCTGCTGGTGCCCAGCACGGCCACCGCATAGCCGGCCATGCCGGCCACCGACATCTGCGCGAGCGAGACCATGCCGCCGTAGCCGCCCAGGAAGGTCAGCGAGAGCGCGATGAGCCCCAGCACCAGCGACTGCGCGGCCACCTGGTAGGTGAAGAAGGGCGTGGCGACGAAGGGGAACAGCAGCGCTGCGATCAGCACGATGCCGTGGCGCGGGCGCAGCGTGGGCCAGGCCTTGCCGCGGGCTTGCGGTGGGGTGGCGGCCGTGGGCGTTGCGCCGGGGCGCGGCCGGGTGACCGGCGGCGTGGGCTGGCGGTTCATGGCACGGCGCCATTGGGAGGCACTCATGTGTGATCCCTCGCGCTGCGCGGTTCGGAGAGGGGGAGGCGCGGCGCGGGGGCCGCGGCCACCGGGCGGCCTCTTCCGCGAATGTCCCCCGCCTGGGCCGCAGGCGGGCAAGGCCGGGGGACATTCGCGGAGTGGAGCACACCGTCGGCGTGGTCTGGACGCACCGCCAGATCGGCCGAGTTCATCGAAGCGTTCATCTCAAGCCGCCTTCCCCATGATCCCGCGCGGCCGGAACGCCAGCACCAGGATCAGGATCACGAAGGTGAACACCACGCTGTAGGTTGGCGCGTAGGCCAGCCCATAGGTCTCCGCGAGGCCCAGGATCACGGCGCCGATGGCCGCGCCGACCACGCTGCCCATGCCGCCCACGATCACCACGATCAGCGAGGCCAGCAGCAGCCGGATGTCTTCGCCCGGCACCATGGACAGCTCCACCGCGCCGATCACGCCGCCCAGTCCCGCGAGGCCGGCCCCCAGCATGAAGGTGATGGCGAACACCAGGTTCACGTTCACGCCCGAGGCGGCCAGCATGCCGCGGTCGTCCACGCCGGCGCGGATCATGGCGCCCACGCGGGTCTTGTTCAGCAGCCACCACAGGCCGATGCCGATGGCGATGCCGAAGCCCAGCAGGCTCAAGCGGAACGCGCCGTAGGCATTGATGAGCGGCAGGCCGCGGATGGGCCCCTGCAGCCACTCGGGCGCTTCCATCTGGTGCACCTGGCCCGTGAAGATCCACAGCAGCACGTCGGCGATCACGATCGACAGGCCGATGGTCACCAGCGTCTGGCGCAGGTCCTGCCCCTGCATGCGCCGCAGGATCAGCACCTGGATCAGCAGGCCCGCCACGGCCGCCGCCGCGAAGCCCGCCGCCAGCGCCAGCAGCCACCAGCCGGTCTTGTCGGCCACCACGTAGCCCACGTAGCCGCCCAGCAGGTACAGCGAACCGTGCGCGAGGTTCACGTTGCGCATGAGGCCGAACACCAGCGTGAAGCCGCTCGCCACGATGAAGTACAGCGAGGCCAGCGTCAGCCCATTGAGCAGGGTGACCACGTACAGGCGCGCGTTGTCGAACAGCGCCCACAGCGAGAACACGAGGACCGGGCCGCCGACCAGCAGCCACAGCAGGATGCGCGCGGTCCTGTTCATGCCGCCCGTTCGAAGCGCCGCTCGCTCGCGACCGGTGGCAGCTTGGCGAACTGCCCGTCCTTCATGACCGCGAGGATGCGCTTGGGATCGCGCAGGATGGACAGGTTGGCCAGCGGGTCGCCGTCGACGAGCAGCAGGTCGGCCAGGTAGCCCGGCTTGACCATGCCCAGCTCGCCCGGCAGCTTCATGATCTGCCCGCCGAACTCGGCCGTGGAGCGGATCGCCTCCAGCGGCGTCATGCCCAGGTACTTGACGAAGAACTCCAGGTCGCGCGCGTTCTGGCAGTGCGGCGTGAACGCGAAGCCGTAGTCGCCGCCCGGCAGCACGCGCACGCCGCGCCGGTGCATGGCCTTGAGCGATTCGATGGCGTGGTCCCACTCGTCCTGGTAGCCCATGTCCACCGCCATCTGGTGCGTGATGCCATAGGGCTCGGCCTCGTGCAGCATGGCGTAGAGGATGGCGATGCCGGGCGCCACGAAGACCTGGTCCTTCGCAGCCTCCAGACGGTCCAGCGTCTCGGTGTCGGTGTAGCTGGCGTGGTAGATCACCTCGATGCCATGGCGCAGCGCCTGCTTGACGCTGTCGGCCGAGCGGGCATGGGCCACGCCGCGCTTGCCGCGCATCCTGACCTCCTCCATGGCGGCGGCCACCTCGGCGTCGGTCATCCAGGTGGTGCCGGCCGGCGACTGCGGCGTGAAGTTGTCGCCCGAGAGGTTGAGCTTGATCGAGTCCACGCCGTAGGCCAGGAACCGGCGCACGGCCTTGCGCATGTCCTCGGCACCGTTCACGTTCACGCCGAAGCTGAACTCCGGGAAGGGCAGGTGCGGCAGCGTCTCGTCGCCCAGGCCGCCGGGCACGGTGATCTCCTGGCTGGCGGCCAGGTAGCGCGGGCCCGGGATCTGGCCCTTGTTGATCGCGTTGCGCGTGACCACGTCCAGCCGCGGCTTGGCACAGGCCGCGCCCACGCAGGAGGTGAAGCCGGCCTGCAGGTAGCGCCCCGCCACCTTGGCGCACCACAGCACGTGCTCTTCCAGCGGCATGGCCTGGATCGCGGCCAGCGTGGCGGCGTCGTTCCAGCTGAAGTGCGTGTGGGCTTCGCACATGCCCGGCATCAGCGTGGCACCGGCGGCGTCGATGACCTGCACGCCGCTGTTGAAACCGCCCACGGGTGCCAGGCTGCGGCCGACCTCGCGGATGCGGTTGCCGCTGACGCGCACGCTGCCCTGGTAGGGCAGCTGCGTGCCGCCCTCGAGGATGCGCACGTTGGTGAACAGGACTTCGGCCACAGCGACCTCCGTTTCAAGGACGTTCGAGAGGCCGCGGAGCAGGCCATGCCAGCGGCCGCCGCGGAGCTGGCTTGTATGGTTGAGGTGTTGGGGTGGAGGGCCTGAAATACTGGAAAT
>NZ_BMYK01000031.1 GCF_014652235.1 Pseudorhodoferax aquiterrae
GGCCGCGGCGCCGACCGGTGAAGGCGCGCCGCTGGCCACGGCGCGCCGGGCTTGGGGCGACGCCGCGCTCGCGCTGGGCCGGCTGTCGGCGGTGTCGGTCGGCCCGCTGCTGCAGCGGCGCACGCTGCGCCAGATCGATTTCGCGCCCACGCGGCCCGAGCTGATCCGCCGGGCCATCGCCGCCGCGCCCGCGGATGCCGCCGCGCTGGAGCGCATCGGCACGCCGGCCAAGGGCCTGCCCGCGCTCGAATGGCTGCTCTGGACGCAGCCGCCCGCGCCCGGCACGGCGGCCTGCCGCTACGCCCAGCTGCTGGCCGAGAACGTGTTGGCCGAGGCGCAGGCGTTGGCCCAGGCCTTCACGGCCCTGGCCAACGCCCAGCCCGATCCCGACGACGAGGAGGCCAACGAAGCCGCTGCCGTCGCCATGTCCGAGCTCGTGAACCAGTGGGTGGGCGGCGTCGAGCGCCTGCGCTGGCCGTTCATGGACAAGCCGCTCAAGAGCGCGCCCAAGGGCAAGCCGCCGGCCTATCCGCGGGCCGCGAGCGGCCTCGCGCGCGAGGCCTGGGCCGCGCAATGGCAGGGGCTGCGCACGCTGGCCGTGGCGCCCGACGACACCGTGCCCGAGCCGGGCAAGGACCTCGTGGCGCTGGAGACCTACATGCGCGGCCGCGGCCTGAACCCGCTGGCCGACCGCTGGGCCGCCACCGTGCGCCGGGTCGACGAGGCCATGGGCGCCGCGCAGCCCGACGCGCCGGCCAGCGTGCAGGCCGCCGCCAGGGCCGTGGCCGGCCTCAAGCAGCTGGCCGAGGCCGAACTGGCGCCGGCGCTCGACATCCGGATCGGTTTCTCCGATGCCGACGGAGACTGAAGCCATGCTGACACGCCGCCATTGCCTGGCCCTGGGCGCCGCCGCGCTCGCCGCGCCGGCATGGTCGGCGGCCACGCCGCGGCTGCTCGCCGCCTGGCAGTGCGAACCGCAGGACAACGCCGAGGCCGCGCGCTACCAGATCGGCCTGCTGGCCGCCCAGGCCGACGCGCTGGTCGTGGCCCGCGCGCTCGACGTGCCCACGCGCGCCCACGGCCTGCTGGCCGAGGCCGGCGGCACGGTGCTGGCCGTGGCGCGCCGCCCGGGCGACTGGCTGCTGCGCTGGAAGCCCGGGGATGCGGAGCCGCAGATCGCCTGGATCGAGCCCGACCGCGCCTTCAACGGCCACGTGATCGCCAGCCGCGACGGCCAGCGCCTGTACACCACCGAGACCGACCTGGAAACCGGCGCCGGCCTGGTCGGCGTGCGCGATGCGGCCACGCTGGAAAAGCAGGAGGAATGGCCCACGCACGGCATGGACCCGCACGAGCTGCTGCTCGATGCCGATGGCAGCCTGCTCGTGGCCAACGGCGGCATTCCCACGCTGCCCGAGACCGGCCGGCTCAAGATCGGCCTGGAACGCATGGACGCCTCGCTCGTGCGGCTGGACACGCAGGGCGGCACCGTACTGGGCCAGTGGCGCCTGGCCGACCCGCGCCTGAGCCTGCGCCACATCGCCTGGGGCGGCCGGGACGGCCGCCTGCTCGGCATCGCGCTGCAGGCCGAGCACAGCGACGCGGCCGCCAAGCAGGCTGCGCCGCTGCTGGCCCTGTTCGACGGCAAGACGCTGCGCACGGCCGCGGCGCCGCAGCCGCTGGCCGGCTACGGCGGCGACATCACCTGGGCCAACGGCGGCTTTGCCGTCAGCACGCCCAAGGTCGACGGTTTCGCGCGCTGGGGAGCAGATGGCCGCTGGCAGGGCTTCACGGCGCTGGCCGAGGCCTGTGCGCTCGCGGCCGAGCCCGGCCGGCTCTGGGCCGGGGGCCGCGAAGAGGCGCTGGTGGCCGACGCCGCCACCGTCGCCGCGCGGCCCGTGCCGGCGTTGCGGCTCGACAACCACTGGCTGCGGCTGGGCTGAAGAAGCACCGCCTGCGGCCGTCAAGGGCCAGCGGGCGCCGCGCGCGGCCGCGCCGGCAGCCAGCCGGCGGCGCCGAAGCCCAGCAGCGCAGCCGCCATGCCACCAGCGAACACCTGCTGCAGGCCGTGCGCGTAGGCTTCGGCCGCGCCGTGCAGCGCCCGCATCTGGGCCGCCACGTCCTGGCCCAGCAGCAGGGCCAGCAGCGCGACACCGAAGGCCCCGCCCAGGCTGCGCAGCATGACCGGCACGGCCGTCGCCACGCCGGTGTGCTGGGCCGGCGCCGCGCGCTGCGCGACCATGCTGACGACCGGGAACATCCCACCCAGACCCAGGCCCAGCGGCGCCAGGGCCGCCGACAGGGCCAGCGGCTGCTGCGGCCACCAGCGCACCGCCGCCGCCAGCGACGCGAAGGCCAGCAGCATGGCCGCGCTGGCCAGGCGTGCGAGCCGCGCCACAGGCCACTGGGCGCGCAGCAGCCGGCCGCTCGCGATGGCCGCCGCCGTCAGCCCGGCCATCAGCGGTGCCAGATGCCAGGCCGCGCGCGTAGGCGCCAGCTGCAGTCCGGCCTGCAGGTACTGCGGCACAAAGGCCACGGCCGCGTAGAGCGCCACGCCTGAGGCCACGGCCAGCAGGCTCGCCGCCGCGTAGGCCTTGCGTGCGAACAGGGACAGCGGCAGCAGCGGCTGCCGGGCCCGGCGCTGGCGCCACAGGAAACCCAGCGTGCACGCGGCGCCCAGGGCCACGAGCAGGCCGGCCGTGATCCAGGCCGGCAGGCCCAGGCGCGCATGCTGCGTGGCCAGCAGCGACGCCGCCAGCGCCGCAGCCAGCAGCAGCGCACCGGCGTGGTCGATCGAGGCCCGCCCGTCGGTGGTCCGGGCCGGCGGCGCCGCGGGCAGGGTGCGCGCCAGCACGACCCAGGCCAGCGCGCCCAGCGGCACGTTGACCAGAAACGCCCAGTGCCAGGACAGGGCCTGCACCAGCCAGCTGCCCGCCAGCGGGCCGAACATGGTGGCCAGGCCGTAGGCCGCGCCGAGCGAGGCCTTGCGCGCGCCTTGCTCATCGGCCGGGAACAGGTCGGTGACCGCCAGCATGCTCAGCGTCATGAAGCCGCCGCCACCGGCACCCTGGAGCGCGCGCGCCAGCACGATCTGGCGCAGGTCGGTGGCCAGTGCGCAGGCCAGCGAGCCGAGCAGGAACAGCCCCAGCGCGAGCAGCAGCACGGGCTTGCGACCGCGCACGTCGGCCAGCCGGCCGTACAGCGTGATGACCACGGTGGCGGCCAGCAGGTAGGCCGAGAACACCCAGGCGATCGGCCAGTTGCCGGCCAGCTCGCGCGCCATCACGGGTGCGGCGGTGGCCAGGATGGTCTGGTCCAGCGCGCCCAGCACGAGCAGCAGCATCAGCATGGCGAAGGGCAGTCGGGGCGAGGCCGGGGCGGTCATGGCGGCGCAGTCTGCGGCGAGGCCAGTGTTCTGTACAGTGCAATCGATTCAAGCGTGGATTGCACGAAATGAAAACCTACGACCTGAACCTGCTGACCGCGCTCGACGCGCTGCTGGCCACCGGCAGCGTGACCGCTGCGGCCGGGCGGGTGCACCTGAGCACGCCCGCCATGAGCCATGCGCTGGCCCGCATCCGCGAGGTGTTCGGCGACCCCATCCTCGTGCGCGCGGGCCGGGCCATGGTTCCGACGGCGCGCGCCCAGGCGCTGGCCGGGCCGGTGCGTCGCCTGCTGGAAGAAGCCCAGGCGCTGCGCGCAGGCGCCGACACGGCGCAGTGGGCCGAACGCGCGCGCAGCTTCGTCGTGCGTGCGCCCGAAGGCTACGCCGTGGTGTTCGGCACCGCCTGGCTGCAGGCCCTGCAGGCGCGCATGCCGCTGGCCAACCTGCAGATCCTGCCCGCCACCTATGTGGACGCCATGGCGCTGCGCGAAGGCCGCATCGACGTGGACATCGGCACCGGCCTGGCCGCCGACGGCGAGACCGAGGCGCGCGTGGTGTCGCAGCAGCCCTTGCTGGGCGCCGCGCGCGCCGGCCACCCGCTGCTGGCCGCGCGCCTCACGACACGGCGCTGGGCCGCCGCCCGGCATGTGGACGTGGTGCTGCGGCCGGGCGAAGCTTCGGTGGCGGACCAGGCCCTGGCCGCGCGCGGCCTGCAGCGCCGCGTGGAACTGAGCGTGCCCAACAGCTACGCGGCGCTGCTGGCCGCCGCGCAGTCGGAGCTCGTGGCCTGCGTCAGCGAACGCATGGCGCGCAGCCTGGCCGGTCCGCTGCGACTGCAGACCTTCGCGCTGCCGCTGGCACTGCCGCCGCAGCCCGTG
This sequence comes from Pseudorhodoferax aquiterrae, assembly GCF_014652235.1. Lineage (GTDB taxonomy): Bacteria > Pseudomonadota > Gammaproteobacteria > Burkholderiales > Burkholderiaceae_C > Pseudorhodoferax > Pseudorhodoferax aquiterrae. Next base: position 4,264 of record NZ_BMYK01000031.1, read on the forward strand.
CGCATGCTCTGGCACCGACGCCACGCGAGCGACCCGGCCCACGCCTGGCTGCGGGCCTGCCTGGGGCAGGTGCTGCGCGCCCCGGTCACGGTGCCTGCCGCATGGCCCGATCTGCCGCGGCCGGACCTGCCCGCGGCATGAGCGTCAGCGCTGCGGCGCGACGCGGTACACGCAGCGCGACGCGCCCGCCAGCACATGCTGCTCGCGCGTGACGCTGGCGCCGGGGCCCGCGATCTCCTGGAACAGCTGCAGTTCCGAGCGGCAAAAGCCCTGGCAGCTGCGCGCCGCGGCGCAGATCGGGCAGTGGTCCTCGGACAGCAGCCACGCGCCATCGTCCTGCCGCTCCACGCGCGCCATGTAGCCCTCCGCGCTGCGCACGGCGGCCAGCTGTTCGAGCCGCCTGCCCAAGGTCTTGGCCGTGCAGGCGCGGCGGTAGGCCGCACGCGCCTCGTCCTCGCGCTGCGCGATGAGCCGGTCGAGCCCGGCCTCGCCGAACAGCTGGCGGATCGACCCGATCAGCTGCACGCTGAGCTGCGCATGCGTGTCCGGAAAGCGGCGGTGGCCCGCCTCCGTCAGCACCCAGTTCTGGCGCGGCCGGCCCACGCCCGCGGCCGCCTCCTGCTGGCCCGCGACCAGGCCGCCGGCCAGCAGCTTGTGCACCTGCTGGCGCGCGGCCTCGGGCGTCATGTCCAGCAGCTGCGCCAGTTGCGCCGTGGAAACCGGCCCGCGCGTCTTGACCTGGAACAGCATGCGCTCGGCTGCCGATGCGGCAACGGGGTTATCCAAGTCATTGCTTGTGGAAGTCATGGGGTTCGCGCTAATATCCAAACAACTGCTTGGATAATAAGGCGCGCCCGTCGCGCTGTCGAGAATCCCCATGTCCGCTGTCGCTTCTTCCTCCAGCCCTTCTTCCGTCACCGCCTCCTGGGGCGACCTGCTGCGCGGCCGCAACGGCCTGCTGGCCGTCGCGCTGACCGGCGGCGTGGCCTTGCACGCCATCAACGTGCACATCGTGACCACCGTGCTGCCCTCGGTCGTGCAGGACATCGGCGGCCTGGACTGGTACGCCTGGAACACCACGCTGTTCGTCGTCGCCTCCATCGTCGGCGCGGCCGTGTCGGTGCGGCTGCTGGCCGCGCGCGGGCCGCGCGGTGCCTGCCTGGCGGCGCTGGCATTGTTCGCGCTGGGCTCGGCCGCCTGCGCGGCTGCGCCGTCCATGCCGTGGATGCTGGCCGGTCGCAGCGTGCAGGGGCTGGGTGGCGGCATGCTGGCCGCGCTGAGCTATGCGCTGATCCGTGTGGTGTTCGCACCGCCGCTGTGGCCGCGCGCCGTGGCGCTGGTCTCGGGCATGTGGGGCGTGGCCACGCTGTGTGGGCCGGCCGTGGGCGGGCTGTTCGCGCAGGCCGGGCACTGGCGCTGGGCGTTCTGGACGCTGTTGCCGGTGTCGGCGCTGCAGGCCGCGCTGGTGGCGGTGCAGTTGCGCGGCAAGGGCGTGGCCGAGGACAGGCCGGCCATCGCCCTGCGCCAGATCGCGCTGCTGGCCGCCTCGGTGTTGGCCGTCGCGGCGGCCAGCCTGTCGCCGCAGCTGGCCTGGCAGGGCGCGGGGGTGCTGCTGGGCCTAGCGCTGGGCGCGGCCGCCATCGCGCTGGACCGGCGCGCGGCCGTGCGCCTGCTGCCGCGCGGCGCCACGGCGCTGGCCTCGCCGCTGGGCGCGGTCTACGGCTGCGTGGCGCTGCTGCTGGTCGGAACCACGACCGAGATCTACGTGCCGTACTTCCTGCAGACCCTGCACGGCTACACGCCGCTGGCGGCCGGTTACCTGACGGCGGCGATGGCCGCCGGCTGGAGCGCGGGCTCGCTGCTGTCCTCGGGACGCGCCGGCACCGCTGCGGCGCGCCTGCTGCGGGGCGGCCCGGTGCTGTGCGCGATCAGCCTGCTTGCGTTGGCGGTTCTGATCCCGCTGCACGGCGGCTTCGCTGCGGGCGCGCACCTGCTGCTGAGCGGGCTCGCGCTGGCCGGCGTGGGGGCCGGTGTGGGCGTGGGCTGGCCGCACCTGCTCACACGCGTGCTGCGGCTGGCGCCCAGCGGCGAGGGCGGCCTGGCGTCGGCCGCCATCACCACCGTGCAGCTGTACGGCATGGCGATCGGTGCGGCCATCGCTGGCCTGGTGGCGAATGCCGCGGGGCTCACGGCGCCGGGCGGGGTGGTGGGTGCGCAGTCGGCCGCGGTCTGGCTGTTCGCCAGCTTCGCGCTGGCGCCCGCGGCGGCGGCCTGGCTGGCGCGGCGGGCCAGCCAAGGATAGGGCAGGGGGCGGAACAAGGAGGGGGCTGCCGGAATGCAGTGTGGTCCTTGGGCTGGCCGTAGGTAAAACTGAAGAGAGACGGGCCACGCCGCGCGCCTTCCTAGAATCGTACGCGCCGCATCGCAGGAGCGGCACGGACGCACAACACAGAACGGAACAGGGGACACCGCGTGAGCAAGGCTGCTTCAACCATGGCGCATCGGCGCCCGGCGACGCCGTACCGCGCGGTCTTGCTGTTCGGCGTTCCGCTGTTGGTGCTGGCCCTGGGGCACATGCTGTCGAACCTGCTGCGGACCCTGCCCGCGGTGGCGATCGATGTGATCGGCGCGGACATCGGTGTGACAGCGGCGCGCCTCGCCAGCCTCACCGGCGCCTACCACATCGCGTTCGCGGCAGGCCAGATTCCGGTCGGCGTGGCGCTGGACCGCTACGGCGTGCGCACCGTGGCGCTGACGCTGCTTTCCATCGTGACGGTCGGCGCCGTGCTGGCCGCGACGGTCGGCGGCGCCAGCGGCTTTCTGCTCGCCCAGGTCGTGCTGGGCATCGGCTGCTGCGGCATGCTGCTGTGCCCGATGACGCTGGCCGCCAAGCTGCTGACGCCCCAGCAGTTCGGCTTGTGGTCCGGGCTGATCCAGGGCGTCGGCAACGCGGGCATGCTGCTGTCCGCCAGTCCGCTGGCGTGGCTGATCGAGCACCATGGCTGGCGCGCCGGCTTCTGGGCCGCGGCCATCTTCGCGGTGGGCATCGCAGTGCTGGTCATGCCCTTCGTCTCCAACGAGGGCCCCGGCCCTGCGGCGACCGGGCGGACCATCCGATCGGAGGCGCGCGAGGTGGTGCGGATCGGGCTGTCGCCGCAGCTGCGTGGCATCGTCGTGCTGGCGTTCTCGTCCTTTGCGGCAGCCATCGCCGTGCGAGGCCTGTGGGGCGGTCCCTGGCTCATGGACGTGCGGCACCTCGGGCGCATCGAGGCGGGCAACGCGCTGCTGCCGTTGACCGTCGCCCTGGTGGTCGGGCCGATGCTCTACGGCGTGCTGGACCGCCGCAGCGGCAGCCGCCGCCATCTGCTGGTCGTCGGCCACCTGGTCGCCGCACTGGCGCTGCTTGCCGTCGCATCTGCGCGGCCGGGCGGCTGGCTGTCGCAGTCGCTCGGCGGCGGCGTGTTGCCGGTGGGCTTCGACGTCTCGGCGTTCCTGCTGTTCGGCGCCGCCATCGCCGTGCAGCCGCTGCTGTTCGCGATGGGGCGCGCGGTGGTGGCGCCAGAGCATGCCGGCAAGGCCCTGGCCGCCATCAATCTCTCGTTCTTCGCGGGCGCGGCCGTCGTGCAGGCTGCCACCAGCCCGATCGCTGCCGCATGGGGCCTTTCGGCGGTCATGGTGTTCCTGGGTGCCGTGCTGCTGGCCGCGACCTGGGCTTTCGCGGTGCTCACCAGGCAAGGATGAGGGTGGCGCTGGCGCCCCCTGCCGTCATCCGCCCCATGGCCTGCCGGACGGGCAACCCCCCGGTACAGACACCGCCTCGTCCGCGTATCCTCCTCAGTCCACCGAAGCCCCGTCGCCCGCGTCCCGCGTTCCTGGAGATCCCCATGACCCATCTGACCCGGCGCCTGGTGCTGACCGCGGCTGCGTTGCTGCTGTCTTCCTGCGCCACCGGCCCTGTTCCCGACGGCGCCGACGCACGTCCGCCCATCGTCTTCGTGCACGGCAACGGCGACACCGCCGGGTCGTGGTTGACGACGATGTGGCGCTTCGAGTCCAACGGCTGGCCGCGCGAGCGGCTGCACGCCATCGACATGCCGCTGCCCACCGCGCGCGACGACGACACGCGCGAACAGCCTGGTCGTTCGTCGACGGCCGAGCACCGTGACTACTTGCGCGCCGAAGTCGACAAGGTGCTGGCCCGCACCGGCGCGCGCCAGGTCGTGCTGATGGGCAATTCGCGCGGCGGCAACGCCATCCGCAACTACATCGCCAACGGCGGCGGCGAACAAACGGTGTCGCACGCCATCCTCGGTGGCACGCCCAACCACGGCGTCTGGGCGGTTCCCATCGAGGGCCTGTCGGACCGCAGCGAGTTCGCGGGCCACGGCCCCTTTCTCAGTGCGCTGAATGCGCCCAAGAATGCCTCTGGCGACGAGGTCACCGGCCCGGTGCGCTGGATGACGGTGCGCTCCGACGGCAACGACAAGTTCGCCCAAGCGGATGGCCTGTGGGTGGGCAAGCGCGGCGTGGCCACCGGCGTCACGGCCGCAGGCCCCGAACTCCAGGGCGCCACCAACGTCGTCATCCCGCGCATCGACCACCGGGAGACCTCTTACTCTGCTGCTGCCTTCGAGGCGGCCTACCGCTTCATCACCGGGAGCAGACCCGCGCGCAGCGACGTCGCCCCCGAGCCGCTGGTGTCCTTGTCTGGCAAGGTGAGTGGCGCTGGCACCAACATCGGCTTGGCGGGTGCCCGCATCGAGGCCTTCGCCATCGACCCGCACACGGGCGAGCGCCTGGGCCCCGCTCTCTACACCGCTGTGGTGTCCGCTGCTGGGGCCTGGGGCCCGCTGGCGACAGACGCGCAGGCTCGCCACGAGTTCGTGGTCAGCGCGTCCGGCTACGCCACCACGCACTTCTACCGCAGCCCGTTTCCGCGCTCGACGACGGTGCTCAATTTCCGGCCAGAGCGTGTGCCCGAGGCCGACAGGAACGCAGCTGCGCTGGCCTTGATGACGCGGCCACGCGGCTACTTCGACCCGGGCCGCGACAAGATGGCCTTCGACGGCCAGTCGCCACCGCCGGGCGCAGTGCTGGGCGCCGGTGTCGCGGTCTCGCGCATCAAGCCCACCGGCCTGCCGCGCGCCCTCGTGGCCGAATTCAACGGCGAACGTGTCGTGGGGCGGAGCTGGCCGCTGGCCGACAACCACGTGTCGGTCCTGGAACTGAGCTACTGATGCGCATGGCCACGGCGCCCTGGGTTGCAAGCTGATCGACATTCGGGCTGCCATCCGACACGGGGGCCGCGCGGACGGCCTAATCTGTCAGCACACTTCACAGGAGGCGTGCCATGCCCGACAGCAAGAAGCTCGATCCGGACGGTGAACGGGCTGCGGCCACGCAGGCCATGGACAGCACGCCGATCAGCGGCAAAGAGCATGAGTACCGGGCTGACGGTGATCACCACCCGCGTCAGGATGGCGAAGTGCTGGAGCGGAAGCAGGATGCCGCAGCCCAAGCTGAGCCGCACATCGCCAAGGGGATTCCGGGTGCGGGCCGACCGCCTGAAACCGATTCAGCGCCGAACACGGACTGATACCGCTGGTAGCTGGCGCACGCTGGGACCATCCCACCACCCTCTACCAGGACGGCCGTTCCACCGCATCGCTCACGGAGCGCTCTGTCCAAGCAGCTTCTTCAAGGTCGCGAGGTCTTTTTGGACATGCGCGACGTCCGACGCGAAGCTTTCCTGGCTGGCGCCGGCCGGTCGCGGCACCACGAAGCTGAGCAGGCAGCCCTGCGCACAAGGCGTGACCCGGAATGCGTTGTGGACGCTGACGCCATTGGGCAGCTTGACATCGTGGTCCAGCACACCGAATGGATTGGCGGGCGCCATCAATCCCGCCCAAACCGCCGCTCCGCCAGCCCTGGCACCTCCAGATAGACCGCCAGCAGCGACCCTGCCCAGGGCTGCGCGCGCAACTGCGCCCGCGTGAGGAAGCGCTGCGCGGTCGTGATGTACAGCGTGCGCAGGTCCGGCCCGCCGAAGCACACGCAGGTCGGGTTGCTGACGGGCAGCGTGAGCACGCGGTCCACCGTACCGTCGGGCGCGTAGCGCACCACGCGGCCGCCCGCGAAGATGGCGTTCCACAGATAGCCCTGGCTGTCCACGCAGGCACCGTCAGGGCGTCCGCGGCCGCCGTAGTCCACGAAGACCTCGCGCGGCCCCAGCGTGCCGGCCGCCACGTCGAGCCCGAAGCGCCAGGTGATGTAGCGCCGCGTGTCGGAGAAGTACAGACGGTCTTCGGCCGGCGACAGGGCCACCGTGTTGGAGACGATCACGTCGCCGAACTGGCGGTGCACGCGGCCGTCCGGGTCGACGCGGTAGAAGCTGCCGCTGCCGCGCGCGAGCTGGTTGTCCATGGTGCCCACCCACAGCCGCCCCCGGCTGTCACAGCGCCCGTCGTTGAGCCGGGTGTCCGTGCCCACGGGTTCGACCTGGCACAGCTTCTCGCGCGCGCCGGTGCCCAGATCGAAGGTCTCCAGCGCGAGATCGATGCCCAGCAACACGCGGCCGGGGCGGCGCAGCAGCGCCAGCGTGCCAAGGTAGCGCTCGTCGAATTGCCACACGTCGTGCCGCCCGCTGGCGGGGTGAAAGCGCTGCAACCGCGCCTGCTCGATGTCCAGCCACAGCAGGCTCTGGGTCTGTTCGCACCACAGCGGGGTTTCGCCGAGCACGTCGCTGCCTGGCACGGCGCAGCGCACGCCTTCGCTGGTCTGCATGGAATCTCCTGGAAAGTGTTTTCTGGATTGAACGACGTTCAATTCTGCCGCCTAGAATCCCCGCCAGACTTTCGGAGGAGACTGTTTTGCGCATGAACAAGCACACCGTGGCGCTCGCGCTGCTGGCGGCCTGGACCGCGGCCACGGCCCAGGACATCCAGGAACGCGTGATCAAGTTCGGCCATGTGAACCCGCAGGGCCACCATCTGTCCATGGGCGTGCAGAAGTTCGCCGAGCTCGTCGCGGCGCGCAGCGGCGGCAAGATCACGGTCAAGGAGTTCGCCGCCAGCACGCTGGGCGGCGAGCAGCAGCAGTTCAGCGCCACGCAGGGCGGCGTCCAGGAGATGGTGGTGCTGTCGGCCACGGTCACGGGCGCCGTGGTCAAGGAGTTCACGTTGCTGGACATCCCGTTCTCGTTCGCGCGCGGCGAACAGGTCGACACGCTGCTGCAGGGCCCGTTCGGCCAGGCGCTGCTGCAACGCCTGCCCGACAAGGGCCTCATCGGCCTGGGCTTCTGGGAGGCCGGCTTCCGCCAGTTCACGAACAGCCGCCGCCCGATCCAGACCGTGGAGGACTTGAAGGGCCTGAAGGTCCGCGTGATCCCGAACCCGATGTTCGTCGAGAGCTTCGCTGCGCTGGGCACCAACCCCGTGCCCATGGCGTTTCCGGAGCTCTACGGCGCGCTCGAATCGCGGGCCATGGACGCGCAGGAGAACCCGTTCGCGATCACGCTCTCCGCCAAGTTCTACGAGGTGCAGAAGTACCTCAGCGTGACCAACCATGTCTACACCGCGAGCCCGGTGCTGGTCAGCAAGCGCTTCTGGGACAAGCTCAGCGCCGCCGAGCGCAAGCTCCTGCAGGATGCCGCCACCGAGGCCGGCGCCTACCAGCGCAAGCTGAGCCGCGACACCTCGGTCGCCGCGCGCAAGGAGCTGGAAGGCAAGATGCAGGTCAACGACGTGCCCGCGCCCGTGCTGGCGCGCATGCGCGAACTGACCGCCCCTGTGGCCGACAAGTTCGCGGCGAGCTACGACCCGGCGTTGGTCAAGCTCTACCGGGAGGAGCTGGACAAAGCCAGGAAGTAGGGCGCCACCCGCGCGCTGTGCAACGGGCGGTCAGCGCGGCAGGCCGTGCAACGGAATGTCGCGTTCGTGGCCGAGCTTTTCGAGCTGCTTGCGCGTGCGCGTGGCGAAGAAGGCCGCCACGGCGGCGTGCGTGGAGGCGGCCAGCATGGTCTTGCGCGAGGCGTCGGCCACGCCGGCCGCCGCGCACAGCGCCTTGGCGAAGTGCGGCTCCAGCGCGGCCACGGCCACGCGGCCGTCTTTGCAGGGGTAGACACGGTAACCCGCATGCGCACCGCCGACCGAGCCCTGTGGCGTGGTGAGGCCCCAAGCACGCGGCAGGGCCAAATAGCCCGCCGCGTCGGCCAGCGCGACCTCGAGGAAATGGCCCTTGCCCTTGGCCGCGCGCAGCAGCTGGGCCTGCAGCACGGCCTCGCTGGCGGCCAGCGAGCCGCCCATGTCGGCGTACAGCGTGGGCGGCAGTTCGAGGCCGTTGACCAGGCCGTGCTCGGCCACGTAGGTCAGGTCGTGGCCGGGCTCCTCGGCACGCGCGTCGCCGGCGCCGACGATGGCCACCTGCGACAGCTGCGGATACAGCCGGTGCAGCTTGCGCCAGGAGAGTTCGAGCTTGGCCAGCGCCGAGGGGCGGAACGAGGTCAGCAGCACGTCGGTACGGGCCAGTTCGCGGTGCAGCGCATCCTGGCCCGCATCGGTTTTCAAGTTGGCCTGCAGCACCCGCACCCCTATATGCAACGCCGCATAGGCGCCCTGCGCATAGACGGCCATGGGGTCACCCGGGCCGCCGTCGGGCGCGGGCGGTTCCAGCTTGACGCAGGTCGCACCCATGGCGCGGCAGCGCATCAGCGCGGCGGGGCCGGGCAGGTTGAGCGCCAGGCTCAGGATGCGCACGCCGGCCAGAGGGCGCGGCGCACGGGCGGGTCGGGAGGTCGTGCTGGTCATGCGGAGGAGGGCGGCCGAAAGGGCCGCAATCTACCGCAGGCCGGGCAGCAGATCCTCGCGCTGGTGTCGCTCACGCGGCTCGCTGTGCGTTTCCACGGCGCGGTGGTTCAGCAGCTTGGCGTAGGTCAGCAGCTGCCGGTCTGCCCGCTCGGCATCGGCGCGCACGATCCGGCCTTGGACGGTCGCCACCGTGGTCTTGCCACGGCTCTCGTCGTCGATGTCGGTGCGGTGGTAGTTGCCGCCCTTCAGATCGATCTCGGCCTCGCCGAGCGCGCGCAGGACTTGCGCCTGCAGCACGGCGCTGCGCGTCTGTGTGACCGTGATGTCGCCCGTCGCACCCGTGCGCTGCACGCTGGTCTGCTGCGCCACGGCGTAGCGGGCCTGGCTGACCTCGGTGAGGTAGCCGTTCTGGTTGGTCTTGCGCGACTCGCCTTCGATGCGCAGTTCGAAATCGGCCAGCCCGTTCAGCAGCGGCGCCACCTGGTTCTGCACCGCGGAGGGCGTGCCGTCCAGCGGCTGCGCCTGATCGCCGTTGGCGCCGTGCAACTGCGCGAAGGCCTGGCGCAGCTGCGCCACGAGTTCGGCGCCGATGTGGCCGCGGTCTGCGGCCGCATCGAACTGCGCGAGGTACTGCGCGATGCTGGCCTGGCGCACATCTTCGGCAGCGGCGGCCAAGGGCGCGGCGGCGTCCAGGCGCAGCGACACATCGCCGGCCGAGCCCTGCACGTCGATGCGCTTCTCGCGCGCGTTGGCCTGCAGGCTGAAGCTGCGCAGCGGATCGTCCGCCTGCGGGCTGCGCACCGTGAGTTCGAGCGACGACAGCTGCTCGTCGTCGTAGGCCAGCAGGCCGGAGAGGTCCAGCTGCGGCGCATCCGCGCGGCCCAGGCCGGCCAGGGCCTTGTCGAAGCCCTCGGCCAGCGCGCCCAGGGCCTGGCGCTCGGCATCGCTCAGCGCGCCGTTGCTGCGCATGTCCACCTGCAGGCCGTTCTGCACGGTCCCCGATCCGCGGTTGACGGCGATGGACAGCTCCACGGTCGTGCCCGACTGCGTGCGGATGCGCAGCTGCAGCGTCACGGCGCTGTCGCGCGCGCTGGCCAGCGCGTCGCTGGCGGCCACACCGCTGGCGTGCTGCACCAGCGTCTGCCGGTAGTCGCCGCCTTGCTCGGCCAGCCGCGTGAGCAGGGCGCCGCCCAGGCCGCGCCATTGCGAGGCGAGGCTGCCCGTGCCGCTGGCGGCGTTGCGCTGCATCAGGCTGCTGATCGCATCGCCGGGCGCGCTGGCCCAGCTGCGGGTCGGGCCGGTCGGGCGGTCGTAGACCGTGGACGGGGGCTCGCTGCGCCCGAGTTGCAGCACGGTGGACGGTGGCGTGGCGGTGGCCTCGGCCACGGGCTGGCGCGCCAGGGCCGCGCTGGCGGTCCATGGCGTGCTGCCGACGGCGGATACGGTGGTCATGCGGGTCGGGCACCTCGGTCGGGGCGGGGCGCCCGGATGGCGGCCCGTTCACGCGGTATCGGCTTTTCCCGTGCTTTCTGTAGCCTGCAGTGCGGCCCACTCGGCGTCCGTGAACAGCCGCGAGCGCGTGAGGAAGCGCCGGCCCGTCGGCCCCTCCAGCGAGAACATGCCGCCGCGGCCCGGCACCACGTCGATGATGAGCTGCGTGTGCTGCCAGTATTCGAACTGCGGGCCGCTGATGTAGAAGGGCATGCCGCCGATGCTGCCCAGCAGCCGGTCGTGGTCGCCCACGATGAACTCGCCCTGGGCATAGCACATGGGCGCGCTGCCGTCGCAGCAGCCGCCCGACTGGTGGAACATCAACGGGCCGTGCCGCGTGCGCAGCTGCTCGATGAGCACCAGCGCGGCCGGCGTGGCGGTGACGCGGTCGACCATGGCCTCAGCCGAAGACCAGCTTGCCCTTCATCACCGACCAGTGGCCGGGGAAGGAGCAGAAGAAGCTGTAGTCGCCGCCCTTGGCCAGCTTGGCGGTCGAGAAGCTGATCCTGGTGCTGGCGCCGCCGCCGATGACCGGTGTGGCCGCGATGACGCGCTCGTCGCCCGGCTTCACGTAGTTCGCCCCGACACCGGCGTTCATGCCGGCCAGCGCCACCGAGCGCATGGCCGATGTCTCGGTCAGCACCCAGTTGTGGCCCATGGCCGTGGCCGGCAGCTGGCCCGTGTGCTTGAGCGTGAGCTCGACCGTGGTGCAGTCGGCCGCGACCTTGAGCTCGGACTGGTCGAACTGCATCTGGTCGGTGGAGGCGATCGTGAGCGCGCAGGTCTTGGCCTGGGCGGCGCCGGCCAGCAGCAGGCCGGCGACGAGAAGAATGTGAGAGCTTCGATGCATGTCAGTGATCCATGTTGTTGCGCGCCACCCGTCTCGCACGAGGTGGCTTGCGTGTCGCGGAACGGGTGGCCGCGGAGCAGGCCATGCCAGCAGACGCCGCGGAACGGGCTCTGCCCGGCCGCTGGCGGCGCCCCCTGGGGGGTATGGGCGGCCTACACGAAGTGAGGCCGGCCAAACGGGGGAGAGCCTGTTCACCAATCGACGGGGCAGCCCGTGCAGCCCTCGAACTCCACATCGGAGAACACCGCGAAGCGCAGCTTGGTGCCGCGCATCGAGGCATTGCGGAAGGTCGACGTGCTGAACTTGGTCTCCTGCACGTCGGCGCTGTCCAGCCGCGCACCCTCGTAGCGCGTGCCGATGGACCAGGCGCCCGAGAGGTTGGCGGCCGTGAGGTCGGCCTGCGTGAAGTCGGACTTGCTCATGCGCGCCGACTCGAAATCCGCGCCCACGAGGCGGGCGCGCACGAAGCGCGCCTGCGCCAGGTAGGCCTTGCCGAACTGCGCGGCCAGCGCGCTGGCGTCCGTGAAGTCCGCGCCGACCAGGTTGGCCGCGCGCAGGTCGGCGCGGTCCAGGTTCGCGCCGCGGAAGTTCGCGCCCTGCAGGTCCTTGCCCACGAGGTTGGCGAAGCGCAGGTCCGCACCGGCGCATTGCGCGCGCGGGCCGGGCGTGCAGGTGGCCGCGGGTGTTTGCGCGGCAGCACCCAGCGATGCGGCCAGCGCCGCCGCGCCCACGAGGATGCGAAGCGGCCGCATGTTCAGCTCTTCGGAAGCTTGAACACCCAGAACGAGCCGCCCTGCGTGACGGTCTTGGTCAGGTCGGCCATGTCGCCGCCCCACAGCGGCACGGCGCCGCCGTAGCCCGAGGCGATGCCGATGTACTGCTCGCCGTCCTGCTCCCAGGTGGTCGGGATGGCGACGATGCCCGAGCCGGTCTGGAACTTCCAGAGCTCGTCGCCGTTCTTCGCGTCGAAGATCTTCACGTAGCCGTTGGACGTTCCCGTCACCACCAGGCCGCCGGCCGTGGCCAGCGTGCCGGCCCACAGCGGGTAGACCTCCTTTTTCTCCCAGGCGATCTTGCCGGTCTGCGGGTCGAGCGCGCGCAGCGTGCCCACATGGTCCTCGTGCAGGCGCTTGATGCGAAAGCCCATGCCCAGGTAGGCCGAACCCGGCTTGTAGGCCAGGTGCTCGGCCCAGTAGTCCATGCCCCAGTGGTTGGCGGCGATGTAGAACAGGCCAGTCTCCGGGCTGTAGCTCATCGGGTTCCAGTTCTTGCCACCCAGGAAGGGCGGCGAGACGAACACGGCCTCGCCCTTGTCCTGGCCCTCGGCCGGCTGCTTGGGCCGCTGGTTTGGGTTCTCGATCGGCCGGCCGGTCTTGAGGTCGAAGCCCTTGGCCCAGGTGATGCCGTCCACGAAGGGGTAGGCCGCCAGCAGCGCCGTGGGCTTGTTCGGGTAGCCCGCGCCTGTGGCCAGCTTGTTCACGTCGGTCACGAAGAAGAAGCCGTTGCGGTCGGCGTGGGCGCCGGCCTTGATGGTCTTGCCGTTCTTGTCCTTGTAGTCGAACAGCACGATCTCGTTGTTGCCCGAGAAGTCCCAGGTGTCGTTGGGCGTGTGCTGGAAGAAGCCCTTGAGCTCGCCGGTCGTCGCGTCCACATAGGCCTGGCCCGAGGTGAACAGGCTGTCGTACTTGGACGCGTCGGCGCCGGGCGCGGTGCGCAGGTTGCCGTTCCAGGGCGCGGGGTTGCCCGCGCCGATCACGATGGTGTTGGTCTCCGGGTCGTAGGTGGCGCTCTGCCAGGGCGCGCCGCCGCCCTGGCTCCAGGGCTGGACCTTGCCCGTGGCGCTCTTGGGATCGCTGGGCCAGGACGGCGCCTTGGGGTCGCCCGTGTGGGTGCCCGGCTGGCCGTTGAGCCGGCCCTGGTGGCCTTCGACCAGCGGACGGGCCCAGACCTCCTCGCCGGTCTCCGGGTCGCGTGCGAACAGCCAGCCGACCACGCCGAACTCGTCGCCCGAGCTGCCGTGGATCAGCAGCACGCGGCCGTTCTTCTCCTTCACGAGCGTGGGCGCGCCGGTCATGGTGTAGCCGACCTTGTGGTCGCCGAACTTCTTGTTCCAGACCACCTTGCCGGTGTCCTTGTTCAGAGCCACCACGCGTGCGTCCAGCGTGCCGAAGTAGACCTTGTCGCCATAGATCGCGGCACCGCGGTTGACCACGTCGCAGCAGGGGCGGATGTCGTCGGGCAGGCGGTGCTCGTAGGCCCAGAGCTGTTTGCCGGTCTTGGCGTCGAGCGCGAACATGCGCGAGTACGAGGCCGTCACGTAGACCACGCCGGCATGCACCAGGGCTTGCGTCTCCTGGCCGCGCTGCTTCTCGCCGCCGAACGAGAAGCTCCAGGCCGGCGTGAGCTTGGCCACGTTGCTGCGGTCGATCTGCTTGAGCGGGGAGAAGCGCTGGCCCTTCAGGCCCATGCCGTAGGACAGCACGTCCTTGGTGCTGGCGTGGTCGTTGGCGATCTCATCCCAGCTGACGGTGGGGCTGTCGGGCTGCGCGTGGGCGCCTGAGGCCAGCAGCAGAGCGGCGGCGATGGCGATGGTGGTCTTGTGCATGGAAGGTCTCCTCGGTGGTGGGTGTGTTGTCAGTCGGGCTTCTTGGTGTCGACGTAGCTGCGGATGGCCCAGATGGCCTCCTGCGTGAAGATCTCCTTGAACGGTGGCATGTAGACGCGGCCGTCGCGCGTGCGTCCCTGCATCACGGTGCTGAAGAAGTACTGGTCCATCTCGGCCATGCAGGCCTTGTCGGGCTTCTTCGCGTCGCCGCAGTCCGCGTTGAGCTTGCGCAGGTCGGGCGCGATGCCGCCGGACTTGGCCTCCAGCCCATGGCAGCGCGCGCAGTTGGCGTTGTAGGCCGAGCTGCCGATGCGCACGGCCTCGCCATTGGCAGCCGCCTTGCTGCCGGTCGGGCTGTAGGGGTTGTCGTCCAGCGGCTTGTCGCCGAGCGGGGGCAGGGTGTGGGTGTCCACGGCCTGCGGGGCCATGTCGCCGTGGGCGAATGCGCCGCCGGCGATGGCCAGGGCCAGTGCGGCCAGGAGGGGGCGTGTGGTCTTCATCGGTGTCGGTCTCATCGGTCGGGCATGCGGCGGCCCGGCCTGGCGCGCCAGGCCGGCCGGTGTGGCGTCGGGGATCAGAAGAAGCCCAGCTTGTTCTCGCTGTAGCTCACGAGCAGGTTCTTGGTCTGCTGGTAGTGGTCCAGCATCATCTTGTGGTTCTCGCGGCCGATGCCGGACTGCTTGTAGCCACCGAAGGCGGCGTGGGCCGGGTACTGGTGGTAGCAGTTGGTCCATACGCGCCCGGCCTGGATGCCGCGGCCCATGTGGAAGGCGCGGTTCATGTCGCGGCTCCAGACGCCGGCGCCCAGGCCGTACAGCGTGTCGTTGGCGATCGCCAGGGCCTCCTCTTCGTCCTTGAAGGTCGTGACCGAGACCACGGGGCCGAAGATCTCTTCCTGGAAGATGCGCATCTTGTTGTGGCCCAGGAACACCGTGGGCTGCACGTAGTAGCCGCCGGCCAGTTCGCCGTCGAGTGCGGCACGCGCGCCGCCGGTCAACACGGCCGCGCCTTCCTGGCGGCCGATGTCCAGGTAGGACAGGATCTTCTCGAGCTGTTCGCCCGAGGCCTGGGCACCGATCATGGTGGTCGGGTCCAGCGGGCTGCCTTGCTGGATGGCCTTGACGCGCTTGAGCGCGCGTTCCATGAAGCGGTCGTAGATGGATTCCTGGATCAGCGCACGGCTCGGGCAGGTGCAGACCTCGCCCTGGTTCAGCGCGAACATCGCGAAGCCTTCGAGCGCCTTGTCGAAGAAGGCGTCGTCCTTGTCCAGCACGTCGGCGAAGAAGATGTTGGGGCTCTTGCCGCCGAGTTCCAGCGTGACGGGGATCAGGTTCTGGCTCGCGTACTGCGAGATCAGCCGGCCCGTGGTGGTCTCGCCCGTGAACGCGATCTTGCCGATGCGGTTGGACGAGGCCAGCGGCTTGCCGGCCTCCACGCCGAAGCCGTTGACCACGTTCAGCACACCGGGCGGCAGCAGGTCGCCGATGATCTCCATCAGCACGAGGATGGACACCGGCGTCTGCTCGGCGGGCTTCAGGACCACGCAGTTGCCGGCCGCCAGCGCGGGCGCCAGCTTCCACACCGCCATCAGCAGCGGGAAGTTCCAGGGAATGATCTGGCCGACCACGCCGACGGGCTCGTGGAAGTGGTAGGCGTAGGTGTCGTGGTCGATCTGGCTGATGCCGCCTTCCTGGGCGCGCACGCAGGCCGCGAAGTAGCGGAAGTGGTCGATGGCCAGCGGCAGGTCGGCGGCCGTGGTCTCGCGGATCGGCTTGCCGTTGTCCCAGGTCTCGGCCGTGGCCAGCACGGCCAGGTTGTCCTGCATGCGGTCGGCGATCTTGTTCAGGATGTTGGCGCGCTCCGTCGTGGAGGTCTTGCCCCAGGCGACTTTCGCGGCATGGGCGGCGTCGAGCGCGCGCTCGATGTCGGCGGCCGTGGAGCGCGGCACTTCGCAGAAGGCCTTGCCGGTCACCGGCGTGATGTTCTCGAAGTACTGGCCCTCGGCCGGCGCGATCCACTGGCCGCCGATGTAGTTGCCGTAGCGCTTCTTGAAATGCACCGTGGTGCCGAATTTGCCGGGTTCGAGCATGTCCATTGTTGACTCCGTCCGTCTGGTGTTGGGCCCCGCGACATGCGGTGGCTGGCCTGGAGCAGTGCAAAGGCCAGGCCCGGCGGGACTGGGACAAACACCGAGGCGGCGTCCAGAGGGAGGGGTGCGCGGAGCAGGGCGGCGTGCCGCGAATTGCGACAGCTGCGGTGCGCAGGCGGCGACGCGGATGTCGCGGCTTGCGACAGCCTGCGGGTTTGCCTGGGAGCGTGGGCGGCGGAGATCCCGCCCCGCTCCTAGTACAGGCGGATCGCCACGTCGAAGTGCCAGGTGCGTCGGATCTCGACCACGTCGAAGTCGCGCGCGAGCCGGGGCGGGAACGCCGGGTAGTTGGCCTGGCCCTGCACGATGCCGCGCACGGCTTCGTCGATGGCTGCCACGCCGCTGGAGCGCACGAAGGTGATGGATTCCACCGAGCCGTCGCGGCGTACCGCGACCGTCACGACGGGCGGCTGGTGCGGCTGCTGCAGCAGTGCGCGCACTTGCTCGGTGGGCATGTTGAGCTCGATCTTGCGGCTCCAGGCGTCGCCGTACAGGCGCAGGTCCTCGTTCGGATCGCCGCGCGCGAGGTTGCGGCCGCGCCTGGCGTTGCTCCAGGACGAGGGCAGGTCGGGCGAAGACCGCGCGGCGGCCTCGGCGGCGGCGCGCTGGTCGGCCTCGGCGTTGAGCTGGCGGCCGATCGCACGCAGGCGCTCCTCGCGCTGCGCCTCGTAGGCGCGCTCCGCCTCGCGTTTGGCGGCTTCGCGCTGGGCCGCTTCGTTGCCGGCCGAGGCCTGGCGCTGCGCTTCGGCCTGCTGGCGGGCCACGGCTTCCTGGGCGGCCTGGGCGCGGGCCGCTTCCTGACGCGCCGCTTCCTGGCGTGCGGCTTCCTGCTGCGCGGCGGCTTGCCGTGCGGTCTCGGCACGTTGGGTCTCTTGGCGCTCGGCCTCCTGTCTGGCCGCTTCGGCGCGTGCGGCCTCCTGCCGCGCGGCTTCGGCCCTGGCGCGTTCCTGGCGTGCTGCCTCCTGCTGCGCAGCGGCTTGCCGTGCGGCCTCGGCGCGTTGGGCCTCCTGGCGCTCGGCCTCCTGCCGGGCCGCTTCGGCGCGTGCGGCCTCTTGCCGCGCGGCTTCGGCCCTGGCGCGTTCCTGGCGTGCTGCCTCCTGCTGCGCAGCGGCTTGCCGTGCGGCTTCGGCGCGTTGGGCCTCCTGGCGCTCGGCCTCCTGCCGGGCCGCTTCGGTCCGCGCCGCCTCCTGGCGCGCGGCTTCAGCCTTGGCGCTTTCCTGGCGTGCGGCTTCTTGCTGCGCGGCGGCCTGTCGTGCGGCTTCCTGCCGCGAGGCCTCCTGGCGCGCGGTCTCGGCGCGCTCCGCCTCCTGGCGCAAGGCGTCCTGCCGCTCGGCCTCGGCCCTGGCGCGCTGCTGGCGTGCCGCATCCAGCGCAGCGGCCTGGCGTGCGGCTTCTTCCGCGGCGGCCTCTCGCGCGGCCTGCAGCCGTGCCGCTGCGGCGGTCCGGGACGCCTGTTCTGCGGCGAGCGACTGTTCGGCCGCCTCGCGTTCGATCGCCAGGCGGTCCGCCTCGGCCTGCGCCGCTTGCTGGCGGGCGGCTTCCAGCCGTGCCGCCTCGGCCCGGGTTGCTGCCTGGCGTTCGGCTTGCTGGCGCTCTTGCTCCGCCTCCTGTTCCGCCCTGTGCGCGGCCTCCCGTGCGGCGGCTTCCTGGCGCGCCGCCTCCTGCCGTGCCGCAGCCGCTCGGTCCGCCGCATGGCGCTCCTGTTCCAGGCGTTGCGCTTCGGCCTGTGCGGCCTGTTGGCGCGCGGCTTCGGCACGCAGGGCCGCCTCGCGGCTGGCTTGCGCCCGCTCGGCCTCGGCCTGCGCGACCTGGGCGCGCGCCGCAGCGAGGCGGGCCTCGCGCTCGGCTTGCTGGTGCGCCTCGGCGCGCTGCGCGGCTTGCTGCTCCGCGGCGTCCACGGAGGGCATTGCCAGCACGGCGGCACCGGGCGCCGGCGTGGCGGGCGCGGCAGGTGCAGGGCGGGGCGGCGGGCGGTCCACGGCCGCCGCCGCACCCGTGTCCGAAACGGCCGGCGCCGTCGCGGCCGGGGCCTCCTGGCGCGGCGCCGCGTCCGGTGCAAGCACCACGCGCAGCGTCGGCACTTCGCCGCGCCGCTCCTGCCAGGGCAGGCCCAGGCCCGGCAGGCCGAACTCGGCGCTGCCGAAGGTCAGGCTCAGCAGCAGGCCATGGACCAGCAGCGACCCCAGCACGCCACGCACCAGCCCTGCGCCGGGATGGCGCCGGGGCCAGCGCGGCGGCTGCGGGGCGATGGAGGGGGAATGCGCGGGGACCGGCACGTGCTCTGTGGGCGTCCGTGCCAGGCGCACGGGACTGTGGATCAGGCCGCGACTGTAGTCGCAGCCGGCCCGCATCCCGGGGAAAGCGCCGAGAAGATTCGCGCTTTGCGACACGCCACGCGCGCTGCAGCGCCCTAGCATGCGGCACCCATTGGAAAGGTCCCGATGCGTCCGCTGTTGTTGCTGCTGTGCCTGCTCCACCCGCTGCTGCCCGTGCGCGCCGCGGGCGATCCGCTGCGCTCGCCCTTGTGGAACGGCGTGCGTGCGCGCCTGCTGGGCGACGCTGCCGTGGTCTTCGATGCGCGCGTGCGCGTGGCCGTTCCGCCCAGCGCCGAAGACCCGCTGGCCGTGCCCGTGGAGCTGCGCTTCGACGGTCTCGCCGATGTGGAGCAGGTGCGCGTGTTCGCCGACCTGAACCCGATCCCGCTGGTGCTGGACTACTGGCCGGACCGCGCAGGCGGGGCGCTGGCCCTGCGCATCAAGGTGGAGCAGTCGACGCCCGTGCGCGCAGCCGTGCGCACGCGTGGCGGCACCTGGCATGTGGGCGGCGCCTGGGTGGCGGCCGCGGGCGGCGGCTGCACCATGCCCAGCCAGGGCAGCGGCAACGCCGCCTGGCAGGAGCGCCTGGGCGAGGTCTCGGCGCGGCTGTGGCCGCGGCCCGCGGGCGCGAGCCGGCTGCGGCTGCGCGTCGTGCATCCGATGGACACCGGCCTGGCCGGCGGCATCCCGGTGTTCCATGTGGACCAGCTCACGCTGCGCGATGCGGCGGGCCGCGCGCTGGCGCGGCTGCAACTGCACGAGCCCGTGGCCGAGAACCCGGTGCTGAGCCTGGACCTGCAGCACCGCGGCCCGGTGCACATCGACGGGCGCGACACCCAGGGCAACCGGATCGCCGCGCGGGTCGTGCCATGAGGCAGGCGAGGCGGGCCGGGCTGCTGCTGTTGCTGCTCGCTGCCGCGGCAACGGCGCGCGACTTTCCGCAGCCGCAGCGCGTGGCAGACGGGGTCTACGTGCTGGAAGGCGCGCGCGAGCATTTCAGCCGCGCCAATGCGGGCGACATCGCCAACACCGGCTTCATCGCCACGCCGGCCGGTGCCGTGGTGATCGACACCGGGGCCTCGCTGCGCTATGGCCAGGCGCAACGCGCAGCCGTGCGCGCCACGACGGGCCCGGATGCGGTGCAGGTCTACATCACGCATGCGCACCCGGACCATTTCCTCGGCAACCAGGCCTATGCCGATGTGCCCGTGCAGGCCCTGCCGGCCGCGGCCGAGCGCATCGCGCAGCGCGGTGACCAACTGGCGCAGAACCTCTACCTGCTCGTGGGCAGCGCCATGGCCGGCACCGCCGTGCAGGCGCCCGGCGCGCTGCCGGTGCCGATGCCCGACACGGTGGTGTTCGGTGGGCGCCGCCTGCAGCTGATCGCGCTGCAAGGGCACAGCGCGGCCGACCTCGCCGTGTTCGACGAGGCCACGGGCACCCTGTTCGCGGGCGACCTGGTGTTCTTCGAGCGCGCCCCGACCACGCCCGATGCCGACCTGCCAACCTGGCTGGCGGCACTCGACCGGCTGGCCCGGCTGCCCGTGCGCGTGCTGGTGCCGGGCCATGGGCCCGTGGTGCGTGGCGCCGAGGCCATCGCGCAGACGCGCGACTACCTGCGCTGGGTGCAGCGCACGCTGACCGAGGCGGCGGCGCAGGGGCTGGACATGAACGAGGCGATGCGCCTGCAGGCCCCCGAGCGGCTGCGTCGCCTGGCCGTGCTGCAGGCCGAGTGGCAGCGCACGGTCATGCACCTGTACCCGGCGATCGAAGCCGGCAGCCTGCCGCGGCCGTCTCACTGAAGCGCGAAGCTGTCGCGCAGCAGGCGGCCCCACCAAGCCTCGGCCGCGCGCGCCTCGCGCGCCCGCTGCGCGGCATCGGCGTCGGCCGGGCTGCGCAGCTGCCGCAGGGCCGACATGCGGCCGGCCACGGCGGCGTAGTCGCCGTGCAGCGCGATGGCGGCATCGGGCGCGAGCAGGCTGTAGCACTGGCTTTGCAAGACCGGTGGGGCTGGTGCAGGCCGGCCGCCGAGCGCGGCGCAGATGGCCGCAGCACAGGCCTGCGCCGCGCCGCGGGCCGCCATGGCCGACTTGGGCAGCGGGTAGGCCGCCGCGGCATCGCCCAGCACGTGCACGCCGGCGTGGCGCAGCGAGGCGAAGCTGTCGGCCTGCACCGGGCACCAGCCGCTCTCGTCCACGAGGTCGGCCGCATGGCACAGCGCAGCGGCCTGCTGGTCCGGGATGACGCAGGCCAGGTCAGGCCGCAGGCGTTCGCCGCCGGCCAGGCGCACCTCGCCGCGTGCGGTGTCCACGGCCACCACCTCGCCGCCCTGGGACCGCGGCCACCATTCCACGCTGCCAGGCAGACCTTCCCAGGCCCGCTGGAACAGCGGACGCAGGCTGAAGTCGTCCTTGGCGTCGGCGATCAGCACCTTGGCGCGCCGCCCGCGCAGCGCCCAGGCGAACAGGCTGGCCCGCTCGTAGGGCCCGGGCGGGCAGCGGTAGGGATGGGCCGGCACGCCGATCAGCACGGTGGCGCCGTCGCGCAAGGCCGCGAAGCGCCGGCGCAGGCTCTGCATCGAGGCATCGCCGAGCCAGCCATGCGGCATCTGCGCGCTGTTGCCGGCATCCAGGCCCGCGATGCCGTCCCAGACCAGGTCGATGCCGGGTGCCAGCACGAGCCGGTCGGCCGCATGCCAGCGGCCCGTGCCGTCGCGCACCCGCAGCCGCACGGGGTCGACCTCTGCCACGGCCTCGGCGCGCCAGTCCACGCCCAGCGCAGCCAGGCCGGCCGGCGTGGCGCAGACCGCGGCCGGGTCGCGCAGGCCGGCCAGCATGGCGTTGGCCATGGGCCCGGCGATGAAGCGCTGGCGCGGCTCGAACAACAGCACCTGCAGCTGCGGCTGCAGCCGCTTGAGCGCCGCTGCGCAACTGGCCCCGGCGAAGCCGCCGCCGACCACCACCACGCGTGCGGCGGGGGAGGCGGCCCGGCTCCAGACCGGCGCAGCGCTGCACAGCGCGGCCGCCTGGAGCAGGGCGCGCCGCCGCTGAAGATCCATGCCCATGGCGCCAGCCTAGCCGCAACGCGCCGGCGCAGCGACCCGGGGAAAGCGACAGGAAAATTCGCAATTTGCGACAGACCGGCCGGCGGCCGGCCCGCTACGATCCGCGCCGGACCTGCACCACGGAGACAAGCCATGACGGATGCCACTGCACCGGCACACCCGCTTGACGGGCACGATCCGATCGCCCTGGCCCGCGAACTGTTCTTCCGCGAGGGCCGCGAGGCCGCCGGCGTGGCCGAGCCCATCGCACGCTCCTGGCAACGCAGCCGGCACCTC
Source organism: Pseudorhodoferax aquiterrae (assembly GCF_014652235.1). Taxonomy (GTDB): domain Bacteria; phylum Pseudomonadota; class Gammaproteobacteria; order Burkholderiales; family Burkholderiaceae_C; genus Pseudorhodoferax; species Pseudorhodoferax aquiterrae. Next base: position 25,818 of record NZ_BMYK01000031.1, read on the forward strand.
CCCTGGCAGCAGCATCAGCTGGAGCCGATCACGCTGGGCGAACTCGACGAGCGGCGCGAGCAGTCGCTGCGCCTGCTGGCCTGCGCCCAGCCCGAGCTCGACGGCCTGGCCGAGCATGCGGCCGGCAACGGCTGCGTGGTGATCCTGACCGACCCGAGCGGGCTGATCCTGCACGAGATCGGCAGCCCGGAGTTCCTGCCCAAGGCCGAGCGCATCGCGCTCAAGCCCGGCGTGGAGTGGTCCGAAGGCCTGCGCGGCACGAACGCCATCGGCACGGCGCTGGTCGAGCGCCACGCCATCATGGTGCTGGGCGGCGAGCATTACCTGGCCCCTTATGCCCAGCTGGGCTGCGCCGCCGCGCCCATCCTGGACGGCCGCGGCGCCGTGGCCGGCGTGCTGGACATCTCGGGCGACACGCAGCGCGTGAACCAGCATGCGCTGGGCCTGGTGCGCATGTCGGCCCAGCAGGTCGAGCACCGCATGCTGCTGGCCGGGGCCGAGGGCCACGTGCTGCGCTTTCACGCCCGGCCCGGCCTGATCGGCACGCCGCGCGAGGCCGTGCTGGTCATCACCGACGGCCGCATCGCGGCCGCCAACCGGCTCGCGCTGGAATTCTTCGACAGCGACTGGGCCGGCCTGCTGGACCGCGACATCCGCGGCCTGCTGGGCCGCGACTGGGGCAGGCTGGAACACCAGCGCGGCCTGCTGACCCTGCCCGGCGGCCGCCAGATCGCCGGCGTGGTCGAGCGTCTGGGCGCACCGCTGCATGCGGCGCCGCGCCCACGTGCCGACGCCGCGCAGGAGGCCCAGCCCGAGTCCGACCCCGTGGCACCGCTGCTGGCCCAGGCGCGGCGCGTGCTGGACCAGGGCGTGCCCGTTCTCGTGACGGGCGAGACCGGCAGCGGCAAGGACGTGTTCGCGCGCCGCCTGCATGCCGCCAGCCGGCGCAGTGCCGGCCCCTTCGTCGCGCTCGACTGCGCCTCGCTGCCCGAGAACCTGATCGAGGCCGAACTGTTCGGCTACGAGGACGGGGCCTTCACGGGCGCGCGCAAGCGCGGCAGTCCGGGCCGCGTGCGCGAGGCCGACGGCGGCATCCTGTTTCTGGACGAGATCGGCGAGATGCCGATCGGCCTGCAGAGCCGGCTGCTGCGCGTGCTGGAGAACCGCGTGGTCGTCCCCCTGGGCGGCGGCAAGCCGGTGCCCGTGGACTTCGACCTGGTGTGTGCCACGCACCAGAGCCTTGCGGCCATGGTGCAGGCCGGCCGCTTCCGTGCCGACCTCATGTACCGCCTGGCCGGCTTCACGGCCAGCCTGCCGGCGCTGCGCGAGCGTGCGGATCGGCGCGCGTTGATCGCGCGGCTGTTCGACGACCTCGGCGGCCGCCAGCGTGGCCTGCACCTGCAGGAGGAGGCACTGGACCGGCTCGCCGCGCACAGCTGGCCCGGCAATGTGCGCGAGCTGCGCAGCGTGTTGAAGTCGCTGGTGGCGCTGGCCGAAGAGGGCGCTGTGGTCGGCCTGGACGAACTCCCGATGGCCTTGCGGGGTGCGACGCCGGTGCCTGCCATGCCGGCCACGGCCGCTGCTGCGAGCGATCGGCCGGTCGCGGCGGCCGAGTCGCTGCGCGATGCCACGCGCTCGGCGATCGCGCAGGCACTGCAGGCCACCGGCAACGACGTGGCGCAAGCCGCCCGTCTGCTGGGCGTGCACCGCAGCACGGTGTACCGGCATCTGGCGCGTCGGCGCTCCTAGCCGCAGCCTGCCTCAAACCCCGAGTGCGGTCGCCGCCGCGAGGCCGGCGCGCGGGGCGCTGCCTCAAACCACGATTGCCGCTCGTGGTTTGAAGCACATCACCGTACTCAGGCCGCCAGCGGGCCCTCGACCGCCGGCATGTGCGGGCGGCGCAGCACATGCACGGTCTTGGTCTTGGTGTCGTAGATGAAGTCGGAGATCAGCCGGCGCTCCTTGAGCACGTCCAGCGCCTCCAGCAGGTTGCGGCGAAAGCCCGACAGGCAGGTGGCCGTCGACCCGCTGAGGCCGAACAGGGTCTCGACCTTGTACGGGAACGGTGTCTCGTGCGTGCTGAAGAAGCCGTAGATCCACTGCGCGAGCGGCGTCAGGCCCAGGCGCTCTTCGCCGTTGAGCAGCGTGAAGGCATCGGGCTGGAACAGCTCCAGGATGTTGGGATCGAGGTAGAGCTTCCACTTCTCGCGCGACTTGGAGCCCGCGTCCGACCACTCCAGCCGCATGATCAGGTTGCCCGAGAAGCCCTTGCCGTTGGGCTTGTCGACCCAGACCGAGCCTTCGCGCATGCGGGCGATGGAGTCGCGCAGGCGCTTGTAGGTGTCGCCGCTGTTGCCCCAGCCGATGGCCACGCCGAGCGAACTGGCCGAGACCTCGACCTGGTCGCCGATGGGCTGCATGCGCGCGAGGTGGACGACCTGCAGCCACACGGTCAGGTCGTCCTGGCGCAGCTCCTTGCCCGTGTAGCGGATCTCCTGCCCGGCCACCGAGACGATGACCTGGCGGTCGAAGCTGCGGCGTGGCTTGCGCTTGTCGGCGCAGGTGAACAGGGCCGAGCGGGCCAGGGCGTTGGGCGCGCCGCGCACGCGCTCGCCCCACAGGGGCAGCTGGGTCGGCCCGGCGAGCAGCATGCCGTGGGACTTGCGTTTGGACTTGGGAAGGATGGCGAGGTCGGTCATCGGGCCGCGACGATAGCAGCCGGCTGTCGTCGCTTGAATCAGAAGTCTCGTGGTTTGAATCAAGCTGTTCGTGTCTTGACACTGCGGGCCGTCCCGCTCTGACAGGACTGGGGGACGCCGGCTGTCGTGGTTTGAGACAGGCCATGGTGCGCGGGGCTGGTTTGCATCGTGGTTTGAGGCAGCGCTCCAGTCGTGGTTTGACACCGGCTCGCGCGCCGGGCGCATTCGTGGTTTGAAACAGCATCTTGTGCGCGTGCACGCGGGTCCCCGCGCGCCAGGAAACCACCGGGGCCAGCCCCGGACCCCTTCCGCCATCGATTCCGGCAAGCCGGAACCGACGGCGGCTGCGTTTGTGGATTAGGAATTTGATTAATGAACAGGATTAGAGACCGATTAGAGAGTGATTAGGGGGGCGCCGTTTCTTCTTCAAGTCATTGATCGGAAAGCGTTTTTCAGAAAGCCTGCAGACTCATTCCCCGAGTCGCGGCGCTTCAAGCGACGAATGGACCGGTTTCATTCCGCGAGGCGGGCGGTGTCATGCCACGTCAGCGACTGATTCACGCGCCGATGGGCGCTTTCGGCAGGCATGTGATTCAAGACCCGATACATGGCCTGCACTGCCATGCTTCAAACCACGAACTGACGTTCGGCCCGGCCTGCTTCATGCCACGACAGGCGCGTGGTGCCACCGTGCGTCAAACCACGACTGCGGCGTGGCTGCCGGCCAAGGCCGCGGATCGTGGTTTGAGACAGGCGGCCGGGCGCCATGGTCCAGCCCGTACCATGCGTGCATGGGCCAGACCATGCAGTTCATGCCGGTGCAGCGGTGCCGCCGCTGAGCGCTGGCGCGCCGGCGCAAGGCCGGACCACGACGACCGTGCTGCTGGGCCTGGCGCAGACCCTGGCCTGGGCCTCGTCGTACTACCTGCCGGCCATCCTGGCGGGCGCCATCGGCCGCGACCTGGGCATGGCGCGCGCCTCCGTGTTCGCTGCGTTCTCCGTGGCCTTGCTGGTGGCGGCGGCGACGGGGCCATTCGCCGGCCGCTGGATCGACCTGCGCGGTGGCCGGCCCGTGCTGCTGGCCAGCAACCTCGTGTTCGCGGCGGGTCTGGCGGCGCTGGGCCTGGCGCAGCAGCCGCTGCATGTCTTCATGGCCTGGGCCGTGATGGGGCTGGCGATGGGCAGCGGCCTCTACGAAGCCGCGTTCGCCACCGCGGTGCGCCTGCACGGCCGGCAGGCCAGGCGCACCATCACGGGCATCACGCTGTTCGCGGGCTTCGCCAGCACCGTGGGCTGGCCGCTCACGGCCTGGCTGGAAAGCAGCCTGGGCTGGCGTGGTGCCTGCCTGGTGTGGGCCGGCCTGCACCTGCTGGTGGGCCTGCCGCTCAATGCGCTGCTGCCCGCGGCCGGGCGCGCGCCGGCGGCCCCCGTGGAGCCCGCGGGCCCGCTCGACCCGCAGGCTGCCCCGGCCCCGCGGCAGCAGGCCATGGCGGCCTGGCTGCTGGCCTTCGTGTTCGCCGTGGCCTGGTTCATCAGCACCGCCATGGCGGCGCACCTGCCACAGCTGCTGCTGGCCGCGGGTGCCGGCATGGCGGCGGCGGTGGGCACGGCGGCGCTGGTGGGGCCGGCGCAGGTCGCGGGCCGGCTGATCGAGTTCGCGTTCCTGAGCCGGGCGCATCCCTTGCTGTCGGCACGCCTGGCCACGCTGGCCCATCCGCTGGGCGTGCTGTGCCTCGTGCTGCTCGGCAGCCCGGCCGCGGCGGTGTTCGCGGTGCTGCACGGCCTGGGCAACGGCATCCTGACCATCGCCATCGGGACGCTGCCGCTGCTGTTCTTCGGCGCCGCGGGCTATGGCGAGCGGCAGGGCTTTCTGATGGTCCCGGCCCGCATCGTGCAGGCCGGCGCGCCCTTCCTGTTCGGCCTGGCGGTGCAGCGCCTGGGCGTGGGTTCGCTGTGGCTGTCGGCCGGCCTCGCGCTGGCCGCCTGCCTGGCGCTGGGCCGGCTGGCGCGCGGGCTGCGGCGCTGAAGCTCAGCGCACGCGCGCGGCGTAGCCGCTGGCGATCCAGGCCTCGGCCTTGTCCAGGTTGAGCTTGAAGTCGGCGGCCACCCGGGCCTGGCCCAGCGTCTCGCCCGATTCGTCCTGCGCGGTCAGCACCGCATAGGGGTACTCCTCGTCCGGCACGATGGTCAGGGCCACGCGGATGCGCTCGGAGCCGGCGCCGACGGCGACCTCCTTGTGCAGGCGCGCATGCAGTTGCTGCTCGTGCCGGCGCAGCACCTCGCTGGCGGTCTTCACGAGCGTGTGGAAGGCCGGTGCGTCCAGCGGCTTGGGGTTCTTCTTGTCGCGGCCCATGGTCCAGGGCCCGACCAGGGCCGGCTCGGACTCGCCGCGCAGCGTCATGGACACGGCCCAGCCGTCGTCGTCTTCGTTCTTGATGATCTCGGCGGTCCAGCGCTCGTCGCGCCACAAGCGGGCTTGCTGGACCGGACCGTCCTCGTTCGGGGAAAACTCTTCGTCGTTCATCGCGGCATTGTCCGGCAGGGCTGGGCCGCATCCGCGCGCCAGGCGCGCGCATGACGCCGATCAAGTTTGAGCAGGGTCAAGACATTTGTGTTGATTGCAACGCATGATTTGCAGCGCCGCCCACTGCGCCGCCGTCGCATCGAAGAACGCGGGGCGGCGATCCTCGGGGCGCACCGCATTTCGAGGCGTGCCACGCAACGAACGCAGGCCGCTGGGGGGCTGAACATTTGAACGAGGACTGCACACATGAACAAGCCGCGCTGGCCGACGCCGTGCGCGAGGTCGGCCGACTCAATGCCGCGCTGGACGCCCACGCCATCGTGGCCGTGACCGACGCGCGCGGCGTGATCCTCCGCGTGAACGACAAGTTCTGCGCCGTCTCGCGCTACGCCCGCGAGGAACTGGTCGGCCGCACCCACCGCGTGGTCTGCTCCGGCCGGCATCCCGAGGGCTTCTTCGCCGACATGTGGCGCTGCATCGCCCGCGGCCAGGTCTGGAACGGCGAGATCTGCAACCGGGCCAAGGACGGTGCGCTGTACTGGGTCTCGACCACCATCGTGCCGTTCCTGGGGGCCGATGGCCGGCCCGAGCAGTACGTCGCCATCCGCACCGACATCACCCAGCGCAAGCAGGCCGAGGAGGAGGCCCAGCGCATGGCCTTCTTCGATCCGCTCACCGGCCTGCCCAACCGGCGGCTCATGCAGGACCGGCTGCAGCAGCTGCTGGGCCAGGCGCGCCGCCCCGGCCAGGCCGGCGCGCTGGTGCTGATCGACCTGGACAACTTCAAGGAAGTCAACGACACGCTGGGCCACGGCCAGGGCGACGCGCTGCTGCGGCTGGTGGCGCAGCGCCTGCTGTCCTGCGTGCGCCACAGCGACACCGTGGCGCGGCTCGGCGGCGACGAGTTCGTGCTGCTGCTGGGCGACCTCGGGCCCGACCTGCCCGCGGCCACGCTGCGTGCGGCCGACCTCGGCGAGAAGCTGCGCCGCATCCTGGAGCAGCCCTACTTCCTGGACGGCGGGCGCGTGCATGCCGCGCTGAGCGCCGGCGTGGTGCTGCTGCAGGGCGGCGAGGAGCGTGCGGACGAAGTGCTCAAGCAGGCCGACATGGCGCTCTACAAGGCCAAGGGCGCGGGCGGCAACCAGGTCTGCTTCTTCGATCCGGCGCTGCAGGCCGACGTGAATGCGCGCGCCGGCCTGCTGGCCGACCTGCGCCAGGCCCAGGCGCGCGGTGAACTGCAGCTGTACTTCCAGCCCATCGTGCAGGCCGAGCGCCAGGTCAGCGGCTTCGAGGCGCTGCTGCGCTGGGTGCATCCGGTGCGCGGCCTGGTGTCGCCGGCCGAATTCATCCCGCTGGCCGAGCAGTCCGGCCTGATCCTGCCGATCGGGCAGTGGGTGCTGGACCAGGCCTGCGCGCAGCTGGCGCGCTGGGCGCGCGGACCGGCCACGCGGGCCTGGACGCTGGCCGTCAACGTCAGTGCGCGCCAGTTCCGCGACCAGGGCTTCGTGCCCAGCGTGCAGCGCGCGCTGGCCCGCAGCGGCGCCGACCCGCACCGGCTGCGCCTGGAGCTGACCGAGAGCATGCTGCACGAGGACCTGGACGCCACCATCGCGCGCGTCGCGGCCCTGCGCCGGCTCGGCGTGCGCTTCGCGCTGGACGATTTCGGCACGGGCTACTCCTCGCTGAGCTACCTCAAGCGGCTGCCGCTGGACCAGCTCAAGATCGACAAGTCCTTCGTCGCGGAGATCACCCGCAACCGGGACGATGCCGCCATCGCGCGCACCATCGTCTCGCTGGCACGCAGCCTGCGCCTGCGCGTGGTGGCCGAGGGCGTGGAGACGGAAGGCCAGTTCGCCTTCCTGCGCCGGATCGGCTGCCACGGCTACCAGGGTTACCTGTTCGCCGCGCCGCGGCCGCTGCGCGACGCGATGCGCAGCGCGGGCGTGGCGCCCGAGGCGCTGCAGTGGCTGGACGGCGCGGCCGCGCCGCCCTCGTGATCGGAGCGAGGCCGCCACGCGCCGTGCAGGTACGGGACGTGGCCGTTGACGAAGCGCGGGGCCTGGCGCTCTGCCGGGTGCCGCCGCGAATCGGCCCGGCGAAGGCCTGCCTCATTCGCCGAGACGGCGGATGCGCCGGCACCGCGCTGCGCACTCTGGAGGGCCACGGCGGGCGCGCGTTCTGAGCTCTCGTCGAATGAGGCCGGCTGGTCGCCGCGCCATGTCTAGACGAGCTGCCAGGTCTTCCCGTTGAAGCGCTGCAGCTTCATGTACTCGACCACGCGGTAGTCGGTCGGCGAGGTCGTGATCAGGCTGCCGGGCAGCAGCGCGGGGTTGCGCCAGTCCTTGAGGTTGGCGGCCTGGCGCATGATGTTCTCGCGCGTGAGGTCGTCGCCGCACTGGCGCAGCACCTGCTCCAGGGTCAGCGCGATGGCCCAGCCCATGGTGTAGAGCGCATCGTTGAGGTCGGCGTCGGGCTGGTACTTCTTCATCGTGGCGACGAAGGGCGCGAGGTCCGGATCGTTGGCCCACTGCGGATCGGTGATGTCCTTGATGAAGCCGGCCGTGCGCACCTTGGTCGCGTTCTCCAGGCCTGCCGGCGCCAGCGTGGCGCTGACCGAGGCCGAGCCCAGGTGCAGGTAGATGTCGGGCTGCCAGCGCAGGTCGGCGGCCTTGCGGATGCTCTGGGCCGCGTGGCGCGCATAGGCGAACAGCATCAGCGTGTCCGCGCCTTTCTCCTTGATCGTGATGAGCTGCGAGTCCACCGTCGGGTCGGTGGCCTGGAAGCTCTGGGACGCGACGATCTGCCTGGCCTTGTCGCCCAGGCCATCGGTCAGGCCGGCCAGCAGTTCCTTGCCGAAGTCGTCGTCCTGGTAGAGCACGCCGATCTTCGCGTCCGGGCGTTCGGCCAGGATGCTCTGGGCGTAAAAGCGCGCCTCGGCCCGCAGCGTGGGTTGCCAGCCCATGGTCCAGGGGTACTGCGCGGGCTGGGCGAAGGTGTCCGAACCGGCCGAGATGAACAGCTGCGGCACCTTCTTCTGGTTCAGGTAGCGCCGCGTGCCCACGTTCACCGAAGTGCCCAGCACGCCGAAGATCAGTGCCACCTCGTCCTGCTCGACGAGCTTGCGCGTGAGTTCCACGGCCTTGGGCGGCGCGTAGCCATCGTCGAGCGAGAGGAAGGTGATCCGGCGGCCGTTGATGCCGCCGTTGTCGTTGAGGAACTTGAAGTGCGCCGCTTCGGCACGGCCCAGCTGGGCATAGGCCGAGGCCGGCCCGCTGTAGGGCAGGGTCTGGCCGATGCGGATCTCCGTGTCGCTGGTGCCGGGGCCGTACTTCTTCGCCTGTGCCCGGCCCGCCAGCGGTGCCGTGGCGAGCGTGAGCACCAGGACGCGGCGCTGGATGGGGTGGTGCATGTCGTCTCCGTTGTCGTTGGGAGCGGCCACGGTAGTGACCGCCGCTCGGAGACGGCATCGTCCAAAGCGACTATTTTTCGTCGCTGGCGCTCAGTGGGCCACGCAGCTGAAGCTGGCGGCCGCCGCGCCGCTGCCCGTGCCGGTGTAGCGCGGGTACAGCGGGTACTGGCACATGGGCTTGGACGCGATCTCGGCGAACGGCGCGAGCGCGTTCCTGTTGCTCAGCGTGTACTGCGTGGCCGGCTTGACGCCTTTCTCCACCCAGTCTTCCACCACGGACAGCAGGTCCACGCGGCCCGGGATGCCGTAGCTGGGCGCGTTGGCCGCACCGGCCGCGACGCCGCCCGACGTGTGCGGCAGGCCGGTGGCGGCGTAGGCCGCGAAGAACTCGCCGACCTGGCCGGCGCCCATGCGCGCAACCACCGCGTCGAAGTAGTTCAGGCCGGTCAGCGGGCTTTGCGCCGTGTCGCTCATGTCCTCGCGCAGGATGAGCTTGCCGCCGCGCGCACGGAAGGCCGACAGGTCGGGGTTGGTGGCGTCCATCCACTGCGAGACCTGCAGCACGCGCTCGCGGAAATTGGCGGGCTCGTAGGTCAGCGGGTCGAAGGCGGCGTTCTGCGCGATGAAGTAGCGCACGTAGCCATTGCCGTAGCGGTAGACCTGGTTGATGCCGTTGGCCGTGGGCCCGTCGGTCGGCGGCGCCGTGCCCACCAGCCAGTTCGACCAGTTGCCGGCCAGGCCCTCGCCGCCGAAGGCGAAGCCGGCGTAGGCCTGCATGCCGTTGGCCACCGGGAAGCTGAACTGGTAGCCCGCATGCGCGGACGCGATCACCGCCAGCTGGGCGGTGGAGAAGCAGCTGGCGCCCTCGTCGGTGCCCGACGCGCAGGCCTTGGCCGCCAGCGCGGCCTCGGCCACGGGCTTGCAGGCCGCATAGTGGCTGACCACGCCGTCGGCGATGCCGTCCAGGCTGTCGCAGGCGGCCGTGACGGTGTCGTGCACGAGCTGCGTCTTGCCGCCCAGCCAAGCGCCCGGCGCACTCTGGCGGATGCCGCCGATCCAGTTGCCGAAGGTCTGCAGCCCGGTCCAGTTCATGACCGGGTCGATGGAGACGATGCCGTCGTAGTCGGCGGGGTAGCGCTGCGCCATCACCATGGCCTCGCGCCCGCCTTCGGAGCCGCCCATGTAGTAGCTGCGCAGGGGGCGCTTGCCGTAGTAGCGCTGGCCCAGTTCGACGGCCACGTCGTGCGTCTTCTTGTAGGCCGCGTAGGCGAAGTTGACCAGCGCCTCCTGGTTCAACGCGAAGGCGTAGGCTTCCACGCCGGCCTGGTTCTGGTGGCCCGAGTCCGTGCCCGTGGTCATGTAGCCGCGCGTGATGGGCCGCGGCACGTCGGGCGGTGCGTTGCGGCTGGCGTCCAGGCCCGTGACCAGCGATCCGTTGTAGCCCGAGCCGCCGAACTGCAGCTTCTTGCCGTTCCAGCTGCTGGGCAGGTTGAGTTGGGTGTTGATCAGCGGGGCCGCGGGGTCCACGGGCTTGATCTCGATGAGCAGTTCGCAGTACTCGGGCGTGCCGAGCACGGTGGCGGTGCCGCCAGCGTTGGGCGCATCGGCCACCGCGGCCTTGAGCGTGGCGGACTTGACGGTGGCGCCCGTCGTCGGCTCGCCGATGCTGCCGGCTTGCACCGACTGGCCGGCCATCGCCGCGCAGGCGCTGGCGGGACTGGCCACCACCAGCGGTGTGGCGAAGCTGTCGTCGTCGTCGCTGCCGCCGCAGGCGGTGAGGGTCGCCGCGATGGCGAGGGCGGCGAGGGTCTGGCGCTGCGCGGGCAGCGCCGATGGCAATGTCTGCATCTTGTCTCCTGGTGGGTTGTGCGTTCTGACTCAGACGGTGGCGCGTGGCGTTTCGTGCGTTGGCAGTCCTTTCATCGATGGGTGTTAAGTGGTGCCTCACCAGGCGGCCGGCAGCCCCACGTAGTTCTCGGCCAGCGCGGTCGAGGCCGCATGCGACTTCACGAGGTAGTCGAGCTCGGCCTCCTGGATCTTCTGGCCGAAGGCGCCCGTGTCGGGGAACTTGTGCATGAGCGAGGTGAACCACCAGGAGAAGCGCTCGGCCTTCCAGACGCGGCGCAGGCAGGTGGCGGAATAGTGGTCGATGCCGCTCGTGCTCTTGTCGGCATAGAACTCGCGCAGCGCATGCCAGAGGTAACCAACGTCCGAGGCCGCCAGGTTCAGGCCCTTGGCGCCCGTGGGCGGCACGATGTGGGCCGCGTCGCCGGCCAGGAACAGCCGGCCGAAGCGCATGGGCTCGGCCACGAAGCTGCGCAGCGGCGCGATGCTCTTTTCCAGCGAAGGGCCCGTGACGAGCTTGTCGGCCGCCTCGGGGTCGAGCCGGCTGCGCAGTTCGGCCCAGAAGGCCTCGTCGCTCCAGTGCTCCACTTTCTCATCGAGGCTGCACTGCACGTAGTAGCGGCTGCGGGTGGCGCTGCGCTGGCTGCACAGCGCGAAGCCGCGTTCGGTGTTGGCGTAGATCAGCTCGTGCGAGACCGGCGGTACGTCGGCCAGGATGCCGAGCCAGCCGAAGGGGTAGACCTTCTCGTACTCGGTGACCGCGCCCGCGGGCACGCTCTGGCGGCTGATGCCGTGGTAGCCGTCGCAGCCGGCGATGAAGTCGCACTGCAGCGTCCGGCGCTCGCCGTTCTGCGTCCAGCTCACGCTGGGGCTCGCGCCGTCGAAGTCGTGCAGCGCCACGTCCTTGGCCTCGTAGACGGTTTGCAGGCCGGCCGCGGCGCGCGCCTCCATGAGGTCGCGCGTGACCTCGGTCTGGCCGTAGACCGTCACGCGCTTGCCGCCCGACAGGCCCAGCAGGTCGATGCGGTGGCGCTGGCCCTTGAACAGCAGCTCGATGCCGTCGTGCGGCAGACCTTCGGCGCGTGCGCGCTGGTCCACACCGGCCGCCGTCAGCAGGTCCATGGTGATCTGCTCGAGCACGCCGGCGCGGATGCGTCCCAGCACGTAGTCGCCGCTCTGGCGTTCGAGGATCACGTTGGCGATGCCGGCCTTGTGCAGCAGCTGGCCGAGAAGCAGGCCGGAAGGGCCGGCGCCGATGATGGCGACTTGGGTGCGCATGGAATGTCTCCGCTGGAGCGAATGGGAATGCCACGAGCGTAGGGCGGCCGGCCCCGGCACGGGGCGGCGGCACCACGGCGTTGTGCGATCATCGGCCTGGCTGCGCGATCATCGCGCAGTACTGCGGAACTTTCCGCCTCCTCCATGAGCATCGCCAAAGCAGACCTCATCGAAGGCATGGCCAAGGGCATGGCCGTGCTGGAGAGCTTCGACACCGAGCGCCAGCGTCTGAACGCCACGCTGGCCGCGCAGCGTGCCGGCCTCACGCGCGCCGCGGCCAGGCGCCATCTGCTCACGCTGGCCCACCTGGGCTATCTGGAAACGGACGGCAGCTACTTTTGGCTGGCGCCCAAGGTGCTGCGCTTTTCGGGCAGCTACCTGGCTTCGGCACGGCTGCCGCGCGCGATCCAGCCCACGCTGAACCGGCTCGCGGCGCAGACCGGCGAATCCTTCTCCGCGGTGGTGCGCGACGGCGACGAGGTCGTCATCGTGGCGCGCAGCGGCACCTTGCGCATGCTGGCCTATGGCCTGCACCTGGGCGCGCGGCTGCCGCTGCACGCCACCTCCACGGGCCGCGTGCTGCTGGCGGCCGAGACGCGCGCGGCCTTCAGCGCCTGGATGAAGGGCAGGGCGCTGGCCCGGCTGACCGTGCACACGGTGACCGAGGCCAGGCGCTTTCGCGAACTCATCGACGAGGTGCGCCGCCAGGACTACTGCGTGGCCATCGAGGAGCACGAACTTGCCGTGCACGCGCTGGCCGTGCCGCTGCGCAACATGCAGGGCCGCACCGTGGCCGCGCTCAACGTGGTGGCCTCGCCCGCGCGCACCGGGCGCGAGGCCATGGAGCGCGAACTGCTGCCGGCCATGCTGGAGGCGGCGCGGGAGCTGCGCGGGCTGTTGTAGCGCGCTTGTTCGCTTGACCGCGGTCAAGCTAGGATGCTCACCGCCCCCTTCTGCGCAGCCGAACCATGACCACCCCAAGATCGCTGCTGCTGGCCTGCCTGCTCGCCTGGTGCGTGGCCTGGCTCACAGGCTGTGCGGTGCTGCCGGCGCGCCAGGCACCGCCGCCGACGCACGCGCTGACCGAGGTGGGCGCCACGCAGCTGGCGCGGGTGGCGGCGGCCAGCACACCGGCGCAGGCCATGGGCAAGTCCGGCCTGCGCATGCTGCCGGAAGGCCCGTTCTCGCTCGATGCGCGGCTGGCGCTGGCGGCCAGCGCCGAGAAGTCGCTGGACCTGCAGTACTACCAGTTGCAGAGCGACAGCGTGGGCTTCCGGTTGCTCCGCGCGCTGCGCGATGCGGCGGCGCGCGGCGTGCGCGTGCGCCTGCTCGTGGACGACTTCTACACGGCGGGGCAGGACGAACTGTTCGGCACGCTGGCCGCCCACCCCAACGTCGAGGTCCGTCTGTTCAACCCGCTGCCAGAGCGCAAGGGCAGCTTCGTGGGCCGCTTCATCGGCTCCGCATCGGTCTTCTCGCGCATCAACCACCGCATGCACAACAAGCTGTTCATCGCCGACAACAGCATGTCGGTCGCGGGCGGGCGCAATATCGGCGACGAGTACTTCATGCAGAGCGAGACGGCGAACTTCATCGACGCCGACGTGCTGGCCACCGGACCCGTGGTGCGCGAACAGTCCGCCGCGTTCGACCTGTACTGGAACAGCGCCCATGTCTGGCCGATCGAGCAGGTGGTGCCACCGCTGCTGGCGCCCGAGGAGGCGCGCCGGCGCTTCGACGCCATCGTCGGGCCCGAGGCGCCGCCGCTCGAAGTGCGTCCGCACGACGTGCTGGGCAAGACACCCGTGCACCGGCAACTCGCCGAGGGCCGGCTGGACCTGATGTTCGCCAAGGCCAGCGTGCTCGTCGACGACCCCGACAAGATCACGCGCCTCGACGCCGACGCGCGGCTCGCGGGCAGCGTGACGCAGCATGTGCTGGACCTCATGGACTCGGCGCGCTCGCAGCTGCTCATCATCTCCCCGTACTTCATTCCCGGGCGGCTGGGCATGCAGCGCCTGGGCCGCGCGGTGGGCAACGGCATCCGCGTGACGATCTACACCAACTCGCTGAGTTCCACCGACGAGCCGCTGGTCTACCTGGGCTATGCGCGCTACCGAGACGACCTGCTCAAGCTCGGCTTCGAGCTCTACGAGGTGGCGCCGCACCGCGGCAACACCACGCACCTGGGTGCCTTCGGCACCTCGATCTCGCGGCTGCACGCCAAGATCTCGGTGGTGGACGACGACCGCATCTTCGTCGGATCGATGAACCTGGACAGCCGTTCGGCCCGCATCAACACCGAGATCGGTTTGGTGGTCGAGAGCGCGGAGGTCGTGCGCGAATTCCGCCGGCTGATCCCGGCGCGCGGCTTCCAGTCGGCCTACCGGCTGCGGCTGTCCGACAGCGGCCGCGTGGAGTGGCTGGAGCCGCGCGAGGACGGCGGCTTCACCGTGCACCACGACAACCCGGGGACCAACTGGATCGCCGAGCTCTGGAACTGGTTCAGTTCGCTGTTCGTCGGGGAGGAGCAGCTCTGATGCTTCAGCGCTGGTGCAGCGCCGGCGAACAAGACGCATCAGGGCCGTTCCGGTCCCATGCCCGTGGCGGCGAAGGCACAGCGCCGACGCCCGGCCTCCTTGGCTTCGTACATGGCGGCGTCGGCCGCGGCCAGGAGTTCCTGTTCGTCCGTGCCGAGCACGGCGCTCAGCGCCACGCCGATGCTGCAGCCCACCGTGACCGGTGTCCCGTCCTCGAGCGCGATGGGCCGTTCCACGGCTTCCATGCAACGCTGCAGCACCGGACGCACGTCCTGCGCGTCGGTGACGCCCGAGAGGATCCAGGCGAATTCGTCACCGCCCAGGCGGGCCACGGTGTCGTTGGCGCGCAGTTCGTTGTGCAGGCGCAGGCCCACCGCGCGCAAGACCGCGTCGCCGGCCTCGTGGCCGTGCCTGTCGTTGACGGGCTTGAAGCCGTCCAGGTCCATGTAGCAGACCGCGAAGGCCTGGCCCGACCGGCGGGCCTGGGCCGCGCTGCGCCGCAAGTGGTCCTCGAACAGACGCCGGTTGGCCAGGCCGGTCAGTGCATCGTGCAGGGCCAGGTGCTGGGCCTGCTCCTCGCTGTGCTTGAGCGCGTCGATGTCCACGATCATCCAGATCGATTCGGTGTCGTTGAGGGCCGCGCCGCTCAGATCGACCCACAGTGCGCCGCCGGTGCGGGTCGCGAGCTTGAGCTGGGTGCGAAAGCGTCCGTCGCGCCGCAGCGCGGGCTCGGCCGCGCGCCAGGTCTCCTCGAAGGCGGCGTCGCTGGGGTACAGGATGCGCGTGGACTGGCCGGTCAGGCCGGCGGGCGCATGGCCGAGCAGGCGCTCCACCGCGCGGTTGGCCCACAGGATCCGGCGGTCCTGGGCGCGCACCATGCCGATCATGTCGTTGTCCAGGATCAGGCTCTGCTGGCGCGCCAGACGCGAGGCGTAGGTGGTGATCGCCGCTTGGCGGCGGTGCTGCAGCAGCATGAAGCCGAACACCGCGACCACCAGGCCGAAGGTGGCACCGGCGATGCTCCAGTGCCGCCGCGCGCTGCTGGCCCATGGCGCGAGGTAGTTCTCCGTCCCCAGGCCGACCAGCACGGTCAGGGGGTAGCCCGCGACCCGGCGGTAGACCGTGATGCGCTCGACCTGGTCGAGCGCGGTGGGCGTGATGTACCAGCCGGCCTCGCGGCGCTGGGCGAAGGCACGCTGCAGTTCCGCTGACACCTCACGCCCGCCCAGGCCGCGTGTGGAGTGCGGCTCGGCGGCCGAGTAGCGCGCTGCCAGAGCCAGCGTGTCCGTGCGCAGCGAGATGGCGCCGCTTTCGCCGACCGACATCTGGGCGAACAGGCGCTGGAAATGGCTGGCCAGCAGGACCGCGTAGACCACACCACCGAACTCCCCGGACCGGGACTGCAGCCGCAATGCCACGACGATGCCCCATTCCTGCGTGAGCCGGCTGAACACCGGCTCGGAGACGATGGCGCCCGGTGCAGCACGCGCCTGCACGAAGTAGTCGCGGTCGCCCACGAAGACCGGCGCGCTGCCCTGCGGCAGGCCGACCACCACGGCACCTGCCGCATCCGTGGCGCGCAGGGCGCTCGCGAACGGCACCAGCGCGTGCTGCTCCGCGACGGCGGCACGCAGACGCTCGGCCGCAGGACGGGTGTCGGTCTGGTGCCGGTAGTCCAGGGCGACGCTGGTCAGCGCGTTCTCCACCAGGCGCAATTCGGAAGCGATCTCGATGCCGAGCGCATGGGCCACGTTGTCGGCGGCATCCCTTGCACGGGCCAGGTCGCTGCGCCGGGCCGCGTCCAGGCTGGCCCAGGTCGCCGCGAACAGGGCCAGGCCGATCAGCAGCGCGCCCACGGCGGTCCACACCGCGGTCTGCCACAGCGGACGCGTGGGCATCCGGACCAGCCTGTCTACCACCGTCGGGTTCCTCTCAGAACGTGTGAATGAACCGATCGCGCCCACGACGGGGTGCGGCGGGCCGCAGGCGAAGGCGCGGGCCGCCGCCCGGGCTCGTGCCCGGGCAAGGACCGCAACGCCCGCATGCGGCCTGGCGCGCCCCGGCCCGAAGGGCGAGGCCCCGGGCGCAACGATCATGATGGAAACGGCTGCTCATCGGGGGCCTCGCGTGGGTGTGAGCGGTTCGTTCACACGTTCTCAGCAGGGCACCGGCTGCGAACGGGTTGACCCGGTGCAAAACTTGCGGCGCACTTTATCCGCAAAACAGCTGAAATTCCGGCTTGCGAAAAGCGGACTTGCGGACGGGATGCGGTGCGTGCGGCGGCTCGGCGCCGAGGTCCGTACCGACCGTGGGTCGGGTACCCCCTACACTTGCGACCCGCGCCTGTGGCCGCAGCCCCTGGCGGCGGCGCAGCGCTTGTGCAGTCCCCGTCCGTGCCTCCCCTGACAGATCCTCCCATTCCCGCACCCGCCAGGTTGGCGCAGGACGCGTTGGCGGCGTTCGACCGCGTGCTCGCGCGGGCCACCGGCCTGCGCGCGCGTGCCGGCCAGCGCCAGATGGCCGAATGCGTGGCCCGCACCTTCGCGGCCGGCGAACTGGGCCAGGTCGAGGAGGGCGAGGAGCCTGAACGCGCCATCGCCGTGGTCGAGGCCGGCACGGGCGTGGGCAAGTCGCTGGCCTACGCAGCGCCCGCCATCGCGCTGGCGCTGGCGCGCAAGACCCGCGTGCTGATTTCCACGGCCACCGTGGCGCTGCAGGAACAGCTGGTGCTCAAGGACCTGCCGGCATTGGCGGCGGCCATGGACGAGCCCTTCCGCTTCGCGCTGGCCAAGGGCCGCGGCCGCTATGTCTGCAAGCTCAAGCTCGCGCGCCTGGCGGGCGAGGAGGGCGGTGGCGAGGACGACCTGTTCGCCGACGAGGGGGGCGACGACGGCAACGGCCTGCCGCCCGGCTCGGATGCCGAGCGGCAGGCGCGCCTGCAGTTCTACGGCGCACTGTCCAAGAGCCTGGGCCGCGACTGGGACGGCGACCGCGACAACCTGGCCCAGCCGCCCGCGCCCGAGGCCTGGTGGCCGGTGGCGGCCGAGGCCAGTTCCTGCACCGGCAAGCACTGCCCGGCCTTCAACGGCTGCACCTACTTCGAAAAGCGCCGCGAGCTGGTCGGCGCCCAGGTCATCGTCGTCAACCACGACCTGCTGCTGGCCTCGCTGGGCGGGCGCAATCTGCCGGCACTGGACAACAGCCTGCTCGTGCTCGACGAAGCCCACCATCTGCCCGCGGTGGCGCTGGAGCGTTTCGCCTGCAGCATGGATCTGGCGGCCACGGCCTGGATCGAGACCCTGGGCGCGCGCTGCAAGCGCATCGGCGGCCTGATGCTGGTGCCCGAGGCGGCCGACGCGCCGCGCCAGGCCGCCCAGCTGCAGCAGAGCCTGCACGACCTGCAGCGCCTGGTGCTGGACGTCTACGCGGCCGAGTTCGCGCAGGCCCGCGAGGGCCCGGACGGCAGCCGCGTGCGCGTGCCTGACAGCCAGCTGCCGCAGGTGCTGGTCGAGCCCCTGGAACTGGTCAGCGCCATGGCCGACAGCTTTATGGCGGCGCTGTCGGGCGTGGCCAAGGCCTTGCGCGCGCAGATCCGCGACCTGCCCGACGAGGCGCGCCGCCTGTCCGTGCTCTACGCCCAGTTGGGCATGCTCACGCCGCGGCTGGAGCAGGTGCATGCCACAGCCCAGCTGCTGCTGCAGGAGCCGGTGGATACCGCC
The DNA here is from genome assembly GCF_014652235.1 of Pseudorhodoferax aquiterrae. Taxonomy (GTDB): domain Bacteria; phylum Pseudomonadota; class Gammaproteobacteria; order Burkholderiales; family Burkholderiaceae_C; genus Pseudorhodoferax; species Pseudorhodoferax aquiterrae. The sequence continues at coordinate 43,832 of NZ_BMYK01000031.1, forward strand.
GCTCCGGTCGCCAAGTGGTTCAGCCTGCACGGCGGCGGCGTGCGCGGCCCGCGCGTGCGCGCCCATGCCAGCCACGTGCTGCCGGGCGGCAGCCTGCGCGCCCAGCTGTGGAGCGGCGCGCGCGCCGTGGTCCTGAGTTCGGCCACGCTGCGCGCGGGCGATGCCTTCGACTTCTTCCTGCGCGAGGCCGGCCTGGCCGGCGACGAGGCCGTGGCCACGCTGGCCGTCCCCAGCCCCTTCGACTACCCGCGCCAGGGCCGCTTCATCGTGGCGGAGACGCGCGCCGACCCCAAGGACGCGGCCCGCTTCACGCCCGAGATGGTGGGTCTGCTGCAGGCCGACCTGGCCGAGGTGCGGCGTGGCGCGCTGGTGCTGTTCACCTCGCGCGAGCAGATGCGCCAGGCCGTGGCCGCGCTGGCGCCGGCGCTGCGCGCGCTGGTGCTGGTGCAGGGCGAGCTGCCGCGCACCGTGCTGCTGGAGCGCCACCGCGCGGCCGTGGCGGCGGGCGGGCCGTCCATCGTGTTCGGCCTGCAGTCCTTCGGCGAGGGCATGGACCTGCCCGGCGCGCAGTGCGAGCAGCTGTTCATCACCAAGCTGCCGTTCGCCTCGCCCGACGATCCGGTCGGCGAGACGCGCGCGGCCTGGCTGCGCGCCAACGGCCGCGACGCCTTCGTCGAACTCGTGTTGCCGGCCACGGCGATGCGGCTGGCGCAATGGGCCGGCCGTGCCATCCGCACCGAGGACGATCAGTGCAGCATCCACTGCTACGACCGGCGCCTCGTGTCCACCGCCTTCGGCCGCCGGCTGCTGGCCGCGCTGCCGCCGTTCGCGCGCTGGCGGCGCGATGCGCAGGGGCGCATGCACGCGCTGGATTGAGCGCCGCGCCGGGCCGCCCCAAGCAAGCTCGCTCCCGCCTGGCGGGACAGGCCGTAGGCCGAAGGGTGCCCCAGTGACTTCAGGCGCCGCGCCGCGCGAACAGCAGCAGACCACCCATCAGCGCGAACAGGCTGCCGCAGACGCGGTTGATCCAGCGCGCCGGGCCGCTGCGCACCAGCCAGGGCGCGAGCCGGGCCACGCCGAGCGCGCAGGCCGTCAACACGCCGAACTCCAGCGCCATGAAGCTCAGTGCCAGCAGCGCGAACTGCGGCAGCATGGGCGCGGCCGGGTCCAGGAACTGCGGGAAGAAGGCTGCGAAGAACAGCACGGCCTTGGGATTGCTGGCGCCGACCAGAAAGCCCTGCAGATAGAACGAGCGGCGCGACGGGAGTGCGGCGGCGTCGACCTGCAGTGCGGGCGCCGGACTGCGCAGCGTCTTGATGCCCAGCCAGACCAGGTAGGCCGCGCCCAACGTCTTGGCGACCGTGAAGGCCGTCTCCGAGGAGGCCAGCAGCGCGCCCAGGCCCATGGCCGACAGCAGCATCACGCACAGCACGGCCGTCACCGACCCGGCCACGCTGGTCATCGCTGCACGCGGACCGTGGTGCAGCGCGCGCGTCATGCACATGAGCATGGTGGGACCAGGCGTCACGACCAGCAGCAGCACGGCGGCCAGGTAGAGCAGGTAGGTGGAGAGGGTCATGGTTGGGCGTCTCAGGACAGAGCTTGCGCCAGCCAGGCGCGGCACCACTGGACGCCGGCGGTCTCGGCATCCTCGGCGCCACTGGCGTCGTGCGTGAAGACCTCGCCGATGCGCTTGGCACCCAGGTCCTGCAGCGCGGCATCGAACTTCAGCCCGCCTTCGACGAAGGTGGCGGCATGGGCGCCCGCGTCGCCGAGCGCGATGAGGCCGTAGCGCACCGAACCCAGGTAGCGCGGCTCGTTCAGCAGCGAGGCGTACAGCGCCTGGGCGTTGTCGGGCAGGTCGCCCGCGCCGGTGGTGGAGGTGCAGACCAGGAACAGCGCGTCCTCGTCGAACACGCCGATGTCCAGCCCGTCCATGGGCAGCACGGCGATGTCGGCCACCAGGTCGGTACAGGACAGTTCGATGGCCTGGGCCACGGACAAGGCGTTGCCGGTCACGGTGCCGACGAGGATCTTCAATTGCATGCGCGAAGCATAGCCGCGCACAGCGGCTCAGCCGACCCGCACGGTGCGGTGCAGCGCGCGGATCAGGTCCGACTGCGTGATCACGCCTACCACGCGCCGCTCTTCGTCCAGCACCGGAATGTGGTGGTGGCCGGCCTCGGAGAACAGCGGCAGCAGCTCGCTGATGTAGCGGTCGGCGCTGGCGATGCGCACCTGGCGCGTCATGATCTGGCCCACCACGTGCGGCTTGTCGTCGTGCGTGAGGCCGCTGGCGCGGATCAGGCTGCGCAGCCGCGCGCCCAGGCCCTCGATGGACGTGAAGTCCGCATGCTTCATGAAGTCGGCCACGGTCACGATGCCGACGATGCGCTGGGCCCGGTCGACCACGGGCAAGGCCTTGATGCGGCGTTCGCGCATGAGGCGCCAGGCCTCGTCCAGCGTGCAGCCGAAGGGCACGGTCAGCGGCGGCGTGGACATCACGTCGCGGCAGCGCAGCTCGCCGAACTTGCGCTCGTAAGCCGCGGCCTCGGCGAACTGCAGCAGTTGCTCCAGGTCCTGCCGGCTGATGTCCAGCACCTGGTCGTAGTGGGCCAGCGCGGCGTCCAGATCGGCCGCCGAGAAGCGGGCCGGCGCAGCCGTGGCGGCCGCCGGACGCGGGGGCACGGTGTGCGGGTAGGCCCGCCCCGTCAGCCGGTTGTAGGCCACGCCGACCAGCACGATGACCAGCGTGTCCATGAGCACGGGCGACAGCGCGAAGCCGGGTTCCACGCCCGACAGCGCCGCGAGCAAGGCCGTGGCACCACCGGGCGGATGCAGGCAGCGCAAGGCGAACATGGCGGCGATGGCCAGGCCCACGGCCAGCGGCGCGGCCAGGCCCAGGTCGCCGGCGTAGCGCGCGCACAGTGCGCCGACCAGGGCCGACACGGTGTTGCCCGCCACGGCCGACCAGGGCTGGGCCAGCGGGCTGGCCGGCACCGCGAACACCAGCACGGCCGTGGCGCCCATGGGCGCGATCAGCCCCAGCGCGGGCAGGCCCGGCGCCAGCGCATGCGCGACCAGCGAGGCGACGAGGATCCCTACGGCGCTGCCGAGCGCGGCGCGGCCGATCTCGCGCGAACTCACGCGGCCGCCAGCCACCAGGCCGGTGGTCCACAAGCCGTGGGCCAGCGCTTTCAGGCGCGCGAGGAGCGGGGAGGAATTCAAACGCGATGGCGACGCGGGCGGCGCATCCGGAAAACCCGCAACTCTATCATGGCGTGATGTTTTCAAGCGATGGCGGCGCCGCGCGCGGCGAGCAGTTCGCGCAGCAGCGAGCGGTGGCAGCGTTCCTCGTGTTCGCAGTAGCAGCCCACCGACAGGTTGGCGCCATGCGACAGCGCGGCCAGCAGGTCCAGGTTGCGGCTGGCCTCGGGGGTGTTCATCTCGCGCAGGTACTGCTTGCGAAAGCCGGCCCAGGCCTTGGCGTCGCCGGATGCCTGGGCCGCCTGGCCCAGGGCCATGGTCTCGGCGCTGGGCGCGAGGTTGGGGTACCAGCAGTCGTACCAGTTCTGTGTGGCGAACTCGGCCTTGGGCACGCCGCGCGGCGGACGGCGGACCGTGCCGATGCGCAGGCCTTCGTCGGCCGCGCGTGGCGAACCGAGGCGAACGATGCGGATGCTCATGTTGTTTGTCTCCTGCGGCAAAAACGGCCCGGTGCCGAGGTTAGAATGCCGCCCTTCGGAGCGTAGCGCAGTCTGGTAGCGCATCTGGTTTGGGACCAGAGGGTCGAAGGTTCGAATCCTTTCGCTCCGACCATCCAAGACGGCCAAGGGCGTCCGGCAGAGCTGCTGGACGCCCTTTGTCATTGGCGCCGCTTCAGCCCGGCTTGCGCGCCGTGTACTCGGAGAACACCCCGAGCTCCGTGTGCCGCTGCACCTGCTCGAAGCCGGCCTCGCGCAGCGCGGCCAGTACCGAGGCCGGCGGGATGCAGGCATCGATGGTGTCCCAGTAGTAGCGCCACAGTTCGGCGGTGTCGCGCCGGCGACCGACAACGCGCGCGACCAGCGGCACGAAGGCGCGCATGTAGGCCCGCAGCAGCGCACGGCCCACGCGGTGTTCGGGCCGTGTGATCTCCAGCACCAGCAGCCGCCCGCCCGGGCGCAGCACGCGGTGGAACTCGGCGAAGGCCGCGTGCACGTCGGCGATGTGGCGCAGCGCATAGCCCATGCTCAGGAAGTCGTGGCTGGCATCGGGCCGGGGCAGGGCCTCGGCGCGGCCCTGCAGCAGTTCCACCTGGGGCAGGCGCACCTCGCCCATCATGCCGGGGCTGGGGTCCACGCCGACCAGGCGGCCCTCCAGGCCGATCAAGCGCAGCGCCTCGCGCGCGACCAGGCCGGTACCGATGCCCACGTCCAGCACCTGCGCGCCGCTGCCCAGGCCGGCACGCTGCAAGGCCGTGCGCCGGTACCAGGGGCCGGTGCCCAGTGCCAGCAGGCGTTCGATGCGGTCGTAGTCGGACGCGGTGGCGTCGAAGATGCGGCGCAGATAGCGGTCGCGTTCGGACTCGTCTGCGTAATACGCACGCAAGGGTGCGTGCGGCGCCAACGCGGAAGGCGCCTGTCCTGTGTGATGCATCGCGCCATTATTCCCAGGAGCGGCAGCGCAGGGGGTGACGTTTGGTAGCAGACCGGCCGCGCCGGGCCCCCGAAGGCACCGCGAAAAACCGTGGAGAATCACGCGCTTCGGGCCGGGAGCCCACCGTCCCTCCGGAGACTCGCATTGACCCATCCCAACAAACGACGCACCGACGCCATGCCCGGCGTGCGGTGGATCCTGGCCGCCCCATCCGCGTGGGTGGCGGGAAGGGGCTGAGCTGGCCAGTGTCGAGAATTCTCCGGGCGTCGCTGTGGCCGCAGGCGGGCGGGGCGGCATGAGCATGCTGCGCCGGCTCTGGCAATGCACGCTGTTCTACCTGCTGCTCGCGCACCTGGGCGCCATGTCGCTGACATGGAACCTGGTGTGCATGCTGCTCTATCCGCTGCTGCCGCGCGCGCAGGGCACGGTGGTCGGCCGCGCGGCGATCTCCTCGGTCTACCGCGGCTTCTGGACCTGCGCGCAGTGGCTGGGCCTCATGCGCATCGACTACCGGGCGCTGGACGCGCTGTCGCGCGACGAGGGTCTGATCATCGCGGCCAACCACCCCTGCATGCTGGACGCGCTGCTGATCGTCGCACGCGTGCCACGCGGCATCTGCATCATGCGCGCCAGTCTCATGCGCAACCCCTTCCTCGGCGCCGGCGCCCGCATGGCGCGCTACATCCGCAACGATCCGCCGCGCGGCATGATCCGCAGCGCGGTGGAGAACCTGCGTGCCGGCGGCCAGCTCGTGCTGTTCCCCGAGGGCACGCGCACGGTGGCCCCGCCGATCAACCCGTTCCGCCCCGGCATCACGCTGATGGCGCACATGGCGCAGGTGCCGATCCAGACCGTGTTCATCGAGACCGATACCGACTACCTGCGCAAGGGCTGGCCGATCTGGCGTGCGCCGCAGTTCCCGATGGGCTTCAGGGTGCGGCTCGGCGAGCGCTTCGCACCCGAGGCCGACCATGCCGGGCTGCTCCAGCGGCTGGAACACTACTTCGCCGAAGAACTGCGCCCATGACAACGCCATCGCGCACCCATGTGCTGCTGATCCCCAGCTACAACACCGGCCCCAAGGTCTACGAGACCGTGGCCGCCGCGCGCGCGCAGTGGAACCCGGTCTGGGTCGTGACCGACGGCAGCACGGACGGCACGCCGGCCGGCCTGCAGGCCATGGCCGCGCAGGACCCGGGCCTCGTGGTCATCGCGCTGCCGGCCAACGTGGGCAAGGGCGCGGCGCTGCTGCACGGGCTGGAGCGCGCGCAGGCGGCCGGCTTCACGCATGCGCTGACCATGGATTCGGACGGCCAGCACCCGGCCGCGCTGATCCCGGCCTTCATGCAGGCCTCGCTCGCGCGGCCCGAGACCATGGTGCTGGGCCGGCCCGTGTTCGACGCCTCGGCACCGCTGCTGCGCGTGCGCGGCCGGCGCGTGTCGAACTGGTGGACCAACCTGGAGACGCTGGGCGCCGGCATCGCCGACTCGCTGTACGGCTTTCGCGTCTACCCGATCGCCGAGCTCGTGGCCCTGATGCGGCGCCAGCCCTGGATGCGCCGTTTCGACTTCGACACCGAGGCCGTCGTGCGCCTGGCCTGGCGTGGCGTCAAGCCCGTCAACCTGGACGCGCCCGTCAAGTACCTGACGGCCGAGGAGGGCGGCGTCTCGCACTTCCGCTACGGCCGCGACAACGCCTTGCTGAGCTGGATGCACTTTCGGCTCATGCTCGAGTTCGTGCTGCGCCTGCCGCTCCTGGCCTGGCGCCGTGCCACGCGGCGCCCGCCGTTCCAAGCCTGATGCACGGCCCCACGCGCCCCGGCTGGCGGGCCGAGCTCTGGTCCCGCGCGCGCGAGCTGTTCTGGCTCAAGCTGCTCGGCACCGCGCTGTGGACCACGGCCTTTTTCGTGGGCTATTTCGCGCTGCTGCGCAATCCGGTGCACCCGGTCACCGTGATGCCGCTGACCTGGGTCGACGCGCTGGTGCCGTTCCAGCCCCTCATGCTGTGGCCCTACCTGTCGCTGTGGTTCTACATCGGCATCGCGCCCGGGCTGCAGCGCGGCTTCGCGCAGCTGCTGGTCTACGGGCTGTGGACCGTGGTGCTCATGGGCGGCGGCCTGCTCATCTTCTACTTCTGGCCGACCGCGGTGCCGCCGCTGACGCTGGATCGCAGCGGCCACCCGGGCTTTGCGCTGCTCGAAGGCGTGGACGCCGCCGGCAACGCCAGCCCGTCCATGCACGTGGCCTCGGCCGTGTTCACGGGCATCCGGCTGCACGCCGTGCTGCGCGAGACCGGTGCGCCGCTTGCGCTGCGACTGGCCAACGGGGTCTGGGCGCTGCTCATCGCCTGGTCGACCATGGCCGTGCGCCAGCACGTGGCGCTGGACGTGCTGGGCGGCGCAGCCCTGGGGCTGGCGGTCGCGCTGGCCTCGCTGCGCTGGCGCCCGAGGCCGGGCTATCATGCGCCCCGCCCGTAGAACACCGTCCACCATGAGTTCCCTGCCCGCTCTCCAGGAGCTGATCCACAGCAAGTTCGGCATCGACGCCGCCACCCTGACGCCCGAAACCTCGATGCGCGAGTCGGGCTTCGATTCGCTGGCCCTGGTCGAGTTCGTGTTCGCGGTGGAGGACCAGTTCCACATCTCCGTGCCGGACGACAACACCAGCATCGACACCCTGGCCGAATTCGCGGCCCTGGTCGACCAGCTCGTCGCCGCCAAGCAGGCCGCCGCGTGAGCATGCAGGCGGTCGCCGTCACCGGCCTGGGCGTGGTCTCGCCCCATGGCTCGGACGCCGCCGCCATGTTCGAAGCCCTGCTGCAGGGCCGCTCGGCCATCGCGCCCGTGTTCCCCGAACTGCCCAAGCCGGCCTGTGCCGCCACCGTCGCCTTCGACCCGCTGCAGTGGTTCACCAAGATGCAGCTGACCGGCGTGGACCGCGTGAGCCAGCTGGCCGTGGCCGCCGCCGACCTGGCGCTGCGCGACGCCGGCGTGCCGGGCGATGTGGCCCCGGAACGCCTGGGCGTCTATGCCGGTTGCGGCATGGGCGGCGCCGCCGCGCTGGAGGCCGCCTACCGCGGCGGAGGCCGCGTGCCGCCGCTGACCATCCCGGCCTTCATGCCCAACGCGCCGGCCGCCCATGTGGCGATGCGCCACAAGGTGTTGGGGCCGGTGCTGACCTATTCCGTGGCCTGCGCCTCGTCCGCCGTGGCCATCGCCGAGGCCGCCGCCGCCGTGCAGCGCGGCGATCTCGACGTGGCGATCGCCGGTGGCAGCGAGGCCCTGATCGTGCCTGGCGTGGTGCTGGCCTGGCAGGCCATGCACACGCTGGCCGCCTTCGACGAGGGCATGGCGGCCACCAGCGTGCGGCCCTTCGCGGCCGACCGCAGCGGCTTCGCGCTGGGCGAGGGCGCGGCCTTCGTGGTGCTCGAGTCGGCCGAACGTGCCCGCGCGCGCGGCGCGCGCATCCACGCCCGGCTGGCCGGCTGGGGCATCAGCAGCGACGCGGCTCACCTCACCAAACCCGACGCGGCCGGCCAGGCCCGCGCCTTGAATGCCGCACTGCGCCGCGCCGACCTGGCACCGCGCGACGTGGGCTACTGCAACGCGCATGGCACGGCCACCAAGGCCGGCGATCTCGTCGAATGCGAGGCGCTGGCCCAGGTGTTCGGCGATGCACTCCCCGGTCTGGCCGTCAGTTCCACCAAGGCCTTGCACGGCCACCTGCTGGGCGCGGCCGGCGCGCTGGAGGCCGTGGTCACGGTGCAGGCGCTGGCGCAGCGCCGGCTGCCGCCCAACGCCCATTGCAGCGCGCCGGATCCGGAATGCCGCGTGCCGCTGGTGCCTGCCGAGGGCGCGGCAGCGCCGCAGCTGGCGGCCGCGATCAGCAACTCCTTCGCGTTCGGCGGCACCAATGCGGTGCTGCTGTTCACGCGGGACTGAGGTTCGGAAACAGGAGGTTCTGCGCCGCAGGCGCGGCCGGCCGCTGCGCCATCACGGCGCGCAGGGGCTCGGCCGGCAGGCCTGGGTGCTGGCGCAGCGCGCGGTCTATGAGCTGCTCGGCGAGCTGGTGCAGCAGCTGCAGGTTGGCCTGCAGCCGCGCATCGAAGGCGGCCTGGTCCAGCCGGTCGGCGAGGCCACGGTTCATTTCGGCGAACCATGCGAGCTTGGCCTGGTCCAGCATGCGGCGCGGCCGTGCACCGCCGTCCACGGCACCCCAGGCCCGCAGGAAGTGCTGCACGGCCACGTTCAGGCGGTGCGACCAGGCCAGGTCGTCCTGCAACCGCGCCATGGTCTGCACCTCCACCAGCTTGCCCTGGAAGAACAGCTGGCACATCACACCCCAGTAGAAGGTGTAGTCCCACAGCACCTTGAGCGGCATCACCTCGGCGCTGGCGAACAGCGGGTACTGGCCCGTGTAGATCGGCAGCATGGCCTCGTACAGCGAGAAGTAGATGCGCTCGTACAAGGGGGCCAGCATGCCCACGGGTGCTTTGGCGCGGTCCTGCGCGACGAGCTCGGTCACGAAGCTGTTGGAGATGGCGATGAAGTCGCCGCCCGGCGAGTAGAAGGGGTCCAGGAACAGCCCGGCCTCGCCCGTCAGCGCCCAGCGGTCGCTGCCGCTCCAGACCTTCTTGCAACCGTAGGAGAAGCGCTTGAAGAACGCGAAGTCCTGCAGGCCGTCGCGCTTGGTGTCCAGGTCGGCGTGCAGCTGCGGCTGGTGCACGCGCAGCCAGTCCATGGCCTTGTCGAAGCTGTTCATGCCCTCCAGCGGATGCAGTGCCGGGTCGGCCACGATGCCCACCGAATGCGAGCCCGAGGCCAGCGGGATCAGCCAGACCCAGTAACCCGCGCCGACCAGGTGGTTGGTGGAGAGCCAGCGGTTCGGCGGATTGCAGCGCGCCAGCCATTCGGCGTCCTGCGTCCAGGCGGCCACGTCGATGCGCCGGTCGATGCGGAACCAGACGGCGTGGGCCGCGTGGTCGTTGGTCTGGGCCAGATCGAGCCGACGCTTGAGGAGGCCGGCGCGGCCGCTCGCGTCCACGAGCCAGTCGGCCGTGGCTTCGTGCGCCTGGCCGCCATGGTCGAAGCGCACCGCATGCCGCTCGCCCTTGCGGCCCAGCGTGAAGTCGCGCACCAGTGCGCCGTCGCGGTGCTGCACGCCGGCGGCCTGCACCATCTGCGCGAGGTCGTTCTCCAGCATGCCGCGGTCGAGCTGGTAGCTCTGCGTGGGCAGGAAGGTGCTGGCGCCCAGCTCGGTGACTTCGGTGAGGTCGGGCGCGCCATCGCTCCAGAAGAAGCGAAAGCCGAACTTCTTGAGCTGGCGCTCTGCGAGGTAGTCCTTCAGGCCCAGCACCTGCGACAGGTAGTGGGCCTGGATCTCGACCGAGGATTCGCCGACCTTGTGCGCGGCCTCGGGCAAGGGGTGGGTGCGGCGCTCCAGCACCAGCACATTGAGGTGCTGCATGCGGCGGCGCAGCTGCAGGGCCAGTGTCAGGCCGGCCAGCCCGCCGCCCAGGATCACGACGTCGTGGTGCATGTTCAGACCATCCCTCCGTTGATGGAAATGACCTGGCCGCTGATGTAGCCGGCCGCGTCCGAGGCCAGGAAACCGACCAGCGCCGCGACTTCCTCGCCCGTGCCGGCCCGCTTCATGGGCACGATGCGCTCGATGGTGGCCTTGTCGAAGTCCTGCGCCATACCCGTGTCGATGATGCCGGGCGCCACCGCGTTGACCGTGATGCCGCGGCTGGCCAGCTCCAGCGCCAGCGACTTGGTGGCGCTGTTCAGCGCGCCCTTGGCCGCCGCGTAGTTGACCTGGCCGCGGTTGCCGGCCACGGCCGACATCGACGAAATGTTGACGATGCGGCCCCAGCGCGTGCGCACCATGGGCATGGTGAGCGGCTGCGTGACGTGGAAGAAGCCGTTCAGCGAGACGTCGATGACCTGCTGCCACTGTGTGGGCCGCAGCGCCGGGAAGGCCGCGTCGTCGTGCAGGCCGGCGTTGTTGACGAGGATCTGCACCGGCCCGGCCGCGAGCAGCTGGGAGCAGGCCGCGGCGCTGGCCTGCGCGTCCGTCACGTCGAAGGCCACGGCCTCGGCGCTGCCGCCGGCCGCAACGATCTCCTCGGCCAGGGCCTGGGCCGCGGCCAGACGCCGGTTGGCGTGGACGATGACGTGGTGGCCATCGCGCGCGAGCTGCAGCGCGATGGCGCGGCCGAGGCCGCCGCTGGCGCCGGTCACGAGGGCACGTTTTCGGGTGGGAGTGTTCATGCAGCGAGCGGCGTGTTCAGCACGACGGCGGCCCGGCCTTCGGCCACGGGCTGGCCCGCGTGCTGCACGCGGAAGTGGTAGAGGATCTGCTGCGCGTCGCCGGCCTGGCGCTGCGCTTCGATGGTCAGCGCGCCGGCCAGATCGTCCAGCCGCAGCCGGTGGAACTGCACGCCGCGCGCGCTGGCGAGGAAGCCCGGGCGGGCCGCGTCTGCCGCGTCGTCGGCCTGCTGGCCGATCAGCGCGCCGTGCAGGGCCATGGCCTGGGCCGCATACTCGATCGCGCAGGGCGCGAGCAGGCCCGAGGCCGTGCGCAGCGGGTTGTCGGCGTCGCGGTGGCTGCTGGCGCTGCAGACGATGGTGTGCGCGTCCCAGCGCTCCAGCCGCGCCAGCAGGCACATGCGGCCGCTGTGCGGGATCAGCCGCGCGATGCCGGCCGCATCTAACACGGCGCCACCTCGACCTGCAAGGCCAGATCGTCCAGGTAATGCAGACGCAGCGTGGCCGAGGACTGTCGGGCCAGCGCCTCGAGCAGCGGCAGCGCGGCAGCCGCGGGGATGGCGCAGCGCAGGCTTTCCAGCGAAGCGTCGGCACACGCGCTCGGGCCGCCGTCCGGCGCGACCGGGCGCACGCGCAGCTGGCCCAGGCTGGCGGCACTGCGCTCGGGTGCGAGCAGCAGCGCCACACCGAAGTTCTCGGGAATCGGCCGCTTGCTGTTCAGCGGCTCGGGATAGGGCAGGTCGTAGGCCACCAGCAGCAGCGGCCGGGCCTCGGCCTGCTGCGTGGCCGCGGCCTCGAGCAGGCCGGCGGCGAAGCTGCCGTCGTGGGCGCACAGGCTGGTGGAGCTGGCCCGGCTGGCCACGGCGATGTGCCAGTAGCCGGCCGCGGCGTTGTGCACCGAGTTCGTGAAGCGCGTGGGCGAGATCAGTGGGTTGGGCACGGCCAGCGCCTCGCACAGCGAATGGCAGTTCGCGCCTTCACCGCCCGAGGAGGTGAACACCGTGGCAAGCGTGGACGGGTCGGAGCCGGCCTGGGCGATGGCGGCATCGGCCACGGCCATGGCCAGGCGCATCACGGGCCCGGCGCGCCGGCGTTCGGCCGGCGGCAGGCGCGCGGGCGGCACCAGTTGGGTCGGTGCAAAGGCATGGGCGGCCTCACCGCGCAGCACGGCTTGCGCCGTGGCCCAGTCCGGCAGGCCCGGGCCCAGCAGGCCGATGCCCTCGACGTAGAGCGGGTTCATGCACGGTCCTTTCCAAGCACCAGGCTGGCGTTGGTGCCGCCGAAGCCGAAGGAGTTGCTCAGCACGCGGCGCAGCGGTGCATTGCGGTTGTGGTCCAGGTAGGGCACGTGCAGTTCCGGGTCGGGCTGCCGGCGGTTCAGGCCACCGGGCATGAAGCCGTGCTGCAGGGCGAGCAGGCTGATCGCGGCCTCCACGCCGCCGGCCGCGCCCAGTGTGTGCCCGGTCGCGCCCTTGGTCGAGCTGCACGGCGGCGTCGCGGCGCCGAACACGGCGCGCACGGCGCGGTCCTCCGAGGCGTCGTTGGTCGGCGTGGCCGTGCCGTGCAGGTTGATGTAGTCAATGTCGGCCGGCGCGAGCGCGGCGGCGTCCAGCGCGGCGCGCATGGCGGCGATCGCGCCGGCGCCCTCGGGGTGTGGCGTGCTCATGTGGTGGCCGTCGTTGGTCTCGCCCACGCCCAGCACCCAGCCCTCGGGCGCGTCGGCATCGCGCTCGATCAGCGCGAAGGCCGCGGCCTCGCCGATGGACAGGCCGCGGCGCTGCGCGTCCCAGGGCCGGCAGGCCTCGGGTGCGAGCAGTTCCAGCGCGTTGAAGCCGTACAGCGTGGTCAGGCACAGGCTGTCCACGCCGCCGACCACGGCCGCGTCGATCCAGCCGGCCTGCAGCATGCGCTGCGCGTTGCCGAACACCTTGGCGCTGGACGAGCAGGCCGTGGAGACGACGAAGCGCGGGCCCGCCAGCTGCAGCGCCTCGGCCGTGAACAGGGCCAGCGAGTAGGTGTTCTGGGTCTCCGCGTAGCGGAACGCCTCGGGCAGGCTGCCGTCTTCCTGGCGGTTGCGGTAGGCCAGCTCGGTCTGCAGCAGGCCCGAGGTGCTGGTACCCAGGAACACGCCCACGCGGCGCGCGCCCCAGCGTTCGCGGGCTCGCGCGACGGCATCGACGAAGCCGTCCTGCGACAGGCCCAGCCAGGCCAGGCGGTTGTTGCGGCAGTCCAGCGTGGCCAGCGGCGCGGGCAGGCGCACGCCGTCCACGCCCTCGACCTCGCCGGCCCAGGTGGACAGGGGTAGGTCCATGAAGCGCAGCGGCGCCAGGCCGGAGCGCTGCGCCTGCAAGGCCGCCAGGGTGGCAGCGCGGCCGGCGCCCAGCGCGGTCGTCAGCGTGAAGGCAGAGATGGCAAGAGGGTTCATTCCTTCACTTTCGCGATCAGCAGGACATTGGCGAAGGGCGTGCCGGCACTCATGGGCCGGCTGCTCACGGCGAAGCCCAGCCGCGTGAGCTCGGCCGACCACTCGGCCAGCGTGCGCCCGTACTGCGGCAGCACGCGGTGGCCGCGCACGCGCGTGACCACGGCGTCGACCCACTGGCTGATGGCGAAACCGCGCCGCGCCGCCGCGTCGCCCACACGCAGCAGCAACAGGCCGCCGGGCGGCAGCGCGGCACGCACGCGGGCCAGCACGGCGTTCTGCTCGGCGATCGTGATGTAGTGCAGCACGTCCAGGATCACCACGGCATCGGCCGGCGGGAATGCCGTGTCGCGCATGTCGCCGCAGACGAAGCGGGCCTGCGCGCCGAGCGGCGCGAGCGCGGCGCGGGCGCGTTCCACGTCGCGCGGCATGAGCTCGATGCCGGTCACCTGGGCCGGCGCCGGTGCCGGCGGCCAGGCGGCCGGCCAGCGGCCCGCGCGGGCCTGGGCGCCGCTGCTGGTGAGCAGGCTGGCCAGGAGCCCCTGGCCGCAGCCGATGTCCAGCACATGGGCGCCGGGACGGATGTGGCCGGCTTCGATCAGGTGGCGGAACACCGGGTCCATGGACAGCTTGCCGCGCGCGAAATGCCAGGCGAAGCGGCCGGCCGCCCGGTAGGGCGCGCAGGCCCGCTCGCGCAGGGAAGTCCAGGCTTGAGACGGGTTCAAGAGTGCAAGGCCTCGGGGACGGTGACGGGCGTGAGGCCGGCATGGCGCAGCCGCGCGAGCAGCAGCGGCAGGGCCTGCAGTACCACGGGGCGGCCATCGGCCATGGGCGCGCCATGGCGGTCGTGAAGCAGCACGATGTCGCCGGCGGCCAGGCCGCGGGTCAGGCGCGCGAGCACGGCCTGCGGATCGGCCTCGCGCGTGTCGAAGCCCCGCCGCGTCCAGCTCACGAGCCGCAGGCCCAGCGCGTGCAGCACCGGGTCCAGGAACAGGTTGCGCAGGCCGGCCGGTGCGCGAAAGCAGCTGGGCCGCTCGCCCGTGGCCTGGGCGATGCGGTCCTGCGCCTCGCCGATCTCGCGGCGCAGCGCACGCGGCCCCTGCACCGAGAAGTCGTGGCGGTGGCGCAGGCTGTGGTTCTGCACGCTGTGGCCGCGCCGCACGATCTCGCGCGCCAATGGCGCGTAGCGCGTGGCCTGCTCGGCGATGCAGAAGAAGGTGGCGCGTGCGCCGTGCGCGTCCAGGATGTCCAGCACCTGGGGCGTGACGGTGGGGTCGGGGCCGTCGTCCAGCGTCACGGCGATCGCGCCGCGCGCGATGGCCGGGGCGGGCAGGCGCAGCAGGTTGGGGCCGAGCCAGGTCGAGCGTGGCCACAGGCCGGTGGCCGTCAGCAGCGCGTGGTCCAGCACCACGGCGCCCAGCGCCCAAGGCCACAGCGGCGGCGCGGCGGCCGCCAGGCCCGCCGCGCCCAGGTGGCAGGCCGCGCTGGCCTTGAGCAGCAGTGGCGCACGCCAGCGCTGCGCGGGGGCGGAGGAGGCGGCGGCAGCGTGCATCGGCCCGGAATTTACTGGACGCGCGCCGCAGCGCGTGTAGGAATGAAGGCCGCGGACAGCAGCAGGCACAGCACGATGCCGGGCGCCACGACCTGGCCCAGTGCCGACAGCGTGGGGATGCTGGACAGCGCGAGCAGGAAGAACGAGGTCGCCGCCGTCACGTTGGCCAGTGCCAGCGAGGCCAGCAGGTCCTCGTCCACCGGCATGGGGCCGGGACCGCGGTGCGCGTCCTGCTCGGCGCGCAGCTGGTCGAAGAACAGCGCGTAGTTGGAGCCGATGGCCACGGTCAGCAGCAGGCCGACCAGGTGCAGGATGCCGAGCTCGACGCCGGCCAGTGCCAGCGTGGCGATGACGATCAGCGACGCCGCGCCGACCGCCTGGGCGATGCGCCACAGCCGCGCCCAGGAGCGCAGGTGCACGAGCAGCACCAGGCACAGCGCGAGCGCGCCGAACGCGGCCTGCACGCCGGCCTCGTGCAGGTAGCGCGCGTACATGCCGCGCAACTCGCCCGCGATGTCCACCACCTGCACCTGGGGCATGTCGGCGAAGGCGGCACGCAGCGCCGCGGTGTCCAGCGGCTGGCTGCCCTGACTCAGCGTGAGCATGCCACGCCAGGGACGCTCGCCGCCGCCCGGCACCATGAGCGCGTCGAAGGCCGCGGCCAGCGGCGTGCCGTCCAGCGCGGCGCGGGTGAGCAAAGGCTGGCCGCGCGCGCGCTCCACCTCCTCGACGAAGGGGGCGAGACGGGGCGAGGCGATCGGGCCGTCCTGCGTCGCCTGTTCCAGGCGTCGGCGCAGCTCGCCGGTGTCCGGCAGCGCATCGCGCCGGGCCTGCTGCAGGGCGGGGCTGGGCAGGATGCGCGCGGGCGAGGCATAGCCGGCCAGCTGGCCCGCGGCCACGAGCCGGTCCAGCCGCGCACCGGCCGCCTCGGCCGCCTGCAGCACGCCGGCCTCGTCGGCAGCGGCCACGGCCACCACCACGCCGGGATCGCTCGCCCCGAGGTCGCCGCGCAGCGATGCGTCCAGTTGCAGCTTGTCTTCGCCCACGGGGCTCAGCGCCGCGAGGTCGCCGCGCCAGGGCGAAGGCAGCCAGGCCAGCGCGACGGCGGCGGCGACGGCCAGCGCGGCGAGCGGCCAGCGCAGCCGCTGCAGCCAGCGCATGGCCACCGCGACACCGCGGCCCAGGTGGCGGCGCAGGCCCAGGCCGGGCGCGCCGTCCGGCGCCACCGCGGTCAGCACGAGGCGCGTGGTCAGCGCCGCGCCGGCCAGGCCGGCGACCGAGAACAGGCCCAGCTGGGCCAGGCCCGGAAAGCCCGAGAACAGCAGCGCCGCGAAGCCGCACAGCGAGGTCCACAGACCCAGCCGCACCGTGGGCCAGCCGACCTGCAGCCAGCGCCGCGCGCCGGCGCCGGTGTGCGGGGCGCCGCGGGCCTGGATCAGGTAGTAGATCGCGTAGTCCACGGCCTCGCCGATCAGCGTGGTGCCGAAGCCCAGCGTGATGCCATGCACGTTGCCGAACGCCAGGCTCACGGCCGCGATGCCGGCCAGCACGCCGGTGCTGACGGGCAGCAGCGCGGTGAACAGCGTGCGCAGCGAACCGCCGAAGGACAGCAGCAGCAGACCGACGACGATCACGCCACCGGCCATGGCGAGCTTCTCGACCTCGGTCTTGATCTGCGCGCGCGACGCGACCGCGAAGCTGCCGGCGCCCGAGACCAGCAGCGTGAGCGCGGGCGCATCCGCCTGCTGCGCGAAGCGCGCGCGCACCAGGGCCAGGGCCTGCTCCTGGCCGTCCAGATCGCCGCCGTCGGCATGCGTGGTGGCCAGCAGCACGGCGCGCGCCCCGTCGCGCGAGACCCAGACGCCGCCCTCGCTGCGCGGCGCCTGGGCCGGCAGCATGTGCTCGGCCATGCGCAGCGTCTCGCCCGTGGGGTCGCGCAGCAGGATGGGTTTGACGAGGCTGCCGGCCGGCGTGCCGAGCAGGCTGGTGGTCTCGTCGATGGCCTCGCGCAGGCCCTCGGCCGTGAAGCGCTGCGCGTCCACGCCCGGGCTCAGCAGGTAGCGGTGCGCGAACAGGAACTGGCCGGTGTCGGCGAAGGCGCTGTTGTCGCCGTTGTGCACGGCGTCGAAGGCGCCGCTGGCGCGCAGGGCCCGGCCCAGCTCCAGCGAGGCGCGCGCACGCTGCTCGGCGTCGCCGCCCTCGAGGCCGATCAGCACGAGGCGCGAGGCCACGCCGCTTTGCAGCTGGTCCAACAACACGGCCTGCTCGGCGCTCGGGTTGCGCGGCAGAAAGGCCGACAGGTCGGCCACGTAGTGCGTGCGCGCCGTGATGACGGCCGCGACCAGCACGAACAGCAGCCAGAGCAGGACGGCGGTGTGGCGCAGCCTGCGCATCAGAACGGGGCCCGTGCGCTCATTCCAGCGCGCCACTTGAAGCGTACGAACCGGCGCGCATGGCACTGGTCGAGAGGCCGCGGAGCAGGCCATGCGAGTGCAGCCGCGGAACGGGCTCCGCCCGG
>NZ_BMYK01000032.1 GCF_014652235.1 Pseudorhodoferax aquiterrae
ACGCGCCTCGGCACGAGGCTGCCGACCCCTTCTTCACGAAAGATCCGGGCTAGCGCTTGGAGGGCGGCTTGGTCACGGCTTTCGGGGGCGGCTGGTCTCCCTCGCGCACCTTGACGCAGGACAGCGTGCCCACGCCGCTCGGGTACTGCACGTTGCAGCCCTCGTTGCCGTTGCAGACGGTGTTCGACGGCACGCTCACCGGCACGTAGAAGTAGCAGGCCACTCCGTCCGCGCCGTCCACCAGCTTGACCACCTTGGTGCCGGGGAACGGACCCTGCCATTCGCCGACGATGGACATGGGCGGCGAGGCGGCGGGTGCCGATGCGGCCGAGGCCACGGGGACGGGAACCGGCGCCTGCGCCAGGGCGGGCAAGCCAGCCCACACCATGGCCAGTGCCAACAGGATTCGCTGGTGGCGAAGCAGCATGCCCTGATGCATCGCCATTCAGAAGCCGCTGACAACCGCGTCCATCGCGCCCACGATCTCCGAAGCGAGGTGGGACACGTTGGCGACGGAATCGTTCAGCATCCGCGCCGCGAGCGGTGCCGCCAGATGCGGCATCAACGACAGGGGCTCACCATCGATTTCGATGGTCGGGCACAGGCTGACGGGCAGGCGGGCCTGACCGACGCCGACCCGCGACAGCGGCATGACCAGCCGTGTGTTCAGCGCATCGATCAAAGGACTCTGCACGTCGACCAGGTAGGGCACGCTGTGCCGCGATGCGGCGTGCGGATTGGCATAGACGTCGAACTGCGCCATCGTCAGTCCTGGGGCCAGGCCACCAATCCTTCGCACCACAGGCCGTTGGCCTCGTTGTGCCGGTTCTGCTCGTCGATCCACTGTTTGTACTGCGACCGGAAGGCGCGGCGCTTGGCCTCCATCGAGGTCGTCTGCTCCAGTGCCTGGAGCTCGGCGTAGCGCGCAGCAGACACCAGCACAGCGGCCACGCGCCCGTTCTTCAACACTTCGACCGGCTCGCGCTCGGCATGGCCGAGGTAGTAGCCGAAGCGGTTCTTGCCTTCCGTTGCAGTGATCCTCATCGCGCACCTCCAAGAATGGCTATTTTAGCCATTCGTCGTCGCACGACGGCCTCACCGCCCCACCGTCTCCAGCCACTGCGACAGCTCGGCCGCGGCCGCGTCCGTGGCCTCGGCCAGCGCGCGCACGCCGCCGGCCGCATCGGCCGTGGGCGCGGGACGTTGCACGACCACCTGGCGCTGGGCCAGCACCTGTTCGCCGGCCGGCAGGTTGTCGACCACGGTCGCGCGCAGGCGCACCAGGCCGGCGCTCTGCGCCGGCGCCGTGAACAGCTGGCTGAACTCCAGCAGCTCCACGCGCAGCACCAGCGGCTGGCGGCCGTCGTTGCGCAGCATGGCCGCGCCCTCGCCCGCGCTCACGACCGTGCGGCGCTGGCCCAGCTGCTCGCGCAGGCGCTGGCGCACCAGCTGCGCGGGCGGCATGCTCCAGCGCGCCTGGGCGTAAGGGCGCAGCTGCTGGGCGTCGGCGTAGCCCAGGCGGTACAGCACGGCCGTGCCGGCCTCCAGCGGGCCGCTGGCCTCGACTTCGTCCAGGGCCAAGGGCGCCAGCGGGGCGCGGCGGTCCATCGGCACGTCGGCCACGGGGCCGGGGCCGAAGTCGTACTGCGCCGGGCGCGTGGGCTTGTCGGGCAGGGCCGAACAGCCGGCCAGCAGCGCCGCCAGCAGCAGCGGAGAAAGGAATGCGGTGCGGCCCATCATCTGGCTCCTGCGGCAGCGGGTGGCGCGAAGCCCGGCTCGCCGGGCCCGGGTGGAACATTGCCGCTGCCGAAGATCAGCGACTGCGGGTTGTCGTTGATGCCGTTGACGGTGCGGCTCAACTGGCGCGCGGCGCGCGAAGCGTCCTCGCTCACGCGGTTCACGCGCGGCAGCGTGGCCGCGCCGAAGGTCTCGGCCACGCGCGAGAGCGCGGCCGTGCCTTCGGCCAGGCGGTCCAGCGGGCCGTCCTTCTGGTTCAGGCGGTCGGCGGTCTTGTCAATGTTGGTGGACATGCGCGCGACGTCGTCGGCCGCGGTGCGCACCGATTGCAGGCTGCGCGTGAGCTCCTGCATCAGGGCGGGCACGTTGGCCAGGGCCGGGTCCACGCGCTGGCGCAGCGTGCCGTCCAGCTGGGCGATGAGCTGGTTCACGTTCTGCGCAGCCACGCCGATGCGCTCGGTGGCCTGCGCCGTGTTGTCCAGCACCGCGCCGAGCTTTTTCTGGTTCTGTTCGCCCAGCACCTGGTTGATGCTGTCCAGCGCCTGCTGCACCTTGGCCAGCAGCTCCGGCGCCTGATCGGTCAGTTCGCCCAGGCGCGAGTTCTTGAGCGGCAGGCGCGGCACGCCGCTGGCACCGGCCGGCAGCGGTTGTGCGGCCTCGCCGGAATCGTCCAGCTGCACGAAGGCCAGGCCGGTGATGCCCTGGTAGCTCAGCGTGGCGAAGGTGCTGGGCGACAGCGGCGTGGTGTCGTCCACCGTCAGGCGGATCACGATGTTGCCGGGAACGTCGGGGTCGAAGCCGATAAAGGTGACCTTGCCCACGGCCACGCCCTTGTAGCGCACCGGCGCCTGCGGCTGCAGGCCGGTCACGGTGTCGCTGGTGGACAGCTCGTAGGTGTGGCTGCTGCCGCTCTCGCGGCCGAGCCAGACCGCGAGCGCGATGAGCAGGGCGGAGACCACCAGCACGAAGATGCCGGCGGCCATGGCATGGGCTTTGTTTTCCATCTCAATCCTTTTCGGTGGACACCGGCGCGGGCACGATGCGCTCGATCGGCGTCATGGCGCGGCGGCCGCGTTCGCCCTGGAAGAAGTCGCGCACGAAGGGGTGGTCGTAGGCGGCCACCTCCTGCGGCGTGCCGTGCACGAGCACGCGCTTTTCGGCCAGCACCAGCACGCGGCTGGACAGCGCGAACAAGGTGTCCAGGTCGTGCGTGACCATCACCACGGTCAGGTTCAGCTCGCGGTGCAGCGAGCGAAGCAGCTCGACGAATTCGTCCGAGCCATGCGGGTCCAGCCCGGCCGTGGGCTCGTCCAGCAGCAGCAGCGGCGGGTCCATGGCCAGCGCACGCGCCAGCGCCACGCGCTTGACCATGCCGCCCGAGAGGTCGGCCGGCATCTTGCCGGCGTGCTGTGGTCCCAGGCCCACCATCTGCAGCTTGACCAGCGCGGTGTCGTAGACGAGATCGTCGGGCAGGCGGCGCAGCTCGCGCAGCGGAAACGCGATGTTGTCCAGCACGCTGAAGGCCGAAAACAGCGCGCCCTGCTGGAACAGCATGCCCACGCGGCTGGCGGCGCCGCGCCGGCCCAGCTGCGCGGCCGGCTCGCCCAGCACCGTGACTTCGCCGCGGTAGGGTTTCTCCAGCCCCAGCATCTGGCGCAAGAGCACGGTCTTGCCGGTGCCCGAGCCGCCGACCAGCGAGACCACCTCGCCGGCGCGGATCGACAGTTCCAGGTCCTTGTGGATCACCACCTGGTCGCGGCCCTGGCCGAACGCGGTCCACAGGCCCTGGATGGAGACGACGTCCTCGGAACTCATATGCCGACGCTGCGGAAAGCCACCGCGAACAGCGCGTCGACCAGGATCACGGCCGTGATGGCCGAGACCACCGAGGCCGTCGTGCCCTGGCCCAGGCTCTCGGTGTTGGGCTTGACGCGCAGGCCGTAGTGGCAGCCGATCAGCGCGATCAGGATGCCGAACACGGCCGACTTGCTGACCGCCAGGGACAGGTTGGCCGCGCTCACGGCATCGGGCAACGCGCGCACGAAGTAGGCCGGCGTGATGCCCAGCGCGAGATCGGCCGCGAGCATGCCGCCGGCCATGCCGGCCAGCGTGGTCCAGGTGGCGATCAGAGGCATGGCGATGGCCAGCGCGATGGCGCGCGGCAGCACCAGCCGGAACCCGTGCGCGATGCCCATCACGCGCATGGCGTCCAGTTCCTCGGTCACGCGCATCACGCCGATCTGCGCCGTGATGGCCGAGCCCGAGCGCCCGGCCACGAGGATGGCGGCGAGCATGGGCCCGAGCTCGCGCACCAGCGAGACGCCCAGGATGTTGACGATGAAGGATTCGGCGCCGAACTGGCGCAGCTGCAGCGCCGTGAGGTAGGCCAGCACCACGCCGATCAGCGCACCGACCAGCGCGGTGATGGGCAGCGCCATGGCGCCCATCTGGTACAGGTGGCCGGAGATGTCGCGCCAGGGGCCGTACTGCGGCCGGCGCGCGAAGCGCAGCGCGTCCAGCGCCAACTGGCCGATCAGGCGCACACCGCTCTTGAGCTGGCCCAGCCCCTGCAGCACGCTGGCGCCCAGTGTGTCGATGGTCTGCGCGAAGCCGCCGTCCGGCTCCACCTTGCGCGTGCAGCTGAATTCGGCCACGCGCTCGAGCATGCTGCGCTGCTCGGGCAGCAGCGCCAGCCGGGCCGGCCATTCGCGGCCCCAGTGGTTCCAGAGCAGCTGCGCGCCCAGGTGGTCGAGCCGCTCGATCTGCTGCAGGTCCCAGCCGGCCGTGGCGGGCAGCGCGGCCAGGGCCTGGCGCACGCGCGCCAGCTGGTTGCCGCCCGCCAGGTCCGACGCCGTCCAGCGGCCCGTCAACACGGCCTGGCGGTCGTCGCCCGGCCCGGAGGCAGCGATGTGCGGTGATGACGGGGAAGCAGCGTCCATGCAGGCAGGATGGGCGGTGTACGGCAGGTGCGGCGAGGCCGGCATCGTACCAAGCCGCTTCGCGCCCGCCGTAGGACCGCGGCCATAGCCGTCTACAGGCTTTTGCGGTACTGGATGAAGCCGGCGTTCTGCGCCACGCGGTCGTACAGCAGCCGCCCGGCCGCATTGCTCTCGTGGGTGAGCCACCAGACGCGGCTGGCGCCCTGGGCGGCCGCGTGTGCGTAGACGGCCTCGATCAGCGCGCGGCCCACGCCGCGCCCGCGCGCGGCCGGCACCGTGAAGAGATCCTGCAGGTAGCAGTAGGGGCCCTCGGTCCAGGTCGAGCGGTGCAAGATGCAGTGCACGATGCCCAGCAGCTCGCCCGCGGCATCGAAGGCGCCGATGGCGTGCATGGGCTCGGCCGGGTCGAGCAGGCGTTGCCAGGTGCGTGCGTCCTGCGCCTCGCCCAGGTCCACCTTGTAGAACTGCTGGTAGCCGCGCCACAGCGGCAGCCAGGCGGCCTGGTCGGCGGCCACCAGCGGGCGCAGCTGCACGTCGGCGCGGGCCGCGCCGCTGTGCGCCTCGCGCAGCGCGGCCAGGCCCTGGCGCTGCTGGCCATCCGCGTCGAAGTTGTCCGGGGCCAGCCAGGCCTCGAAGGCCGCGCGCACCGCCGGCCAGTCGCCGTCGATGATGGCGAACCAGGCGGTGTCGCGGTTGCGGCCCTTGGTCACGATGGCCTGGCGGAACACGCCCTCGAACGTGAAGCCCAGGCGCTGCGCGGTGCGGCGCGAGGGCGCGTTCAGGCTGTCGCACTTCCATTCGTAGCGGCGGTAGCCAAGTTCGTCGAACACATGGCGCATGAGCAGGTACTGCGCCTCGGTGGACACCGGCGTGCGCTGCAGGTGCGGCGAGAACATCACGTGGCCGACCTCGACCACGCCGTTGGCCGGATCGATGCGCATGAGCGCGAGCGTGCCCACGGCGCGACCGCTGGCCGCATCGATGACGGCGAAGTGCAGCGGATCCTCGCTGGCCGCCATGGCCTCGGCGTGGCGCCGCCAGGCCGCCGCGTCGGCGAAGGGTTCGCTGGCCATGTAGGTCCAGGCGCGACCGTCGGGCGCGTCGGTGTAGGCGGCGTGCAGGTCGGCCGCGTGGCGCTGCGGGTCCAGCGGTTCGAGCCGGCACAGGCGGCCGGCGAGGGTCACGCGCTGCGGGCGCGGGCGCGGCGTCCAGTCCGGCACGGCGGCGCCGATGGGTTGGTCGAAGGCATTCACGCGCTGGGTCATGGTGGGTGGTTCCGGTCAAGCAGACAGCGGCCGAAGCTACCTGCACACCGGCCCGCTGCAAAGAGCCAATCCTGCCATGCGCGGGGGGACCAAGCCGCCCCGCCCCCACGCCTACAATTTGCAACCGCCCCGCCCTGTCCCCTTCCTCCAGGCCCATGGACTCCTCGACGGCACGCCAGCGCTTTCACGACGAACTGCTCGCCCGGCACCTGTCGACCATCTTCGGAGAGGTCGAGCCGACCGCCCTGGCGCACCTGCGCCGCCACCTGCGCTGGATCGAGATCGCCGGCGGCGAAACGCTCATGCACCAGGGCGAACAGGGCGACTCCATGTACCTCATCGTCAGCGGCCGGCTGCGCGCCTACGTGCGTGGGGCCGACGGCAGCGAGCGCATGGTCGGCGAGATGGCGCGCGGCCAGACCGTGGGCGAGATGAGCCTGTACACCGGCGAGCCGCGCGCGGCCACCGTGGTGGCGGTGCGCGATTCGGTGCTGGTGCGGCTGGGCAAGTCCGAGTTCGTGCCGCTGCTGGAAAGCAGCGCCCAGGTGTCGATCGCGCTGACGCGCCAGATCGTGCAGCGCCTGAAGGGCGAACACCGCCAGCAGGCGCACGAGCGCCCGGTGGCGATCAGCCTCGTGCCCATCACCGACGGTGTGGACGCCGCAGCCTTCGCCGCCGAACTGGCGCGCCAGGTCGGCGAACGGCTGGCGCTGACCCAGGGCCAGGGCCGCGTGCGCATCGTCGATGCCGCGCAGGTGCACCAGGCCCTGGCCGATGCCGGCGTCTCGCTCGACGATGCCGATCCCGAGGCCCGGGCCGACGCCAGCCGCCGCGTGGCCTTGCTGCTCGACGAGATCGAAGCCACCCACGACGCCGTGCTGCTGCTCGCCGACGCCAGCCCCACGGCCTGGACCCAGCGCTGCTGCCGCCACTGCGACGAGCTGCTGCTGCTCGCCGATGCCGGGCAGCCGGTGGCGCTGCACGCGGTCGAGCAGCAGTTCCTCATGCACCGCCCGCCACGCACCGAGGTGTCCGAACTGCTGGTGCTGCTGCACCCGGCCGAGCGCCGCGCGCCGCAGGGCACGGCGGCATGGCTCGCACGCCGGCCCCTGGCCGGCCACGTGCACCTGCGGCCGGCGCTGGCGCGCGACATGGCGCGCATGGCGCGGCTGCTCACGCGCACCGCGGTCGGCCTGGTGCTGGCCGGCGGTGGCGCGCGCGGCTTCGCCCACCTGGGCGTGTACCGCGTGCTGCGCGAGCACGGCGTGGAGATCGACTGGGTCGGCGGCACCAGCATCGGCGCCGTGATGGCGGCCTACGTGGCCTCCGACCAGGGCCTGGAGACGGTCATGGCCAACGCGCGCAGCGCCTTCGCCGTGAACCCCACGGGCGAATGAACCTGTTCCCGCTGCTCTCGCTGTTCAAGGGCGTGCGGCTGCGCGGCGTGCTGCGCAGCGCCGTGCAGTCGCTGGTGGGATTCGATGCCGACATCGAGGACCTCTGGAAGAACTACCACTGTGTGGCCACCAACTACTCGCGTGCCAGCGAGCAGCGCATCGCGCACGGCAACCTCGTGCAGGCGCTGCTGGCCAGCATCTCGATCCCGGGCGCGCTGCCGCCCGTGGTGCGCGACGGCGAGCTACTCTGCGACGGCGGCACCTTCAACAACTTCCCGGTCGACCAGATGCGGCGCATGCGCGGCGTGGGCTACGTGATCGGCGTGGACCTCAACATGCGCAGCCCGACCCAGGTGCCGCCCGGCGAGCTGCCCGGCAACATCAGCCTGTGGCGCGACCGGCTGCGCCCGCCGGCCCGCCGGCGCTACCGCCTGCCTTCGCTGCCGACCTACCTCATGACCGTGACGGGGCTGTACAGCATGTCGCGCCAGACCCAGGCCCAGCAGGGCTGCGACCTGTACTTCCACCCCTCGCTGGAACGCGTGGGCATGCTGCAGTGGAAGAGCATCGACCAGATCGTGGCGCGCGGCTACACGCACGGCAAGACGGTGGTCGCCAGCGTCGACGCGGCGCAGCGGCGCCTGCTCGGGCTGGGCTCAGCGCCGGTTGCCCAGGGCCAGGATGGACAGGCCGGACACGACGAAGGTCGCGCCGGCGCCGATGTTGAGCCAGGCCGTGGCGCGCGGCCGGCGTGACAGCCAGCCCGACAAGCGCGCGGCCGATGCGCCCAGCAGCGAGAAGATCACGGCCGTGAGCACCGCGAAGATCGCGCCATAGGTCAGCATCTGCAGCGGCACCGAACCGCGTTCCGCACTCACGAACTGCGGGAGGAAGGCCAGCACGAACAGGCCCGGCTTGGGGTTCAGCACATTGGACAGCAAGCCCGTGGAAAACACGCGCGGCAGGCTTTGCCGCGCCGCCGGCGTGAACGAGATGAGGTTGCGCGCGCGCAGCGCCTTGAAGCCCAGCCACAGCAGGTAGGCCGCACCGACGATCTTGATGGCCCAGAACGCCAGCGGCGAAGCCTGCAGGACCAGCGTGAGCCCCAGCGTGGCCGCCAGCGTGTGGACCATGATGCCGAGCCCGGCGCCGACCGAGGAGGCAATGGCCGCGGCGCGGCCCTGGCCCAGGCCACGGCTCAGCGCGAGGATGTTGTCGGGCCCGGGCGACAGCACCACGAGCAGCGTGGCGAGCAGGTAGGCGAACAGGATGTCGGTGGGGAACATGGAACGTCTCCTTCAGGGTTTCTTGCGCCGCAGCTCCTGCAGCCGCTGCTGCAGCCAGGCGCGGCTGTCGACCGGCCCGGCGCCCGCGCAGCGCACGCGGTAGGGCTGGCCGCTCATGCTGCTTTCGGCGGCGGCCAGGCCGATGAAGTCGTCGGTGCTGCGGATGGCGTCGCGATTTTCCAGGTAGTCGCGCTTCTTCTGCAGGTGCGCCACGGCCTCGTCCGCCGCATGCCAGCGGCCATTGCGCTGGAACTCGCAGCCCGAGGCCTGCAGCCCCGCGAGCAGCGCGTCGATCTCGGCCTGCACAGGCGCGGGCGGCGGCGCGGCCTGGGCCAATGCACAACAGCACGAAAGGACAGCGACCACGCCACGCATTTCAGGACCTCGCCAAGGCGTATAGGCGCAGCGAACGGTCGCCGACCGGCACCATGCCCTGGAAGTGGAAACCCAGCGCGCCCAGCAGCTTGGTCGAGCGCAGGTTGGTCGGGGCCGTGATGGCCAGCAGCCGCGGCAGCTGCAACTCACGGAAGGCATGCCAGAGCACGGCCTGGGCGGCCTCGCGCGCATAGCCCAGGCCCTCGTGCTGCTGCAGCAGCGCAAAGCCGATGTCGGGCGCCGGCAGGGCCTCGCGCTGCACCAGGCCGCACAGGCCGAGCGCGGTGCCGTCGCCGCGGCGCTGCACCAGGTACATGCCGAAGCCATGCCTGGCATAGGGCGCGAGGATGTGGGCCGCGATGTGGGCCTGCGCCTCCTCGGGCGTGCGCACCCCGCGGTCGCCGATGTGGGCCAGCCAGCTCGGCTCGTTGAGCAGCTGCAGGTAGAAGGGCGCGTCGTCCAGCGTCAGGCGGCGCAGCGTGAGGCGCGGGGTCTCGGCGACGTTCATGCGATGTCCTGGATGCGCGCCCTCACGTCGCCGCCATCCACCAGCAACTCGGCGACCGCGATCGGCAGCGTGAAGCGGCGCGGCCCGCAGCTGCCCGGGTTCACGTAGAGCACGCCGTCCTCGCGCGCGATGCGCGGCTTGTGCGAATGGCCCGTGACGACCACCTGCACGCCGGCGGCCGGATCCAGCCGCAGCTGGGCCAGGTCGTGCAGAACGCACAGGCGCAGGCCACCGATGTCGGCCACGCAGGTCTCGGGCAGGCGTTCGGCCCAGGCGCCGAAGTCGTTGTTGCCGCGCACGGCCGTCAGCGGCGCGATCGCGGCCAGCTGGTCGAGGATGGCGGGGTCGCAGATGTCGCCCGCATGCACGATGTGGTCGCTGCCGCGCAGGAAGGCCAGCGCCTCGGGGCGCAGCAGGCCATGGGTGTCGGAGAGCAGGCCGATGCGGAACATCGGCGCAGTATGCAGGAAGGCCGCCAGCGCGCCATCGGCGCATGCCCTGGCTGGCAGCCTCAGACCGGCCGGCGCGCCAGCAGCGCCCAGACGCCCGCGGCCGACAGCAGCGCGCCACCGCCCAGGTGGAAGCGCCGCTGCGCGCGCGGCGAGGCCAGCAGCCGGCGCGCCGCGCCCGCGAACACCGCGTAGAGCGTGGCGTTCAGCGTGGCCAGCGCCACGAAGGTCGCGCCCAGCACCCACAGCTGCGGCGCCACGGCAGCCTGCGCGTCGAGGAACTGCGGCAGGAAGGCCACGAAGAACACGATGCCCTTGGGGTTCAGCGCCGTCACCAGGTAGGTGTTGGCGAACAGCCGCCAGCGCGATTGCGGTGCGGCGGGCGCCGCCATCTCCGTGGCGGACACGCCGGCCCGCAGCAACTTCAGGCCCAGGTACAGCAGGTACAGCCCGCCGGCCAGCTTGACGGCCGTGAACCAGAACGCCGAGGCGGCCAGCAGCGTTCCCAGGCCCAGCAGCGAGACCACCAGCGCCGTCGAGTCGCCGAGCGCGACGGCCGCCACGAGCGGGACATTGGCGCGCCTGCCGTGCGCGACCGAATAGCTGATGACGGTCAGGATGGTCGGGCCCGGGATGACGAGCAGCACCGCGGACGCGCCGACGAAGGCGAGCCAGAGTTGGAGGGACATGGTGGCAGTGGCGGGGGGAGCGGGGGCCCGAGCTTATGCGCAGTCCGCCTGCGGCGCCACTCTTTGCCTTCCGCGCCGCTAGGAGCGTGGGCGGCAGAAATCCGGCCCCGCGTGCGGCCTGCAAGGGGGCGCAGGCGAGGCGCCGGACGAAGCGCAGGCTGGCCGCCTGCGCGAGGACGGCAACGACGCATGCGCCCCCTTGCAGGCCGCACCCTTCGGGCCGGGGCGATTGGCAGCGCCATCCTTCGTTGCCGGCTCGTTGTGTGGCAGGCCACACGGCCTCACCGGCGCCTCGGCTGGCACCGCCACTCGCCCCGGCGCGGGGCCGGATTTCTGCCGCCCACGCTCCTAGGCTGCGGACTGCTGCTGCGCGGCCACCTGCTCGCGCAGCCGCTCTTCCTGCGCCCGCAGCTCGGGCGTGAACGCCTCGCCGAAGTCCTCGGCATCGAACACCTGGCGGATCTCGAGCTCGGACTCGCCGGGCATGGGGTTGGGGCAGCGCTTGGCCCAATCGATCGCCTCCTGCAGCGAGGCGCACTGCCAGAGCCAGAAGCCGGCGATGAGCTCCTTGGTCTCGGCGAACGGGCCGTCGACCACCGTGCGCGCCGGCCCCGAGAAACGCACGCGCGCGCCGCGCGCACTCGGGTGCAGGCCCTCGCCGGCCTGCATCACGCCGGCCTGGACGAGTTCCTCGTTGTAGCGGCCCATCGCGGCCAGCAGCTCCGTGCTGGGCATGACGCCTGCTTCGCAGTCGGCCGTGGCCTTGACGATAACCATGAATCGCATGTCGCTCTCCTTGTAGAGGGTGGAACAAAGTGTCTGGTACGCGCACGACGCGCGAGCCCGGCCGTTTTCGACATGGGTCGAACAGGCCGGCATTCGCCGGCCATTTCCGGCCTTGGCGCGGCGGGGGCCTGACTATGCTTGCCGCCATGCGCACCGGCACCATCTCCGTCGACAGCGTGCTCGCCCAGGCCCAGGCCAAGCTGGCCAGCAGCACGCAGCAGCCCACCTCCACCGACAAGGGTGCCGACACCGAGGCGCTCGGCAAGATCTCGCCGGTGCTGGCGCAGGTGCAGGAGCGCATTGCAGCGCAGGCGCAGACCGTGACGGCCTCGCTCTCGGCGCTGGGCAGCTTCAAGTCCGGCCTGGTCGACCTGGGCACGGCGGCCAAGGGGCTGGGCGCCCTGTCGGCCGCGAGCCCACCCGAGGCGATCCAGGCAGCGCTGACCAAGCTGGTGACGGCCTACAACGCCACGCTGAAGGCCGGCGCGGCCGTGGGCGGCGACGCCGGTGTCGGCCGCACCGAGCGGGCCATGGACAAGGCCCTCGCCGCACTCGACACGCCGCGCGGCAACCTGGCGAAGCTGGGCATCGCCCGCCAGGCCGACGGCACATTGGCGCTGGACGGCGGCGCGCTGGGCAAGGCCGTCGCCGGCGGTGCAGCCGGCGTGGTGCAGGCCCTGGCGACCCTGGGCGACGGCCTTGCCGGCGCCAGCACCCAGGCGCTGGCCGACGAGGGCCGCTTGAGCGACTACCTGGCCCGCCTGGACAAACGCGCGCAGGCGCTGAAGGACCAGCAGGCCGCCGTGCTGAGCACGGCGAACAAGCTCTCTGCCGTCAGCAGCGCCAGCAGCAGCCTGAGCGCCATGGCGCTGGCGGCCTACCGCAACGCCGGCTGAGCATCAGCGCGCGTTGCCGGGCACCTGCCCGTACAGCGGCGAGCGCGGACCCGGCAGCACGCCGTCCAGCCTGGGCGCGCCCAGCAGGCGCTGGCCTGCGATGCCGGCGTAGTTGTAGGCCGCGTCGGTGCTGGTGTTGACGATCTGGTGCACGATGGCCGTGACCAGCATGCCGATGAGCCCGCCCTGCGACTGCTGTTGCTCGGCCGACGAGGCCGTGGCCTTGCCGGCCCACAGCTGCGCGCCTGTGCGCAGGTCGACGATGCGGGCTTCGGCCGTCACGCGCGTGTCGCTGGCCACCAGCTGGTAGCTCGTGCCGTACTGCGTGATCCGGATGTAGACCGCGGCATCGGCGCCGAAGAACTCGCGCAGCTTGGCCGGCGCGATGGCCTGGGCGTCCTGCGCGGTCTGCACGCCATTCTGGTGGAAGGTCTCGTCCACGAGCGCCACCGGCAGCACGTAGTAGCCGGCCTCGGCCAGCGGCAGCGTGGTGTGCGACCACAGGGCCGCCGTAGCCTTGACCTCGGGCGAATCGTTGAGCGGCGGCAGCACCAGCAGCGTGGCCGGCTTGGCCTGCTGGAAAGCGCTGTAGTCGTAGGGCGCGCGCTGCGTGGCGCAACCGCTCAGCAGCAGCGCGGCCGCGGCGGCCAGGGTGGCCAGACGGAGCTTCATGACGGATTGGCGGAAACGGGCTGGGCGGCGGCACCGCCATCCAGCCGCTTGAGCAGCTGGTCCATGTAGGGCGCGGACTCGGGGAAGGCCAGCTTCTCGGCCTGCCAGCTCGCGCGGGCCTGCTCGGCCGCGCCGACGGACAGCTGCAGCATGCCCAGATGCGCACGGAAGCCCGGCGGCAGCGCGGCGCCTGCGGCGCGCGCCTTCTCGGCATGGGCCTGCATGGCCTGGATCTGCGCATTCGGGTCGGCGCCCGAGCGCTGCAGCACCTCGTACTGCTGGCGCGGGAAGCCCTCCCAGGAGTACAGCGGCTTGTTCGGCGCAGCACAGGCCGACAGCAGCAATGCGCCGGCCAGCGGCGCGAGCGTGGCGAGGTTCACTTGCGCTCCTGGCCCCAGCGGCCGGCGTCGCGACCGGCCACCAGCGCATCCACGGCCTCGCGCATGGCCAGGTCGAGCACCTTGCCGTTCAGCGTGGCGTCGTAGCCGGCGGTGCCGCCGAAGCCCAGCACCTCGCGGTTGGACAGTGCGTACTCGCCGGCGCCGCCGGCCGAGAACACCACCTCGGAGGTCAGCGTGTTGACCACGTTGAGCGTGATCTTGGCGTAGGCCACCTGCTCCTTGCCACGGCCCAGGATGCCGAACAGCTGCCGGTCGCCCACGTCCTTGCGGCCGAACTCGGTGATGTCGCCCGTCACCACATAGGAGGCGCCGCGCAGCTGCTGCGCCTGGCCCTGCAGCTTGGCTTCCTGGGCGGCCTCGGCCATGTTGTCGCGGTCCAGTACCGAGAAGCGCTGCGACTGCTGCAGATGCGCGATGAGCACGGTCTTGGCCTGGCTGCCCAGGCGGTCCACGCCGTCGGAGAACACGCCGCGCATGAAGCTGGAGCGGTTGTCGAACTTGCCGACCGCGATCGGCAGGCGTGGGCCGTTGTAGGGCGTGGCGGCGGAGGCCACCTGGGCCACCTGCACGGTGCGCGAACTTTCGGTGGCACAGCCCACCAAGGCCAGCGTGGCCACAGCAGCCATCGAAACGGCCAGACGTCGTTGCATGGAAAAGCTCCGGTTCAAGAAGACAGACCCCAGCCGCGGAACGGCGGGGCAGGAAATTGTAGACAGGGCAATCTTGTCGAGCGCTTGAATGCAATGTGTCGCCGGACAGGCGGCGTCCCGGGGCCGCCGGACGCTCAATCGACCAACGCGATACGGCGCCGGATGCGTTGCGCCGCCTCGGCATCGCCTGCCGACTCGGCCCCGCGCAACTGGGCGCCGAGCCAGGCCAGCAGTGGCCGGCGCCAGCCCTGGCCCGAAGCGGCCTGCACGGCCGCCGCGACGTCGGCCGGAGCGGCATGGCCCTGGCGCAGCAGCACCGCCGTGCCGACCAGCCGCGCCAATGGATCCTGCGGCTCGGCCCCGAGCGAACCGCCCATGGCCACCGCGCGGTGCTGCGCCGGCAGCAGGTCGATCTGCGCTGGCAGGACCGTGCCGTACAGGAAAGCCGCGTAGGCCTGCTCCGCCGGCGCGGCATCCGCCGCCAGCGCACCGTAGGCCGGGCAGCCGTCCAGGTCCAGGCTGGCCACGCGCGCGGCACAGAGGACGATCTCGGCCCGGGCCAGCAGCGCCGGCTGGCCGGTGCGCGCGATCTCGCTGCGGGCGCGCGCCATCTCGGCCTCGGCCACGCGCGTCTCGCCGTTCAAGGTGGCAGCCACGGCGGCCTGCAGCGCGCCATGGGCGTTGGCTTGCCAGTCGGGCACGGGCGGGCGCGACGCGCAACCCGCCAGCAGCAGCACGGCCAGCAGCGCGCCTCTCATGGCAGCTTGATCTCCGTGTCGCGCGCGAACGGCCATTTGCGGTTGACCTCGCCCAGCAGCGCGTCGACCCGGCGCAGGCTGCGCTCGACTTCGGCGCGCAACGGCGCCAGGTCGGCCGTGGCCGCACGCGCGTTGGCGCCCACGGCCTGGGCCTCGACCAGCACCGCGTCGAGCTGCCGCAGGCTCGCGCGTGCATCGGTCAGCAAGGCATTGACCTGGCGCAGCATGGCCTGCGCGTCGTCCACCACCCCCATCTGGCCGAAC
This sequence comes from Pseudorhodoferax aquiterrae, assembly GCF_014652235.1. GTDB lineage: Bacteria > Pseudomonadota > Gammaproteobacteria > Burkholderiales > Burkholderiaceae_C > Pseudorhodoferax > Pseudorhodoferax aquiterrae. The sequence continues at coordinate 15,073 of NZ_BMYK01000032.1, forward strand.
AGGCGCCGGTCGGCGTTGCCCACCAGTTGGTCGGTGCGGCCCAGCAGCGCATTGGCGCGGTCCAGCGTGGCGAGCAGCTTTTTCGCGTTGTCTTCACCGCCCAGCGCGGCGCCCAACACGCCGTAGCGGCCGTTCAGCCCGTCGCTGAGCCGGCGCAGGTTGGCCAGGCCGGCGTCGACGTGGCCGCCCTCCTGCGTCATGCGTTCCAGGTTGCCGACCAGCGCCTGCATGGTGGCCACCAGGCGCGGGATCTCGGCGCTCACGTCGCCGCGCAGCACGGGCCGCTCGGCCCCCGGCGGCAGCGGTGGATCGGTCAGCACGCCGGTGAAGGCGCGCAGCCGCGCCTCGCCCACCAGGCCGCGCTCCAGCGTGTAGATGCTGGTGCTGCGCAGCCAGCCCACGTCCTTGGACGCCACAGCCACGACGATGCGCACCTTGGCATCCTCGGCCAGCTCGATGCGGCGCACGCGACCCACCGGGAAGCCGGCGAAGGTCAGGTCCATGCCCACGCTCACGCCCTCGGAGTCGTCCGCCAGCAAGCGCAGCTCCTGCGTCTCCTCGAACACGCCGCGCGCATAAAGCAGGTAGGCCACGGCACCGCACAGCAGCACCAGCACCAGGGCCAGCAGCACGCCGGCCTTGAAGCCCACGTGGCGCGGCGGCGGAGCCTCTTGCAAACCGTCCATGGCTACAGGAATTTGAGCGCCAGCGCAGCGGCCTGCAGCAGCACCAGCACTGCGAGCACGCGCCGCGTGCCGCTGCGCACCGCGAAGCCGCCGGCACGGCGCTGCGTGCGTGGCTCCTGCAGCGCGCTGGCCAACGGCACCACGGCCACGGCGAGTGCGAACAGGCTGGTCTTGAGCGCCAGCGCCAGGCTGACGGCCGGGTCGAACACGCGGCCCACCATGCGCGTGTAGGCCTCCAGGCCCCAGGGCGAGAAGCCGTAGGCCACCGTGTACGCCAGCACCAGGGCCAGCACGCCGCTGACGACTGCCAGCGCCAGCACCGCGAAGCCCAGCGCCAGCACGGCGGGCACCAGCTCCAGCCGCCAGCGCCGCGCGGCGATGGACGATGGCTCCAGACCGCCGGCCGCATCCGCCGCCGGCAGCAGGTCGCCGGCCAGCGCCACGCGCAGCAGCACGAACAGCGCAGCGCCCAGCGGCACCAGTTCGAGCACCAGCACGCGCACCACCATCTCCAGCGCGAACTGCGACAGCCCGTAGCTCTGCGCCGTCACCACCAGCGTGCGGATCAGCGCCAGGCTGATCAGCGCGCTCAGCAGCGCGAACCAGGGCAGGGTCAGCCAGGTCGTGGCGTGCAGCAGCCGCGCGGTGGCAGCGCGGCTGCGCGCGTCATGGCTGGACGGCGACAGCGCATAGACCGCCGCCACGGCGCCGAACAGCAGCACCGCCCACCACTGCGCAAGCGTGCGCCGCACGCGGCCGCCCGAGGGCGTCGGCGCTGGCGGAAACGGAAGGCTGGCGGGCATCGGACGATGATAGCGAGCGGGCATGCCCGGCCTGGGCGGCGTCCGTGCGCGGCCTGGATGCCGCGCCGCGCTATGCGCCCGCCCCGTCTTCCAGCCATGCCAGGAAGGCCTGTGCGGCCGGCCCGGCATCGGGCGCCTGGCCGATGTAGTAGCGCTCCAGCGGCAAGCACAGTGCCGGCAGCGGCGCCTGCAGCCGGCCGCTGGCCAGGTCCTGCACCACGGTGCTGGCCGGCGCCAGTGCCAGGCCCAAGCCGTCCAGCGCGGCCTGCAGCACGAAATGCAGGTGGTCGAAGTGCAGCCAGCCGGCCGGCCGCAGCCGCGCCAGGCCGGCCAGGCGGCGCCAGCGCGCCCAGTCTTCGCCACGCGAATGCGATGCCAGCAGCACATGGGCGGCCAGGGCCTGCGGCGTGGCCACCGGCCGCTCGCGCAGCAGGGCCGGCGCGCCGACGACCAGGGCCTCGTCCTCGAGAAAGGGCTGCAGCCGCAAGCCTGGCGGCCAGCCGTCCAGGCCGCGTCGGATCGCCAGGTCGAACGGCTCGGCGCCGACCGCGCCCGGCGTCTGCGTGCTGGTGACGACCTGGGGCACGATGTCCGGGTGCAGCGCCACAAAGCCGGGCAGCCGAGGGATCAGCCAGCGCACTGCGAACGAGGGGCGCACGTTCACGCGCACGGACTGCGCCGGCGCCGGCCCGCGCGTGCCTTGCGCGGCCAGCGCGATCTGCGCCAGCGCAGGTTCCACCTCGGCATGGAAGCGCTGGCCGGCCGGCGTCAGCAGCAGCTGGCGGATCCGGCGCTCGAACAGCGGCGTGCCCAGGAAATCCTCCAGCGCGCGCACCTGCCGACTCACGGCGCCGTGCGTGACATGCAGCTCGGCTGCCGCGCGCGTGAAGCTCAGGTGCCGCGCTGCCACAGCGAAGACGCGTACGGCGTTGAGCGGCGGCATGCGGGAGGCCATGCGTGACATCTTCTCACGCATGGCGGGCCGCGATCTCGTTTGCCGCCGTGCCTGTTGCCGGCCACCATGGCGCCATGGACACCACCCCCGACCCCCTGCACACCGCCGCACAGCTGCAGGCCCTGCTGGGCCCGACGAGCCCGGCCGCCCTGCACAAGGAAATCGACCACGTGCATCCGCTGTACCGCCGCTGGATCGAGGCCGCGCCGTTCGCGGTGCTGGCCACCAGCGGCCCCGGCGGACTGGACGCATCGCCGCGCGGCGACGCCCCCGGCTTCGCCGTGGTCGAGGACGCCAAGACCCTGCTGCTGCCCGAGCGCCGGGGCAACCAGCGCGCGGACAGCCTGCGCAACATCCTGACCGATCCGCGCGTCGCCTTGCTGTTCCTGGTGCCCGGCCTGGGCGAGACGCTGCGCGTGAGCGGCAGCGCCCGCATCCGCACGGCGCCGGACCTGCTGACGCGCTTCGCCGTGCAGGGCAAGCGGCCGTTCTGCGTGCTGGAGATCGCGGTGCAGTCGGTCTACTTCCAATGCGCGCGCGCGATCCAGCGCAGCGGACTGTGGCAAACGGCACCGCCCCGCGCGCAGCTGGATCTGCCCACGCCCGGCGCCATCCTGTCGGCGCTCACGCAGGGCGGCTTCGACGGCGCGGGCTACGACCGCGAACTGCCGGCCCGCCAGCGCGCCACGCTGTACTGAAACCGCCAGGCCGCGCTGGGTAAGCTCGGCCCATGCCGCAGTCGATCGCCCGCACCGTCCAGCACGAACTCGTCATCAAGAAGAGCCGCTTCCTCGGCCAGGTCCAGCCCGTGGCCGACCGCGCCGAGGCGCTGCGCGTGGTGGCCGCCTTGCGCGCCGAACACCCGGGCGCAGCCCATGTGTGCTGGGCGCTGCTGGCCGGTGGCGACTCGGCCGCGGTGGACGACGGCGAGCCCGGCGGCACCGCCGGCCGGCCCATGCTGCACGTGCTGCGCCAGCAGGACCTGGACGGCGTGCTGGCCACGGTGGTGCGCTACTTCGGCGGCGTGAAGCTGGGCGCCGGTGGTCTCGTGCACGCCTACACCGATGCCGTGGCACAGGCCCTGCTGCTGGCCGACAAGGTGGCGCTGGTGCGCTGGCAGCCGCTGGCCTGCCTGCTGCCCTATGCGCTGGAAGGCGGCGTGCGCCGCGCGCTCGAGGCGGCCGGTGTGCGCGGCCTGGCCGTGGAGCACGGGCCGCTGGTGCAGATGCGTTTCGAGGTGGCCGACCACGCCGCAGCCGCATTGCGCGACCGGCTGAACCAGCTGGGCCAGGGCCGCATCGGCTGGCCCGCGGCCTGAATACGCAATCCTTGCGCTAGCGCAAATCCGGCCCGGCCGGGCTGGTCCACAGTTGCGCCATGCCCCTGCCTGCCGCCCTCCTGCTCGACGCCACGCCCCGCCATGCGCCGGCCGGCGCGCTGCTGGCCGCGCGCCAGGCCGTGCCGCAGGCCGCCCTGTACCTGCAGGAGGGCCGCGTCGTGGCGGGCCTGCTGCAACGCGGCAGCCTGCGCCGCCGGCTGGTGCAGTTCGAGGCGCCCTGCTGGCTCGATGCGGCCTGCGCGTTGCTGAACCGGCCCTCGCCCTGCGACTGGGTCGCGGAGACGCCGGTCACGCTGCGCACGGTGCCCGCCACCGTGCTGCGCCAATGGCACACCACGCTGCCCGAGGCGGCCGCCCGCATGCTGGTCGACATGGCGCTGGCGCAGCGCCGCCAGGCCGAGGCCGCGCTGGCCCTGCTGGTGCAGGACGCCGAGGCCCGCTGCGCCCAGTGGCTGCTGCAGCACGCCAGCCGGGCCGACGACGGCCGCGTGCGCATCGCGCTGCAGCAGCGCAAGCGCACCATCGCCGCGCAGTTGGGCATGGCGCCGGAGACCTTCTCGCGCGTGCTGCGCCAGCTGCGCGAGCGCGGGCTGGTGCTGCAGAGCGGCGCACAGCTGCTGCTGCCGGACCCCGACGGCCTGCAGCAGATCGCCGCCGCCTGAAGCTCAGAACCGGTAGGTCGCGCTGGCCACCACGTTGCGGCGCGCGCCCCACCAGCAGTCGCCGCGCGACAGGCAGGTGCTCACATAGGTCTTGTCGGTGGCGTTGTTGACGTTGAGCGCGAAGCGCCAGGTGTCGGTGTCGTAGGCGAGCAGCAGGTCCAGCAGCGTGACGGAGGGCACGCGCGGGCCGGAACTGCCGCCCGACTGGTCGGTGAAGCTGCTCATGAAGCGCAGGCCTGCACCGGCCGAGAAGCCGCTGATGCCGGCGAGCGCGAAGCGCTGCTTGGCCCACACGGCGGCCTGGCGGCGCGGCATGCCGCCGAGCTTCTCGTCCGCATCGGTGTAGTTGAAGTGCGCGATGACATCCGTGTTCCTGGCCACGGTGGTCTTCATCTCCAGTTCCACGCCCTTGTTGCGCGTCTCGTCGAGCAGCACGCCGTAGCGCGGATCGGTTGTATCGCCGATCGTGCGGTTCTTCTCCTTGAGCCGGTAGACCGAGGCGGTGAAAGCCATGGGAACGCCTTCGGGCAGGTATTTCACGCCCGCCTCCACCTGCTCGCCGCGCAAGGGCTTGAGCAGCCCACCGGCCGCGGTCTGGCCGGCCTGCGGGGTGAACGACTCCGTGTAGCTCAGGTAGGGCGACCAGCCCGCGGGCAAGGCGTACATAAGGCCCAGGCGCTTGGTCGTCGCGGTCGTGGTTTCTTTGGCCCCGCCATCGGTGCTGGCCGTGGCGCGGTCGTGCCGCAGGCCGGCCACGAAAATCCAGCGGTCCAGCTTCATCTGGTCCTGCAGGTAGACGCCGATGTTGCGCTGCGTGGTGCCGGGCTGGTCCACGAGGTTGCCGCGGTCCGGCACATCCACGCCATAGACCGGCGCGTAGGCATCGATCACGCTGTACTGGTAAGCCCCCTGGCGCTTGTGCTCGCGCTGGCGCGAATAGTCCAAGCCGGTCAGCAGGGTGTGCTGCACCGCGCCGGTCTGCAACCGGCCTTCGGCGTGCGTGTCCACGCCGGTCATGCGGGTGCGCGTGATGGTGCGGCTGTAGATGCGCTCGATGAGCCGCTGGTTGACCGGGTCCACACTCCAGCCGCCCGGCGGCACGTCGGCGCCATTGCCGAAGAAGTTGGCGTAGAAGTAGTCCGAGTCGTTCTCGTTGCGCGACGTGCGCAGGTTCTGGCGCAGCGTCCACTGGTCGTTGAAGCGGTGCTCGAACTGCCAGCCGAAGGACTTGCGGTCACTGTCGTAGCCGTCGCCCGGCTCGCCGATGAAGCGGCTGGTGGGCAGCTGGCCGTTCGGGTTGGACAGCAGCGTGCCGGCCCAGGGGAAGAACTGCGAGGTGCTGCCCGTTTTGTCCTTCTGCCAGAAGCCCTGCAGGATCAGCGAGGTGGCGCCATCGGGCCGCCAGGCCAGCGAAGGCGCGACCAGCGTGCGGTCGTCGGGCACATGGTCGACCTGGGTGTCGGCCTGGCGGTGCAGCGCGACCAGCCGGTAGGACCATTGCTCGGACAGCGGCCCCGTCAGGTCGGCCTGTACCTGCTTGCGGCCCCAGCTGCCGAACTGCACGCCGACTTCGCGCTGCACTTCCTGCAGCGGCCGCTTGCTGACCATGTTGACCACGCCGGCCGCCGTGCCGGCGCCGAACAGCATGCCAGCCGGGCCGCGCAGCACCTCGATGCGCTCCATCGTGTAGGGGTCGGGCCGCGTGGTGCTGGTGTACCAGCCGGCCGAGTTCTGCTGCAGCCCGTCCAGGTAGATGCTGGGCTCGGTGCCGCGGATCATCACCGAGTCGGCGCGCGAATCCAGGCCATAGCCGTCCGAGCGCACGCCGGCCGCGTAGGTCAATGCGTCCTGCAGGTTGGTGGCGCCCTGGTCGACCAGTTGGTCGCGCGTGATGACGGTGACGGACTGCGGCGTCTCGGCCAGCGGCGTGTCGGTCTTGGTCGCCGTGGCGGCGCGCTTGGCGCGGTAGCCGACGACGGGCGAGGTGGCGGTCTCGCGTTCGGCGTTGGCGTTCACGCGGATCTCGCCGAGCGTGCCGGCGCTGGGTTCGGCTTGCTGCGCGAAGGCTGGCAGGGCATGGACGAAGGCCAGCGCGGCCAAGGTGGCCGCGCGGCGCGCGAAAGGAGCTTGTGCGATGGACATGGTGTTCAAGGCTTCAGGTTGGAAAGGGGGCTCACCAGCTGTAGCGCGCCGTCAACGTGGCATTGCGCTCGTCGCCGTAGAAGCAGGCATAGGTGCAGTCGGCCAGGTGGTTCTTGTCGCCCAGGTTCTTCACGTTCAACGCGAAGCGCCAGGGGCCGGTCTCGTAGCGCAGGGCGGCATCGAGCAGCGTGAAGGCCGGCACGTTGAGCCCCGCGACCGTGGTGGCCTGCGCACCGACGCGCCGCACGCCCAGGCCAGCGGACAGACCCGGCAGCAGCACGAAACGGTGGTCGACCCAGACCGAGGCCGTGTTGCGCGGCACCGAGGTCGGGCGGGTGCCCAGGCTGGTGGTGTTGCTCCGCGTCACGCGCGCATCGATCGCGCCGAGCGCGGCCGTCACATCCCATTGCCGGTTCAGGCTGGCGCGCGCCTCCAGCTCGAAGCCCCGGGAGCGGACCTCGCCGGTCTGGATCGAGAAACCCGGATGCGCCAGGTCGGCCGTCGTGACGTTGGTCTGCGTCAGCTCATAGACCGCCGCCGTGACCAGCAGCCTGGTGCCGGGCGGTTCGTACTTGAGGCCCAGTTCGTGCTGCATGCCCTCGCTCGGCCTGAACGCGCGGCCCCGGTGGTCCATGCCGGAGACCGGCTGGAAGGAGCGCGTATAGCTGTAGTACGGCGCCAGGCCGTTGTCGAAGCGGTACAGCAGGCCGGCGCGTGGCGTGAAGGCGTGCGATCTGTCGTCGCTCGCCGAGCGGGCGCCGAGCGCCGACACGCTGCTGCCCTCGTTGTGCGCCTTGTCGTAGCGTGCGCCCAGCAACGCCACCCATCCCGTGCCGAGCTTGATCTGGTCCTGCAGGTACAGGCCCAGCTGGCGCGCCGCAGCGGTGGCGCGCGACCCTGTGGCAGCCAGGTTCACGCCGCTGCCGTAGACCGGGTTGTACAGGTCCAGCGCGGCCACGGTACCGGTGCGCTGCGCGCGCTTGAAATCGCGGTCGCTGAAGTCCAGGCCCGCCAGCAGCAGATGGTCCAGCGGACCGGTGCGCAGGCGGCCCTGCAGCTGGTTGTCCAGGCTCCAACCCTTGTCGGTGTCGTAGCGCACCGTCGCGTCGCGCCTCACCGTGCGCAAGCCGGTCGCGGCATCGGCACGGCTGGCGATCGAGGCGTAGGCGTTGTCGGCCGTGTAGTCGAACACCAGCAGGTTCTGCTTGAGTGTCCAGTCCTCGTTCAGCCGGTGCTCCAACAGCCAGCCGGCGGTCTTGCCCTCGGTGTCGAAGTGGTCGAAGCCCGGCTCGCCCACGAACAGATCCCGCGCGATGCGGCCGTTGGGGTTGGGCAGCAGCGTGCCGTCGTAGGGCTTGCCGTAGTCGTAGTTGCTCTTGCCCTTGTTGTAGCCGGCCAGAAGGGTCAGATCGGTGTCGGGCGTGAGCTTCCAGGCCAGCGCCGCGTTGAGCAGCCGGCGGTCGTCGGCGATCCCGGACACCATGGCGTCGGCATTGCGCGCCAGCGCCGTGATGCGGTAGCCCACGCGCCCGTCCTCCGTCAGCGGGCCGGCCAGGTCCACCGCGGCCTGGCGCCGGTTCCAGCTGCCGGCCTGCAGCTCGACCTCGCGCAGCGGCGTGGCCGTGGGCCGCTTGCTCACGAGGTTGATGATGCCGCCCGGCGCGGCCTGGCCGTACAGGATCGAGGCCGGGCCCTTGAGCAGCTCAACGCGCTCGAAGCCGTAGAGCTCCATCGCGCCGGACAGCGAGTTGATCGGGAACTTGCTGCCGTTCAGGTACAGCGGCGCCTGGCCCGTCACGTTGAAGCCGCGCACCGTGAAGCTGGTCGAGATGCGGCGCTGCGAACCGCCCGACAGCGGCGTGATGCCGGCCGAGTAGCCGAAGGCCTGGTCCAGCGAGTCGGCCGCCTGAGCCTCGATCTGGTCCCGCGTGACCACCGTGATGGACTGCGGCGTCTCGACCAGGGCCGTGTCGGTCTTGGTGCCGGTGGCACTGCGCCTGGCCACGAAGCCCCTGGCCGGGCCGCTGGCGGTCTCGCCCTCGGCGGTGACCTTGACTTCGGGCAGGCTGGCGCCGGTGTGGGCCCAGGCCGGCACGCTGGCCGCCGTGGCGAAGAGCAGCACGGATGCGGTTTTCATGTTCCCCCCTTGCGGTTTCAGTAGCGCAGCTTCAGCGCCAGCACCGCACTGCGCGGGCTGCCGTAGAAGTTCTGCCTGGCAAGGCCGGAGACCTTCTCGTAGTAGGTCTTGTCGAACAGGTTGTCGACGCTGAGGCCCAGTTCGACGTGGTCGTTGAAGGCGTAGCCCAGCTGCAGGTTGGCCAGCGCGTAGTTGCCGGAGACCAGGCGCAGGCTGCCGGCCTGGGCGTAGAAGCTGCTGCGCCACGAGATGCCGCCGCCCACGCTGAAGCCGCGCAGCGCGCCTTCGCGGAAGGCGTAGTGGCTGGACAGGTTGACCACGTGCTTGGGCGTGGCCGGCGCGAAGGCCAGGCCCAGTTGCGTGGTCGGTGCCTTCAGGTACTCGGTCTTGGTGTAGGCGTAGCCGGCCAGAACATCCCATCCCGGCGCCAGCTGCCCACTGGCCTCCAGCTCCAGGCCCTCGCTGCGGACTTCGCCGCCTGGAATGTAGGCAGTGCTGGCCGTGGGATCGCTCATTGCGCGGTTCATATCGTCGATGCGGAACAGCGCGGCCTGGGTCTGCAGCCGCTTGTTGAGAAACTCGCCCTTCAGTCCGAGCTCGATCTGCTTGGCACTGCGCGCGGGCAGCACCTGGCCGGACCTGTCGCGCTGGCTCTGCACGACGAAGCTCTCGGCATAGCTGGTGTAGGCCGTCCATTGCGGCGTGAGATCGAACAGCGCGGCCAGGTTGGGCGTGAACTGGCGGCCCGGCCTGCTCGGCGGCGTCACGGTGCCGTTGTAGTTCTCGACCTCGACCTCGGCCCAGCTCCAGCGGCCGCCGGCCAGCAGCCGCAGCCGCTCGGTCACGCCGAACTGCGCCTGGCCGTACAAGGCGGTCTCGGTGCGCTTGGTGTTGCCCGTGAAGCCCGGCAAGCTGAGTTGCGGGTAGGCCATGTCGATGTAGCCCGGCGCGAAGATGTTGCCCGTCGACGGCGGGCCGTAGACGTAGTTGCCTTCTCCGCTCTCGCGCTGGTTGTGGTTCAGGCCCAGCAGCAGCCGGTGCGCGCGGCCGGCCAGCGTGAACGGCGTCGCCAGGTACAGGTCGGCGCTGCGGTCCTGGAGTTCGCCCTTCAGGTCCACCGTCTCGAAGGCGAAGTTGCCGTTGGCGGCCACCGCGCCATTCGCGCGGCCCGAGCGGTAGAAGTTCTCGCGCCGCACGTCGCGCAGCGCGGCCTTGACCATGCCGCCGTTGTCCAGCCGGTGCTCCAGCTCGGCGAACAGATCGCGCGTGTCCAGGTCCTGCCGGTTGGCGCGCGTTCCGACCACGGTGCTGCGCGGCACGTCCAGCAGCTGGCCGGTGGCGTAGGCCGGCAGGCCCTGGTCGACCATGGAGCGCACGCGCTGGCGCGTGGCACCGACCGACAGCGTGGTCGAGGGCGCGAGGTCCAGCTCCAGCGTGCCGTAGGCCGCGTGCTTGTTGGAGAACAGCAGGTCGACGAAGCTGTCGCGACGGTCCTCCACGACCACCACGCGGCCACGCAGCGTACCGGCGGCGTTGAGCGGGCCGGTCAGGTCGGCCTCCACCCGGCGCAGGCCGAAGGATCCGAGTTGCGCGCCTGCGCCGATCCGCAGCGTTCCGAGCGCCCGCTTGCGCACGAGGTTGACCGCGCCGCCCGGCTCGCCGGCGCCCTGCAGCAAGCCGGCCGGTCCGCGCAGCACCTCGACCCGGTCGTACAGCGCCAGGTCCAGCGCGGTCGCGTAGTTGGGGCCTTGCGCGATGGGCAGGCCGTCGAGCAGCACGGCGCCGATGTCGAAACCGCGTGCCTGGATGGTGTTGTAGTTGCCCGCGCCGTCCAGCCGCGTGATGTTGACGCCCACGGTGGACTTGAGCGCGTCTTCCAGCTTGGTGAAGTTGCGGTCGTCCAGCTGCTGGCGCGTGATCACGCTGATGGACTGCGGCGTCTCGCGCGGCGACAGGCCGGTCTTGCCGATGTCCAGCGTGCGTGTGACGTACGTGCCTTCGGTGGTGCTGCCCGAGTCGGTGACGCGCACCTCGGGCAGCGCCTGGGCGGCGGCGTGGCCACAGCAGGCCAGCCAGGCCAGTGCAGCGGTGGCGGCCCATGGGCCGGCGGTGTCTCGCGACATGAAAAGCTCCCTCCAGAAGTCGGTTCGGAGCAAGACACGTGGCGGCGGCTGCGGGCTTGCGTTGGCGATGAATGAAAAAACTAGGGTCGGCGGTCCTTCGGCGGCCCCCACCAATGCCAGGCGGCCAGCAGCAACGGCAGGCCCAGGCCCGCCCAGGCCCACCAGTCGCCCCAGCCGTCGGACAGCAGCGCGGTGACCAGGCCCGTGCCGCTGGCCAACCCGACCACGAGCGGCCAGCCCCAAAGGCGCCAGAACGCGCGGCGCATCAGGCGCGGGCCCTGGCGGCGGCCGTGCCGGCCTGGCGCGCCGGCGCGCGCTTGCGCCACCACAGCACGAGACCGGTCACGAGCACGACGATGGTCGCGACATCCAGCAGCGCCCACAGGATCTGCATGGGCAGGCCGCCGTAGTCGCCGAAGTGCAGCGGCTGCGAGACCAGCAGCGTCTTGAGGTACCAGGGCAGCTCGCGGCTGTCGGTCACCTGGCTCGTCGCGGCATCGACCAGCACGGGCTTGAGCAGCTTGGCCGTGACGTGCTCGCCGCCGCGCAGGAACACGCCGTAGTGGTGCGGGCTTGCGAAGCTGGTGCCTGGAAAGGCCACGAAGGCCACCTTCATGCCGCGCTCGTGCGCGAGCGCCGCGGCCACCGCGCCCTGCAGCGACCCGGGCGAAGCCAGCGGCGGCTTGTCCTTGTACGGCGCGAGCATGGCCGCGACTTCGGTGGACTGGTAGTACTTGACCAGCAGGTCGGCCCAGGCGTTGATGACGCCCGTGGCGCCGACCACCGTGAACCAGACCAGCGTGACGATGCCCACGAGGTTGTGCAGGTCCAGCCACTTGGCGCGCGCGCTGCGTTCGCGGCGGATCTCGCCGAAACGCAGCTTGCGCATGAAGGGCGCGTACAGCACCGCGCCCGAGACCAGCGAGGCCAGCAGCAGCACGCCCATGAGCCCGAGGAACAGCATGCCGGGCAGGCCCATGAACAGGTCGATGTGCAGCGAACGCATGATGTACATGAAGCCGCTGTCGAGCGCGGGCTCGCCCAGCGGCTGGCCCGTGCGCGCGTCGACGGCCACCTGCTTGAAGCCGGCCTTGGCGTCGGGCGTGGGCGCCAGCGTCACGTACCAGACGCGGTCGTCGTCCTCCTCCTGCGAGGCGAACATGCCCTGCAGCGTGGGATGGCGCGCGATGGCCGTGCGCAGCACGGCGTCCAGGTCGGCACGCGGCGTGTCGGACGGCATCTCGGCCGCTTCGATCTCGGTGCCCAGCAGGTGGCCGATCTCGTGGTGGAAGATCAGCGGCAGGCCGGTGATGCACAGCAGCAGCATGAACACCGTGCAGACCAGGCTGGACCACTTGTGGGTCCAGGTCCAGGTGCGGATGGCGCGGGTGCTGAGCATGGTCGGCGCCGATCAGAAGTCGACCGAGGCGCTCAGCACGAAGCTGCGCGGACCACCGACCACGAGATAGCCGGAGTCGGTCAAGGAGCCTGACGAGCGACCGACCGATGCCCAATACTTCCGGTCGAACAGATTGTCCACACGTGCGCGCAGCGTGACGGCACGCCCCTGCAGTTCGAACAGGTAGCGGACACCGACGTCGAGCCGGGTCCAGCCCGGCACGCGCAGCGTGTTGGCCATGTCGGCGTAGCTGGCGCCGGTGTAGACCAGGCGTCCGTCCAGCGCCAGGCCGGTCACGCCGGCGACGGCCCATTCGGCACCGAAGCTGGCCTGCGTGCGCGGCACGCCGATCACACGCTTGCCCTCGGTCGTGGCCGAGCCGGTGGACGTCTGCTTCGCATCCAGCCAGGTCAGGCCACCCAGGATCTTCAGGCCCCGCATGGCTTCGCCGTGGGCCGACAGCTCGACGCCACGGTGTTCGTCCTCGCCCGAGGCCCGGTAGACCTGGTCGGTGCCGGTGACGGCTCGCGGCTTGCTCGTCGTGAACAGTGCCACGCCGCCGCCGATGCGGCCGCCGTCGAACTTCAGGCCGATCTCCTTCTGCTTGGAGACATAGGCCGGCAGCACGGTGCCGACGTTGACGATGGCCGCGCCGTTGGCCGTGGCCGGTGCCGTCTGGCCCGTCGTCAGCGACTCGATGTAGTTACCGTAGACCGACAGCTGCGGTGCGGCTTTGAACACGATGCCCAGTGCCGGCGAGTTGCGCGACTGGTCTGCACGCCCGGTCACCACACCGGTTCCGCCGTAGGCATAGGTGATGGTTTCCAGCTTCTGGTGCCGCAAGCCCAGCGTGAGCAGCAGCTTGTCGTCCAGCATCGACAGTGTGTCGCCGATCGCGAAGCTGGTCAGCTTGACCTCGCCCTGCAGCTGGGGCGAGGCCACGGTGCCGCCGCGGCTCGCCGTGGCGCTGAAGGCCGGCAGCTCATACGCCACCGGGTTGTACAAGCCGGTCGCCCGGGTGTTGCGGGAATCGAATGCGTAGGCGTTGTCCTTCTCCAGCGCGAAGTGTGAGGCCGACACCACCCACTCGTGCCCCACGGCGCCGGTCTTGAGCTTGCCGCGCACGCCCAGCTCGCCCGTGTCCACGCGGTCCTGGCGGCCGTTGTCGAAACGGTAGACCGTGCCGGCGCCCGTGCTGGCGTTGGTGACGGTCAGGTTGGCGAGCGAGTTGCTCTCCTTGCTGCGGCGCAGGCCGTACGCGCCCCAGGCCGTGATGCTGTCGCCGAGGTCGACTTCGCCGCGCAGCGTGCCGAAGAGGTCGCGCTCGTTGGAGAACGACCAGGGCTGGGCAAAGTTGCGGTGACCGTCCGGCGCCGAAGGCACGACCGTGACACCGCTCAAGGTCACGTTGGGCCGGGTCTGCTGCAGCTTGTTGTCCTGCCAGCCGATGTCGCCGGACAGGCGCACGTTGCGGCTGCGCCAGTCCACCCCAAGGGCCGCCAGGCTCAGTTGCGCATCCTCGCCATCGACCGCGGTGCCGCCATCGCGCCGGGCCGCGTTGAAGCGCACGCCCGTGGCATTGTCCGGGCCAAAGCGGCGCGCCAGATCGACCGCGCCCTGCGCCTGGCCGCCGCTGCCTACACCCAGCGTGACGCGCGACAGCGGCTCGTTGGGCGCGCGCTTGGGCAGCAGGTTGATCGCACCGCCGACACCGCCACCGCCCGGGTTGGCGCCGATCAGGAAGGCCGAGGCACCGCGCAGCACCTCCACGCGCTCGAACAGTTCGGTCGCGATGTACTGGCGTGGCAGCAGGCTGTACAGGCCGTTGTAGGCCGTGTCGTCCGAAGCCAGGAGGAAGCCGCGGATGAAGTAGGCCTCCTGGAAGTTGCCGAAGCCGCGCGTCACGCGCACGGAGGGATCGTTCTGCAGCACCTCGCCCACGCTCCTGGCCTGGCGGTCCTGGATCAGCTCGTTGGTGTAGGCCGTGATCGAGAACGGCGTCTCCATGTTGTCGCGCGTGCCCAGGATGCCGGCACGCCCGCCCCGCGCCACCTGGCCGCCCGCGAAGGCCGGCGACAGGCCTTCGGCCGAGGCATCGGCACTGGCGTTGACCGTGACGACGCCGAGCGACTTGCCGCTGTCGGCCGCCTGGGCCCACACCACTTGCGACAGGCACAGGGCCAGCGGCGTGAGCGCGGCGCAGCGCAGGACGGAGGAAAGCGGGAAAGAACGCATGACGCAGAAATCGGAAGCGGAGAGTTTCAGGATCGGCACTGGCCTGGACCGCGACGCAGCGCAGACCAGCAGGTTCGCGGCCAGAGGTCAGCGGCGGTACTGCAGCTGCAGGTCCACCGTGCGGGCGCCACCGTAGTAGCAATAGAAGTCGCAGGCGCTGACATAGGTCTTGTCCGTCAGGTTGCGCACATTCAGCTGCAGCGCCCACTGGCGGTCGATGTCGTAGCGCGCCATCAGGTCGAGCAGCGTGAAGGCGGCGATCTTGCGGCCCGCGTAGTAGGTTTCGTCGACCGTGGAGCCGTTGTAGCGCGCACCCACGGCCACTGTGAGGGCGCTGTCCGCCACGGGCAGGCTGAAGCGCTGGCTGATCCACAGGCTGGCCTGGTTGCGCGGAATCAGCGGAGTGCGCACGCTCTGCGTGACGCTCACGTCCTGCTTGGAGTCGTTGTGCGTGTAGGAGGCCTTGATGGCCGTGTCGCGCGCGAGCTTGAAGTCGCCCTGCCACTCGATGCCGTGGTTGGTGCGCTTGCCGATCTGGCGCTGCACGTTGGAGGCATCGGCCGCCAGCGCGTTCTTCTCTTCGAGCTCGAAGTAGGCCAGCGTCATCGTGCCGCCGTTGAGCCAGGACGGCTCCAGCTTCAGGCCGACCTCGGCCTGCCGGCCTTCGTAGGGCTTGTAGGGGTTGCTCTCGGCGTTCAGGCCCAGCACCGGCTTGAACGACTCCGAGTAGCTGAGGTAGGGCGCGATGCCCAGCGAGGTGATGTACATCGCACCCGCGTTGATGCTGTTGTGGCTCACGTCGTAGCCACCCTCCATGCTGCTCTTGGCCCGGTCATGCCGGATGCCGGCGTTGAAGTTCCAGTTGCTGCCCACTTGCAGCTGCGTGGACGCGTAGGCACCGAACTGGCGCAGCGGCTGCTCGTAGGGCGTGGCGCTCAGGCTGATCGGCGCACCGTAGACCGGGTTGAACATGTCGATGTTGGGCACCGGACCGAAGCCGTTGTTCCGGCCTTCGGTGTCGGACTTCAGGTAGTCCAGGCCGACGACCGGCGTGAACTTGAGGTCGCCCCAGCGCACCGTGCCGCTCACGCGGTTGTCCAGGTAGTGGTTGCGGGTGTTGCCCTGGGTGAACGAGTAGCCGCGCAGCGCCTGCCGATCGTTGTCGGACGACCAGGCGAACACGTTCTGCTGGTCGAGGTTGAGGCGCGTGTACTTGTAGTTCTGCGTGAACGCCCAGTCGTCGGACAGTTCATGGCGCAGCAGCCAGCCGGCCGTCACCTGGCTGCGCTTCAAGTGGTCGAAGTCGGGCTCGCCCAGGTTGGTGCGGCGGTCGATGCGGCCGTAAGGCGTGTCGATCAGGCTGCCGTAGCCGGGCATGAAGCCGTTGGTGGGCGTGCCGCTCTCGCGCTGCAGGCTGGCGAGCAGCGTCAGCGTGGTGCGCTTGCTGAACTCCGCGGTGAGGCTGGGCGCGAAGTAGTAGCTGTCCATGTCCGTGCCGCGCTGCATGCCGTCTTCCTTGCGCGCCTGCGCGACGAGGCGGTAGTAAACGGAGCCGTCGGCGTTGGCGACGCCGTTGAAGTCCACGCCAAGGCCCAGCTTGCCGCGGTTGCCCAGCTCGGTGTTGATGGCCAGGGCCTCCACCTTCTTGGGCCGTTTGCTCACGAGATTGACAACGCCGCCACTGCTGGCCGCGCCGAACACCATCGAGTTGGCGCCCTTGACCACCTCCACGCTCTCCAAGCCGAAGATCTCGGGCTTGGCGACGAAAAAGCCGTTGGGCGTGGTGGGCGCGCCATCGACCGAAACCGAGGCCTCGAAACCGCGGATCCTGAACCACTCGACCTTGTTGTCCGCGCCGAAGGGCTCGCCCACGACGCCGGCCTGGTACTGCAGCGCCTGGTCGAGCTTGCGGCTGCCCATGGCGTCGATGTCCTCGCGCGAAACCACGGCGCTGGAGTTCGGAGCGTAGAAGTCCAGGCTCTGCAGCTGGTCCACCGAGCCGATCACGTTGACGGTGGACAGCGACTTCTCGCCGCCGGCAGGCGCGGCCTGCGCCCACACCAGCTGCGACAGGCACAGGGCCAGGGGCGTCAACGCGCAGCCGGCAAGGGCGCGCAGGGAAGAGGAAGGGACAGGCATGGCGAGCTCACCCAAGGAGGGGTTTGGTGGGCTGGCTCGGCACATGGCGTCATGCGGACGCATGCCTGGCTGGCGAAGGACGGCGAGTTTACGCTGCGCCCTGCCAGGAATGGACCGAATCGTTGCGCATCCACAACGATCCGGTGGATGGCGGGAACCGTTTCAGCGCAGCAGCAGCACCGGCACCTTGCACTGGCTGACCACCTTGGTGGCCACCGAGCCCATGATCAGGTTGCCAAGCGCGCCATGGCCGTGGCTGCCCAGGGCCAGCAGGTCGTAGCCGCCCTTCTCGGCGGCCTGCGCGATCTCGTGCGCGGGGTGGCCCATCTTGAACTCGAACTGGGCGCCGACGCCCTTTTGCGCGAAGAAGGTGCGCACGGGCTCGAGCACCTTGTCGGCCTCTTCCTGGTAGTAGCCCTTGACCACGTCGGAGCTCACGTAGGAGGCGGCGCGCTTGGGCAGTTCCGGCACCACCGTCAACACGGTGTAGGTGTTGCCGGCAGCGAACAGCTGGTGCTGGGCGAGATAGGCGAGCATGCGCTGGGTCTGCTCGCTGCCGTCGACGGCGATCAGGATCTTCATGGGTCGATCTCCTGGTGGTTTTGATGAATCCAGTATCTGCCCAAGCCCCGGCGCTGGCCTTGATCTCCCTCAAGCCAGCAGGCAAAAGCGCGGGCGCCGTCGGCACAATGCCGCTGCCATGAACACCTCCACCGCCCTGCCCCGCTGCACCTGGTGCGGCACCGACGCGCTGTACCAGCACTACCACGACACCGAATGGGGCGTGCCCCAGCGCGACCCGCGCATGCTCTGGGAGATGCTGATGCTCGAGGGCTTCCAGGCCGGGCTGTCGTGGATCACCATCCTGCGCAAGCGCGAGGGCTTCCGCCGCGCGTTCGACGGCTTCGATCCCGTCCGGGTCGCCCGCTACGACGAGGCGAAGATCCAGGCCCTGGTGGCCGACCCCGGCATCGTGCGCGCACGCGCCAAGATCGTGGCCACGATCGCGGGCGCGCAGATCTACAACCGCATGGCGGCCGCCGGCGAGGACTTCGCGGACTACTGCTGGGCCTTCACCGACGGCCAGGTGCTGCACGGCGACGGCGTGCACTTCGCCACCTCCACGGAACTGTCCGAGCGCATCTCCAAGGACCTCAAGGCGCGCGGCTTCAAGTTCGTCGGCCCGACCATCGTCTACGCCTGGATGCAGGCGATCGGCATGGTCAACGACCACGCCGTGCACTGCTTCCGGCGCGCGCAGCTGGCGCGCTGAGCGCGGCCGCGCGTGTCAGCGCATCGGCCTTGGCGTGGAACACGCCGAAGTGCCCGGCTCCGCCCCGTAGGCCAGGGCTTCGGCACGCCGCTGGCCTGCGTGCGCGCCATCGACCTACAACCGAAAAAAGGCGGGGCATCTACTGTGCATGCATACAGACACAAGGCGCAGCAATGACCGACAAGCAGACACAGTCCATGGCGGAAGACAGCAACATGGAAAAGGACCCCTCGACCTGGGTGACGGGCGACGAGGCGATGACGGGCGCCCAGCGCTCCTACCTGAAGACGCTCAGCGAAGAAGCCAAGGAGCCCTTCGACGCATCCCTCACGAAGGCGCAGGCGTCGGTCCGCATCGATGCGCTGCAGCAGCTGACCGGACGCGCGCCGCCGGACCACAAGCCGCCGACCGACCGCAACGAGTAGTCTGGCAGGGCCGGGTGCGGCGCTCAACCGAGTGCCGGCACCCCCGTCACACGTAGCGGGGAATCGGCCCGTTCTGCGGCGTGGTGTCCGCGCCCAGGTCCACCATCACCTTGTCGACGAAGCACCAACCCCAGCCCTCCGGCGGGTCGTAGCCTTCGATGATGGGGTGGCCGGTGGCATGGAAGTGCGCACGTGCGTGGCGGTGCGGCGAATCGTCGCAGCAGCCCACATGGCCGCAGTGCCGGCACAGGCGCAGGTGCACCCATTCGCTGCCGATCTTCAGGCATTCCTCGCAGCCCAGCGCGCTGGGATGCACGCGCAGGATGCCGGCGGTGTGGGAACAGACAGGTCGCATGTCATGGCCTCGGGCTAGAAACTCGTGGACGAATGCCATGGCCGCGGCGCCTCGCCCACGGCGAAGGGCCTACGGATGCTGGCTGCCAGATGGTATGGCAGGCGTTGCAGCGGCCAGTGCCCAGCCCTCGCTCAGGCCAGCGCGGCCTGCAATTGCACGTGCGCGGGCCTGGCCCGCAGCGGCTCGCCGGCGCCCAGGGACGCGTGCCGCTGCGCGATGCGCTCGGCCAGGTACTCCGCATCGCGTGCCACCCCGCTGAAGCGCCCCGATCCCCAGGTGTGCAGCCAGGGCAGGCCCAGGAAGTACAGGCCCGGCACCGCCGTCACGCCCCGGGTGTGCACCGGGTGGCCGCGGCCGTTGAACACGGGCGCGTCGAGCCAGCCGAAGTCGGGCGCGAAGCCGATGCACCAGACCACGGACGTGATGCCCGAGGCCGCCAGCGACAGCGTGGCGCGCTCGGCCGCCGGCTGCCAGACCGGCACGTACGGAGCACCGGCGGGGGCGTCGATCCCGCGCTCGGCGATGTACTTGTCGATCGATGCGTTGATGCCGTTGTAGGTGGCGTCGGCCCGGTCCAGCACCTCGGCCAGCCGCGGGGCGAAGCGCAGCGTGTCGCCATCGGCTTGCAGCCCCTCGAGCACGCCGAACAGGTCCATGCCTTCCAGCGCGAAGCGGCGCAGGTCGATGTCGCGCCCGCCGTCGCGGCCGGTCACGTAGTGGTTGGTGTTGTCGCGCACGCCTTCGCGCAGCGGGTGCTGGGTCACGGGCATGTCGTAGTAGCCCATGTCGGCCAGCCAGTCCACCACGTCGCGGCCGCGGTAAAAGCGCGCGCAACGCGGCGCATCGCCCACGGCCAGCACGACCTGGCGCCCGGCCAGGTGCAGGTCTTCGGCGATCTGCGCGCCGCTCTGGCCGGAGCCGACCACCAGCACCTTGCCGGGCGGCAGCTGGTCGGCGTTGCGGTAGTCGGCCGAGTGGATCTGGCGGATGGACGGCGGCAGCCGCTCGGCCAGGCGCGGCACGATGGGGGTGTGGTAGCCGCCCGAGGCCACCACCACCTGCCCGGCGAAGCACTCGCCCGCGCTGCTGCGCACCACGAAGCCGCCCGGCGCGGGCCGGATCTGCTGCACCGCCACGCCTTCGCGCAGCGGCGCGTCGACGGACTTCCTGAAGGCCGCCAGGTACTGGACGATCTGTTCCTTCTTCATGAAGCCGTGCGGGTCGTCGCCCGCATAGGGGTGGCCCGGCAGCGCGCACTGCCAGTTGGGCGTGACCAGGCAGAAGTTGTCCCAGCGCTGCGTGCTCCAGCTGTGCAGGGCGCGGTGCTTTTCGAACACCACATGGTCCAGGCCCTGGGCCTGCAGGTAGTGGCTCAGCGACAGGCCGGCCTGGCCGCCGCCGACGATGACGACCTCGTGCTGGGGGATGGTGGAAGTGGACATGGCGGTTCTCCGGTAGGCGGTCAAGCGGGGTGGAAGGACAGGACGCGCACCTGCGCGCCAGCGTGGTCGGCGAAGGCCGCGGCGCGGGCCTCGGTGTCGGCCAGCTGGTCGAGCGCGGCCGAGCAGGCGAAGCCGTACTTCGCCTGCACACGCGCGCTCGCGATGGCCGTGGCCTCGCGTGCGCGGCGCAGGAAGTCGGCCAGCGCGTAGTCCTGGCCGGGGGTGAAGAAGTCCTCGATGACCAGGGACGGCGAGTAGGCGAGGCTCTCGCTGGCGTCGGGCCAGCGCAGGCGGTAGTGCATGGCGGGCATGGCTTGCTTTCTGTTCAGGCAGGGATGGGTTGCAGCACACGCTGGTACCAGGCTTCGTGCAGTGCGGCGCTGCGGGCCCAGCTGTGGGCCAGGCACACCGGCGGCGGCACGGGCAGCCGCGGCAGGGCCAGTGCCTCGGCCAGGCCGGCGGCGATGGAAGGCACGGACGCGGGATCGCACCAGGCCACGGCCGGCGTGCCGTCCAGCGTCTCGGTGAACGGCGCCCGGCGCGAGACCAGCACCGGCGTGCCGCAGGCCAGGGCCTCGAGCGCGGCCAGGCCGAAGCCTTCGACCAGCGAGGGCATGGCCAGCAGGTCGGCGCGGCGCATCAGCGCGGGCAGCAGCGCGTCGGCCAACGGGCCGGTGCGCAGCACGGGCTGCTGCGGGCCTTCGGCCAGGCCCGTCTCGGCCAGCGCGGCCTGCCAGTCGCGCCGCGCGGCGCCGTGGTCCAGCATGCTCGCGCCGCCGGCCATGACCAGGCGGGCGTCATGCCAGGCCGGGTCGTGGGTGCGGCGCTGCGCGAAGGCCTGCAGCAGCCGCACCGTGTTCTTGCGCGCCTCCACGCCGCCGACCAGCAGCACCACGGGGCCGGTGGCTGCGGGCAGGCCCAGGGCCTGCACGGCCGCGGCATCGCCGGGCTCCGGCCGGAGCCGGTAGCGCGCGAGGTCCACGCCGTTGAACATGCGCTCGGCCGGCCGGCCGAGCGTCTCGCGGAAATGCCGGCACCAGCCGTCGCTGACGCAGGCCACGCCATCGGCGGCGCGCCAGGCGCGCTCCTGCCAGCGGTTGAGCAGCGGCTGGCTGAAGTCGTCCAGGTGGTGCACGGTGCGCAGCCAGGGCGGCAGCCGGTAGCCGGCCTCGCGCAGCAGCGCGAGCGCGTTGCCCGACAGGCTGTCCTGCGCATGCAGCAGATCGAAGCCGCCGCGCGCGAGCAGTGGCGGCAGGGCCTCGACCAGGGCATCGATGCGCTGCGCGACCTGGGCCACGAGGTCGCCTTGCAAGACCGGCAGCGCGACGGTCTCCACGGGGAAGCCGACTTCGCGGAACAGCCGCTCGCCGGGCTCGGCCGAGGCGATCACCGTGATGGCGTGGCCGCGGCGGCGCAGGGCCTCGGCCAGTTCCAGCGTGTGGACCACGCCGCCGCGCGGGCGGACGGAATGGGTCAGCAGCGCGATCTTCATGGCTGTTCACCCGCGGCCGAGCGCAGCGACGGCCCGGATCGGCTCCCGCTTCCCAGGGCCCCTGTGCCCACGCCGAGGAGCACAGTGGCCTGGGCGGCGCGGGGAACCTCGCGCTTCAACATCTGACTCATTGCACTTGTTCGAGCTGAGTGAGCGCAGCGAACGGTGCGAGTTGTGCAATGCGCCCAGGCCGCGAGCACCGCAGGTTGCCCGGAGCGCCAGCGCAGGGACGTGGGCACCGGGGTCGCCCTTTCTTTGGTTACTTTCTTTCGGCGAAACGAAAGAAAGTGACTGCACTGCCGGGGGCATATCCCGGCCTCTGGTGCCCGCAAATGACACTACGGTGGATCGAGGGAAGGAGGTGGGGGCTTCACCCCCACACCCCGACTTACTTTCTCTTGCTTCGCCAAGAGAAAGTAAGCAAAGAGAAGGCGACCCCGGTGCCCCTGTCCCTGCCCTGGCGCTCCGGGCAACCTGCGGTGCTCGCGCCATGGGCTGCATTGCGCAACTCGCTGCGTTCACTGCGTTCACTTCGCTCGGACAAGCGCAATGGGTCAGATGACGAAGCGCGAGGTTCCCCGCGCAGCCCATGGCGCTGTGCTCCTCGGCAGGGGCACAGGGGGAAGTCCCACACGGGCCATCGCTGCGCTCGGCCTGGGGCTCGGGCCATCGCGTTGCTCGGCCTGCGGCGGCGATCCTGAGATTCATGGCGCCCTCCGGCTCTCGAGCTGCGGGGCGATGAAGGGCTGCTGCGCAAGATCCCAGAGCGGCACGCGCGCATCGCCGAGCTGCAAGGCCAGCACGCTGCCGCGGTGCACGGTGCCCACGTCGGCGCAGGCGATGCCGCGCGCGGCGAAGCGGGCGATGGTTTCGTCGGCCTCGGCCGGCCGCACGCTGAGCACGTAGCCGAAGCTCGGAAAGGCCGCGAGCCAGCGCAGGCGCTGCGCCGCGCCATCGGGATCGGACCAGTCCGGCACGCCGGCCGGGCGCGGCAGACGGGCCAGGTCGATGGTGGCGCCCATGCCCGAGCACTCCAGCAGCATCAGCGCCGTGCCCAGCACGCCGGCCATGCTGATGTCCTTGCCCGCATCGACCAGGCCGGCCTCGGCCAGCGCGGGCAGCACGGCCATGTCGCCGCGCAGGCGCTCGGCCGGCGCGACGGTCGACGCATTCCAGAACGGCGCCTCGCCCTGCCACTGGCCGCGCAGGTCCACGGCCACGAGCACCCTGTCGCCGGCCTGGGCCGCGAAGCTGCTGATGAGCCGCTGCGCGCGGCCCAGTACAGCCACGGCCAACTGGCTGCTGGCCGCACGCAGGTTGGTGTGACCGCCGACCAAGGGCACGCCGTAGCGCTCGGACGCCGCGCGCATGCCGGCCAGCACCTCGCGGCCCTGCTCCGCGTTGCCGGCCCACAGCGCATCGACCACGGCCAGCGCACGGCCACCCATGGCCGCGATGTCCGAGAGGTTGACCATCACCGCGCTGTAGCCCGCGAACCAGGGCTGCTGTTCGACGAAGTCCTGCACCAGGCCTTCGATGGCCAGCAGCAGGTGGCCGCCGCCTCCCGCAGGGTCGGGCAGCACGGCGCAGTCGTCGCCGTTCGGCACGACCGTAGCGGAGGCCGTCGGCGCCAGCTGCGGCAGCACGGCGGCGATGTCGCGCTTATGCGCGAACCCGCGGCTGGTCCGCAGCGCCTCGGCCAGCTGCTCCAGCATGGTCGCCTCGAAGACCGCGTGAACAAGAGAACCTGCGGCCTGGCGGCCTGCGGCGCGCGCCTCTTCGGGCGGCCGGGCGAGGCTCATGACGGCCTCCGCGGCGAGACCACGAAGCCCGCATACGGCGAGCCGCAGGGCGGGTAGTGCGCGAGGCCGGCCCGCATCAGCGCGTGCATGCGGCCGTGCAGCACCATCTCGTCCAGCACCTGCCAGTGCAGTCGCTCGAACAGCGGCACGTTCTGCGCCTGCACATGGGCCAGGAACTCGCGGCAGCCCAGCGCGTGGGCGCTGCTGACGGCCAGCCGGATCAGCTCGGTGCCCAGCGCGCTGCTCTGGCGGAACGCGCGCCGCACGGCCAGGCGCGAGCCCCACCACAGGCCGGGCGAGGCTTCGTGGATGCGCACGGTGCCGACCATCTGGTCGGCCTCGCCGGCCAGGACCGACAGCGCGACCAGGGTGTGCAGGCTGGGGTCGGCGTCGATGGCATCGCGGTCGTCGCCGTCGAACAGGCCTTGCTCCGCGCAGAACACCTGGCGGCGCAGCGCAGCGGCCTCGCGCAGCATCCAGCCATCGCTGGCCCATTGCACGCGGAAGGCCTGGGGCCGGTAGTCGGTGGCGAGGTCGCACCAGGGGATGGCGGAGGCGGTCAGCATCGTTCTCTCCTTCAGGCGGCCAGGGGCGCTTCGTAGCGCGACAGCGTGGAGCAGGCCGCGCAGCGCCCGCAGCCGGCCTTGATGTCGGCCGCGCGCACGCCGGCATCGGCCACCATCGCGCCCAGCGGCTCCAGCACGCTGCGCATGAAGGCCGGTGTGGGCGCGGCGTGGTCCTCCAGCGGCGTGCCGCTGATCGGCACGAAGGGCACGACGAAGGGGTAGACGCCCAGGTCCAGCAGGCGCCGGCTGGTGGCCAGCAGGGTCTCGGCGCTGTCGCCCAGGCCGGCCAGCAGGTATGTGCTGACCTGGCCGCGGCCGAACACGGCGACGGCCGCGGCGAAGGCGTCCCAGTAGCGCGCCATGGGCACCTCGGCCTTGCCGGGCAGGATCTGGCGGCGCAAGTCTTCGCCCACCACTTCGAGGTGCATGCCCAGCGTGTCGACGCCGGCGTCCTTGAGGCGCTGGAACCAGGCGTCGGTGTCGGGCGGCTCGCACTGGGCCTGCAGCGGCAGGTCCACGGCGGCGCGGATGGCCTGCGCGCTCTCGCACAGGATCTGCGCGCCGCGGTCGGGCGTGGGCGGCGTGCCCGTGGTCATGACCATGTGCTTGACGCCGTCGAGTTCCACGGCGGCCTGGGCCACCTCGGCCAGCTGCGCCGGCGTCTTGCGCGCGATGGTGCGGCCGGCTGCGAGCGACTGGCCGATCGCGCAGAACCTGCAGGCCTTGCGCCGGCTCTCGTAGCGGATGCAGGTCTGCAGCACGGTGGTGGCCAGCACGTCGGCGCCATGCAAGGTGGCGATCTGCTGGTAGGGGATGCCCTCGGCCGTCTGCAGGCCGTAGAAGCGCGGCGCGCGCGGGAACGCGATGCTGGCGATCGGAATGCTGCCCCGCCGCAGGACGCTGCGGCCGTCCGGCCCCGGCGCCTCGGCCACGAAGGGCGAGCTGAAGGCCGTGGCCGTGTGCACGGGCACCATGAGCGTGAGCCCATCCACGGTCACGGCCTTGTGGTCGGACGGACCGGCACCGCCGCGCCGGCTGGCCGCGCCCGCGCCGGGATCGACCAGCCGCAGGCCCTGGCTCTGCAGCTCGGTCATGAGGCGGCGCGTGTCTTCGGCAGAGGCGGCGACGGGTTCGAGGACGGCGGTGGTCATGGACGGGGCTCCAGGGTCAGGCGACGCGGCGCAGCGGCGCGTCGGTTTCAGGCAGGGGAAGGTCGGTTTCGTCGCTCAGCGCCTCGCCATCCGGCAAGGGCATGGTGGTGCGCGCCGCGTCGCGGCGGATCGCCAGGCGCAGCAGCTCGGGCCGCGCGTAATGGCCCACCGAATCCATCATGCGTTTGCGCTTGGCGATCAGCGCGAAGTCCAGGTCGGCGACGACCAGGCCCTCGCCCTCGGTCAGCGGTTCAGCCAGGTACTTGCCTTCGGGCGACACGATGGCCGTGTGGCAGCCGCCGCGCAGCGCGCTCTGCAGCTTCTCGTCGGGCGTGACGGACCGGATCTGCGCATCGTGCAGCCAGCCCGTCGCGTTGACGACGAAGCAGCCCGACTCCAGCGCGTGGTGGCGGATGCTCACGCCCATCTGCTCCGCGAAGATCGGTCCGACCAGCGAACCCGGGAACTGCGCGCAGTGGATCTCTTCGTGGTCGGCCATCAGCGCGTAGCGCGCCAGCGGGTTGTAGTGCTCCCAGCAGGCCAGCGCACCGACGCGGCCGGCGCGCGTGTCCACGGCCGTGAGGCCGGCACCGTCGCCCTGGCCCCAGACCATGCGCTCGTGGTAGGTCGGCGTGATCTTGCGGCGCTTGAGCAGCAGGCGGCCGTCGGCGTCGAACACCAGCTGCGTGTTGTACAGGCTGCCGTGGTCGCGCTCGTTGACGCCCAGCACCACCACCATGCCATGCTCGCGCGCGGCGGCGGCCACGGCGTCGGTCAACGGGCCGGGCACCGTGGGCGCGCGCTGCATCAGCAGCAGGTGGTCCGCGCCCTGCAGCACGGGCGGCTGCACGAACGAGAAGTAAGGGTAATAGGGCACGAAGGTCTCGGGAAAGACGATCAGCTCCACGCCCTGCCTCGCCGCGTCGCGCAGGGTTTCCAGCACGCGCGCCAGCGTGCCGTCGGCACTCGTGAGGTCGGGCGCGATCTGCGCCGCGGCCGCGCGGACGGTGCGATGCGAGGAGCTCATGCACCGTCTCCTTCGCGCAGCGGCGTGTCGCATGCGGGGGTGCAAGAGGCCGCGGAGCCGGCCATGCCAGCGCAGCCGCGGAACCGGCTCTGCCGGGCCGCCGGGTGCGCCCCCTGGGGGGGATGCGCGCCCACGCAGTGGGTGCGAAACGGGGGGAGCATTTACAGCGTCCAGGTGTCGATGATGACGGCGCCGGCCTTTTTATGGAGCAGCACGATGTCCAGCACGTCCAGCGGGTTGATCGGCCGCACGCCCTCGATCAGCGAGCCCTCGCCGTGGCCGTACAGTGCCTGCAGCGCGAAGCGGCAGGCATAAACCTTGCCACCCTCGGCGATGAACTTGGTGATCTGGTTGTTGAAGTTCTGGTGGCCCGGGAAGGCTTCGTCGCCGATCTTCGGGAAGCCGCGCTTGACACCCAGCGTGACGCCGGGGCCGTACAGCAGCACCGAGGTCTCGTAGCCCTTGCGCTGCAGCCGCGTGGCCTGCAGCAGGTTGACGAAGCCGATGGAGCCTTCGAAGGCCACGGTGTGGAAGGTGACCAGGGCCTTCTCGCCCGGGTCGGCCTTCACGTCCTCGAAGACCTTCTCTTCGTAGTCGACCAGGAAGTCGCCGTTGCGGTGGGCGGGGTGCGTGACTTGGGGCATGGTGGTCCTCGTGCGGTGTGGTGGATGCCGGCGGGATGGCCGGCTGCCTGCCTCTTTGCGAAGGACGTACCAGGCGGCCGGCACACCATGCGATCAAGGCCCGATCAAAGCAGCGTCAGGCCCTCGGCGCGCCCCGTGGCGGCCCGCGCAGGCCGCGCGCCCCATGCACCAGCACAACGCGCTGGCCATGCAATCAATGCACCCGATCAATGGCCGGCGTGCACCAAGCTGCGCCGGGCGTGGCCATGCCATCGGCCGGTTCGCGGGGCACACTCGGGCCATGCCCTTCTCCCACTGGGTCCACCGCCTCAAGTCCAGCCCGCTGCCGGCCTACCAGCTGATCCCCGACCTGATCGCCGAGGACCTGCAGCAGGGCCGCCTGGCGCCACGCGAGCGCCTGCCGCCGCTGCGCGAGCTGGCCACCGCGCTGCAGCTGAACTACACGACCGTGGTGCGCGGCTTCGCGCAGGCGCGCGAGCGCGGGTTGATCGCTTCGCGGCCCGGCATGGGCTCCTTCGTGCGCGGCTCCTTCATCGGCTTGCCGCTGCGCGCCGGCACCGGCGCCGAGATGACCATGAACATGCCGCCCGAGATCGAGGACCACCCCGCCATGCAGGCGCTGCTGGACGGCGCCAACACAGGCCTGGCCGCCGTGCCGCTGCACGACCTCATGCGCTACCAGGACTTCGGCGGCACGCCGCGCGACCGCGCGCTCGGCGCGCAGTGGCTGTCGCAGTGGGTCGAGGCCGATGCCGCGCGCGTGCTGGTGGCGCCCGGCATCCACGCCGTGCTGCTGGCCCTGGTCTCGCTGCTGGTCAAGCCGGGCCAGAGCCTGTGCGTGGAAGCGCTGACCTACCCCGGCATCAAGGCCATCGCCGCGCAGCTGGGAACGCGCCTGCACCCGCTGGCCATGGACGAGCATGGCCTCCTCCCCGACGACTTCGAGGCCGCCTGCAAGAGCACGCCGATCGGCGCGCTGCACCTGTGCCCCAACCTGCACAACCCGACCACGGCCACCTTGCCGATCAAACGACGCGAACAGATCGCCGACATCGCACTGCGCTATAGCATTCCCATCATCGAGGACGACGCCTACGGCATGCTGCCGGCGGCCATCCCGCCCTCCCTGGCCGAGTACGCGGGCGACCTCGTCTACTACGTGAGCGGCATGTCCAAGTGGCTGGGCGCCGGCCTGCGCCTGGCCTATGTGCAGGCGCCCTCGGCCGCAGCGCACCTGCGCCTGGCCGGCGCCTTGCGGGCCACGACCGTGATGGCCTCGCCGCTGGTCAACGCCATCGTCGCGCAGTGGATGGAGAACGGCCAGGCCGAGGCCGTGCTGCAGGCCGTGCGCGCCGAATGCGCCTGGCGCAGCGCGCAGATGCGCCAGCTGCTGGGGCCGCACGGCGTGCGCACGCAGCCGCACGGCTTCCACGGCTGGCTGCCCGTGCCCGCCTCGGACAGCGAGAGCAGCCCGGCCACGCGCATCGCGGCCGAACTGCGCGCGCTGGGCATCGCCGCCGTGGACGGCACGGCCTTCTCCACCGACCGGCAACCGCCCGAGGCGCTGCGCCTGTGCCTGGGCGGCGGGCTCACGCGCGACGACTGCGGACGCGCGCTGCAGGCGGTGCGCGATGCGCTGGCATGAGATGGCATGGCGCCAAAAAACCGAGACAACAATCGCCCGACAGGCAACCTCAGATCACCGATGGGTGCCATCCATCCACTCCTGCAACTTCGCCTTCAACTCCTCCTTGCTCGGCAAATACAAGCTGTACTCCCGCGCGTGAATGTTGGCGTCGATGGGCAGGGTGATTTCCACCAAAGCCTCGTTCTTCTTCTTGCACAGCACGATGCCGACGGTGGCGTTCTCGGCCTCGGTTTTCACGTGGCGGTCGAAGTAGTTCACATACATCTGCATTTGGCCGAGGTCCTGGTGGGTCAGCTTGCCCAGCTTCAGATCGATCAGCACATAGCAGCGCAACAAACGGTTGTAGAAAACCAGATCGACAAAGAAGTGGTCGCCATCGAAGCTGAAACGCTTCTGCCGCGCCTCAAACAGAAAGCCCTTGCCAAGCTCCAGCAGGAACTGGCCGATCTGGTTGATGACAGCGGTTTCCAGGTCGGACTCAGAGTAACCAGCCTGTTCCGACAGGCCCAGAAATTCAAGCACCAAGGGCTCTTTGAGCATGTCTTCTGGCCGTTCCACGACATGGCCTTGTTGCGCCAGCTGGAGCAAACCGTCCTTGTCACGGCTCAGGGCCAGGCGTTCGAACAGGCCGCTGTCGAACTGCCGACGCAGGTGCTTCAGACTCCACCCCTGCTGGCTGGCTTCGATCTCGTAGAAACTGCGCTCGTCCGGGTTGTTGATGCCCAGCAAAAAGACGTAGTGCGTCCAGCTCAGGCTGAAGGGGACGGAAGCTTGTGATTTCCCAGTTTGAAACTGGGCAATTCCCATGGCGGAATCGGCAGAGCCGGATTGCCCAGTTTGCAACTGGGCGATGTCGGCGCGGCTGGCGTAGGCCAGGTAGAAACGCCGCATGTACTCGAGGTTGCTCTTGGCAAAGCCGCGTCCGAAAGCCTGCGTCAGGCGCTCGGCCAAGCCCTTGAGCAAGGCCTGGCCGTAGGCGGCGCGCCCTTGCCCACCTTGTTCGTGCTCGACGATGTGGCGGCCGATCTCGAAGCAGGTACGCACCTGGACAAGGTCAACGCCGCGTGCCACGGATTGACGAGCGGCAAGCACCAGCGCGTGGATACGGGCATAGAGCGGGTCACCGTCGACACCTAGCGTAGCCGCCGTGGCGCCCCCCCTTGACAGCACGCTTCCGCGTCATACCCAGCCCCTGACCGCCACAGCACCGCTGCGTTCTGCGTTCCGTTCACCGGGGCGGCCGGCATCCCTGGGCAGGATGTCGTCGATCTTCTGGAAGGTGTGCTCAAACACGGGCGCGCACGAGGAAAGGGCAGAAAGAACCGCAATTCTCGCCGCTCAGGCAGTCGTCATGGCTCCGCGCCACCGCGCAAGCGAGAAATGGGGCCGATGTTCGGAATGATGGGTCACGCCTGCTCGCACCACCCATTGCGCAAGCAGGCCCCACGCCTCGACGCCTCGCTACTCCGCCCGGATGTCGTTCGCCTTCACGATGTCGCGCCACAGGTCGAAGTAATAGCGCGTCATCTTGGCCAGTTGTTCGGGCGTGCCGCCGCCCACTTCGTCGCCACGCTCGGTGATGCCGCTGACGATCTTGGGGTCCTTGAGCGCCGCGTTCATGGCCTGGTTGGACTTGGCCACGATGTCGGCGGGCAGGCCGGGCGGGCCGTACAGGCCGATGAAGGAGATCACCTCGAAGTCCTTCACGCCGGCCTCGGCCGCGGTGGGAATGTCGGGGAAGGCCGGCACGCGCTGGGCGCCCGTCACGAGCAGCGGGCGCAGCTGGCCCGACTTGATGAAGGGGGCGATGACCGAGGCGGCGTCGAACATCGCGCTCACGCGACCGGCGATCAGGTCGGTCATGGCCGGACCGCTGCCCTTGTAGGGCACGTGGTTCATCTTGGGCTTGCCGATGCGGTCGCGGAACAGCTCCATGCTCGCGTGCGTGAGGCTGCCGGGGCCGGCGCTGGCGTAGTCGATGTCCTTGCCGGCCTTGTCCTGGGCCTTGACCCAGTCGATGAACTCCTTGACGTTCTTCGCCGGCACGGTGTTGGGCACGGCCAGGATCAGCGAGGAGGTCAGCAACAGCCCGATCGGCGTGAGCTTGAGCGGGTCGGCCATGGCCGTGTTGCGGTAGGTGTGCGGGTTCAGCGTGATGTTGCCGTTGCCCACCAGCAGCCGGTAGCCGTCGGGCGCCGACTTCATGACGTTGTCCGTGCCGATGTTGCCGCCGGCGCCGGCCTTGTTGTCGATGACCACGCCCTGGCCCAGCACGCTCTGCATGCCGGCCGTGACCATGCGGCCGGCGAAGTCGGTCTGGCCGCCGGGCGGGTAGCCCACGACCAGCGTGACGGGCTTGGTCGGCCAGGCGCCCTGCGCGAAGCTCAGCGGGCTGGCGATGGCGGCGGCGATTCCCGTGGCAGTGGCCAGGCCCTGCTGCAGGACGTGGCGGCGCGTTCTGGCCGCATCGTGGTGTTGACGCATGGTGTGTCTCCTCGTCGGGTGGATGGGATCGTCGTGTTCTTGTCGGTGCTCAGTGCGCGGCCAGACTGCCAGGCAGGGCCGAGAGGCCGGCGATGCGGTGCACCGACGCCGGCAGATCGGCCGGGTGCTCGCCCAGCGCGAACACGCGCATGCCGGCGGCGATGCCGGCCGCGATGCCCGAGGCGCTGTCCTCGACCACGGCGCACTCCTCGGGCGCGAAGCCGATCGCGCGCGCGGCATGCAGGAACAGGTCAGGCGCAGGCTTCCAGGCGCCGATGTCGTAGGCGCTGAAGATGCGGCCGGCGAACCAGGGCAGCAGCCCGGTGATGCCCAGCACGAGTTCGATCTTGTGGCGCGGCCCGTTGGAGGCCACGCAGAACGGCAGCTGCAGGCCGCGCACGAGTTCCAGCGCGCCTTCGATCGGTTGCAGGTGGGCCTTGAAGTAACCGGCCATGCGCGCACGCACGCGGTCTTCGAAGTCGGCCGGCAGCGGCTGGCTGCTGTGCGCGGCCACCAGCGCGATCTGGCGCGACATGGGCGCGCCGCGCTGCGCGTCCAGCACGGCGCGGGCCGTTTCAGGCAGTCCATACAGCGCGCCCTCGGCCAGCATGGCCTCCACGAGCCAGGGCTCGCTGTCGACCAGCGTGCCGTCGCAGTCGAAGATCAGGGCGCGGATCTTGGTCATCGCCTCAGCGCCGTCCATGGCGCAGCCATTTGCGGGCAGCGACCGACCCCAGCGGCCGCCGCGGAACTGGCTCTGCCAGGCCGCTGGCGGCGCCCCCTCGAGGGGGTTGGCGGAGCGCGCAGCGCGCAGACTGGGGGTGGGTCATGTTTGCGGGTTTTGCTTCAGGTCGTACAGGATAGCCGCGCTGGTCAATCCACCGTCGACCACGAGGTCGTGGCCGTTGACGAATCGCGCATCGTCGCTGGCCAGGAAAGCGATGGCGTCGGCCACCTCGTCGGACTGGCCGTAGCGGGCCATGGGCGTGGCCTGCACGATGGCCTGGCGGATCACGGGGCCGTGGAGCGTGGCGGTCTGCGCCGTCTCGATCGGCCCCGGCGAGACCGAGTTGACCGTGATGCCAAAGGGCGCCAGATCGATCGCGCAGGACTTGGCCAGCGCCAGCACTGCGCCCTTGGACGAACAGTAGGCCGCGCGGCCGGACCAGACCTGCTGGCCCGAGATCGAGGCGATCATCACGATGCGGCCCTGGCGCCGCTCCACCATGCGCCGGGCCATGGCCTGGGTCGTGAGGTAGGTGCCGGTGAGGTTGATGTCCAGCACGCGGCGCCAGGCCTCGATGGGCGTGTCCAGCACCGAGCCCTGGAAGCTCACGCCCGCGCTGTTGACCAGCACGTCGATGGCGCCATGCGCCTGCCAGGCCGCGGCCACGGCGGCCTCGACCTGGGCCGCGTCGGTCACGTCCAGCGCGTGGTGGCTCACATGGCCGGGGGGCTGGGCCAGTTCCTCGGCCACGCGGCGCAGCTCGTGCGCGTTGACGTCGGCCAGCGCCACGCGGGCGCCCTCGCGCAGCAGGCGGCGCGCGCTGGCCAGGCCCAGGCCGCTGGCGCCGCCCGTGATGAAAGCCGTCTTGCCGGCGAAGCGGCCCCAGGTCTCGTTGCCCATCTCTGCGTCCCCCATGTTCAGGCCGGCTTGATGCCCAGGCGCTGGATCAGTTCGCGGAATGTAGCGTTGTCGCGTGCGATCAGCGCCTTGAAGCCCGCCTCGTCCAGGTAGCCCTCGCCCATGTTCTGCTTGGCCATGGTCTCGCGCAGCGCCGGCTCGCGCAGCGTCCTGGCCATGGCCTCGCGCAGCACGGCCAGGGCCTCGGGCGGCGTGCCCTTGGGCGCGGCCAGGCCGCGCCAGCCGCCGACCACGAGGTCGATGCCGCGCTCCTTGAGCGTGGGCACGGGCTCCCAGCCGGCCGCGATGCGCCTGTCGGCCATCACCGCGAGCGGGCGGATCTTGCCGGCCTGCACGTAGGTGGCCACTTCCACGGGCGTCACGGCCACGGCGTCGATGTGGCCGCCCAGCAGGTCCAGCACGGCCGGGTTGGCACCGCGGAAGGGCACGTGGTTGAGCTGCACGCCGGCCTTGTCCTCCAGCGCCGCGGCGGCCAGGTGGCCCAGCGAGCCGGGACCGGCATTGCCCACGCGCAGCTCACCGGGCGCCTTGCGCGCGGCGGCCAGGAATTCCTCCAGCGTCCTGTACGGCGCCTCGGCGCGCACGGCGATGGTGGCCGGGTCGGCGTTCAGGCGCGCGATGGGCAGCACGTCGTCGGCGCTGAACTTCACCACGCCCAGGTGCGGGATCATGGTGATCTCCACCGTGACGATGGCCAGCTTGTAGCCGTCGGGCCGGGCGTTGATGAGCTCGGCCCAACCCACGCCGCCGCTGGCGCCGGCGCGGTTCACGACGATCAGGCTCTGGCCCAGGTGCGGGCGGGCGGCCTCGGCCAGCGCGCGCGCCAGCACGTCGGTGCCACCGCCGGCCGCAAAGGGCACGATCAGTTCGATGGGCTTGTTCGGATAGGCCTGGGCGGCGGCGTTGCCCAGCACGGGCAGCGCGCCCAGGGCGGCCACGCGGGCCAGGGCTTGTCGGCGGGTGGTCATGGGCATGGGGTCAGTCCAATCTGATGTTGGCGGCCTTGATCACGCCGCTCCAGAGTTTCTGTTCGCTGGCCACGAAGCTGCCCAATTGGGCCGGCGTCATGGGCATGGGCTGGATGCCGATCTCCTCGAGCTTGGCGCGCGTCTCGGGATTGGCCAGCGCCGCGCCCAGGTCCTTGTTCATGCGCTCGACCACGGGCGCGGGCAGCTTGGCCGGGCCGACCAGCACCTGCCAGGCGTAGGCCTCGAAGCCCGGCACGCCGGCCTCGGCCATGGTGGGCACGTCGGGCAGGATGGCCAGGCGCTCGGGCGTGGCGATGGCCAGCACGCGCACCTTGCCGGCCTTGATCATGGACAGGCTGGGCGGCAGGTCCACGAACATGCTGTGGACCTGGCCGGCCATGAGGTCCTGCAGCGCCGGGGCCGAGCCCTTGTAGGCCACGTGCAGGATGTCGGCCTGCGTCTTCTGCTTGAACAGCTCCAGCGCCACGTGCAGCGGCGAGCCCGGGCCCGACGAGGCCGAGGACACGGCGCCCGGCGTCTTCTTCGCCAGCGCCAGGAACTCCTGCACGTTCTTCGCCGGGAAGCTCGGGTGCACGGCCAGCACCAGCGGCATCTTGCCGAGGCCGCCGATCCAGCTGAAATCCTTCTGCGCGTCGTAGCTGAGGCTGGCGTACATGGCCGGGTTGAAGGCCAGCGTGCCCGAATCCACCGTGCCCACGGTGTAGCCGTCCGGCGCCGAGCGCGCGATGAAGGTCGCGCCGATGATGCTGGCCGCGCCGGGCTTGTTGTCGGCGATCACAGGCTGGCCCAGGGTCTGGCCCATGCGCACGGCGAGCTGGCGCGCGATCACGTCGGTGGTGCCGCCCGGCGCGTAGGGCACGATCCATTTGACGGGCTGGTGCGGGAAGGCCGGCTGGGCCTGCGCCGCCGGCAGGCCGGCTGCGAAGGCCGTGGCGGCCAGCAGTTGAAGAAGCGTTCTTTTGTGCATGGTGTCTCCGGTGGTTGAGGGCGAGCGGGGGCCTGCCGCGGCAGGCCGGTTCTTGTTCTGTCGGGGTGGACCGCGGCGGCGCTCAGCGCGGCGCCAGCATCCATTCGTGCGCGGGGTCGTTGCGGAAGGCCCAGTGCCGGCGCGGGCCGGCCATGGTGTTCAGGTAGTACAGCGCGTAGCCGTGCGGCGCCACGCAGGGGTGGTAGCCGCGCGGCACCAGCACGGTGTCGCGGTGCTCCACGGCCATGGTCTGGTCCAGGCTGCGGTCGTCGGTGTAGACGCGCTGGAACGCGAAGCCCTGGGCCGGGTCGATCTGGTGGTAGTAGGTCTCTTCCAGCACGGTCTCGCCCTCGCCCGCCGTGTCGTGCTTGTGCGGCGGGTAGCTGGAGGCATGGCCGGGCGGCGTGATGACCTCGACCACGAGCAGGCTTTCGGCCTCTTCGGTCTGCGGCAGGATGTCGCAGACGTAGCGCGTGTTGCTGCCCTGGCCGCGCACACTGCGCGCCATCTGCGCCGGCGCGATCACGCGCGTGGCGAAGCGGCCCTCGGCCGGCGCGCTGCTCAGCGCGACCTCGGCCGGGCCCCGGGCCACGAGGCGCACGGACTGGCCCGGTGGCACGTAGACGGCGGCCGGGGCGCGGTCTTCGAACACCGTGGCGCGGTTGCCGATCGCGCTGAAGCGCTGGGCGCCGACCTGCACATCGACCGCCCCGGCCAGCACGGTGATGCAGCATTCGCGGGCACCGGTGTCGAAGGCTTCTGCGTCACCCGTAGAGAGGCGCAGCGCCTTGAAGCCCACATAGGTCCAGCCGGCCGAAGCGGGCGTCACATCGGCGATCACGCGGCCCGTCGCCTGGGCTTTGACCAAAAGATTCGTGCTCATGCGGCCTCCGCCATCGGACGGCTGGCGTGCCAGCCTGCAATCAATCGGCGGAAGTTGGCCGCCACCTGGGCCGTGAAGGCCGCGTCGTCGATCTCGCCCTGCAGCCAGGCCGCGGCGGGCGCGGTCCAGCAACTGCGGCCGACCATGAAGCCTTTGACGATGGGCGCCTGGGCGGCCTGGAAGCTCGCGACCAGTTGCTCGAGCGGTTGCGACAGGCCCAGGATCACGGCACCGCGGCACCAGGGGTCGCGTTCGCGCACCAGCGCGTCCAGCGCCTGCCACTGCGCGGCGGCCATGGGCGGCAGCTTCCACCACTCGGGCTTGAAGCCCAGGTCGTAGAAGCGGCGCACGGCGCGCACCACTGCCTCGCCCTGGTCGCCAGGGGCCAGCGTGTCGGCGGGCGGGATCACTTCGAGCAGCAGTTCGTGGCCGCTGGCGCGCGTGGCTTCCCAGACCTGCTGGAGCCACTCCTCCTGCTCGGCGCGCAGGCCCTCGGCGTCGTCGGGGTGGTAGAAGACCAGGCACTTGACCGTGTGCTCGCGCGGCCAGTGCGCGAGTTCCGAGGCCAGCGAGGCCGTGCCGTCGAAACGCAGCGGGCGCGAGCCCGGCTTCTCGATGGGCCGGCCGATCCACCAGCCGCGGCCGGCGGCGGCGTGCAGCGCGGCCTGGCCGATACGCCCGTCGATCAGCACGCCGATGCGGCCGCGGTTGCCCGCGTCCTGCTCGACCTGCGCCACCACGTCGTTGAGCAGCAGCTTGAGCGTGGACAGGCGCGCGGGCTCGGCGCCGGTCTGGCGCGCCAGGTCTTCGAGCTGCGCGCGGTGGTCGTAGGCCATCACGCAGACCTCGGGCCACTGCGGGCGCGCGGCGGACACGCGGTGCAGGTGCGAGAGCACGGGGTCCTTGTCGGGCCGCGGATGGCGGTGGCCCGAGAACCAGTGCGCCAGCTCGGCCTGCGTGGGCATGGCCGGCGCGCAGCCATGGCGCGAGACCACGATGGCACCGCAGGCGTTGGCGATGGCGGCCGATTCGGCCAGCGTCTTGCCGCGCAGCAGGCCGGCCAGCAGGCCCGAGGCGAAGGCATCGCCCGCGCCCAGCACGTTGAGCACCTCGACGCGCTCGCCCAGCACGGTGGGCGCATCGTCGATGGCGGACGGCACGGCGCCTTCGACCAGGCTGCAGCCCAGCGGGCCGCGCTTGACGACGAAGACGGCCTGCGTGTGCTCGCGCGCACGGCGCAGGCTGGCCATCAGGTCGCCCTCCACACCGCCCGCGATCATCCATTCCTCCTCGGTGCCGATGATGAGTTCGAACTGGCCGAGCTGGGCCTGCAAATGGGCTGAGACGCTGTCGCTGCCGACGTAGCGCGTCTCGCCGTCGCCCTTGGCCGTGAGGCCCCAGAGCACGGGCCGGTAGTCGATGTCGAGCGCGCGCACCAGGCCGTGGCGGCCCGCGATTTCCAGCGCACGCCGGCTCGCGGCCAGCGTGCCGGGCGTGGACAGATGCGTGCCCGTGACGACCAGGCAGCGGCAGCGCGCAAGGAAGTCCTCGGAGATGGCGGCCGCGTCGATCGCCATGTCGGCGCAGTTCTCGCGGGCGAACAGCAGCGGGAAGCTGTGCTGGTCGCGCAGGCCCAGCAGCACCATGCCCGTGAGGCGCTCGCGGTCGATCTGCACCTGGCTCACGTCGCAGCCTTCGCGGCGCAGCGTCTCCAGCAGGAAGCGGCCGTTCTGCTCGTCGCCGACGCGCGAGAGCATCGCCGAGCGCAGGCCCAGCCGCGCCGTGCCGAAGGCCATGTTGGCGGACGAGCCGCCCAGGTATTTGTTGAAGCTGTGGGCCTCTTCCAGCGCACAGCCGATCTGCTGCGCGTAGAGGTCCACAGCCATGCGGCCCAGGCAGGCCACGTCGAAGTCGCGCACATCGGCGCTGGGGAAGTGCAAACTCGGCATCGGAACCAGGGTCTCCGTTGGAATGGCGCCATGGTATCGTGATTAGAAATAAATTTCCAATACTTTGAAAAATAGAAATCCAGTTCCGACCGCCACGCAGGCGCCCTATGCCGATGCCGACGCCTTCCTCGCCGCCGTGCGTGCGGGCTACGAGCCCTTGTCGCGCCAGCTGAAGGCCATTGCGCGCCATGTGGAGGCGCAGCGCGACCGGCTCGCACTGGACGGCATCCAGGACACCGCGCGCCAGTGCGAGGTGCAGCCCTCGGCCGTGGTGCGCTTCGCCAAGCACTTCGGGCTGGCTGGCTATTCGGAGATGCAGGCGCTGTTCCGTGCCGGTGCCGCGCGCCAGCTCGCGCCCGAGGGCGGCTACCAGCAGCGCGTGCGCGCGCTGGCCGGCGCCGGCTCGCCCGCGCAGATCGCGCACGAGGTCATCGGCGGCAGCATCGCCAGCCTGCAGGCGCTGCAGCAGGCCCTGCCCGAAGGCGATTTCGACGCGGCCGTGGACCTCATGGCCCAGGCGCCCGCACTGTGGCTGGTGGCCTCGCGCCGCGCCTTCCCGGTCGGCGCCTACCTGGCCTATGCGCTGCAGCACACCGAGAAGCCCGTGCACTGGCTGCATGGCCTGGGCCACATGCAGGAGGGCCAGCTGCGCGCGCTGGCCGCGGGCGACGTGCTGGTGGCCGTGTCGTTTGCCCCCTATGCAAGCGAGACGCTCGACGTGGTCGAGGCCGCCGCGGCGCGCGGCGCCAAGCTGCTGGCCCTGACCGACAGCCGGCTCAGCCCGCTGGCCAAGCGCGCCGACGCCGTGCTGCTGGCGCAGGACGGCGCGACCTTCGGTTTTCGCTCGCTGACCAGCACACTGTGCCTGGCGCAGTCGCTGTTCCTGGGGCTGGCCTGGCGCATGGAGCTGGCCTACGGCACACGCTCGGGCGGCTGAGGCGCTAGGACCATCGCCGCACCCACCCGACAGACTTCACTGGAGAACCCCGATGGCATGGACACCCCACACCCTGCGCCGCCCACAGGTCTGCGTGCTGGGCAGCGCGGAGCCCGGCAGCGCGGCCTACGACCTGGCGGCCGCCGCCGGCCGCCTGCTGGCGCAGCTGGGCATCACGCTGGTCAGCGGCTGCGGCAGCCCGGCCACGCGCGTGGCGGCGCAAGAGGCCCTGGCCGCGGGCGGCCTGGTCGTCAGCATCGTGCCACCGAGCGAGATGCCGCCTCCCGACTGGCCGGCCACGGTGGTCATTCCCTGCGGCATGGGCGATGCGCGCAACCTGCTGATGGCCCTGGCGGGCGACGCCTGCCTCGTGGTCGGCGGGCGCGCCGGCACCATCTCCGAGGTCTGCCTGGCCTGGCTGCACCACCGGCCGCTGTTGCCGCTGACGGGCTGCGGCGGCTGGTCCGACGGGCTGCTGGACAACCCGCCGGACGAGCGCGGCAACGCGCCCATCCTGCCCTGGGACTCGGTGGCGGTGCTGGAGCGCCAGCTGCGCCAGCTGGGCCTCGTGCCATCCGCCGGGAACCGGGAGTAGCCGGCGCGGATCCACCGTTCACCCCCCATTGCCCACGCCCCGCATGCTGCGCACCCTCAAGGAACTCTTCGACGCCTTCACCGCCCCTGCCGCCGGCCAGTCGCTGGCGCAGCGCGCGCAGACCCAGCAGCTGGCCGTGGCCGTGCTGCTCGTGGAGGTCATGCGGGCCGAGCCCGGCTCCGGCCCGGCCGAGCGCGCGGCCGTGTTGACCGCGCTGCGCCGCAAGTTCGACCTGGCCGACGACGAACTCGAGCGCCTGCTCGAGCTGGCGCAGGCCGAGGCCCAGGCGCTGTACGACTACCACCGCTTCACGAGCCTGCTCAACGAGCGCTTCACCCAGCCGCAGAAGGTCGCGCTGGTCGAGGCGCTGTGGACCGTGGCCTATGCCGACCTGCACGTGGCGGCCCACGAGAACCACGCCATCCTCAAGATCGCCGAGCTGCTGCACGTGACGCACGGCGAGTACATCGCGGCCAAGCTGCACGCCAAGCAGGCGGCCGGTGGCGCAGGCGCGGCCTAACATCGGCGCTTTTGCGCACGGAGCCGCCATGAAGACCCTGCTCGACAGCATCCAGATCGAGTCCGCCCCCTCGCCCACCGCCGCCGTGGTCTGGCTGCACGGCCTGGGCGCCAGCGGCGACGACTTCGCCGCCATCGTGCCCGAGCTGGACCTCGCCGGCTGCGCGCCGATCCGTTTCATCTTCCCGCATGCGCCGGTGATGCCGGTGACCATCAACAACGGCTTCGAGATGCCGGCCTGGTACGACATCTTCGCGCCGGACCTCGTGCGCCGCGAGGACGCCGAGGGCATCGCCCGCTCGGAGCTGGCGATCGAGGCGCTGATCGCGCACGAGGTCGCGCGCGGCATCCCGGCCAGCCGCATCGTGCTGGCCGGCTTCTCGCAGGGCTGTGCGATGACGCTGCACACCGGGCTGCGCCACCCCGAGAGGCTGGCCGGGCTCATCGCGCTGTCGGGCTACCTGCCGCTGGTGGGCAACCTCGCGGCGGAGCGCCACCCGGCCAATTTCGCCACGCCGATCTTCATGGCCCACGGCACGGCCGATCCGGTGGTGGTGCTGCCGCGCGCCGAGGAGTCGCGCAAGGCGCTCGAGGCGCTGGGCTACGCCGTGCAGTGGCACACCTACCCGATGCCGCACAGCGTGCACCCGCGCGAGATCGCGGACATCTCGGCCTTTCTGCGGCAGGTGCTGCCGGCGGCCTGAACCCATACAGCCACCGCGCGCGGGCGGCCGCGCGGAATTTCTCATGAACGAAAACAATTCTCATTAGAATCCCGGCCGCACCGGATTCCTGCATGCCCACTCGGAGGGCTGGCCGGCGCCACTGTCCACGCCGCCATGCACCCATCAACGCCCTTCGCCGCCGCCCACGCCCGCCGTCCCACCCTGTCCCGCACACCGCGTCCGCGCCACCGCGTCGGCACGCTGTGGGCGTGGAGCCCCTTGGCGCTGTGCCTGTCGCAGGCCGTGTGGGCGCAGTCCGCCCCGGCCGCGTCGGCGCAGCTGCAGGAGGTGCGCATCAACGCCAGCACCGAAAAGGATGTGGGATTCGCGCCTGCCGAGGCGCAGACCGCCGGCAAGGCGCCGATGCGCCGGCTGGAGACACCGCAGTCCGTCAGCGTGGTGACGCGCGAGCAGATGGAGTCGCGCCAGGTCACCAACCTGCAGCAGGCCCTGCAGACGGTGGCCGGCGTCAGTCCCGTGAATTTCGGACGGCGTGGCATCGACGACATCAACATCCGGGGCTTTCGTTCCACCGAGTCGGTGCTGATCGACGGCCTGGTGCAAAGCCCCGGCATGTGGACGCGCCTGACACCCTACGGCTACGAGCGCGTCGAGGTGCTCAAGGGTGCGGCCTCGGTGCTGTACGGCCAAGTGCAGCCCGGCGGCATCGTCAACGCGGTCAGCAAGCGGCCCAAGCGCGAAGCGCTGAGCGAGGTCGGCGTGGAGGTGGGCAGCTTCGGCCAGCGCACGCTGCAGGCGGACCTGAACCGGCCGCTCAACGAATCCGGCAAGGCCGCCTTCCGCATCAATGCGCAGGTGGCCAACAGCGACGACCCGACGGACTTCGTCTACCGCCGCGACCGCTGGGTCGCGCCTTCGCTGGCGCTGGACCTGGGTGCGGACACCGATCTCGTGCTGTTCGCCACCTACAGCAAGAGCAACTGGCTGCGCCAGCAGGGCATCTCGCCCTACGGCACGGTGCTGCCCAACCCCAACGGCAAGCTGCGCACCACGCTGTTCACGGGCGACCCGAGCTTCGGCGGCTACGACATCGAGACCACCTCGATCGGCTATGCGCTGGAACACCGTTTCTCGCCCGCGCTCACGCTGCGCCAGAACCTGCGCTACGAGAGCGAGGAGGGCACGGGCAACGTCGTGGCCAACGCCGCGCTGCAGGCCAACCGGCGCCTGCAGAACCGCACCGCCACGCGCCAGTACATCGACGACGACATGCTGGCGACCGACACCTCGCTGCTGGCGCAGTTCTCCGCCCTGGGCGTGCAGCACCGGCTGGTGACGGGCCTGGACGCACGCACCGGCCACAGCTGGCTGGGCAGCCGGCGCTGCACCATCGGCGCGCTCGACCTGTTCAACCCGGTCTATGGCATGGCGGCCAGCTGCCCGACCGGCCTGTCGGCCGATGCCCCGGAGAAGCTCACGGTGCTGGGCCTGTACGCGCAGGACCAGATCAAGCTCCACCCGCA
Organism: Pseudorhodoferax aquiterrae; assembly: GCF_014652235.1. Classification (GTDB taxonomy): domain Bacteria; phylum Pseudomonadota; class Gammaproteobacteria; order Burkholderiales; family Burkholderiaceae_C; genus Pseudorhodoferax; species Pseudorhodoferax aquiterrae. The sequence goes on from NZ_BMYK01000032.1 coordinate 56,695, forward strand.
GTGGACGGCGCTGGTCGGCGTGCGCCGCGACTGGTCCGACCAGCGGACCGACGACCGGCTCGCCGGCACGCGCACGCGGCAGAGCGACGCCGCGACCACGCTGTCGGCCGGCCTGGTGTACGAGTTCGTGCCCGGCTGGGCGGCCTATGCGAGCTATGGCGAATCGTTCCTGCCCGTGGTGGGCCAGGCCTTCGGTGGCGGCGCCTTCGCGCCGGAGACCGGCAAGCAATGGGAGGCCGGCCTCAAGTACGAGGCGCCGGGCGGCGGTCTCACGGGCGCGCTCGCGCTGTTCGACCTGACACGCCGCAATGTGACGACGGCCGACCCGGTCAACACCGGCTTCAGCGTGCAGACCGGCGAGCAGCGCGCGCGGGGGGTCGAACTGGAGGTCGGTGCCGACCTGCGCCGCAACCTCAAGCTCACGGCGGCCTACACGTTCACGGACAGCGAGGTCACGCAGGACAACAACGCGGCGCTCGTGGGCCAGCCGCTCAACCTCACGCCGCGCCACACGCTGGCGCTGTGGGCCACCTACAAGCTGCCGCAGCTGCCCCGCGTCACGCTGGGCGCGGGCATGCGCTACGTCAGCGAGCAGATCGGCTCCTACCCGTTCACACTGCCGGCCTACACCGTGGCCGACCTGTCCATCGGCTACGCCGGGCCCAACTACCGCATCACCGCCGGTGTGAAGAACGTCTTCGACCGGACCTACTACGACGGCGCCGTCAACGCCAACGTGGTCTCGCCCGGCCTGCCGCGCAGCTTCAGCCTGGGCGCGACCTACTTCTTCTGACACGGAGCCGCCCCGCGACCCGCGGCCACGCGCAAGCCATGCCCAGCCAGCGCACCCTCGCCCGCCTGCTGACCCTGCACGCCTGGGCCGGCATCGTCACCGGCCTGCTGCTGTTCGTCGTGTGCTTCTCGGGCGCCGTGGTGGTGTTCAAGGAAGAAATCGACCTGTGGGCCAACCCCTCGCTGGCCCGGCTGCCGCACGCCGATGCGCCCGTGGCCCTGGACACCGTGCTGGCGCAACTGCAGGCGCGCTATCCGGGCGCGACGGTGGAGACCATCGCGCTGCCGGACGGTGTGAACCCCGCCTACTTCGCCTTCCTGCAGGAAGCGGGCGCACCGGCGGCGCAGCGCACCAAGGTCGCGCTGCGCGCGGACACCGGCGCCGTCGTCGGCCCCGTGGACAGCCAGCTCGGCCAGTACCTGCGCATGCTGCACGTGTTCCTGTTCTTCGGGCCGCGCTGGATCGTCGGCTTCCTGGGCGTGGCGATGCTGGTGCTGATCGCCACCGGCATCGTCATCCACCGCAAGATCCTCGCCGAGCTGTTCACCCAGCGCTGGGGCCGCAGCCTGCGCGTGGTGCTGTCGGACCTGCACAAGTCCGCCGGCATCTGGGGGCTGGGCTTCCACATCCTGATCGCCGCGACAGGCGCCTGGCTGGGGCTGGCGCCGCTGTTCGAGCAGGGCTGGGCCTACGTGGCGGGCACGGCGCCGGCCGCACGCGCGGCGGCACCGGGCAAGGCACGCCCGGCGCCCGCGGCCATGCCCTCGCTGGACGCGCTGCAGGCCGCCGCACGGCAGGCCGTGCCCGGCCTGCAGGTGGCCTACGTCTCGCTGCGCCAATGGGGCACGGCCGCCGCGCAGGTGCGCTTCACGGGCGGCCTGCAGGACCACCTGGCCAGCACCGCGCGCGTGGAGTTCGACGCCGCCACCGGCCGCGTGCGTGCGCGGCACGACCCGCGCACCGCCGGCTTCTGGTCGCTGGCGAACGGGCTCATGGAACCGCTGCACTTCGGCGACTTCGGCGGCCTGCCGCTCAAGTGGCTGTACTTCTTCCTCGGCCTGACGCCGGCCATGCTGTCGCTGACGGGCACGCTGATCTGGCTAGACGGGCGCCGTCAGCGCGCCGTGCGCAGCGGGCCGGCATTGCCGGCCCATCCGTCGCCATGACGCGGCTGCTGGTCGCGCTGCACGCCACGGCACCGGCCGCCCTCGTGGCGGCCATGCTGCTGCACCTGTGGCCGCCGGCCGGCCTGCCGCCGCTGGC
>NZ_BMYK01000033.1 GCF_014652235.1 Pseudorhodoferax aquiterrae
CGCGCCTCGGCACGAGGCTGCCGACCCCTTCTTCACGAAAGATCCGGGCTAGAGCGTGAGAGGCAATTGATTGGGCTCACGACGCGGTGCCCAAAGGCGCCGGGCAAGGCGCGTCGCGCGGCCCATATCGGGATATGGGCAAGCGGCGCAACGCCGCCCGGCGCCTTTGGGGGCCGCGGCCCGAAGGGCAAGACCTCGCACCCCTCGGTCGGCATGGAGAACTGCGTCTGAAGAGGTCTTGCGTGAGTTCAAGCGATTGCCTCTCACGCTCTTAGGCGACCTTGCCGGTCCAGCTGTCGCGCAGTTCGCGCTTGAGGATCTTGCCGATCGCGCTGCGCGGCAGCTCCTCGGTCAGTACCAGGTCGGACAGGCGCTGGGTCTTGCCCACGCGCGCGTTGACCCAGTCCTTGAGTTCGGCGGCACCCACGGACTGGCCGGGCCGCAGCACGACGAAGGCCACGGGCGTCTCGCCCCAGGCTTCGGACGGCACGCCGACCACGGCGCTTTCGAGCACGGCCGGGTGCTCGCGCAGCTGGGCTTCCATGTCGCTCGGGTAGATGTTGAAGCCGCCCGAGATGATCATGTCCTTCTTGCGGTCGAACAGCACGAGGAAGCCGTCGGCGTCGAAGCGGCCGATGTCGCCGGTGCGGATGAAACGCTTGCCGCTGGGGTCGAACCATTCGGCTTCGCGTGTCTTCTCGGGCTGGCGGTGGTAGCCGTTCATCATGCCGCCGGAATGGCCGACCACCTCGCCGGCCTCGCCGGCGGGCACTTCCTTGCCGGCATCGTCGATCAGGCGGATGTCGCTGGTGGCGGCCGGCCTGCCCACGGTGTGCAGCTTGTCGGGGTGCAGGTGGGCGTCCAGGATGCAGCTGCCGCCACCTTCGGTCATGCCGTAGAACTCGACCAGGCCGCCAGGCCAGCGCTTGAGCACGTCGGCCTTGAGCGCGGGCGAGAACGGCGCGCTGGTGCAGAACTTGAAGCGGTAGCTGGACAGGTCGTGCGCGTCGAAGTCGGGCAGGGCCAGGAGGCGCTGGTATTGCACGGGCACCAGCATGGTGTGGCTCACGCGGTGGCGCACGGCCAGCTTCAGGTACTCGGCCGCGTTGAACTTGGCCATCAGCAGCACGGTGCCGCCGAAGGCCAGCGTCGGGAAGAACAGCACCAGCGTGGTGTTGGAGTACAGCGGGGTGGACAGCAGCGTGACGGTCTGCGGGCTGTAGTCGTACTGCCGGCCGCGCTGGATGTGGGCCCAGCGCATGCCGTGCGATTGCACGATGCCCTTGGGCGCCCCCGTGGTGCCCGAGGAATAGATGATGTTGAAGGGGTGCGACGCTTCCACCGGCGCGGGCTGCGGCGTGCGGCCTTCGGCGGCCAGCCAGTCCGCCAGCGGGCGGCCGGCGGCGGCGTTGCCGTCCAGCGCGATGCGCTGCGGGTTCAGGCTGCCGGTGGCGATCTCGCTGGTGGCGTCGCAGAACAGCAGCCGGGCCTCGGCGTTGTCCACCATCTGGGCCAGGCCCTGCGGCGTGGTGCTGGGCGCGAGCGGCGCCACGACCACGCCGGCGCGCAGCGCGCCCAGGAACACCGTGGCGTAGGCGATGGACGTGGGTGCACAGATGGCGATGGCCTCGCCCGGGCGGATGCCTGCGTCCTGCAGGGCCACGGCCACCTGGTCCATGCGGCGGTCCAGCGTGGCGTAGTCCAGGCGCTCCTCGCCCTGCACGAAGGCGGGGTGCTGCGGCTGGCGCTGTGCGTGCTGGGCGATCAGGTCGGCAATGCGGGCGAAGGGCTGGTCGATGGTGTCTTGCATGGTGTGAAGGCGATGGACGGACGCGGCGCACAGCATGGGGAGCGCGCGGCTACCATCGCCTGCTTCCATGACGACCGATACCGCTGTCTCCGCGCCCGACCCGGCGCTGCGCGCGCCGATTCTGCGGCCAAGCGCGCGTTTCATGCTGTCGCATCCGGCGCATTGGATCGCGCTGGGCTTCGGGTCCGGTCTCTCGCCCAAGGCGCCCGGCACGGCCGGCACGCTGTGGGCCTGGTTGGCGTACTGGGTGATGCAGAGCCGGCTCGACACGGCGCAGATCGGCTGGCTCATCGCCGCCTCGCTGCCGCTGGGCTGGTGGGCCTGCACCACCTGTGCGCGCCACCTGCGCGTGGCCGACCCCGGCGCCATCGTCTGGGACGAGATCGTCGCGTTCTGGCTGGTGCTGTGGCTGGTCATGCCCACGGGTTTCTGGGGCCAGCTCGCGGCCTTCGCGCTGTTCCGCTTCTTCGATGCCGCCAAGCCCGGGCCCGTGGCCTGGGCCGACCGCCAGTTCAAGGGCTTCGGCGCGCGCGGCGGCTTCGGCATCCTGTTCGACGACCTGGTGGCGGCCTTCTGCACGCTGCTGGTGCTGGCTTTGTGGAGGTGGGTATGGTGAACGACTCCGTCGATGTGTTGGTGCCGCGCCTGGCCGATGTGCTGCGCGCGCGCGGCCTCCTGCTGGCCACGGCCGAAAGCTGCACGGGCGGGTTGATCGCCGGCGCCTGCACCGATCTGGCGGGCTCCAGTGACTGGTTCGACCGCGGCTTCGTGACCTACTCCAACGCGGCCAAGACCGAGATGCTGGGCGTGGACGCCGCGCTGATCGCCGCCCATGGTGCCGTCAGCGAGCCGGTGGCGCGGGCCATGGCCGAGGGGGCCGTGCGGCATGCCCGTGCCCAGCTGGCTGTGGCCGTGACGGGCGTGGCCGGGCCGGGCGGCGGCAGCGTCGAGAAGCCCGTGGGCACGGTGTGGTTCGGCTGGCGCCTGCCCGACGGCACGCACAGCGAGCAGCGCCGCTTCGGCGGCGACCGCGCCGCCGTGCGGGCGGCGACGGTGCAGTACGCGCTGGAACGCCTGCTGATCCTGCTGGGCTGACTTTCGCGCCGATGCATTTTGTTACTCGCAATTATGTTGCGTGCAATTTAATTGCGAATTAGAATTCAGCGCATGGCATCGAACCCCGCACTCGGCGAACAGGCATTGCAGCTGGACCACCAGCTCTGCTTCGCGCTGTATTCGGCCTCGCTGGCGATGACCAAGCTCTACAAGCCGCTGCTCGAGCCGCTGGGCCTCACCTACCCCCAATACTTGGCCATGCTGGCGCTGTGGGAAGAGGACGGCGCGATGGTGTCCACGCTGGGCGAGCGGCTGCGGCTGGATTCCGGCACGCTCACGCCCTTGCTCAAGCGGCTGGAGGCGGCCGGCCTGGTGCAGCGTGCGCGCGCGGCGGCGGACGAGCGCCGCGTGCACGTGCACCTGACGCCTGCCGGCCGTGCCCTGAAGGCCCAGGCGCTGGACATTCCCGCTTGCGTGCTGCAGGCCAGCCAATGCACGCTGGCCGAGATCTCCGAACTGACACAGCAGGTGCGTACGCTGCGCGACCGCATCGCCTCGGTTTCCGTTTCACCCCCAACCGCTTCGACCGAAGCACTTTCCCAGGAGTCACCATGACCACCACGCTCGACAAGGTTCTGTACACCGCCCAATCCCACACCACGGGCGGCCGCGATGGCGGCGCCGGCAAGTCGTCCGACGGCAAGCTGGACGTCAAGCTGAGCTCGCCCGGCACCTCGGGCGCGGGCACCAACCCCGAGCAGCTGTTCGCCATCGGCTACTCGGTCTGCTTCATCGGCGCCATGAAGGCCGTGGGCGGCATGAAGAAGATCACCGTGCCGGCCGACGTGGCCGTGGATGCCGAGGTCGATCTGGGCCCGACCGCCAAGGGCTACGGCATCGCCGTGCGCATGAAGGTTTCGCTGCCCGGCATGGACCGCACCGCCGCCCAGGAACTGGTCGATGCGGCCCACCAGGTCTGCCCGTACTCCAACGCCACGCGCGGCAACATCCCGGTCGAGATCACGCTGCTCTGACACCGGCAGGGCATCCGCCAGCGCGGCGGGTGCCCGGCGACAATCGCGCGATGTCTTCCGACACCCTCTTCACGGACGCATCGCGCCACCCCTATGACAGCCTCACGCCCGACCGCGTGCTCGACGCGCTGGACAGCATCGGCCTGGTCGGCGACGGCCGGCTCATGGCGCTGAGCTCCTACGAGAACCGGGTCTACCAGGTGCAGCTGCAGAGCGCGCCCGCGGGCGTGCCCGAGACCGTGGTCGCCAAGTTCTACCGACCCGGCCGCTGGAGCGAGGCGCAGATCCTCGAGGAGCATGCCTTCGCCGCCGAGTTGGAGCAGGCCGAGGTGCCGGCCGTGGGGCCGCTGGCCATCGCCGGCGCGACGCTGCACCGTTTCGAGGACTTCTGGTTCGCGGTCAGCCCGCGCCGTGGCGGCCGCGCACCCGAGCTCGACGACTTCGAGGTGCTGGAATGGATCGGCCGCTTCCTCGCCCGCATCCACAGCGTGGGTGCCGCGCAGCCGTTCGCCGAGCGACCCACGCTGGACCTCCAGAGCTTTGGCACCGCGTCCAGGGACTGGCTGCTGGCCCACCACATGGTGCCGCTGGACGTGCAGGCCGAGTGGGAGCGCGTCTGCACCGAAGCGCTGCAGCGTGTCGAGGCCAGTGCCTTGCTGCAGGTCGGCCAGGCCGGCGGCATCGCCAGCCTGCGCCTGCATGGCGACTGCCACCCCGGCAACATCCTCTGGACGCCGACCGACCGTCCCGGCGGCGGCCCGCACTTCGTCGACCTGGACGATGCGCGCATGGGCCCGGCGGTGCAGGACCTCTGGATGCTGCTGTCGGGCGACCGCAAGCAGCGCACGCTGCAGCTGTCGGGCCTCCTGGACGGTTACGAGCGATTCCGTGATTTCGACCGGCGCGAACTGGCGCTGATCGAGCCGCTGCGCACGCTTCGGCTGATCCACTACAGCGCCTGGCTCGCGCGCCGCTGGAGCGATCCGAGCTTTCCGGCGAACTTCCCGTGGTTCGGCAGCAGCGACTACTGGCAAGGCCAGGTGGTGCTGCTGCAGGACCAGATCGAGGCGATGGACGAGGCGCCGCTGAGCGCCTGAGCGCGCGGGGCTATGGGCCGCCGACGTTGTCGGCGTTGGTGTTGGCCGGCGGGGCCCGGCGAGGGTCCTTGGGGTCGTAGATCACGGTGCCGGTGCCCACGCCGGCGCCCACGCGCGCGCCGCTGTTGCCCACACCCGTGCTGACGCCCACGCCAGCGCCGGCCGAGACCTGGCCGCGCTGGTTGACCCCCACGCCCACGCCGACGGGCCCGACACCGGTGCCCACGCCCACGTTGACATTGCCGCCCGAGCCCACGCCCACGCCGAGCGAGACCCCCGGAAACACGGGCACGCTGACGCCCACGCCGGCCGCGCAGCCGCCCAGCAGCACAGCGCAGGCGAGGGCGGCAGGGACGGTGCAGCGGCGGGTGGCGTGGGTCATGCCAGCTTGGACCTTCAGGCCAGCAAGGCGTTCACCCGGCGCACGTAGGCCGCGGGATCGTCCGGCAGTCCGCCTTCTGCCAGCAGGGCCTGGTCGAACAGGATGTGGGCCAGGTCGTGGAAATGCACGGAGCCGTCCAGCTTCTTGACCAGCGGGTGCTCGGCGTTGACCTCGAGCACGGGCTTGACGTCCGGTGCCTTCTGGCCGGCCTGCTTGAGCATGCGGGCCAATTGCGTGCTCATGCCGTGGTCCTGCACCACCAGGCAGGCGGGCGAATCCACCAGGCGGGTGGTCACGCGCACGTCCTCGGCCTTGTCCTTGAGCGCTTCCTTGAGCTTGGCCAGCAACGGCTTGAAGGTCTCTGCGGCTTCCTCGGCGGCCTTCTTTTCCTGCTCGTCCTGCAGCTTGCCCAGGTCCACGGCGCCCTTGGCGACGGACTGCAACGGCGTGCCGTCGAACTCGGTGAGGTAGTTCAGCGCCCACTCGTCGACACGATCGGTCATGAGCAGCACCTCGATGCCCTTCTTCTTGAAGACCTCCAGCTGCGGGCTGTTCTTGGCCGCGGCCAGCGTGTCGGCCGTGATGTAGTAGATGGCCTCCTGGCCTTCCTTCATGCGGCTCTTGTAGTCGGCGAAGGAAACGGTGACGGCATCGGACTGCGTACTCGCGAAGCGCAGCAGCTTGGCCAGGCGTTCACGGTTGGCGAAGTCCTCGCCCAGGCCTTCCTTGAGCACCGAGCCGAACTCGGCGTAGAAGCGCGCGTACTTGTCCGATTCGTCGGCGAACTGTGCGGCGGCGTCGGCGGCCGTGGCGGTCTTGTCCACCACGTCGGTGACCTCGGCGTTCAGGGCCTCGGTCGGCTCGGGCGCCGGCACGGCGTCGCCCGACCCCACGTCGATCTTGCCTTCCTGGCTCTCGGGCGCGGTCTTCTGCTTCTTGGCCAGGTCTTCCAGCATGGACAGTACGCGGCGCGTGTTGCCGTCGCGGATGGCGCGCACGTCGCGGCTTTCCTGCAGCAGCTCGCGGCTCACGTTGAGCGGCAGGTCGGCCGAGTCGACCACGCCCTTGACGAAGCGCAGGTAGCTGGGCAGCAGGGCCTCGGCCTCGTCCATGATGAACACGCGCTTGACGTAGAGCTTGAGGCCGCCCTTCTTGTCGCGGTTCCACAGGTCCATCGGCGCCTTGGCCGGGATGTAGAGCAGCTGGGTGTACTCGGTGCCGCCTTCCACGCGGTTGTGCGAGTGGGCCAGAGGCGCCTCGTGGTCGTAGCTGATCTGCTTGTAGAACTCGGCGTATTCCTCGGCCGTGATGTCCTTCTTGGGGCGCGCCCACAGGGCCGTCGCCTTGTTGACGGTCTCCCACTCGTCGGTGAGGACCATGTCGCCGCCCTTGTTGTCCTCGCCTTCCTTCCACTCTTCCTTGCGCATCAGGATGGGCAGGGAGATGTGGTCGGAGTACTTGCCGATGATGGACTTGAGCTTCCAGGTGTTGAGGTATTCCTCGGCATCGGGGCGCAGGTGCAGCGTGACGCTGGTGCCGCGCGCGGCGCGCGTGATGGTCTCGACCTCGAAGTCGCCCGTGCCGCCGGAGACCCAGCGCACGCCCTGCTCGGCGGGCAGGCCGGCGCGGCGCGATTCCACGGTGATCTTGTCGGCGACGATGAAGCCGGAATAAAAGCCCACGCCGAACTGGCCGATCAGCTGCGCGTCGACCTTCTGGTCGCCCGACAGCTTGCCCATGAACTCCTTGGTGCCGCTCTTGGCGATGGTGCCCAGGTTGGCGATGGCCTCGGCCTCCGACAGGCCGATGCCGTTGTCCGTGATGGTGATGGTCTTGGCCGCCTTGTCGAAGGAGACGCGCACTTCCAGGTTGGGCGCGTCCTCGTAGAGCTTGCCGTCGTTGAGCGCTTCGAAACGCAGCTTGTCGCAGGCGTCCGAGGCGTTGGAGATCAGCTCGCGCAGGAAGATCTCGGGATTGGAGTACAGCGCATGCGTGACGAGGTGCAGCAGCTGGGCCACTTCGGCCTGGAAGGACAGGGTTTGCTTGGTCATGTCTTTGTCGGTGTCAGGTCAGGCGCCCGGGCGGCACGCCGGGCAGGGCCGCAATTATGGGCGGCGCAAAAGTCTTCAAGTCCGTGAACTAATCCGTCGTGGCTTGCCAACTGGTTACAAACTGCGCGAAAGCGGTTACATGTTGCGTGCAGTTACGTGTCGACAATTTTTCGTCCCGTGCATGTGCACTGCATCCACCTTCAAGAAAGATCAAACAGATGGACAGCAACATCAAGAAATGGACGGCTGAATTCCTCGGCACCTTCTGGCTCACCTTCGGCGGTTGCGGCAGCGCCGTGCTGGCCGCGGCGTTCCCCCAGGTCGGCATCGGCCTGCTGGGCGTCTCGCTGGCTTTCGGCCTGACGGTGCTGACCGGTGCCTATGCCTTCGGGCCGATCTCGGGCGGCCATTTCAACCCGGCCGTGTCGGTCGGCCTGGCCGTCGGTGGCCGTTTCCGCTGGGCCGAGCTGCCGGGTTATGTCATCGCCCAGGTGTTGGGCGCCATCGCCGCCGCGGGCGTGCTGTACCTGATCGCCACGGGCAAGCCGGGCTTCGAGGTCGGCGGCTTCGCGAGCAACGGCTTCGGCGAACTGTCGCCCGGCAAGTACGGCATGACGGCCGTACTGATCGCCGAAGTGGTGCTGACGGCCGTGTTCCTGCTCGTCATCCTGGGCAGCACGGCCAAGCGTGCGCAGGGCGGCTTCGCCGGCCTGTCCATCGGCCTGTGCCTGACGCTGATCCACCTGGTCTCCATCCCGGTGTCCAACACCTCCGTCAACCCGGCGCGCAGCACGGGCCCGGCGCTGTTCGCCAGCACTGCAGCCATCGACCAGCTCTGGCTGTTCTGGGTCGCGCCCATCGTCGGCGCCGTGCTGGGCGCGCTGATCTACCAGGCCGTGCTCAGCGACGACTGAAGTTCAGAAACTCTCGCCGGGGGCCAGGTAGCGCCACTGCCCCGGCGGCAGGCGGCCCAGCAGCACCCGGCCCATGCGGATGCGCTTCAAGCCCACGACCTTGAGGCCGACCTGCTCGCACATGCGGCGGATCTGGCGCTTCTTGCCTTCGGTCAGCACGAAGCGCAGCTGTTCGGCGTTCTCCCACTCCACCACGGCGGGCTTGAGCGGCTTGCCGTCCAGCGACAGCCCGTGCCGCAGCCGGGCGAGCTGTGCGGCCGGGAAGGCGGCGCGCACGTCCTGGGCCAGATCGCCCCATTGCACGCGCACGAGGTATTCCTTCTCCATGCGGCTGTCTTCGCCGATCAGCTGGCGCGCGACGCGGCCGTCCTGCGTGAGCACCAGCAGGCCCACGGAGTCGATGTCCAGCCGGCCCGCAGGTGCCAGGCCCCGCAACTGCGCAGGAGTGAAGCGGATCGGTGTGCGGTCCTCGGCCCAGCGGTTCTGGGCCGTGACCAGCGTGACGGCTGGCGCATGGCCGTCTTCGGCCTGGCCGCTGACATAGCCCACGGGCTTGTGCAGCAGGATGGTCACTTGGCGCGCCTGCTGGCCCTGGGCCGCGCGTTCCACGGTGACGCGGTCCGCGGCCGAGACCTTCTGGCCCATGGTGGCGGGCTGACCGTTCACGCGCACCCAGCCGCGCTCGATCCAGTCGTCGGCCTCGCGGCGCGAGCACAGGCCCTGGTCGGCCATGCGCTTGTTCAGGCGCACGGGCTCGGATGGGCCACTGGCGGGAGCGGCCGCTGCGGCTTTGGGAATGCGGCGGATCGCTGGCGGAGAGGGGGGCTTGGGAGCGTTCATGCGAAAAGCCGGCGCGGGCGCTGCGGGCGGCGGCGCAGTCTACGCCAGGCCTTGGCCGCGAGGGTCTTGCGCGCCAGCGGCCGACGGCGGCGCCCATGCACGCTAAAATCGCTGCCCTCGCCACGCGGCAGCTTGCCGATGCGGCGAACGGGTCCGGCGCGCTGCGCCCCTCGACCTGCCTCTGACCGGCTGGCTGCGCCGATCGCCAGTTTGCCGATTCCCTGCGAGCGGCGAACGCCCGGGCCGGCGCTTCCCATTTTTCCGTCCCAACTGTTGCCAGGCGGCCAGCCGTCTGGCGTGTGCGTCCGGCCGATGGCGGCCGGGCCGTGTGATGAACCGAAGGCCGTGCCTGCAGCAAGCAGCACGGCCACTGCGAGGAGCTTTGAATGAGCAAGGAAGAACTGATTGAAATGCGCGGCAAGGTCGACGAGGTCCTGCCCGACTCGCGCTTCCGCGTGACGCTGGAAAACGGCCACCAGCTCGTGGCTTACACCGGCGGCAAGATGCGCAAGCACCGCATCCGCATCCTGGCTGGCGACAACGTGTCGCTGGAACTGTCGCCCTACGACCTGACCAAGGGCCGCATCACCTTCCGCCACCTCGAGACGCGCGGCCCGGCGCCCACCTCGCGGCCTGGGTCGCGCTGACCGGGTGACAAAAACGTCAGGTCGTGTTCCATAAATGGCCGGAACATGCGGGCCTGGCGTCCGTTTTTGGGTGGAAAAGCGAGAAAAATGTCGCAATCCATGGGGCTGGAGGCAGCGATTCGAAGCTGGCACGCAACCTGCACGGAAGTGCCGGTTGTTTCATCCACCAGTTTCGAGGAGTTCCGAATGAAGCGTTCCATGCGCTCCCTGCAGAAGGGTTTCACCCTGATCGAGCTGATGATCGTGGTCGCGATCATCGGCATCTTGGCGGCGGTGGCGCTGCCGGCGTATCAGGATTACACGGTGCGGGCCAAAGTTTCGGAAGTGATCCTGGCGGCATCGTCTGCGCGGACGTCCATCGCGGAAGCTGCGCAGGTAAATGGCACCATGCCGTCCTCGACGGCTAGCGTTGTTGATACGCAGTCGTCTACTTATGTCGACAAGGTCGAATACGCGCAGGGCTCCACTGCATCGATTGGCGTCATAACCGTCACGGCCAAGGGTGATTCCAAGATCTCTGGCAAGACGATTCGGATGACTGGCACGCTGCAGACTAATGGCCAGGTGACCTGGACCTGCGGCCCCGGCGCGAGCAGCCCCATCGACACGAAGTATTTGCCTGCAAGCTGCCGATCAGCTACCTGAAGCAGCGCTTGATTGCATCGAAAGGGCCCCGGTAGGGGCCCTTTTCTATGTAGGCATGAGGGTCGGCTGTTTAGCCCACTGATGAAGGCTTCATGACTTCCCTTTGGCTGCCTCTATGGGCGTGCCTGCTCGCCGTTGGCTGGCTGCTGCCCAATCATTACTTGCCCTGGTCCGCATTCCATCTGGAAGCCTGGTCTGCCGTGGCGATGCTGGTCGGGTCGGCTGCCCTCACATTTCGGGTCCGGCGCCGGTTCAGCTGGCATCCGATTGACTGGATGTTGGTGGCGCTGGTCTTGGTTCCCCCATTGCAATATGCCTTCGGCCTGGTGACGTTTCTGGGCCAGATGGTCGTCGTGACCAGCTACCTGTTCGGACTGTGCCTGGCTGTGCTGGTTGGCCGGCGCTGGGAAGAGATGTATTCCCGTCAGGCAGCCAATGGTCTGTTCCTCGCAATTGCCCTTGCGAGCCTGGTTTCCGTCAACCTGCAGCTGAGAACATGGTTGGGCCTGATGCAAACCGGCATGTTCGACATCTGGTCCATGGGGCTCAGCGGCTCGCGCCCTTACGCGAACATCGGGCAGCCCAATCAATTGGCAACGCTGTTGCTCTGGGGTGTCCTGGCCAGTGCTTGGGCCTTTCAATCTCGCCTGGTCGGTGCACTGGCCTCCACGACCATGGCGGGTTTCTTCCTGCTTGGCGTTGCGTTGACGCAGTCCCGGACGGCCTGGATCGGCCTGGTGCTTTTGCTGGCATCGACTTGGGCCTGGCGCGCCTATTGGCGATCACGGGCACTGCCGTGGGTGGCCAGCAGTCTGTTTCTGTACTTCTGGGTCTGCTACTTCGCTCAGCACTTCCTGGCACTGTGGCTGGACTTGAGAGATGACGATGGCCAATTGCGGGGCGCGATTGGCGGTGACCTGAGATTCCCGGCTTGGCGAATGCTGGCGGCCGCGGCCGCGGAGCGCCCCTGGTTCGGCTATGGCTGGGCAGAAATTGGTCAGGCGCACTGGGCGGTCGCAGACAGATTTCCCACGCTGTTCCCCGTGTTTGGGTATTCCCACAACATAGCGCTCGACCTGATGCTCTGGCTGGGTATTCCGCTCGGCCTTGGGGTGTTCGCTGTTCTAGTCATCTGGTATTTCAAACGGCTCTGGGCGGTGAACAATGCTTTCGATGCCTTGCTGGTCATGCTCCTAGGTGTGGTGGGCGTCCACGCCATGCTCGAGTTCCCACTGCACTATGCTTACTTTCTGCTGCCGGTCGGCCTCGTGGTCGGTGTTTTGACGCGGCAGGCCCTAGGCCTGCGTGGCTGGAGCCTTCCCGGTTGGACGCTGGCCGTGGGCTGGTGTGTCGGGGCGGTCCTGACGGTTGGCATCGTTCGCGACTATTTCAAAGTGGAAGACAGCCATCGGGCAGCGCGCTACGAAGCTGCGCGTATCGGTACATTGCCAATCGGCGATCCGCCGGAAGTGCTGCTTCTTACGCAACTGCGGGACAACATCAATTTCATGCGCTACGACGTCCGTGCAGGAATGACGCAGTCCGATCTGGATGCATTGGCATCTGTCGCAACGGCTTATCCCGGCCCTGGAAGGGCGTACAAGGTTGCGAGGGCGCTGGCACTCAATGGCCACCCTAAAGAAGCCGGGGCCTGGTTGCAGAAGATCTGCAAGATCACGGACCCGGATCAGTGCGCGTTGATCCAACGCGTCTGGTCGAAAGACTCCGAGGAAAACGTGTCCATTGCTGCAGTTCCGTGGCCGGCACTGAATTGAAAGGTGCAGCGTACCAGACCGGTGTCGTCAGCCTGCTCTGCACACTGCCCTGGCTCAACCCGTTCGCTTTCGGGCCTGTCGCGTCAGTCCCTCCCTGGCTCTCCAGTGCGTTTGCAGCAGCTTTGGCTGCGCTGGCATCGTTGCTGCTGGCAAAGCCCTGCCCAAGATCTCAGGGACCATGGTGGTGTTTGGGGGGCGCCGCCGCACTCCTAGTCCTGGCCGTGTTCCCACGTGCCGCCACGTTGCAGCCCTACGAGGCCTTCGCCCTGGCCGGCGCATTCGGCCTCATCGGCCTGGCCACGGCGTTTGCCCGGCAGTGTCCTCTTTCGACTGCTCCCGGTGGCTTGCCCTGGCTTCGGTGGTGCATGCTGGTCCCCTGGATCGCTGCCGGTCTCGTCAGCAGCGCTTTCGCTCTGCTGCAGTACTTCGATCTGGCAGGCCTGTTTGCCCCCTGGATCAATTCGGCTCCGATGGGCGAAGCCTTTGCCAACCTGCGCCAGCGCAATCAGTTCGCCTCGCTGACCAGCATTGCGCTGGCTGTCTTGCTCGCGGTCTGGGTGCTGGCGCCGCACCGTCGCGTGCACGGTCAGCGTGTCTGGTTGGCCATTGCAATGGCTTTGTTGGTGATCGCCAATGCAGCCTCTTCCTCGCGTACTGGCCTGATGCAACTGCTGGTGCTGTCCGTCGTCGCGTTGGTCTGGCGGCGCGACGGGCGCACCTTTGCCTGGCTCGGCGCCATGTTGGCCTGCTACGCCATCGCCACTCTCGTTCTCCCCTGGCTCGCAGGCCTCGACCCCGCCACCCACGGCATGTTCTCCCGCCTGCGCGAAGGCGACACCCTGTGTGCCAGCCGCCTCACGCTGTGGCGCAACGTGCTGCATCTGATCGCGCAGAAGCCCTGGCTGGGCTGGGGCTGGGGCGAACTGGACTACGCCCACTACATCACGCTCTACGACGGTCCGCGCTTTTGCGACATCCTCGACAACGCCCACAACCTGCCGCTGCACCTGGCCGTGGAACTGGGCATTCCCGCGGCCGTCCTGGTCTGCGGCGGCGTGCTGGTCTGGATCCTGCGCGCCCGGCCCTGGCGCGAGACCGACGCCGCGCGGCGCGCGGCCTGGATGGTGCTGGCCGTGATCGGCGTGCACAGCCTGCTCGAGTACCCGCTCTGGTACGGCCCGTTCCAGCTCGCGCTGGGGCTGTGCCTGGGCCTGCTCTGGCGTGACGACCCGGCCGCACGGCCCGCCCCGGCCGCGGCGCGCCACCTGCCCACGGTGCTGGCCGTCGTCTCGCTGGCCCTGGTCGCCTACGCCGCCTGGGACTACCGGCGCATCAGCCAGGTCTACCTGCCACCGGACCAGCGGGCTCCCGCCTACCGCGACGACACGCTGGCCAAGGCGCAGCAGAGCTGGCTCTACCAGCGGCAGGTGAAGTTCGCGGCGCTCAGCGTGGCGGAGGTGACGCCGGACAACGCCGTGTCCATGCACGCGCTGGCGACCGAGCTGCTGCACTTCTCGCCCGAGCCGCGCGTCATCGAGAAGCTGCTCGCCAGCGCGCAACTGCTGGGCCTCGAGACCGAGGTCGCGTTCCACAAGCCGCGCTTCGCGGCAGCCTTCCCGAAAGACTACGCGCGCTGGCTCGCCGCTCAGCCCGACGATCCGCCCGCCAGGTAGTCCCCCGATTTCCCGCCGCGCTTCTCCAGCAGCCGCACGTCCGTCATGACCATGCCGCGGTCGGCCGCCTTGCACATGTCGTAGATGGTCAGCAGCCCCACCTGCACGGCGGTCAGCGCTTCCATCTCCACGCCCGTGGGGCCGATGGTTTCGGCCGTCACGGTGCAATCGACCCAGGCCGCGCTCTCGTCCTCGCCGGGCAGCGCGAACTCCACGGCCACGCGCGTCAGCGCCAGCGGGTGGCACAGCGGGATCAGCTCGCTGGTCTTCTTGGCCGCCTGGATCGCGGCGATGCGCGCGATGCCCAGCACGTCGCCCTTCGTGGCGTTGCCCTGGCGGATCAGAGCCAGCGTGGCGGGCTGCATGGCGATGCGGCCGGTGGCCACCGCCACGCGACGCGTGGCGGGCTTGTCGGCCACGTCCACCATGTGGGCCTGGCCGTGGGTGTCGAAATGTGTCAGCGTGCTCATGGGGGGAAAAGGGCAGAGGCGGCGCGCCGGTGGACTGAACCCGGCGCCGGATCGCGCATCATAGAGGGCATGGTTTCCACATTCCTGCGCGGTGCGCAGCGCCTGGTGTGCCTGGCACTGGCCTGCTCCATGACCCTGTCCACGGCCCAGGGCCTGCCCAGTCTGGGCGACGGCAGTTCGATGACCACGGCGGCCGAACGCAAGCTCGGCGAGCGCATCGCGCGCGAGCTCTACCGCGATCCGGACTACATCGACGACGCCGTGCTCGAAGACTATGTGCAGAGCATCTGGCAGCCGCTGCTGGCGGCCGCCCGGCAGCGCGGCGAGCTGACGTCCGAGCTCGACGAACGCTACGCCTGGGAGATCCTCATGGGCCGCGACCGCACGATCAACGCGTTCGCGTTGCCGGGCGGCTACCTGGGCCTGCATCTGGGCTTGATCGGCGTCGTTGCGTCGCGCGACGAGCTGGCCTCGGTCCTCGCGCACGAGCTGAGCCACGTCACGCAGCGCCACATCTCGCGGCTGATGGACCAGTCCTCGCGCGTTACGCCCCTGGCCATCGGCGCCATGATCCTGGGTGCGCTGGCCGTCAGCAGGAGCCCGGACGCGGCCGGCGCCGTGATCATGGGCGCCCAGGGCGCCGCGGTGCAGAGCCAGCTGAACTTCTCGCGCGACATGGAGCGCGAGGCCGACCGCATCGGCTACGGCGTGGCCACGCAGGCCGGCTTCGACCCGGCCGGCTTCGTCAGCATGTTCGACAAGCTGCAGCAGGCCAGCAAGCTCAACGACAACGGTTCCTTCCCCTATCTGCGCAGCCACCCGCTGACCACCGAGCGCATGGCCGACATGCAGGCGCGCCAGGCCTTGCTCGAGCGCCGGCCCGCGGCGGCCCAGCCCGATCTCGTGCACGCCATGATGGCGGCACGCGCGCGTGTGCTCTCCAACCCCGGCCCGGACCGGCTGCGCTCCTGGGTCGGCGAAGCCGGTGCGCTGGGCGAGGTGCCCGCGGCGCAGGCCGTGCCGGTGCTGTACGCAGGCGCGCTCTCGGCCAGCCGCTTGCGCGACGATGCGGCGGCGCGCAGCCTGGTCGTGCGTCTGCGCGCGGCGGTGCAGTCCGATCCCAAGGCCCTGCGCCAGGTGGCGCTGCTGGATGCCGAACTGCGCGCCGTGGCCGGCGATGGCAGCGGCGCGCTGGCGGCGCTGGCCGCCATCCCCGCGGAACTGGTGGGCCGGCCCGAGATGCTGCTGGCCGCGCCGCTGCAGATCCGCAGCGGCCATGCGGCCGAGGTGGCGCAGCGGCTGCAGGCGCGCGTGGCGCTGGACCCGCGCGATGCCGCTGCCTGGCAGCAGCTGGCCAATGCCTACGAACAACAGGGGCAGACGCTGCGCGCCATCCGCGCCGAGGCCGAACTGCAGGTCGCGCGGCTCGACTACGCCGGCGCGCTGGACCGCCTCAAGGCTGCGCAGAACTACGCACGCGGCCCGCGCCAGGGCAATGCGCCCGGCGACCACATCGAGGCCTCGATCATCGACGTGCGCGCACGCGCGATCGAAGCCATCGTCAAGGAGCAGGAGAAGGAGCGCCAGGCCGAGCGTTGAGCCGGCCGGGCCTCACTCCGCCAGCACCAGCATCAGGCCGAACATGCCGGCCACGGCCCCCGGCAGCGACCAGGGGCGCTTTGGTTCCGCTGCGGCCGCCTGCGGCGGCGCGACGACAGGCGCCATGTCGTGGCCCAGCTTGGGCCGGCGCGCGTCCAGCAGGTGCTGTGTGCAGTGTTCGGTGGCCAGCTGGGTCTGCAGTTCCGTCAGCGGCCCCTTGGCCAGCACTTCGGTGATGCGGTCGCCGCGCTGGCGCAGCCAGGGCGACACCTCGTTGAACAGTTTCTCGGACCACTTGGCGCGCCAGTGCTCGCGTGCGCTGTGGCTCACCCATTTGCTGATGCGGTGGGTCATGCGCGGCGCGCAGGCCACCAGCACCCAGTGGACGGGTGGCAGCGGCGTGTCGGTCGCACCGGCGGCGAGCACGCTGGCCAGTTGCTGGCGGGCGTAAGCAGCATCGTCGATGTACACAATGACCGTTTCCATGGGGTCTCCAGTCCAGGTCGGCGGGTGGGGGGTGGGGCACCGGACTGCCGCCGCAATCCAGTGCCCGGGTCAGGCCGCTCAGGCCGCCTGCTGCCGGCCGACGTCGCGGCGCTCCTTGAGCCAGCCTGCGGCCAGCACGCCGACGATGACGGCGGCCGTCAGGCCCCAGCGGGCGGCCGGATTCTCGGAGAACGTCGTGCCCAGCACCGGCTCGTTGACGATCATTTTGGCCGCGGTGAACGCCAGCACCGCAGCACCAACCTTGATGATCATGGGGAAACGCTCGACCAGCTTGAGCACCATGGTGCTGCCGAAGACGACGATGGGCACGCTGATCAAGAGGCCGATGACCACCAGGTCCATGGCGCCGTGCGCGGCACCGGCCACGCCCAGCACGTTGTCCACGCCCATCAGCGCGTCGGCGATCATGATGGTCTTCATCGCGCCCCAGAAGGTGGTGGCCATGGGGCCATGGTCCTCTTCGCCGCCCTGGTTGTCCGCCAGCAGCTTGTAGGCGATCCAGACCAGGCCGAGGCCGCCGACCAGCATCAGGCCGGGGATCTTGAGCAACCAGACCACGCCCACCGTCATCACGGCGCGCACCGTGATAGCGCCGACCGTACCCCAGATCACGGCCTTCTTCTGCAGGTGCGGCGGCAGGTTGCGGGCCGCCAGGGCGATGACGATGGCGTTGTCGCCGGCCAGGACCAGGTCGATGAGGATGATGGCCAGCAATGCCGACCACCATGCGGTGGACATGAACTCCATGAACAAAACTCTCCGTGTTGTAGATCAAGTACAACCAGAAACAGGCGAGCCTTGGCGGAGTGGTGGGGGATGCCACGCAAGCGCGCTTCGACCGCGCCCCTTCCAGGCGTGGATCGAAGGTCTTGCTCGGCATGTCGTTGTCCGGTGTCTGCCCGACCTGCCGGAAGCGTGCGCTTCGTCATGACGGCGAGGTCGAATGGGAGCTACTCCCCTTCGCGGCGCGGATTAGAGCACCGGCTGCAGCATTTGCTTGCAAGTCCCCGCGCCGCGCAAGGGGCTTGACGGGACGGCGCAAGGGCCACTACGCGCGCGACCGCTGCCCCCGGTGCCGGCGGCGCTATGATCCGCGCCCCTATGGCCGGCATCCACATCACCGACATCGAAGCCGCCATCAACTTCTGGCGCGAGCGCACGCCCTCGCCCGATGGCATCACGCTGGGGCCGGAGCTGCGCGCCCTGGCCGAGGTCTATGCCTTGATGGTCTACTACCACGAGGACGAGGCCGACGAAGCCACCATGCCCGCGAAGGCCCGCCAGGCCTGGCTGGACTGGTACGCCACCCAGCCCGACACGCCCTGCATCGCGATCTGCTCCACGAGCCAGGGCGACGACGACTGCAAGGGCTGCGGCCGCACCTTCGAGGAGGTGCAGCTGTGGCCCGAGATGACGCCGGCCGAGAAGCGCGCCACCTGGCGCCGCATCACGCTGCACGGCCAGGCCTGGCGCTTCAACCGCTATGCCGAGCGGGCGGCCGAGAACCAGGCCGCAGACCCGCCCGACCCGGCCTGATCAGGGCCGCCAGCGTTCGCAGTTCAGCTCGAGCGTCTGGCTGGCGTTGGACAGCAGCAGCTGGCCGTCCTGCACCGTGGCCTGCAGTTGCATGCTGCGCTCCGCCATCGCGGCCAGTGCCTGGCTCGTGGCCGTCGGAATGCGCCAGACCGTGAGCTTGTCCAGCCGCGTGAGCTTGCCGCGGATGCCCTGCCACCAGATCTCGGCCGGACTCTGGTAGGCGTAGACCGCTACCGCGTCGGACTTGCCGCAGGCCTTGGCCAACGCGCGTTCCTCGGGCAGGCCGACCTCGATCCAGAGCCGGGTCTGGCCCGTGAAGTCGCGCAGGATCACGTCGGGGTCGTCGGGGTCGGACAGGCCGGCGCCAAAACCCAGGGTCCCGTCGCCGTTGCAGACCGTCTGCAGCGCGTGGGCGTTGAGCGCCAGCGCAGCCAGCCGCACCATCATGCGTTCGTCGGTCTCGCTCGGGTGGCGGGCCAGCGTGAAGGCGTGGTCGGCGTAGTAGTTGTGGTCGATGTCGGCGATCGACAGCGCGGCCTTGAAGACCGTGGACTTGAGGGCCACGGTTTAAATGCGCTTGGCCAGGTCGATGGCCTTGCCGATGTAGCTGCCCGGCGTCATGGCCAGCAGGCGATCCTTCTCCGGTTGCGGAATCTCCAGCGAGCGGATCAGCGCATGCAGGTCGGCAGCCTGCACGGTCTTGCCGCGCGTGACTTCCTTGAGCTTCTCGTAGGCACCCTGCACGCCGAAACGGCGCATCACGGTCTGGATCGGCTCGGCCAGCACTTCCCAGGCACTGTCCAGGTCGGCGTCCAGCGCCTCGCGGTTCAGTTCCAGCTTGTTCAGGCCGGTCAGCAGCGACTGGTAGGCGAGCACGGCATAACCCAGCGCCACGCCCATGTTGCGCAGCACCGTGGAGTCGGTCAGGTCGCGCTGCCAGCGGCTCACGGGCAGCTTCTCGGACAGGTGGCGCAGCAGCGCGTTGGCCAGGCCCAGGTTGCCCTCGGCGTTCTCGAAGTCGATCGGATTGACCTTGTGCGGCATGGTCGACGAGCCGATCTCGCCGGCCTTCAGGCGCTGCTTGAAGTAGCCCAGGCTGATGTAACCCCAGACATCGCGCGACCAGTCCACGAGGATGGTGTTGGTGCGCGCCACGGCGTCGAACAGCTCGGCCATGTAGTCGTGCGGCTCGATCTGGATGCTGTAGGGTTGGAAGGTCACGCCCAGGCCCAGCGGCTCGGGCGTCTCGATGACCTTGCGGCTGAAGGCCTCCCAGTCGAAGTCGGGCCAGGCCGAGAGGTGGGCGTTGTAGTTGCCCACGGCGCCGTTCATCTTGGCCAGCAGCTGCACGCCGGCGATCTGCGCGCGCGCCTTCTCCAGGCGGCGCAGCACATTGGCCACTTCCTTGCCCACGGTCGTGGGGCTGGCGGTCTGGCCGTGCGTGCGCGAGAGCATGGGCACGTCGGCAAACGCCTGGGCCATCTCGCGCAGCTTGGCCAGGATGGCGTCCAGCGCGGGCAGCAGCACGGTCTCGCGCGCGGCCTTGAGCTGCAGCGCATGGCTGGTGTTGTTGATGTCCTCGCTGGTGCAGGCGAAATGCACGAACTCGGCGGCGGCCAGCAGTTCGGGCCGGGCCTCGAACTTGGACTTGATCCAGTACTCCACGGCCTTCACGTCGTGGTTGGTCGTCTTCTCGATCTCCTTGATGGCCTGGGCGTCGGCCTCGCTGAAGTTCTTGACCAGGCCCAGCAGGTAGGTGCGGGCGCCCGGCGTCAGCGGCTTGAATTCGGCGAAGCCGGCATCGCTGAGCGCGATGAACCAGGCGATCTCGACCTGCACGCGCCGGTGCATGAAGCCCTGTTCGCTCATCAGGGGGCGCAGCGGCGCGAGTTTGGCGGCATAGCGGCCGTCCAGCGGGGAAAGGGCGGAGATCGTCGAGAGGCTCATGGGGCCGAATTGTAGGTTGCGCACCACGCCGGGCCCGGACCGGCCGCCTAGAATCTGCCCGCCTGGGGCCTTGCCCAGGCGGCCCCCCAAACCCCATGCCCATGAAACTGATCGGTTCCCTCGCCAGCCCCTACGTCCGCAAGGTACGCATCGTCATGGCGGAGAAAAAGCTGGACTACCAGTTCGTGGACGAGGACGTCTGGGCCGACGCCACCACCATCGCGCGCTCCAATCCCCTGGGCAAGGTCCCCTGCCTGGTCATGGAAGGCGGCGAGGCCGTGTTCGATTCGCGCGTGATCGTCGAGTACCTGGACACCTTGTCGCCGGTCGGCCGGCTGATCCCGACCCAGGGCCGCGAGCGTGCCGAGGTCAAGACCTGGGAGGCGCTGGCCGACGGCGTCATGGACGCCGGCGTACTGGCCCGGCTGGAGGCCGGCTGGGCGCACCGCGCCGAGGGCGAGCGCAGCCAGGCCTGGATCGACCGCCAGCTCGGCAAGGTCCACGCCGGGCTCAAGGCCATCAGCCAGGGGCTGGGCGACAAGCCCTATTGCAGCGGCATCCACCTGAGCCTGTCGGACATCGCGGTCGGCTGCGCGCTGGGCTGGCTGGAGTTCCGCTTCCCCGACATCGCCTGGCGCAACACCCACCCCAACCTGGCGCGGCTGCAGGACAAGCTCATGCAGCGCGTCAGCTTCGCCGACACCGCGCCGCGCTGAAGCGCAAGGTGCAGATCAGAACAGGGCCCCGCGGGGCCCTGTCGTCATTGGCGGTGTATGAAAGGCTGCGAAGCGCCCCGGAGCGAACGAGGGGGAGGGAGGAGGAGGAGAACCACTCCGGGATTGCTTCCATCGAAAGGAAGGCTTCGCAGCGAAAAAGGGCGATGCCCTACAGGCACCGTACCCCATGGAGCACGGAGCGCGCGGGAAAGTTCCGGCAATGTTCCGCCCGGGCCGTAAAAAAATGTTCACGCATCGGTGCTTGCCCTGGGACCGGCGCGGAAAAAGGCCCCTCCAGGGCCCGCTTGCCTACAATCCCCGCCTCAATGAAGACTGCCATGCTGTACCCGGAACTGTTCAAACAACTCGAAGCCGTGCGCTGGAACATGGAGAAGGACATCCCCTGGGACCAGTTCGACGCCGCCAAGCTCACGGACGAACAGGCGCAGACCATCAAGATGAACGCCATCACCGAGTGGTCGGCGCTGCCGGCCACCGAGATGTTCCTGCGCGACAACCAGGGCGACAGCGATTTCTCTGCCTTCATGTCGGTCTGGTTCTTCGAGGAGCAGAAGCATTCGCTGGTGCTCATGGAGTACCTGCGCCGCTTCCGGCCCGAGCTGGCGCCCACCGAGGAAGAGTTGCACGAGGTGCGCTTCGAGTTCGACCCCGCGCCCGCGCTGGAAACGCTGATGCTGCACTTCTGCGGCGAGATCCGCCTGAACCACTGGTACAGGCGCGCCAGCGAGTGGCACACCGAACCCGTGATCAAGAAGATCTACGACACGCTCAGCAAGGACGAAGCCCGCCACGGCGGCGCCTACCTCCGCTACATGAAGCGCGCGATCCAGAACGCCGGCAACGAGGCGCGGGCCGCCTTCACCAAGGTCGGCGTGCTGATGGCCAGCGCGCGGCGCACGGCCCAGGCCCTGCACCCGACCAACCTGCACGTGAACCAGGCCCTGTTCCCGCGCGACACGGTGCAGTCGCGCCTGCCCAACCCCGAGTGGCTGGAGCACTGGCTGGACCAGCAGATCAAGTTCGACGCCGTCTGGGAAGGCAAGGTCGTCGAGCGCATCCTGCACAACCTGAGCCTGCTGATGGACCGCAGCTTCAAGACCGTGCAGGAGCTGAACCGCTACCGCAAGGAAATCACGCGCGAGCAGGCTGCGGCGGCGCCCAGCGCCGCCTGATCAGACCAGCGCCAGCAGCCGGTCCAGCGGCACCTGGACCTTCACCTCGCGCTGCGGCACGCTGGCCGCGATCTTGTACTGCGGCAAGGCCGTGTCGCGCAGCATCATGGTGCCGGCCGGCAGGCCGTCCCGGTTGACCAGCACGGCCACGCGCGGCGTGCTGGTGTTCTTGCCGCGCTGGACCACCACCGCCAGCTCGTTGTTGACCAGCCGCACGTACAGGCCCGGGGAATAGACCCCCACGGCCTTGATCAGCGCGGCGCCGGCCTCGTCCACCTGCTGCGCCTCGTCGAAGTAGCAGCCCTGCATGGCGGCCGAGGTGGACATGGGCGTGCGCGACACGCGCGGCGCCAGCCGGCTCGTGAACATGTCGGCGCGCTGGATCAGCCGCGCCAGCCGCAGCGGCACGGTCTTGGCAGCCAGCGGCCCGGGCGCCCGGTCGTGGTGGTGGCGCACGGCCAGCAGCCAGTTCTCGTCGGTCACCCCGAGTGCCAGCAGCTGCGAGAAGCTGCGCTGCGCGTGCTGCTCGATGGCCTCGATCTGGGCGGCCGTCAGCGCATCGGCCTGCTGGGCCAGCTGGTCCTGCAGTACCGTCATGCTGATGTTCATGGTCAGCGCGGCCTTGCCCAGGGCTTCGTCGAGTTCGGCCGGCCACTGCAGCACCTCGCGCGCGGCCAGGCTGCACACCGCGTAGACCACCATGGCGTGGGTGGCGCTGTACAGCCGCGTCTCGGTGGCCGACAGGTGGTTCAGCGCGAGCAGCGTCGCGTCCGGGTGGTGCTGCAGCGCCTCGCGCAGCTCCTGGTAGAGCCTGTCCAGCCGGCCCAGGAAATCTTCGCCCTGCACGTCGCGCAGCAGGCCGTTGGCGCGCGATTGCAGCGCCACCCAGTCGGGCCGGTCGGGCTTCTCGGGGCGCACGTTGCTGGAGAACAGGTCGTCCGGCGCGATCTTCACGTTCTGGATCTCGCCCAGCGTGCGCTCGGAGCGCACCATGTCGTGCAGCTTGCCCATGTAGGCACGCTGGCGGTCGTCGCTGGCGTCCATGTCGATGCACACCGTGATGCCGCGCGAAGTCCATTGCGTGAACTCTTCGCGCGTCTGGATCACGTAGCCCTTGTGGGCCAGCAGCACCCCGCGCTCGGTGCGCAGCTCGAACGGCAGCGGATGGCCGAGCTTGATCGAGTTGATGTTGACTTCGACAAGGTTCATGGACGCACGATTATGGGAGCCGCGGCGCCGGCCGCACGGCCCGAAATGGCAGGCCATGGCGCGCCATTTCGGCTGCTAGCATCGCCGCCCATGAGCGCCTTCGCCCCGCCCGCCTTCCTGGACAAGATCTGCGCCCGCCGCGACGCGCCCGCGCGCCTGGCCGCCTTGCCGCGCCCCTGGGTGTTCACCAACGGGGTGTTCGACGTCCTGCACCGCGGCCATGTGCAGTACCTCGCGCAGGCGCGCGCCCAGGGCGGCAGCCTGGTCGTGGCGCTCAACAGCGATGCCTCGGCGCGGCGGCTGGGCAAGGGGCCGGACCGGCCGCTCAACGCCGAAGCCGACCGTGCCGTGATGGTGGCCGCGCTCGGCGCCGTCGACCTCGTGACCTGGTTCGACGAAGACACGCCGCAGGCGCTGATCGGCGAACTGCGGCCCGACCTCATCGTCAAGGGCGGCGACTACGACATGGACAAGCTGCCCGAGACCGCGCTGGTGCGCAGCTGGGGCGGCGCTGCGCTGGCGATCCCGTTCGTGGACGGCTACTCGACCACCGCGCTGGTGGCACGCATCCGCGACACACCGTAGGCCGCCAGCGCGCAGAGCAGCCCGGCCAGCGCGCCCGTGAGGTGCGCGCCCGTGGCCACGGCGAAGCCCCATTCGGGCTCGAACACCAGCGGCCGGTTCCAGGCGCCCTCGGCCAGCAGCTTGGCCGCGAGGCCCGCCCCCAGCAGGCCCGCCCACACCTGGTGCCCGCGCGTGAAGGCGCAGTGCACCACGAGCACGGCGACCGCCGCGTGCAGCACGCCGGACAGGCCGGCGTAGCGCTCGATCTGCGGGAACAGCAGCAAACCCAGCGTGGACAGCGGCCAGGCCGCGAACAGGGCCCAGGCCTGGGCCCGCGGCACCTGCAGCGCCAGACCCAGCACGGCCACCGCCGCCAGCGCCAGCAGGTTGGCCAGCCAGTGCGCGGGCGAGCGGTGCACGAGCGCGGCGACCCACCAGGTCATGGCGTCGCCCGCGAACTCGGGCCACCACTCCCATTCCAGCGGGTTGCCCTGCCACCAGGCCAGCCCGCTGCCGGCGCCCAGCAGCAGGCACAGCGCGGGCCAGGACCAATCGTCGTTGCGGTTCACATGCTCAGTGTGGCACGGGCGCGGCCTCGGGGGGCTGGCGGCGCAGCCGGCGCACGCTGCGGCGGACCCACTGCTCGAAGTCGTCCACGTAGGTGAACACCGCCGGCACCACGAGCAGGCTCAGCACCGTGGAGGTGATGAGGCCGCCGATCACCGCCGTGGCCATGGGCGAGCGGAAGCTTGCGTCGGCCGCGCCCCAGCCGACCGCGATGGGCAGCATGCCCGCGCCCATGGCCAGCGTGGTCATGATGATGGGCCGCGCACGCTTGTGGCAGGCGTCCAGCAGGGCTTCCCAGCGGTTCATGCCATGGTCGCGCCGCGCCACGATGGCGTACTCCACGAGCAGGATGGAGTTCTTGGTGGCGATGCCCATCAGCATGATGAGGCCGATCAGCGAGGGCATGGAGAAGCTCTTGTCGGCGACCATGAGGCCCACGAAAGCCCCGCCCAGCGACAGCGGCAGCGCCGCCAGGATGGTCACCGGCTGCAGGAAGTCCTTGAACAGCAGCACCAGCACGATGTAGATGCAGACCACGCCGGTCAGCATCGCCAGGCCAAAGCCCGTGAACAGCTCGCCCATGGCCTCGGCGTCGCCCACGTCGATGATGCGCACGCTGGCCGGCAGGTTCTTCACGGCCGGAAGCATGCGCACCGCCTCGGTCACGTCGTTCAAGCCGCGCGTGGACAGCTCGATCTCGTAGTTCATGTTGCGCGCGCGGTCGTAGCGGCTGATCACGGCCGGCCCGCCGGCCAGCTCCAGCGTGGCCACCTCGCCCAGGCGCACCGGGCCGTGCGCGCCGGGCACGGCCAGGCTTTCCAGCAGCGCCAGGTCCTGCCGCGCGTCGTCGCGCAGCTTGACCATGATGGGCACCTGGCGCTCGGGCAGGTTGAGCTTGGCGAGCTGGTTGTCGTAGTCGCCCATGGTCGCCACGCGCAGCGTGTCGGCAATCGCCGCACTCGTGACGCCCAGGTCGGCCGCGCGGGCGAAGTCGGGGCGCACCACGATCTCGGGCCGCACCAGGCTGGCCATCGACGTCACGTTGCCGATGCCCGGGATGGTGCGCAGTTCGCGCTCCACGTCGGTGGCGGCCTGGCGCAGGGCCTGCGGATCCTGGCTGGACAGCGCCAGCACGTACTTGTCGTTGGAGCCGCCCAGTCCCACGCCCGTGCGCGCGCCGGGCAGGTCGGCCAGCGCCTGGCGGATCTGCTGCTCGATCACCTGCTTCTTGGGCCGCGCGCCGCGCGGCGCGAGCTGCAGCGTCAGCGTGGCCTTGCGCGCCTCGACGAAGTTGCCCGAGAACGGGTCCGCCCCCGCGCTGCCGGCGCCGATGGCCGTGTAGATGTCGCCGATGTGGTCGATGTGGAGCAGGCGCTGGCGCACCTGTTCGGCCATGGCCATGGTCTGCTCCAGCTTGGCGCCGGGCGGCAGCTCCACGCGCACCTGGGTCTGGGCGTTGTCGTCGGGCGGGATGAAGCCCGAGGGCAGCAGCGGGATCAGTGCCAGCGATCCGAAGAAGAACAGCGTGGCGCCCACCATGGTCAGGAAGCGGTGTCGCAGGCAGGCCTGGGCCATGCGCATGTAGCGCGCCAGCCAGGCCGGCTCCTTCTCCTGGCCGACCAGCGGCTTGAGCATGTAGGCCGCCATCATGGGCGTGAGCAGCCGCGCCACCACGAGCGAGGCGAACACCGCCAGCGAGGCGGTCCAGCCGAACTGCTTGAAGAACTTGCCGACCACGCCGCTCATGAAGGCCGTGGGCAGGAACACCGCGATCAGCGTGAAGGTGGTCGCCACCACGGCCAGGCCGATTTCCTCGGCCGCCTCCATCGCGGCCTGGTAGGGCGTCTTGCCCATGCGCAGGTGGCGCACGATGTTCTCAACCTCGACGATGGCGTCGTCCACGAGGATGCCCACCACGAGGGACAGCGCCAAGAGCGTGATGATGTTGATCGAGAAGCCCAGCAAATACATGCCGATGAAGGCCGGGATCACCGACAGCGGCAGCGCCACTGCGGAGACGATGGTGGCGCGCCAGTCGCGCAGGAACAGCCAGACCACCAGCACCGCGAGGACGGCGCCCTCGTAGAGCAGCTTCATCGAGGCGTCGTATTCCTCGGAGGCGATCTTCACGAAGTCCAGCGTGCGCGTGAGCCGGATGTCGGGGTGGTCGGCCTGCAGCTTCTTCAGCGCCTCTTCCACGCCGGCGCCGACCTCGACCTCGCTGGCGCCGCGCGAGCGCGCGACCTCGAAGCCCACCACCTGCTTGCCGTTCAGCACGGCCGTGGCGCGCTGCTCGGCCACCGTGTCTTCCACCGTCGCCACGTCGGAGAGCAGGATGCGGCGCCCGTCGGACAGCGGGATCTGCATGCGCCGCAGCTCGTCGGCAGATTGCACAGTGCCGATGGTGCGCACGGGCTGCTCGCTGCCGCCCAGGTCGGCCCGGCCGCCCGCACTTTCCAGCTGCACCTGGCGCAGCTGGCGCGACACGTCGGCCGCCGTGGCGCGCAGCGCCTGCAGCTTGGCCGGGTCCAGCGCCACGCGCACCTCGCGCGTCACGCCGCCCACGCGGTTGACGGCGCCCACGCCGCGCACGGCCAGCAGCCGGCGCGCGATGGTGTCGTCGACGAACCAGGACAGTGCCTCGTCGTCGAGCCGGTCCGATGAGATCGCGAAGGCCAGGATGGGCTGGGACGCCAGGTCCAGCTTGGTCACGATGGGATCGCGCAGATCCGTCGGCATGTCCGAGCGCACCCGGCTCACGGCCGAGCGCACGTCGTCCACGGCCTCCTGGATCGGCTTTTCCAGCACGAACTCGGCCGCGATGGTCGCCGAGCCATCGGTCAGCGTGCTCGTGATGTGCTTGAGGCCCTGCAGCGTGGCGATCGAGTTCTCGATCTTGCGCGCCACGTCGTTCTCCAGCTGCGCGGGCGAGGCGCCCGGCAGCGCGGCGGTCACGATGACCACGGGCAGGTCCATGTCCGGGAAGTTCTGCACCTTCATGGAATGGAAGGCGAACAACCCGCCCAGCGTCAGCAGCACGAACAGCATCGCCGCCGGGATGGGGTTCTTGATCGACCAGGAAGACAGGTTCATGGCAGGTCCCGTTTCACTTGGCCGCGCCCGGCGCCTCGGCCGGCGCCGCGTCGACCACGCGCACGAGGTCGCCGTCGTTGAGGAAGCCCGCGCCCTCGGTCACCACGCGCGCGCCGGCCGGCAGATCCCCGGTGATCTCGATGCGCTCGCCGATGCGCCGTCCGGCCTGCACCTTGCGCATCTGCACGCGGCTGTCGGCCTGCAGCACCATCACGGTGTTGAAGCCGTCGCGCGGCACCACGGCGGCCTGCGGCACGGTCTGCGCGGCGCTCTTGCCCAGCGCGAACTCGCCACGCGCGAACATGCCGGCCTTGAAGCCCTTGTGGGCCTGCACAGAGGGGATGTCCACATAGACCAGGCCGTTGCGCGTCTGCGCGTCCACGGTCGGCGCGATGCTGCGCACCTTGCCCTGCACCTGGGCACCGCCGGGCGCCGTCACGCGCACGGGCATGCCCACGGCCAGGCGGCCCAGCTCGGCCGCGCCGACCTCGGCGCGCCACTCGAGCCGGCCCTGGCGGATCAAGCGGAACAGCTCGGTGCCCGAGCCGACCACGCTGCCCACGGTGGCGCTGCGCGCCGAGATCACGCCGTCGTCCGGCGCCAGGACCTGGGTGTTGCGCCCGCGCACCTGCTGGGCCGCGAGCACTGCCTCGGCCGCCTCCACGCGCGCCTTGGCGGTCTGTTCGGCGGTCTGGTACTGGGTGATCTGCTGCTGGCTCAGCGCGCCGGTCTTCTCCAGCGTGCGCGCACGGGCGGCGTTGCCGGCCGCGTCGGCGGCGGTCGCGCGGGCCTCGGCCAGCGATGCCTTGGCCTGGGCCACGTCGGCATCCACGGTCTCGGGCGCGAAGCGGGCCAGCACCTGGCCGCGGCGCACCACGTCGCCCACGTTCACGCGCACCTCCGCCAGACGCAGGCCGGCGGATTCGGAGCCCACGCTGGCCTCCTGCCAGGCGGCGATGTTGCCGTTCGCGGCCAGCGTGATGGCCAGCTCGGCCGGCTCGGGCGCGGCCACGCGCACGGTCAGCGCCGGGCGGGGCTGGGCTGCGTCGGCCTTGGCCGGCTGCGGCGCTGCTTCGGAAGCGGGCTGGCGCGTGAACCACCAGCCGGCGGCCACCAGGGCCAGCACGACGGCGGTGATGGAAAGATTGCGTTGGGTACGGGTCATGGTCAACGGGTCTGCGCTGCGGCAGCGGGGGAAGTGGTGTGGAAGGCGGTCTGGCCGTCCTCGGGGCGGGTCCAGCCGCCACCGAGCGCGCGGTACAGGCTGACCCAGGCTTCGGTGCGTTCGCGCTGCAGCGCCACGCGCGCGGTCTGCGCCGCGAACAGCGTGCGGCGCGCGTCCTCGAGCTCGAACAGGCTGGCCAGGCCGCCGTCGTAGCGGGCCTGCGTGGCGTCGAACGAGGCCTGGTAGCCGGCCACGGCGGTGTCGGCGTCGCCGGCGCGCCGGGCCGTGTCCTGCAGCCTGAGCAGGGCTTCCTCGACCTCGCGCACGCCCTGGCGCACCTTGGCGCGGTACAGCGCCACGGCCTCGTCGTAGCGCGCGCGGGCGGCCTCGGCATTGGCCGCCCGCGTGCCGCCGTCGAAGATGGGCAGGCTCAGTTGCAGCGGGCCGATGCTCCAGCTGTTGACGGTCTCGCTGGCGCCGGCGCCGCGCACGTGCAGCGCCGAGATGCTGCCCGAAAGCGACAGCCGCGGGTAACGCTGGGCCTGCGCTGCACCGGCATCGAAGCTGGCGGCCGCCACGGCCAGCTCGGCCGCGTAGACATCGGGCCGCTGCGCGAGCGCGCGCGCGGGCACGCTGTCCACGCTTTGCAGGGCGGGCAGCGCCAGGTTGCCGGGGCCGGCGTCCAGCCGCTGCGCCAGGGCCGGCAGCTCCCAGCCCGTCAGCGCCACCAGGGCCTGGCGCTGCAGGGCGCATTGGGTGCGCTGCTGCGTGAGCCGGGCCGCGGCGTCGGCGGCGCTGGCGCGCGTCAGCGCCGCATCGGCCGGCGCGGCGAAGCCGGCCTGCTCCGACAGCGCGGTCAGGCGCGCGCTCTCGCGGCGCGAGGCCGTGTCCTGTTCGCTCACCGCGAGCTGCCGCGCGCAGGCGCGCTCGGCGAAGTAGGCATTGGCCGTCTCTGCGGCCACGGCCACACGGGCCTGGTGCCACTGCGCCTGGCTGGCCGAGAGCCGCGCGCCGGCTGCGTCGCGCGTGGCGGCCAGGCCGCCGAACAGGTCGATCTCCCAGCCCGCCTGCAGGCCGGCCTGCGCGTTCGTGAAGGTCGGCAGCGAGGCCGTGCCGCCCGAGACGCCGCCGCTGCCCGTGGACAAGGTGTTGCCGCGGCTCAGCGACAGGCTGCCGTCCAGCGTCGGACCCATGGCCGCGCCGGCCTGCACGCGCGTGGCGCGGGCCTCGGCGATGCGCGCGGCCGCGCTGGCGACGTCGGGGCTGGCGGCCTGCGCGGCGGCGATGAGCTCGACCAGCAGCGCGTCGCCGGACTGGCGCCACCAGTCGGCCAGCTGCGGCACGGCGCCGCCATGCGGCAGGCCGGTCTGCGGTGTGTGCCACTGCGCAGGGGTGGGCGCCTGGACGGCGGCCGGTGGCCGCGCGACGCTGCACGCGGCCAGCAGCAGCGGCAGCCCGGCCAGGGCCAGGCGCCGCAGCGCGGGGGAGGGGGAAGAGGACAGGTTCATTCTTTTTTGCGTGTCTTGGCCGCAGCGCTCGCACTGCGGCGCTGCTTCTCGGCGTCCACGAGCGCCAGCGCATAGCCCACCAGGCGTTCGGCCCAGCGGTCGATGGCAGCGTCGTCGCGCATCAGCCCGGGGTGGACCACATCGACCACGTCGTGCGTGACGAACAGCTGCATCGCCAGGCCCGTGATCGCGAAGGCCAGGCGGTGCAGGTCGTCGTCGGCGCGCACGCCCAGGTGGCGCGCGAGGATGTCCACCAGCACCAGGTGCGGGCCCTTGATGTCGCGCTCGACCTCCTGCGCCCACTGGCTGGTGGGTTCCAGCATTTCGCGCAGGTGCAGGCGCATGCACTGGCGCACGATCTCGCCCTGCTTGAGCGGCTCCACATAGCCGGTCAGGAACAGCCGCAGCGCCTCGGCCACGGGCAGCTCCGGCGCGCCGCACAGGCGCGTCAGGTCGCCCGCGTTGCCGCCCAGCGGTTCGGAAAAACAGGCGGCGTACAGCCCGGCCTTGTCGCCGAAGTAGTAGCGGATGGCGGCCAGGTTCACGCCCGCGGCCTGGGCGATGGCGCGTGTCGAGGTCTTGGCGAAGCCCTGCTCGGCGAACAGCGCGAGCGCGGCGGAGAGCAGCTGGGCGCGTGCCTCCTGGCCATCGCTGCGTGCGGCGGCCTGGCGGGCGGCTGGGGCGGGCGCGGGCTTGGTCATGCGGCGCGGATTACAGCACAATTCAATCGATTGATTGAACTGTTCCAGCGGCGCCGGCAGGGGTATCCAGGCGTTACGGCGCCGCAGCGTCGGCGCGGTCCTGCGCATGCTCGCGCGCCAGTGCGCCCTGCAGCAGCTCCTGCGTCACGCGCATCTGCGCGCCGGCGGGCGACATCTGCGTGGTCGGCACGAAGGGGGCCACTGGCGCGGGCTCAGGCCGCACCTTGTGGCGGCGCAGGAAGAGGGCGGCAAGGCCGGCGTTGAGCACCAGGAAGGCCCAGAACAGGCCTTGCTCGCCGGCCTGCGCCATGAGCGGCGAGATCGCCAGCGGGCTGATCGCCGAGCCGATGGAGTTGATCAGCAGCAGCCCCTGGATGGTGCCGACCAGGGCGCCGGCCGGGGCCTGGTCGGCCGCATGGCTCACGGCCACCGGGTACACCGCGAACACACCGCCGCCGAGCAGGAACAGCAGCACCACCAGCACCGTCTGGTGGTCCGGCAGCGCCAGGACGAACAGCGACAGCAGCGCACAGTACCCGCTCAGCGCTGCCAGCACGGCGCGCCGGTCACGCCGGTCCGACCAGCGGCCGATCGGGTACTGCAGCACGACCGCGCCCAGGATCACGCAGGCCATCAGTTCGCCGACCTGGCCCACGTCCATGCCCACACGCTGCAGGTACAGCGGCAGCAGCGTGTAGACGGCCGCGATCGCGATGCCCGAGCCGAAGCAGCCGACCACGCCCGTGGGGGACATGCGCAGCAGCCGCAGCAGCCGCAGCGGCTCGGTGCGCTCGGCCGCCGGCGCGATGCGCGGCACGATGACGATGGGCAGCACCGACAGCGCAGCCAGCATGCCCGCCACCATGAAGGGCACGGTGTCGCCCCCCGCATGCAGCCGGCCGAGTGCGGCCTGGCCCAGCATGCCCGCGCCATAGAAGGCGATCATGTACAGCGCCAGCAGCCGCCCGCGCGTCTTCTGGTCGCCGGCCAGCAGCAGCCAGCTCTCCACCACCAGAAAGATGCCCAGCGTGGCCCAGCCGTTGACGAGCCGGAACACGGTCCAGGCCGTGGGATCGAAGACCATGCAATGCAGCAGGAAGGAGGCCGCGGTCAGCGAGGCGAAGCCGCTGAAGGCGCGGATGTGGCCGATGCGGCCGATCAGCCGGTCGCAGGACACGGCGCCCAGGGTCAGGCCGATGAAGTAGGCCGAGGAGACCACGCCGATCAGGTGGGCCGGCACACCGGCGGCGTCCAGCCGCAGCGTGCTGAGGGAGGCGATGAAGCCGTTGCCCAGGCTCACGATGAACAGGCTGAGCAGCGGGCCGAGGAGCAGGGGGAGCAGGTGGCGCGACACGGAGGCAGACAGGCGGGGACGCCGATGCCCTTTCATGGCGCAGCGGCCTCGCCGCGCGGAAGGCCTCGGCGTCCGGCAAACCTGGCAGTTTAGCGGTGCGGGATGTCGGTCTCCTGGCTGCTCAGCGGCGGCGCGATGTCCTCGAGCGACCGGCGTTCGGCGTCGATGCCGTAGCGCCAGGCGATCGCCGCGGCCACGATCACGAGCGCGGCGCCGACCGCATAGCCCACGAACACATTGGCGCGGCTGCCGGTCTCGATCAGCGCGCCGAACAGCGCGGGCGCCGCGAAACCGCCCATGCCGGCACCGACGGCGAAGAAGAGCGAGATGGCCAGCGCCCGCATTTCCAGCGGAAACAGCTCGCTGGCCGTCAGGTAGGCCGAGCTGGCCGCGGCCGAAGCCAGGAAGAACACCGCTGACCAGGCCAGCGTCTGCGTCACTGCATCGAACCAGCCCTGCACGAAGCCCCAGCCCGTCAGCAGCAGGGCCAGGCCCGACAGGCCGTAGGTGGCGGCGATCATGGCGCGGCGGCCGCGGTCGAACAGCGGACCCAGCAGCCAGGGCCCCAGCACGTTGCCGGCCGCGAACGGCAGGATGTACCAGCCCACGGCCGTGGCCTGTACGCCGTAGAAGCGCGTGAGCACCAGCGCGTAGGTGAAGAAGATCGCGTTGTAGAAGAAGGCCTGCGAGACCATCAGCGCCAGCACCACGGCGCTGCGTCGGCGGTAGTGGTGCAGCAGCACGCGGGCGACCTGGGCCAGGCCAGGCAGCGCCTTGCGCGTCGGATCGTCGGCCATCGGCAGCGGCGGCGCCGGGCGCCAGTGCGGATGCTGTGCCTGCACCTCGGCCTCGATCGCGCGCACGGTACGTTCGGCCTCGGCCGCGCGGCCGTGCGCGAGCAGCCAGCGCGGGCTCTCGGGCACATGGCGGCGCACCACGAGCACGGCCACGGCCAGCACGGCACCGAGCAGGAAGCCCAGGCGCCAGCCCAGCGCCACGTCGAGCCAGGGCAGGTCCAGCAGCACCAGGCTCAGCGCCGCCCCCATGCCGGCGCCGATCCAGAAGCTGCCGTTGATGGCTAGGCTCACGCGGCCACGCACGCGCGCCGGGATCAGTTCGTCGATGGCCGAGTTGATGGCCGCATACTCGCCGCCGATGCCCACGCCGGTGGCGAAGCGGCACAGCGCGAACCAGCCGAAGCCGGTCGCGAAGGCCGTGGCCATGGTGGCCGCCATGTAGACCACGAGCGTGAGCAGGAACAGCCGCTTGCGCCCCAGTCGATCGGCCATGCGGCCGAACCACAGCGCGCCCACCACGGTGCCCAGCACGTAGAGCGATCCGGCCCAGCCGACCTGGCTGGCCGACAGCGCCAGCGTGTCGGGCCGCTCCAGCACGCTGCCGAAGGCGCCGACGATGGTGACCTCCAGCCCGTCGAGCACCCAGGCCACGCCCAGGGCCAGCACCACGCGCCAGTGCCAGTGCGACCAGGGCAGTGCGTCCAGGCGGGCGGGGAGGGTGCTGGGGGCGGTCACCCGCGCATGCTGGACCGCAGGCGCCGCCGATGCTGCCGGACGGGGCCGCGCGCGGCCGTCGGCGCCGGTGTTCGGCTGCGCTTCTACAATCCGCGCCCTTTGTGCAGCCCTGCCTCCCACGCCACCCATGGACATCGTCGTCAACGAAGAACTCAAGGCCTACATCGATCCGCTGACGCCGGATGAATACGAGGCGCTCGAGCGCAGCCTGCTGGCCGAGGGCTGCCGCGACGCGCTGGTGCTGTGGGGCGATGTGCTGGTGGACGGCCACAACCGCTACGGCATCTGCCGCAAGCACGGGCTGCCGTTCCAGACCGTGCAGAACACGCGGTTCCAGTCCATCGAGGACGTGCACCTGTGGATGATCGACCAGCACCTGGGGCGGCGCAGCGTGTCGGACTTCCAGCGCGGCGTGCTGGCGCTGCGCAAGCGCGAGATCGTGGCCAGCCGGCGCGAACGTGCCAAGGCAGCACCGGCCGAGGACGCAGGCGCCGCGCCGCCGGAAGCTGCCGCGCCGCTGCCCAAGAACGAATCGCTGGACAGCCGCGAGGCCTTGGCGCGCGCCGCGCGGCTCAAGAGCAGCCAGGTCGTCATGATCGAGAAGATCCAGCAGAGCGCGGCGCCCGAGGTGGTGGCCGCCGTCAAGTCCGGCGAGATCACGCTAAGCGCCGCGGCCGCCGTGGCCAGCCTGCCCGTCGAGGAGCAGACCGCCGCGGCCGCCGCCGGCAAGGACGAGCTCAAGCAGGCCGCCAAGCGCGTGCGCGAGGGCAAGCGCAAGCCGGCGCGCGAGAGCAGCGAAGAGGCCGGCTCGGCCGAATCCGCGGTACCGCCCGGAGAGGACGAGGTGGCTGCGCTGCGCAAGCGCGTGCGCGAGCTCGAGGCCGAGAACGCGGCACTGCGCAAGCAGGTGCTCACCCTGCTGGGCAAGCCGGGCCAGAGCGCGGCACCGGCCTCTGCGCCAGGCGAGGACGCCGACGCACCGTTCTGAGCGGGATGCGCGGGCCTGTGCGGCGGCGCGGTGAGGGGCCAGAATGCGGCCATCGCTCCCTTCGTCCGAGGCCGCCATGTCCCGCACCACCCGCTTCGTCCTGCTGCTGGGTTCGCACCTGGCCGTGCTCGGATTCGGTTTTGCGCTGGGTGTGTACTTCCTGCCGGTGCTGACGGCCCCGCCTGCGCCCAGCGCCGCCGAGGTCGCCGCCCAGGCCCGGGCCGCGCAATGGACTGCGCGGTTCCGCCGCGATCTGAAGGACAGCGACGCGCTGCACTGGGGCGAGGGCACCGTCACGGTGGCGGCGCGCAGCATCGCGTTGGCCGGTGAGCTGGCCCCGGGCCCGGACTACAAGCTCTACCTCTCGCCCGAGTTCGTCGAGACCGAAGCCGACTTCCTGCGCTTGAAGGCCGCCATGGTGCGCGTCGGCGATGTGCGCACCTTCCGCAACTTCGTGGTGGCCGTGCCCGAACCCATCGACGTGGCGCGCTACACCACGGTGATCGTCTGGTGCGAGAGCTTCGGCCAGTTCATCACGGCGGCCCGCTATCGCTGACCCGTACACCGCGCCGTCCATGCCGGCGTCGCGCCGGATCGGCGTGCGCCGTCTCGGCGCAGGGGCCGCGCGCAGGCCGGGCTGCGGCACACTCGGCCCATGACCGTTGTCCAGATCCGCCCCGCCCGCTCCGCCGATGCCGATGCCATCGCCGCGTTGATCCTGCCGATCCAGCAGCAGGAATTCGGCATCCCCATCACGCGTGAAGCCCAGCCGGACCTGGCCGACGTCCAGGGCTTCTACCAGCAGGGCAGTGGCAACTTCTGGGTGGCCGAGGCCGGTGGCGCCGTGGTGGGCAGCATCGGCTTGCGCGACATCGGCGGTCGGCAGGCCGCGTTGCGCAAGATGTTCGTCGCGCCGGCCTGGCGCGGCGCACACCACGGCGTGGCGCAGGGGCTGCTCGACACGCTGCTGCAATGGGCGGCCGCGCAGGCCGTGGCAGAGGTCTACCTGGGGACCACGGCGCAATTCCTGGCCGCGCACCGCTTCTACGAGAAGAACGGCTTCGCCATGGTCGACCGCGCGGCGCTGCCGCCGGCCTTTCCCGTCATGGCGGTGGACAGCCGTTTCTACCGCCTGCGCCTGGGCTGAAGGCCATGGACACGCTGGTCTTCGTCTACGGCACCCTCAAGCAGGGCTTTCCGAACTTCTTCCGCAACAGCGGGCGCCGCATCGGCGGGACCTACCGCACACAGCGTCCCTATCCGCTGTATGTGGTGCAGCTGCCCAACGAAGACCGCGCCCCCTGGCTCGTGGACCTGCCTGGCCAGGGCCAGCAGGTGGCGGGCGAGGTCTACGCGGTGGATGCCGCGCTGCTGGCGGCCATGGACACCTTCGAGGAGGTGGGGCTGCCGGGCGGCTACGTGCGCGCGCAGATCGCCGTCCAAGCCCTCGAAGCGCCGCACACCGTGCTGCACGTGCAGGCTTATCTCAAGCCGCCGGCGCAACTGGTGCCCGGGCAGCCGCGCGAAGGGCCGTTCGCCGCCTACACCAAGGCGCTGGCGGTGGGCTACCGCATCGATCCGGGCTGAGAGCGTCTGAGTCAGACCCTCGCCGCCCCGCGTGCAGGCAGATCGATGCGGGCCATGGCCAGCCATGGTGCCAGCGTGCTGTGCCAGGCGGTTGCCCCGGTGCGGGCCTGCAGCTCCTCGGCCCCTGCGATCCAGCGCACGGCGGGCGCGCGCTGCGCCTGTTGCCACAGCAGCGCCTGGCCGCCCGCCGGCAGGCTGGCGATGCCCTCCAGGAACAAGGTGCCGCCTGCGGCCAGCTGCACGAGCCCGGGGAGCATGCTGTCCAGCGGCGCGCCTCGCAGCGTCGCGCAGTGCAGGGAAATGAAGGGGCGTCCACGGCGCGGGCCGAGGTAGTGCACGGCGCGCGCCACGCGTGCGCGGCCGCTGCTGTGCTCGCCGCTGATCAGCAGCGGCGTGTCATCGGCGGCATGCGCGCGCGCCGTCTCCATCGCGGTGGCCAGCAGGCCGACCGCGTCGGCCTGGCCCAGGCCCGGGGCTGCTGAAGTCTCTGGCGCCGCGCCGCTGGGGCGCAAAGAACTCACGGAGCTTGCGTGCATGCCTGGTCGTCCCCCTGGCGGGCTGGCGCCCTGTTGTTCGGCTTGTGCACCGAACTGTAGGTCTGCGCTGTGCTCCTTGTGTTGCGATCGTGTTTTGTCACAAAAGGAGCGTTTGGATACATCTCGCGGAGAGCCGTGCGCCGCGCCTCATGCCCACGCCAAGCCGTACCGCAACAGCCATTCCCAGGGCTCGCGGTAGACCGGGCGACCTTCGCTGAGCAAGCGCAAGGCGATGGGCGCGCGGTGGCCGAGCAACGCGGCGCATTCGGATGCCCAGCCTTGCAGCTGCGGCGTGACGACCAGCTCCTGCAGGCCGGAGACAGGATGGCGACGAAAGTCGTGGTGGGGGGTGGGAGGAAGCGCGGGGCTCGAGGCGAAGGGCATTCACCGCCGTTGCATGAGACGGTGGGTGCGCGCCAGGCCGTGCGGCTGCGCGAACAAGACGTTCAGGTTCATGGCGGTGCATTCTGTCCAGCACGATCGCTTCCGCCTACATCAAATGATGCAGCTACGAACCACGTGGGACGCCTACCGCATGCGCCGCGCGGTGATGCCTCCAGCAAGCTGCGGCACTGTCCCACATCTCGGAACCGGTGCGGGTTCTAGCCTCCCGGCACACCTACCGCTGCACTCCATGCCACAAGCCATTTCCGCGACGCTGCCGACGCCGCCCCAGATTCCTCAGTCGCATGGAGCGCCGACGCACGCCGCCAGCTCCTGGCAACGCTTCCTGCAGTTGGCCAAGCCGTTCTGGTTCGGCGATGCGCGGATGAAGGCCTGGGGCCTGCTTGCCACGCTGGTGTT
The DNA here is from genome assembly GCF_014652235.1 of Pseudorhodoferax aquiterrae. Taxonomy (GTDB): domain Bacteria; phylum Pseudomonadota; class Gammaproteobacteria; order Burkholderiales; family Burkholderiaceae_C; genus Pseudorhodoferax; species Pseudorhodoferax aquiterrae. Next base: position 37,501 of record NZ_BMYK01000033.1, read on the forward strand.
GCTCATGTTGTGCGAAACCCGGCTGGCCGTCCTGTTGAACGACGAGGCCGGTGAACTGATGTCGGCCCTGGCGGGCCGCGAGTCCGACCGGTTCTGGAGCGCCGTGCGGACCACCCTGGTGCTGGTCGCGATCGCAGCGCCGTGCTATGCCATCTACTACTTCATGCGTGACACCTTCGCCAACCATTGGCGACGCTGGCTCACGGGACGCTTTCTCGACGGTTACCTGGCCGAGCGGCGCTACTACAGCCTGGCGCAACAGTCCGAGCTGGACAACCCGGACCAGCGCATCGCCGAGGACATCAACACCTTCACAGGGCGCTCGATCCATTTCCTGCTGATCCTGATCGGTTCGGTGATGCAGCTGGCTGCCTTCAGTGCGGTGCTGTGGTCCATTTCCGAAGCGCTCGTCGGCTTCCTGGTCGTGTACGCGGTGGCGGGCACCGTGGGCGCGATGTACCTGTTCGGCCGGCCGCTGATCACGCTCAATTTCGCCCAGCTGCGCAAGGAGGCCGACCTGCGCTTCAGCCTGATCCAGGTGCGCGAGAGCGCCGAATCCATCGCCTTCCACCGCGGCGAGGCGCAGGAACGGGCCCAGATCGATGCGCGCTTCGACGCCGCCTTTCGCAACTACGCCCGTCTCGTGCGGCGGCAATGTGCATTGAACCTGTTCCAGCGCGCCTTCACCCAGCTCACGCTGGTGCTGCCGGCCGTCATCCTCGCTGCTGACGTGCTGGCGGGCCGCCTGGAAGTCGGCCGCGCCGTGCAGGCCGCTGGCGCATTCGCCATGGTCCTCGGGGCAGTCGCGCTGATCGTCGACAACTTCGAGAGCCTGAGCCGCTTCGTCGCCGGCATCGACCGGCTCGACGAGTTGTCCCGGCGCGTGCTGGCGCCAGCGCAGGACGCAAAGGTCGATGCCGTGGCCCGCGCGCCGGCGGCCGAGCAGCCGGACCCCCAGATCAGGCACGACACGGCGGACTTCGTCGGCGCACAGTCGTTGTGCGTCACCGTGCCGGGGACGCAGCGCGTGCTGATCGAGCAGCTCAGCTTCGCACTGGCGATGCGTGATGCGCTGCTGATCACGGGGGTGAGCGGCTGCGGCAAGAGCTCTCTGCTGCGCGCGCTGGCAGGGCTGTGGCGCGAAGGGTCGGGCAGGATCTGCCATCCCTCGGACAAGTCCTTGTTCTTCCTGCCCCAGCGCCCCTATGTGCGCGGCGGCAGCTTGCGCGGCCAGCTGCTCTATCCCTTTCCCGACGCGGCGGTTCAGGATGCCGACCTTCTTCGCGCGCTGCAGGATGTGCAACTGGGCCACCTCGCCGGCGAGCCACCCGCACTGGACGCCGAGCAGCCCTGGGACAAGCTGCTGTCCATGGGCGAGCAGCAGCGCCTGGCGCTGGCGCGTGTCCTGGTGCACAAGCCCGACGTGGTGGTGCTCGACGAGGCCACCAGCGCGCTCGATGCCGAGAACGAGGCTGCCATCTACGCGCGCCTGCGGAGCAGCGGCGCCTGCCTGGTGAGCGTGGCCCACCGGGAGGCGGTGCGGCAGTTCCATACCCACCATCTGTCCCTCACGGGGGGCGGCCGTTGGCAGTTCGGGCCGATCGTCGGCGAGCACGCTTAGCGTGGGGCCCGCGCGCTCGGTTGCGACCGGTTACCAATCCGTGCCGGTGCGCGGGCCACATCGCTTAGCCGCAGGCCTGCGCTCGTCGCCATCCAGTGGCATGCCACCTGAAGTCCGCACCCTGCTGGTCCGTTTCCGCGATGCGCTGGCGCGCACGCGGCTCCCCGACGACGCGCACGGGCTCGCTAACGATCTGGTGAACCACCTGATCGCGCTGCACGACGCCGGCACGCTGACGGCCCCCTTCCTCAAGATGGCGCTGGAGCCGTTCCACGAGCTGCCGCAGGTGGCGCAGATCGTGGGACCGCTCGTGCGCTTCGCGGCCCACCAGTCGGCCGCCATGGGACACCGGGAGTTCCGGCGCAGCGATTCGCTTCCGTGGATCAGCTCGTCCTACGCCAGCCTCGAGCCCAAGGGCGTCCTGGACGGGCTCTCGGGCTTCAGGCCTTCGGACTTTCCTCAGGACTAGATGCAGGGGCCTCAACGCGCCCGTGGCCGGCGCGGTGGCGGCTCCAGCGCCAGCAGCTCGGCCGGCAGGCCGTCGTTCCACACTTCGCGGAAGTAGGCCCGGTCACTGGGCACCAGCTGGGGCAGGGATTCGCGCAATGCCGCCAGCGCCTGCGCGGCGAGCGCCAGCTTGCCGGCGTGCGCGGCGAACCAGGCCTGCTCGAGCAGCAGGCCGCAGTACTGCAGGCCCGGATAGCGGCGCGCGCCGCTGCGGTGTTCGGCCAGGCGCTGGCCGGCCACCTGGACCCAGTCGTCCGGCCAGTCGGCACCGCGAAACACTTCGGCCAGCGGACCGGCTTCGCGCGCCAGGGTGGTGGGCGTCAGCGGGGCCAGCGCACGGAACTGCGCCAGCGTGCAGCGCGGTGGTGGCTGACAGGCACCGCGCGCGATGCGCAGCAGGTAGATCGCGTTCCAGGCCGAGCGGCCCTGCAACTCGGCCTGGCCGCTGAGCCACTCGCTGAACGCGATCCACTGGATGGCGCGCGGCCGGGCACGGTCCACGCCGGCCTGCAATCCCACGCGCTCGAACAGCCAGACCGCCATGCCCATGTTGGCCGCCACGTGCTGGGCCGCGTCGAAGGAGTGCGACTCGAAGGCCGCCGCCAGTGCGCGGCCGAAGTGCTGCAGCGACTCCTCGGCCTGCGCGGCGGCCTGCGTCGGTGCCTGGGCTGCGCTGCCCAGTGCCTGCGACCGGCAGGCCAGCGCCCACAGGTTGCTCCATTCGAAGCGCACCTGCGGATGGTGGGCCAGCAATGCGCCCTGGGCCGGATCGCGCGCGATGGCCTGCAACTGCGCGCGCGCGGCCGGCAGGTCGCGCGCCGTGTAATCGCACCAGGCCGAGACGATGGCGGCCATGGCGCCCAGGTAGTCGTGGCCGGCCACGTGGCGTGCCAGGCGCTGGCGCGCCAGCGCCTGCACGCGGCGGCGCGCCTGGGCGTCGTCGCCGATGCGGCGCCACAGCAGCGCTTCGTTGAGCGTGACCAGCGCGCGCTGGAAGTCGCTGCCGGCCAGTTGGGCCGCACGGCGCATGGCCTGCAGCGCGCTGGCCGGCGCGGGTGTGCCGCCGGCCGTCAGTTGCGCGGCCCAGCGGCCCTGGCGCATGGCCTGTTGCGCGGCCACGAGCTGCTGCCAGAAGCCGGCGTCCTGCAGGTGCACGGCCTCGGGCGGCGTGCCCGGAGCCGCGCCGGCGCAGGCCAAGGGCGCCGGCAGGCCCAGGAAGGCGGCCCGCTCGGCCGGCGTGGCGGGCCGGCCTTCCACCTGCAGCTGCACCCGCCGTGCCTGGGCCTCGGGCAACCAGAACGGGCCCTGGCTGCGGCGCTCCGCATTGAGAAAGCGCGGGTCGCGCTGGCGGTCCTCGCCCCAGCCGACCGCCAGGCCCCAGGCCTTGAAGTCGCGGAAGGCGCGGCTGACCAGCATGCGCTGCGTGCGCGCCGCCGACACCTGCCCGCGCAGGTCGTCGATGCGCACCGGCTGGCCCGCGGCATGGGCATGCAGCAGGCGCGCCAGCAGCCACAACGATTGGTAGGTCGCGGGCCGGCCATCCACGGTCTGCGGGGAGCTCAGTTCGACGGTGACGGTGGCAGTGCGCATGTGACACAGGTTACACCCGTGCAGGGCGGTCGTGCCCGGAGCTTGGTGCGGCGCGCGCGGCTGCCTAGCATGCGCAGCGTCGCGACACCTCTCTTCCTTCCAACCCTTCTTCGGAGACCCTTCGATGCATCCACCCCGTTTGCGCGGCCGCCGCCGCTTGCTGCTGGCCGCCGCCGCCATGCCGCTGTTCAGTGCCTGTGCCGCACCGGCGCGCCGCACTGGCCAGGCGCAGGCCGAACGCGAACTCGCCGCCCTGGAGCATGACTTTGCCGGCCGCATCGGCGTCTGCGCCATCGACACCGCCGACGGCGCGCTGCTGGGCCAGCGCGCCGACGAGCGCTTCCCGATGTGCAGCAGCTTCAAGGCGGTGCTGGCCGCGGCCATCCTGGCGCGCAGCAGCGCCGAGCCCGGCCTGCTGGCGCAGCATGTGCGCTACCAGCGCGGCGATCTGCTGTCGCATTCACCGGTCACCTCGCAGCACCTGGCCGAGGGCATGAGCGTGGCCGCGCTGTGCGAGGCCACCGTGCAGACCAGCGATAACGCCGCCGCCAACCTGCTGCTGCAGCGTGTGGGCGGGCCGGCCGGGCTCACGGCCTTCATGCGCAGCATCGGCGATACGCAGTTCCGGCTCGACCGCTGGGAGCTGGAACTCAACAGTTCGATCCCGGGCGATCCGCGCGACACCACCACGCCGCGCGCCATGGCCGAGAGCCTGCGCAAGCTCGCCGTCGACGACGCGCTGGCGCCGACGCAGCGCGCGCAGCTGGCCACCTGGTTGCGCGGCACGGTGACGGGCGCGGCCCGCATCCGTGCCGGCATGCCGGCTGGCTGGGTCGTGGGCAACAAGACCGGCACCAGCGGCCAGGGTGCCTACGGTTCGGCCATCGACGTGGCCGTGGTCTGGCCGCCAGCGCGCGCACCGCTGGTGCTGGCGGTGTTCACGACGCGGCACGCGGCCGATGCGCTGGCGCTGGACGCGCCGATCGCGCAGGCGGCGCGCATTGCGGCGCGCTGGGCAACGCGGGCCTAGCGGCCGGGGCGCCGGCGTTCAACGCGCGCTGCGCCGCTGCAGCAGCATCAGCCCCAGGCCGGCCGCGCCCTGCACGAGGGCGAGCACGCCGTACAGCAGCGAGACCGCCACCGCGGACGCCGAGGCCACGCCGAACGGCGCCAGGCTCAGCGCGGCCGCGGCCTCGCGCGTGCCCCAGCCGCCGAAGCTGACGGGCAGGGCCGCCATCAGAAAGGTCGGTGCTGCCGCGATGGCATAGGCCCAGTAGGGGGTGTCCAGGTGCAAGGCCCGGCCGCAACAGGCCAGCGCGCCGACCGACAGCAGCTGCACCAGCGCCGATTGCAGCAACTGGCGGCCGAACTCGCCGGCGGTGTCGGGGCGCTGGGCCAGCACGGCGTTGCGGCCCCGCAAGGGCCCGCGCTGCAGGGCCCACAGCACGGCCGCCGGCAGCGCCAGCAGCAACACGGAGGCGGCCAGCGGCAACGCCATGCCGAAGTCCGGCAGGCCCCAGCCGACCAGTGCCGCCTGCGCGCCGCCGTGCCAGCTCCAGGCGGCCACCACGGCCGCCAGCACCCAGAGCATCCACAGGCCGCTGAGCCGGTCCAGCAGCACCGACAGGCCCGCGGACCAGGTCTCCATGCCGCCGCGGCGCAGCGCCACGGCGCGGAACACGTCGCCGCCGACCACCGCACCGGGCAACAGCGCGCTGAGCGCCATGGCCTGGAAGTACAGGCGCAGCGCGCGCCCGAGCGCCAGCCCGTGGCCGAGCCAGCGCACCAGAGAACGCCAGCGCCAGGCCGAGACCATGTTGGACGCGACCGCGCTGGCCAGCGCCGCCGCGAGCCAGCCGGGCTGGGCCTGGCGCAACTGGCGCGCCACGTCGCCGAGGTCGACGAACCACAGCACGCCCAGCAGCAGGACGGGCGCGATCGCGATGCGCAGCCAGACCATGGGGTCAGGCGGCCGGACCGGGGCTTTCGGGCTCGTCGCGCAGGTGGTACTGCCTGCCGCCACCGCCTTCGTAGTAGATGCGCATCATGACCTCGCCGATCAGCCCGGCGACGACCAGCTGCATCCCCACCAGCACCAGCATCACGCCGGCCAGCAGCAGCGGGCGCCCGCCGATGGCCTCGCCCGCCAGCTTCTGCACGAACAGCCAGGCCAGGATCAGCACGCCCGGCGTGGCCAGCCACAGGCCCAGGCCGCCGAAGGCGTGCAGCGGACGCTGGCGGTAGCGCAGGAAGAACAGCACGAGCACCAGATCGAGCACGACGCGGAAGGTGCGGTCGATGCCATACTTGGACTTGCCCTTGGCGCGCGCATGGTGGCGCACGGGCACCTCGGCGATGCGCGCGCCGGCATCGTGCGCCAGCAGCGGCAGGAAGCGGTGCAACTCGCCATAGAGATGGATGCGGTCGACGATGTGGCGCCGGTAGGCCTTCAGCGCACAGCCGTAGTCGTGCAGCTGCAGGCCCGTGGTGCGCGAGATCAGCCGGTTGGCCAGCATCGAGGGCAGCTTGCGCGACAAGGCCTTGTCCTGCCGGTTCTGGCGCCAGCCCGACAGGGAGTCGAGCTCGGGCTCGGCATCCAGCCGGTCCAGCAGCGCGGGGATGTCCAGGGGGTCGTTCTGCAGGTCCGCGTCCAGCGTCACCACGTAGCGCCCGCGCACGCGGTCGAAACCGGCCTGCAGTGCGCAGGACTGGCCGTAGTTGCGCGCCAGGCAGACCGGGCGCAGCCAGGGCCGCTCGCGCGCGAGCTGGCGCAGCAGCGCGGGCGAGCCGTCGCGCGAGCCGTCGTCGATGGCGATCAGCTCGAAGCTGCGGCCGCTGGCCTGCATGGCCTCGCCCACGCGTGCGACCAGGTCGGGCAGGCTCTCGGCCTCGTTGAACATGGGCACGACGATGGACACCTCCGGCGGCTGCGGTGCAGCGGCAGGGTGCAGGAGCGTGGGATCGGGCAAAGGGGCGGTGGGCATCGTTGGAGGGAGCTGCTTTCTGGGGAGGCGGGCGCGAGCGCCGGCGCCACGGCTGCCGGCCATTGGTGGGCGAGGGCCGCTATCATCGCGCGCGAATTCGAGCTTCCCCACGATGGCCGGCACCCCCCCTGCGCTTGCGCGCGCACGCATTCTCCCCGCAACGGCCATGCCGCCCTGGGGCTGGCTGCTGCTTTATTTCGCGGCCCATGTGCTGGGCCGTGTGCTGGTGTCGCCGGCGCTGGAGCTCGACGAGGCCGAGCAGGCCGTCTGGACCCAGCACCTGCAATGGGGCTACGGCGCCCAGCCGCCGCTGTACACCTGGCTGCAGTGGGCCGTCTTTCAGCTGCTGGGTGCCTCGGTGTTCACGCTGTCGCTGCTCAAGAACGGGCTGCTGGCGCTGGCCTACGTCTGCGTCTGGCTGGCCGGCCGCACGCTGATGCCGGCCGGCCTGGCGGCCCTGGCTGCGGCCACCATGCTGCTGTTGCCGCAGATCGGCTGGGAGGCCTCGCGCGATCTCACGCACTCGGTGCTGCTGACGACCGTGTCAGCCGCCACGCTGGCCGTGGTGCTGGCGCTGCTGCGCAGCCCGCGCCCCGCGCTGTACCTGCTGACCGGGGTCGTCGCAGGTCTCGGAATGCTGTCCAAATACAGCTATGCGGGCTTCCTCGGGGTGCTGCTGGCGGCCCTGCTGACCGGGCGCGACACGCGCGCCGTGCTGCTCAACCGCTGGACGCTGGCCGCCGTGGCCGTGGCCGCGACGATGGTCGTGCCGCACGGCCTGTGGGTGCTGCAGCATTGGGGGCTGGCGGTGGAATCCACGGCCGGCAAGCTCACGAGCGCGGTTCCGGTGGGCTTCTTCCAAGGGCTGTGGCGCGGCCTGACCAGCCTGGTGCTGGCGGTGCTGGCCTTCGCCGGTCCCTGGGCGCTGGCCATGGGCCTGCTGTTCGGCCGCGGCGCGTTGCAGGCCTGGTCGCGGTGGTGGCGGCCGCAGGCTGCGCCGGCCGGGAGCGGCCTGCACCTGCAAGCGCTGTGGCAGCGCTACTTCGTGGCGCTGGGCCTGCTGTTCCTGGCGATGATGGTGTTCGGCGAGGTCACGCGCTTCAAGGACCGCTGGATGATGCCCTTCCTGTTCCTGCTGCCCGTGGCCTTCTTCGGCTGCGCGCCGGAACTCGCGCAGCATGCGCGGCTGCCACGCCTGCGCCGGGTGCTGGCCACGGTGGCCGTGCTGGTGCTGGTGCTGCTGACGGCCCGCGTGCCCTACAACGCCATGCGCGACAAGCCCGACGAGCTGAACCAGCCCGTGCGCGAACTGGCCCAGGCGCTGCGCGCGCGCGGCTATGCGGGCGACGGCATCATCCTGTCCAACGACCGCACGCTGGCCGGCGCGCTGCGGCTGCAGTTCCCGCGCGCGCACATCGAGGTCGACGACGGTGACGGCAACCTGCCGACGCAGCGCCCGCTGCTGTGGGTCGAGCCGCTGACCGACGCGCTGCCCACGCGGCCGCACGACCTCGTGCTGCCCTACCTCTTCTCGGCCACGGGCGACGTGCCCGCGCGCTACCGCTACGCGCTGCTGCCCTGAGCGGGCGGAAAATCCAGCAGCACTGCCAGTCCCCGCCCGTCCAGCCCGTCGGCGAAGTGCAGCCTGGCGCCGTGCAGCGCCGCGATGCGCGCGACGATGGACAGGCCCAGGCCGTTGCCGCTCTGGCCGGTGCCCAGCACGCGGAAGAAGCGCTCGCCCAGGCGCGCGCGCTCGGCCGGCGCCACGCCCGGGCCGTCGTCGCGCACGGCCAGGCGCACGCCGCCGTCCGGCAGGGGCGTGGCGCTCAGCTGCACCTGGCCGCCGGGCCGGCCGTAGCGCACGGCGTTGTCGAGCAGGCCGCGCAGCGCGCTGGCCAGCAGCGCCGGCTCGGCCTGCACTGTGCTGGCCTGCAGCGTCTGCGTGACGCGCATGCCGCGCGCCTGCGCGGCGCTGCGGTCCAGGCTCTCGAACAGCGCCGCCAGGTCCACGTCCTGGCGTGCCAGGGCGGCATGCTCGGGGTCGAGCCGGGCCAGCGCGAGCAGGCTCTCGACGAGCGCCGTGCAACGGTCCACGTCCTCGCGCAGGGCACGCAGGGGGTCGGCGGGCCCGGCCTGCTGGCGTTCGAGCAGCTGCACGCGCATGCGCAGCGCGGCCAGCGGCGTGCGCAGCTCGTGCGCGGCATCGGCCGTGAAACGGCGTTCGGACGCCAACGCCAGCTCCAGCCGGGCCAGCAGCGCGTTCAGCGCATCGAGGATGGGCCGCAGCTCGCGCGGCTGGCCGGCGCCGGCCACGGGCGAGAGGTCCTGCGGCGACTTGGCAGCGATGCCTGCGGCCGTGCGCTCCAGCGGTGCCAGCTGGCGCCGGATCGCCAGCCAGCAGACCGTACCGAGCAGCAGCAGCAATGCCAGCGCCGGCCAGGCCAGCTTCTCGGCCATCTCCTCCAGCAGTTCCAGCCGCTCTTTCCAGGGCTGGCCGACCTGCGCCGTGAGGCCGCTGCGCGCGTCGCGTTCGACGTAGACGCGCCAGTAGGCGCCGTCGGCCCAGACGTTGTCGTGGAAGTCGCGGCGGGCGTCGCCGCGCACGAAGGGCTGGGCCGGCGCATCCTCGGCGCGGCTGCGCACGCGGCCCTCCGCATCGACGAGCTGGTAGTACAGCTTGAGCCGGCTCTCGCCCTGCAGCGCTGCGCCCGGTCGCGTGGTGGTGCCGCGCTGCGACGGATCCGCGCCCAGCGCCAGCGCCAGGCGCGCGGTTTCCTCGAGCGCTTCGTCGAAGACCTCGCTGGACCCATGCCAGGCCACGCCCACCACGATGGCCAGGCTGACCAGCCAGGCCGTGACGCTGGCGCCCAGCACCCACGCGAGCAGGCGGCGCCGCAGCGAATAGGAAGACTTCACGCGGCCGCCAGCCCGTAGCCCTGGTTGCGCACGGTGGTGATGAAGCCGCTGCCCAGCTTCTTGCGCAGGTTGTAGATGTGCACCTCGATGGTGTTGCTCTCCACCTCCTCGCCCCAGCCGTAGAGCGCCTCCTCGAGCTGCGCGCGCGAGAGGATCTGCCCGGGCCGGCGCATCAGCGCGCGCAGCACGGCGAATTCGCGTGCCGTCAGCGCCAGCGGCGCGCCATCCAGCAGCACGCGCTTGGCCGCGGTATCCAGCACCACGGCGCCGTGGCGCAGTTCCGTGCTGCCCTGGCGCGCCTCGCGCCGCAGCAGCGCGCGGATGCGGGCCGAGAGCTCCTCCAGGTCGAAGGGCTTGACGAGGTAGTCGTCGGCGCCCAGATCCAGCCCCTGCACACGGTCGTGCAGGGTATCGCGCGCGGTGATGACGATGACAGGCACCAGCCCAGCCGGTGCGCCACGCTGGCGCAGCGCTGCCAGTACTGCATCGCCTTCCAGGCCGGGCAGGCCGCGATCGAGCAGCACGCACTGGTAGTCGTGCGTGGCCAGTGCGGCGGCGGCCTGGTCGCCGCGCTGCAGCCAGTCCACGGCGTAGCCGTCCAGCTGCAGCCAGGACTGCAGCGAACTGCCGAGCGAGCGGTCGTCTTCGAGGAGCAGGATGCGCACAGCCGCGAGGCTACACCCTGCGGCTGAAGCGAATCTGATGCCCCGCGTTCAGCGGGCCTTGAGGGCCGTGTCCGGGAAGTCGCTGAAGACACCGTCCACGCCGGCGGCGTAGAAGCGCTTGTACTCGTTGACGGGGTCGCCCTTGTCGTCCGAAGGCAGGCCGGTCACCTCGTTGCGGAAGGTGTAGGGCACGACCATGAGCCCGGCCGCATGCGCGTCCTTGATCACGTTGGTCACCGGCATCACCACACGGTCGCGCTCGTCGATCTTGCCGTCGCCGTTCAGATCATCGGGCTGGCCGTCGTTGTTGGCATCGACCTGCTTCGTGGGGATCAGGTAGGGCTTCCAGGGGCCGATGATGTCCGCATAGGTCTTGACCTCGCGCAGGCCCTCGGGCGTCAGCAGGCTGGCGAAGGTGCGCGGGTCGCCCGCGACGGCGAAGTCGTAGGGCTTGTCGTAGGGGGCCACCAGCTGCATCTGGCCGTTCTTGTCGACCGAGTCGCCGTCGACGAGCTGCACCAGGCGGATCTGGCTCTTGCTGCGCAGGTACTTGAGGTTGGAGACCTCGAAGGACTGCACGATCACGGGCGAACTCTTCTGCGTGTAGCCGTAGCTGGCCAGCAGGTCGAGCAGCCGGTCCTCCAGCTTGAGGTTGAGGTTGGCGTGGAAGGTCGGGTGCTTGGTCTCGGGGATCACGCCGACCGTGCGGCCCAGGCGCGCGCTTTCGGACTTGGCCAGGTTCAGCACCTCCTGCAGCGTGGGGATGCGGAACTGCTGGTTGTAGCTCTGGTCGCGGGCGGGGTTGGCCTGCTTGGCGAACAGGGTCTTGAGTTCGGCCAGCGTGAAGTCAGAGGCGAACCAGCCTTCTTCGCTCACACCGTCGACCACCTTGGTGGTCTTGCGGTCGGCGAACTCGGGGCGCGTGGCCACATCGGTGGTGTTGGTGATGTTGGGCTCGTGGCGCGCGACGAGCACGCCGTCCTTGGTCGCCACGAGGTCGGGCTCGATGAAGTCCGCGCCCATGTCGATGGCCAACTGGTAGGAGGCCAGCGTGTGCTCGGGCCGGTAGCCGCTGGCGCCACGGTGGCCGACCACCAGGGGCTTGTCGCCGCTCAGCGTGGGGTAGTCGTCACCGCCGCCGCCGCCGCAGGCGGAAAGCAGGGCGCAGGCGGCCAAAGTGGCGGCCAGGGGGCGCAGGGTCACACGCAGGAAAGGGCGCTGGTTCAGCGGCGGCATATCGGTCCTCCTTGTTGTTGGGCGGCGAGTCTCCGCAGCCACTATGACAAGGCCGTGAACCGAACGGCAGCAGATTTGCAAGGAGTTGTGACGCGCAGGCCGCGCCGCGCAGGCCAGCCGTCAGATATCGACCGGCACCTTGAGCCGGGACACCGGCACCAGGCCCTGGTCTCCGTCTTCGTAGACCAGGTAGACGGCGGTCGACACCAGGCTCCAGCAGGCGGTGTAGCGCCGGCCCTGCAACGTGGCCGAGGCGGTGCGGAACAGCGGCCGGTCGCCGGGATCGATGCGCTGCAGCACGGCCTCGTTGCTGCAGGCCGCATCGGTGAAGCGGATCGAGTCGGCGCCTTCGTTGACGACCAGGTCGTTGGCGTGGGCCGCGGTGGCCAGCAGTGCCGCGCAAAGCACTGGGAGCAAAGCGGTGGTTCGCATGGTGTTCTCCTGTGGGTGCGCGGCGGGCTGTCGCGCCATGGTTTCATTCTGGTCGGCGCCTGCCCGGGCGCTGTAGGACGCGGCGCGCTCCACGCGTTGCCGCGGGCGGACCCCGTTGTCCGACGCCGCGCACGGGCCGGACACTTTGGCCGCTTGGGGCAACAATCGATGGCTTCGCCCCCGCTCTTCCATGCCCGTTCTCTCCCCTCCCACCATCCGTCCCGTCTGGCTCACGGCCAACCTCGTCGCGCAACTGGCCCTGGGCCTGCTGGCCATGACGGTGTGCCTGCCCTCCATGCAGCAGTGGCCTGCCGAGTTCGGCGCGACCCAGGCCGAGGTGCAACTGGGCTTCGGCGGGTATGTCGCGGCCTACGGTGTGTTCCAGCTGGTCTACGGCGCGGTGTCGGACCGCATCGGCCGCAAGCCCGTGCTGCTGGCCGGGCTGACGCTGGCCCTGCTGGCATCGCTGGCGGCCGCGCTGGCGCCCAGCCTCGCGGTGCTCAACCTGGCGCGGACCGTGCAAGGCGCGGGCTGCGCAGCCGGCATGGTGATCGGCCGGGCGATGGTGCAGGACCTGTTCACGGGCGCCGAGCGCACGCGCGTGATGGCCTTCATCGGCATGATGATGGGCCTGTGTCCGCCCACGGCCATGCTGCTGGGCGGGCAGATCCATGCGCGCTGGGGCTGGCAGGCCAACTTCGTGCTGATCGCCGGGCTGGCCGCACTGCTGCTGGTGGCGGCCTGGCGCTGGCTGCCGGCCACGCAGCCGCCGGCACACACCAGCGGCGCCAGCGTGGCGGCGCTGCTGGGCGGCTACGCGCGGCTGGCGCGCGAACGCGCCTTCGTGCTGTACGTGACCATCCTCGCGATGACGGCTGGCACGTTCTATACCTTCCTGGGCGGGGCGCCGCTGGTGCTGGCCAGCTACGGCGTGGGGCCGCAGCAGATGGGGCTGTACATCATGACGCCGCCCATCGCCTACGTCGTCGGCAACCTGCTCACGCAGCGCCTGCTGCGCATGGGCCGCAGCGACCGCTTCCTCATGAACCTGGGCCAGGCCGTCACGCTGAGCGGCCTCGTCGCGGTGCTGGTGCTGGGCCTGGCGGGCCTGCACCACCCGCTTGCGCTGTCGCTGCCCATGCTGGCGATGGGCATCGGCCACGGCCTGCTGCTGCCGCCCACGCTGATCGGCACGGTGGGCCTGGTGCCCGCGCTGGCCGGCTCGGCCGCGGCGGTCGCCGGGCTCATGCAGCAGCTGACCGGGGCCGTGGGCGGCTTCGCCGTGAGCCTGGTGCCCATGGACGGGCCGGTCTGGCTGGGGGTTCTGATGTTGGGCTGGGCCGCTGGCGGGCTGCTGGCCCAGGTGCTGCTGTGGCGGCGCGGCCATGTCGTGGAGCGCTGAGGCCGAGCGCGCTGCATCTGCGCGTTTTTCATCCTGCTGACGTGGGCCATTTGCTCAAATATGATGCTGGGGCCGCAGCCGCGCAGGGTGGTTGGTGGCGGGGGGCGGGTGCCCGGAGGGCAAGCATGAGGTCACTGACATCGTGGTGGACAGGACGTGGCGGCCGCCGGCTGGCGGGCTGGGCATTGCGTTTCTGATGTTTGCCCTGACCGATGCAGTATGCGCACAGGTGCCGATTCCGCTGGTTGAGACAGGCCAGCACACCGGGGTGATCAACAGCATTGCGGTGGATCGCGCTGAACGCTGGCTGGTCACGGCATCGGAAGACAAGACCGCGCGGGTGTGGGATTTGAACAGTGGCCGCCTGGAACGCGTCCTGCGCCTGCCGATCCGTCGTGGTTTGGCAGGCATGCTGTCTGCAGTGGCGATCTCTCCGGACGGATCCCTGGTGGCGCTCGGTGGCGCCACCGGCAGTGCTGGTGCGGCACATCCCATCTATCTGTTCGAGCGGCACAGTGGCCGTTTGCTTGGGCGCAGCGGGCCCTACCTGGATCTGGCCATCCAACTGGTGTTTTCTCCCGATGGGCGTCGGCTCGCCGCCACGTTTGGTGGCGGCAGCATGCGGATCCTTGATACCGGAAACCTGTGGCATGAGTTGACGATCAGTGCCGCCTGCCGGGCTGGGAGCCATGGCGCTGACTTTGCTTCGGACGGCAGGTTGGTCATGGGCTGCCTGGACGGCACGGTGCGGTTGTTCGATACCCAAGGCGAGCTCTTGGGCGAGCGCAAGGTTGGCGACAGGCCGTCCAAGGTGCGGTTTTCGCCGAATGGCCAGCACATTGCCGTTGGTTTCGAGCGCGCTCCGTTCGTCCAGGTGCTTTCGGGACGCGATCTGACCTTGTTGGCGAAGCCCGACCATCGACTCGTGACCACGGGTGGTCTTTCTCAAGTGGCGTGGTCGCATGATGGTGAACGGCTCTATGCGGCGGGCACCTTCCAGCGCGACTCTGTCTACCCTGTTGTGTCCTGGTCCCAGCAGGGCGCGGGTGCGCCCGTGCTGCTCGATGCGACGACCGATACCTTGTCCGGTCTGGTGCCGCTGGCCAGCGGTCGGCTGGCCTTTGGGTCGTACAGCTCCGTCTGGGGGATCCTGGACGCCCAGGGCCGCCGTGAGCCCCAGGCGCTGCAGCCGGTGCTCGACTTCCGCGATAGTGCGGATCGCTTCTCCGTGTCGGGTGACGGCCGACGCGTGGAGTTCAGTGGCACGCGCTGGCACGGCGATCAGTGGTCCCGGTCCCTGGCGCGCTTCGACCTGGCCACGCGTACCCTGGAAACCGAAGTGGAGCCCGAGCCGGGCCTGCGCCTGCCGGGTAGCGATGGCCTGCCGGTTGCGGGCTGGGAGTACAAGGAGGGGACCTTGTTCGACGGAAATCGTGTTCCGGTGCTGGCTTTCGGGGAGAGGCCGCACGCCTTGGACCAGGCCGACGATCGCAGCGGGTTCGTGCTCGGCGCCAGCTGGTCGCTGCGTCGCTTCGATGCCGATGGCAGGGAGGTGTGGCACACCTTCCTGCTCAGTTCAGCGTTGGCCGTCAACCTCAGCACGAACGGGCGTTTCGTGGTGGCAGCGCTGGGAGATGGGACATTGCGCTGGTACGACGCGGCCAACGGTGCCGAACGGCTGGCACTGTTCATCCACGCCGAGGACAAGCGATGGGTGCTGTTCACGCCGGAAGGCTTCTACGAGGCCTCCGCTGGCGGCGATGCGCTGATCGGCTACTGGTTCGAACCGGAGCGCGACCGCGAGGGCCAGTACGTCGACTCTGCACAGCTTTCAGGCATCTACTTCCGGCCTGACCTGATCAGCCGGCGGCTGGCCGGCGACGAGGCCGCCATCGCCGAAGCTGTGGCCGCCATCGGCGACGTGCGCCAGGTGCTGGCCGGCGGTTTGCCGCCCACCGTCACATTGCTGTCGCCAGCCGAAGCCGACAGCAGCGGCGAGTACGAATTGAAGCTGCGCGTCGACCCGGCCAATGCGGGTGTCGGAGAGCTCAAGCTGTTCATCGACGGCGCAGAGGTGCGCGCGCGCACCGTCGCGCCGCCAGGCGGCGGGGTGGTGACGCAGCGACTGAGCCTGGGGCCGGGCGCCCATGTGGTGGCGGCGCGTGCCATGCGTGCCGACGGCAAGGTGGCCTCTAACGAGGTGCAGGCGCGGGTCACGGTGCAAGTGGCGGCGCCAAGGCCGGTGCTGCGCGTATTGGCAGTCGGTATTAGCAAGTACGACGACGCGAGCTTTCGCAACGGTGTGAAGTTCGCCACCGCTGATGCGACCAAGCTGGTAGAGCGGCTGCGCGCCGGTGCCCAGGGCTTGTATCGGGATGTCGATACCCGCGTGCTGGTCAAACGCGCCGACACCTCGCTGGCCCGCATCCAGGCTGAACTCGACGCGCTCGTGCAGCGGTCGCGGCCGGAGGACGTTGTGGTCATCTTCCTGGCCGGCCACGGCAAGGCGCCTGATGGCAAGTACCACTTCATCCCGGCGGATTTTGTCTACGACGGAGACCAGGCCTTCAACGGCCAGCGCACGCTGTCGCAGGACCGGCTTGAGCTGGCGTTGAAGAACCTGGGCGCCGGCAAGAGGCTGCTGATCCTGGACACCTGCGATTCGGGCACGGCGGCCCAGGCTTCGCGCGACGGCAGCAGCGAGCAAAAGGACGCCATCGTGCGGCTGATGCGGGCCACCGGGCGCTACATCCTGGCGGCGGCCTCGCCCCAGGGCAAGGCGCTGGAGGATGGCTTCAACGGCCACGGTGTGTACACCGCAGCGCTGCTGGAGGGCATGGCCGGCCGGGCCGTCTCGCCGCAGAGCGCCATGATCGACGTGGACGCCCTAGCCAATTACGTGGCAGACCGCGTGCCGGAGCTGACGCGTGCCAAGGGCTACGAGCAACGCCCGATGAAGACGTCGTTCGGGCAGAACTTCCCGATCACGCAGCGGGTGCCCTGACCATGCCGTCGCCCGGGCGGCCGTTGTCGGTGTTCGTCGTTTATTCGCACCGCGATGATGCGTGGCGGGCGCGTTTGCAGGCGCAACTCGACGTTCTGCGCGGCGAGCAGGTCATCGGTGCATGCCACGACCGGCGCATCGCCCGGGGGCGCGAGTGGGCCGGTCGCGTCGATGATGCGCTGGAGCGTGCCGACGTCGTGCTGTGGCTGGTCAGCGCGAATCTGCTGGACTCCGACTATGCCCGCGATCGGGAGATGCAGCGTGCGCTGGAACGCCACGACCGGCAGTCCGTTTTTCTGCTGCCGGTGCTGCTGGGACCGTGCGACTGGGGCGCTTCGACTTTCGCGCGCGTGCCATCCATGACGTTGGATGGCAATGCCCGAACGGACCAGGCCATGGTGCCCGTGGCAGGCGCCCTGCGGCGCATGGCCCCTGCTGCGCCCGCGCCGAAACCCGGCGCCGTCCACCAGCCGGCACTCCCTCCGGCGGCCAGTCCTGCGCCGATACCGTTCAGCATTGGCGTCGTCAAGCTCTTCGGTTTCATCGAGCTTGGCGCCATCGAGTGGCGTGGCAGCCGCGCAGCGTTGTGGCGTTGGAGTGGCGGCCTGTTGGCCCTGGCCGTCGGCGCCGCGGCGCTGGCCTACAACCTGATCATTGCCTCACCCCTCGAGGAGGCGCGCAACCTGATGCGACGCGGTGACCATCTGCGGGCCGAGCAGACCTTCGCAGCCATGCCGGCGATGACAGGCCTCTGGCCGGCCGTCGCTGCGCTTAAGCGCCAGGCGGCCTTCGGTGTGCGGCTGACGAAAGGCGAGCACGTGCGTGAACTCGCGCCGGAACTGGACGAACTCAAGCGGGCATTCCCCGACGCGCCAGACGTGCTGGTGTTCCAAGGGCTGTCTGCCTACTGGCTGGGCGGGGACATCGAGACGGCGGCCACCTACTTCACCCGTGCCGCCGACGTCGATGAAGCCCACGTCTGGTCTCACTTTCTCGCCGCCGATCGGCGGCTGGATCTGGCCTACCAGGCCTTGGAAGGCGGCGATGCAGGTGCCGCGCGGACGCAGGCCGCGCACGCCCAGCACATCATTGATCGTGCCGTGAAGCGCGCGTCGTTCGCGGGCACACAGCCCAGCTACGCCAACCAAGTGGCCGCGCTGCAGGATTTCGTCGGGCAGACCGACGCGGCCTACCAGGGTTTTGCGCAGCTGGCGGCGCTACACCCGCTGTCGGCCTTGCAGGCGGCCCTGCTGGCATGGCGGTTGGTCGAGCCGGAGGCCGCATTGCGCAACAGCCAGGAGGCGGTGGAAGGCGCGATCCAGTTTCTCGAACGCCAGCCTGCCGAGCAGGTCGCGCGGGAAGGCTGGGCGCTGCGCCTGGATGCCACCCATGTACTGGCCGTCTATCCGCGCGACGAGAAGCTCTGCCTGCTTGGCTGGGTACAGCAACTGTCCAGGGCCTTGCAGGGGGCATCTGTCAGCGCTGCGACGCCCGTGCCCGCGCAGGCTCCCCAGGTGTGCGGCAGCGGCCTGGCGGCGCGGCGTAGCGTGGAACTGGTCTGCGTGCAGGCGCTGACCGCGCAGGCGCGGCTACCGGTGGGCGACCCGCGCGCCGCGGTGCTCGCAGCCTGGCGGCAGGCACCGCTTGGCTGTCCCGCGGACCTGCAGCCTCTGAGGGCGCTGCCGCCAGCCACAACCGTCTCCAGCCTGCTGGTGCCGAAGGCGTGGGGCGGTACGGCTGGGATGGTGTAGCGCTCGCTCCAGGCCAGCCTTTCGGCCACGCCCGGCTGAACGGCTGCATCCGGTGCGCCTCGGTGTACGCGCGCAAGGCTGTGCAGCTATCGGGCCAAGTCGATGCTGCTGGCTGTGGCGCCGGGCGGCGGCTTGGCCCGAACGCTCAGCGCGCGATGCCGCGCCGCGCGATGGTCTTGGCCATGCTCCAGCGGTGCACCTCGCTCGGGCCGTCGTAGACGCGGAAGGCGCGCATGTCGCGGAAGATGCGCGCGACGATGGTCTCGTCGGAGACGCCGCTGGCGCCCAGGATCTGCACCGAACGGTCGACCACGCGCCACTCGGCCTCCGAGCACAGCACCTTGGCCACGCTGGATTCGTGGCGGCCCTTCTCGCCCTGGTCGAGCACCCAGGCGCAGTGCCAGATCGCCAGGCGCGCGCTGTGCAGGTCCATCTCGTTGTCGGCCAGCATGAAGCCCACGCCCTCGTGCTCCACGAGCGGCTGGCCGAAGGCCTGGCGCGTCTTGGCGTAGTCGCTGGCCACGTCGTGGGCACGGCGTGCCTGGCCCAGCCAGCGCATGCAGTGCGTGAGGCGCGCCGGCGCGAGCCGCACCTGGGCGTAGCGAAAGCCCTGGCCCAGCTCGCCCAGCACGTCGGTGGCCGGCACGCGCAGGCCGTCGAAGCGCACCACGCCGTGGCCGCCCGTGAAGCAGCTGTCCAGCGCGTCGATCTGGCGCTCGATGACGATCTCCTTCTGGTCCATGTCCGCCAGGAACATGGTGGCGCTGCCGTCCTCCATGCGGGCCATGATGATGGCGAAGCCCGCGCCGGTGGCGCCGGTGATGAACCACTTCGTGCCGGTGATCACGTAGTCGTCGCCGTCGCGCACGGCCAGGGTCTGCATCATGGACGGGTCCGAGCCGGCGCCCGGTGCGGGCTCGGTCATGCAAAAGCACGAGCGGATGTGGCCGTCGATGAGCGGCTGCAGCCAGCGCTTCTTTTGCGCATCGGTGGCCACCACCTCCATGAGGTGCACGTTGCCTTCGTCGGGCGCGTGGATGTTGAGCGCCACCGGGCCCAGCGGGCTGTAGCCGGCCTCCTCGAACACGATGGCCTTGTCCACGTGCGACAGGCCCAGGCCGCCATGGTCCTTGGCGGCGTGCGGCGTGAGCAGGCCGGCGCGCCGGGCGCGCGCGACGAGTTCGTCGCGCAGGGCCTCGTGCGGGCCGTGGTGGTCCTGGCGCGGGTCCTTCTCCAGTGGAATCACCTCTTCGGCGATGAAGCGGCGCGTGCGCTCCTGCAGTTCCTGCTGGAAGGGGGAGAGGCTGAAATCCATGGTGGGAAGGACGGGGGATGAAAGGAGGCGCGAGACTAGCGCAGCGCTTCGCGGCCGCCATGTCACCTTGGCTACCCGGGTGCGCCCGGCTGTCGCGTCGGCGGCATCCCACGGTGGCCAGGCTTGGCTTCCCACGCCTACGCTACGCGGCGTACCGCAGCATCGGGTCTTCGTTTTGCCCACGAGGACCACGCCCATGACGCAGGCGCGCCACGATGAACAACCCTGGGAGCATGCCGCGCCGCGTGGCACGCGCAGCAAGGCCCTGACACCTGCGGCCAAGGCGGCGGCCAAGCGGCGTGCCAAGGCGGCCGGCCGGCCTTACCCCAACCTGGTCGACAACATGCAGGCGGCCAAGCGACAGAAGGCCGCGGCCAAGCCCAAGGCCGCCACGAAGACCCAGGCAACGGCCGGCGCATCCGGACGGCCCGCCGCCAAGAAGACCGCCGCCAAGCGGCCTGCGGCCAGGAAGGCTTCTGCCAAGGACCACGCCGGCAAGTCGCATGAATCCAAGGCGCGCGGACGCGATCCCGAAGGCGGCCTGACCGCTGCGGGCCGCGCCGATTTCCGCCGCCGCGACGGCGCGCAGCTCAAGCCCGGCGTCAAGAAGCAGCGCATCAGCGACATGACGCCGGAGGAAATGCGCCGCAAGGGCAGCTGGGCCACGCGCTTTTTCGGGCGGGCCGAGTTGCCTGCGCTGCGCGATGCACACGGCAAGCCCACGCGCTTCGCGCTGTCCGCCCACGCCTGGGGCGAGCCCGTGCCGCGCACCGAGGCCGCGGCACGGCGCATCGCCGAAAAGGGCCGGCGCTTGCTGGCGCGTTACCGGCGCCTGCGCGACGCCTGAGAGGGGATCATCCGCGCATGGCTGCATCGTCATCCCTCTCCCTCACGCAGGGCACGCGCCCGGAGCGTCCCTGGCTCGGCCTGATGGGCTGGCTGGTGTTGTGCTTTGCGGTCGCCGCCGTGGGCGCGTTCGCCTCGCGCAACGCCCCGGGCTTCTACGCAGCGCTCGAACGGCCGGCCTGGGCGCCACCGGCCAGCGTGTTCGGCCCGGTGTGGACCGTGCTCTATGCCTTGATGGCCGTGGCCGCCTGGCAGGTCTGGCGTCTGCGCGGCTGGGCCGGCGCGGGCATGGTGCTCGGCCTGTTCGTGGCGCAGCTGGCCGCCAACGGCCTGTGGAGCTGGTTGTTCTTCGGCTGGCGCCTGGGTGGGCCGGCCCTGGCCGACATCGCGCTGCTGTGGCTGCTGCTCGCCGCGACGCTGGTGGGCTTCTGGCGCATCCGGCGCAGCGCCGGGCTGCTGCTCCTGCCCTACCTGGCCTGGGTCAGCTTCGCGGCCGCATTGAACTGGTCGGTCTGGCAGCGCAATCCCGGTCTGCTCTGAGAGCAACCGTCTTTCGTGTCAAGCGTTGTGAAGCGAATCGTCCCAAT
>NZ_BMYK01000034.1 GCF_014652235.1 Pseudorhodoferax aquiterrae
TGACAAAGCGCAAGGTGCCCTTGCGCAGCCCATGGCGCTGCGCTCCTCGGCAGGGGCACAGGGGAAATTCCGATTCGGGCCATCGCTGCGCTCGGCCTGGGACTCGGGCCTTCGCTGTGCTCGGCCCAGGGTGGGGAAGAGGCCCATGTCAGAAGTCGATGTGCAGTCCGACCAGCAGCTCCCGCCCTGGCATCGAGGTGCCGCAGCCCCCGTTCTGGAAGGCTGGGTTCGCCGTGCAGGGCGAACGGTCCAGCGCGATGAAGACCGGGTGGCGGTTCAGGTCGAACAGGTTGTTCACGCCGGCGAACAGCTTCACGCCCGGCGAGACCCGGTAGTCCGCGCGCAGGTTCCAGACCGTGAAGGCGCCCTTGCGGTGGATGAAGGTGCTGCCGGGCTCGCCCTGCGGGATCAGCAGGATCTCCTCGGTGTCGTACCACATCGGACCGCGCAGCAAGGCAGAGACCTGCAGCGTCCAGGCGCCCGCATCGCGCGGGCCGCCCTGGCCGTAGCGCACGCCGGCCGAGGCCTCGTAGCGGTACATGCGCTGCACCTTGTCGGTGTTGGCCGTGGCCGCCGCGCCCTTGTCGCGCATGTCGAGGTGGTAGTAGCCGCTGGCGAAGGCGTCGAACACGCGGCCCGGCAGTTGCAGCGTCCGCGCAAGGTCCACGCTGCCCTGGAACTCGACGCCGCGCGCCACGATGTCGGCCGCGTTGTTGGCGTAGTCAGAGGTGTTGGTCGTGGGTCCGCGCGAAACCGTGGTGATGCGGTCCGAGATCGTGTTCTGGAACAACGCCGCATCCAGCCGCCAGAGCGGCGCCTGCAGCGTGGCGCCCACCTCGATCTGCCGGCTGGTCTCGGGCTTCAGGTTGGGATTGCCGAAGATGCGGCCACCGCCCACGGCCGTGAAGTCCGAGGCCAGCTCCGTGGCCGTGGGCGCACGGAAGCCCGTGGAGGCGCCCGCGCGCAGGTTCAACAGCTCGCTGGCCTTCCACGTCGCGCCCGTGGACCAGGTGTGGGTGTCGTAGCTGCGCGTGGTGCTCACCGCGAGCGGCAGGTTGGGCGTGGCGTCGAAGCGCGTCCGGCCCCAGGTCTTGCGCAGGCCCGCGCGCAGCGTGAGCCGGTCGTCGAGCAGGGTCTGCGCGTCCTCGAAGTACAGCGCGTGCACCTCTTCGGTCTGGTTGTTGTCGTAGGGCGCGACCTGGCCGCTGGGGCCGCCCGGCATGGCCACGCGCTCGCGCACCGAGCGCAGCCGGCTCTTCTCCCAGTCCAGGCCCAGCAGCAGGTCGTTGCCCTGCCCCAGCTTGAAGCGCGGCTGCAGGCGCAGGCCGCTCACGTCCAGCGTGCGCTTGTTGTGGTCGCGCGAGGTGCCCGGCACAGCCGCGGTGCCGGAGCGGACCACGGGCGAGGCCCAGTGGAGTTCGTCGATGTCGCTGAGGTCGTAGACCTGGGCCATCCAGCCGATGCGCTGGTCGGCCGTGGACCCTTCGTAGCTCAGGTCCAGCGAGTGGTTGGTGCGGTCGTCGCGGCTGTGGATGTTGGCGCCCGATCCGCGGAAGCCCGCGTTGTAGATGCCGTCGGTGCGCAGCTGCTGCTGCACACGGTGGTGGTCGGCCAGCTGCCAGCCCAGCGCGCCGCTGGCGCCGCGGCGCTCCCAGCCCGTGTTGGCCAGGGTGCCGCCGCCCCGGCCCGCATCGTAGTCGCCGCGCTCGCCGCCGGACAGGCCGATGTACCAGTCGAACCTCTCGCTGGCGCCCGCCGTCTGCGCATGGGCGCGCCACAGGCCCCAGGAGCCGGCCGTGAGGTCCACGCTGGAACCGGGCTGGGTCGCGCCGGTCTTCATGATGATGTTGACCACGCCGCCCATGTTCTGGCTGCCGTAGACGACCGAGCCCGGGCCGCGCACGATCTCGATGCGCTCCACGTCGGACGGGCTCAGCTTGGACAGATTGGCCGTGCCCGCGCGGCGGCCGTTCACGAGCACGAGCACCTGGCTGCGGAAGTCGCGTCCCTGGCCGTCGGTGGACGCGCCGCGGATGTTCATCGAGGTCTGGGCCGCGGTCCACTCGCTCAGAAAGCCCACGGCGTTCTCGGCCAGCAGGTCGGTGACCGAGCGCGCGCTGGAGCGCTCTATCGTGTCCCGTTCGATCGTCTGCGTGGTGGCCGCGATGCGGCTGCGGTCCTCGGGCCGGGCCGTGGCCGTGACGAACACCTCGTCGAGCGCGCCCGTGGTGGGTGCTTGGGCCTGGGCCGTGCCGCACAGGGCGAGCGCGGTGGCGAGGAAGGAGGAAGGGGCAAGGAATCCGCGGAGCGCGGCCGCGCGGGGGCGGCTGCAGGGCTGGTGGTCGTGCATGTGTCGTTGCGTTCAGGCCCCGCTCTCCCGCAGGGCCGATCTCTGGAACACACCGCAGCCGCACAGGGCACGACCCGGGCCGCGCCGCCCGGGCGCAGAACCGCGTCGGACCAACGCACGCCCGCGGTGTCCGATTCGACTGCAAGGCCGGTATCCGGGCTCGCGGAGCGGTGCTTCGACAAGCACCAGGCCCCTCGCCTTCCCACGCCCTGAGGACGCAGTGGCTGCCGGCGCGAGGCGCCGGCATGAGGGGTTGTGATCCGCTGACCGTTGCGGGGGCAGCGCAGGCATCTCACCTGCTTCCCGTTTGACCTCCGACCTTGCGGCCGGCGGCACCTTGCAACCGGGGCGTGGCACCGACCTCCAGGAGGACGACCGCCACGGCCCGCGCGGATTATCGTCCAGCCGCGCGCAACGCCCTGTCGCCATAACACGCCTGCTATGCCGGACATGGCCTGGGCGTGGCTGTCGCCATGGCGCGGCGGTTCCTAGACTGTCTGCGACAGAGCCATTCCCGAGGAACCCACGATGCAACGCCGCCAACTGCTCACCCTGGCCACCGCCGCCGCCCTGCCCGCGTTCAGCTTCGCGCAGAGCGGCAAGCTCCAGCCGCTCAAGTTCACGCTGGACTTCCGCATCTCGGGCCAGGTCGCGCCCTTCTTCGTCGCGCTGGCCAAGGGCTACTACGCGCAGGAGGGCCTCGCGCCCAGCTTCGACGTGGGCAGCGGCTCGGTGGCGGCCATCACGCGCGTGGCCAGCGGCGCCTACGACATGGGCTTTGGCGACCTCAGCGCACTCATGGAGTTCCAGGCCACGCAGGGGCCGCTGGTGCAGGCCGTCTACCAGTACTACAACCGCGCGCCTTTCGTCATCATCGCGCGCAAGGACCGTGGCGTGAGCGACTTCAAGAGCCTGGCCGGCAAGCGCATCGCGGCGGCGGCCGTGGAGTCCACGCGCCGCGCCTGGCCGATCGCGGCCCGGCATGCGGGCCTGAAGGCCGATGCCTTCGAATGGGTCACGACGGACTTCTCGCAGCGCGACAACGTGATCGTGCGCGGCGACGTGGACGGCGCAACCTACTTCCACGACTCGGCGTTGTCGCTGTTCCAGCGCATCGATCCGGCCCAGCTGGCCGTGCTGTCGTATGCGGACATCGGCGCCAGCCTCTACGGCAACGCCATCCTGGCCTCCAGCAAGCTCGCCAGCGAGAAGCCGGAGACCGTGCGTGCCTTCCTGCGCGCCACCAACCGCGGCATCCAGGATACGCTGGCCGATCCGCTGGCGGCCATGGCCTTCGTCAAGCAGCGCGAGCCCATGGTCGACGAAAAGCTCGAAGCCCAGCGCTTCGCGCTTACGGCCCGGTACATGGTGACGGCCGATACCCGCGCCCACGGCCTGGGCAGCGTGCAACACGAGCTGCTGGCGCGGCAGATCGAGGAGATCACGCAGACCTTCGGTCTCAAGACGGCGCCGGTGGCCGCCAACGTGTTCAACGCGACGTTCCTGCCGGCGGCCGGCGAGCGCGCCATCAAGGCCTGAGCATGCAGCAAGGACTGGACGAAGCCGACGGCAGCTACCTGCGCCGGGCCATCGAACTGTCGGCCATCGGCAGCGCGCGCGGCAACCGGCCCTTCGGCGCGGTCGTCGTTTCGGCCGACGGCCAGCTGCTGGCCGAGGCCCACAACGACAACGCCGCCACGGGCGACTGCACGGCCCATGCCGAAGTCAATGCGCTGCGCCAGCTGCGGCGCGAGGCCATGGCCGGCGCGACCATGTACGCCTCGGGCGAGCCCTGCGTGATGTGCGCGGGCGCGATCTTCTGGAGCGGCATCCGCCGCGTGGTGTTCGGCATCGACGCCGTGAGCCTGCGGCGCTTTCGCGCCAAGGACGCTTCCGCGGCCGACCTGCAAATGTCCTGCCGCGAGGTGTTTGCCCACAGCGCGGAGCCTTTCACCGTGATCGGCCCTGCGCTTCTTGCCGAAGCCACGGCGCCGCACCAAGCCTACTGGGGAATGGAATGATGAGCTATGCACTGCATGAACTGACCAAGGAATCGCGCATGGGCGCGGTCGGCACCGAAGCCGCGCGCGAGGTGCGCGTGATCGACCTGGCCGACTTCGAACACCGCCACGCCGAGATCGCCGACCAGCTTTGGGACGCCGCCGTCGACGTGGGCTTCTTTCAGCTGGCCAACCACGGCATCGCGCTCGAGAAGGTGCGCGAGGCCTTTGCGATGACGGAGCGCTTCTTCGCGCTGCCGGACGCCGTGAAGGCGCGCCACCCGCTCAAGAAGGGCCTGAACGCCGGCTGGGAGAGCCGCGCCCAGGTACGCCCTTCGACAGGCACGCCGGACCAGAAGGAGAGCTACCAGATCACGCGCCCGCACATGGAAGGCCTGTGGCCCGGCGAGGAGGTGCTGCCCGGTTTCCAGCAGACCATGCTGGCCTTCGAAGCCCAGGCCTGGACGGTGGCCATGCGCGTGCTGTCGTGCTTCGCCGTGAAGCTGGGCTTTGCGCGCGAGTTCTTCACGGCCGCGCACGATCCCAGCCAGCCGGACTACCAGAGCACGCTGCGCATGCTGCACTACTTCGCGGTGGACCCGGCCCTGCGCGACCAGATGGGCCTGTGGCGCGCCGGCGCGCACACCGACTTCGATTGCCTCACCCTGCTGTTCCAGCGCAGCGGCCAGGGCGGGCTGCAGCTGCTGCCGGGCAAGGACATGGACACGCAGGCCTGGACCTCGATCACGCCGGCCGACGAGCTGATCACCTGCAACATCGGCGACATGCTGATGCGCTGGAGCGACGACCAGCTCCCCAGCAACTTCCACCGCGTGAAGAATCCCGCGGCGCACGAGTACCAGGGCGCGCGCTACAGCCTGGCCTTCTTCGCCCAGGCCAACCGCGGCACGCTGATCGAGACGCCCTCGGGCAAGTACCCGGCCATCACGGCCGGGGACTTCCTGCAGCAGCGCATCGCGGCCAACTTCAAGAAGTACTGAGAACGTGTGAACGAACCGCTCACACCCACGCGAGGCCCCGGTGAGCACCTGCTTCCATCCTGATCGTCGCGCCCGGGGCCTCGCCCTTCGGGCCGGGGCGCGCCAGGCCGCATGCGGGCGTTGCAGTCCTTGCCCGGGCACCAGCCCGGGCTGCGGCCTGCGCCTTCGCCTGCGGCCCGCCGCACCCCGTCGTGGGCGCGACCGGTTCATTCACACGTTCTGAGCCGCCAGAAGCCCTCGGCGTCGACCTGGACCTCGCCCTCTGCCAGCATTTCGTCGAGGTGCTGGGCGATGGTGCGCGTTTCGGCGGAATCGACCCACCAGCTCTGGTGGTCCGGCGGGTACAACACCCGGCACGCGGCGAGTTGGCCCAGCGTCTTCGGCGACTCCGACAGCAGCGCGCGCAGGCGGGCGCTGCGTTCGTCGATCTTGGCCGCGAATGCGGCCAGGTCGCGCAGGAAGCGTTCGCGCTCGGTGTAGACGCCGCGGTGGTGCGAAGTCACCCAGACCTTGGCCGGCAGTTCCGGCAAGCGTCGCAGCGTGGCGCGGAAGTCGCGCAGGCTGGAGCCCGCGTCGGCGTAGTAGGGACCGAAGCCACTCAGGTCGATGTCGCCGATGAAGGCCACGCCCTCGGGCTCGACCAGCAGCACGCTGTGGCCGGCCGTGTGGCCCGGCATGTGGAAGGCGCGGATGCGTGCGCCGCCGAGTTCCCAGCAGGCGCCATCGGCATAGCCCTGGGCATCCGGCCGCGGCGCGTAGAAGAAGTCGCGCTGGTAGCGGGCCAGCACCTCGTCGCCGAGCGCAGCACTGGCCACGCCCATGGCCGCGAGCAGGCCCGGCCAGCTCTGCGCGGCCGGCAGGTCGGCATGGTGCACGTGCACGGGGGCGTGCGGCAGGCGGTGCAAGCCGGCCATGTGGTCCTCGTGCACATGGCCCATGACCACGAGTTCGCTCGTGTCGAAGGCCGCGCCGATGAAGTTGGAGACGATGGGCGTGTCCATGGCCGCGCGCGTGTCCGTGCCGCGCACCAGCACCTGGTTGCCGTCGGGGTACTTGCCGTTGCGCTCGCCGAAGTAGACCGAGACACGGCCGAAGTCGAGGCGCTGCACGCCGACATGGGGCGCGCGGTCGCGCGCGGCGGTCTGGGGGGTGCTCATGGGCACGGCACCATAGCAGAGGGGAGCCGGCTCTGCTGTCGCGGGCGGCGCACAATCGCACCATGCAAAGCATCTTCCATCTCGCCTTCAATGTCCGTGACCTGGACGCGGCGCGCCGCTTCTACGGCGGCGTGCTCGGCTGCCGCGAAGGCCGCAGCACCGCCACTTGGGTCGATTTCGATTTCTTCGGCCACCAGATCTCGCTGCACCTGGGCGAGCCCTTCGCCACGGCCCGCACCGGGCACGTGGGCGACAAGCTCGTGCCCATGCCGCACTTCGGCCTGATCCTGCAACTGGCCGACTGGCAGGCGATGGCCAAGCGCTTGACCGATGCCGGCACCGACTTCGTGCTGGAGCCGCAAGGCCGCTTCGAAGGCCAACCCGGCGAGCAATGGACCATGTTCTTCCTCGACCCCTTCGGCAACCCGATCGAGGTCAAGGGCTTCCGCTCGCTGGCGACGGTCTACGACGCGCAGTAGCGCCGCGGCGTGCGGGCTATCATCCCGCGACCCAAGAACATGAGGAGGGGCACCATGGCCTTGATGGACTTCATCCGCAAGCAATTCATCGACGTCATCCAGTGGACGGAAGACGGCGACGGCACGCTGGCATGGCGCTTTCCCATGCAGGACATGGAGATCCAGTACGGGGCCTCGCTGACCGTGCGCGAGTCGCAGATGGCGGTGTTCGTGAACGAGGGCAAGGTGGCCGACGTGTTCGGCCCGGGTTTGTACAAGCTCACCACGCAGAACATCCCGCTGCTGACCAACCTCAAGAACTGGGACAAGCTGTTCGAGTCGCCGTTCAAGAGCGACGTCTACTTCTTCAGCACGCGCCAGCAGGTCGACCAGAAATGGGGCACGCCCCAGCCCGTGACGATCCGCGACAAGGACTTCGGCGCCGTTCGGCTGCGCGCCTTCGGCAACTACAGCTACCGCGTCGCCGACCCCCGGCTGTTCCACACCGAGATCTCGGGCACGCGCGAACGCTATGGCGTGGCCGACCTGGACGGGCAGCTGCGCGGCCTGGTGCTGCAGCACCTGTCGGACGGCATCGCGCAGAGCGGCATCCCGTTCCTGGACCTGGCGGCCAACCAGATCGCGTTCGCCAAGGCCCTGGCGGCCGAGCTGGGCCCGGCCTTCGCGGCCATCGGTCTCAAGCTGGAAGGCATGACGGTGCAGAACGTCTCGCTGCCCGAGGAGCTGCAGAAGATCCTGGACCAGAAGATCGGCATGGGCATGGTGGGCAACGACATGGGCAGGTTCATGCAGTACCAGACCGCCCAGGCCATCCCGAACATCGCCCAGGGCGGTGGCGGCAGCGGCATCGCCGGCGACGCCATGGGCCTGGGCGCCGGCGTGGCGCTGGGCCAGGTGCTCGCGCAGAACCTGCAGCAGGGTTTGCAGCAGCCAGCCCCGGCCGTGCCTGCGACCGCCGCAGCAGCAGTGCTCAAGCCGGAGGACGTGCTGGCCACGCTGGAGCGGCTGGGCGAACTCAAGGCCAAGGGCATCCTGACGGACGAAGAGTTCGCCGGCAAGAAGGCCGAGCTGCTCAAGAAGCTGGTCTGACCCTGCACCGCGCGGCGGCGTCGCCCTGACGGGCCGGGCCCGCCGTGCGCCTGCCGCACGCCCCGCATGGCCAACGACATCCCACAGCGCAGCTACAGCGCGCCCTGCCCCGGCTGCGGCGCGCCGGTCACGTTCCTGCACGCGCAGTCCACCCACGCCGTCTGCGCCTACTGCCAGAGCACGGTGGTGCGCAACGGCGCGGTGCTGCGCCGGCTCGGCAAGATGGCCGAGCTGTTCGACGACCACAGCCCGCTGCAGCTGCAGGCCAGCGGCATCTGGGATGGCCAGGCCTTCACGCTGATCGGCCGCTTGCAGTACCGCGGCAGCAACGGCACCTGGACGGAATGGGAGGCCTTGCTGGCCGACGGCAGCCTGGCCACCCTGGGCGAGGACAACGGCAGCTACGTGTTCAGCCGGCCCGGCGCGGCCCAGCAGGCCTTGCCCGCGGCCGGCACGCTCCGCGTGGGCCAGCGCGTGGAACTCTCGGGCACGGCCTACAGCGTCGCCAGCCGCGACCAGACCGCGCTGATCGCGGCCGCGGGCGAGCTGCCGCACCTGCCGCCGCTGGGCCAGGCCTTCGAGATGGTGGAGCTGCGCAGCGCCGACGGCGAGGTGCTCAGCATCGACCACGGCCGCCAGCCGCCGCTGGTGGCGCGCGGCCGCGCGGTACGGCTGGAGGATCTGCAGTTGCGCGGCCTGCGCGAGGCCATCGCCAAGGAAGAGCGCGCGCGCCAGTTCGCCTGCCCGCAGTGCGGCGCGCCCGTGCAGGTGAGCCTGGCCAGCAGCAAGACCGTCACCTGCCCGCAGTGCCACGCCGTGATCGACCTGTCGGCCGGCACCGGTGGCGAGCTGCGCCATGCGCTGCAGGACGAACCGCTGCGCCCGCTCATCGCGCTCGGCAGCATCGGCCGGCTGCAGGGCGTGGACTGGCAGGTGGTGGGCTTTCAGCACCGGCTGGGCCGCGACCCCGAAGACCCCGACGAAAGCTTCGGATGGAGCGAGTACCTGCTCTACCACGCCAAGCGCGGCTTCTCCTTCCTGGTCGATGCGCAGGACGGCTGGAGCATGGTGGCGCCGACCACGGGCGCGCCCCAGCTCTCGGGCGATGGCCGCAGCGCGAGCTACCTGGGCAGCCGCTACGAACTGCGCGAGCGCTACCAGGCCGAGACCGATTACGTGGCCGGCGAGTTCTACTGGCCCGTGCGGCGCGGCGACAAGACCAGCAACAGCGACTTCGCCAAGGGGCGCACGCTGCTGTCGATGGAGCGGACGGCGCACGAGATCACCTGGTCCAGCGGCGGCCAGCTGGACAGCGCCACCGTGGCCCAGGCCTTCAAGCTGGAGGGCCGCAAGGATCTGTTCCAGCGCAGCGACGCGGCGCCGCTGAGCGCGGCCGCGGGCCTGAGCCGCACCACCATCATCCTGGTCGTGCTGTTGGTGCTGGTCATCGTGCTCGTCGCGCGCTGCGACGGCTGCGACCCGCAGCGCGAGAACTGCAGCAGCAGCGGCAGCAGCTACTCCAGCCGCTCCAGCGGCGCCTCGTACGGGGGCTACACCAGCGGCGGTGGCCACAAATGAAGACTCTTTCTGACGGAGGTTCCCCATGGGACTGGAATGGTTGAAACCCGGCGCCTTCTTCGGCTCCATCCTGTACGCGCTCATCGGCGTCGTGGTGTTCTGGCTGGCCTTCGTCGTGATCGACAAGATCACGCCCTACGACCTGTGGCAGGAACTGGTCGAGAAGCAGAACGTGGCGCTGGGCATCGTGGTCGGCGCCATGTGCCTGGGCATCTCCGTGATCGTCGCCGCCGCGGTGCACGGCTGAGCGCGTGACGAGCGCCGCTTCGCGGCCGGTGGCGGTCGCGCTGCTGGCCAGCGTCTTCGTCGTGGCCGCGTGCGGCCTGGTCTACGAGCTGGCCGCGGGCGCCCTGGCCTCCTATGTGCTGGGCGACTCCATCCTGCAGTTCTCCACCATCATCGGCAGCTATTTGTTCGCGATGGGCGTGGGCTCCTGGCTGTCGCGCTATTTCGAGCGCCAGCTGCCCGCGCACTTCCTGCGCATCGAGCTGCTGGTGGCGCTGGTGGGCGGCGCGCTGCCGGCCCTGCTGTTCATCGCCAACGCCTGGACGCCGGACGCCTTCCGGCTGCTGCTGTACGGCCTGGTGCTGCTGGTCGGCACGCTGGTGGGGCTGGAGATCCCGCTGGTCATGCGCATCCTCAAGCGCGACGTGGCGCTCAAGGACCTGGTCTCGCAGGTGCTGACCTTCGACTACCTGGGCGCGCTGGCCGTGTCGGTGGCGTTCCCGCTGCTGCTGGTGCCGCACCTGGGGCTGGTGCGCACGGGCCTGCTGTTCGGCTTCATGAACGCGGCCGTGGCGCTGTGGGCGCTGTGGCTGTTCCGCCATGAGCTGCGCCAGTTTGGCGCCCATGCGCTGGCCTGCGCGTGCACGCTGGCCGTGCTGGCCACGGGCTTCGTCGGCGCCGACCGCATCACCACGCTGGCCGAGGACCGCTTCTACCAGGACCGCGCCGTGTTCAGCGAACAGACCCCGTACCAGCGCATCGTGGTCACGCACGGGCGCGCCGGCCACAGGCTGTACCTCAACGGCAACCTGCAGTTCGCCGAGCACGACGAGTACCGTTACCACGAGGCCCTGGTGCACCCGGCCATGGCCGCCCATGGCGCGCCGCGCAAGGTGGCGGTGCTGGGCGGCGGGGACGGCATGGCCGTGCGCGAGATGCTCAAGTACCCCACGGTCGAGCAGGTCACGCTGGTCGAACTGGACCCGGCCATGACGCGGCTGTTCCGCGACCACGAAGCGCTGGCCGCGCTGAACGGGCACGCGCTGCGCTCGCCCAAGGTCACCGTGGTCAACACCGACGCCTTCCGCTGGCTGGAGGAGACGCGCGAGATCTACGACGTGGTCGTCGTGGACTTCCCCGACCCGACCAACTTCTCCATCGGCAAGCTCTACACCAATTCGTTCTACGCACTGCTGGACCGGCACCTGGCGGCCAGCGGCTACGCGGTGGTGCAGTCGACCTCGCCGCTGCTGGCGCGCCAGAGCTTCTGGACCGTGGTGCAGACCATCGAATCGGTGGGACTGCAGACCGCACCCTACCACGCCCACGTGCCGAGCTTCGGCGAGTGGGGCTTCGTGCTGGCCGGGCGGCGGCCCTGGCGCACGCCGCCGCAGTTGCCCGAAGGGCTGCGCTTCCTCGACCGCGCGGGCGTGGCGGCGCTGTTCGACTTCCCGCGCGACATGGCACGTGTGCCGGCCGAGGTGAACCGGCTGTCCAACCAGGTGCTCGTGAACCTCTACGAGGACGAATGGGGCAAGGCGCGCCCATGATCTCGCGGCGCGCCTGGCTGGCCGGCGCGGCCCTGCCGCTGCTGCCCGGCTGCGACGCGCCAGCGCCCCCGCTGGACGGCGGCTTCGTGGGCGCGAGCGCGGAGCGTGGCCATCTGCTGCGCACGGCCGTGGCGCAGGCGCCGGCACGCACGCAGCGCACGCGCGTGTTGATCGCCGGCGGCGGCGTGGCCGGCTTGGCCGCGGCGCGCGCGCTGCGCCAGCGCGGCATGGAGGACTTCGTGCTGCTGGAGCTGGAAGACCAGGCCGGCGGCAACAGCCGCGCCATGCAACTGCAGGGCCTGCCCTGCCCGCTCGGCGCGCACTACCTGCCGCTGCCCACGGACGCGGCGCGCGAGGTGCAGGACCTGCTGGAGGAGCTTGGCCTGCGCCGGCGCGTGGCGGGCCGCTGGGAATACGACGAACGCCACCTGTGCCACAGCCCGCAGGAGCGGCTGTACCGCAACGGCCATTGGCAGGACGGCCTGCTGCCCGTGCAAGACATCGCCGCCGACACGCTGGCCCAGTACCGGCGCTTCGCCGCGCGTGTGGCCGCGCTGATGCGCAGCGCCCCGTTCGCCCTGCCCGCGCAGCGCGCGGCCTTCACGGCCGAACACGCGGCGCTGGACGCGCAGACCATGGCGCAGTGGCTGGGCCGCGAAGGCCTGGACGACGCGCAGTTGCTCTGGTACCTGGACTACTGCTGCCGCGACGACTTCGGCGCCGGCCTGGCGAGCGTGTCGGCCTGGGCCGGCATCCACTACTTCGCCAGCCGGCACGGCTTCCATGCGCCAGGCGATGCCGATGCCGAACGCGAGGCCGTACTGACCTGGCCCGAGGGCAACGCCTGGCTTGCGCAGCGGCTGGCGCAGCCGCTGGGCGATCGGCTGCGCTGCGGCCGCGTGGTGCGACGCATCGCCACGCACCGGCACGGCGTGGCCGTGCAGGCGCTGGACCTTGGCAGCGGCCAGCTGGAGCAGTGGGAGGCCACGCACTGCATCGTCGCGCTGCCGGTGTTCGTGGCCACGCGCGTGCTGGCCGATGCGCCGGCGTTCGTGCACGACGCCGCGTCCGCGCTGCTCTACGCGCCCTGGCTGGTGGCCAACGTGCACCTGCGCGCCGCCCTGGCCGACCGCGGCGGCGCGGCGCCGAGCTGGGACAACGTGGTCTACGGCAGCCAAGGCCTGGGCTATGTCGATGCCGGCCACCAGGGCCTGGGGCAGCGCCGCCCAGACAGCCCGCGCGTGCTGAGCTGGTACCACGCACTGGGCCTGGCAACGGACGCGCGCAGCGCGCTACTGCAGCAGCCCTGGCAGCA
Source organism: Pseudorhodoferax aquiterrae (assembly GCF_014652235.1). Taxonomy (GTDB): domain Bacteria; phylum Pseudomonadota; class Gammaproteobacteria; order Burkholderiales; family Burkholderiaceae_C; genus Pseudorhodoferax; species Pseudorhodoferax aquiterrae. Next base: position 12,745 of record NZ_BMYK01000034.1, read on the forward strand.
CTGGGCAATGCAGTTGTTCGACGAACTCGGCGCGGCCCACCCCGATCTGCGCGACAAGGCCAGCCACATCGCCATCGCGCGCTACGGCCATGCCATGGCCACGCCGGTGCCGGGCCTGGTGCGGCGGCTGCGCGCCAACCCGGCAACGCCACGGGCCGGCGCGCTGCTGTTCGCGCACGCGGACTGGTCGGGCTACTCGGTCTTCGAGGAGGCCTTCACGCGTGGCCACCTGGCGGGACTGGCGGCGGGATGAGCCCGCGCTCCAGCGCCTGGCGCAGCACCTGGGCCGGTTCGAAGCGCGCCACCAGCGCCTCCAGCAGTGCCTGGGCCTGGCCACGGTGGTCGGCGCCGAAATTGCACACGTAGACGTCCAGCGTCACGGCCGCCTGTTCGGGCCAGGTGTGCACGCACAAGTGGGATTCGGCCAGCAGCACGGTGGCCGTCACGCCACCCGGGCCCTGCGCCGTGTCGGGGAAGCGGTGGACCAGCTGGCCCACGGGCTGCAGGCCGGCGTCGCGCACGGCCTGCACGCACCAGATGCCCAGCATCTGCGCATCGACCAGCCACTGCGGTGCGCAGCGGCAGCCGTGCAGGTCGGCGGTCAGGTGCAAGCCGCGCATGCTGCCGCCCGCAGCATCACTTGCCGTTGATGCCGAGGAGTTCGACTTCGAACTGCAGCGTGGCGTTGGGCGGAATCACGCCGCCCGCGCCGCGCGAACCGTAGGCGATCGCCGCCGGGCAGGTCAGCTTGGCCTTGCCGCCGACCTTCATCTTCTGCACGCCCTCGGTCCAGCACGGGATCACGCCGTTCAGCGGGAACTCGATCGGGGCGTTGCGCTTGTAGGAGCTGTCGAACTCCTTGCCGTCCAGGAACGTGCCGCGGTAGTGCACCTTGACCTTGTCGCTGGCGCCGGGGCTCGCGCCATTGCCGTCCTGCAGCGAACGGTAGACCAGGCCGGAGGCCGTGGTCTGCGCGCCGGGTTCCTTGGCGGCGGCTTCGAGCGTGGTGGTGGACTGGGCGAAGACGGCAGTGGTGAACAACGCGGCGAGCACGACGACAGGGGTACGGATGGGCATGCGGTCTCCTTCGAAAGCCATGGGGCAAAGCCGACCATTATGGCCAGGAGGCACTGCAGTCGCGGACCGCGGCCGGACGCTTCAGCGGCCTATACTGCATCGCAGCAATCGGACCCCAGTTCCGTCATCCCAGAAAGCGTCCCCGTGGCTACATCCCCTTCCACCGCGCGCAGCCTCGCAGCGCCAGCGGAACACTGTGTCCTCGTGCTGCAGGGCGGCGGCGCCCTCGGCGCCTACCAGGCCGGCGTGTACGAGGCGCTCGCGGAACGCGGGGTGGCGCCCGACTGGGTGGCCGGCGTCTCCATCGGCGCGATCAACGCCGCGCTGATCGCCGGCAACCCGCCCGAGCGTCGCGTCGACCAGTTGCGCACGTTCTGGGCCCAGGTTTCGTCGGGCCTGCCGCTGCCGGCGCTGCCGGCCCGTTATGGCGACGAGGCGCGCAGCCTGTTCAACACCACCAGCGCCGCGCTGGTCGCCAGCTTCGGCGTGCCGGGCTTCTTCATGCCGCGCATTCCGCCAGCGCCGCTGCAGCCGGCCGGCACCGTGGCGGCGCTGAGCTGGTACGACACGGCACCGCTCAAGAGCACGCTGGAACGCCTGGTCGATTTCGACCGCATCAACGACGCACACTGCCGCGGCAAGGTGCGGCTGTCGGTCGGCGCGGTGGAGCTGGAGACCGGCAACTCGGTCTACTTCGATTCCGCCGACCCGACCTGTACCCAGCCCATCGGTCCGGAGCACGTGATGGCCAGCGGCGCGCTGCCGCCAGGCTTCGCGCCCGTGCCCGTGGACGGCAAGTGGTACTGGGATGGCGGCGTGGTGTCCAACACGCCGTTGCAGTACGTGATCGACCAGCCCTCCGTGCAGGACATGCTGGTGTTCCAGGTCGACCTGTTCAGCGCGCGCGGCGCGCTGCCGCGCAACCTGGACGAGGTGGCCGAGCGTGCCAAGGACATCCAGTACGCGAGCCGCACGCGCATGAACACCGACCTCGTGGCCGCGCAGCAGCGCCTGGCCGAGGCCGCGCAGCGCCTGGCCGACAAGCTGCCCGCGGCATGGCAGGACGACCCGGACCTCAAGGCCCTGCTGAACGCCGGCAACTGCAATGCCGTCACCGTCATGCACCTGATCCACCGCAGCAAGAGCCACGCCGGCCAGTCCAAGGACTACGAGTTCTCGCGCCAGACCGTGGCCGACCACTGGGCTGCCGGCCGCGCCGACGTGCAGGCCAGCTTCGCCGATCCGCGCTGGCGCGAGCGCCCGCGCAAGAAGGCCGGCATCACGGTGCTCGACCTCGTCCCGCGGCCGGCCGGCCGCTGAATGCTTCCCCCCGCTCCCCGAAAGGACCTGCCATGAAACTCAAGGACAAAGTCACGCTCGTCACCGGCGCCGCCAGCGGCATCGGCAAGGAAATCGCCTGCACCTACGCGCGCGAAGGCGCGCGCGTGGCCATCGCCGACATGAACAAGGCCGCCGCCGACGCCACGGCGGCCGAGCTGCGCGCGGCGGGCCACCAGGCCATGGGCGTGGCCATGGACGTGACCAGCGAGGAGCAGGTCAACGCCGGCGTGGCCGAGGTCGTGGCGGCCTGGGGCACGGTGGACGTGCTGGTCAGCAACGCCGGCATCCAGATCGTGCACCCGGTCGAGGAATTCCCGTTCGCCGAGTGGAAGAAGATGCTGGCGATCCACCTGGACGGCGCCTTCCTGACCACCAAGGCCGTGCTGCCGCTCATGTACAAGCAGAACAGTGGCTCCATCATCCTGATGGGCTCGGTGCACTCCAAGCTGGCCTCGGTGCTGAAGGCGCCCTATGTCACGGCCAAGCACGGCCTTCTGGGTCTGGCCCGCGTGCTGGCCAAGGAAGGCGGCCCGCACAACGTGCGGGCCAACGTGATCTGCCCGGGCTTCGTGCGCACGCCTCTGGTGGACAAGCAGATCCCCGAGCAGGCCGCCACGCTCAAGATCAGCGAGGAGGACGTGATCAAGAAGGTCATGCTCAAGGACACCGTGGACGGCGAGTTCACGACCGTGGCCGACGTGGCCGAGGTGGCGCTGCTGTTCGCGGCCTTCCCGAGCAATGCGCTGACGGGCCAGTCGCTGATCGTGAGCCACGGCTGGGCCATGGAATGAAGAACGGGGGCCGCGGCCCCGTTGTTCAGACCGGCTCCATCACGTGGATGGCCCGGTTCGCCACCCATTCCTTGGTCTTGGCGCCATAGGCCGCCATGTGCGGCGCCTTGGCATGGGCCTTGAGCGCGTCGAAGCTGGCCCACTTCTCGACGACGACGAAGGTGTCCGGTCCGAAGGTCGCCCAGCCGGGCGGCAGGTTGGCGGCGTCGACCACGGCGCCGTACTCGAGGCAGCCGTCCTCGGCCAGCACGGCGGCACGGTTTTCGTGGAAGGCGGCCAGCACGTCGCCGCGTTTGCCGGGGTGGGTGGTGATGATGGCCAGCACCTGGATCATGGAATCGGTCTCCTGAAGAAGGCGGCCCCACTGGCCGCCGGCGGCGCCGATTCTGCCCCTGGCCCCCTCAGCCCGTTGTCGCGGCCGGCGCAGCGGCCTGGGCCTGCCAGCCGCCGCCCAGCACCTTGTAGAGCGTGACGCGGTTGGCCTGGTCGGTCAGTTGCAGGCCGATCAGCGTCTGCTGCGCGGCGTAGAGCGCGCGCTGCGCGTCCAGCACCTCCAGGTAGCTGCCGCCACCGCCCTTGAACAAGGCCTGGGCCAGCTCGAAGCTGCGCGTCGTGGCTGCGACCAGGGCGCGCTGGGCCTCCAGTCGCTCGGCCAGCGTGCGGCGCTCGGCCAGCGCATCGGACACTTCGCGGAAGGCCGTCTGCAGCGTCTTCTCGTAGCTGGACAGCACGATGTCGCGCTGCACTTCGGTGGCGCGCAGCTGGTTGCGGCGCGCGCCGTTGTCGAACAGCGGCAGGCTGATCGAGGGACCGAAGCTCCAGGCCCGGCTGCCGCCTTCGAACAGGCTGGACAGGCTGGGGCTGGCCACGCCGGCCGAACCGGTCAGCGTGATGCGCGGGTACAGCGCGGCGCGCGCGACGCCGATGTCGTGGTGGGCCGCGCGCAGTGCGTGCTCGGCCGCCAGCACGTCGGGCCGCTGCTGCAGCACGCTGGACGGCAGGTCGGCCGGCGGCGTGGGCAAGGATGCGACCGCGACGGCCCCCTCGCCTGGCAGCAGCGCAGCCGGCAGCTGCGTGCCGGCCAGCAGCGCCAGCGCATTGCGGCCCTGCTCGACCAAGGTGTCGAAAGCCGCCACCTGGCCGCGCGCGGACTCCACGGTGGTCTGGGCCTGCGCCAGCGCCACGCCGGACTGCGCGCCCAACGCATGGGCCTGGCGGATCAGGTCGTAGGAGCGCTGCTGGCTTTGCAGCGTCTCGCGCGCGAGACGCAGCCGCTGCTGGTCGGTCGCCAGCTGCAGCCAGGCCTGGGCGACCGAAGCCACCAGGCTGATCTGCGCGCTGCGGCGCGCGTCCTCGGTGCGCAAGAACTCCTCGAGCGCCGAATCGGACAGGTTGCGCACGCGGCCGAAGAAATCCAGCTCGTACGACGTGAGGCCGAAGTTGGTGCTGAAGCGGTCGGCGATGCTGGCGTTGCCGCTCGTGGTCAGCGCCGCCGGCGTGCGCGCCCGGCTGGCAGCCGCGCCCAGATCGACCGATGGCAAGGTGGCGGCGCTGCTCACGCCGTACAGCGCCCGCGCGCGCTCGATGCTGAGCGCCGCGGAGCGCAGGTCACGGTTGTTGTCCAGCGCGAGCGCCAGCACGCCGCGCAGGCGCTCGTCCACGAAGAACTCCTGCCAGCCCGCCAGCGGCTGCGGCGCGGCCTGGCCGTCGGCCGGCCAGGCCTGCGGTATGGGGGCGGCGGGCTGCTCGTAGCGTGGTGCCAGGTTGGCGCAGCCGGACAGAGCGGCCACGACGGCCAGGGGAATCAGTGCACGGCGCATGTCAGCGGCCTCCCTGTTCGGCCAGCTGCGGCGGCTCGGCCGCCTGCTTGCGCTGGCCACGCCGTTCCAGCCAGCCGCGGATCAGCACGAAGAACAGCGGCACGAAGAAGATACCCAGCGCCGTGCCGATGGCCATGCCGCCCAGGACGGCGGTCCCGATGGCCACGCGGCCGCCAGCGCCGGCACCAGTGCCGATGGCCAGCGGCAGCACGCCGAAACCGAAGGCCAGCGAGGTCATCAGGATGGGCCGCAAGCGCAGACGCACCGCCTCCATGGTGGCGTCGAACACGCTGCGCCCCTGCTCCTGCAATTGCTTGGCGAATTCCACGATCAGGATCGCGTTCTTGGACGACAGGCCCACCGTGGTCAGCAGCCCGACCTGGAAGTACACGTCGTTGGTCAGCCCGCGCATGCTCGTGAACAGCAGCGCGCCGATGATGCCCAGCGGCACCACCAGGATCACCGAGAACGGCACGGACCAGCTCTCGTACAGCGCCGCCAGGCACAGGAAGACGAACAGGATGGAGATGGCGTAGAGCAACGGCGCCTGGGCGCCCGACAGCCGCTCCTGGTAGGAGGCGCCGGTCCACTCGTAGTCGATGCCGGCCGGCATCTCGCGCATGATCTCTTCCACGATCGCCATGGCGGCACCCGAACTGACGCCTGGCGCGGCGTCGCCCGTGAACTCGTAGGCGGGTGCGCCGTTGTAGCGCGCCAGCTGCGGCGAGCCATAGCTCCAGCGCGAGCTCGAGAAGGCATGGAAGGGCACCATCTGGCCCAGGCTGTTGCGCACGCTCCAGCGCTCGATGTCGGACGGCAGCATGCGGAAGGCCGTGTCGCCCTGCATGTAGACGCGCTTGACGCGGCCGTTGTTCAGGAAGTCGTTGACATAGGTGCCGCCCATGGCCGTGGACAGCGTGCTGTCCACGGCACTGGTGGCCAGGCTCAATGCGCCGGCGCGCGCGTCGTCGATGTCGATGCGGAACTCTGGCGTGTCTTCCAGGCCGTTCATGCGCACGTTGCGCAGTTCGGGCCGGGCCTGCAGCAGCTCCAGGGTCTTGCGCTGCGCGGCCACCAGCGCGTCATGGCCCAGGCCGTTGATGTCCTTCAAGAAGAAGTTGAAGCCCGAGGCCGCGCCCAGGCCGCGCACCGCCGGCGGCAGTTGCACGATGATGCGCGCGTCGCGGATCTTGCCGAGTTCGCGGCCGGCCCGCGCCGCGATCGCAGCGGCCGAGGCCGAAGCCTCGGTGCGCTCGTCCCACTCCTTGAGCTTGACGAAGGCGCGTGCCGAGCTCTGATCGCCGTTCTGGCCGGTCAGCACGTTCACGCTGACCACCTCGGGCTGCTGGGCGAAGTACTCCTGCACCTGGTTCACGACGGGTTGCAGCCGGGCGTTGGACGCGCCGGGCGGCAGGTTCATCTGCACGGTCACGAAGCCCTGGTCCTCGTCGGGCAGAAAGGCCGTGGGCAGGCGCATGAACAGCACCGTCACGCCGGCCAGGATCAGCGCATAGACGACCAGGCTGCGCTTGCCGCGTTTGAGGATCCCGCCCACCGCGCCCTGGTAGGCACCGGCGCTGCGGTCGAAGCCATGGTTGAACTTGACGAAGAAGCGGTCCACCCAGCCCAGCGGCCCGCGCCGCGGCGCCGCGCCGTGCGGGCTGTGCGCGCCCTTGGGAATGGGCTTGAGCAGCGTGGCGCACAGCGCGGGCGTGAGCGACAGCGCCACCAGCACCGACAGCACCATGGACGAGACGATGGTGATGGAGAACTGGCGGTAGATCACGCCCGTGGAGCCGCCGAAGAAGGCCATGGGAATGAACACGGCCGACAGCACCAGCGCGATGCCGATCAGTGCCGGCGTGATTTCGGCCATGGATTTCTTGGTGGCCTCCTTGGGCGAGAGGCCTTCGTCGCTCATCACGCGCTCGACGTTCTCCACCACCACGATGGCATCGTCCACCAGGAGGCCGATGGCCAGCACCATGGCGAACATGGTCAGCGTGTTGATCGAATAGCCGGCCGCCGACAGCACGCCGAAGGTGCCCAGCAGCACCACGGGCACCGTGATCGCCGGAATCAAGGTGGCGCGGAAGTTCTGCAGGAACACGTACATGACGATCACGACCAGCAGCACGGCTTCGAACAAGGCCTTGACGACCTCCTCGATGGATGCACTCACGAAGGGCGTGGTGTCGTAGGTCACGAAGCTCTCGAGCTGGTTCGGGAAGAACGGCTGCAGCTCGGCAATCTTGGCGTTGACGGCCTCGGCCACCTTGACGGCGTTGGCACCATCGGCCAGCACGATGCCCATGCCGGCGCCCGGGCGGCCGCGCAGGATGGAGCGCACCGTCAGGTTCTCGGCGCCGAGTTCGAGCCGGGCCACGTCCTTCAGGCGCACGACGGCGCCGTCCGGCGTCACGCGCAGCACCACGTTGCCGAACTGCTCGGGCGTCTCCAGCTTGCTGCGCGCGGTGATGGTGGCCGTGAGCTGCTGCTCGGCCACGGCCGGCAGTGCGCCGAGCTGGCCAGCCGAGACCTGGGCGTTCTGCGCCTGCAGCGCGCTGTTGATGTCCGACGGCATCAGCGCGTACTTGCGCAGCTTGTCCGGGTCCAGCCAGATGCGCATCGCGTAGCCCGTGCCCAGCACCTGCACGTCGCCCACGCCATCGACGCGGCTGATCACGTCCACGAGGTTGCTCGTGATGTAGTCGCCCACGTCCACGGCCGAAGCGCTGCCGTCGCCCGAGTAGAAGGCGATGACCATCAGGAAGTCGTTGCCGCCCTTGGTCACGAACACGCCGCGGCTTTGCACCTGCTGCGGCAGCCGCGACATGGCGGGCTGCATCTTGTTCTGCACCTGCATCTGGGCCACGTCGATGTCGGTGCCGGGCGCGAAGGTCAGCGTGATGCGCGACTGGCCCGAGGAGTTGCTGCTGCTCTGCATGTAGAGCAGGTTGTCCAGGCCCTTCATCTGCTGCTCGATGATCTGGGTCACCGAGTCCTCGACCGTCTTGGCCGAGGCGCCCGTGTAGGTGGAACCCACGGACACGCGCGGCGGCGCGATGTCGGGGTATTGCTCGAGCGGCAGCGTGCGGATCGACAGCAGACCCGCGAGCATCACGATGATGGACAGCACCCACGCGAAGATGGGGCGCTCGATGAAGAACTGCGCCATGGACGGGTCTCCCGGCGCTCAGCGCACGATCTTGGCGTCGACCAGCGGGCTGGCGCTGGCCACCGGGCCCGGTCCGGGACCGCCCTTGCCGTTGACCGGCGCCGGCGCACCGGTGCCGGCCTTGGGCGTCACCTCGCTGGCACGCACCAGGTCGCCGGCGCGCGCGCGCTGCGAGCCCTCGACCAGCACGCGGTCGCCGGCCTGCAGGCCATCGAGCACCTGCCAGCGGTTGGCCACGGCGCGGCCGACCGTCACGGGGCGCTTGACCAGCTTGTCGTCCGGCCCCACCACGAGCGCCGAGGCGCTGCCATCCGGCGCGCGCGTCACGGCCTGCTGCGGCACCAGCAGCGCGTCCTCGGCCACGCCCTCCTCGAGCACGGCGCGCACGTACATGCCGGGCATCAGCATGCGGTCGGGGTTGGGCACCACCGCGCGCAGCGTCACGCTGCCGGTGCCGGCATCCACGGTCACGCCGGCGAAGGTCAGCCTGCCGGCATGGGGGTAGACGCTGCCGTCCTCCAGCAGCACGCGGATCGGCGCCTCGTCGGCGCGGCCGCGCGACAGGCGGCCGCTGGCCAGTTCGCGCTTCAAGCGCAGCAGCTCGGCGCTGGACTGCGTCACGTGCACGTTGATCGGATCGAGCTGCTGGATCGTGGTCAGCGGCGTGGCCTGGTCGGCCGTGACCAGCGCGCCGGCCGTCACGCTGGACAGCTCGATCCAGCCGCTGATGGGCGCGACGATGCGCGTGCGCGCGAGGTTGATGCGGGCGGTCTGCTCGGCCGCGCGCGCCACGGCCACATCGGCCTCGGCCTGCTCGGCGGCGGCCTGGGTCTGCTCGTTGACCTGCTGGCTGATGGCGTCGATCTTGACGAGCTCGGCATTGCGCCTGGCCACGCTGCGGGCCGTGGCCAGCGTGGTCTCGGCGCGGCGCACGGCCGCGCGCGCGCTCGCGGCCGTGGCCTCGAAGCTGGCCGGGTCCAGTTGGTAGAGCACCTGGCCGGCCTTGACGTTCGAGCCTTCGGTGAACAGGCGCTGCTGCACGATGCCACCGACCTGCGGCCGGATCTGCGCGATCACGGGTGCCACGGTGCGGCCGGCCAGTTCGGTCGTGACCGGCATGCGCTCGGTCTTGAGCGTCACCACGCCCACGTCCTTGGCCTGGGGTGCGGCGGCCGGTGCAGCGGCCTTGCTCTCGCCCGTGCCGCGCGAACAGCCGGCGGCGGCCAGCAGTGCCAACAGCAGCGGCAGGCACAGGTCACGGGGACGCAAGAAAGGTTTCAGAATCGGCATGGAAGAGACCTGTGGGGGACGGCGTGCTCTCGAAACCGGAACGGCCGGATCGGGCATGGCAGCGAGGGCGCCACGGTGGATCGGGCCGGCTCCGGTGAGTTCCCATCCACGGCCCGCGACGTACCAGCTTTGCAAACCAGACACAATGGCGGGGTTCCCGGACCACAAGCAAATGCGATGCCCGCGGCCAGCGCGCAACGATACACCGGCTTGAAACATTTGGTCATGAATGGGATGTAAAGCACGAACGAAAAGGAGACTGCGCATGCCACAGCCACCCGCCGTGCTGGCCTTTGACACCTTCGGCACGGTGGTCGACTGGCACGGCAGCATCGCCCGCGAGATCCGCGCGCTGCATCCGCAGGTCGATGGCGCGGCTTTCGCGCGGGCCTGGCGTGCCGGCTACCAGCCGGCCATGGAACGCGTGCGCTCGGGCGCGCTGGGCTGGACGCTGATCGACGACCTGCACCGCCTGATCCTGGACGAGATCCTGCCGCGCTTCGGCCTGCAGGCCATGCCGGAGGACGCACGGCGGCAGCTCAACAAGGCCTGGCACCGGCTGGACCCCTGGCCCGACGTGCTGAACGGCCTGGCGCGCCTGAAGCGGCACTACACCATCTGCACGCTGTCCAACGGCAACATCGGCCTCCTGACCAACATGGCCAAGCGCGCCGGCCTGCCCTGGGACTGCATCCTGTCGGCCGAGGTGTTCCGGGCCTACAAGCCGGACCCGGCCACCTACCTCGGCGTGGCGCGTGTGTTCGACCTGCCGCCCGGCGAGGTCATGCTGGTGGCCGCGCACCACAGCGACCTGGCCGCCGCGCGCGCCTGCGGCCTGCAGACGGCCTACATCGAGCGTCCGCTGGAATTCGGTGCGGACCAGCCCAAGGACGTGTCGCCACAGCCTGGCAACGACCTGCACTGCCGCGACTTCAATGACCTGGCCGCCCGGCTGGGTGCCTGAAGCACCACGCCAGCACGGTTTCGCGGGTCTGGCTAGCATCGCCGGCCATGACCGCACTTTCCGTACTCGACCTCTGCCCCATCGTGGAAGGCGGCGACGCCGCCCAGGCCTTCCACAACAGCCGCGACCTGGCGCAGCACGCCGAGCGCCTGGGCTACCAGCGCTTCTGGCTGGCCGAGCACCATGGCATGCCCGGCATCGCCAGCGCCGCGACCTCGGTCGTCATCGCCCATGTGGCGGGCGGCACCAAGACCATCCGTGTGGGCGCGGGCGGCATCATGCTGCCCAACCACTCGCCGCTCGTGATCGCCGAGCAGTTCGGCACGCTGGAGTCGCTGTTTCCCGGCCGCATCGACCTGGGCCTGGGCCGCGCGCCGGGCTCGGACCAGGCCACGGCGCGCGCGCTGCGCCGCGATGCCTTCGAGTCGCCCGACCAGTTTCCGCAGGACGTGGTGGAGCTCATGCACTACCTCTCGCCCCAGGCCGCCCATGCGCGCATCCAGGCGATCCCGGGCACCGGGCTGCAGGTGCCGATCTGGATCCTGGGCTCCAGCCTGTTCGGGGCCCAGCTGGCCGCGGAGCTGGGCCTGCCCTACGCCTTCGCCTCGCACTTCGCGCCGGCCGCGATGATGGACGCCATCGCGATCTACCGCGCGCGCTTCAAGCCTTCGGCCCAACTGGCCAAGCCGCACGTGATGCTGGGGATGGGGGTGTTCGCCGCCGACACCGACGAAGAAGCGCAGCTGCTCGCCAGTTCCATGCAGCAGGCCTTCGTCAACCTGCGCAGCGGCCGGCCGTCGCGGCTGCAGCCGCCCAAGCCGGGTTATCTGGAGCAACTCACGGGGCCCGAGCAGGCCATCCTGGCCCAGACCATGAGTGCGGCGGCGATCGGTTCACCGGACACGGTGCGTCGCCAGTTGAAGGAATTCATTGCCCGCACGGGCGCGGACGAGTTGATGGTCGCCACGCAGATCTTCGACCACGCGGCCCGTGTGCGGTCCTACGAGATCCTGGCGCAGGTGCACCAGGGCTGATGCAGGCGCTCACCACTCTCCGACGGCGCGCACGCGCTGGTCCAGGTCGGGCCAGTCGCCCTGGCCGTCGGCGGCCTCCGGAGCCTGCGGCGCGGCGTCCGACCGGACCACGCCACGGCCTGCCAGGCGCTGCATGAACTGCTGGCCTTCATGCCGTGCGAAGGCGGCGAAGGACGGGGCGGAAGGCGGGGCGTCGTGGGGGGATGGCATGGCGCGGCTCCTGTTGCGTTCGGGCAACGAAAGTGTAAGGAGCACCCGATGAACACCGCGTGACATGGGCACGCACGCAACGTGACGTATGCACGTTCCGACCCAGAAATTTGCAAACGGTTGTGACAACGGCCGGCTTCCTACAATCGCCCCCGCAATGACTGACGCCTCCACCACCTCTTCGGCCCCCGCCGACGCACCCTCGCAGCAACGCAAGCGTCGCCGCCAGCCCGGCCGCAAAGGCCAGCAGCAGCGCCCGCAGGGCCGTCCGGTCCACCCGCTGCTGGAGCAGCTGGCCGAACTGCACCCGGCGCTGTTCGGTGCGCGCTTCCGCCCGCTCAAGCTCGGCACTTTCCAGGACCTCATGGAGCGCCATGCGGGCCTGTTCGACCCTGCCGCACTGAAGGAGGCGCTGGGCCAGCACGCGCGTTCATCGCGCTATCTCGAGAGCCTGGCGCGTGGCGACCAGCGCCACGACCTGGACGGCCATCCCGTCGCGCCGCTGGCGCTGGACCACCAGCACCATGCCCTGGTCGAGCTGTTCAAGCGCCGCCAGGCCCGCAGCAAGGAAGATTTGCAGCCTGCGCTGCGTGCGCGCGTGCGCGAACTGTTCGTGCAGAGCGGGCTGGACCGCGCCGGCTATGCGGCCACAGCCAAGGTGAATCCCGACACGCTGGCCGCTCTGCTGGACGCCGCGGACCAGGACCAGGCCGCCGACATCGCCCGGCGCGAGGCCCTGCTGCGCGCGTTCGAGTTGGGCGGGCTCAGCGAAGCGGTGTTTGCCGACCAGTACGGCCTTGCGCCCGAGGCCGTGGCACCCCTGCTCGCACAGGCCCGCGACGACCGCCGCGTGCGCGCCGCACGCTGAGCGCGGCCGCGCCTCAGCGCGGCACCACCAGCACCGGGTTCTCGGTCTTGGGCTCGATGGTCACTTCGGTCTGGCCGGGCGGCACGACCACCGTCTCGACCTCGCGGATCACGCCGCCGCCGCCCACGCTGCCGCTCTGGTTGCCGTAGCCCAGGACGCGCGCCGTGCAGGCGGCATGGTCTTCGCCGCCCAGCGCGTCGCAGCGGCGCATGGCATTGGCCGTCAATTGGTCCTGGCCCTGCGTCTGCAGCTCGCCTTTGCGCTTGTCGGCCTGGGCGTTGGCGGCCTCGCGCAGGCAGGTGTCCTGCGCCTGCGGCGTGGCCCCGCTCAGGCAGGCGGCGCGTTCACGCTCGTAGCTGCCGGAGTTGTCGATGCCCGTCTGGGTCGACGTCGCGACCTGGGCGCTGGCAGCGCCCACGGCCAGGGCGCAGACCAGCCCGAAGTACGCGAAGGGCCGGCTGCGCTGGAAGCGTTCGTTGCGGTATTGCACAGACATGGTGAACCTCTCGTGTTCTGGCTGACGATGTTCCGAAGTCTAGGAACGGTACAGCCGCCGGCGCGCCGGACGGCACCGGCGCCGTCCGCACCCCGAACGCCCGCCAGCCTGTAGGACAAGGCTGCCTGCAGGTCGCCGCCTACACTCGCGCCCGTTCCCATGACGAGACATCCACCATGCTGACGCTCTACTACGCCCCCAAGACCTGCGCACGCGCTTCCCACATCGCCCTGGCGGAAAGCGGCCTGCCCTACCGCACCCAGCGGCTGAACTTCGCCGAGGGCGAACAGCGCCAGCCCGCCTACCTGGCGATCAACCCCAAGGGCCGGGTGCCGGCCCTCGTCACCGAACGCGGCGCGCTGACGGAAACGCCTGCCATCCTCGCCTTCATCGCCCAAAGCGCACCGCAAGCCCGCCTCGCACCGCTGGACGACGCCTTTGCGTTCGCCGAGCTGCAGGCCTTCAACAGCTACCTGTGCTCGACCGTGCACGTGGCCCATGCCCACCGCTTCCGCGGCGCGCGCTGGGCCGACGACAAGTCGGCCCACGAATCCATGCAGCGCAAGGTCGCCTCCAACATGCGCGAGTGCTTCGAGCTCATCGAGGCGCAGATGCTGCGCGGCCCCTGGGTCATGGGCGCACAGTACTCCGTGGCCGACGCCTACCTGTTCACGATCGCCGGCTGGCTGGAAGGCGACGGCGTGGACCTGGCCGGCCTGCCGGCCACGCGCGACCACATGGAGCGCATGGCGCAACGGCCGGCCGTGCGACAAGCGCTGGCCGAGGAGGCTGCAGGCGCCTAAGCGCCAGCGCGCTTGACCTGGTAGCCCTGCTTGCGCAGGGCTTCCATGACCTGGCTGACGTGGTCGCCCTGCACCTCGATCTGGCCGTCCTTGACCGTGCCGCCCGTGCCACAGGCGGCCTTGAGCTGCTTGCCCAGTTTCTGCAGGCCATCCTCGTCGACGGGGACACCCCACACCACGGTCACGCCCTTGCCCTTGCGGCCCTTGGTTTCCAGGCGCACGCGCACCGTGCCATCGCCCTGCGGCGCAGCGGACGCTTTCTTGCAGACGCACTGCGCCACGGGCTGGCGGCAGGCCGGGCACATGCGGCCGGCCTCGGTCGAATAGACCAGACCGCCACCACCGCCCTTCATCACAGGGCCTGGCCCAGCCGCGCGATGCCTTCCTCGATCTTCGCCACGTCGGCCGTGGCAAAGCTCAGCCGCAGCGTGGACAGGTCGGGGTCGTGCGCGAAGAACGGCGCGCCGGGCACGAAGGCCACGAGCTTCTCGATCGCGCGCTGCGCGAACGCGCTCGCGTCGCGGCCGCCGGTCAGCCGGGCCCAGAAGAACATGCCGCCCTTGGGCGCATCGAAGGTGATCGCGTCGCCCAATTCGGCGCGCAGGCGCGCGGCCATCACGCGCGCGCGCTCGGCGTAGACCTTGCGCACCTGGTCCAGCGCGCCTTCCAGGCGGTTCAGCGTCAGATAGTGCGCGGCCGTGGCCTGGGTGAGGTTGGAGGTGTGGGCATCGCTGAACTGCTTGCACATGGTCGCGTTGGCCAGCAGCGCCGGCTGGGCGATGAGCCAGCCCACGCGCAGACCGGGCGACAGGATCTTGCTCATGGAGCCGCAGTGCGCGAGCCATTCGCGGCTGCCCGGCACCTGCGCGGACAGCGCCAGCAGCGAGGGCGGCGCGGGCTGGTCGAAGTACAGCTCGCCATAGGGGTCGTCCTCGACCACCAGCGTGCCGGTGCGCGCGGCAATCTCCAGGATGCGGCGGCGGCGCTCCAGGCTCAGCATGGCGCCATGCGGGTTGCCGAAGTTCGGGATCAGATAAACCAGCTTGGGGCGGTGCTCCGCGATCAGGCGCTCGAGCGGCTCGACCAGCACGCCGTCGGCATCGATGGGCGCGCCGATCACGTGGGCGCCATACAGGCGGAAGCACTGGATCGTGGCCAGGAAGGTCGGCGCCTCGACGATGACCTTGTCGCCGGGCGAGATCATGGTCTTGCCGATCAGATCCAGCGCCTGCTGGCTGCCCGTGGTCACGATCAGGCCCTCGGGCGCGACCTGCACGCCCTTGCCGGCCATGAAGCGGGCCAGTTGCTCGCGCGCCGGACCATAGCCCTCGGTGGCGCCGTACTGCAGCACCGGGCCAGGGGTGTCGCGCAGCACGGCGGCCGTGGCTTCGCGGATGCCTTCGACATCGAACAGCGAGGGGTCGGGAAAGCCGCCGGCGAAGCTGATGATGCCGGGCTTGCCCAGCAGCTTGAACAGCTCGCGGATGGCGGAGGTTTCGACGTTCTGGAGACGGTCGGCGAATTGCATGCGTGTCTTTCGTGGGTATCAGAAGCCCGCGGCCAGGCCGTCGCGGCGCGCATCGCTGGCAGCCACGTAGCCCTCGACCTTGGGATCGCCGGCGCGCCAGATGAACTGGCCGGCGCCGAAGTCCTGGTAGGAGTCCTGGATCACCTCCATGCGGTGGCCGCGGGCGGCCAGGCCTTCGATGGTGGCACTGCGCATGGCGGACTCGACGTTGAGCTCCAGGCCGGCGTTGTAGCGCCAGCGCGGCGCATCGCAGGCGGCCTGCGGGTTCTGGCCGTAGTCCAGCATGCGCACCAGGGTCTGCACATGGCCCTGGGGCTGCATGTTGGCGCCCATCACGCCGAAGCTCATGACCGGCTCGCCGTCCTTGGTCAGGAAGGCGGGGATGATGGTGTGGAACGGCCGTTTGCCCGGCGCCACCTGGTTGTGGCCCGGCGCCAGCGCGAAGCCGTGGCCGCGGTTCTGCAGGCTGATGCCGAAGTCCGGCTCCACCGCGCCCGAGCCGAAGCCCATGTAGTTGCTCTGGATGAAGCTGACCATCATGCCGTTCTCGTCGGCCGCGGTCAGGTAGATGGTGCCACCCTTGACCGGGTTACCGGCGCCGAAGTCCTGCGCGCGGCCCAGGTCGATCAGCTTGGCGCGCTCGCTCAGGTAAGCGTCGTCCAGCAGCTGCTCGGCCGTGACCTCCATGCTGCCGGGCTCGCCCACGTAGCGGTAGACGTCGGCGAAGGCCAGCTTCATGGCCTCGATCTGCACGTGCTGCGAATCCACGCCGTCCACTTCCATGCCGGCGATGTCGAACTTCTCGAGGATGCCGAGCGCGATGAGCGCCGCGATGCCCTGCCCGTTGGGAGGGATCTCGTGCAGCGTGTGGCCGCGGTAGTTGCGCGCGAGCGGCGTCACCCACTCGGGCTGGTAGGCCGCGAAATCCTGCGCCGTGAGGCTGCCGCCGTGCGCGGCCGAGAATCTGGCGATGGCGGCCGCGATCTCGCCGCCGTAGAAGGCTGCGCCACGCGTTTGCGCAATCGCGCGCAAGCCGCGCGCCGCGGCCTTGAACTGGAACAGCTCGCCCACGCGCGGCGCCCGGCCCCAGGGCAGGAAGGCGTCGGCGAAGCCGGGCTGGCTGCGCAGTTCCTCGGTCGCGGCTTCCCATTTCTGCTGCACCACCACGGGCAGCAGGTAGCCGCGCTCGGCGATGTCGATGGCCGGCGCGATGAGGTCGGCGAAGGGCAGCTTGCCGAATCGTTCGGACAGTGCCGCCCAGGCGCTCACGGCACCCGGCACGGTGACGGAGTCCAGGCCGCGCTTGGGCGGATGGGCCGCGTCCTTCCCGTACTTGGCCTGGAAATAGCCCGGCGACCAGCTGGCCGGCGCGCGGCCCGAGGCGTTGAGGCCGTGCAGCTGCCGGCCGTCCCACAGGATGCAGAAGGCGTCCGATCCCAGGCCGTTGCTGACCGGCTCGACGATGGTCATCACCGCGGCCGCAGCGACCGCGGCGTCGACCGCGTTGCCGCCCTGCTGCAGCATGCGCAGGCCGGCCTGCGCGGCCAGCGGATGCGACGTGCTGCAGACATTGCGTGCGAACACCGGCGTGCGCACGGAGGGATAGGGGTTGGCGAAGTCGAAATGCATGGCGGGGCAGTCTCCTGGCAAGCCGGCCATTGTAGGAGGGCACCCCGCGGGCACGCGGCCGTGCTCCTACACTGCCGCGCCATGACATCCGACGACATCGCGCAGTTCTTCGCCACACTGCAGCAAGCGAACCCGACACCCGTCACGGAGCTCGAATACACCAGCGTGTTCGAGCTGCTGGCCGCCGTGCTGCTGTCGGCCCAGGCCACCGACGTGGGCGTGAACAAGGCCACGCGCCGGCTCTACCCCGTGGCCAACACGCCGCAAAAGATCCTGGCGCTGGGCCTGGAGGGTCTGGAGAGCTACATCCGCACCATCGGCCTGTACCGCACCAAGGCGAAGAACCTGCTGGCCACCTGCCAGATCCTGGTCGAACGCCATGGCGGCGAGGTGCCGCGCACGCGCGAGGCGCTGCAGGCCCTGCCCGGCGTGGGCCGCAAGACCGCCAACGTGGTGCTCAACGTGGCCTTCGGCGAACCGACCATGGCCGTGGACACGCACATCTTCCGCGTCGCCAACCGCACGGGCCTCGCGCCGGGCAAGACCCCGGACAAGGTCGAGCAAGGCCTGCTCGCGCGCGTGCCGCCGCGCTACCTAGTCGACGCGCACCACTGGCTGATCCTGCACGGCCGCTACGTGTGCCAGGCGCGCAAGCCCCAATGCTGGCGCTGCAGCGTGGCGCCGTGGTGCGATTACGAACCCAAGACCGTCGCGCCCTGAGCCCTACTGCTGCGGCTTGCCCGCGATCCAGTCGGCCAGCGCCTGCGCCGGCATGGGCCGGCCGTACAGGTAGCCCTGCACGATGGTGCTGCCGCGCTCGGCCAGCAGCTGCGCCTGCAACGTGTTCTCCACGCCCTCGGCCACCACCGTGAGCTTCAGGCTGTCGCCGATGCGCAGGATGGTGTTGGTCAGCGCACGCGCGGTGGCGTTGTCCGCCAGGTCGCGCACGAAGCTCTGGTCGAGCTTGAGCTCGTGGATCGGCAGGCGGTGCAGGTAGCTCAGGCTGGAGTAGCCGGTGCCGAAGTCGTCCAGCGACAGGTGCACGCCCATGGCGCGCAGCGCCTGCAGCGCGGCCAGCACGCTGGGCGTGGCGTCCAGCAGCATGCTCTCGGTCATCTCCAGCGTGAGGTCGCCGGGCACCAGGCCATGGGCGTCCAGCAGGCCGGCCACCATGGGCACCAGCCCCTCTTCCTCGAAGTTGCGCGTGGACAGGTTCACGGCCACGCGCGGCACCGGGATGCCCGCGCGCCGCCACTGCGCCATCTGGCGGCAGGCCTCGCCCAGCGCCCAGCGGCCCAGTTCGGCCACCAGGCCGGCTTCCTCGGCGAGCGGGATGAAGCGCGCCGGCGGAATCTCGCCCAGCTGCGGGTGCGACCAGCGCGCCAGTGCTTCCACGCCGTACAGGCTGCCCGAGCGCCGGTCGATCTGCGGCTGGTAGTGCAGGCGCAGGCCGCCGTCGCGCAGGCCCAGGCGCAGCGCGGCCTCCAGCGCCACGCGCTCGCGCGTGCGCTGCTGCATCTCCTCGTTGAAGAAGCGCGCGCCGCCGCGCCCGCCCAGCTTGGCCTGCGTGCGCGCCATGTCGGCGTGGTGCAGCAAGGTGTCCACGTCCGTGCCGTCATCGGGGAACATGGCCACGCCGATGCTGGCGGTCGGTTGCAGCGTCGCACCCGGCAGCACCAGCGGTGCCGCCACCGCCGCGAGCAGCCGCTCGGCCGCGGTCGCCGCCTGCCGCACCGGACAGGACGGCAGGATGACCGCGAACTCGTCGCCGCCGAGCCGGCCGGTCAGGTCGATGCTGCGCACGCAGCCCATCAGCCGCCGCGCGGTTTCGCGCAGCAGCTGGTCGCCGCTGTCCGGGCCCTGGGTCTCGTTGACGAGCCGGAAGCGGTCCAGGTCGAGGCACAGCACGGCCATGGGCGCGCCCTTGCCGGCCAGCTCCTCGAGCAGCTGCGTCGCGCGCGACTTGAGCGCGATGCGGTTGGCCAGGCCGGTCAGCATGTCGACGCTGGCCAGGCGCTCCATGCGCAGCCGGGCGCGCTCGCGCTCCAGCGCCAGCGCGCACAGGCGCACGCAGATCCCGGCCAGGCTGCGGTGGAACGCGCTGGGCCCCCGGCAACTGGCGAAGTACAGGCCGAAGACGCCGACCACGGTGCCGTCGCTGGCCCGCACCGGGCAGGCCCAGCAGGCCTTGAGGCCCTGCGGCAGCACCAGGTGCAGCAGGCCCTGCCAGGCCGGATCGGCCGCAATGTCGACGACCTCCACGTCGGCGCCGGTCCAGGCCGCCGCCCCGCCGCCGCCGGTCTGCGGCCCGATCGGCAGACCGTCCAGTGCCTCGCCCAGTGCCCTCGGCAGGCTGGGGCCGGCCAGGGGATGCAGCCGGCCGAAATCGTCCACATCCAGCACGGTGCAGAAGAGCTCGGGCGCGATGCGCTCGACCTCCTCGCAGACCAGGTCCATCAGCGCGGCCACCGGCAGCTCGTGCACCATGGCGTCGAGCACGCGGTGCTGCAGCACTTCGTGCACCTTGGTCAGCGTGATGTCCGAGAACATCGAACAGATGTACTGCACGCTGCCCTGGTCATCACGCACCACGTTGCTGGTGATCGACACCCACAGCGGCTGGCCGGCACGCGTGTACAGCAGCAGCTCGAGCCGGAAGTTGGCGGGCCGCTCCGGATCGCGCGCGGCGGCCAGGGCCTGCAGATCGGTCGAGGGGCCGGCCAGCACGTCGGCCGGGCGCTTGCCCTTCAGATCCTCGAGCTGGTAGCCCATCAGCCGGCAGAAGCCGGGGTTGACGTACAGCGTGCGCAGATCGGGGCCGCAGACCACGACCGCGTTGTCGCTGGCCTCGACCACGAGCGCCGCCAAGGTCTGCAGGGAAGCGTCGTGGGCCATCGGGAAAGTCTAAACGGCCAGTTCGCCGCGCTTGGACACACCTGCGCCCGCGAAACTGGCCATTTCGCGCAACAACAGGCTGGCCGACTGCAGCAACGGCCAGGCCAGCGCAGCGCCCGAGCCTTCGCCCAGACGCAGGCCCAGATCCAGCAGGGGCCGCACGCCCAGGTGCGCCAGCGCGATCGCGTGGCCGCGCTCGCCCGACAAGTGCGAGAACACGCAGTAGCCGCGCACGGCCGGCGCCAGCGCCTGCGCCACTAGCACGGCCGCGGTGGTGATGAAGCCGTCCACCACCAGCACCCGGCGTTCGCGCGCGCCCTGCAGCAGCACGCCGACCAGCGTGGCGATCTCCAGGCCGCCGAAGGCCGCCAGCGCCGCCAGCGGCGTGCGCGCATCGGCATGGCGCAGATAGACGGACTGCAGCACGCGCAGCTTGTGCGCCAGCGCCGGGCCGACCAGGCCGGTGCCCGAGCCGGTGCAGGCCGCCACCTCGTGGCCGGTCAGGCGGGCGGTCAGCAGCGTGGCGGCCGAGGTGTTGGCGATGCCCATCTCGCCCAGCAGCAGTGCATTGCCGGGCAACTCGCGCACCAGGTCCATGCCGTGGGCGATGGCCTGGGCGCACTCGGCCGCGCGCATGGCCGGGCCGAGCGAGGCATCGGCCGTGCCGGGCGCCGCCTTGCGCACGCGCAGGCCGGGCCGGTCGCCGCCGAAATCGTGCGCCACGCCGCAATCGACCACCGTCAGCGCGATGCCGTGCTGGCGCGCCAGCACGCTCACGGCCGCGCCGCCGGCCAGGAAGTTCTCCACCATCTGGCGCGTCACTTCCTGCGGGAAGGCCGACACGCCTTGCGCCGCCAGACCGTGGTCGGCCGCGCACACCAGCATCTGCGGCGCCTGCAGCACGGGCGCCTCGCTGGCCAGGATCAGGCCCAGTTGCTGGGCCAGTTGCTCGATGCGGCCCAGGGATCCGGGCGGCTTGGTCTTGTCGTCCAGCAGTTGCTGCAGACGCAGGGCTTGCGCACTGTCCTCGGCATCGGCGATGGCCGGCAGGCGCAGCAGGGAAAGGATGTCGGATTCGGTCACCGCACGATTGTCGCGCGCCGGGGCGTAGGCCGGCACCGACGCGCGATGACGGGATCGGCGGATGGCAGACCGTGCGCCACCTTGGCGACAGTGGGGCACTTTGACCGCACGAGGTGCCCGATGACATTGCTCCCGTCCCCCCTGGCCGCCATGAGCGCCCTGCCCGCCGAGCGGGCCGGGCCACTGGCCTGCCCGGCTGGGCCTGCTGCCCCGCGCGGTGCCGGCACGGCCATGGCCTACACCCAGGGCCTGCGCGGCTACGCCAGCGCCCATGAGCAGATGACGCGCATGGAGGTGGTGCGCCGCCTGGCCCGCCTCAAGGGCTACGCGGTGTCCGAGGAATTCGCCCAGGCGCCGCTGGGCCCGGTCTACCTCGTGCCCAGCGATACGCTGGTCGGCACCGAGCGCGCGCAGGCCCTGGGCATCCACGGCCGCGAGGACTTCTTCGGCGGCGTGGTGCCCTACCCCTTCGTCTCGACCAAGGCCATCACCCATCCGCTGGTCGCGGCCGACGCCCAGGCACCCGAAGGCTGGAACCCTGCCTTCAGCCGCATGGTCGGCGACGCCGTGCTGCCCGGCTACACGGCCTTCACGCGCGCCGATGCGGCGGTGGCGGCCGAAGAACTGCTGCAGGCCGGCCCGGTCCGCATCAAGCTGGTGCGCGAAACCGGTGGCAACGGGCAGACCGTGGCCCGGGACCGCGCGGCCTTCGACGCCTGCCTGGCCGGCATTGCCGACGAGATGCTCGCGCAGGACGGCGTGGTCATCGAGCAGAACCTGCGTGAGGTGCAGACGCTCAGCGTCGGCCAGGTGCACGTGGCCGGCATGGTGGCGACCTACTTCGGCCAACAGCGGCTGACGCACAACCACCAGGGCGCCGAGGTCTACGGTGGCTCGGATCTGACCGTGGTGCGCGGGGATTTCCAGGCGCTGCTGTCGCTCGTGCTGGCGCCCGAGGTGCGCACCGCGGTCGAGCAGGCACTGCTGTACGACAGCGCCGCCCAGGCCGCGTTCCCGGGCTTCTTCGCCTCGCGCATCAACTACGACGTGGCCCAGGGCCTGATGCCGGACGGGCAGTGGCGCTCCGGCGTGCTGGAGCAGTCCTGGCGCGCCGGCGGCGCCACCGGCGCGGAGATCGCCGCGCTGGAGGCGTTCCAGGCCGACCCGCAGCGCCAGGTCGTGCGCGCCAGCGGCTACGAGGTTTTCGGCCCGTGCGAGACGCTGCCGCCCGGCGCGGTGGTCTATTTCCGCGGTGTGGACGACCAGGTCGGCCCGCTCACCAAATACACCGTCACGGCGAGCGATGACCACCACCCGGCATAACAGCATCCACATCCCGGTCGGCGACCGCAGCATCGCCGGCACCCTGGTCGGGCCCAACAGCCTGATGCCCGGCGTTATGCTCGTGCATGGCTGGGACGGCAGCCAGGAGCAGTACATCGCGCGGGCCCACGAGATCGCCGCGCTGGGCTGCATCTGCCTGACCTTCGACCTGCGCGGCCACGCCCAGGACCGCGCCGCCCGCGACGCCGTCACGCGCGAGGATAACCTCGCCGACATGCTCGCGGCATACGACGTGCTGGTCGGCCACCCCTCGGTGGACGGCTCGGCCGTGGCGGTGGTCGGCAGCAGCTACGGCGGTTACCTGGCAGCCATCCTGTCCACCCTGCGCCCCGTGCGCTGGCTCGGTCTGCGCGTGCCGGCGCTCTACAAGGACGAAGACTGGCTGGTGCCCAAACGCGCCTTGAGCCGCGAGGAGCTCGTGGCCTACCGCAACAGCGTGGTCGCGCCGGCCAGCAACCGGGCGCTGTCGGCCGCCGCGCAGTTCGAAGGCGACGTGCTGCTGGTCGAGTCGGAGTTCGACACCATGGTGCCGCACCCGGTCATCAAGAACTACCTGGACGCCTTCCAGAAGGCCCACTCCATGACCTACCGCGTGATCAAGGGCGCGGACCACGCACTGTCGCAAAAGGCCTGGAGCCAGTCCTACACCAACGTGCTGGTCAACTGGGTGTGCGAGATGGTCAAGGGCGCCAAGGAAGAGGCCGAGGCCGCACGCAGCCGCAAGGCCGCCGCACGCGAAAAGAGCGGCGCCCCCAAGGTGCTGCACTCGGCCAGCGGCAAAGTGCTGGCCTCCGGCGCCGATTCGCCGGCCATCGCCTAGCTGCTTCAGGCGCCGGCGTGGTGGGCGCTCCAGCGGTCCAGTGCGTCCAGCGCCTCGTCGAAGCGGTAGTCGCCCACGGCTTCCATCACCTCTTCCATGACCGGCTGCGCGCTGCTGCCGGCGGCGGCCGCGCGCAGCGCCTCGCCGAGGTTCAGGGCATCGGGGTCGGAGTCCAGCAGCAGCGCGCGCAGTTCGCCCGCCAATTCCAGCAGGCGCGCCTGCGCCTGCGCCGGCGGCACGCTGGCCACGGGCACGACCGGCTCGTCCGCCGGCGCCAGCAGCGTGGCCAGGCCGGCCAGCACGGGCGACAGCTCCCGGCCCACGCGGGCCAGCGCCGCCATTTGCTGCGCGCGTGCGCGCCCCTGGTTGCAGGCCAGTTCCAGCTCGGTGGCGGCCTCCCAGACGCCGTTGGCGCCGATGGTGCCGGCCGTGCCGCGCAGCGTGTGGGCCAGCCGCGCCGCCAGGGCCAGGTCGCCGCCATCCAGCGCCGCCGTGAAGGCCTGCGAGAAGCGCGCGTTGCTGCTGGCGAACTTGTCCAGCATGCGGCGGTACAGCTGGGCGTTGTTCTGGGTGCGGCGCAGGCCGCCGGCCACGTCGATGCCGGGCAGCGCGCCGGGCGCACCGCTGGCCGGCACGGGCGCGGCGGCCTTGGCCACCACGGCCGGGCGCCGCACCTTGGGCCGGATCCAGCGCGCCATGGTGACGAACATCTCGTCCACGTCGATGGGCTTGGAGATGTGGTCGTTCATGCCGGCCGCCAGCACCCGCTCGCGGTCGCCGGCCATGGCGTTGGCGGTCATGGCCAGCACCGGCAGATTGGCCCAGCGCGCCTCGGCCCGGATCGCGCGCGTCGCCTCGAAGCCGTCCATCACGGGCATCTGGCAGTCCATCAGCACGCCGTCGAAATCGGCGTCGCGCGCCAGCGTCTCCAGCGCCTGACGGCCATGCTCGGCCACCACCACGTGCAGGCCGGCCTGTGCCAGCAGGTCCAGCGCCAGCTCCTGGTTGAGCGCGTTGTCTTCCACCAGCAGCACGCGCGCGCCGGCCAGCGCCGCGGCCGCAGCGCCCGGCAGCAGCGTGGGCGTGGCCTGCGCCGTCGCGGCCTTGGGCGCGAGCACCTCGCCGATGGTTTCCAGCAGCGTCGAGGGCGTGACCGGTTTGGTCAGCACGGCCTGCAGGGACACGCCGGCCGAGCGGGCCGACTCCATGACCTCCTCGCGCGCATAGGCGGTGACCATGATGCTCGCGCGCGCATGGTCCACCTTCTGCTCCTGCAGCTGGCGCAGGGCCTCCACGCCGCTGATGCCGGGCATCTTCCAGTCCACCAGCAGCAGCTCGTAGGGCATGCCGCCGCGCGCCGCCTCGGCCGCGGCTTTCACGGCCGCCTCGCCGCTGGTCGCCGTGTCCACCTTGAGCCCCATCTCGGTCGCCAGCGCGGCCGTGATGTCGCGCGCCATGGCGTTGTCGTCCACCACCAGCGCGCGCAGGCCCTCGAGCTGCTGCGCCAGCGGCATGCGCGGGGCGGCCTGGTCGGTGGTCTCGGTCTGGCGCACGAAGGGCAGCACGAACTGGAAGCACGAACCCTTGCCGGGCTGGCTCTCGGCCCAGATGCGCCCGTCCATGAGGCTGACGAGGTGGCGCGAGATCGCCAGCCCCAGCCCGGTGCCGCCGTAGCGGCGCGAGGTCGAGCTGTCGGCCTGGGTGAAGGATTCGAACACCTTCTCCACCTGGGCCGGCGTCATGCCGATGCCGGTGTCGCGCACCTGGAACTGCAGTTCGGCGTGGCCGGTATCGGCGCGCAGAGCACGCACGCTGACCGTCACCTCGCCCCGGTCGGTGAACTTGATCGCATTGTTCGCCAGGTTCAGCAGCACCTGGCCCAGGCGCAGCGGGTCGCCGACCAGCAGGGTCGGCACCTCGCTGGGCAGGTCGAACACCAGCTCCAGGTCCTTCTCGTCGGCCTTGAAGCCGACCTGGTTGGCCAGGTCGTCCAGCACCTGGTCCAGCCGGAAGGGCACCTGCTCGATGGTCAGCTTGCCGGCCTCGATCTTGGAGAAGTCCAGGATGTCGTTGATGATGCCCAACAGGCCCTTGGCCGCGCGGTGCGCCTTCTCCACGTAGTTGCGCTGGCGCGGCGTGAGGTCGGTCTGCAGCGCCAGCAGCGACATGCCGATGATGGCGTTCATGGGCGTGCGGATCTCGTGGCTCATGTTGGCCAGGAAGTCGCTCTTGGCGCGCGCCGCCTGCTCGGCCTGCTCCTTGGCCGCCATGAGGTCGTGCATGAGCTCGGAGTTGCGCTCGCTCATGCGCGCGTCCAGCACCGTCAGGATGATGGTGAAGCCCAGCACCACGAAGGCCAGCACGCTGACGGCTGCTGCCAGTCCGGTGCCCGGCAGGCCCCAGGCGCTGGGCACGCTCACGCAGTTCTCGGCGAAGCGTGCCGCCGCCATGCCGGTGTAGTGCATGGCCGCCACGGTGCAGCCCATGACCAGCGCGCCGAGTGCACGCGTCCAGGCCGCGCCGGCCTGGCGCGCATGGCGGAAGGCCAACCAGACGCCAGCGATGGACAGCCCCACGGCCACGCCCACGGACACCAGCACCATGCCCCAGTCGAAGCGGATCGGCGGCGCCAGCTCGATCGCCAGCATGCCGCTGTAGTGCATGGCGCCGATGCCCGAGCCCAGGATCACCGAACCCAGCAGGATGTGGCCGGCGTGCGGCTTGGGCACCTTGCGGATCAGCATCAGCAGTCCGGCCGAGGCCAGCGTGGCCGGCAGCATGGACAGCCCGGTCCACAGCGCCTGGTAACTCAACTCGATCGGCACGCGCAAGGCCAGCATGCCAACGAAGTGCATGGCCCAGATGCCGAACCCCATGGCCAGCGAGCCGCCGGCCAGCCAGCCGCGCCAGGACTTGTCGCGGCTGTAGGCCAGCCGTCCGGCCAGGCCGAGCGTGGCGTAGGCAGCGACCACGGCGATGGCCACGGACAGCGCAACGAGCCAAAGGTTGTAGCTGGTGGTCAAGGTTTCGGTCGCGCGGTTTACGAGCGGCAAAGTGTACTGATTTGTTGCATTATGAGTGCATTAGTTCGCCGAGCACCGTCGGGTCGACATGGCCGTCCAGAAAGTCCGCGAGCCCGTCGAACACCTGGTCCAGCGTCTTGCCGGCGGCGCCGAACAACGCCCGCAGCACGCCCGGATCCTCGAACAAGCCATGCAGGTACAGCCCCAGCACACCGCCCTGCCCGCCCTGCCAGCCCAGCCCCCCGGGCAGCACGGCCGTCGCGAGGTCGCCGCCGTGCGCCATGGCCGCGTGGGCGGCGGTCTGCCCGTGGTGGATTTCGTAGCCCTGCACCGCCAGGCCGGACAGCGCCCGCCAGGGCCCCTGCAGGGTGCCGAAGCGCGTGCGCGTGGCACGCACCGTCTTGTCGGGCGCGAACTGCGTGACCAGCGGCAGCAGGCCCAGGCCGGGCGCGTTGCCATCGATGCCATGCGGGTCGACCAGCGCCTCGCCCAGCATCTGCAGCCCGCCGCAGATGCCCAGCACGGCGCCGCCGCCGCCGGCGTGGGCCGCGATCGCGGCGTCCAGGCCCTGGGCACGCAGCCAGGCCAAATCGCCGCTGGTGTGCTTGGAGCCGGGCAACACGATCCAGTCGGTCGCCACCGACAGCCCGGCCAGCTGCGCCGGCGAACGCACCCACACCAGGCGCAGCCCGGCCACGTTCTTGAGCGGCTGGAATTCGTCCAGGTTGCTGATGCGCGGGTAGGCGATGACGGCCACCGTGCGCTGCACCTGGCCGGACGCCGTGCTGCGGTCGTCGAACACGCCGTCCTCCTCGGGCAGGCCGTGCTGCCACCACATCGGCAGCGTGGCCACCGTGGGCACGCCCGTCATCTGCTCCAGCATCTGCGGTGCGGGTGCGAGCAGGGCCGCGTCGCCGCGGAACTTGTTGAGCACAAAGCCGCGGATCAGCGCACGCTGGGCCGGCGGCAGCAGCGCCCAGGTGCCGTACAGATGGGCGAAGGCGCCGCCGCGGTCGATGTCGGTCACGAGCAGGCAGCGCGCGCCGGCATGCTCGGCCACGCGCATGTTGACGATGTCGCTGTCCGCGAGATTGATCTCGGCCGGCGAGCCCGCGCCCTCGATGACCACCACGTCGTACTCCGCGCGCAGCGCGTCCAGCGCCTGCGCCACCTGCGGCCAGACCCTGGCGCTGCGCCCGCGCCAGGGCATGCCCGTCAGTTCGGCGTCGACGCGGCCCAGCAGCACCACCTGGCTGTGCGTGTCGCGTTCGGGCTTGAGCAGCAGCGGGTTCATGCGCACCTCCGGCACGGCGCGCGCGGCCAGGGCCTGGAAGTACTGCGCGCTGCCGATCTCGCCGCCCTCCACCACGCGCGCGTTGTTGCTCATGTTCTGGGCCTTGAACGGCGCCACCTTCAGACCCTGGCGCGCATACCAGCGGCACAGCGCCGTGGCGAGCCAGCTCTTGCCGGCGCCGCTGGTCGTGCCCAGCACCATGACGCAGCGCGCCGGCCCCTTGTTCTGCTTGCTTTGCATCAAGCGATTCTCGCGTCCGCGCCCTTCACAATCGATCCACCATGGACAAGCACTACCTGACTCCGCTCTTCGCACCGCAGGCCGTCGTCGTGCTGGCCGGCGACCCCGAGGCCCCCGACAGCCTCACGCGCGAGGCGCGCCAGTTGCACCAGGCCCTGCGCGCGCAGCGCTTCCAGGGAACGCTCAGCTTCCTGGACGTGCGCACCAGCGGCACGCTGGCCGACCTGGCCCAGGCCCGCGCCGACCTGGCCATCGTCGCGCTGCCGCCGGACCAGATCGCGCAGGCGCTGGACCTGGTCGGTCGCATCGCCTGCCGCGCCGCGCTGGTGCTGGGCAGCGGCATCGATGCGGGCCTGGCGTCCGAACTGCAGCGCATCGCGCAGCGCGAGGGCTTTCACCTGATGGGCCCCAACGGCCTGGGGCTGCAGCGCCCCGCGCTGGGGCTGAACGCCTCGGCCCTGGGCGCACTGGCCGCACCCGGGCCGCTGGGCCTCATTGCGCAATCGGGCGCGCTGACGGCCGCCATGCTGGACTGGGCGCGCAGCAATGCCGTGGGCTTTTCCTCGGTGGTGGCACTGGGCCCCCATCCCGGCGTGGACGTCGCCCAGGCGCTGGACTTCATGGCCAACGACCCGGCCACGCACAGCATCATCCTGTACCTGGAGGGCATCCTGTGCGCGCGCCGCTTCATGAGCGCACTGCGCTCGGCCGCCAACGCCAAGCCCGTGCTGGTGCTCAAGGCCGGCCGGCGCCCGGCCGGCAACGCCGCGGCGCAGACCCACAGCGGCGCCATCGTCGGCGCCGACGAAGTCTTCGACGCCGCGCTGCGCCGCGCCGGCGCCGTGCGCGTGCGCTCCTTCGTCGAGCTGTTCTCGGCCGCCAAATGCCTGGCATCGCGCTACCGGCCCGTGGGCCGGCGCCTGGCCGTGGTCACCAACGGCGGCGGCCCCGGTGTGCTGGCGGCCGACTGGGCCAACGAGATCGGGTTGGCGCTGGGCCGGCTGTCCGATGCGACGGCGGCGGCGCTCGCGCCGCAGCTGCCGGCCCATGCCTCGCTGACCGAACTCGTCGACCTCTCGGAAGAGGCCGACGCCGCGCAGTACCGCGCGGCCGTGGAGGCCGCCGCACGCGACCGCCAGGTCGATGGCGTACTGGCCATCTACTCGGCCAAGCCCGGTGGCCCGGCGGACGACGTGGCCCAGGCCCTGGCGGCGGCCAAGCCGGGCATGTCCAAGCCGCTGCTGGCCTGCTGGATGGGCGACGCCTCGGTCGGCGCGGCGCGCCAGGCCCTCAACGCGGCCGCGATCCCGAACTTCCGCACGCCCGAGGCCGCAGTCGGCGCCTTCGGCAACATCGCCTCGTTCTACCAGAACCAGCAGCTGCTGCAGCAGACGCCGGCGCCGCTGTCCACCCTGGCCAAACCCGACATCGAAGCCGCGCGCCTGGTCATCGAGAGCGTGCTGGCCGAACGCCGCAAGGTGCTGACCGAGATGGAGAGCAAGACGCTGCTGTCGGCCTTCCACATCCCGGTCACGCAGACCACGCTGGCACGCAACGCCACCGAGGCCATGATGATCGCCACGCAGCTGGGCTTTCCGGTGGCGCTCAAGATCGATTCGCCGGACATCACGCACAAGAGCGACGTGCAGGGCGTGGCCCTCAACATCATGAGCGGCGCGGCCGTGCGCGACAGCTACCAGGACATGGTCGAACGCGTGGCACGCCTGCAGCCCGGCGCGACCATCCACGGCGTGACGGTGCAGAAGATGGCGCGCGCCCAGCGTGGCCGCGAGATCTGCATCGGCATGGTCACGGACGAGCCGTTCGGCCCGGTCATCGTGTTCGGCGCAGGCGGCACCATGATCGAGCTGATCCGCGACCGCGCCATGGAGCTGCCGCCGCTGAACCAGTTCCTCGCGCGCCGGCTCATCGAGCGCGCGCGCGTGGCCGAAACCCTGGTCGAGTGGCGCGGCGCCGCGCCGGTGGACATGGAGGCGCTCGAGCGCGTGCTGCTGCGCGTGTCCGAAATGGTCTGCGAACTGCCGCAGCTGCGCGAGATGGACATCAACCCGCTCATCGTCGACGAGAACGGCGTGGTGGCCGTGGACGCGCGCATCGTCGTCGACCACGCACCGCAGAGCCTGGGCCAGGCCGGCGGCAGCTACGACCACCTGGCCATCCTGCCCTACCCCGCGCGCTACGAACAGCAGTTGCCGCTGCGCGGCGGCGGCGAGTACACGATCCGGCCGATCCACCCGGGCGACGCCCAGATGCTGCAGACCTTCGTGCAGGCGCTGTCGCCCGAGAGCCGCTACTTCCGCTACGTCTCTTCGATGACGCAGCTGCCGCCGTCCATGCTGGCGCGCTTCGCGCTCATCGACTATGACCGCGAGATGGCGCTGGTGGCCGTCATGAAGCAGCGCAGCGCGGCCACAGATGGCTCCATCGTCGAGACCGAGCGCGTGGTCGGCGTCTCGCGCTACGTCACCAACCCGGACCAGACCAGCTGTGAGTTCTCGCTCGTGGTGGCCGACGACATGGCCGGCAAGGGCATTGGCTCGCGGCTCATGGACGCCATCATGCAGGTGGCGCGCGACAAGGGCCTGTCGGAGATCCAGGGCCTGGTGCTCTCGGTCAACCCCAACATGCTCAAGCTCATGCGTTCGCTCGGTTTCGCGATCAAGCCGTTCCCGGAAGACCCGGACTTCCGGCTCGTGACGCACGCGCTGTAAGGGCTGTGCGCGCTGTGGCAGGCCGCGGCGCGAACACCGCGACACAGTTCCGCCACATTGCGCTGCTGCCGCGCAGAACAATCCGATCGCTCGACCAGGCCTGTGCCAGAAGTCAGCGACGCAGCCAGATCCATTGCAACGTCACGCCATTCGCGAGGCCCCATGACCATCCTGACCCTCTCCGCCATCGCACTCTTCGCCAGCATTGCCCGCGGTGCGATGAACGCTGGCGATCGGCTCGCGCAGATCTCGCGCCGGCGAATTCAAGACCAGGAGGCATCCCGGCGCGCCTGACGACAGCCAGGTTCGCCCTCAGCCCAGGCGGGAAACCGGGAACGACATGCCCGGCACGTTGGCACAGGCGGGTGGCGGGCATCGACCGCACGTCGGGCGCGCGCCGCACGTTGCCAGAAGCGCCGGGCTGCGGTTTGTTGCGCAGGTTGAAGTTGGCACACTACGGCACCGCCCCATGCCCGTCGCGCCATGCCCCCCTCCCCCACCAGCCGTGCCGCCGCCCTGACCCGCTGGATGCCATGGCTGTTGCTGGTCCTGTGCCTGGCCGGCTGCGCCAGCCTGCCGCCCGATCTGGCCGGGCCGCCTGCCCGGGCTCTGCCCGCAGTCGCCGACGCGCCGCTGGTGCGCACCGCCCGTGCCACCCAGCCCGACGCCGAACTCAGTGGCTTTCGCCTGATCCCCAGCGGCGACTACGGGCTGGACGCACGGCTGGCCTTGATCGCCGGTGCGCGCCACACGCTGGACGTGCAGTACTACCACCTGGAGACCGACGCCACCGGACTCTTCTTCCTGCGTGCGCTGCGCGATGCGGCGCAACGCGGCGTGCGCGTGCGCCTGCTGCTGGACGACCTGTACACGGGCGGCGACGGCGCCCTGCTCGACGCGCTGGCGGCCACGCCCAACCTGGAACTGCGGTTGTACAACCCGATCCCGCTG
Organism: Pseudorhodoferax aquiterrae; assembly: GCF_014652235.1. Classification (GTDB taxonomy): domain Bacteria; phylum Pseudomonadota; class Gammaproteobacteria; order Burkholderiales; family Burkholderiaceae_C; genus Pseudorhodoferax; species Pseudorhodoferax aquiterrae. Next base: position 44,156 of record NZ_BMYK01000034.1, read on the forward strand.
CGCAGCCCCAAGGTGGCGCTGCGCTTCGCCGCCTCGCTGTGGCAGTTCGACCGGCTGCAGCGCCGCATGCACAACAAGCTGCTGGTGGCCGACGGTGCGCTGGCCGTGGCCGGGGGCCGCAACATCGGTGGGCGCTACTTCTTCCAGACCGCGGGCGAGAATTTCCTCGACCTGGACGTGCTGGTGGCCGGCGCGCTGCTGCCGCGCCTGGGCGAACTGTTCGACCGCTACTGGAACAGCCCGCACGTGGTGCCGCTGGCGCGCCTGGTCCCGCCCGACGGCGATGCCGCCGCCCGGCAGGCCCGCTTCGAGGCGCGAACCGATGCCACCCACGCCCCCGCGCCGCGCGCGCCACCGCCCAACGACATGCTGGGCTATGCACCGGTCTCGCAGGAGCTGCAGGCGGGCCAGCTCAGCCTCATCTGGGCCCCGGCCCAGGCCTATGCCGACACGCCCGAGCGCGCCATCGGCTACCAGGCCCAGTACGGCGGCGTGCCGCTGCAAGACGTGGACAGCGTGCGCTACAACCTGGTGGAGAGCATCCGCCGCGCGCGCCGCAGCGTGCTGCTGTGCTCGCCCTACCTGGTGCCCGGCGCGTACGGCCTGCAGGTGCTGCGCGAGGCCCGCGCGCGCGGCGCCACCGTGCAGCTCATCACCAACTCGCTGGCAGCCAGCGACGAGCCCTTCGTGCACACCGCCTACCGGCGCTACCGGGTCGAACTCGTGGCGCTGGGCGTGGAGATCGACGAGGTCAGCAGCCGGCGCGTGGCCGGCAGCCCCCGGCTGCCGCTGTTCGGCGCCGCCGTCGGGCGCCTGCACACCAAGACCGCGGTGCTCGACGGCGAGCTGCTGTTCGTCGGCTCGCTGAACTTCGACCCGCGCTCGGAGCTGCACAACACCGAGATCGGCCTGTTCATCCGCAGCCGCCCGCTGGCGGCCCAGATGCTGCGGCTGGCCCAGGTGCTGCGCGAACAGGGCGTCTGGCGCGTGCGGGCCGGCGCGGGCGGCACACTGGAATGGCATGGCGAGGACGACGGCGCGCCCACGGTGCTGCACAACGAGCCCGACGCGAGCTGGTGGGACCGGCTGCTGCTGGAACTCGTGGCGCCGTTCACGCCCGAGCACATGCTCTGACTCAGCGTGCGGCCGTGGGGACCAGCACCGCCTCGACCTGCACCAGCAGCCGCACGCGGTCCTCGAAGCCGAACTGCAGGCCCCAGTTGATGCCCCACTGGCTGCGCTGGATCTCGGCCTCGAAGTCGCCGCCGCAGACCTGGCGCCCGTGCAGCGGACTCACATAGCAGTTGAAGCGCACGGCGCGCAGGTCCACCGGATGGGTCTGGCCCAGCAGCGTGAGCCGGCCCTGCAGCGCCTGCACGCGGCCCGCTTCGATGCGCACGTCCTCGGCCTGGTAGCGGCCGGTGGGGAAGTCGGCCACGTTCAGGAAGTCGCTGCTCTGCACATGGCGGTTCAGCAGGTCCACGCCGGTGTTGATGCTGGCCATGTCGAAGACGACGTCCACGCGCGCCAGCTGGCCGGTGGCATCGACCTGCACCTGGCCGTCGCGCGTGCCGAAGCGGCCGCGGTTGGTGCTGGTGCCGTAGTGGCCCATCTCGTAGAGCACGAAGGTGTGGGTCGGGTCCACCACGTAGCGGCCGCCGGGCTGCGGCGGCCCCGCGGGCCGGGCCGCCATCTCGGGCGCCGCGCCCGGGGCGGGCGACTGCGCATGGGCAGGCCCGGCGAGCAGCAGCGCCGCGGCCAGGCACAGGGGAAGGAGCGAAAGACGGCGGGCGATGGGCATGGGGCGCGAGTGTAGGCGGGGCCGCCACAATGCAGCTCTCCCATTTCGACCACCGTGCCATGTCCCAGACCGCCTCGCTCCCCTCCCGCCTGCAGGTCGCCGTCGTCGGCGCCGGTGCCGTCGGCTGCTACTACGGCGGCATGCTGGCCCGCGCCGGCCATGCCGTCACGCTGATCGGCCGGCCGCAGCACGTGGACGCCATCCGTGCGCAGGGCCTGCGCATGCAGACGCTGGGCTTCGACGAGCAGGTCCGCGTGCAGGCCAGCACCGACCCCGCCGCCGTGGCCGGCACCGATCTCGTGCTGTTCAGCGTGAAGTCGCCCGACACCGAAGCCACGGGCCGCCAGCTGCTGGCCCACCTGCCCGGCCAGGCCCTGGTGCTGACCCTGCAGAACGGCGTGGACAACGCGGAGCGCCTGCGCACGGTGCTGCCGCAGGAGGTGGCGGCCGCGGTGGTCTACGTCGCCACCGAGATGGCCGGGCCCGGCCACATGCGCCACCACGGCCGCGGCGAACTGGTCATCGAGCCCGGCCCACGCAGCGAGGCGCTGGCGCAGCATCTGCGCGCGGCCAGCGTGCCGACCGAGGTGTCCGCCAATGCGCGCGCCGCGCTGTGGTCCAAGCTCGTGCTGAACTGCGCGTACAACGCGCTGTCGGCCATCACCCAACTGCCCTACGGCCGCATGGTGCAGGGCGCGGGCGTGCCACAGGTCATGGCCGACCTGGTGGCCGAATGCCTGGCCGTGGCCAGTGCCGAGGGCGTGGCACTGCCGGCAGACATCCACCAGGCTGTCGAGCGCCTGGCGCAGACCATGCCCACGCAGAGTTCTTCCACGGCGCAGGACCTGGCGCGCGGCAAGTCCACCGAGATCGACCACCTGAACGGCCTGGTGGTGCAGCGCGGCAAGGCGCGGGGCATCGCCACACCGGTCAACCGCGCCATGTGGGCGCTGGTCAAGCTGCTGGAGCAGGCGCCGCCGCCCCGCAGGGAGACTTGATCTGGCCCCCGCGCAAATCACGGCCAGCATTGGCGCGCAATGCAAGCCGTTGATTTTGAAAGCACCTGTTGGCGCGCGCCCCACCGTGTCGACAAGATTTCCAGCCCGCCTGGCCGTCTCGTAAATTCCATACAAAATTTCTTTTGGAAACAACGCCGTCGCACATGTGGCATGCATGCTGCTATTTCTGACAGGGTCGACTGCAGTCGATCCCATTATGTTCAGACAGCATTGAATGCAAAAGGAGTACACATGAAAAAGACATCCATTGCCGCGATCGCGGCCGCCGGCCTCGCCCTGGCGATCGCAAGCGGCAATGCGGCCGCCGCCCCGATCAACTGGGACTACACAGTCACCAGCTCCTTCTCGGTTCTCCCCGGTTCGACCACCTTCACCAGCGGCTCCGGCTGCCAGAGCGTCTCGGCTTCGTCCATCACCTGGGGGGCATGTCCCACCGGTCCCGCCGGTCCCGGCCGCAGCGGCATCGGCATCAGCAACAACCCCCAGACCGGCATGTTGACGACCAACGGCGCAGCCGAAAGCGCGAACACCTACACGCACAGCAACAACGTGGTGTCCGGTGCCTATGCGACGCTGAAGAGCGCCACCATCAACGCCACGCTGGGACTGCGGGCCGCCGGCTCGGCCGATCCCTACATCTACAAGACCGCCACCTACAAGATCCTGTTCGCCGAAACGCCCAACACGGCCGGCACCTGTGCGGCGACCAGCCCGGTCGGCAATCCCTGCAACGACATCTGGGTGCTGGACGGTTCCCTGAACGAGACGATCACGCTGGGCGGTGACGAGTACTTCTTCAGCTTCTTCGCCGCTCCCGCACTGGCCACGCTGCCCGATGCCGTTTGCGCCGCCGCGGGCGCCGCCGATGGCTGCATCGGCTTCACGACGGTCGAAGGCCAGGAGAACGCCGTCAACTTCCTGCTGAAGGTCACCAGCACGCCGCTGGTGGTCGAAGTGCCCGAGCCGGCATCGGTCGCACTGCTGGGCCTCGGCCTGGTGGGCCTGGCCGGCACGCGCCGCCGGCGGCTGAACAAGGCCTGAACAGGTCGTCGAGCCTCCAGGAACCCCGCCCCGGCGGGGTTTTTTGATGGGCCTTGGACGCCGCTGCGTTCAGAAGGATTCCCAGTCGCCCTGCTCGTGCGCCAGGGCCGGTGCCGGCCGGGCTGCCTTGGCCGGGGCGGGGGCAGCGGCCTTCAGCGCCGGAGCGCCCTTGACTGCGGCCACGGGACGGGCGCGCGGCGCCGGCTGCGGCTTCTTGCGCGGCGCCTGCGGCGCGGCTGCGGCGGGTTGCAGCGCGGGCCCGCCTTCGATCCGGAACACACTCACGGCGCTCGCCAGCTGGCCGGCCTGGGCCTTCAAGGCGCCGGTGGCAGCGGCCGCCTCTTCGACCAGCGCCGCGTTCTGCTGTGTCACCGTGTCCATCTGCGAGACCGCCTGGTGCACCTGCTCGATGCCCTGGCTCTGCTCCTGGCTGGCGGCCGTGATCTCGGCCACCAGGTCGCTCACGCGCTGCACGCTCTGCACGATGGCGTCCATGGTGCGGCCGGCCTCCGCCACCTGGGCGCTGCCCTCCTCGACCTTGGCCACCGAGTCGCCGATGAGCTGCTTGACGTCCTTGGCCGCGGCGGCCGAGCGCTGGGCCAGCGCCCGCACCTCGCCCGCCACCACGGCGAAGCCGCGGCCCTGCTCGCCGGCACGCGCCGCCTCCACGGCCGCGTTGAGCGCCAGGATGTTGGTCTGGAACGCGATGCCGTCGATCACGCCGATGATGTCGGCGATCTTGCGGCTGCTGTCGTTGATCGCGCCCATGGTGCCGACCACGCCGGCCACCACCTCGCCGCCCTGCACGGCGGTCTTGGACGCCGAGGCCGCCAACTGGTTGGCCTGGCGCGCGTTGTCGGCGTTCTGGCGCACGGTGCTGGTCAGCTGCTCCATCGAGGCGGCCGTCTGCTGCAGCGAGCTGGCCTGCTCCTCGGTGCGCGAGGACAGGTCCTGGTTGCCCGCGTCGATCTCGCTGGAGGCCGTGGCGATGCTGTCGGTGCCCGAGCGCACGCTGGCCACCACCTGCGCCAGGCTGGCGTTCATGTCCTGCAGCGCCTGCAGCAGCTGGCCGGTCTCGTCGCGCGAGTCCACGTGCACGCGGCTCGTGAGGTCGCTGGCGGCCACGGCGCGCGCCACGCGAACGGCCTGCGACAGCGGCCGCGTGATACCCACGGTCAGACGCCAGGCGAACAGCCCGCCGGCCAGCAGGCCCAGCAGGCCCAGGCCGGTCATGAGCAGCCGGCTCTGCGCGTAGATGCCGTCGATGCGCGCGGCGGTGGCGTCGATGCTGGCGCGCTGCATGTCCAGCAGTTTCTGGATCAGGTCGGTGTACTTGTCGGTGGCGGGCAGGTAGACCTGGGTCAGCAGGCGCTCGGCCTCCTCGGCCTGTCCGTCGGTCTTGGCCTTGACGGCCTGGTCGCGCGAGGACAGGTAGAGCACGCGCGCCTGCTGGATCTGGGCCCACAGCGCCTGCTCCTCGGGGCTGGTCAGCAGCGGCTCGATGCGCTTTTGCAGCTCGCCCGATTCCTTGGTGCTGGTGGCAGCGTCCGCGGCGAAGAACTGGCCGAGCGAGGGGTCGGTGCTCTTGACGATGGCCGTGGTGCGGCGCGCACCGCTGTACACGTAGCGGTACCAGTCGCTGATCATGCGCTCCATGGCCAGCGGCTGCTGGGTCATGGCTTGCGTGGCCTGGGCCACCGTCTGCAGCCGCCACAGGCCGACCGCCGTGATGAGGGCCATCACGACCAGGATGAGCGCGAAACCGCCGCCCAGGCGGGTACCGATGCGTAGATTCTTCATGCGAGCAGAAACGAAAAGGACAAAGGCAGTGACCCGGCCCTGTCAGGGCGGGTGCATCAATTTGTCTATTTTCTGCGCAAATTATTTCTGTTATTGGATCGGAATATCCGCTGACGACACGGATGCGACCGGCCATCGCACAGGCCTCGTCCGCAGGCCGCTCCCACGGCTGTGGCAAGCTTCGCCGCTTTGCACCGCTTCCATGGACGACGATCTGCCGCCCCTGCCCCCCATCGCGCCCGGCCGCTACCGCCATTACAAGGGCGGCGAGTACGAGGTGCTCGCCGTCGCGCGGCACAGCGAGACGCTGGAGCCGCTCGTCGTCTACCGGCCCCTCTACAACACCACGGGCTGGTGGGTGCGGCCGCACGCCATGTTCGTCGGCAGTGTGGAGATCGACGGCCGGGAGCAGCCCCGCTTCGCCTTCATCGGCTGACCGGGGCCGCGGGCGCGGCTACACGTGGATGGCCCGGCCCAGTGCGCGCAGGGCCGCCTCCTGCACGGCCTCGCCCAGCGTGGGATGGGCGTGGACGATGCCGCCCACGTCCTCCAGCCGCGCGCCCATCTCGATCGCGTAGCTGAAGGCCGCCGCGAGTTCGGACACGCCGTGGCCCACGGCCTGCCAGCCCAGCACCAGGTGGTTGTCCTGGCGTGCCACCACGCGCACGAAGCCCTCGCCGCCCTCCATCGTCAGCGCCCGGCCATTGGCCGCGAACGGGAACTGCGCAGCGAGCACCGCGATGCCGGCCTGCGCGGCCTGGGCCTGCGTGTGGCCCACGGCCACCACCTCGGGGTCGGTGAAGCACACGGCCGGGATCGCCAGTGGCGCGAAGCGGCGCTTGTGGCCCGCGATGCACTCGGCCGCCACCTCGCCCTGGGCCATGGCCCGGTGCGCGAGCATGGGTTCGCCGGTGAGGTCGCCGATGGCCCAGACGTTGCGCATGGAGGTGCGGCCCGTGGCGTCCACCTTCACGGCCCGGCCCTCCATCTCCAGCTGCAGCGATTCGAGGCCGGCCGTGCGCGGGCGCCGGCCCGCCGCGACCAGCACCCGGTCGGCCGGCAGCACGAACTCGTCGGCATGCCGGCTGCGTACGCGCAGACCGCTGCCGTCGGCCGTGAGGCCCTCGGCCGTGCAGCCCAGGTGCAGCACGATGCCCATGCGTTTCAAGGCGGCCAGTACCGGCTTGCCCAGATCCTCGTCGTAGCCGGGCAGCACGCGCTCGGCCACGTCGACCACCGTGACCTCGGCGCCCAGCTTGCGCCAGGCCATGCCCAGTTCCAGGCCGATGTAGCCGGCGCCGACCACGACCAGCTGCCGCGGCACCTCGGTCAGCGCCAGCGCCTCGGTGGACGAGAGCACCTTGCCCCCGAACGGCAGCTGCGCCAGCGCCATGGGCTCGGAGCCCGTGGCCAGCAACAGGTGCTCGCACTGGATGCGCACGGCCTCACCGTCCTCGCGCGCCACGTCCACGGTCTTGCCGTCGACGATGCGGGCCCAGCCTGCCACCACCTGCACGCCGGCCTTGCGCAGCAGTGCGGCCACGCCGCCCGTGAGCTTGCCGACCACACCCTCTTTCCAGGCCTGCGTGACCGCGAGGTCGATGCCGGCCGACCCTGCACGGATGCCGAGCGGCGAAGCGGTCGTGGCACGCCGCACGCGGTCGTATTCGTCGGCCGCGTGGATCAGCGCCTTGGAGGGGATGCAGCCGATGTTCAGACAGGTGCCGCCCGGCGCCATGCCTTCCACCAGGGTCGTGGCCACGCCCAGCTGCGCCGCGCGGATGGCGGCCACGTAGCCGCCCGGCCCGCCGCCGATGACGAGCAATGTCGTTGTCTTCGATGCCATGGTCACTCCACGAACAACAGGGCCGGGGTTTCCAGCAAGGCGCGCACGGCCTGGATGAACTGCGCCGCGTCCATGCCGTCGACCACGCGGTGGTCGAAGGACGACGACAGGTTCATGAGCTTGCGCCCCACGACGGCGCCGCCACGGAACACCGGGCGCTCGACGATCTTGTTGACGCCGACGATGGCCACCTCGGGATGGTTGATGACGGGCGTGGTCACCAGGCCGCCCAAGGGGCCCAGGCTGCTGATCGTGATGGTCGAGCCCGACAGTTCGTCGCGCCCGGCCTTGCCGCTGCGGCCGGCCTCGGCCAGGCGAGCGATCTCGCGCGCGCAGGCCCAGGGATCCATGGCTTCGGCATGGCGCAGCACGGGCACCAGCAGGCCGTTGTCGGTCTGCGTGGCCATGCCCAGATGGACGGCCTCAAAGCGCGTGACCACGCCGGCATCGTCGTCGAAGCGCGCATTCATCTGCGGGAAATCGCGCAGCGCGATCACCAGCGCACGGGCCAGCAGCGGCAACAGCGTGAGCTTGCCGCGCGTGGCCCCGTAGCGTTCGTTGAGCTGCGCGCGCAAGGCCTCGAGATCGGTGACATCGATCTCCTCCACGTAGCTGAAGTGCGGGATGCGGCGCTTGGCCTCCTGCATCTTTTGCGCGATCTTGCGGCGCAGGCCGATCAGCGGTACAGCCTCCTCGCCATGGCGTTGGGCGTAGCCGCTGCCCGCGCTGGGCGTGCGCGGCTGGCCGCCCGAGACGAGGTAGACGTCCAGGTCCTCGTGCGTGATGCGGCCGGCCGGGCCGCTGCCGTGCACGAACTGCAACGCGATGCCGAGTTCCCAGGCGCGCTGGCGCACGGCCGGCGAGGCGATCGGCTTTTCGCCGGGCGCGCGCATGGCCACGGGGGCGGCGACCGGTGGGCGCTGCACGGGGACCGGTGCTGCCGCTGCAGGGGCGGCGACCGGTGCGGCGACCGGTGTGGCGACCGGTGTGGCAACAGCGGCCACCTGCGGCGCTTTGGCCGCCACGTTGCCAGCGCCCGCGACCTCGAGCCGGATCAACTCGGCACCGACCGCCAGCAGCGCCCCGGGCTGGCCACCCAGTTCGAGCACCGTGCCCGCCACTGGCGAGGGGATCTCCACGGTCGCCTTGTCGGTCATCACGTCGGCCAGGATCTGGTCCTCGGCCACCGTGTCGCCGGGCTGCACGCGCCATTCGACCAGTTCCACTTCGGCGATGCCTTCGCCGATGTCGGGCATCTTGATGGTGTAGTGGCCCATGTCAGTGCCGCCCGGCCGCCCGAAGGCACTGAAGCTCCCCCTCGGGGGGGCAGCGATACACGCAGTGATGAGCGTGGGGGGTCATGATTTCTCCATCGCGCGTTGGAACGCGGCACCGACGCGGTCGGGCCCCGGGAAGTAGGCCCATTCCTGGGCGTGCGGGTACGGCGTGTCCCAGCCGGTCACGCGCTCGATGGGCGCCTCCAGCTGGTAGAAGCAGTGCTCCTGCACCAGGGCCGACAGTTCGGCGCCGAAGCCGCTGGTCTTGGTCGCTTCGTGCACGATCACGCAGCGGCCGGTCTTCTTGACGGATGCGACGATGGTGTCCAGGTCCAGCGGCCAGATCGAGCGCAGGTCGATGATCTCGGCGTCGATGCCGGTCTCGCGCGCCGCGCACTCGGCCACCCAGGTCATGGTGCCGTAGGTCAGCACCGTGAGTTGGCTGCCGGGTCGGAACACGGCCGCCGACTCCAGCGGCACGCGGTAGTAGCCCTCGGGCACCATGCCCAGCGCATGCTTGGACCAGGGCACGACCGGCCGGTCGTGGTGGCCGTCAAAGGGGCCGTTGTACAGCCGCTTGGGCTCCAGGAAGATGACGGGGTCGTTGCACTCGATGGCGGCAATCAGCAGGCCTTTGGCGTCGTACGGGTTGCTGGGCAGCACGGTGCGCAGCCCGCTGACGTGCGTGAACAGCGCCTCGGGACTCTGGCTGTGCGTCTGCCCGCCGTAGATGCCGCCGCCGCAGGGCATGCGCACCGTGATCGGACAGGTGAAGTCGCCGGCCGAACGGTAGCGCAGCCGCGCGGCCTCGGAGACCAGTTGGTCCGAGGCCGGGTAGAAGTAGTCGGCGAACTGGATCTCGGCCACGGGGCGCAGGCCGTAGGCGCCCATGCCCACGGCCACGCCCACAATGCCGCCCTCGCTGATCGGCGCGTCGAAGCAGCGCGTCTTGCCGTACTTGGCCTGCAGGCCTTCGGTCACGCGGAACACGCCGCCGAAATAGCCCACGTCCTGGCCGAACACGACCACGTCGGGGTCGCGCGCCATCACCACGTCCAGCGCCGAGCGCAGGGCTTGGATCATGGTCATGGGCTTGCTGGTGGTCTCTGCCGTTTCCACCGCCGGGTTCTTGACTTCGGTCAGCATCTTCAGACTCCCAACTCTTGGCGTTGGCGGCGCAGGTGCTCGGGCATGGTCTCGTAGACATCCTCGAAGATCGTCGCGGCGCTCGGGATGTGGCCGTCCAGCAGGCTGCCGTGGCCTTCGGCCTCCTTCTGCGCGGCGGCCACCTCGGCCTCCAGCTCCTTGTGCACCTGCCCGTGCTCCTGTTCGGACCAGATGCCCAGGACGATCAGGTGGGCCTTGAGCCGTTCGATCGGGTCGCCGAGCGGGAAGCGCTCCCAGTCGTCGGCCGGCCGGTACTTGGACGGGTCGTCCGATGTCGAGTGCGCGCCGGCGCGGTAGGTCACCCACTCGATCAGCGTGGGGCCCTGGTTGCTGCGCGCGCGCTCGGCCGCCCACTGCGAGGCGGCATAGACCGCCAGGAAGTCGTTGCCGTCCACGCGCAGCGAGGCGATGCCGCAGCCCACGCCGCGCGCGGCGAAGGTGGTCGACTCCCCGCCCGCGATGGCCTGGAAGCTCGAGATCGCCCACTGGTTGTTGACCACGTTGAGGATCACGGGCGCGCGGTAGACATGGGCGAAAGTCAGCGCGGTGTGGAAGTCCGACTCGGCCGTCGCACCATCGCCGATCCAGGCCGAGGCGATGCGCGTGTCGCCCTTGATGGCGGACGCCATGGCCCAGCCCACGGCCTGCGGATACTGCGTGGCCAGGTTGCCCGAGATGCTGAAGAAATCGGCCCGCTTGAACGAGTACATCACGGGCAGCTGGCGGCCCTTCATGGGGTCGGCTTCGTTGCTCATGAGCTGGCAGATCAGCTCGACCATGGACACGTCGTCGCGGCTCAGCAAGAGGCCCTGCTGGCGGTAGGTCGGGAAGTGCATGTCGCCCTTGGCGAGGGCCATGCCTTGCGCGACCGCGATGGCTTCTTCGCCCAGGCACTGCATGTAGAACGAGGTCTTGCGCTGGCGCTGGGCAATGGTCATGCGCGCGTCGAAGATGCGCGTCTTCATCATCGCGCGCAGGCCGCGGCGCAGCTGGGTGCCGTCGATCTGCGGCGCCCAGGGGCCGACGGCCTGGCCGTCGCGGTCGAGCACGCCGATCAGGGCGTAGGCCAGGTCCGCGGTCTCGAAGTGGGAGGTGTCGACCGGCGGTTTGCGGACGGTGCCCGCGCCGGAAATCTGCAGGAAGGAAAAGTCGGTCGCACAGCCGGGCCGCCCAGTGGGCTCCGGCACGTGCAGCCGCAGGGCTGGGTGCTCGCGCATCGATGTCTCCGCACGCGGTGGCGTGCCTGGGTTGGTACAGGGCATGGTCACGGGTAAGCGGCCGGCCCCTGGGTACCGCGCGGGTAAGCGCGGCCCGACCAGTGTACGACGAGCGTCAGGCCAGCTTGACCTTGGTGTAGCTGCCGCGGTCCATGTCGACCACCTCCACGCTCAGAAAGGCTTCGAGCCCCGGCGGCAGGGCTTTCAGGTGACCGTGCAGCGCATCGGCCACGCGGCGGCTCAGGTCCTTCTTGGCCTCGGGCGTGCGGCCTGCCAGGATGCGCAGCTGCACATGCAGGTAGCCGCGCCCGCGGTCCGCGAGGCCCACGCGGAAGTGGTCGGCGCGCAGCACGCGGGCCTTGAGGTCGGCCTCGTCCTGGACCTCGGGGCTCTCGGACAGCGCCTGCGTGGTCGAGGCCAGCATGGCGTCGAACGGCAGCGCGCCGAGGTTGGGGGTGTATTCGATGACGATGTGGGGCATGGGATCAGGTCTGGGCGGAAGGCAGGTGTCGGGGGCCGAACGATGCCGGCAGCAGTTCGTCGAGTGTGAAGCTGGCCAGCACGCCAGCAGCGCCCGCCGCGTGCACGCGCGTGCCGTCGATGGCGAACTCGCGGATGCGTTGGCGGCAGTTGCCGCAGGGCGTGATGGGCTCGGGCCCGTCGCCCACGACCAGGATCTCGGCGATGGCGCGCCCGCCGGCCGCAACCATGGCCGCGATGGCGCCGGCCTCGGCACAGGTGCCGCTCGGGTAGGCCGCGTTCTCCACGTTGCAGCCTGCGAACACGCGCCCGTCGGGCGTGGCCAGCGCGGCGCCGACCTTGTAGCGCGAGTACGGCGCATGGGCGTTGGCCTGGGCCGCGCGGGCTGCAGCCAGCAAGGCCTCGGTCACGAGAAGCCGACCACCGCGTGGGGGACGTAGGGCGCCTCCAGCGCCGCGGTCTCCTCGGGCGTGAGCTTCAACGCGAGCGCGGCCACGGCGTCGTCCAGATGCTCGACCTTGGTCGCGCCGACGATGGGCGCCGTGACGCCGGGCTGCTGCAGCACCCAGGCCAGCGCGACCTGTGCGCGCGGCACACCGCGCGCCGCGGCCACCTGCGCCACGGCCTCGACCACCTTGCGGTCGGCCTCGGCGGTGTTGGCGTACAGCGTGCGGCCGAAGGCGTCGGTCTCGGCACGGGCGCTGGCACTGTCCCAGTCGCGCGTGAGGCGGCCGCGCGCCATCGGGCTCCAGGGAATCACGGCCACGCCCTGGTCGCGGCACAGTGGCAGCATCTCGCGCTGCTCCTCGCGGTACAGCAGGTTCAGGTAGTTCTGCATGGAGACGAAGCGCGTCCAGCCATGGCGCTCGGCCACGGCCTGGGCCTTGGCGAACTGCCAGGCGTACATGGACGAGGCGCCGATGTAGCGCGCCTTGCCGGCCTTGACCACGTCGTGCAGCGCCTCCATGGTCTCCTCGATCGGCGTGGCGTTGTCCCAGCGGTGGATCTGGTAGAGGTCCACGTGGTCCATGCCCAGGCGCTTCAGGCTGTTGTCGATCTCCGACAGGATGGCCTTGCGCGACAGGCCGGCGCCGTTGGGGCCGGGCCGCATGCGGCCGTGCACCTTGGTGGCGACGACCACCTCGTCGCGCGGCGCGTAGTCGGCCAGCGCGCGGCCGACGATCTCCTCGCTGGTGCCGGCCGAATAGACGTTGGCGGTGTCGAAGAAGTTGATGCCGAGGTCCAGCGCCTTCTTGAGGAAGGGCCGGCTCGCGGCCTCGGGCAGGGTCCAAGCATGGTTGCCCTGCTCGGGCGCACCGTAGCTCATGCAGCCCAGGCACAGGCGCGAGACCTGCAGGCCGGTACGGCCGAAACGGATGTGGTCCATGGGAGAGGCTTCACAGGAAAGGGAAGCAGGCCATGATAGACCCGCAGCCCCGTGCGGCGCTGGCTGTCTCAGGCCGTCGCCGCGATCACCACGCCCTGCTGGGCGGCGGCGTCGCGCAGCGCCTGCAGCGCCGCATCGAAATCGAAGTCCTGCACGGCCCGCGCGATGGCCGCCAGCGCCTCGGCCCCGCAGACCTGCACCAGCGCGGCGCGGTGCGCGGCCAGGTAGTCCTCGGCCTGGGCATCACAGTCGGCCAGCAGGCGCGCGAACGCCTGGGCGTGGCCGGCCGCTTCGGCCGCATCGAGGGCCGACGCCGGGGGCCCTGGCGTGGGCATGGACGTTTCGCTGCCCCGGGCCCTGTGCAGCGCCTGCACCTTGGCATGCAGCTCGGCGCCGAAGGCGGCCAGCGCCT
>NZ_BMYK01000035.1 GCF_014652235.1 Pseudorhodoferax aquiterrae
CCCGCAGCCACGTGGCCGCCTCGGCGCTGCCTTCACGAAAGATCCGGGCTAGCTTATGCCCGACCTGCCCAAGGCCGCGCTCGAACGCGCGATCTTCGTGGAGTTCGCGCAGCGCTGGCGCGCCGACATCGACCTGGCCTCGGTCACCAGCGGCAACCCGAACGCGCGCGAGCCCGACATTCTTGCGAAGTCGGCCGAAAGCGACGAACCGCTGGCCATCGAACTCGTGCGCCTGACCGAGCAGGACAGCCAGATGCTGGCACGCCAGGCGCCGCGGCTGCCGCCGGCCGACGCCCCGCCGGCCCGGCTGCCCCCCATGGCCAGCGCGGTCGATGCGTTCTCGCGCAAGTTCAAGAAGGCCGAGGCCGGGCTGTACGACGGCGTGGAGGCCAGCCGCCTGGAGCTGCTGGCCTGGTCCGACCACCTCGCCACGCCCTGGCCCCAGGTGCTGGCCAGCGCCGAGGTCTGGCTGAGGCACTACGCCAGTGCCGAGCACTTCGCCGCGGTCTGGCTCTGGCGCCGGCCCGATTTCCCGGGCGACCCTGCGCAATCGGCCTGGGTCTGGTCGCACACCGGCGGCCTGCAACGCTTCGGCTGAGCGCCATGGGCCCGTGCGGACCACGGGCAAACCGGCCCCGCGCGCGGCCACCGCCGATCTGCGCGATCATGCCGCCGCCACAACAATGACCAAGACCATGGACCGATTCGACTACGACCTGCTGGTGCTCGGCGGCGGCAGCGGCGGCGTGCGCGCCGCCCGCATGGCGGCCCAGCGCGGCGCCCGCGTGGCCCTCGTGGAAGCCGCGGCACTCGGCGGCACCTGCGTGAACGTGGGCTGCATCCCCAAGAAGCTTTACAGCTATGCCGCCGGCTATGCCGAGGCCTTCGAGGAGGCCGCGGGCTTCGGCTGGCGCGTGCCCGAGCCGCGCTTCGACTGGGCCACGCTCAAGGCCAACCGCGCCAGGGAGATCGGCCGGCTCAACGGCATCTACCGCGACCTGCTCAAGGGCGCGGGCGTCGAGGTCGTCGAGGGCTGGGGCCTGCTGGCGGACGCGCACACGCTGCAGGTCGGCCAGCGCCGCATGACCGGTCGCCACATCCTGGTCGCGACCGGCGGCACGCCCTTCCTGCCCGAGATCGCGGGGCGCGAGCTGGCCCTGAGTTCCGACCAGATGTTCGACCTCGACCCCTTCCCAAAGCGGCTGGTGGTGGTAGGCGGCGGCTACATCGCCTGCGAGTTCGCGTCCATCTTCCGCGGGCTCGGGGCCGAGGTCACGCAGTTGCAACGCGGCGGGCGCATCCTCTCGTCCTTCGACCAGGACATCAGCCGCTTCCTCGCCTCCGAGATGGGCAAGACCGGCATCGACCTGCGCCTGAACGCCCAGGTCGAACGCATCGCGCACACGCCCAAGGGCCTGCACCTCACGCTGGCCGGCGGCGATCTGCTGGACGCCGATGCCGTGCTGTTCGCCACCGGCCGGCGCCCCAACACCGCCAACATCGGCCTGGAGGCCGCGGGCGTGCGGCTGGACGCGCAGGGCGCCGTGGTGGTGGATGCCCACTACCGCAGCAGCGTGCCCTCCATCTTCGCTCTGGGCGATGTGTCCACCGAGATGCAGCTCACCCCCGTGGCCACGGCCGAGGCCATGGCCCTGGTGGACCACCTGCTCGGCCCGGCCCCCGGCAAGGCGGCGCGCACGGTGTCCTACGAGTACATCCCGACGGCCGTCTTCACACACCCGCCGGTCGGCACCGTGGGCTACACCGAGGAAGCGGCGCGCGCCGAATTCGGCCGCGTCACGGTATTCCGCACCGAGTTCAAGCCGCTCAAGCACACGCTGTCGGGCCGCGGCGAGCGCACGCTCATGAAACTGGTGGTCGACGCCGCCTCCGACCGCGTGGTCGGCCTGCACATGGTGGGCCCGGATGCCGGCGAGATCGTGCAGGGCTTTGCCGTGGCGCTGCGCGCAGGCGCCACCAAGGCGGTGTTCGACGGCACCATCGGCATCCACCCGACAGCCGCCGAGGAATTCGTGACCCTGCGGGAGCCTGCGCCCGAATAAGCTGTCGCCGGGGCGCTGCACAATGGGCGCATGCCCTATCTGCCGCCCTTCATCGCCCCGACGCTCTACACCGACCCTGCCGCCGCGCTGGCGCAGGTCCAGCGCATCTACGCGCAGCAGATCGAGCATTTGCGCGAGGCCATGGCGCGTTTCGTGGCCGGCGAGACGCTGCCGGGCCATGTGCGGGCCTGCTACCCCTTCGTGCGCGTGCACACCGAGACCCTGTCCCGCGCCAAGGTCGAGGACGAGCTCGACCGCCTGGCCTACGGCTTCGTGGCCGGCGCCGGCCGCTTCGAGACCACGCTGACGCGGCCCGACCTGTACGGCAACTACTACCTGGAGCAGTTCCGCCTGCTGCTGCAGAACCACCAGGTGCCGCTGGAAGTCGGCATCAGCAACCAGCCCATCCCGGTGCACTTCTCGTTCGCCGAGAACGACCATGTGGAAGGCAGCATGAGCGCGGAGCGCCGCGGCCTCATGCGCGACGTGTTCGACCTGCCCGACCTGGCGGCCATGGACGACGGTATCGCCAACGGCACCTACAACCCGCGGCCGGGCGAGCCGCAGCCGCTGGCGCTGTTCACCGCGCCGCGCGTGGACTACTCGCTGCACCGGCTGCGCCACTACACGGGCACGGCGCCCGAGTGGTTCCAGAACTTCGTGCTGTTCACCAACTACCAGTTCTACATCGACGAGTTCGTGCGCATGGGCCACGAGGCCATGGCCGACGAAAACAGCGAGTACATCGCCTTCGTCGAGCCCGGCAACGTGGTCACGCGGCGCAAGGACCTCGCGCCGCAGGACATCGACGCCTTCGGCGCGCAGCCGCCGCGGCTGCCGCAGATGCCGGCCTACCACCTGATCCGGCCCGACCACACCGGCATCACCATGGTCAACATCGGCGTGGGCCCGGCCAACGCCAAGAACATCACCGACCACATCGCCGTGCTGCGCCCGCACGCCTGGCTCATGCTGGGCCACTGCGCGGGCCTGCGCAACACGCAGCAGCTGGGCGACTACGTGCTGGCCCACGGCTACGTGCGCGAGGACCACGTGCTGGACGAGGAACTGCCGCTGTGGGTGCCGATCCCGGCGCTGGCCGAGATCCAGCTCGCGCTGGAGAAGGCCGTGCGCGACGTCACGCAGCTCGAGGGCCCGGAACTCAAGGGCGTGCTGCGCACCGGCACCGTGGCCAGCACCGACAACCGCAACTGGGAGCTGCTGCCCGACAACAAGGCCCAGCTGCGCTTCAGCCAGAGCCGCGCCGTGGCGCTGGACATGGAGAGCGCCACCATCGCGGCCAACGGGTTCCGCTTCCGCGTGCCCTACGGCACCTTGCTGTGCGTGTCCGACAAGCCGCTGCACGGCGAGATCAAGCTGCCCGGCATGGCCAACCACTTCTACCGCGAGCGCGTGGACCAGCACCTGCGCATCGGCATCCGCGCGGCCGAACTGCTGCGTGCCCAGGGCATCGACCAGTTGCACAGCCGCAAGCTGCGCAGCTTCGCGGAAGTCGCGTTCCAGTAAGCCGCGGTGCAGCTCGACGCGCTGTCCCTGATGACGGTGGCGATGGTCAACCTCGTGACCATCTCGCTGGCCTTGCCGCTCGTCATGGGCAAGAGCCTGACACCGGCCGCCCGCGCGGCGCAGCGGGCGCTGCTGCTGCTCACGTCCGGCTGGACGGCACTGGTGGTGTCCGAATACCTGGTGTCCTCCTACGTGCTGTCGGTGCTGGCCATGGCCGGCCTGTCGGCCAGCCTGGTGCTGCTGCACCGCGCGCTGAGCGGCTGGCTGGGGCCGCGCCGCGGCGGGCGCACACTGCTGCTGCTGGCCGTCGCCATGCCGCTGGGCTATGCCTTCTCCTTCAGCCACTACCCGCTGCGCGTGGGCTGGTCCAACTTCCTGCTGGCCGCCATGCTGGTTCTGCTGGCGCGCGCCACGCTGGTCGCGCGCCGCCATGCCGGGCGCCACTGGCGGCTGCTGTTGCTGGCCTGCTTCGCCATCATGGCCGTGCTGACCGCCGCGCGCGGCGTGCTCGGTGCGTTCTTCACGGCGGCCTACCCCACCTTTCTGTCGCCCAACCCGGTCAACATCGCGGCCGCACTGGCCGTCAACATGGCCGTGGTGCTGGGCACGGTGGCGCTGCTGGTGGCCTGGCGCGACGAGGCCGACGACCGGCTGCGCACCATGGCCAACACCGACAGCCTCACCGGCCTGCCGAACCGCCGCGGCTTCATGGAGCGCGCCGAGGCACTGTTCGCCAACGCCCACCGCTACCGCCAGCCGCTGGCCGTGCTGATGCTGGACCTGGACCACTTCAAGCACATCAACGACAGCTACGGCCACGACCGCGGCGACGACGCGCTGCGCCTGTTCGCCCAGATGCTGCGCGAGACGCGCCGCACCGGCGACCTGGCCGGCCGGCTCGGCGGCGAGGAGTTCTGCGTGGTGCTGCCCTCCAGCCAGCGCCACACCGCCAGCGGCTTCGACCAGCGCCTGCGCGCGCGCTTGCAGCAGCGCAGCGAGGAGGAGCTGGGCTTCACGCTGTCCTACAGCGCCGGCGTGGCCGCCATGACCGACGGCGACGCCACGCTGGCCGGCCTGCTCGCGCGCGCCGACGCCGCGTTGTACGAGGCCAAGCACGGCGGCCGCGGCATGCTCTTGATGGGCGACAGCGGCTCCGGCCACACCGTGGTCTGACGCCCGGGGCACCGCCCATCCGCCGCCGGGCGCGCTGTTAGCATCCACCGATGCTCGACCAGCTCTCTCCCTTCCTGATCCACTGGGCCATCACGGCCCTGTCGCTGTGGGTCGCCAGCCACATCTTCCGCGGCGTGAAGTTCGACAGCACGGGCGCGCTGGTCGTGTCCGCGCTGCTGCTGGGCTTTGCCAACGCCATCGTCAAGCCGCTCTTGATCGTGCTGACGCTGCCGCTCACGCTCGTGACCTTCGGCCTGTTCCTGCTGGTCATCAACGCGCTCGTGATCCTGCTCGTGGCGGCGCTGGTCAAGGGCTTCCGGATCTCGGGCTTCTGGACGGCCGTGTTCGCGAGCCTGTTCGTCTCGGTGCTCAGCATCGTGATCGGCGCCTTCGTCGGCGGCAGCGACCCGGCCCAGCAGATCCAGATGCCGCAGGGCAGCGGCAACTGGCTGTAGCGCCGCGGGCTGTTAGCGCGCGGCGCCGGGAGGCACGCTGCGCAGCACCTCGGCCAGCCCGTCCTTCCACCACCGGGCCTGCCCCGTCGTGCCATGCCCACTCGTCTGCGCGCTGGCCGGAACCAGCAGGATGCGGCCGTTCCTGACGCGGCGCATGCCCTGCTCCAGCAGGCCCAGCTCCGGTGGGTTGCGCTCGTCGTCGGCGGAGTTGATGGCCAGCACCGTCGCCTCGATGCGTTCGAGCTGTCCTGAGGCATCGTAGTCGCGCGACGCGTCCCACTGGTAGATGTGGTCGTTGGCGTCGCCGACGGCGGACGCGGCCAGTTGCCGGTCCACCAGTGCGTCCGCCTGCGTGCGCGTCGGCGCATCGTTCTGCAGTTTCTGCGTGCCGCCGCTCGTTGCGAGGCCGAAGTAGGCCAGCGCAAAACCCAGGCCCGGCGGCTGTGCGGTGTAGTTGCCGTTGGCCCAGGCCGGATCGCGCTGGATCGATTCGACCAGCAGGCGGCGCATCATCCAGTTGCGCCCGGACATGGCCGCCGGCACCGAGGCCATGGGCACGGCGATGTCCATGTAGCCGGGATACTTCTGCGCCCACATCCAGGCCTGCATGCCGCCCATGGAATTGCCCAGCACCAAGCGCACATGGCCCAGGCCCAGGTGTTCGCGCACGAGGCGGTACTGGGCCTGCACCATGTCCTCGTAGTTGTACCTGGGGAAGGCCATGCGCAGGCCATCGGACGGCTTGCTGGACGCGCCGGCACCGATCGCGTCGGGCAGGATGATGTAGTACTTGCGCGCATCCAGCGGCTGCCCCGGGCCGAACAGCTCGCCCGCGAAGGCCGGCGTCAGCATGCGCTCGCCCGACCCGGCCGTGCCGTGCAGCACCACCACCGGTTCGCCTTGGGGATCGCCCACCGTGGTGTAGGCCAGGCGCAGCTGCGGCAGCACCTCACCGGTGTGGAAGCGGAAGTCGTTGAGCACCCATTCCTTCTTCTGCGGCGCCGGGTAGTCCGCGGCGCCTGCCGCGCCGGCAAAGACCATGGGCAGCGCGAGCGCCGCGCCGAGAAGAGGAATGCGCATGGGTGTCTCCTGGTTGTGGGTTCAGGCTGCCAGGGACTTCATCTCCGCGTACAGATCGGACTTGCCCTCGAAGCCGATGCCCGGCAGCTCCGGCATCGTCATGTGGCCCGCCTCCACGCGCACGCCGTCCGGGAAGCCACCGTAGGGCTGGAACAGGTCGGGGTAGGACTCGTTGCCGCCCAGGCCCAGGCCGGCCGCGATGTTGAGCGACATCTGGTGGCCCCCGTGCGGGACGCAGCGGCGCCAGGACCAGCCATGGGCCTTGAGCATTTCCAGCGTGCGCAGGTACTCCACGAGGCCGTAGCTCAGCGCGCAGTCGAACTGCAGCCAGTCGCGGTCCGCGCGCATGCCGCCGTAGCGGACCAGGTTGCGCGCGTCCTGCATCGAGAACAGGTTCTCGCCCGTGGCCATGGGGCCTTCGTAGTGCTCGGCCAGGCGCGCCTGCAGCTCGTAGTCCAGCGGGTCGCCGGCCTCTTCGTACCAGAACAGCGGGTACTGGCGCAGCGCCTTGGCGTAGGCAATGGCCGTCGGAAGATCGAAGCGGCCGTTGGCGTCCACGGCCAGCTGGCAGCCCGGCGGCAGCATCTTGAGCACGGCCTCGATGCGCGCGCAGTCCTCGGCCAGCGGCGCGCCGCCGATCTTCATCTTGACCACCGTGTAGCCGCGGTCCAGGTAGCCCTGCATCTCGGCCTTCAGTCCCTCCAGCCCCTTGCCGGGGTAGTAGTAGCCACCGGCCGCATAGACGAAGACGCGCGGGTCGGCCTGCGTGCCCTGGCGCTCGGCCAGCAGGCGGAACAGTGGCTTGTTCTCGATCTTGGCGACGGCATCCCAGACCGCCATGTCGATGGTGCCCATGGCCACCGAGCGCTCGCCATGGCCGCCGGGCTTCTCGTTCTTGAACATCGTGGCCCAGACCTTGTGCGCGTCCAGGTTGTCGCGCGCATCGTCGCGCAGGCTGTCGGGCGCGGCCTCCAGGATGCGCGGCGCGAAGCGCTCGCGGATCAGCCCGCCCTGGCCGTAGCGGCCGTTGGAGTTGAAGCCGTAGCCGACCACGGGCTTGCCGTCGCGGATGACGTCGGTGACGACGGCCACAAGGCTCAGTGTCATCTTGGAAAAGTCGATGAAGGCGTTGGCGATCGGCGAGGCGATCGGGGCGGTGCGTTCGAGGATGTTGACGATGCGCATGGCGGGTTCCTGTTGAAGTGGGTCGATGCTAGGCAAGATCCTGCAATCTCTGAAGTGGTATGTTTTCTCGCTTGAGATTCCATTCCGAGATGCCATGCATGCTTACGACCCGACCTCCCTGCGCCTGTTCGTCGCCGTCTGCGAGGAGCGCAACATCGCGCTGGCCGCGCAGCGCGAGGCCATCGTGCCCTCGGCCGTGAGCAAGCGCATCGCGCAGATGGAGGCCCAGGCCGGCACCCCGCTGCTGGCCCGCGGACGCCGCGGCGTGGCCCTGACGCCGGCCGGCGAGACGCTGTGGCGCTACGCGCGCGAGGCACTGCAGCTGCTCGAGCGCATGCAGGCCGAGCTCACGGCCTATGCCGAGGGCGTGCAGGGCCAGGTGCGCGTGTTCGCCAGCATGTCGGCACTGGCGCAGTTCCTGCCCGCGGACGTGGGCCGCTTCGCGCGCGAGTACGCCCAGGTGCGCGTGAGCATGGAAGAGCGCGAAATCTGGGAGGTGGTGCGCGGCGTGGAGGAAGGCCGGGCCGACATCGGCGTGTGCTGGGACGCGGTCGACCTGGGCCGGCTGCAGCGCTTCGCCTACCGCGAGGACCGTCTGGCCGTGGTGCTGCCCACCGGCCACGCGCTGGCCGGCCGCAAGCGCCTGCGCTTCGCCGACACGCTGGACCACGAGCATGTGGACATCCTGGGCCGCAGCATCATGAAGACCACGCAGCAGCGCCAGGCCGCGATCGCCGGCAAGCCGCTGCGCACGCGGCTGCAGGTGGCCACGGTGGACGCGGCCTGCCGCATCGTCGCCGCGCAGCTGGCACTGGCCATCGTGCCGCGCGAAGAGGCGCGGCTGTTCGAGCAGCCGCTGGGCCTGGCGGTGGTGCCGCTGGCCGACGACTGGGCCCGCCGGCGCTTCGTGCTGGCGGTGCGCGATGCCAAGGCGCTCACGCCAGCGGCACGGCTGCTGCTGGACAGCCTGCGCGCCGGCGCCGGCCAGCCGGCTGGCTGATCGCCGCTCAGGCCAGGCGACGCCGCGCCCTCGCAGCCAGCGGCGCGGCCGGCAACGCGAAGGGGGGCAAGGGCCGCGCCATCACCTCGGCCGCGTCGGCCGGCGCCATGCCCAGGCCGCACAGCACCATCTGCAGCAGCTCGGACACATAGGCCTGCGGCGCGGCCACCTCGCCCTCAGCGATGCGCGTCATGGCCCGCAAACAGGTGCCGAACACCATGTCGATGGCGGCCTCCTCGTCCGCCACCCGGAAGCGCCCTTGCGAGCGGGCCAGCCGCAGGTCGCCCAGCGAATAGGGCTTGATCAGTTCGATGACCTGCGGGAAGGCCATCGACAGCTGCATCAGCAGAAGCGCCCAGGCCGGACTGGTCTCGCCCAGCCACAGGAAGCGGCGCATGCCGATGCTCATGCGCTGTGCGCCGTCCTCGATGCCCTGGTAGCTCTGCACCACGCGCTCGTTGAGCGTGGTGGACAAGGCCACGGCCAGCGCCTCGAAGATCTCCTCCCGCGTGCGGAAGTGGTTGTAGACCGTGCCCGGCGCCATGCCGGCCACGCGCGCGATCTCCTGGATGCTGGTGCCGGCCAGGCCACGCGCCGACAGCACCTGTACCGCCGCCTGCAGCAGCTGGCGCCGGGTGCGCTCGCGCTTGGGCGGGCGCTCGCCATCCTCAGGAAGGAGGAAATGCGCAAGCGGCTCCGGCAGCGCCGGCATTGACGACCATCCAAAAACGGGATCAGAATTCATTTTTGAATAGCAAGTTCAATTTTGCTTTCTTCATCACTTTTTAGGAGGATACCGCAATGGCCATGCCCCTTCGCCTCGCCTACCTCGTGTTCGAGGTCCGCAAACCCGCGCGCTGGCAGCGCTTCATGCAGGAGATGCTGGGTCTGCCCGCACCCACATTGCATGCCGACGGCAGCGCCGGCTGGCGCGTGGACGGGGCCTGCCAGCGCCTCGTGACCGTGCCAGGCAGCCGCGACGACCTGTTGGCGCTGGGCCTGGAGTGCGCCGACGCCGCCCATCTCGACCGCCTGCTCGAACGCCTGCGCGACGCCGGCCACGCCCCCAGTCCGGCCGACCCGGCCCTGTGCCGCCAGCGCGGCGTGCGCGCCCTGTGGTGGCTGCATGATCCCGCCCAGGGCCGGGTCGAGCTGTGCCTGGGCCTGGAGCAGGCCGCCACGCCGTTCGCCAGCGCGGCCTTCCCCGACGGCTTCGAGACAGGCGCCCTGGGCCTGGGACACGTGGTGCTGGTCGCGCACGAGCTGTCGGCCATGGAGGCCTTTTACGGCCTGCTGGGCTTCGGCGTGACGGAGCGGCTGGACACGCGCGTCGGCCCGGTCCACATGCGCGGCACCTTTCTGCACTGCAACCGGCGCCACCACTCGCTCGCCCTGTTCGACGTGCCCGGGTCCCAGCGCATCCACCATTTCATGCTGCAGGCACGCGCCACACGCGACGTGGGCCGCGCCTTCGAACGCGCCGGGGCGCTGGGGGTGCCACTGGCGCTCGAACTGGGCCAGCACCCCGATCCGGACGGCACCTTGTCGTTCTACGGCGAGACGCCATCCGGCTTCGCCTTCGAGATCGGCGCGCAGACGCGCGAGATCGACCCCGCCTGCTGGCGCACCATGCACACCCAGCAGACCAGCGCCTGGGGGCACCGGCCGCGGCTGCGGCTGAAGCTCAAGATGGCCCGCGAACTGCTCAAGGCCCGCCTGCGCGGGCGCCAGCCGCGCAGCGCCGCACGCGGAGACGCGCTGTGAGGCCCTGGCTGCGCCGCAGCCTGTGGGGCGCCCTGGGCCTGGCGCTGCTGGCTGGCGCGGCCGTGGCGGCCGGCATGCGGCTGGCCGAGCGCAAGATGCAGCGCCAGCTGGTGCTGCAGGTGGCCGATGTGCCCCTGCGCGAGGATGCAGCCAGCGTGGAACGCGGACGCTATCTGTTCGCCTCGCGCGGCTGTGTCGATTGCCACGGCGCCAACGGCGCCGGCCGTACCTTCATCGACGACCCGAACGGCATGCTGGTGCGCGGCCCCAACCTGACACCGGGCGCGCACAGCGCCGTGCGCGGCTACCGCAGCATCGACTGGGTGCGCATCCTGCGCCATGGCGTCAAGCGCGACGGCCGGCCCGCGCTGGTCATGCCGAGCGAGGACTACAACCGCCTCACCGACGACGATCTGGCCGCGTTGGTGGCCCATGTACGTCAGCTGCCAGCGGTGGACGGCGAGCCCGGCGCCGTGCGCCTGCCACCGCCCGTCAAGCTGCTCTATGCACTGGGCGTGGTGCAGGATGCCTACGAGAAGATCGACCACCGCCTGCCGCCGCAGCAGCCGGTGGCCGAGGGCGTGACGCCCGCGCACGGTGCCTATGTGGCCAACATGTGCCTGGGTTGCCACGGCCCCGGTCTGTCGGGTGGCAGGATACCCGGCGGCCCGCCGGACTGGCCCGCGGCCTCGAACCTGACCTCGGGCGAGGGCAGCGTGATGCCGCGTTATGCCAGTGCCGAGCAGTTCCGCCGCATGCTGGCCACGGGCAAGCGTCCGGACGGCACGGCTGTGAGCCCGGTGATGCCGTTCGGCTCGCTGCAGGCCATGAGCGCCACCGATGCCGACGCGCTGTACCTGTACCTCAAGGCCTTGCCGCCGCGGCCGGCGGGCGGGCGCTGAACCGTCCGGTGTGGCTCAGACCGGATTCGGCGAAGGCGGCTGCGGCTGCACCGGCGGCATGGGCTGCGCCGGGCCGGGCGGCAGCGGCCGCTCGGCCAGGCCCTGCGTGACCGACTGCGGCGGCTCGCCACCGCGCAATTCAGCCCGCGTGAGCGGCAGATGCTCGGGGTACTCGCGCGCGATGAAGGCGATCAGACCTTCGCGCAGGAAGCAGCGCAGGTCCCAGGCCTTGCCCGAATCGGACGCCGTGCACAGCAGCCGCAGCTGCATGGTCCGCTCGGTGGTGTCGGTCACCTGCAGCAGGCACAGCCGCTTGTCCCAGTGCGGCGAGGCTTCGCACAGGCGCTGCGCCTCGGCCCGCAGCGGCTCCAGCGGCAGCCGGTAGTCCACCCACAGGAACACCGTGCCGATGATGTCCGAACTGGTGCGCGTCCAGTTCTGGAACGGGTTCTCGATGAACCAGCGCAGCGGAATGATGAGCCGGCGCTGGTCCCAGATGGCCAGCACCACGTAGGTCCCGGTGATGGCCTCCACGCGGCCCCACTCGCCCTGCACGATGAGCACGTCGTCGAGCCGGATCGGCTGTGCCAGCGCCAGCTGCAGCCCGGCGATGAGGTTGCCGAACACCGGCTGCGCCGCCATGCCCACCACCAGGCCGACCACGCCCGCGGACGCCAGCAAACTGGCGCCGAACTGGCGGGCGCCCGGAATGCTCATCAGCATCAGCGCCACGCCGGCCAGGCCGACCACCACCATCACGGTGCGCGACAGCACCTTGGCCTGCGTGTGGATGCGCCGCGCATGCAGGTTGTCCACCACGTTCAGCGGGTGCTGGTCGACCACGCCCTGGCCCACGCCGGCCACGGCGCGCAGCCCCACCCAGGTCAGACAGGCCAGCAGCAGCAGGCTGTTGAGCTGGCGGATGGAGCCGATCAGGGGGATGTCGTCGGGCGCGCCCTGCCACACCACCTGCAAGGCCAGGAACATGAGCCACCAGCGCGCGGCCGGCCGCACGAAACGCACCACGGTGGAGGCCACCGGCATGCCGCGCGTGACGCGCGCGAGCACCAGCGCGCCGGCGCGGTGGGCGATCCAGGCGAGCACCACGGCGACCGCCGCAGCCGCCAACAAGCCCAGCGCCGACGAATCGGTCCAGGCCAACAAGGCATTCCATTGCGTCTGCATAGCCGCGGCATGCTAGCCGCGGCGGCAAAGGGCTTTCGGAAGCCGAGAAATGGCCGTCCAGGCCGCGACCCAGGTCGTCGTCACGGCCTTGGCGATGGCGCAGGCCCTCCGCCGCGCGGCGCGCGCCCCGGGCTGCCCACGTACTGGTGCAGTTCCGCGATCTCGTCGATGCAGCCTGCGATCATGTCGATGAAGCCGCGCAGCTTGCGCGCCATGAAGCGCTGCTTCTGGTAGACCGCATAGACCCGCAGCGGCTCGGTGTGCCACCCCGGCAGCACCACGCGCAGGCCACCGGCCTGCACCTCCGGCGCACAGAAGAAGTCCGGCAGCGCGGCGATGCCCAGTCCGTCGAGGCAGAAGGTCTTCAGCACCCAGTAGTCGTTGGTGTCCGCGGCGACGCGCGGGGTCCAGGTGAAAGACGCGTCGCGCCCATTCAGTTGCAGCCCGGCCCGGCCCGCCAAGCGTTCGCGCAGCACCACCGCCACATGGTCCGCCAGGTCTGCGGGGCGTTGCGGCGGCGCGTGACCCGCCAGGTAGCGCGGGCTCGCGTACAGGCTGTAGGCCAGGCGGCCGAGCGGCTTGGCCACGAGGTGGGGCAGGTCTGGCGGCTCCGAGCAGAGGTAGCAATCGACGGTGTCGATGGCCGGCGAGGCCGGCCGGTCCGCAATCGCCAGCGTGCAGCGCACGTTCGGGTGCTGGTCGATGTAGCGGCGCACCATGCCGCACAGGAAGGTGGTGCTGAAGTGGGTGTCGGTCAGCACCGTCAGGCTGCCCGCATCGCCACTGGCCATGTCGCGCACCTGGGCCTGTGCCGAGGCCAGGCCGTCCTGCAGCTGCACCAACAACCGCTCGCCATGGGCATGGAAGGCGCGGCCGGCCTCGGTGGGCGACAGGCGCCGCGCCGAGCGCACGACCAACTGCACGCCGAGCAGTTCCTCCAGCCGTGCGACCTGCCGGCTCAGCGTGGCCTTGGGCACGCCGCTGTCGGCCGCGGCCCGGGTCAGGCTGCCGCTGCGCATCAGCAGCACGAAGGCTTCCACCAGTTTGATGTCCATGGGGCTGTTCCATTTTTGGGACGATTGTTCCCGGTCCGTGGCCTATGCGTGCAAGCGGCGCGCCAGTACGCTGACCGCCATGAGCACGACACCCGACCACGATCCCCTGCGCCACGAATGGCTGCCGGTCGCCAATGCCTCTGCCATCTGCGTGCAGCAGCCGCTGGCGTTCACGCTGGCGGGCGAGAAACTGGTGGCCTGGCGCGACACCGCCGGCCAGGCCCATGTGTGGCGCGACCGCTGCCCGCACCGCGGCGCAGCGCTGTCGCTGGGCCAGGTGGTGGGCGACACGCTGGTCTGCCCGTACCACGGCTGGGTCTTCGGCGGCGATGGCCGCTGCCAGCGCATGCCGGCCCATCCCGGTTTCGAACCGCCCGCCAAGGCCGCCGCCCGTGCGCTGGCGGTGCGCGAGCGCTACGGCATCGTGTGGGCCTGCCTGGACGATCCGGCGCGCGAACTGGCGCTGTTCCCCGAATACGACCTGCCGGGTACCCGCTGCATCCATCTCGCGCCGCTGGAGGTGCGGACCTCGGCGCCGCGCCTGGTGGAGAACTTCCTGGACATGGCCCACTTCGCATTCGTGCATGGCGGCATCCTGGGCGACCTCGCGCACACCGAAGTGCGCGGCTACGCGGTCGAGAGTTCGCCGCAGGGCGTCGTCGCGCGCGACTGCTTCGCCTGGCAACCGGCCGGCTTTCCGGGCCAGGAGGGCGACGAGGTCGAGTACGTCTACGAGGTGCGCCGGCCGATCGTCGCCATGCTGACCAAGCGCACGGCGCCGCGGCCTGGCGCCGTGCCCGAGGTGCTGCACCTGCTGCTGGCGCTGGCACCCGTGGACGAGTGCCGCACGCGCGCCTGGCTGGTCAGCGTATTCGATGGCAACACCAGCGCATCGGACCAGGCTCTGCACGACTTCAACGCGGATATCTTCCAGCAGGACGTGCCCATCGTCGAGTCGCAGTCGCCGCGCTGGCTGCCGCTGGAGCCCGGCGCCGAACTGCCGCAGGCGGCCGACCGGATGTCCATCGCCTACCGGCGCTGGCTGGTCCAGGGCGGCTGGTCCTACGGCACATCCCTGGGCCGCGCGGCCCGCCAGGCGGCTGCCTGATCCCTTTCCACCGACGACCACGAAGACAGCATGGCACCCGATACCTCTCCTTTCCCCTCGACCCGCCGGCAGCTGCTGCGCCACGGTGGCGCCCTGGCGCTGGCTGGCGCCGGCCTGCCGGCACGGGCCCAGGCGGCGCCGCTGAAGGTCGGCATCGTCTACGTGTCGACGCTGGGCGCGGTCGGCTGGACCCGGCAGCACGACCTGGCGCGGCGTGCCATGGAGCAGGCGTTTCCCGGCCGCCTGCAGGTCAGTGCCGTGGAGGGCATGTCCAACCCGGTCGATGCGGCGCGCGTGTTCCGCGAACTGGCTGCCAGCGGCCACAAGCTGGTGATCGGCACCAGCTTCTCGCACATGCAGCCCATGCTGCAGGCGGCGGCCGATTTCCCGGACGTCGCCTTCGAGCATTGCTCGGGCCTGAAGACCCTGGCCAACCTGGGCACCTTCGAGGCCCGCTACTTCGAGGGCACCTACCTGGCCGGTGTGCTGGCCGGCGCCATGAGCAAGAGCGGCACCATCGGCTTCATCGGCGGCTTTCCGGTGCCCGACATCGTGGGGCCGGCCAACGCCCTGCTGATCGGCGCGCGCAGCGTGAACCCCGCCATGCGCTGCCGCACGCTGTGGCTCAATTCCTGGTACGACCCGCCGAAGGAGCAGAGCGCGGCCACCACGCTGCTGAACGCCGGTGCCGATGTGCTGGTCTCGATGACCGACACCGCCACCACCGTGAAGGTGGGCGAGGAGCGCGGCGCCTGGACCATCGGCTATGCCAGCGACATGCGCTCCGTCGGGCCGACGCGCCAGCTCACCGCGTTCACGCTGGACTGGGCGCAGGTCTACATCGACGCGGCGCGGCGCGTGCTCGAGGGCCGCTGGAAGCCGTCCGAGCGCTGGCTGGGCCTGCAGTCCGGCGTGGTGAAGATGGCGCCCTACAACCCCGCGGTGCCGGCCGCCACGCTGGCCCAGGTCGCCGAGCGTGAACGCGCCATCGCGCAGGGCCGCCTGCACCCATTCGCAGGGCCGTTGCGGGACACGGCCGGCAAAGTGCGGGTCGCCGCCGGCGAGACACTGGCCGAGGCGCAGATCCGCGGCATCGACTGGCTGGTCGACGGCATGGTGGGCTCGCTGGGCTGACGCGGCCCCCTGGCAGCTCAGGCGGTGCGGGGCCGCACCAGCGCGGCGGCGCGCTTGGCGTTCACGCGGGCCTGCTCGACGTCGGCATCGCGCGCCAGCAGCACGCCCATGCGGCGCTTGACGAAACTTTCGGGCTTGCCGAACAGGCGGATCTCGGTGCCCGGCACCTGCAGCGCCTCGGCCACGCCGTCGAACACGATGCCCTGGGCATCCACGCCGCCATAGACCACGGCGCTGGCGCCCGGGGTCTTGAGGCTGGTGTCCACGGGCAGGCCCAGGATGGCACGCGCGTGCAGCTCGAACTCGTTCTGCCACTGGGTGACCATGGTCACCATGCCGGTGTCGTGCGGGCGCGGGCTGACTTCGCTGAACCAGACCTGTTCGCCCTTGACGAACAGCTCCACGCCGAACAGGCCCAGGCCTGCGGGCTGCCCGTCCAGGCCGCGGCCCAGATCGTCGGTCACGGCCTTGGCGATGGCGCGGGCCTTCTCCAGCGCGGCGGGGTGCATGGGGTGCGGCTGCCAGCTCTCCACGTAGTCGCCGCTGACCTGCACATGGCCGATGGGGTCGCAGAACTGCGTCTGCACGCTGCCGTCGGCGGCGCGCGCACGCACGGTCAGCAAGGTGATCTCGTAGTCGAAATCGATGAAGCCCTCGACGATCACGCGGCCATGGCTCACGCGGCCGCCGGCCATGGCGACCTCCCAGGCCTTGCGCACATCGGCCGGTCCGTCGATCTTGCTCTGGCCCTTGCCCGAGCTGCTCATGACGGGCTTGACCACGCAGGGGTAGCCGATGCCGGCGTCGATGGCAGCGTGCAGTTCCTCCAAGGAATCACAGAACTTGTAGGGGCTGGTCGCCAGGCCCAGCGTCTCGGCGGCCAGGCGGCGGATGCCTTCGCGGTCCATGGTCAGCCGCGCGGCGCGCGCCGTGGGCACCACGCGCACGGTGCCGGCGGCTTCCAGCTCCGCCAACGCGGGCGTGGCGATGGCCTCGATCTCGGGCACGACCCAGTCGGGCTTTTCCTTCTCGATCAGCGCCTTGAGCGCGGCCGGATCGCTCATCGCGATGGTGTGGGCGCGGTGCGCGACCTGCTGGCCGGGCGCGTTGTCGTAGCGGTCCACCGCGATCGCCTCCACGCCCAGCCGCTGCAGCGCGATCAGCACTTCCTTGCCGAGTTCGCCGGAGCCCAGCAACATGACGCGCGTGGCGTGGGAGGACAGGGGGGTGCCGAAGGTGGTCATGGTCTGTGCGCCGAAGGACTGGAGAAAGCGCGCGATTATCAGTCCAGCTTGGCGCCGGAGGCCTTCACCGCGGCAGCCCAGCGCGGCATCTCGGCCGCCAGGAACTTGCCGAAGTCCGCGCTGCCCAGGTAGGCCGGGTCGGCGCCCTGCGCCACCATGCGGCTCCTCACCTCGGGGTTGTTCAGCACCTGGCCGAAGGCATCGCTGAGCTTGGCCGTCACGTCGGCCGGCAGCCCGGCCGGCGCCAGGAAGCCGTAGAAACCCACGACCTCGAAGCCCTTGAAGCCGGACTCGATCACGGTGGGCACCTCGGGCAGCGCCGGGTTGCGCTCGCGGCTCGTCACGGCCAGCGCGCGCACCTTGCCCTGCTTGGCGTAGGCCGCCGCCTGCGGGATGGATTCGGCCATGAACTGCACCTGCCCGGCCATGAGGTCGGTGAAGGCCGGCGCGCTGCCGCGGTAGGGGATGTGGACCATGAACAGCCCGGCCGCGTTCTTGAACATCTCGGGCACCAGGTGGCTGATGCCGCCGTTGCCGGCCGAGCCGTAGTTGACCTGGCCGGGCTTGGCTTTCGCATAGTCGGCGAACTCCTTGAGCGTCTTGACGGGCAGCTGCGGCGTGACCAGCAGGGCCAGCGGTTGCATGGCCGTGCGCGCGATCGGAGTGAAGTCCTTGAGCGTGGCGTAGGGCAGGCGGCTGTACAGCGCCGGGTTGATGACCATCACGCCGGTGTTGGCCAGCATCAGCGTGTAGCCGTCGGCGGGCGCCTTCATGACGTCCTGCGCCCCCACGGTGCCGCCCGCGCCGGACTTGTAGTCGACCACGATGGGCTGGCCCAGCACCGCCTGCAGCTTGTCGGCCAAGAGGCGCGCATGCTGGTCCAGCGGGCCGCCGGCCGGAAAGCCGATCACGATGCGGATGGGTTTTTCGGGGAAGGCGGCCTGGGCCAGCGGGGCCAGGGCCAGCAGCGCGCAGGCGGCCAGATGTCGCAGGGTCTTGGGCATGGGGGGAGTCTCCTCTTCGCGGATGCGGAGCGGCCATCATAGGACCGCCCTCCTCCGTTCCAACGCACGGCATGGCGGACCGACGCGCGGCCGGACGATCTGTCGCAGCACGGGCCCGCCCGGCACAACGGTTGCTATCCTGCCGCTTCAACCCGCCGCGGCCGTGCGCTGCTCCAAACCCATGCCCAATGAAGCCCCCCTCCTGATCCTGCGCCATGCCGACGTGCTGGTGACCATGGACGATGCGCGCCGCGAGATCGCGGACGGCGCCGTCGTGGTGCAGGGCCCGGCGATTGCCTGGGTCGGCCCCAGCGACGCGCTGCCGGCGCCCTATGCCCAGGCGCTGGCCGCGGGCCGCGCCGAGGCCATCGACCTGCACGGCCATGTGCTGATGCCGGGGCTGGTCAACACCCACCACCACATGTACCAGAGCCTCACGCGCGCGGTGCCCGAGGCGCAGGACGCCGAGCTGTTCGGCTGGCTCGGCAGCCTGTACCCGCTGTGGGCCCGGCTCACGCCCGAGATGGTCCACGTGTCGGCCAAGACGGCGATGGCCGAGCTGCTGCTGTCGGGCTGCACCACCACCAGCGACCACCTGTACCTGTATCCCAACGGCAGCCGGCTCGAGGATGCGATCGAGGCCGCCGCGGCCATGGGCATGCGCTTTCACGCCGCGCGCGGCAGCATGAGCGTGGGCCGCAGTGCCGGCGGGCTGCCGCCCGACGAGGTGGTCGAGCGCGAGGACGCGATCCTGGCCGACAGCCAGCGCCTGATCGAGCGCTGGCACGACCCGGCGCGCCACGCCATGCTGCGCATCGTGCTGGCGCCCTGCTCGCCGTTCTCGGTTTCGCGCGACCTCATGCGCGCCTCGGCCGAACTCGCGCGCGCCACCGGCGTCTCGCTGCACACCCACCTGGCCGAGAACGACAACGACATCGCCTACTCGCGCGAGAAGTTCGGCATGACGCCGGCCGAGTACGCCGAGGACCTCGGCTGGGTCGGCCGCGACGTCTGGCATGCGCACTGTGTCAAGCTGGACGAAGCCGGCATCCGGCTGTTCGGCCGCACCGGCACCGGCGTGGCGCACTGCCCCTGCAGCAACATGCGGCTGGCCTCGGGCATCGCGCCCGTGGGCGCCATGCGCCGCGCCGGCGTGCCGGTGGGCCTGGGCGTGGACGGCAGCGCCAGCAACGACGGCGCCCACCTGCTGGGCGAGGCGCGCCAGGCGTTGCTGCTGGCGCGCGTGGGCTTCGGCCCGGCCGCGATGACGGCGCGCGAGGCGCTGGAGATCGCCACGCGTGGCGGCGCCCAGGTGCTGGGCCGCGACGACATCGGCGCGCTGGCGCCCGGCATGTCGGCCGACCTCGTGGCCTTCGACCTGCGCGGCGTGGGCCATGCCGGCGCCGGCCACGATTCGGTGGCGGCGCTGGTGTTCTGCCAGCCGGCCAACGCCGCGCTGTCGGTCATCAACGGCCGCGTGCGCGTGCAGGGCGGGCACCTGGTGGACTGCGAACTGGCACCGCTGCTGGCGCGCCACCGCGCGCTCGCGCAGCAGCTGGTCGAGGCGGCGCGGCATCCGCACACCGCCTAGCCGCCCGCGCCGCTATGCTGCGGGGCTTCGCAGCAGGAGACCCCCATGAGCATCCGTGTCGGCATCGGTGGCTGGACCTTCGAACCCTGGCGCAACAACTTCTTCCCGGCCGGGCTGCCGCACAGCCAGGAGTTGCACTTCGCGAGCCGCGCCGTGACGGCCATCGAGATCAACGGCACCTACTACAGCACGATGACGCCCAAGAGCTTCGCGCGCTGGCACGACGAGACGCCCGAGGACTTCGTGTTCTCGCTCAAGGCCAACCGCTTCGCGACCAACCGGCGCGTGCTGGCCGACGCGGGCGAGTCCATCACGCGCTTCGTCGAGAGCGGTCTGTCCGAACTCGGCAACAAGCTCGGCCCCATCGTCTGGCAGTTCGCGCCGACCAAGCCCTTCGATGCGCAGGATTTCGAGGCCTTCCTCGCACTGCTGCCCAAGGCCGTGGACGGCCGCGCGCTGCGCCATGTGCTGGACGTGCGGCATCCCAGCTTCATGGTCCCGGCCTACCTCGCGCTGGCGCGGCGCTACGGCTGCGCGACCGTGTTCGCGGACTCCGACAAGTACCCCAGCTTTGCCGACGTGACGGGCGACTTCGTCTATGCGCGGCTCATGCGCAGCCAGGCCGAGTGCCCGACCGGCTACGAAGCCGAGACGCTGGACCGCTGGGCCGACGTGGCGCGCGACTGGGCGCGGGGCGCGACGCCGGCCGGCGCGCCGCTCGTGGAACCGGCCCAGGACAGCGGCCAGGCCCGCGAGGTCTTCGTGTTCTTCATCAACGGCGCCAAGGAGCGCGCGCCGGCCGCGGCGCAGGCGCTGTTGGCCCGACTGCGGTGACCCGTCCCAACCGCCTTAAAATACCCACCTCGTAAAACTCTTGGGAGTGCAGCGTGGCAGCAGTCCTCATCTCTACCAAGGGGCAGGTGGTCTTGCCGGTATCGGTGCGCAAGGCATTGGGGCTCAAGCCCGGTATGCGCGTGAACATCGAAGTGGAGGGCAAGGCCGCACGTCTCACGCCAGCGCCGGCAAAGGCCGCCGCCACGCTGGAGGACGTGCAGGCCATCCTGCGCTACGACGGTCCCCGTGTCCCCATCGACAAGATGCGCGTCACCGGCTACGAAGACTGAGCCATGCGTGCAGTCGACACGAACGTGCTGGTGCGCGCATTCGTCCGGGACGACCCTGCGCAAGCCGCGCGCGCCCAGGCGCTGCTGCGCGCGCAGCAGGTGTTCGTACCGGTGACGGTGGTGCTCGAGCTGGAATGGGTGCTGCGCTCACGCTATGGCTTCGCCCGGGACGTCATCGCGGCGGCCCTGACGATGATCGCCTCGCTGGAGAACGCCGTCATCGGCGAACGCGATGCCGTGCTCGCAGCGACGGCCCATCTGGCGCAGGGATGGGACTTCGCCGACGCACTGCACCATGCGCTGTCTGCGGGATGCGATGGTTTTGCCACCTTCGACAACGCATTGGTGAAGCGTGCCGGCCGCCTGCCGGATGCCTCGCCCGCGGTGGTCCCCGTCTGAGCGCCGCATGAACGACCGAAGCGCCAACCCATTGCTCCGCTGGGCCGACGTCGCGCACGCGCCGGCCGCGGCGCGGGCGCCGATCACGCGGCTCTGAAGCGCATGCCCGTCGAACGCAAGCGTTCCGCCACGATCCGCGATGTGGCCAAGGCCGCCGCGGTCTCGACCGCCACGGTCTCCAAATTCGTCAACGGCAGCCAGCGCTTCTCGGCCGACGTGGAGGCGCGCGTCACGCGCGCCGTGCAGGAGCTGGGCTGGTCGCTGAACCCCATGGCGCGCAGCATCACGACGGGCCAGACCGGCAACATCGGCATCGTCATCCTGGACATCCGCAACCCGCACTTCACGAGCATGGTCAAGGGCGCGGCGCGCGGCGCGGCCGCCGCCGGCCTGAACCTGATCGTGGCCGACGCGGCCGAGAGCAAGGCCCCCGAGCTCGCCGTGCTGCGCGCGCTGGCGCGTCGGGTCGACGGGCTAATCGTCAGCGCGCGCCTGCCCGAGCCCGTGCTGCAGGCGCTGTACGACAGCGGCACGCCCGTGGTGTTCTACGGCGGGCCGCCGCCGCACCCGGCCTACCACAGCGTGTGCTGCGACAACCGGCTGGCCGGCCGCATGCTGGGCAGGCATCTGCGCGACCGCGGCCACCGGCGCATCGGCTACCTCGGCTTTCCGACGGCGCCCTGGAGCGCCGAGCGCTGGCAAGGCGTGCAGGACGCCTTTGCGGGCGAGGACGCGCACTTCATCGCGCACGAGGCCACGGCACCGGTCGCGGCCGAGGGCGAGCGCCTGGCCTCGCTGGTACTGCTGTCGGGCGAGCGGCCCGATGCCGTGGTCGCCTTCAACGACCTGCTGGCCCTGGGCCTGCTCGCCGAAGCCCGGGCGCTGGGCGTGCGCGTGCCCGAGCAGGTGGCCGTGGCCGGCTTCGACAACATCGACTACGGCCGCCTGGGCAGCCCGGCGCTGACCAGCGTGGACATGGCCAGCGAAGCCGTGGGCGAGACCGCCATGCAGCGCCTGGCCGAACTCGTCCAGGGCGCCCCCCGACCGCCGGACCAGCACGCCCACGTGCTGACCTGTCGGCTCGTGGTGCGCGAATCCACGGCGCGCTCTTCCCCCGGGTAATTCCCAGGGTCGCTGCGCTTGACCCTGCAAATGTTATCGATCACCATCGGCGCAAGTTAACCGGTTAACTTCTCGTTGCCGGAGACCCTTGTCTTGTTCCGAGGTTCCATTGACGCCCCACGCCAGCATTCCGCTGAAACAGGAAGTTAACCGGTTAATTTCCGGCATTGCCGAACCGGGACGCCAGCGCGCGACCACCGTGCTGGACGTGGCGCGCGTGGCGGGCGTCTCGGCCATGACGGTGTCGCGCGCACTGAACCAGCCGCAGCGCGTACCGGCCGCGACGCGCCAGCGCGTGCAGGCCGCCGTCGAGGCCACGCACTACGTGCCCAACCTGCTGGCCTGCGGTCTGCGCTCGCGCCGCAGCCGGCTGGTGGCCGCCATCGTGCCGGCGCTGGACAGCACGGTGTTCGGCGAGACGGTGCAGGCGCTGACGACCACGCTGGGTGGCGCCGGCTACCAGCTGATGCTGGGCCAGAGCGGCTATGGCGCGGCCGGCGAAGACGCGCTGTTGCAGGCCATCGTCGGCCGCCGGCCCGATGGCATCGTGCTGGTGGGCGTGGACCACAGCCCCCGGACGCGCGAGCAGTTGGCCGGCTGCGGCGTGCCCGTGGTCGAAACCTGGGATCTGACGCCCACGCCCATCGACATGCTGGTCGGCTTCTCGCATGCGGACGTGGGCGCAGCGGTCTGCCGCTTTCTCGCAGCGCGCGGGCGCCACCACCTGGCCGTGGTCAGCGGCGCGGACGCCCGCGCTGCCCGCCGCACCCAGACCTTCGTCGCCACGGCCGAGGCACTCGGCCTGCCGGCGCCCGCACAGATCGAGGTCACGGTGCCCAGCACGCTGGGCAGCGGCCGGCAGGCGCTGCGCGGGCTGCTGGCGCAGCACGCCGCGGTGGACGGCGTGTTCTGCAGCTCCGACATGCTGGCGCTGGGCGTACTGACCGAGGCCGCGCACCAGGGCATTGCCGTGCCGGGCCGCATCGGTGTGGTCGGCTTTGGCGACCAGCCCTTCGCCGCCGACGCCGAGCCGGCGCTGTCCAGCGTGCGTGTGGACGGTGCGCGCATTGGCCGTGAGGCGGCGCTGCGCGTGGTCGGGCGGATCGCCGGCACGCCCGCACCGACGCTGGACGTGGGCTTTTCGATCGTTTCCAGGCGCTCGGCTTGAGACGGGCCCGCTTCCCCCTTTTCAACAACGAGGAGATACCCATGACACTGCCGTCCCCCCTGCGCAAGAGCGCTGTCGCCATGGCCGTCGGCGTGGTGCTTGCCGCCGGCATCGCCGCTTGTGGCGGTGACGACGACGCGCCGCCTGAAACCGGCAATGCCTGGATGCGCCCATCCATCGTGGCCCGCCAGGCCGCCGCCGGCACCGACGCAGCCAAAGAGGCGGTGGCGAACGAGCGTGCCAGG
Source organism: Pseudorhodoferax aquiterrae (assembly GCF_014652235.1). Taxonomy (GTDB): domain Bacteria; phylum Pseudomonadota; class Gammaproteobacteria; order Burkholderiales; family Burkholderiaceae_C; genus Pseudorhodoferax; species Pseudorhodoferax aquiterrae. The sequence continues at coordinate 23,529 of NZ_BMYK01000035.1, forward strand.
CTGCTGCTGGCCGCGATGACGCTGGACCAGAAGATGCAGCAGCTGACCGGCGCCATGCCCGAAGTGCTGCCCGAGTTGCCCGAGTGCTACGGTGCCCGCCACGTGAGCGGCATCAAGGAACTGGACATCCCGACCTTCCGCATCACCAACGGCCCGGTCGGCCTGGGCCAGAACGACTGCGTGTCCACCAGTGTGTACGACCAGGTCAAGGCCGGCACCAAGTCCTTCACGGCGGCCTACACGCACCCGAGTTCGGCCAAGGCCACCGCATTGCCTTCGGCATTGGGCGCTGCGGCGTCGTTCGACCCGGCCGTCGCGACGGCTTATGGCGAGGTCATCGGCGACGAGATGAACAACCTGGCGCTGCACGTCTTCGAAGCGCCCGGTGTGAACATGGCGCGCCTGCCCGTGCTGGGACGCAACTTCGAGTACTTCGGCGAAGACCCTTACCTCACGGGCGTCATGGGCGTGGCCGAGGTCAAGGCTGTGCAGAGCAAAGGCTTGATCGGCATGCCCAAGCACTACCTGGCCAATGAGCAGGAAACCAACCGCCAGAAGATCCAGACCAACGTCGATCCGCAGGTGCTCCGCGAGATCTACATGCTGCCCTTCGAGATGACGGTCAGGGACGGCAAGGCCGCGTCCGTCATGTGCGCCTACAACTACGTGAACGGCGTGCACTCCTGCGAGAACGACGAGCTGTTGAACAAGGTGCTGCGCGACGACTGGGGCTTCACGGGCTACGTTCAATCCGACTTCTTCTCGATCAAGAGCACCGCCAGCACCCTGCGCAATGGTTTGGACCACGAGATGCCGATCCCGCAGTTCTGGAGCAAGGCCAACCTCACCAAGGCCCTGGCTGAAGGCAGCATCACGGTCGCGATGATCGACAAGGCGCTGGAACGGCGCTACACACAGAGCTTCAAGTGGGGCATCTTCGACCGCCCGCTCAAACAGACGGCAATCGATTTCGCCGGCCACGGCCAACGCGCGCGCGCCATCGGCACCGACTCGGCCGTGCTGCTGCAGAACAACGGCGCACTGCCGATCGCTGCCGACGTGGCCAAGCTGGTCGTGGTCGGCAAGGCCACGCAGGTCTACGCGCAGCAGGCCGTGGCGGGCGGCGCCATGGTCGGGCAACCCATGGGCGCCGGCGGCGGCAGCTCGGACGTGGTGCCCACCTACACGGTGGCGCCTGTCGAGGGCATCAAGGAGGCGTTGAAGGGCCTGGGCAACACGGGCGCCGTGGTGCAGTTGATCCTGGTGGACGATGCCAACGCGAGCGCCACCATCGATGGCGTCGCCGTGAGCTTCGCCCAGGCCTTGGCTACCGCAGCGGCCGCAGACGCCGTCGTACTCATGGCCGGCACGATCTCTGAAGAAGGAGCCGACCGCGCCACCACGGCGGACGGCAGCTCGCTGTCCTCGCTGGCGATACCGCTGGCACCGGGCGCCAGCGCGGCCGACGGCAGCAGCCTGGACTGGTATGCGCCGGTTTCGCTGACCTCCCCCGCCACGGCCAGCGGCACCAACGGCGTGAAGAACAGCAACACGGTGGCGATGATCAAGGCCGTCATGGGCGCCACATCGACCACCGGCAAATCCATGGTGCAAAAAACCGCGCTGGTGCTCAAGGACAACGCGGGCGTGGCCATGGACCCGGCCCTCGTCGGCACCGGCGGCCCGGCAATCCTGGAGGTGTGGTTCCCGGGCCAGGAGGACGGCAACATCGTCGCCGACCTGCTGTTCGGCAAGAAGAACCCCTCGGGCAAGCTGCCGGTGACCTTCCCGTACGCCGGCCGCGGCTTCCTGGACCATGTGACGGCGGCGCAGTTCCCCGGCGAGGTCAGCGCAGACGGCAAGACGCAGACCGTCACCTACTCCGAGCAACTGCACATGGGCTACCGCTGGTACGACGCCAACGTCAGCGGCCAGTGCGCCGTGGTCGCCGGCACCAACCCCTGCGTGGCCTTCCCGTTCGGCCATGGCCTGTCGTACACGCGCTTTGGCGTCGCCAACGCCAGCGTGACCACCGCCGGCGGCGGCTACCAGGTCAAGGCGCGCGTGAGCAACATCGGCGCCACGGCGGGCGCCGAGGTCGTGCAGGTCTACCTGGCGCTGCCGGCCTCGGCCAGCAGCGTCGGTGCACCGCAACCGCCCAAGCGGCTGGTCGGTTTCCAGAAGGTGCAGCTCGCACCGGCCGCCAGCCAGGAAGTCACGATCACGGTCGACCCGAACGCCAGCAACCATCCCTTGAGCGTGTGGAACCAGGCCAGCCGCAGCTGGACCGTGCCGGCCGGCCAGTACACGGTCTACGTGGGCCGCTCGTCGGCACCCAAGGATCTGGTGCAGGCGGGCAGCTTCACGCGCTAGCGCGCAAGAGAAGGCAGGTCGTCCGGCTGTTCCACAATGCCCGCATGACCTCCCCCCTGTTCGAGGCCCAGGCGCTGACCAAGCGCTATGGAGACAACACCGTGGTCGACGACCTGTCGTTCGCGATCGCGCCGGGCGAATGCCTGGGCGTGATCGGCCCGAACGGCGCCGGCAAGACCACCACGATCCGCATGTGCCTGGGCCAGACCGCGCCCGATGCCGGCAGCATCCGCTACCACGGCGCCGGCCGGCCGCTGGCCATGCCGGCCGATGCGCTGGCCATCAAGGCCCAGCTGGGCGTGGTCGCGCAGTTCGACACGCTGGACCCGGACTTCGACTGCAGGGAGAACCTCATGGTCTACGGCCGCTACTTCGGCATGCGGCGCGACGCCATCGCCGCGCGCATCCTGAAGCTGCTGGAGTTCGCGGCGCTGACCAGCAAGGCCCACGCCAAGCCCGCCGAACTCTCGGGCGGCATGCGGCGCCGGCTGAGCCTGGCACGCGCGCTGGTCAACGACCCGCGCCTGCTGCTGCTCGACGAACCCACGACGGGCCTGGACCCGCAGGCGCGCCATCTGATGTGGGAGCGGCTGCAGCTGCTGTTGCAGCAGGGCAAGTCCATCCTGCTGACCACCCACTTCATGGACGAGGCCGAGCGCCTGTGCTCGCGCCTGCTCGTGCTCGACCACGGCAGAAAGATCGCCGAAGGCCAGCCACGCGCACTGATCGCCGAGCACCTGGAGCCCGACGTGGTGGAGGTCTACGGCAACGGCGCGCTCGCGCTCGCGCAGGCCGAGGAACACGCGCCCCTGCGCGCGTTGGCCGCACGCGTGGAGGTCAGCGGCGAGACCGTGTTCTTCTACACGCGCGAGGCCAAGCCACTGCTGGACGCGCTGGGCGGCCATGGCCAGCTGCGCACGCTGCACCGGCCGGCGAATCTGGAGGATCTGTTCCTCAAGTTGACCGGACGACAAATCAGGGACGACGCGTGAGCGCGCAGGCGAGGGGCCCCGCCTGCGGGGATCGACCCAGCGAACGCGTCACGGTCGCCGACCACATGGACATTGCACCAACACAACCGTACGGAGGCGACGCGTGATGGACAACCCAAGCATCTGGCGCACGCCACAGATCTCCGGCCGCTGGTGGCCCGTGTTCCTGCGCAACCTGCTGGTCTGGCGCAAGCTGGCCATCCCCAGCCTGGTCGGCAACATCGCCGAGCCGCTGATGTGGCTGGTGGCCTTCGGCTACGGCATGGGCGCGCTGGTCGGCCAGGTCCGCATGGGCGACCAGCAGGTGCCCTACATCCTGTTCCTGGCCTCGGGCTCGATCTGCATGAGCGCGATGAACGCGGCCTCGTTCGAGGCGCTGTATTCGGCCTTCTCGCGCATGCACGTGCAAAAGACCTGGGAGGGCATCATGAACGCGCCCGTGAACCTGGACAACCTGGTGCTGGCCGAGCTGCTCTGGGCCGCGTTCAAGTCCATCTTCACGGTCACGGCCATTCTGTGCGTGATGCTGGCCCTCGGCATCAGCCACAGCCCCAAACTGCTCGTGGCCCTGCCCGTGCTGCTGGTGGCCGGCATCATGTTCAGCGCCATCGCACTGATCTTCAACGCGCTGGCCAAGGGCTACGACTTCTTCACCTACTACTTCACGCTGGTGCTCACGCCCATGATGTTCCTGTCGGGCGTGTTCTTTCCACGCGACCAGTTGCCCGCTGCGGTGCGCATCGTCTCCGACTGGCTGCCGCTGACCAATGCCGTGGAGCTCGTGCGGCCGCTGTTCATGGACCGCTGGCCCGAACACGCGCTGCGCCATGGCCTGGTGGTCCTGGCCTATGCCGTCGGCGCGTTCTGGGTCGCGCTGGCCCTCACACGCAAGCGCTTCAAGGCCTGAAGGCTGGACCGCTTCCCGGCGGCCGCATAACTCCTTGAGCGCAGCGCATTGCTGGTGCGCGGCTGCCGCAGCGCACGCTGCCGCGCCATCTGCGGTGGGCATCCGCAACATGCACGAAGAATGCGACGGCCACCACCCCGGCGCCCGATAGCATGCAGGCATGCAAGAACGAATACACCGCAAGGCCGCCTGTCATCTGTTGTCGGGGTTTGTGCTGCTGACTGCCGCAGCCCATGCCGTTGCCATGTCGGCCCAGGAGGTCTATGCGCGCGCCGCGGCGTCGGTGGCCGCATTGGAGATCGTCGATGCGGACGGGCAGCGCGTCGGCGAACGCAGTGCGACCTGGATCGGCGAGAACCGTCTCGTCACGGCCTGCGAAGGGCTGCAGGTCGGCATGGCGCTGCGGCTGCGTGCCGGCCCGGACTCCGTGCCGGCACAGCTCGGCACGCGCGACCGGCGGCGCAACCTGTGCGAGCTGCAGACCACCCTCGCAGGGCATGCGCTGGTACAGGAAACCGCCAGTCCGCAGGTCGGGCAACGCGTGTTCGCCGTCTCCAATGCACTGGGCCTGGGCATCGGCATCTCCGAAGGCGTGGTGGCGGGGCTGCGGCGCGAAGGCGGCGAGCCACTGATCCAGTTCACCGCACCCATCTCTCCGGGATCGGAAGGGGGCGCGCTGCTGGACGACCGAGGGCGGCTGATCGCGATCCTGGACTACCGCCGGCGCGACGGCCAGAACGTCAACTTCGGCGCGCCGGTGGCCTGGCTCGCCGACATGGCCGCCCGCGCCGCAGCCGACGCCGCGCGGCTGGCGGAACTGGACCGCGGCCATGCGCTCGCCCGGCAGGAACAGTGGCCCGCCCTGGCAGCACTCGCGTCGCAGTGGCTGGCCACGCAACCCGGCCAGCCCGATGCGCTGCGCTTCGCCGCCGAAGCCGCGCGGGCGCTGAACCAGTCCACGGCCGAACTGCAAGCCTGGCGCGCCTTGCGCGAGGCGCTGCCGCAGGACGTGGAAGCCGGCCTGGATCTGGGCCAGGCCTTGCTGCAGCAGAGCCTGCTCGCCGAGGCCACCACGCTGGCGCGCCAGCTCGTCGCCGAACACGCTGGCGAGGCCCGCACCCACTGGCTGCTCGCACGCACCTTGCACGCCGGCCGCGACCTCGACGGGGCCGAGGCGGCCTACCGCCGCGCGCTGGCCGAGAACCCCTGGCTGGTGTCCGCCTACAGCGGCCTGGCCGCGCTGGCCCAGGCCCGGGACGACCACGCCGCAGCGGTTGCGATCTTCTCGCGCCTGTCGGGCCTGTATCCGGGCGAGATCTGGCCCCGCCAGCAACTCATCGGGGCACTGCTGCGTGCGCAGGATGTCGCGCGGGCGCATGCCGAACTGCAGAACCTGCCGCCCGCCTACGCCGACAGTGCCGAAGGCTGGTACCTGCGCGGTGTGGTGGCGGCGCAGCTGGACAGGCCGCAGGCTGCAGTGCAGGCGCTGCACAACAGCGTGGAGCGCGCCGCGCCGCAAGACAAGGCCTGGGCGTTGGCCGAACTGGGCAGGGCATTGGCCGGCCAGGAGCGCTACCCCGAAGCCATCGCCACGTTGCGCGACGCCGTGCAGCGCGCACCAGACAGCTTGCGCTGGCGGCTGATGCTGGGCGACGCGTTGCGCCTGGGCGGCCGCGCCGAGGAAGCGCTGGGCATCGCCCAGCAGCTGGTGGCGGAGCAGCCCGGCGCGGCCGCGCAATGGATGTTGCTGGGCCAGACGCTGATCCGGCTCGACCGCCATGCCCAGGCCCTGCCCGCCCTCGAGCGTGCGCTGCAGCTCGAACCGCGCAACGCGACGCTCTGGGCCTCCCTGGTGTTGGTCCGCCAGAACCTGGGGCAGCGTGCGGCCGCTGCGCAAGCCGTGCGCGGCTTGCGCGAACTCGACCCTGCCCGGGCCGACCTGGCCTACCGCAACCATGTGCTGCCTTTCGAGGAGCTCCGGTGATGCGCCGGCTGCACGCCCGCTGGCAGCTGGCCGGCGCATTGCTGTTCGCCCTGGCTGCCGCGCACGCGAACGACGCGGCAGGCGACGCGCAGCAGGTGTTCGCCCGCGTCGGTCCGTCGGTCGTGACGGTGCTGGCGCTCAACGCAGCCGGCCAGGTCGATGGACAGGGCAGCGGCGTGGTGGTGGCTCCGGGGCTGGTCGCCACGAACTGCCATGTGGTGCGCGGCGCGGCCTCGCTGCGGTTGAGCGGTGCCGGCGGCGAGCGCGCCGCGCAATGGACGCGTCAGCTGGCCGGAATCGATCTGTGCCTGCTGGCCGCGCCAGGCCTGGCCGCAACGCCCGTGGCCTTGCGGCCCAGCGATGCCTTGTCGATCGGTGAGCCCGTCTACGCGGTCGGCAACCCCCTGGGCTTCGGACTGGCCGTCAGCAGCGGCCTGCTCTCCAGCATCCAGGCCGGGCAGCCCCATGGGCGGCTGGCGGTCACCGCGCCGGTCTCGCCAGGTTCCAGCGGCGGCGGACTGTTCGACGGCCAGGGCCGGCTGCTGGGCCTGACCACCGCCATCCTGGGGACCGGGCAGAGCCTGAACCTGGTGCTTCCGGCGCAAGCACTGGCCGCGCTGCTCGCCGACGGCGAACCCCGGCCGCCCGCCGAGCCGCCCCCGCCGGCCGAGCGGCGCTGGAAGGCCGAAGCCTCCGACATGTACAACCGCAGCGCGTGGGAAGAGCTGCACCAGCTCGCGCAGTTGTGGGTCCAGGCCCAGCCGACCTCGGCCACGGCCCTGGTCTACCTGGCCCGGGCCAAGAACGGGCAGGCCCGGTATGCCGAAGCCCAGGCCACGGCGCGACGCGCCCTCGCACTGGACGCCGACTTCGACCACGCCTGGACCGTGCTGGCCGAGGCCTTGATCGGCGAGCGCCGCAACGCGGAAGCGGAGGAGGCGCTGCGCGAATCGGCGCTGCGCGATGCCAGCAATGCCAACCCGCACCTCCAGCGCGCGAACATGCTCGCCAACGCCGGCCAGGCCGACGCCGCGCGTTCCGAGATGCGCACGGCCGTGCGCAAATGGCCGGGCAACCTCGCCCTGTGGTGGCGCCTCGGGCAGCTGGAGGAACAGCTCGGCAGCGCAGACGAGGCCCGGCGCGCCTACGCTGCCGTCGAACGCTTGGGCGCAGCCGACGCCAAGACCCTGGTAGCGACCATGGGGCGACGCGCCCACCTCGGCCAGGTGGAGGCACTGGCGGCAACGGGCTGGGTGGAGGTGCGCGCCGAGCGCCCCGTGCAAGCCGAAGCCGCCTTCCGCAAAGGCCTGGCACTGGACGAGCGCCATGTCGGGCTGTGGAACGGCCTGGGCACGGCGATGCGCCAACTGCGGCGGCTTGCCGAGGCCGAAGATGCGTACACGCGCGCACTGGCGCTGGCCCCCAACGACGATGGCGTCCTCACCAACCGCGCGGCTGTGCATGCGGACGCGGGCCGGACCGACAAGGCCCTGGCCGACGTGCAGGCCGCCCTGCGCATCCGGCCCGCGAACGCGCAGGCGCAGCGCCTGCTGGCGGGACAGACCTTCAACACGCGCGACTTCCGCGCCGCGGCAGCGGCCTACGCGCGGCTGGCAGAGATCGCCACGCCCAACGCGGACGACCTGGTCACCTGGGCAGAAAGCCTGCTCAAGCTGAACGACGTGCCGGCCGCGCAGGCCCTGCTGCGCCGCGCCGAGACGATGAGCCCGCCCAGCCCGCGCCTGGACGACGCCGTGGGCAAGCTGCTGGCCGCCCAGAACAAGCTGGCCGAAGCGCTGCCCTACTTCGAGCGCGCACTCGCGGCCCATCCCACGCAGGCGCAGGCCTGGAGCACCAAGGGATACGCCCTGTTCCGCCTGGACCGCTTGCCCGAGGCCATCCAGGCCCTGGAAACCGCCGTGCGCCTGGACCCGCAGTTGGCCAATGGCTGGATCAACCTGGGCCAGGCCCAGATGCGCGCGCGCAACCTGGGCCGCGCGATCGAGGCGCTGGAGAAGGCCGTGGTGCTGGCGCCCGAAGCCATGGACGGGCGCTTCTACCTGGCCCAGAGCTACCTGCAGGCGCGCATGCCGGCCAAGGCGCGCGAGCACGCGCAAGCCGTGGTCGCGCGCCAACCGGCGCTGCCGCCGGTGCTCGCGCTGATCGCGATCAGCTACCTCGCGGAGAACAACATCGCCGAGGCCGGCAACTGGCACCGCAGGCTGCATGCGGCGGCGCCCGAGATCGCCGGCAAGGTCCGCCAGCAGGCCATCGGTGCCGGCCTCGCGGCCGCGCAGCAATGGCCTGAGTGAGCCCGCTTCAGCCGGCCACCGGCTGCGGCGTGTAGCCGGCCGCGGCGATGGCCTGCTGCACGGCCGCCGCGTCGGCCTGCACCGGCTGCACCTGCACGCGGTGGCGCGCAAGGTCGACCTCCACGCGGGCCTGCGGGTCGGCCGCCTGCACGGCCTTGGTGATGCTGGCCACGCAGTGGCCGCAGCTCATGTCTTGGACGTCGAATGTCAGCATGGGTACTCCTTGAAAACGCTGGATGCCAGTGTCATCCTTGCCATGATGGAAAGGTCAACGCCGCCACAGAAATGCCCATTTTCCCGAAAGGGGATCGGCACCGCCACCGCTTGACCTTCCCATGATGGCAAGCCAGACAATGCCGCCATGTCCTCACCCTCCCCCAGCGATTCCACATTGCGCCTGCAGATCGAAGGCATGAGCTGCGCGTCCTGCGTGGGCCGCGTCGAGAAGGTCCTGCGCGCCGTGCCCGGCGTGGCCCGCGCAGACGTCAACCTGGCGACCGAGCAGGCCACGGTGCGGGCCGGCACGGACGTGCAGCCGCTCGAGGCGCTCGTCGGGGCGGTGCGCCAGGCCGGCTACGGCGTGGCCACCACCGAACACCGGCTGCAGATCGAGGGCATGACCTGCGCCTCGTGCGTGGGCCGCGTCGAGAAGGCCCTGCGCCGCGTGCCCGGCGTGCTGCAGGCCTCGGTCAACCTGGCCAGCGAGCAGGCCACGGTGCAGGCTTTGTCGACCGTGGAGCCGCAGGCCTTGCTCGCCGCCACGGCCGCAGCCGGCTACCCGGCCCATGTGCTGAGCGACGCGGGCGCCGCAGCCGCGGCGCCGGCCGGCGCGCCCTGGTGGCCCGTGGCCGTGGCGGCCGCGCTCACGCTGCCCATGGTCGCGCCCATGCTGGGCCAGCCCTTCGGCTGGCACTGGATGCCACCGGGCTGGGTGCAGCTGCTGCTGGCCACGCCCGTGCAGTTCTGGCTGGGCGCGCGCTTCTACCGCGCCGGCTGGGCCGCGCTGCGCGCGCGCAGCGGCAACATGGACCTGCTGGTCGCGCTCGGCACCTCGGCGGCCTACGGGCTGTCCTTGTACCTGCTCTGGCAGTCGGCCGGCCATGCCGGGCACGGCGGAGAGCCGCACCTGTACTTCGAGGCCTCGGCCGCCGTCATCACGCTGGTGCTGCTGGGCAAGTGGCTGGAGCAGCGCGCCAAGCGCCAGACGCTGGACGCGATCCGCGCGCTCCACGCGCTGCGGCCCACCAGGGCGCGCGTGCGCCGCGGCGGCGTGGAGCAGGAGATCGCGGTCGAGCAGCTCGTGGTCGGCGACCTCGTGCTCGTGCGCCCGGGCGACCGCATCGCCGTGGACGGCGAGATCGTGCAGGGCCAGACCCATGTGGACGAATCGCTGCTGACCGGCGAAAGCCTGCCCGTGGCCAAGGGCCCGGGCGAACGCGTGACGGGCGGCGCCATCAACGCCGAAGGGGCGATCGAGGTGCGCACGCTGGCCGTGGGCGCCGAGACCCAGCTGTCACGCATCATCCGCATGGTGGAGTCGGCCCAGGCCGCCAAGGCGCCGATCCAGCGCCTGGTGGACCGCGTGAGCGCCGTGTTCGTGCCCGTGGTGCTGCTGATCGCGCTGGCCACGCTGGCCGGTTGGGTCGTCTACAGCGGCGACTGGGAGCAGGCCCTGGTGAACGCCGTGGCCGTGCTCGTGATCGCCTGTCCCTGCGCGCTGGGCCTGGCCACGCCCACGGCCATCATGGCCGGCACGGGCGTGGCCGCGCGCCACGGCATCCTGATCAAGGACGCGCAGGCGCTGGAGACCGCGCATGCCGTCACGCTGGTGGCCTTCGACAAGACCGGCACGCTGACCGAGGGCAAGCCTTCCGTCGTCGCCGTGCGGCCCGCCGCCAGTGAGGACGCCGATGCGGTGCTGCGGCAGGCCGCGGCGCTGCAGGCCAGCAGCAGCCACCCGCTCGCGCTGGCCGTGCGCGAGCGCGCCCAGGGCCTGGCCGTGCCCGCCGTGCAGGACGCGCAAGCGCTGCCGGGCCGTGGCGTGCAGGGCACGGTGGAGGGCCGGGTGCTGGCCCTCGGCAGCACCCGGCTGCTGCGCGAACGCGGCCTGGATGCCGGCGCGCTGGCGAACGAGGCGCAGCAGCTGGAGCAGTCCGGCCGCACCGTCTCCTGGCTGCTGGCCAGCGACCGCGTGCTGGGCCTGCTGGCCTTCGGCGACAGCGTCAAGCCCTCGGCGGCGGCCGCCATCGCCCGGCTCAACGCGCTCGGCATCCAGACCCTGATGCTGACCGGCGACAACCGCGGCGCGGCCCAGGCCGTGGGCCAGGCGCTGGGCATCACGCGCGTGCAGGCCGAGATGCTGCCCGAACACAAGGCCCAGGTGGTGCAGCGCGAGCGCGATGCCGGCCAGGTCGTGGCCTTCGTCGGCGACGGGCTCAACGACGGGCCCGCGCTGGCCGCGGCCTCCTGCGGTTTCGCGATGGCCGGCGGCGCCGACGTGGCGACGGAGACGGCCGACATCACGCTCATGCGCGGCGACCTGCGGCTGGTGGCCGACGCGCTGGACCTGTCGCGCCGCACCAGCGCCAAGATCCGCCAGAACCTGTGGTGGGCCTTCGGTTACAACGCGCTGGGCATCCCGCTGGCCGCGCTGGGCCTGCTGAACCCCGTGATCGCGGGCGGCGCGATGGCGCTGTCCAGCGTCAGCGTGGTCGGCAACGCATTGCTGTTGCGCCGCTGGCGCAGCGTCGAGGAAAGGACTGCCCCATGATGAACATCGGCGAAGCCGCCAAGGCCACGGGCGTATCGGCCAAGATGATCCGCCACTACGAGAGCGTGGGCCTGTTCCCCGAGGCCACGCGCAGCGAGGCCGGCTACCGGCTCTACGGCGACAAGGAGATCGGCACGCTGCGCTTCATCCGCCAGTCGCGCGACCTGGGCTTCTCGATCGAGCAGATCCGCGAACTGCTGGGCCTGTGGTGGGACCGCAAGCGCCCGAGCCGCCAGGTCAAGGCCCTGGCCCAGGCACACCTGGCCGAGCTCGACGCCAAGCTGGCCGAGCTGCAGGCCATGAAGTCCACGCTGCAGCACCTCGTGCACTGCTGCCATGGCGACGACCGGCCGGACTGCCCCATCATCGATTCGCTGGCAGGACAGAAGGCCGGCGTTTCATCCGCCGCGCAATAGCCGCTGCACCAGCTGCGCGCCGAGCGCGGCCACGGCCTGGCCATCGGTCGGCAGCTGCGCGAGCACCGAGGCGTCGGCCACGTGCAGGCCCACGATGCCCCGCACGGCCAGTTGCGCGTCGACCACGGCCAGCGGGTCCACGCCCTGGCGACAGCCGCCGGCCACGCCTGGGCCGGGCTCGGCCTCTTCGCGCAGCAGGCGCTCGAGCGCCAGATCGGACGGGCGTCCATCCCATGGGCGCGCCGCGCGCCGGCCCTGCGCAGACAGGGCGTCCAGCGCCTGGCGGGCCTGCTGCATCAGCGCTTCCAGATCCTCGCGCTCGCTGAGCAGGTCCGGGTCCAGCCGCGGCGGCTGGTCCGGGTCCTTGTCCTCCAGGCGCAGCCGGCCGCGGCTGGCGGGCTGCGCGAGCACCAGTTCGATGGCGTCGGCCGGCCGGCGCGAGGCCAGCGCCGCGAGCGCCCCGCGCCGCAGTGGCAGCGGCACCTGCACGGGCACCAGCAGGCCCCGGCCGACGCCGGGCAGGTCGTGCCGCGTGGCCACGTTGGCGGCCACCAGTTCGGCATGCGGCCCGATGCCCGAGCGCAGCAGCAGCGGCGGCGACTGCAGCGAACCGGCACACAGCACGACAGCGCGGCCGGCCGGCAGCTGCTGCACGAGGCCGGCCTGATGGAATTCCACGCCCGTGGCGTGCCGGCCCTGCAGCAGCACGCGCACGGCCAGCGCGTCGGTGAAGACCGTGAGGTTGGCGGGCGTGGGGGGCGGGGCGGCACGCTCGCCCCAGGCGGCCGCGCCGCCCAGGCCCTTGCCGGCCGTCAGCGCGACGGCCCGCCCGTTGAGCCCGGGCTGCGCCACGGTGCTCCAGCGCCAGGCGGGGCGCGGCCGGCGCCGTGACCACGCCGGGCCGGCCTCGACGAGCGCGACCTGCACGGCCGCGTCCGCGGCCAGTTGCAAGGCCAGGCCGTAACCCGTGGCACCACCCCCCACGACCAGAAAATCGAACATTTATGATGCTGCGCGCAGCAGGTCCGGCCTGCCTTCGACGCGGCCACGATACCGCAGCCCCGCCCCTCTTTCCCCTTCCCAGGAGTTTTCAATGAGCACCCCCATCCGCACCGTCGGCATCATCGGCGCCGGCACCATGGGCAACGGCATCGCCCAGGCCTGCGCGACCAGCGGCATCGACGTCGTCATGGTCGACATCTCCGACGCCGCCGTGCAAAAGGGTCTGGCCACCGTGGCCGGCAGCCTGGACCGGCTCATCAAGAAGGACAAGGCCACCGAGGCCGACAAGAGCGCCGCGCTGGCCCGCATCAAGACCAGCACCGACTACGCCGACCTGGCTGCCGCGCAGCTCGTGATCGAGGCCGCCACCGAGAACTACGAGCTCAAGCTCAAGATCCTGAAGCAGGCCGAAGCCGTGTTGCCGCCCGAGACGCTGATCGCATCGAACACCTCGTCGATCAGCATCACCAAGATGGCGGCCGCCACCAGCCGGCCCGAGAAGTTCATCGGCATGCACTTCTTCAACCCCGTGCCCATGATGGCGCTGGTGGAGATCATCCGCGGCCTGCAGACCAGCGACGAGACCCATGCCGCCGTGCACGCGCTGGCGCTGGCGCTGGGCAAGTCGCCCATCACCGTGAAGAACGCGCCGGGCTTCGTTGTCAACCGCATCCTGGTGCCCATGATCAACGAGGCCTTCTTCGTGCTGGCCGAGGGCCTGGCCACGGCCGAGGACATCGACGCCGGCATGAAGCTGGGCTGCAACCAGCCCATCGGCCCGCTGGCGCTGGCCGACATGATCGGCCTGGACGTGTGTTTGGCCGTCATGAACGTCTACCTGGAAGAGTACGGCGACAGCAAGTACCGCCCCTGCCCGCTGCTCAAGGAAATGGTGGCCGCCGGCCGCCTGGGCCGCAAGACGGGTCGCGGCGTTTACACGTATTGAGGCCCTGGCGGCCCAGAATGGGGGACCCTAGGAGGACCCCCATGACGGAGACAAGCACCCCGGCCGAAGGCCGCATCGTGACCGAGCAGCGCGGCCACATCCTGCTGATCGGCATCGACCGCCCGGCCAAGCGCAACGGCTTCACGCCGGCCATGCAGCACCAGCTGGCACTGGCCTACACGCGGCTGGACGACGACCCGGCGCTGCGCGTGGGCGTGCTGCACGCGCTGGGCGACCACTTCACGGCCGGACTGGACCTGCCCAGCTTCGCGCCGCTGATGCAGCGCGGCGAGAAGGCCATTCCCGACGGCCTGGTGGACCCGACCGATCTGGGCATGCCGCAGTACCGCCGCCGCACCAAGCCCATGGTGGTGGCGGTGCAGGGCATCACCTACACGCTGGGCATCGAGCTCATGCTGGCGGCCGACATCGTGGTCGCGGCGAACGACTGCCGCTTCTCGCAGCTGGAGGTGCAGCGCGGCATCATGGCCACGGGCGGCGCCACGCTGCGCATGGCCGAACGCGCCGGCAGCGGCAATGCGCTGCTGCACCTGCTGACGGCCGACGTGTTCGATGCGGCCGAAGCGCTGCGGCTGAACTTCGTGCAGAAGGTGGTGCCGGCAGGCCAGCAGCTCGAGGAAGCGCTGCGCGTCGCCGAGGCCATCGCGGCGCAGGCGCCGCTCGCGGTGGTGGCCACGCGGCTGTCGGTGCGCAAGACCGTGGAAGAGGGCGTGGCGGCGGCCGTGGGCGAGTTCATCGAAGTCCAGAAACGCCTGGCCAACAGCGCCGATGCGGCCGAGGGCGTGCGCGCCTTCGTGGAGCGGCGCCAGGCGCGGTTCAGCGGGAAATAATCCTCCGGAACAAACTCTGGTTGACAAACTCTCAGAATAACTAGAATTCGTCAACCGGAGGCCACCATGATCCATGACCGCATGCGACGCGCCCGCGTCTTGCGGGGGCTCAGTCTGGAAGCGCTCGCTCAGCGGCTGGGCGACATCAGCAAGCAGGCGCTGAACAAGTTCGAGAAAGGCGAATCCGTTCCCAACTCGACCCGCGTGCTGCAACTCGCCCAGGCGCTGGGCGTCAAACCCGAGTACTTCTTCCGCTCCGACACGGTGGCGTTGGCGCCGCTCGAGTTCCGCAAGCTAGCCAAGATGCCGAAGTACCGGCAGGAGCAGGTCGAGGAGCAGATGCGCGATCACTTGGAGCGCTACATCGCATTGGAACGCTGCTTCGATGCCGCCGACCTGCAGGCGCGGCCCGCCCCTGCACAGTCCATCCCTGTGGCCAGCGTCGCAGAAGCCGAGACTGCCGCGCAGCAGTTGCGTGAGCAATGGGCCATTGGCGGTGATGCCATCGCCAATCTGACCCAGTTGCTCGAAGAGCACGGCATCAAGGTGGCATTGCTCGACGGCCCCACCGATTTCGACGGCGCCTGTGCAGCCACGCAGGACGGCCAGCATGTGCTGATCGCCTTGAACGCAACGCGGCCCGGCGAACGCATGCGCTTCACGGCGGCACACGAACTCGGACATTGGATCATGGCGCTACCGCAAGACATGCCCGAGAGGACCCGGGAATCGTGCTGCCACCGCTTTGCCGGCGCCTTCCTCTATCCAGAGGAACAGGTTCTGCGCGACTTCGGCACCCACCGCCGCTCGCGCGTTCATCCGGTCGAGCTGCTCAACGCCAAGCGGCGCTACGGCATCTCGATGCAACTCGCGCTGCGCCGGCTCAAGGACCTCGATCTGGTTGGCGAGCAGACCTACACGGCGAGTTGCATCCAGTTCGGCCGCGAAGGCTGGCGCACGTCAGAGCCCGAGCCTCTGCTCGCCGAGCAGCCGCGCCGCTTTGAGTCCTTGGTGTTTTGGGGGTTGGCTGAGGATCTGTTCAGTCCATCGCGGGCGGCGGAGTTCCTGCAACGGCGCATCGACCAGCTGGAACCGTCATTGCACGCATAGGGCACAGCAGGCATGGGCCGCGTCTACGTCAGCGACACCAACATCTGGATCGACTTTCGCCACGCGGGTTTGCTGGAGCAGCTGTTCCAGTTGCCGTTTCGCTTGTGCAGCACCGACTTCGTGCTGCAGGAACTGCACGACATCGAGCACGAGGTGCTGATTGGCCATGGCTTGCTGGTGGAAACGATGGATGGTCCAGCCGTGCAGCGCCTGTTCGGTTTGATGGCACAACACAACAACAGCTCGCTGGCGGACGTGTCCTGCTATTTGCTGGCACAGGACACAGGTAGACCCTTGTTGACCGGTGATGGGCGCCTGCGCAAGCAGGCCATGCGGGATGGCCTGCAGGTGTTTGGCACCCTGTGGCTCCTGGATCAGCTTGTCGCCCACGCCGTCGTCAGCCCTGCGCGGGCCAGCGAGGGATTGCAGGCCATGCTGGCCCACGGAGCGCGGCTGCCGAGCGCAGACTGTCAGCAGCGGATCCGTACGTGGGATGACTGAACCGCTGCACGGCGAACTGGGCGAGCGGCAGCCCGTCGCGTTCAAGGCGGCAGCCGCCCCACAACCACAAGCCCGCCCCCGGGCGCAGCCCGCACCACGATGCCTTCGCCCGAGGCCGGGAAGATCCCGGTCAGCGCCGTGATGTTGACCTGGTGCGTGACCACCACCAGCACACCCGGGCCGCGCCAGGCCGCCAGCACGGCGCGTGCGGCCGCGGTCTGGCGCTCGGACTGGGCCGCATCCTCGTTGAAGAAGGAGTTGAAAGCTGGCGCCTCCTGCACGCGGCCTGGGAAGGCGAGTTCGGCCGTGTCGCGCGTGCGGCACCACTGGCTGCTCAGCACCTGGCCCACGGCGATGCCACGGGCGCGAAAACGGGCACCGAGTTCCTGCGCCTGGGCGCGGCCGCGCGCGCTGAGGTTGCGTTGCGTGCCGCAGTCGCCGAGCCGGAACTGCGACGGGTCGCCGGTGCCCGGCGCGTCCGCATGGCGAAACAGCACGATGCCGTCCGGAGCCAGTGCAGGCCAGGCTTGCGCCAGCGCCGGCAGGCCCGTGATGGCCAGCGCGGCGCCGATGGCGGTGAGATGTCGTCGGTGCATGGCAGCCCTTCCCATCAAACGACCCAGGCCGGGCCGCGTTCTGCGACCATAGCCGCGCCACGCCAGCCGGCCCGCAAATCCCTGCGCCGCGCCGGCCCACACAGGCCCCAGGAGACCGTTCCATGCCCCGCAGCACCGCCGAGAAACGCGCCGCCTTCCACGCCCTGCACCGCCAGGGTTGTTTCGTGATTCCCAACCCCTGGGACCGCGGCAGTGCGCGCTACCTCGAAAGCCTGGGCTTCCAGGCCCTGGCCACCACGAGTTCGGGCCACGCCTGGTCGCAGGCCCGAGCCGACGGCGCCATGCCGCGCGACGCCGTGCTCGCCCACCTGCGCGAGATCGTGGCGGCCACCGAGCTGCCCGTGAACGCCGACTTCGAGGACGGCTACGGCGACACACCGCAGCAAGTGGCCGAGAGCGTGCGCCTGGCCGTGGCCACCGGCGTGGCCGGCCTGTCGATCGAGGACGGGACGGGCGACGCGGCCGACCCGCAGTACCCGCTGGACGTGGCCGTCGCGCGCCTCGCCGCCGCACGCGCGGCCATCGATGCGGCAGGCGGCGACTCGCTGCTGGTCGGCCGGGCCGAGAACTTCATCGTCGGACGGCCCGACCTGGACGACACGCTGGCCCGGCTGCGCGCCTATGCCGCGGCCGGCGCCGACTGCCTGTACGCGCCGGGCATCCGCACGCGCGAGCAGATCGCCGCGGTCGTCGCCGCGGTGGCGCCCAAGCCGGTCAACCTGCTCGTGGGCGGCGCCTCGGATCTCACCATGGCCGAGATCGCCGCGCTGGGCGTGCGCCGCGTCAGCGTGGGCGGCGGGCTGGCGCGCGCGGCCTGGGGCGGCTTCACGCGCGCCGCCAAGGATCTGGCGCAGCATGGCCGCTTCGACGGCTTCGCGGGCGCTGCCACGGGCGCCGAGCTGAACGGGCTGTTCGCTCCCGGCTAGGAGCGGGGCCGGATTTGTGCCGCCCACGCTCCTGGGCCCCGTTACGATGCGCCGCTCGATCCCCAAGGAATCCGTACGATGCGCAAGACCCTGACCCTCGCCGCCGCGGCCGTGCTGGCCGCCTCCACCCTTCTCAGTGCCGCCCAGGCCGGCCCGCGGCTGGACAAGATCATGGAGAGCAAGACCCTGCGCGTGGGCACGCCGGGCGACTACCGCCCCTTCGCGATCAAGACCGACAGCGGCTACAGCGGCCACGACATCGACCTCATCGAGGCCATGGCCAGGGAGCTCGGTGCCAAGGTCGAGTACGTGCCGACCAGCTGGCCCAATCTGATGAAGGACATCCAGGCCGACAAGTTCGACGTGGCCGTGGGCGGCATCACGCGCAACGTGGCGCGGCTGCGCCAGGTCGAGATGCTGCCGGGCTATGCGCCCTTCGGCAAGGTGGCGCTGGTGCGCGCGGCCGACAAGGACAGGTTCCGCACGCGCGAGAGCCTGAACCAGCCCGGCGTGCGCGTGATCAAGAACCCGGGCGGCACCAACGAGGCCTATGTGCTGCAGAACCTCACGGCGGCCCAGGTCAGCACGCACGACAAGAACGCCGAGATTCCGGGCCTGATCGCCGAAGGCAAGGGCGACGTGATGATCACCGAGACCTACGAAGCGCTGCACTACGCGCGCACCGATCCGCGCCTGCACGCGGCCTTCATCGACGCGCCGCTGACGCCCGTGAACACGCTGGGCTTCATGGCACCGACGGACGATGCCGACTACCTGCGCGTGCTGCGCTTTGCCTGGGAGCTCGTGGACAGCCGCGGCGGCGTGCGCGAAGCCGCGGCCAAGTGGCTCCGATGAAGCCGGTCGCGCTGCACCACGCCAGCCGCCTGATCAACCACGGGCCCACGGTCCTCGTGACCAGCGCGCACGCCGGGCGCCGCAACGTGATGGCCGCGGCCTGGTCCATGCCCGTGGAACTCACGCCGCCGCGCATCGCGGTGGTGATCGACAAGAGCACCTTCACGCGCGAGCTGGTCATGGCCAGCGGCGCGTTCGCGCTGTGCATCCCGGGCGCAGCGCTGGCCGACCTGGTCTACGCCGTGGGCAGCACGAGCGGGCGCGCGGGCGACAAGTTCGCGCGCCATGGCATCGCGGCCGGCAGCGGCCCGGTGCTGGGCATGCCGGTGCTGGAGCAGGGCTGCGTCGGCTGGCTCGAATGCCGGCTGATCCCCGAGCGCCACACCGAAGAAGCCTACGACACCTGCTTCGGCGAGGTGGTGGCCGCCGCAGCCGATCCGCGCGTGTTCGCCGACGGGCATTGGTCGTTCCGCGGCGACAACGCCGACCTGCAGACCCTGCACCACCTGGGTGCCGGGCTGTTCGCGCGCGCCGCGGGCACGGTGCAGGCGCGGGCGCCGCTCTGAGGCGCTCAGCCGGCCCGCTCGATGCGCTCGATGGCCGCGGCCATCCAGTCGCGCCGCAGGCTCTCGGGCGCCGGCAAGGCGCCCTGCACCACCAACCAGCGGCCTTCGCCCTGCGGCTGCAGCGTGGCGCTGCCCTCGGTCCACAGCAGCCAGGCCAGCCAGGCGGTGCCGGCCGCGGTGACGGGCGCCGCTGTCGGCGCCTCCAGCGGCCAGACCAGCGCGGCACGGTCGCGCACGATGAGCTTGCCTTCGTGGATCTCCGAGGCACCGGCCAGCGCCTCGTCCAGCACCGCCAGCGGCGGACGCGCGCTGCCCTGGTCGGCGAACCAGCGGCCCCAGGCCGCCAGCTCGGTGCCGATGGCGATGCTGCGCGCGGTTTCGGCCTGCATCAGGTCGGCGTGGTCGGTGCTGTGCCAGTCGATCGCGGGCGGCCGGCAGCCCAGCACCCTGGCCGACTGCAGGAACGCCTCGACGCGCGGCGCATGGTCGGGCCGCACGAAGCCGGCGCAGGCCACCACCAGCTGGGTCACGCGCTCGGCCAGCAGTTGCTGTTGCTGCACCATGAGCTTTTCGCGCAGCAGCATGTCGCGCTCGCTGCGCAGCGCGGCCAGCTCCAGCGCGTTCTTGAGGTCGGCGCGCAGGCTCTCCAGGTCCCAGGGCTTGGTGATGTAGCGGTAGATGTGGCCGGAGTTGATGGCCTCGATGGCCTCGCCCAGTTCCGAGTAGGCGGTGGTCAGCATGCGCACGATGTTGGGATGGTTGTCGTGCGCGTAGCGCAGCAGCTCGTTGCCGTAGGCGCCGGGCATGCGCTGGTCGGACACCAGCACGGCGATTTCGTCCGCATGCTCGGCCAGCATGGCCTTGCCGGCCTCGACCGAGGAGGCCGTGAGGACCGGGGCCAGCGGGGACACGAGGCGCTCGAAGTACTTCAGCGCCATGGTCTCGTCGTCCACGTACAGGATTTTCTGGGGTTGCTTGCTCATGTTCTGGCGTCCTCGGTGCTCGGGAAGGTCAGGGTGACGGTGCAGCCCTGTCCGGGTTCGGAGTGGATGGCGATGCCGCCGCCAACGGCCTGCACGACGCGTCGGCAGAACACCAGGCCCATGCCGTTGCCACCGCTGGCGGCGCGCGTGGTGAGCGGCTCCAGCGTCAGCCGCGCGAGGATGTCCGGCGCGATGCCGCAGCCGTTGTCGATGAAGCGGATCCAGGCATTGCGCGGCAGTTCCGCCGGCGCAGCCTGGCCGAACTCGATGCGCAGCCGCGGTCGGGCCACGCCGCGCATGGCGAGCAGCGCGTTCTTGGTCAAGGTGCACAGCACCAGGTACAGCAGGTCGCGCCGGCCGGGCAGGCGGAAGTCCCGCTGCGGGTCCAGCGCCACCCAATCGCGCTCCTCGCCCTCGAAGGGGTACTCGGTCAACAGCGCGCGGACCAGTGCGCCGGCGTACAGCGGCGGCTCCACGGCGCCCGGCAGGGCGTCGCGTGCAGACTGCACGAAGCTGGCCACCAGCGACTGGCAGTACAGCGTGCGCCGTTCAGCCGAGTCGATGGCGGCGATCACCTCGCCCGCACGGTGCTCGTCGAAGACCGCGCGGCCTTCGCCCGAGGCCTGGGCCTGGTAGCGGTCGCGCAGCGCCGCCATGTAGCCGCGCACCGTGCCCAGCGGGGTGTTGAGCTCGTGCGCCAGGAAGCCCAGCGTCTCGCGCATGGCCATGACGCGGCTCTCGTGCAGCGCGCGCTCGCGCGCGCGGTGGCCGTGCCAGGCCAGCGCCTCGCGCAGTGCCTGGCGCGTGGCGGCTTCCTCCAGCGGCTTCTGCAGGATGCGGAACACCCGCCCTTCGTTGACGGCGGAGATCGCGAGATCCGTGTCGGCGTAGGCGGTGCACAGCAAGGGCACCAGGTGCCGGTGCTGGCGCTGCAGCTCCTGCAACAGCTCCAGGCCGGTGCGCTGCGGCATGCGGTAGTCGGTGACGACCACGGCGACGCGGTGGCCGCTGCGGCCCAGCAGTTGCAGTGCCTCGTCGACGCTGGCCACGGTCTCGATGCGGAACTCGTTCTCGTAGGTGCGGTGGAACCACTTGCGCGCGAGCGCCTCGTCATCGACCACGAGGACGGTGTCTGCATCCGGTTCCATGGGCGCGGCGTGCATGGCGGGCGGTCTCAAGCCGGGAGGGCGCCGGCCGGCGCGCCCAGGGGCGTGGGTGGCGGTGTGGCCGCGGGAGCCGCGCCCGGTTCGGCCACGGCATCGGCCGTGGCCAGCGCCAGGTCGAAGCTGAACTCGGTCCAGGCGCCCTCTTCGCTGGCCACGGTCAGCTGCCCCCCGTGGCGCTGCACGATGGCATAGCAGACCGCCAGGCCCAGGCCCAGGCCCTGGCCCACCTCGCGCGTGGTGAAGAAGGGCTCGAACACCCGCTCGAGGTTTTCCGGCGCGATGCCGGTCCCGTTGTCGCGCACGTGCACGTGCAAGCGTGCGCCCTGGCGCTCGGCCCGCACGCCGATCTGCGGCGCCAGGCCCGGCCGGCGCTGCGCCGCCTTGTGCAGGGCCAGCGCCGCATTGCCGAGCAGGTTCACGAGCACGCCGATGACGGCCGGCTCGTCGCCCCGCACATGGGTGTCCAGCGGCAGCTGGGTGTCGACGGCCACGCCCTTGAGTTCGAAGCCGGTGAGCCGCAGCGCCGAGCGCAGCGCTTTCTCGAACAGGAAGATGCGCTCGCTGTCGCCGCCCGGCTTCTGGTAGGCGAAGGTCTTGAGGTCGGTCACGATGTTCTGCACGCGCAGCATGCCGTCCTTGGCATCGGTCAGGCTTTCCTTGAGGTCGGCGCTGGCGGCCACGGCCGGGTCCATCAGCGCCATGTTGAGCGCCATCATGCTGTAGTTGACGGGGTTGTTGACCTCGTGCAGCAGCCCGGCCGACAGCGTGCCCAGGGCCGCCATCTTCTCCTGCTGCATCATCATGCCCTTGATCTGGGCCAGGGCCTGGTTGGTGCTCAGCAGGGAGGCGTTCTTCTCCGAGACCTCGTGCTGCAGCGCGAACAGACGCATGCGCGCGTGCTCGTTGTAGAAAGTGCAGCCGGCCGAGATCGCGACCGAGAACAGCAGGAACAGCGTGTTGCCGATCAGCGCCGGCGGCGCCACGAGCGTGCCGGCGTGGGCCAGGCCGGCCAGGATGTAGGCCGCGCAGGTGAACACACCCAGGCCGACGGATTGCAGAAAGCCGATCGGCATGATGATGCCGGCGGCGTACAGCGCCAGGCTGAGGCCGAACACGTAGGGCGATTCCGCACCCTGCGTGGTGTAGATCATCCAGGCGATCATGACCTGCGGCAGCACCAGCCAGGCCAGCGTGAGTTCGCGCACGTACCGGGTCGCATGAGGGCGGTACAGCAAGACCAGCAGCACCAGCAGGGCCACCGTGCACAAGCCCCGCACCACGCCCAGCTGCCAGGCCTGGGCCGGGTAGAAGGTCAGGTCCAGCGCGACGCCGCCGGCCACCAGTGCCGTGGCGACGGCACAACCGGTGCGGCTGTAGGCCAGGCGGAACTCCGCCAGCTCGGCCTCGTAGTCGCGGTGCAAGTCCTGCGCCATGGCCGTTCAGGCCAGGGCCAGTTGCATGAACACGTTGACCCCGGTGGCGTCGGTCCAGATGCGTTCGACCTGGGCCGCCTCGGGCGCCAACGCGCGCATGCCGGCCTCGTCGCGGTAGATCAGATGCCATTCCAGCAGGTGTTCCATGACGCCCCTTTCCGGATTGCTGCTGTGCACGTTGGTGACCAGCATGCTGCCACCGCTGCGCGTACGGCTGCAAAAGTACTGCAGCAGGCGATGGCAGACCTTGTCGGACAGGTAGTCGAACAGGCCGGCGCAGTAGACGAAATCAAAGGACTCCTGCGGCGCACCGCGGTCGCTGGAGGCGCGCTTGAGCAGGTTGTGCACCGATTCATGCACGAGCGTGATCGACACCTGCACACCGCGGCGGCGGCAGGCCTCTTCGATCCGGTCGCGCGTGTAGGCCAGGGTTTCCTCGCTGAAATCCATCAGCGTGAAGGCCAGGCGGCCCGGGTCGGGGTGGCTGGCGATGAGCCGCTGGATCTCCACGGCAGGGCCGCAGCCAACGTTGAGCACACGCACCGGCCCGTCGCTGCCTGGGGCCCGCGACAGGGGTGCCAGCGTGTCGACCAGGATGTCGATGCGGTTGCGGTGCGCCCGCGCGACGGCAGCATTCAGGAACAGCGCGTTGATGATCTGGAAATAGGTGCTGGCGCCGTCGCGCGGGTCCTGCAGCATCTGGTTGACCATCTGGTAGTCGCCCGCATAGCCCAGCGGCTTGGCGAAGGTGCGGTAGACGAAGGGCGCGCGCAGGATCAGCGGGTGGATCGCCGTCTGCGCGAAAGTGCGGTGGGACGGCTGCAGCGGCTCGGGCACCTCGCGCGACACGTCTTCGAGCCGGTCGAAGTAATTGCGCGCGCGCTGCATCAGCGGCTCGGCGATCTCGAAGAACACGTCCTTGCGCAGCCGGCCCTCGGCGTCCTTGGGCAGTGTGGCCGACATGTCGGCCTGGTCGACCCAGCGCGAGACATCGGACAGGTAGGCCCGCAGTTCGCTGACCGCGACCTGGTAGGACTCCCCGATGTGGAAGCGCTGGTTCCACTCGTCGACGAAGGCGCGCGCCTGCTGCGAGAACGAGGCCGGGTCATGGCCCAGCACGGCCAGTTCGTCCCACTCGTCGATCAGCGTGACCGAGACCACCGCCATCAGCCCGGTGTTGAGCAGGCTCACGACCACGGCCTTGCCGCGGTAGACCGGCCGCTCGCCCGCGCGCACGGTCAGCTCGCTGAGCACCTCGCTGACCTGGACGATGGAATAGGGGTTGTAGACCTCCATCACCAGCGAACGCCGCTGGTGGTTGGTCAGCACCCCACGGACGACCTCGCCCTGGCTGTTGCGGAAGGTGATGACGGCATCGATGGCACGGGGAGACAGCACGGTGCAGACCTCGGCAGGCGGACGGACGATACAGCGGGCGCTTCAGCGCGCCGGCCACTGGCGGAAGCGCTCAGTTGGCAGCGCCATGGCACTTCTTGAACTTCTTGCCGCTGCCGCAGGGGCAGGGATCGTTGCGGCCCGGCTGCGGCTGGTCGTGGCGCACCGGGGCCACGCGGGGGCCCAGCGCCAGGCCGGCGGCGCGCAGATCGTAGACGGCCCAGACGGCTTCGCCGAAGGATTCCAGCCGCTCGGCCGACATGCTGGGCGGGCCTTCCGCGCCCTCGTCGTCCACATAGGCCGACACTTCGGCCGGGCCTTCGTCGTCCTCGCACAGCGCGGCCACGGTGCCCAGGGCCTCGTCCATGGTGCGGGCGATGTCTTTCTCGCGGCTGGGAGCCAGCCATTCGTCGGGCCAGCTTTCCACCACCAGCATGAAGCCCAGCGCCCAGAGCTGGGCGAAGGACGGCAGCTCGGCCACGGCCTCGGCCAGCGCGGCCTCGTCGGCGTCCGGCAGGCCCAGGGCCTCGGCACGCGCCTTGGGCTCCAGCTGGGCCATGGCACTGCGCACGTCCAGCACCTGCGGACAGTAGGCCCGTTCGTCGTCCAGGCGCTCGACCTCGGCGTCCAGCGCGCTGGCGATCTCCTGCCAGCGGCGCGCCCACAGGGTCTCGAACTGCTGGCGCATGGCCGCGTCCGGGAACAGTTCTTCCAGCGGCTTGTCCGATTCGAACAGCACCGGCCAGTAGGCAGCGGGCGCCACCGGGCTGCGGCAGCACACGAGCGCGGCCAGGAAGCCTTCGCACAACTCCCACTGCGGAGCCTCGACGCCCTGCTCGCGCAGGGTGTCGAGCCAGGCGTCGAGCCGGTCGAAGTCCTCGGGCTGCAGAGCAGGGGCGGGGGTGGAGAGGTGGGGTGCAGGTGAAGACATGTTGGTACGGGCCGCGCCGCTCCAGCGACGAGCGCCCGGCAAAAGCGAAATGGAATCGCCGGGTCCCCACGGGACGCAACGCGATCCAGCATGCACGTTGCGCATGCTTACATCTGTTGGAAGTGTGCCAGCTTCGACCCAGCCTCAACACCTTGCGGGGCCGTGTCTGCATGACGCTTGGTAAGCAACTGTTGCAGAACGTCCACGCCCAGGGGCGCGAGCCTGGCGCGCGTGGCGAGCACCGCACGGTCCTTGCTCAGCAGCAGGGCGCGGTGCGCGACAGCAAGGTCGATGAAGGGCTGGTCATCGGGGTCGCTGCACCGCACGGCGCAGGCGGGCACGGCCTCGGTCATCCGGCTCAGGGCATCGAAGGCCGCGAGCGCCGCTTCCGCCGAGCGGCCGTGGGCCTGGCGCCAGGCCAGCAGGTGGGCGTAATCGAGCACGCGCGCGAACTCTTCACGCATGGTTGGCAGCACCAGCCAGTGCAGACGGCCCTGTGCCAGCGCCTGCCGCAGCGCGGCGGTGCGGGGGTCGTCGAACACCAGCAGGTCCAGCGCGACGTTGGTGTCCAGCACCACGGCGCGGCCGGGCTCAGCTGGCGCCATGGCCGTCGTCGATGGTGGGCGGGACCGGGGTGGCCGCCGGCGTGCCGCGCGCCGAGCCGGCCACCAGCTCGAAGCGGAACAGCCGGCATTCGATCGGGCCGTTCCACATGGGCACGCGGCGCGATTCCTTCAGGCGCATGCGGCTGGGCAGCTTGGCGTCCGGCGTCAGCACCCAGGCGGTCCAGCCCGCGTAGTGGCGCTTCCAGTGGCTGGCCAGCTGCGGGAAGAAGTCGCCACCGTCGTCGGTCTGCGCGCTCTCGCGGCCAGGCGCCGGTCCGCGGCCGCCACCTGCCACGCCGGCCACGGCGATGCGTTCTCCGTAGGGCGGATTGAGCAGCATGGTGCCGGCCTCGGCCGGCGGCATGCGCTGCAGCGCGTCGCCGCCGCGCAGCTGCACGGCCGCGGCGACGCCGGCGCGCTGGGCGTTGCGCTGCGCGAAATCGACCATGCGGTGGGCCACGTCGCTGCCGAACACGGTGGCCGTGGGCGCGTGCTGGGCGGCCTGGGCCTCCTCGCGCAGCGAGGCCCAGACATGGGCCTGGAAGGGCGCCAGCCGCTCGAAACCGAAGCGCCGGTGCAGGCCCGGCGCGATGCCGCAGGCGATCTGCGCGGCCTCGATGGCGATGGTTCCGCTGCCGCAGCACGGGTCGTACAAGGGGGTCTGGGCGTCCCAGCCGCTGGCCGCGAGCATGGCGGCGGCCAGCGTTTCCTTGAGCGGCGCGTCGCCCTTGTCCTCGCGCCAGCCGCGCTTGAACAGCGGCTCGCCCGAGCTGTCGATGTACAGCTGCAGCCGGTCGGCGGTCAGGTGGGCGTAGATGCGCACCTGGGGGAAGCGCGTGTCCACGTCGGGCCGGCTGCCGGTCTTGTCGCGGAAGCGGTCGGCGATGGCGTCCTTGATGCGCAGCGCTGCGAAGTTCAGGCTCTTGAGCGGGCTGTGCTGGGCCGTGAGCTCGATCTTGAAGCTCTGGCGCGGCGTGAACCACGCCTCCCAGGCGACGTTGGCGGCAATCGCATAGAGGTCCTGCTCCTGGCGGTAGTCGCCATGGGCCAGTTCGATCAGCACGCGCTGGCACAGCCGGCTGTGCAGGTTCAGCCGCATGGCATCGCGCCAGGAGGCGCTGAGGCGCACGCCGGCGCGGCGGGCCTGGACCGGGGCGCCGGCGATGCGCGCGGCCTCGTCGGCCAGCATGGCTTCGACACCCGCCGCACAGGGCAGGAACAAGCGCAGGTTTTGCATGGCTTACAGCGCTTTGCGCAGGTTTGTTGGCGCGATGCGCAGGGCTTCGCGGTACTTGGCGACGGTGCGGCGTGCGCACTCGATGCCCTGCTCCTTGAGCATGTCGGACAGCTGGCTGTCCGACAGCGGCTTCTTCGGGTCCTCGGCCGTGACGAACTGCTTGATCAGCGCGCGCACGGCCGTGCTGGACGCGTTGCCGCCGGTCTCGGTGCCCAGCGAGGAGCCGAAGAAGTACTTGAGCTCAAAGGTGCCGAAGGGCGTGGCCATGTACTTGGCCGTGGTCACGCGGCTGATGGTGGATTCGTGCAGGCCGAGTTCGTCGGCGATCTCGCGCAGCACCAGCGGGCGCATGGCCAGTGCACCGTGCGTGAAGAAGTTCTTCTGCCGCTCGACGATGGCGTTGGACACGCGCAGGATGGTGTCGAAGCGCTGCTGGATGTTCTTGATGAACCAGCGCGCCTCCTGCAGCCGCTGCTGCAGCGCCGCGGTGTCGGAGGCCTCGCGGCCGCCGCCGCGGTGCTGCTTGAGCGCATTGGCGTAGATGTCGTGCACGCGCAGGCGCGGCATCACGTCGGCATTGAGCTGGGCGCGGAAGCGCACGTTGGCGCCGCGCCCGCTCTTGACGACGATGACGTCGGGCACGATGACGTTGCGCTCCACGTCGACGAACTTGCGGCCCGGCTTGGGTTCGAGCCGCGTGATCAGCGCCAGCGCGGCCTTGATGCCTGCCTCGTTGTCGCCGCACAAGTTGGCCAGGCGGCGCAGGTCGCGCCGCGCCAGCAGGTCCATGGACTGGCGGCACATGCGCAGCGCGGTGCGCCGCAGCGGGGGCGGCACCTCGTCCTCGGGCAGGGCACGGATCTGCAGCGCCAGGCATTCGCCCAGGTTGCGTGCGCCCACGCCGGGCGGCTCCAGGTTCTGCAGCAGGCGCAGGGCCACGGTGAAGCGGTGCACGAGTTCCTCGAGCGCCTCGGGATCGTCGCCGGCGAAACCGGCGGCCAGCTCCTCCAGGCTGTCTTCGAGGTAGCCGTCCTCGTTGAGCGACTCGATCAGGAAGCGCAGCGCCGCCGTGTCCTCCTCCGACAGGCGCAGCGCCAGCGCCTGGCGGTGCAGGAAGCTGGCCAGCGACTCCTGGCTGCGCGCCAGTTCGGTGGCATCGGCCTCGCCGTCCTCGCCCTGGGTGGCGCCGTTGCGCGGCAGGGCGTCGCCGCCCCACTCGCCGTCGTCGGGCGCGATGTCGTGGGTGCCGTCGCCCTCCCAATCGTGCTCGTCGGCCTGGCCGGTCAGCGGCGACTCGGATTCGATGCGGCTCTCGGCCGGCGCCTCGGTGGCGTAGTCCAGGCCGCTGGACAGCACGGCCTCGGTGTCGCGGTCTTCCTCGCGCACCGGCGTGTCGGCCTGGGCCAGCCCGAAATCCTCGCCCGGCGCCTCGTCCATGGACTGTTCCAGGAACGGGTTCTCGTCGAGCATCTGCTCGACCTCCTGCGACAGCTCCAGCGTGGACAGCTGCAGCAGCCGGATCGACTGCTGCAGCTGGGGGGTCAGTGCCAGGTGCTGGGAGACGCGGAGGGAGAGACCTTGCTTCATCGAAACCGTCGGCTCCCCTACATCCGGAAGTGCTCGCCGAGGTAGACCCGGCGCACTTCGGCGTTGTCGACGATCTCGGCGGGCGTGCCCTTGGCCAGCACCCGGCCCTCGCTGATGATGTAGGCGTGGTCGCAGATGCCCAGGGTCTCGCGCACGTTGTGGTCGGTGATCAGCACGCCGATGCCGCGGCCCTTCAGGAAGCTTACGATGCGCTGGATCTCGATCACGGCGATCGGGTCGATGCCGGCGAAGGGCTCGTCCAGCAGGATGAAGCGCGGCTGCGTGGCCAGCGCGCGCGCGATCTCCACGCGCCGGCGCTCGCCGCCGGACAAGGCCAGCGCCGAAGAATCGCGCAGATGGTCCACGCGCAGGTCCTGCAACAGGCCGGTCAGGCGTTCCTCGATCTCCTTGCGGGCAAGCGCCTTGCCCTCGGGCGTGTGCTGCAGTTCCAGCACGGCGCGCACGTTTTCCTCGACCGTCAGCTTGCGGAAGATCGAGGCCTCCTGCGGCAGGTAGGACAGGCCCAGGCTGGCGCGCCGGTGGATCGGCATGTGCTCGACCGAGGCGCCGTCGATGGCGATGTGGCCACCGTCGGCCCGCACCAGGCCCACGATCATGTAGAACGAGGTGGTCTTGCCGGCGCCGTTGGGGCCCAGCAGGCCCACCACCTCGCCCTTGTTGACGGTCAGCGAGACGTCGTGCACCACCTTGCGGCTGCCATACGACTTCTGCAGCTGGCGCGCGACCAGCCGGCTGCCGCCCGCTTCGCCGAAGGCGCTGTCGGTGGCCGCCACCTCAGTTCTTCTCCGTGCCGAGCCGGGTGCTGGGCCTGAGCGGTGCGCTCGGCTGGGCCGGCGCCTTGGGCGCGCTCGCCGACGGGGCGGGCGACAGCATGGCGCGCACGCGCGCGTCGGGATTGGTGCTGCCGGGCTTGGCCGCATCCACGGTGAAGACCTCGGTCACGTTGTTGTAGACGATCACATTGCCCGTCACCTCGTCGTTCATGGTGCTGCCGACGAAGCGGCGCATCACGGCGCGGCGCGTGAAGATGACCTTGTCGGCCTTGCCGTCGTAGTCGATCACCTCGCCCTGGCCCTCGACGTATTCGTCCACACCCTCGCGCTTCTCGCGGTAGTAGGCCAGTTCGCCCGGCGCGGCCGTGATGGTGGCGAACTGGTAGCCCTGGGCATCCTTGCGCACTTCCACGCGCGCGCCACGCGCCAGGATCGTCCCCTTGGTCACGACCACGCGGCCCGTGAACACGTTGACCTGCTTGAGGTCGTCGTAGCGCATGGCATCGGCCTCGATGTTCATGGGCTTGTCGCGGTCGGCACGTTCGGCCAGCGCCGGTCCGAGAGACAGGGCAAGGGCCAGGCCGACGAGGAAGGAAGCGGTGGTGGGTTTCATGAAAGGCACGAATCTTGCTCGGCCATTGTAGCGGGCGTGAGCGAATGCAAAAACGACATGGCCCGCATCCGCGGGCCATTGTGCAGTGCAATATCGCTGCAGTCTACGACTTGGTCTTGCTGCGCTGCTCGGCGATCAGCTGGTCGGTGACGGTCAGGGCGCGGTTCATGTTCTGCGCCAGCGTGCCGTCGGTGTAGTAGCGGCCGTTGATGCCGATGGCGGGCACGCCGGCCAGCTTGTAGGCGTCCTGCAGCTGGGTGGCCTTGCGCACCTTGGTCGCGACGTTGAACGAGTTGTAGGTCTCGGTGAACTTGGCCTTGTCCAGGCCCTGGCTGGCGGCCCAGGCGATCACGGTGTCGTCGGTGTTCAGGCGCTGCTTGTCCACGTGGATGGCGTAGAAGGCCTTGCGGTGCAGTTCCTCGACCTTGCCCAGCGCTTCCAGCGTGTAGTAGAGCTTTTGCAGCGGCACGAAGTCGTTGCGGAAGGCCACGGGCGCGCGGCGGAAGGCCACATCCTTGGGCAGTTGCTTGACCCAGGACTCCAGCGCCGGCTCGAAGGCGTTGCAGTGCGGGCAGGCGTACCAGAAGAACTCCACCACCTCGATCTTGCCGGGGGGCGCTTCGGTACCGGCCGGCTTTTCCAGCACCAGGTAGTCGGTGCCGGCCTTGGCTTGCGCCCAGACGGCGGGCGCCTGGGTCAGGCCCAGTGCGGACACGGCCAGGCCGGCTTTCGAGAACTCACGACGTTTCATTGGTTTGAACTCCTAGGGCCGGTCTGACCGGCATCGGTCGCAAAAAGTTTCAACGCTGCACGCGCACCAGGGCCGAATCGGCACCCGTGCTGTCCAGCCGCGCCTTGGTGCGCTCGGCATCCTCGCGCGAACGGTACGGTCCCAGGCGCACGCGGTAGACGGTGCGGCCGGCCTGCTCGCGCTCGGTCACGCGGGCCTCCAGGCCCATCATGGCCAGCCGCGCGCGCTGGGCCTCGGCATCGTCGGCGGTGCGGAAGGCGCCGGCCTGCACGAAGTAGTCGAACGGGTCGGCCGCGGCCGCCGGCGCTGCCGCGGGCGCCGGCGCGCCGCCG
>NZ_BMYK01000036.1 GCF_014652235.1 Pseudorhodoferax aquiterrae
GCTGCCCGCCATCGTCTGGAATGGGTGCCCGCGATCAGTGGAATGCGCACTTATCATCGGCTGCTCAACATATCTATTCAGCAACTCAGAAATTATCAATGAAACCGGAAGCGAGCAACAAATCAACAAAAATACATAGAGAGGCCTGGAGTCGACTTGCACGACTTCGATAAGGAATTTTGCAACCATGAAAATCACTATCATATGCACACAATAAAATGCATATGACAGTCGACCCAACCATTCAGAAAGTGGATTGGTTAGAAACCATTTGAAAAACCTATGGACAGGCCCACCCATAAAATGCAGAACTGAGAAGGTCACACACCAAGCCAATGCACCCAAACCCTGGCGCCAGCGACTTATCGTCATAAGCGCGATGCATCCAAAAATTAGCATTGCCTGGCGCCTCGACATGCGGCCATGAGCGACTTCTCGATATACACAGCAACTAACATAGCCGATAAAAAAAAGATAAAGGTTGCTCAGCAAAAATGAGCCCTGCATCCCATAGCGCGTAAGAAACAAAAGAACCCCGAGTCCAACCACCACAACTGCAATGCCGATTTTGAATCGTTTTGCAAGGAAAAGCAACAAAGGCGCGACAATGTAGAACTGCCACTCGAGCGTCAAGCTCCACGCCTGCCCCACAAATGCATAAGACGTAGAGTTCAAAATACTTTCCGGGACCAATCCATGGAGCAAAAATATATGCAAGACAAGGTGTAGTAGAAAGTTCTTTTTACTTTCAAGCAAATACCGCAACCGCCCCTCCGTTCGCAGTGAATCCCACGGCATAGTCTGCAATACCTGAATGGACCAGTCCAGAATCAGGACCGACACCGCCAGACAGACCAAGTAAACGGGAAACAGTCGGAAAGCGCGCCTTGTCAAATATTGATAATAGTTATCACGTGACTGCTCGAGATTCAGGGCTATAACAAATCCGCTAATTACGATGAAGACGCCAACTGCGGTATCCCCGTTTGCAAGCACCCAGCCCCAGCCACTGTGCTTTTGGAACGCAAGGGTGGCCATGGTTGTGACATGCGTCACCCATACCCACAGGGCCAGATAGCCTCGCATACCCTCTAGCCCATACACCTTGTTGCTCATCATTCCCCCTTGTGGTTCAGCAATGCTAACGTCGCTTCGCATCAGCGGGCATGCAGGTTCCGCGCCATCCAGCGATGTGGGCGGAACCAGGTGCACGACTGTCTGAAGGCGCGTCCGGTAGACGTGAACTGCCCCCCGCAAAGTTCGGTGAATTTAAAGGGGTCATGGGCAGCGATGCAAAAATGAGGCGCGGGAACGAGGCCGCATCCCCACCGATATGGACAAGCCTGTCAGGACGGACGGCCATCGAGGACAAGGGCTGCCGCAGTGTGATCGAAGGCGTGCGCATCTCGCTTGCCAGACAATGCCACGGCATCACCACAATGCTCGACGCCATGATCAGACGGCGCATCGCTATTGAGGCGGCTATCGGGCACATGAAATGGACCCGCAACAGGGACACAATCCGTTCAAGGATTATCTTGGCGGCGCGTATCACTGTGTGATATGCGGCGCTGGACGTAACCTGCGCCTGATCATTGCCACACTACGGCTCGATTTCGTCCGATTTAGGCCATCGATGCGAGCACCCATGGCAGCGCTGATGGCCCCTCCGCTTGAAAACCGAGCGGCCTTCGACTGAAAACGGAGTGTTCTGAGCAAACTCAGAAATTGAAGTAGATGAAGCCCCCGGAGCCGCTCTGGATCGCGAGTAACAGGTAGAAGCATCCAACAAGTGCTCCAACCTTAAGTAGGCGCGGCCAAGCCAGCACGGAACGCCGCAGACCAGCCTCCAAGCGATCAGGAACAGCATGCAGCAGTGCAGCCAACACGAGCAGCACGCACGCCTGCATTGGCAGGGCCGGCGTGGTGCCACCGCCCGAGAACAGGGCGCTGACGAATTCGACGGCCGAAGAAAGCCCGTCGGCGCGGAACAGGATGCGCGAGAACGATACGATGCTGAAGGTGAGCACGATGCTCCAGACGACGGCCAACGGGCTGAAACCGGCGACTGCGCCGCTGTTGCGCCGGTAGCGCTCATAGCCCACCACAAGGCCGTGAATGAGCCCGTACAGTGCGAAATTCCAACCCGCGCCATGCCATATTCCGATCGCCACAAAGGTAATGAGCAGGTTTAAATAGACGTTGCCGTACTTGGATCCACCGACAGCGAAGTAGAGGTAGTCACGGAAGAAGCTGGACATCGAAATATGCCAGCGCTGCCAAAATTCGGAGATGGAGCGCGCAGCGTACGGCCGGTTGAAATTTTCCATCAGCTCGAAGCCGAATATCTTCGCAACCCCACGCGCAATGTCGGTGTATCCAGACAGGTCCATGTAAATCTGGAACCCGTATGCATAAACCGCCATGACTAGGAACCAGGTGGAATAGCCGTGCGGGCTGGCGAATGCCGGATCGACGATCTGCGAGGCCAAGGCATCGGCAAAGATGATTTTCTTGGCGAAACCGCGCACCACAAGGAAAAGCCCATCTTCGCACGCAGGCCCGGTGATATTGCCGCCCCGCTCGATCTGAGGAAGCAGCTGGGCCGCGCGGCTGATGGGACCGGACAGAACCGTGGGAAAGAACGAGACGAACAGTGCGAAATCCCTGAGGGAATGCGTGGCGTCGATCTTGCCGCGGTAGACGTCCAGCACGTAGGACAGAGACTGGAAGGTATAAAACGAAATACCTATTGGCAGCACCACCCTGAGCAATTGCTGCTCACCCGGCAGGCCGAACTGCGTCAGGAGGTGGGCGAGCTCCTCCACGAAGAAGTCGGCGTACTTAAAGAAGCACAGTGTCAGCAGCGAAATGCCTACCGCCACTGCCAGCACCAGCCGGGGATGCCCCGCACCTGAATGCCGGCAACGCGCCAGCGCAGTGCCGGCCCGGAAATTGACCAGGGTCAGCAGCAGCAGGATGGCCGCGAACTGGACATCCCAGGCCATGTAGAAGTAATAGTTGGCCACGAGCAGGATGTTCTTGCGGGCACCGACCCGGGGGCCGGCCCAGAAACAGGCACACCACGCCACGAGCGCGAACACGAAAAATCCCGCCGATTGGAATGTCATGGGCGCTCCACCTTCAGGCCTGCCTGCGCAAGCGCCTCGAACAACAAGCCGCTCACCAATTCCTCTCCACGGGGGCTGAAATGCGTGGCGTCACCGAAGAACGCCTCTCCCCGAGGCACACGGCGCGCCAAGTCGAGCAATGGCACTCCGGCCGCCTTGGCGGACTGTTCGATCACCGTGTTCAGGCTGTCATAGAGTTCGATCAGCCCCGTGGGTGACAGGCAGTTGGCGAAACTGAGGGCTGACCGCGCAAGGCGCGCCTGGGTGGTTGCATCCTGCTCCGCGCCGAACGCACGCCCGTTGGTCGCTACCAGCACGTGGGGCGCCGCGGTCATCGCCACGCGCAACAGGCTGTCCATCCGCTGGCGATATCCAGCGGCGTCGAACCCCTGCACCGGAGCGGCCGATTTGGGGGCTGGCGGCCGCATGAACGACGTGAGGCGCCGGACCGTATTGAAGGACAACCACCAATCGGGCATCTTGAAGACGGGAACACGCTGTGGGACGGGAGCGTCGGAGCGCGCTCGGGTGCAGAAGTCGGATACGTCGTTGAAACCCGGCAGCACGACGATCCAGTCGGGCGCCAGCGGTCGGATCACGCGGTCGATCAGCGTCTGCTGGTTATCCAGGCGATAGCCGGCGATCCCGGCATTCACCACTTCGAACCGGCTCCCGCCTGCAGCCTCGTTGAGTTTCCTTTCCAGCCGCGCACTGAACATGCTTTCGTTCGTCGCAGCCAGTTCGCCCATCACCGTCGACGCACCCACCACCACGATCCGCACCTTGCCGCTTGGGCCAGGGGCCACTGCATTACTGCGGAACCCCAGGCTGTTGATCCGGAATGCCGGGCGCGTAGCGCGCGGATTCAAGAGTTTCAATCCGGTATCCGCATCGATTCGGTACCGGGTGGTGTCGTTCATGACCGCGATGAGCCCCTGCCCTGTGCGCTGGTATTGGCGCACCTGCAGCACCACCTCGACCGACAGCACGACGAGGAGCGTGGCCAGCACCACGAGCACGAAACCCGCCACTCCGCGGCTACCCCTGCCGTCCCCCAACCACGCGCGCTCACACAGCTTCATGTCCAATGTCCTTCCAGGCCTGTCACGGGCGGCTGAACACCGGCGCCAGGGCTTGGGCGATCGCCTCATCACCGAACGCATCGTTCAGGCGGCGTCCCGCATCGGCAGGTAGTTCATGTGGGGCGTGGGTGCCGATGCGCTGCGCCAATGCGTCCAAGTTCGGCGCCAGGACCAGGAGGTCGTCACCCACCTTGGGGGCAATCCATCGAAGGAAAGGCGTTTCAACCGCCAGCACAGGCACGGGCAACGACATGGCATAGAAAAACGAACCGCTCACGACCGTGCTCTCGCCTGCATGTGCGAGCACGATCCCATCGCTTGCGCGGATCAGTGCCTGTGCCTGGGCTTCTTCCAGATACCCAGGCCGGTAGAAGATGTTGGGACGATCGACGGCTCCGATCTCGGCGCCATAGGCATCGTCCTTTACGAAGCCGATGATCAGCAGATTCTTGTTGTCCGGAAACGCGCGCGCCATTTCCAGGATCTGCTTGTACGCGACGATTCTTCCGAACATCACGTAGTACTCGCGCGGGAGATCCCACCCTGCGGCCGCCGCTGCCGATACGCTGCACGCCACACGTCTGTACAGCGGGTGGGGAACATAGAGGTACCGCTGCGCGGGCTCGGCGCCGGAATGGCTGATCACCGAATGAAACATCCGCTCATATCGGTCGATCATTCTTTTGGCGGCATTCTCCTGCCCTCGGTGGATCAGGTGCGGATAAATGTTGTGCCGCACGAAGACCAGCCTGCGTGAAACCAGCCGGGCAAACACTGTTCTCAAAAACACGCGGAAAGCCTTGCGGGCGTTTATCTTCCCTGACCCTTCCTCCAGCGCATCGTTCTCGGTCCAGTTGAAGAAGGTAACATCGTAACGCCGCATTTTTCCGGCCAGGAGCAGGCCCAGGAATTTCTTGATTGGGACCATCTTCTCGACGGAACCAAATCGCGCCAACACGTCCTGCATTCGACTCACATACGCATTGTTCGGCTCGATATATGGGATGTAGGCAATCCGGCGCTTCGCCTCACGCATCCTCTCCCCTCCCCCGCCAGATATCGATAGGGAAGGCATCCAGCAACGGCTTGGGATCGAATCGCGGCCCTGCCATGCCGCCCATTTCCAAAGCCTCCTCAATACTTTTTGCGGCCTCCATTTCCGCACGACCAGTGCCCATCATGTAATCGTTGTACTTAAATGGTTTCTCGGTTTCGGTATAACGGACGTAGCGGGCAGGAATGCCATACGCCTCGGCAATCACAATCCCATGCAGGGAGCTTGAAATCACCAATTCGGCCTGCAGAATTTGCTTAACACAGTTGTTCCAGCTGTCCAAAGGCGATACAAGGTGTTGCACCTTCTCTTCCTGAAGTTTTTTCAGGTCGTGGAGATTAGGTACTACAGCATATCTTTTCCTGGGATCGGCACGAAACCGTCCTGGAAAGACATGCGGCAGAAGCAGCGCCGGGTCACCATAGATCTCAGGCACATCAATACCGCGCTGCATCAGGAACTCGCGGGTCAATGGGCCTCGAACCGCCCTCACGTCGAGATCGGCATACCGGTGGTGGGTGTCGTCCGTCGCCTTGCCGTTGACTCCCGAACCCCAGACCACATCGCCGGTGCGGCCGAAATGCACAACCGATCCGATGGTCAGAAGCCTTCTCGGTGCCGGCACAGATTCCTCGATCACGTGACCATGATCGGCCAGGATTTTCGTGACAAGGACGCGCGCCAAATGGTCGCCGAAATTCCGATGGCCAGAACTTGGCGACCAGCTGAATACCTCAACTTCGGCGTGGTCCGGCGCAGGTTGCTGCGGCGGTTCACGTCTGAATAGGTTGCGAACGCGTTGTTGGAGTGTCTTCATAAATATTGCGAAACCATTCTCGTTCGGGTGTATGACACCCGATGAGCCCGATGGACGCTGCCCCCGCCCCGACGAGGGGGCGCGTCTGCGTCACCCTCGCGATGCTCCCCAGCACGCCTGCCAGCATAGAGCGAAGCAAGAGACGGACCGGATTCGGTCCGCTGGCCGCTGGCCTGCATCCACGCACACACGGTGCCGCCATCACCGACGCCGCATCTGCCGCAGTGCGGCGAAGCCGCTGCGCAGCCGGAAGAAGCCTTGCGGCCACAACAGGTTGAACAGCAGCCACGTCAGGAAAAAAACCAGCAGCTTAAAGCCCAGCACCACCACAGCGAGGTGCTGGAATGGGTGCAGCAGACCGCTGGCCAGCAGCACTGCGCCGCCAGCGCCCACGGAGGCGGCAGCAGATTGCGCCACAGATCGGCCAAAGTCCTGCATGCAGATGCCCGTGCCGCGGAACGTCAGTCGCAGCGTGGGCCAGAGCAGTGCGTACACGGCGATGCCATAGCCGGTCGCCACGCCCAGGGGCCCCCAAGGCAAACCCACAGCGAATGCGGTGCAAACCGCCACGGCGTTGATGAAGCCAAGCTTCAGATAGTCACCCGACCGGCCTGCAGACAACGCGACCAAGCCTCGCAAGCTCGCGACCGGCTGGATGAACGCAGTTGCCGCCAGCACCTGGAAGATCGGCACGACTTCCATCCACCGGGAGCCCAGCAGCAGTGCGATCACCTCCTCGGCCGCGACGGCCAAAAAAGCGACCAGCGGCATTGACACCATCGCCAGAAGAAAGCTCACCTTGCAGTAGTAGGCTCTGAAATCCTGCGGGCGGTCTTTCAGATGAACCATGGCCGAGAAGGCCACCGCGTTGATGGGCGCACGCAGGTTGGTGATCGGGAACATCAGTAGCTGGTACGCCCGACTGTAGAGGCCCAGGGCCTCGGCCCCCCAGAACCGCCCGATCAGTACATTGTCCAGGTTGCGGTGGAAGTAGTTGACCAACTCGAACGCGGTCACATGCCCGCCGAACCGGAGCAGATCGCGCGTGTGCGGATCGCGCCGCGGCCGCTGAACTCGGAGCGGCGACAAGGCCACGGTCAGCAGGCTGGTGGCGGCGGTGCCCGCGAGCGCCCCCCAGACCAGCGACCAATAGGCGCCCCCGCGGAATGCCAGCACCACCGTCACGGCCAGCGTGAGTGCGGCCCCCACGATATCAGCGAGCGCCCTGCGGTGAAAAAGCATCAGCCGCTGCAACGTCGCCGCATGCTGATTACCCAGCCCCGCCAAGGCGAACGACAGCGAAAGCGCAAGGGTAACAGGCACGGCTTGCGGCGCAGCGAACAGCCAGCCAACGGCGGGCGCGGCAGCGGCGACGATGGCCGTCAGCGCCAGGCCAACCAGGACATTGAGCCAGAACAGGTTGCTCGCCTCCACCGGGCCGAGTTGCGCACCTCGCTGCACCGAGGCCGTCGACAGACCGAAGTCCCTGAAGACGCCGACGAAGGCGGTGACCGACAGCACCATGGCCAGGACGCCGAAATCGTCGGGCGTCAGCAACCGGGCCAGCACCACCGTGGAGGCCAGGTTGATGAAGACGATGACCATCCGTGCGCCCACGGTGACAAGGCCGCCCCGGATGGAGCGCTTGGTGATGTCGCCCATCTCCGCCGAAGGAGCGGCCTTCATCGGTTCGGCCCCGCTTGTCCTTCGCGGCCACTCGCGCGGCACCCGCCATGCATAGAGAGGCACCTGCTCACTTGCGTTGCTGCACGCGGCGTTCGTACATCTGCAACAGCCTTGCGGCGATCCGGGCCAGTTGCCAACGCACCACCCCCATTGGCGGGTAGACCCGCTTCAACGTCGGCGACGGCAGGCTGTGGCAGGCGAACTGCGCCTGGCGCACCAGCGCTGGGAACTCCGGCAGCATCGCGATCTGCCGCAGTCCCGCCCGGATGCGCCGCCGCTTCTGGAACAGTGCTCGCAAGGTGCTGCGCGCAGGATGCTCGACCACCATGGCAGGGCTCCATGCGATGCCGTAGCCGTTCGCCAATGCGCGGATGCCGAACTCGTAATCCCCGCCGCTTTGCAACCGCCGGTCGAAGCCGTTCATGGCCTCGAATGCATCGCGCCGCATGGCCATGTTGGCGGTGGCAGCCCAGCCCTGGCCGGCATAGACGTCTTGGTTCAGGTGCATCCGTGCGTCCAGCAGCTCGACGATCGACGGAGGGCTGTGCTCGTACGTCATCACGATGGGACCGGTGATACGCGCATGCGCCTGCGGCTGGCCATGAAAATGGGCACGGATGGCATCGACCCACCCACTTGCTGGCACGCACCCGGCGTCGGTGAACGCCAGGATATCGCCGCGCGCCTGTGCCGCGCCCGCATTGCGCGCCGCGTAGCTGCCACGCTCGAGGCACACCAGCACGCGTACGTTCTGGTGCACATGCTGCCGGGCGAAGTCCTCGACCGGACCGCGGTGCACCGCATCCGAGCCGTTGTCGACAAGCAGGAGCTCGTCCTGCGCCCCGAGTTGCGCCCGCACGGCCTCGGCGGTCAGCAGTGCGGCCGGTCCGTCCTGGTAGGCCGGGATGACGACCGATATGCAGGACTCGCTCATGGCTGTACCGCGGCAGTCTGCGCAGGGTGCCTGCGGCGCAGCAGTTCGAACACGCTGGCCCACATTGCCTCGCCCAAACTTCGCTGGCGCGCCACCGCCGCCTGCAGTTGCTTACGCACGGCGTCGTCCTGCGCGGCTCGCTCGAGCAGCGCCAGCTTGCCCGTCCAGCTGGCGCGGTCGGCCATGTCGATGTTGAGCTCGGGGCAACCATAGTCTGTCATTAAGGCCTGGTACTTGTGCGTCCAGCCGCAGGCCAGCGTAGGCACCGCCGCCGACAGGGCACTGACCAAACCGTGGAACCGGGAAGAAACGACGGCATGCGCCGCTCCGATGACAGCCTTTGTGACGACCGGGGATGGCTCGTCGATGACTGCGAGGGGCCGCGGGAGCAAAGCGTTCAGCTCGCGTGCCAGCTGCCGGTCCTGCGCACCTTCGTGCACCAGCACCATCACCTTGCGGCCCATGCCGGCAAGGCTTTCCGCGCAGCAGCACAGGAAGGCCAGGTAGTCGTCGCGCAGCGGCGCCCGCTCGCCAGCGACCATCTTTTCGTTGGGGATGATCAGGACCGCGCCGCGCACGTGCCCCAGGCGCGCCGGCAGCTCGGCCTTCAGCAGCGGAGTGAAATCAGGACTCAGGCGGACTGTGTCATGCGGCATTTGTGCCAACACGCCCTGCACGTGCTGCAGCGACAACAGATCTCTGGCGAACACCAGGTCGGCCTTGCGCAGCGCGGCGCGAAGCGCCTCGGCGATGCCAGGGCTCTCGAACGGGCCGAACGCCTGCGGCAGCAAAACCAGGGTCTTGCGCTCCGTCTTCCATTGCCCGGCGGTCCGGCCCAGCCGCCGCTGTAACTTCTGCAGACCCCAGTAGTCGCCGTAGGCGAAGCCGGAGGCATCGAGCACGACGTCGACATCGTTCGGCGACATGAAGCCGACGCTCCGCCGAAAACCGCGCGGAAGCAGTTCCATGAGCCGCGATTTGTCCAGCCCGCTGCGTTCGCGCGGGTAGGTGCAATACAGGCCCAGCTCCAGCCGCTGGTCGGACGGCCAGGACGATGGAACCGCCAGGCGTGCCTGCGGCAGTTGCTCCCGAAACTTCTGCCGGATGGCCTCCAGCATGAGGACGGCGCCCTTGTTGTATGGAGAAATCCCCAGGATCTCGATATTCAGGCGCGTCGAGGATTCGGTCACGTCACTTCCAGCTCAGCATTTCATGGACGCTCTTCTTTTCCGAGTGCGGCACCAGTCCCGAGGCGCGTGGATAGCCGACGGCGATCAGCATCACCACGCGCTCGAAGACCGCGAGCCCGAGCAGTTCCGCGATCCTTGCGTCACGCTGCTCCATCTCAGGCCAGTTGATGGCGCACGAAGCCAGCCCCATGGTCTCCAGCGCCAGCATGAATTGCATGTTCGCCAGGCTGGCATCGACATAGATCAGGTGGCGGTCCCGCTCGTGCGGGTAGGCGCTCAGGTCGCCGACGACGGCCAGCAGCACAGGAATATCGTCCGCGTAGCCTGCGGTCCCCATGGGCAGCCGGGCCAACTGCTCCTTGATCGGACCGTCAGCCGCGGCGACGTAGCGCAACGAGTGGCGATTGCAGGCCGAAGGCGCCTGCGCGGCCGCCGCCACCGCCTGGTCAATCAGGTGGCGCGCAACCGGCCGCGACTCGAAGCTGCGCACCGACGCCCGCCGCTGCACCAGCGCGAGGAATTGCGCGTAGCCAACGTCGCTGGCGGGGAGTTGCTCGTAGGGCGCAGGCACGGCCAAGGTGCGCACGGGCAGCGGCGCGTCCGCGGGCATTTGCGTGCTGAGCCGCGCGAACTCCCGAGGCTGGCGCGCATTCGCAGGCCACACCGTCACGCCGAAGTAGCGGGTGAGTACGTCGTGCGCGTAGCGCAGCAAGGGTTGGTCGGCCAGTTGGCCTGCCGTGAGCAAGTTGCCGAAGGCGCGCAGTGTCTCGTCGATGTAGTCGAGCGCGAACACCTCCCGCTGCGGCACCATGCACAAGCCCTTCTCGATGCGGTGGATGTTGCGGCGCATGACCACAGCCGCCACCCCTGCAGAGGCCTGCCGGCGCGCATGGTGTAGACGCCCAGCAACGACCGCCTGCTGTTCGCGCGCGAACGCGCTGCTGGCGAAGAAGTAATAAGCCTTGGCCATGAACTGGCTGCGCGCCGCCATCGACAGCAGCGCCAAATCGATGCGGTCCAGCGCCAGCCGCGTACGGTGCCGCACGAAGCCCTTTGCCCGGGCGACGAAGGTGCGTCTGACCACGGGCTGGCTAGCTTGCGCAGGGGCCACAGCGCCCCCGGCGTGCGGGTCACGGGTTGCATGCATGCGATTGCATCCTTCATGAAATGGCGAAGCCAGCGTAGATTCTCGATTAGTTTAGTGTTGTGGTGCGATGCCGCACCGAAGCGTCGGGGCCCGCCGCGGATCAGTCGATGTGCGCCACGGCCTGTCCGGCGACCCGCAGCAGGTCCGCCCGGGTCACCCGTTCGGGCGCGATCTCGGCCAGCGGCACCAGCACGAACGCCCGCTCCGTCATGCGGGGATGCGGCAGTTGCAAGCGCGGCAAGTCGATCTCGGTGCTGCCATACAGCAGCAAATCCAGGTCCAGCGTACGCGGGGCGTTGCGGTAGGGCCGCTCGCGGCCGGCCGCCGTTTCCAGGGCCTGCAACGCGTCCAGCAGCTCCAGCGGCGCCAGTTCAGTCGCCAACTCGGCCACGGCATTGATGTAGTCCGGCCCGCCGGCATCCATGGGCGCGCTACGGTACAAGGACGAGGCGCGCACCAACCGCGTCGCAGGGAGGGCGGCGAGTTGCTCCAGCGCAGCCAGCACGCTTGCGCGCGCCGCGCCCAGGTTCGCCCCCAGGCCGACGAAGGCCGTGACGGCCGGCACGGCTCAGGCGCCGCTGTCCGGCGCGGGTGCGGCCGCTGCGCGTTCGCCGGCCGGCTTGCGGCGGCGACGCCGTTTTTTGGGCGCCACGGCGAGCTCGTCGCCTTGCGGCACTTCCGCAGCTTCCGACGCCTCGGCTTCGCGCCTGCCCCCCTTCACCACCCGTACACGCGCCCGCCCCGACTCCTCGCGGGCCTGCTCCAGCAGGTCCTGCCGCCGCTCGTCGCTGGCCTGGCTGAACTCCTGCCACCATTCGGCCAGCGCCTCGTCGACCTCGCCGCAGTCGGCACGCAGGCGCATGAAGTCGAACGCGGCGCGAAAGCGCGGCTGCTCAACCAGGCTCCAGGGCGCGCTGCCGGTGCGCTTGTCGAAGCGCGGCTGCATGGTCCAGGTCTCGCGCATGTCGCCGGCCAGCTTGCCGCGGCCCGAGACGTCGCCGATGCGTGCGCTGAACACATCCTCGATCGCGTCCTGCAGTGCGGGGAACGGCGGCTGGCGCTTGTGCTCGATGCGCAGCTTCCAGCCGTCGCGCACGTCGGCCCACAGCACGCAAGCCAACAGGAAGCTGGGCGCCACGGGCTTGCCCTCGCCGACGCGGCGGTCGGTGTCCTGCAGCGCGGCACGCACGAAGGGCTGGTCGGCACGCTCGACCACCAGGTCCAGCAGCGGGTAGATGCCGGTCGCCATGCCCAATTCCTTGAGCTTCTCGATGGTGGCGATGGAGTGCCCGGTCTGCAGCAGCTTGAGCATCTCGTCGAACAGGCGGCTCTGCGGCACCTCGGCCAGCAGCTTCTGCGACTGCACCAGCGGCGCCGCCGTCTTGGGGTCGATCGTGAAGCCCAGCGCGCCGAGCTTGGCCGCGAAACGCACGGCGCGGATGATGCGCACCGGGTCTTCGCGGTAGCGCGTGGCGGGGTCGCCGATCATGCGGATGCGGCGGCTCTGCACGTCCTTCAAGCCGTCGTGGTAGTCCACCACGATCTGGCGCTTGGGGTCGTAGTACATCGCGTTGATGCTGAAGTCGCGCCGCGCCGCGTCTTCCTCCTGCGGGCCCCAGACGTTGTCGCGCAGCACGCGGCCGGTGGCGTCCACGGCATGCTGCATGCCGGCCAGCTCGGTCTTGCTGGTGCGCTCGTTGCCGGCCACCTGCTCGGCCGCGCTGTTGTCCAGGTAGGCACGGAAGGTGGAGACCTCGATCACCTCATGCTCGCGCCCGCGGCCGTAGACCACGTGCACGATGCGAAAGCGCCGGCCGATGATGAAGGCCCGGCGGAACAAGGCCTTGACCTGCTCGGGCGTGGCGTTGGTGGCCACGTCGAAGTCCTTGGGCTTGAGGCCTACCAGAAGGTCGCGCACGGCACCACCCACGATGTAGGCCTCGTAGCCGGCCTGCTGCAGCTGGCTGACGACGTTGTTGGCGCGCTCGTCCACGAGGTTCGGGTCGATCTTGTGGACCTCGGCCGGGATCTCCTGGCGCTTGCCGAACTTGGGGCGGCCGCGGGGGGCGGATGCGCTCTTGCCCAGCAGCTTGTCGATGAGTTTCTTGATCATTGCAGTTTTTCGAACAGGTCCAGGATGCGCCAGCCGCGCGCCTGCGCGATCGCCCGCAGGCGGTCGTCGGGGTTGGTGGCCACCGGGACCTGGACCTTCTCCAGGAGCGGCAGATCGTTGATGGAGTCGGAGTAGAAGGTGCAGTGCACGCGGTCCCAGTCAAGGCCGCGTTCGGCCAGCCAGGCCTGCATGCGCGTGACCTTGCCCTCGCGCGCCGAGGGCACGCCGCGGATCGCGCCCGTGATCCAGTCGCCGCTGCCGTCGGGCAAGGGCGCGCGCTCCAGCTCCACGGCGATCAGGTGATCGATGCCCAGCGCCTGGGCGATGGGCCGGGTCACGAACTCGTTGGTGGCGGTGACCAGCAGCAGCGTGTCGCCGCGCGCGCGGTGCTGCTCCACGAGCGCGCGTGCCACCGGCAGCAGGGCCGGCAGCACCATCTCGCGCATGAAGTCGGCATGGGCGGCGGCGGCGGCCTGCGGACCACGCTCGCGCACGGCA
Source organism: Pseudorhodoferax aquiterrae (assembly GCF_014652235.1). Taxonomy (GTDB): domain Bacteria; phylum Pseudomonadota; class Gammaproteobacteria; order Burkholderiales; family Burkholderiaceae_C; genus Pseudorhodoferax; species Pseudorhodoferax aquiterrae. The sequence continues at coordinate 13,653 of NZ_BMYK01000036.1, forward strand.
TCGGTGGCGAAGCGCACGTAGTCGTGGATGTCCAGCGTGCCGGCCTTGTAGTGCGCATAGAACTCGTCGTTGCGCCGGGCGAAGGCCTCGGGGTCGGTCCAGCCGATGCGGGTGGTGTGGACGCCCCAGGCGTGGTCGGAATCGATCTGCAGCAGCGTGTGGTCCAGATCGAACAATGCCAGGTTCAAGTGTGCTCCAGCATGGACTTGATCAGCGGAATGGTGATGGCGCGCTGGGTCTGCAGCGCATAGCCGTCCAGGTGGTCCAGCAGTTGGACCAGGCTGGCCAGGTCGCGGCTGAAGCGCCGCAACATGAAGTCCATCACCTCGTCGGACAGGAAGATGCCGCGCGCGTCGGCCTGCTGGCGCAGCACGGCGCGGCGCTCGGCCTCGGACAGCAGCTGCAGCTGGAACACATGGCCCCAGCCGAGCCGCGAGCGCAGGTCGTCGCGCAAGGGCAGGTCGGCCGGCGGCAGGCTCCCGGCGCCCAGCACCCAGCGCTGCAGGCCCTGGGCGTTGACGAACCAGTTGAAGGCCGCGTGCTGCTGCACCGCCGAGTAGTGCTGCACGTCGTCCAGCAGCACGGCGGCCCAGTCCTCGTCGAATTCCGGCGGCTCCGCCACGCTGGGGTCGAGCCAGCCCACCTTGCCACCCTGGTCGCGCAGCGCCGCGCGCACGGCCTCCAGCAGATGCGTCTTGCCGCAGCCCTCCGGCCCCCACAGGTAGGTCGGCACGGGCGAGCGCGTGGGGCTGCCGGACCACAGCTGCAGATGCTCCAGCGCAGCCTGGTTCGGCCCGGCGAAGAAGTTCGTGAGCAGGGGGCCGGAGGCCAGGCCGATGTCGAGGGCCAACTGTTGCATCAAGGGGATGGAGCGGGTAGCGGGGGGAGCCCCCGTAGAATTCGCGCGGATTTTAGTCTCCTACGCGTACCCATTTGCCCCCTGTGCCGTCGCAGGCACCCTGCCCCCATGAGCAACACCCCCGCCTCCCCCGCCCCGCTGTCCTACAAGGACGCCGGTGTCGACATCGATGCCGGCGACGCCCTGGTCGAGCGCATCAAGCCGCTGGCCAAGACGACCATGCGCGAGGGCGTGCTGGCCGGCATCGGCGGCTTCGGCGCGCTGTTCGAGGTGCCCAAGCGCTACAAGGAGCCGGTGCTGGTCTCGGGCACCGACGGCGTGGGCACCAAGCTCAAGCTGGCCTTCGAATGGAACATGCACGACACCGTGGGCATCGACCTCGTGGCCATGAGCGTCAACGACGTGCTGGTCCAGGGCGCCGAGCCGCTGTTCTTCCTGGATTACTTCGCCTGCGGCAAGCTGGACGTGGACACCGCCGCGGCCGTGGTCGGCGGCATCGCCAAGGGCTGCGAGCTCTCGGGCTGTGCGCTGATCGGCGGCGAGACCGCCGAGATGCCCGGCATGTACCCGGCTGGCGAATACGACCTGGCCGGCTTCGCCGTCGGCGCGGTGGAAAAGAGCAAGATCCTGACGGGCCGCGACGTGGTCGCAGGCGACGTGGTGCTGGGTCTGGCCTCGGCCGGCGTGCATTCCAACGGCTTCAGCCTGGTGCGCAAGTGCATAGAACGTGCCGAGGCCGCCAGCGCCGTGCCGGCCCAGCTGGACGGCAAGCCCTTCAAGCAGGCCGTGATGGAGCCCACCCGCCTGTACGTCAAGACCGTGCTGGCCGCGCTGGCCCAGCACCCGATCAAGGCGCTGGCCCACATCACGGGCGGCGGCCTGCTCGAGAACATCCCGCGCGTGCTGCCCGAGGGCCTGGCCGCCCACCTGAAGGCCGGTAGCTGGCCCCAGACCGAACTGTTCGCCTGGCTGCAGGCCACGGCCGGCATCGACGACATCGAGATGAACCGCACCTTCAACAACGGCATCGGCATGGTGGTCGTGGTGCCGGCCGCCGACGCTGAAGCCACGGCCGCGACGCTGCGCGCAGCCGGCGAGACGGTCTATGCCATCGGTACCATCGCGCCGCGCGGCAATGGCGCCGCGGTGGTGGTGGCCTAAGCCGCCTGCCGGCTCTTCACCCAGTCCATGAAGGCCCGCAACGCCGGGCTCACCTGGCGCCGGCCCGGGTAGTACAGGTGAAAGCCAGGCTCGGGCGGACACCAGTCCGCCAGTGCCTGCACCAGCTGGCCTGCCGCCAAGGCCGGCGCCGCCATGGCCTCGTAGATGTAGGCCCAGCCCACGCCGCCCAGTGCGGCACCCAGCGCCAGGCGCTGGTCGTCCACGGTCAGCGGGCCGGACACATCCAGTGCCTTCGCCACCTCGCCTTGGCGGAACTGCCAGTGGTACAGCGCCCCGCTCGGAAAGCGCTGGCGCACGCAGGGCCGCACCAACAGGTCTTCCGGCACCAGCGGCAGGCCCTGGGCCTGCACCACGTCGGGCCGCGCCACCACGCAAAAGCGCTGCATGGGGCCCACGGGAACCGCGACCATGCCCTGTGGCAGGGCTTCGGGAAAGCGCACGCCGGCATCGAAACCGCCCGGCACGATGTCGGCCATGGCGTCCTGGCTGCTGACCTCCAGCTGGATGCCGGGATGGGCGCGCAGGAAGTCGCCCAGCAGCGGCTCCAGCCACAGGCTCGCGGCGCTGCGCGGCAGGTTCAGCCGCAGCGTGCCGCGCACCAGGGCCTGGAACCGGCCCACGTTGGCCAGCGCACTGTCCAGCCCGGCCAGCAGGGGCTGCAGTTCGGCCAGCAGCGCACGGCCGGCCTCGGTGGGCGCCACGCTGCGCGTGGTGCGCTGCAGCAGCGGCACGCCCAGCGCCTGCTCCAGCGTGCGCACGGCCTGGCTCAGCGCCGAGGGCGAGACGTTCATTGCCTGAGCCGCGCGCCGGTAGCTGGACCATTCGGCCACGGCGGCCAGCGCGCGCAGATGCAGGAGTTCGGGAGCGGCCATGGCCACCGATTGTGCAGTTAGGCCGCACAGTGTGTGAACATCACTGATGATTGTGCGCCTGCAATTGACGATGGATGATGCAGCCCTCAACGCACAGGGAGCTTTCCATGACCACCACCGCCGCAACCGCCACCCGCCCGCTCGCCGGCCACGCCGTCCATCCGCTCGGCCTGGGCTGCATGGGCATGAGCGAGTTCTACGGGCCATCGGACGAGGCCGAATCGCTGGCCACGCTGCGCGCTGCACGCGACCTGGGCGTGCAGCACTTCGACACGGCCGACACCTACGGCCTGGGCCACAACGAGGCGCTGCTGGGCCGCTTCCTGCGCGGCCTGGCGCCGTCCGAGCGGGCCGGCCTGGTGGTGGCCACCAAGTTCGGCATCGTGCGCGCGCAGGGCACGTACGAACGCCGCATCGACAACTCGCCGGCCTACATCCGCGCTGCCTGCGAGGCCTCGCTCCAGCGCCTGGGCGTGGAGCGCATCGGGCTGTACTACTGCCACCGCCGCGATCCGCAGGTACCCCTAGCAGAGGTCGTGGGCGCCCTGGCCGACCTGGTGCAGGCCGGCAAGGTCGCGGCGCTGGGCTTTTCCGAGATCAGCGCAGACAGCCTGCGCCAGGCCCATGCCCAGCACCCCATCGCGGCCGTGCAGAGCGAGTATTCGCTCTGGGAGCGCGGCGCCGAGACGGCCGTGCTGCCGACGGCACGCGAACTCGGCGTGGCCTTCGTCGCCTACAGCCCCCTGGGCCGGGCGGTGCTGACCGACCAGCCACCCGCTGCGCAGACGCTGGCCGCCGACGACTTCCGCCGCGCGCTGCCACGCCTGCAAGGCCAGGCCGGCGCGGCCAACCTGCAGCTGCGCGAGCGCCTGGCCGCCCGCGCGGCCGAGATCGGTCAGCCCGTGGCCGCGCTGGCCCTGGCCTGGCTGCTGCAGCGCCAGCCGCATGTGCTGCCGATCCCGGGCACGCGGCGCCAGGCCCATTTGCGCCAGAACCTGGCGGCCTGCGCGCTGCAGCTTTCCGAAGCACTGCTGGCCGAGCTCGACGCGCTGTTCGCACCCGGTGCGGTGCAGGGCGAACGCTATCCCGATGCCGGCTTCGCCGGGGTCGAAACGCGCTGATCAGCCCCCGGCGCTGCCCTCGTCGGCGCTGAGCGGCTGCGCCAGCACCTTGTCGATGCGCCGGCCATCCAGGTCCAGCACCTCGAACACCCAGCCCGCGCATTCGATGCGCTCGCCTGTCGCTGGCAGGTGGCCCGAGACGGCCATGAGCAGGCCGGCCACGGTGTTGTAGCGGCCGCGGTCTTCCTCGGGCAACTCCTCGATGTCCAGGCGCGCCTTGAGCTCGCCCACCGGCATCAACCCGTCCAGCAGCCAGGAGCCGTCGCCACGCGCCGTGGCCCAGGCCTCCGTCTGGGTCGCGGGCTGCAGTTCACCGGTGATGGCCTCCAGCAGATCGCGCGGCGTCAGCACGCCCTGCACCACGCCGTACTCGTCGACCACGAAGACCATGCGGCCGGCGCGCGCGCGGAACTGCTCGAGCAGTTCCAGGCCCGACAGGGTCTCGGGCACGAAGGTGGCGGGCAGCGCATGCGCACCGATCGGCGCCTTGGGATCCTGGCCGGCCAGCGCCAGCAGCCGCGCCACGCTGACGATGCCGACCACGTCTTCCAGCGAACCGCGGCACACCGGATACCAGGAATGGCCGGCATGCTCGGCCTCGCCACCGGCCAGGCGCAGCGCGTCGAGCACCGGCAGGCCGGCGTCGAGCCAGCCGACCTCGTCGCGCGGCACCATGATGGAGGTCAGCGGCCGCTCGTCCAGGTGGAACAGGTTGCGCACCATGCGGTGCTCGTGGGCCTCGATCACACCCGCGTCCACGCCTTCCTCCAGGCTGGCGGCGATCTCCTCCTCGGTCACGGCGCGGCCGGCCGCGGTGTCCACGCGCAGCGCGGCCAGCACGCCCTGGGTGCTCAGCGAGAGCAGGCGCACGAAGGGCTTGGCCACGGTCGCCACCCAGGCCATGGGCCGCGCCACCCAGTTCGCCACTGTCTCCGGATACAGCTGGGCGATGCGCTTGGGCACGAGCTCGCCGAACACGATGGTCACGAAGGTGATGGCGGTGACGACCAGGGCCGTGGCCACGATGTCGGCCACGCGCTCGCCCAGGCCCAGTGCCGCGAGCCAGCCGGCCACCACGCTGCTGAACGCGGCCTCGCCCAGGATGCCGTTGAGCATGCCGATCAGCGTGATGCCGACCTGCACCGTCGACAGCAGCTGCGTCGGGTTGGCCAGCAGTGCCAGCGCCGCGGCCGCGCCCTTGTCGCCGCTCTCGGCCATGGCCACCAGGCGCGCCTTGCGGCTCGTGGCCAGCGCCATCTCCGACATCGCGAACACGCCGTTGAGCGCGGTCAACAGCGCGATCAGCAGAAAGTCCATCAGGGCAGCGGCGTGGGAGCCGGCAGGGGCAGGGCCACGCCGTAGGCCTTGTCCAGTGCCATCCAGGTCACGAGCGCGGCACCCAGCACCATCACGCCGTACAGCATGCGGTGGATGTCCTCGCGCGGCCGCGCGATCGACCAGATCTCCTGGAACGGACGGCCGAAGTACGCGCGCACGCGGTCCAGCCGGCGCCGCCCGACCGCGATGGAGATCTGCATGCGCTTGATCGCGAGCAGCCCGTACAGGCAGATGGCCCAGGTGATGGCCACCAGCACCCAGTGGCGCCAGCTTGCTTCGGTGACCGGATCGACGAGCTGGTGCACGGCGGCCAGCAGCAGCGCGTAGATCACCAGCGCGTAGGCACCGGCCCACCATTGCTGGCGCGTGAAGAGTTCGATGTCGGCCACGCAGGCGCCGTAGGCCATCTGCAGCTCGGAGCGGTCGAGGTCGCTGAGTTCCCCGAAACCCGAAGTCGAATCCATGGCTGTCCTCCCTGATGGCCATGCAATCTACCGCATTCGGCACGTGTAGAGTCGCGCGTCGTTGTTGGAGTACACATGGCGTCTTATCTGATCGGGGATGTGCAGGGCTGCGACGAGCCTTTGGGCCGGCTGCTGCAGGCCATCGATTTCTCCCCCAGCCGCGACACGGTCTATGTGCTGGGCGACCTGGTCAACCGCGGCCCGGCTTCGGCCGAGGTGCTGCGCCGGCTCATGGCGCTGGAGGGCAGCGCGCGCTGCCTGCTCGGCAACCACGACATGCACCTCTTGGCCTGCGCCTGGGGCGTGCGCCGGCCGCACAAGCGCGACACGCTGGACGCTCTGCTCGCCGCGCCCGACCGTGCCGCGCTGCTGGACTGGCTGCGCTGCCAGCCGCTGGCCATCCACGAAACCGTGGGCGGCCGCGAAATGCTGCTGGTGCACGCCGGCGTGCTGCCCCAGTGGACGGCGCAGCAGACGGCCGCGCTGGCCGCCGAACTGCAGGACGTGCTGCGTGGCCCGCACATCGGCGACTTCCTGCACGGGATGTACGGCAACCAGCCCGACCGCTGGGACGACGCACTGAGCGGCAACGACCGCCTGCGCGTGGTCATCAACGCGCTCACGCGGCTGCGCTTTTGCAGCGCCGACGGCCAGATGGAATTCGAGACCAAGGAGGGCGCCGGCGCGGCGCCCGCGGGCTTCATGCCCTGGTTCGAGGTGCCGGGCCGGCGCACGGCCGGTGTGGCCGTGGCCTTCGGTCATTGGTCCACCTTGGGCTGGCTGGACCGCGACGACCTCTACTGCCTGGACACGGGCTGCGTCTGGGGCGGCCCGCTCAGCGCGTTGCGCGTGGGCACCAGTGCAGCGCAGCAGGCGCTGGTGCAGGTGGACTGCCCGCAGGCACAGAAGCCGGGCTGAGCCCGACTCAGCCGGCCGAGGTTTCCGGCTGCGGTGCGGCGACGGGAGCGGGTGCCGGCGCGGGCGCCGGTTCCTTGAACAGGGCCGCCAGCTTGCGCTTGGGCTTGATGTTGGCCGACACGCCGCTGCGCGCCGCGGGCTTGGCGCCCTTCTCCCAGGACGCCGCGGCATCCTGCGCGCGCGGCTGGGCCTCGTAGGGCTGGTCAAAGAAGGGATCGACCGGCGCAGCCGCACGGCGCGGACCGCGCTCGCGGCCTTCGGGGCGCGCCCGCTGGCTGTCCATCACGTCGCGCGGATCGTCGCCACCCCAGGCGCGGCGGCCTTCGTTGAAGCGGCCCTGCTCGCGGATGCGCGGCATGTCCTCGTCGTATTCGAAGGGCTCGATCTCGATCTTGGTCTTGATGAGCTTCTCGATCTCGGCCACCAGGCGCGCATCGTTGCCGCCACCGGCAAAGCTGACCGCCAGGCCCGAGGCGCCGGCACGGCCGGTGCGGCCGATGCGGTGCACGTAGTCCTCGGCATTGAACGGGATGTCGAAGTTGAACACCGCCGGCACGTCCTTGATGTCCAGGCCGCGCGCGGCCACGTCGGTGCAGACCAGGAGGTCGACCTCTCCCTTCTTGAACGCGTCCAGCGCCTTCAGGCGCTCGTCCTGGCTGCGGTCGCCGTGCAGCGCATTGGTCTTGAGGCCTTCCCGCTCGAGCGCGCGGGCCAGCCGGGCGCAGCCCAGCTTGCTGTTGACGAACACGAAGGCCTGGCGCAGCTGGCGCTGGCGCAGGATCTGCCGCAGCGCGCGGCGCTTGTTCTCGTCGGGCACGCTGTAGAAGTGCTGCTCCACCGTGGAGGCCGTGGCGTTGGAGCGCGCCACCTCGATGGTGGTCGGGTTCTGCAGGTAGCTGCCGGCCAGGCGCTTGATCTCGGGCGAGAAGGTGGCCGAGAACAGCAGCGTGGTGCGCTGCTTGGGCAGGTACGACAGGATGCGCTGCAGGTCGGGCAGGAAGCCGATGTCCAGCATGCGGTCGGCCTCGTCGAGCACCACGTACTCGACCTGGTTCAGCACCGCGTTCTTGGCCTCGATGTGGTCCAGCAGCCGGCCCGGCGTGGCCACCAGGATCTCCACGCCCTTCTTGAGCTCCAGCGTCTGCGGCTTCATGTCGATGCCGCCGAACACCACGGCGCTGCGCAGCTGGGTGTACTTGGCGTACAGCTTGATCTGCTGCGCCACCTGGTCCGCCAGCTCGCGCGTGGGCAGCAGCACCAGGGCGCGCACGGGGTGGCGCGCGGGCGAGGTCGATGCGTTCTCGTGGCGCAGCATGCGCTGCAGCAGCGGCAGCGAGAAGGCGGCGGTCTTGCCCGTGCCGGTCTGGGCGGCGCCCATCACGTCGCGGCCCGTCAGCACCACCGGAATGGCCTGCGCCTGGATCGGCGTCATGCTGCTGTAGCCCATCTCGGCCACGGCGCGCGCCAGGGGCTCGGCGAGGTTCAGCTGCGAGAAGGAAGCGGTCGGCGGTGCGGAAGCGGCGGGGGTGGAACCCGCCTCGGGAGCGGTGGTGGAGTCGGTCATCAATACCTGGGTTCAAGCGCTACCAAGCGGATAGCAGGCCGGCCCGCCAGGATGGGGCCGACCGGCGATTATCGCGCAAGGGGGGCAAACCCGTGTGACAGGGGCCGTTTCAGGCCGTTCAAGCGCTCGCCGGGATTGGCCCAACCGCCTGGCGCACGTCACCGCACTGGGCGCGCTGGCGCAGCGCATGCTCCATGACGACCAGGGCCAGCAGGGCCTCGACGATGGGCGTGGCGCGGATGCCCACGCAGGGGTCGTGCCGGCCCTTGGTCACCACTTCCACGCTCTGGCCGGCGGTGTCGATGGACTCGCGCGGCGTGATGATGGAGCTGGTCGGCTTGATCGCGATGGACACGTCCAGGTCCTGGCCCGTGCTGATGCCGCCCAGCACGCCGCCGGCGTTGTTGGACAGGAAGCCCTGCGGCGACAGCGAGTCGCCGTGCGTGCTGCCGCGCTGCGCCACGCTCGCGAAGCCCGCGCCGATCTCCACGCCCTTGACCGCATTGAGGCCCATCATGGCGAAGGCGATGTCGGCGTCGAGCTTGTCGAACAGCGGCTCGCCCAGGCCCACGGGCATGCCGCTGGCCGTCACGCGCACGCGGGCGCCGCAGGAATCGCCGGCCTTGCGCAGCTGGTCCATGTAGGCCTCCAGCTGCGAGACATCGGCGATCGGCGCGAAGAAGGGGTTGTTCGGCACATGGTCCCAGCTCTCGAACGGGATCGCGATCTCGCCGACCTGCGTCATGCAGCCGCGGAACTGCACGCCGTAACGCTCGCGCAGCCACTTCCTCGCCACCGCGCCGGCCGCCACCGTGGGCGCCGTGAGCCGGGCCGAGGAACGGCCGCCGCCGCGCGGGTCGCGGATGCCGAACTTGTGCCAATAGGTGTAGTCGGCGTGGCCGGGGCGAAAACTCTGCGCGATCGCGCTGTAGTCCTTGCTGCGCTGGTCGGTGTTGCGGATCAACAGCGCGATCGGCGTGCCGGTGGTCTTGCCTTCGTAGACGCCCGACAGGATCTCGACCCGGTCGGGCTCGGCGCGCTGGGTCACGTGGCGGCTGGTGCCGGGGCGGCGGCGGTCCAGTTCGACCTGGATGTCGGCCTCGGACAGTTCCATGCCCGGCGGGCAGCCATCGATCACGCAGCCGATGGCCGGACCGTGCGATTCCCCGAAGTTGGTGACTGCGAAAAGTGTGCCGAAGGTGTTGCCGCTCATGGCGCGATTATCGGCCAGCCCCTCGCGATGGACGGTGGACAGACTGGGAACGGTTCATGCTTCGCATGCAAGGCACCCCTCACCGGTGTGGAACCCCTTCACAGCGAAAGGCAAGCCATGTTGGACCGCACAAGCACCAAGTTTTCCCACGTCAAGGAGGGCGACACGCCCTACGTGAGCGGCGGATTGCGCGACTTCTTCCTCTACCGCGACCTCGGCATCGCCGACGCCACGCACGGAAAGGTGATCGCGCACCTCGTGAAGGCCAACATGGCACCAGAGCAGGGCACCGGCTGGCACCGCCATGAGGCGGACTTCCAGATCGTCATCATGGTCAAGGGCTGGGCGCGCTTCATGTACGAGGACAAGGAGACGCTGGTCGAGGCCGGCGACGTGGTGCACCAGCGCCCCGGCATCCGCCACTACCTGTTCGACTATTCGCCCGACATGGAGTATCTGGAGATCGTCTCGCCGGCCGACTTCAAGTCGGTCGACGTGGAGCCGGTCTGCGCCGTGCCGGCGCCCACGCCCTGGAAGTGAGGGCCGCGGCGGCCCGGCCGCCGCCCGGCTCAGAATTCCGCGTCCAGCTCGTCGATCTCGTCGGGCTCCTTGCGCGCCTCGGCGATCCATTCCTTGAGCGCGGGCAGCGCCATCATCTGCTTGCAGTAGTCCACGCAGGCCGGCGGCAGCGGCACGTCGTAGGTCAGAAACCGCGTGACCACGGGCGCGTACATCGCATCGGCGATGCAGGGCTTGTCGCCGAACAGGTAGGGGCCGCCATAGGTCTCAAGGCACTCGGTCCAGATCTCCAGGATGCGGTCCACGTCGGCCTGCGCGCGCGACCAGATCTTGAAGCCCGGAAAGTGCGCCTTGATGTTCATGGGCAACGAGGAGCGCAGCGCCGAGAAGCCCGAGTGCATCTCGCCGCAGATCGCACGGCAGTGCGCGCGTGCCGCCTGGTCGGCCGGCAGCAGGCCGGCCTTGGGCTTGATCTCGTTGAGGTACTCGCCGATGGCCAGCGTGTCCCACACGTGCACCTTGCCGTGCTGCAGTGCGGGCACGCGCATCGAGGACGACAGCAACAGCATCTCGGCCTTCATGGCCGGATCGTCGGGCGACACCACGTGCTCGTGGAACTCCAGGCCGGCGAGCTTGGCCATGAGCCAGCCGCGCAGTGCCCAGGCTCCGTAGTTCCTGCTGCTGATCGTGAGTTGCGCCTTGCTCGCCATGTCGTCGCCTCCAGTGGCGGCATGTTCAGCAAACGCTGTGCCAGCCATGTGACAGCCGGCATGCGAGGGGCCGGCACGATATGGCCCGCAACTTGCCTGGGCACAGCAGACCGATCGACTCCACGAGACATTGCATGCTGTACCAGGCCTACCAGCTCCAGTCCGACCTCACGTCGCCGATGCGGCTGCTGGCCCAGTCCCTGGGCGCCTCGCTGTGGTTCGAGGACACGGACCGCAGCCCGCTGCGCTCCTGGGCCGCGGCCTGCACCGTGCTCTCGCGCATGCGCCTCACGCACAGCCGGCCCGCCTACGGCATCGACCAGGCCATCGTCGACGGTGTGGCCGTGCCCGTCACCGAGGAGGTGGTGCTCAAGAAGCCTTTCGGCAGCCTGTTGCACTTCCAGCGCGCACTGCAGCCGCACACGCCGGCCCAGCCGCGCATGCTGCTGGTGGCGCCGCTGTCGGGCCACTTCTCCACGCTGCTGCGCGACACGGCGCGCACGCTGCTGCGCGACCACGACGTCTACATCACCGACTGGCACAACGCGCGCGACGTGGGCCTCAGGCATGGCGCCTTCGGCCTGGACGACTACATCGCCTACATGATCGAGTTCATCGCCACGCTGGGCCCGGGCACGCACGTGATGGCGGTCTGCCAGCCCTGTGTGGCCGCGCTGGCGGCCACGGCCCTCATGGCCGAGGACGACCACCCGGCCCAGCCGCGCAGCCTCACGCTGATGGCCGGCCCGGTGGACTGCCGCGTGAACCCCAGCAGCGTGAACGAACTGGCCACGAGCAAGCCCATCGAATGGTTCGAGCAGAACCTGATCAGCCATGTGCCGCTGCCGCATGCCGGTTTCATGCGCCGCGTCTACCCCGGCTTCGTGCAGCTCACGGCCTTCATGAGCATGAACCTGGAGCGGCACCAGCAGCAGTACAAGGACATGTACAAGTACCTGCTGGAAGGCGAGATCGAGAAGGCCGAGACCATCCGCGTGTTCTACGACGAGTACCTGGCCGTCAACGACCTGCCGGCCGAGTTCTACCTGGAGACCGTGGAGAAGGTGTTCCAGACCTACGACCTGCCGCTGGGCAAGCTGACCTGGCGCGGCCGCAAGGTCAACCCCAAGGCCATCCGCCGCACCGCGCTGATGACGGTGGAGGGCGAGCGCGACGACATCTGCTCCATCGGCCAGACCCTGGCTGCGCAGGACCTGTGTTCCAGCGTGCGGCCCATGCTCAAGATCCACCATGTGCAGACCGGCGTGGGCCACTACGGCGTGTTCAGCGGTCGGCGCTGGAACCAGGAGATCTACCCGCGCGTGCGGGACATGGTGTACGCGTTGGAATAGCGCTCCCGCCCTCACCCTGGGGGAGATAGCGCTGCCCGGATGCGTCCCGGATGCCGCCGGCAGTCGAGGACACGCCACACCTGAATGCTGCTGCCGTCCAGCTTGTAGTAGATCGCAAATGGAAAGCGCTTGGACAGCGCACGGTAGTAACCGAAACGCCGTTCATGGACGCCGGCATGCAACAGCAAGGCATCGATGTCCGAAAACAGGCTGTCCAGGAAGTACTCACCGAGCCCTTCCTGTTGCGCTTCGTAGAAATCCCGCCCCTGTTCAAGGTCCTGGACCGCAAGATCCAGGACCCGGATGCGTTTCACCGCTCGCGCAGCACCTTCTTGGCGTGCTGCCAGTCGACAAAGGTGGCCGCGCCAGCGGCATGGGCCTGGGCCGCAGCATCCAAGGCCTGGGCGTGCCAGGCCGGCGACGCAAACGCCGGTGCATCAGCCGACAAGTCAGACCACAACGCCTCCATGAGCCGCAGCTTCTCCGAACGCGAGAGGTTTTCCAGCATGTGCGTGGCCATGGTCATCACCCAGGGAGCGTCAGGCCTTGCTGTCTTCGTCCTCGCCCGGCCAGTCGCGGATGTAGGCCTTGAGCATCTTGTTCTCGAAATTCTGGCTGTCCACCACGGCCTTGGCCACGTCGTAGAAGCTGATCACGCCCATCAGCATGCGCTTGTCCATCACGGGCATGTAGCGCGCGTGGCGTTCCAGCATCATGCGGCGCACCTCGTCGAGCTCGGTCTCGGCCGTGCAGGTCAGTGGCGCGTCGTCCATGGCCGTGCGCACCAGCGTCGTGCCCAGCGCACCACCGTTCTTGACGATGGTCTGGATCACCTCGCGGAAGGTCAGCATGCCGACCAGGTCACCGTGGTCCATGACGACCAGCGAGCCGATGTCCTTTTCCGACATGATGGTCACGGCGCCCGCCAGCTCTTCGTCCGGCGTGACGGTGTAGAGCGTGTTGCCTTTGACGCGCAGAATGTCGCTGACTTTCATGGGGCCTCCTGTTGATCATCCGCGACGCGGAACTGTCGAAGGAATATAGCCCACAATCACGCCCCAAAACCGACCCCGTTCCCCCTGGAGGAGACCCCCGCATGCCCGGTTATTCGGACCCCGGCTTCGACACCTTGGCGCTGCATGCCGGCGCCGCGCCCGACCCGGCCACGGGCGCGCGTGCCGTGCCCATCCACCTGTCCACGTCCTTCGTGTTCGAGTCCAGCGACCATGCGGCCGCGCTGTTCAACCTCGAGCGCGCGGGCCATGTGTACTCGCGCATCAGCAACCCGACCAACGCCGTGCTCGAGCAGCGCGTGGCGGCGCTGGAAGGCGGCATCGGCGCCATCGCCACGGCGAGCGGCCAGGCCGCGCTGCACCTGGCCGTGGCCACGCTGATGGGCGCGGGCGGCCACATCGTCGCGAGCACGGCGCTGTACGGCGGTTCGCAGAACCTGCTGCACTACACGATGCGCCGCTTCGGCATCGCCACCACCTTCGTGAAGCCCGGCGACATCGACGGCTGGCGCGCCGCGATCCGGCCCGAAACGCGCCTGCTGTTCGGCGAGACCGTGGGCAACCCGGGCCTGGACGTGCTGGACATCCCCACCGTCTCGGCCATCGCGCACGCGGCCGGCGTGCCGCTGCTGGTGGACTCCACGCTGACCTCGCCCTGGCTCATCAAGCCCTTCGAGCTCGGCGCCGACCTCGTCTACCACTCGGCCACCAAGTTCCTGTCGGGCCATGGCACCGTGATCGGCGGCGTGCTCGTCGATGGCGGCAGCTTCGACTGGGCCGCGTCCCATGCTGCGAGCGGTCGCTTCGCCGAACTGGCCCAGGCCTACGACGGCTTCCACAACATGGTGTTCACCGAGGAGAGCACGGTCGGCGCCTTCCTGCTGCGCGCGCGCCGCGAGGGCCTGCGCGACTTCGGCGCCTGCATGAGCCCGCACACGGCCTGGCTGATCCTGCAGGGCATCGAGACGCTGCCGCTGCGCATGGAACGCCACATGGCCAACACACGCAAGGTGGTGGAGTTCCTGGCCGCCCAGCCCTTCGTGGCGCGCGTGGGCCATCCGCTGCTGGAAAGCCATCCCAGCCATGCGCTCGCCAACAAGCTGCTGCCGCGCGGTGCCGGTTCGGTGTTCAGCTTCGACCTCAAAGGCAACCGCGAGCAGGGCAAGAAGTTCATCGAGACGCTGAAGATCTTCAGCCACCTGGCCAATGTGGGCGACTGCCGTTCGCTGGTCATCCACCCGGCCAGCACCACGCACTTCCGCATGAGCGACGAGGCGCTCGCAGCCGGCGGCATCACGCAAGGCACCATCCGGCTCTCGATCGGACTGGAGGACGCCGACGACCTCATCGACGACCTCAAGCGGGCCCTGAAGGCGGCGGAGAAAGCAGCATGATTCTTCAAGTCCAAGGCGCGCCCACCTACTGCTACACGGGCGGCAAGCCCTTCGATGCGGCCAGGCCCACCGTCGTCTTCATCCACGGCGTCCTCAACGACCACAGCGTCTGGATCCTGCAGAGCCGCTACCTGGCCCACCACGGCTTCAACGTGCTGGCCGTGGACCTGCCCGGCCACTGCCGCAGCGCCGGCGAGGCGCCCGCCTCGGTCGAGCAGGCGGCCGACTTCATCGCCGCGCTGCTGGATGCGGCCGGCGTGCAGCGCGCCGCGCTGGTCGGCCACAGCTGGGGCTCGCTGATCGCGTTGGAGGCCGCGGCCCGGCTCGGCGAACGCGTCACGCAGCTGGTGCTGGTCGGCACGGCCTTTCCGATGAAGGTTTCGCAGGCCCTGCTCGATGCCTCGCAGAACGACCCCGAGGCCGCGCTCAGGATGGTCAACCTGTTCTCGCGCTCCACGCTGGCCGCGCCGCCCTCGGCACTGGGCCCGGGCACCTGGGTCTATGGCGCCAGCCTCGCGCTGGGCCGGCGCGTGCTGCGCAGCAACCGCGATGCCAACGTGTTCCACCGCGGCTTCCTGGCCTGCGACCGCTACGGCAATGGTGAGGCCGCGATCGCGCAGATCACCTGCCCGGTGCTGTTCGTGCTCGGCGCCCAGGACCAGATGACGCCGCCCAAGGCTGCCCAAGGCCTGATCGCCAAGGCCCGCGCCGCCGGCAAGACCGTGCAGGTGGTGCTGCCGCCCGTGGGCCACCACCAGATGACCGAGACCCCCGACGACACCCTCTTCGCGATCCGCGAGTTCCTGTCGCGCTGACGGCGGCCCCGTTGCGCCTGGCGCAGGCTGCGGGGCATGCTGGCCGTCGCGTCCGCGCCGCGGCCGACGCCCAGGCGTTACGATGGCCGCCAGCCCTGCCGCGACAGGGCCAAGGAGACATCGCATGAGCATTCTTCCCTCGGTCGTGGTCGTCGATCCGCGCCAGTTCAAGAGCTTTGCCGAGTTCTACCCGTTCTACCTGTCCGAGCACCGCGACCGCACCTGCCGGCGGCTGCATTTCGTGGGCAGCACGCTGGGCCTGCTCTGCCTGGCCGTGCTCGCGGCCACCGGGGACTGGCGCTGGCTCTTCATCGGCCTGGCCTGTGGTTACCTCTTCGCCTGGATCGGCCATTTCGGTTTCGAGAAGAACAAGCCCGCGAGCTTCAAGCGCCCGCTCTACAGCTTCCTGGGCGACTGGGCCATGTACCGCGACATCTGGCTGGGCCGCATCAAGCTGTGATGGCACCGGCGCTATAGCGCATCACGCAGCCGCAGCGCGTCCCAGCGGCCACGGTCCCAGAGCCCGGCCAGCGGCGCACTGCGGTCCACCAGCAGCCGCTCGATGAGCGGCGCCAGCGGTGTGCTGTCGGGGTCGGCCAGCAGCACGTAGCGCGCCTCGGCCGCGCCGTCCGTGCCGTGTGCGGCCTCGTCCAGCCGCGCCACCCAGTCCAGGCCCGCCAGCGCCTGCAGCACGGGCTCCAGCTGCAGCGGGGTCGTGCCCAGTGCGCGGCCGAGTTCGCCGGCCGACCGCCCATGCGCCTGGCCGCTGCGCGCGCGGTGCAGATGCTGCAGCACCTCGATCGCCAGGTGGAAATGCCAGCCGTAGGCGGCCGTGGGCCGCGCCACGCCGGCCAGCAGGCTGGGCAGGTAGGCCGCGATCACGGCGCCCAGCAGCACGATGATCCAGGCCAGGTAGATCCACAGCAAGAGGATGGGCGCCGTGGCGAAGGTGCCGTACATGGCCGAATAGGTCGGCACCGACCCGATGTACAGGGACAGCAGGCGCTTGGCCAGCTCGATGCCCACCGACACGAAGATGCCGCCGGCCAGCGCGTGGCCCCACCTCACGTCGGTATTGGGCACATAGCGGTAGACCGCGGCCATGCCCAGCGCGAGCAGGCCGAACTCCAGGGTGTCCAGCAGCACGCGCACGCCGCCCGGCAGGCTGTCCACCAGACCGCGCGAGGACGAGACCGCGTAAGAAGTCATGGCCAGGCTGGCGCCCAGCAGCAGTGGCCCCAGCGTGATCAGCGCCCAGTAGATCAGCACGCGCTGGCCCAGCGGCCGCGGCGGCACGCGCCAGATGCGGTTCAGCGTGCGGTCGATGGTCAGCACCAGCGCCAGCGCCGTGACCAGCACCACCGCCAGGCCCAGGCTGCCGAGCCGGCTGGCCTGGCTCGCGAACTGCGTGAGGTAGCCCAGCACCTGGCGCGCGATGGTGTGGGGGATCAGGCTTTGCACCAGCCAGCGCTCCAGGCCCTGCTGCAAGGTGCCGAACATCGGGAACACCGTGAAGATGGCCAGCGCCACCGTGAACAGCGGCACCAGGGCCAGCATGGTGGTGAAGGTGAGGCTGCTGGCGGTCAGCGCGAGCTGGTCCTCGCGGAAGCGCTCGCGCAGCGTGTGCGCGGTGGTGCGCCAGGGGAAATGCGCCAGATCGCCCAGCAGCGCGTGCAGGCGCTCGGGCAGGTGGCGGGGGGCGGCAGACATGCTCGGTATCATGCCAGCCCCATGCCTAGCGCCCCCCTGGATCCCACCGTCGCCTGGACCCGCCGCATCGCCGTCGCGAGCCTGCTGGCCATGGTCGCGCTGGGCCTGGCCTGGGAACTCTGGCTGGCGCCGCTGCGCCCGGGCGGCAGCTGGCTCGCGCTCAAGGTGCTGCCGCTGTGCATCCCGCTGGCCGGCCTGCTCAAGAACCGCATGTACACCTACCGCTGGCTGAGCCTGCTGATCTGGCTGTATTTCACCGAAGGCGTGGTGCGCGCCTGGAGCGACCCGCTGCCGGCCGGCCGCTGGTGTGCGCTGGCCGAGTTGCTGCTGTGCCTGCTGCTTTTCGCGGCCTGCGCCATGCATGTGCGGCTGCGCTTTCGCAATGCCCGGCTGGCGGCCGCCGCCGGCGAATGAACGAGGACTGGACTCCATGACCGCTGCCCTGCTCGACTCCCTGCGCGCCATCGTCGGCGATGCCCATGTGCTCACCGATGGCGACCTCTCCGCCTGGGAGCAGGACTGGCGCAAGCGCGAGCGCGGCCGCGCGCTGGCCGTGGTGCGGCCCGCCAGCACCGAGCAGGTGGCGGCGGTCGTCAAGGCCTGCGCGGCGGCCGGCGTCAGCATCGTGCCGCAAGGCGGCAACACCGGCCTGGTTTGCGGCTCCACGCCCGACGCGAGCGGCCGCCAGGTCGTGCTGTCCACCAGGCGCATGAACGCCGTGCGCGCGATCGACCCGGCCAACCTCACCATCACCGTGGAGGCCGGTTGCGTGCTGCAGTCGCTGCAGGAAATCGCCGAGAAGGAAGGCTTCCTGTTCCCGCTGAGCCTGGGCGCCGAGGGCAGCTGCACGATCGGCGGCAACCTCTCGACCAACGCCGGCGGCACCCAGGTCGTGCGTTACGGCAACACGCGCGAGCTGTGCCTGGGCCTGGAAGTCGTGACGGCCGAGGGCGAGGTCTGGAGCGGCCTGACGGGCCTGCGCAAGGACAACACCGGCTACGACCTGCGCGACCTGTTCGTGGGCGCCGAAGGCACGCTGGGCATCATCACCGCCGCGACCATGAAGCTCTACCCGCTGCCTGCCGTGCAGCTGACGGCCTGGGCCGCCGTGCCTTCGATGGAGCACGCCGTGGAGCTGCTGGGCCTGGCCCACCGCACGCTGGGCGCGGGCCTCACGGGCTTCGAGGTCATGGGCCGCTTCGCGCTGAGCCTGGTGGCCAAGCATTTCCCGCAGCAGCGCGTGCCCTTCGTCACCGCCGCAGCGGAGGCCGCCGACGAGACGCCCTGGTGCGTGCTGCTGGAGAACTCCGACGACGAATCGGAAGAGCACGCGCGCAGCCGTTTCGAGAAGCTGCTCGAGGTCGCCTTCGAGGCCGGCTGCGTCAGCGATGCCGTGATCGCCGAGAACCTCACGCAGGCGCGCGCGCTCTGGCACGTCCGCGAGAGCATCACGCTGGCGCAGGTCGAGGAAGGGCTCAACGTCAAGCACGACATCTCGATCCCAGTCTCGCGCATCCCCGAGTTCGTGCGCACGACCGATGCACTGCTGGCAGAGAAGATCCCCGGCGTGCGCATGGTGGACTTCGGCCACCTGGGCGACGGCAACCTGCACTACAACGTGCAGGCGCCCGAAGGCGTCGATGCCAAGGCCTTCCTGGCCGCGCAGGAAGAGCACATCAACACGCTGGTGTTCGACGCGGTCAAGGCCTTCGACGGCTCGATCTCGGCCGAGCACGGCGTGGGCAGTTTGAAGCAGCACAAGCTGCCGCACTACAAGTCGCCCGTGGCGCTCAAGCTCATGCGCGCGATCAAGGGTGCGCTGGACCCGGAGAACCGCATGAACCCGGGGCGCGTGCTCGAGGCCTGACATGCGCCTAAAATCTGCGCATTCCATTTGCGCAGAAACGATGCCATGCCGCGCTTCGACAACGCTCCCAAGAAGGCCACCAACCTGTCGCTCAACGCCAAGGTGCTGGAGATGGCGCGCGAGCTGGGCATGAACCTCTCGCAGACCGTCGACGAGCTGCTGGCTGCGGAGGTCAAGCGCCGTTATTGGGAGCGCTGGAACGAGGAGAACAAGGAAGCCGTGGCCGCCTACAACGCCCGGATCGCCAAGGAAGGCCTTCCGCTCGCCAAGTACCGCAGCTTCTGAGATGGCCCGCTTCGACGTCTACCGGCATCCCGATGCCGGACTGCGCAAGTTCACGCCCTACCTGCTGGACATCCAGAACGACTACATCGACAGTATCGATACGCGCGTCGTGCTGCCGATGCGCTCCGCCAAGCTGTTCGGCCCGCCCATGCGCGACCTCAATCCCGGTTTCGAGATCGATGGCATGGCCGTCGTGCTCGACACACCGGCCATCGCAGCGTTCCCTGCCGCGGAATTGCGCCAGCCGGTGCTGAGCCTGCGGTCGCAGTCCGATGCGATCGTCGGCGCACTCGACACACTTTTCGGCTCGTACTGACATGACCATCCCATCCACCTCCCGCCCGATCCGTTCCCAGTACGAAGACTTCATGCGCCATGTGCACAGCCATGGCGTGGCCAAGGGCGACCGCACCGGCACGGGCACGCAGAGCGTGTTCGGCCACCAGATGCGCTTCGACCTGTCCGAGGGCTTCCCGCTGGTCACGACCAAGAAGGTGCACCTCAAATCCATCATCGTGGAACTGCTGTGGTTCCTGACCGGTTCGTCCAACAACAACTGGCTCAAGGAGCGCGGCGTGTCGATCTGGGACGAGTGGGCGCGGGAAGACGGCGACCTTGGCCCGGTCTACGGCGTGCAGTGGCGCTCCTGGCCCACGCCCGATGGCGGCCACATCGACCAGATCGCCGAGGTGGTCAAGCAGCTCAAGAGCAACCCCGATTCGCGCCGCATCATCGTGAGCGCCTGGAACGTGGCCGACCTGTCGAAGATGGCGCTGATGCCCTGCCACGCCTTCTTCCAGTTCTACGTCGCCGAGGGCAAGCTGAGTTGCCAGCTCTACCAGCGCAGCGCGGACATCTTTCTGGGCGTGCCCTTCAACATCGCCAGCTACGCGCTGCTCACCCACATGCTGGCCCAGCAGTGCGACCTGGAGGTCGGCGACTTCATCTGGACCGGCGGCGACTGCCACATCTACAGCAACCACGTGGAGCAGGTGGAACTGCAGCTCTCGCGCGAGCCGCGCCCCTACCCCCTGCTGAAGATCCTGCGCAAGCCCGATTCGATCTTCGACTACCGGTACGAAGACTTCGCCATCGAGGGCTACGACCCGCACCCGGCCATCAAGGCGCCGGTGGCCGTCTGAGGCACTGACATGCCCACACTGCACCTGATCTGGGCCCAGGCCGAAGGCGGCGTCATCGGCTACCACAACACCCTGCCCTGGCGCCTGCCCGAGGACATGGCGCACTTCAAGGCCACGACCATGGGCTGCCCGGTGCTGATGGGCCGCAAGACCTGGGATTCGCTGCCGCCCAAGTTCCGGCCGCTGCCGGGCCGCATCAACATCGTGCTGACGCGCCACCCCGACTGGCAGGCCGACGGCGCGTTGCGCGCGGCCTCGCTTGAGCAGGCCATGGGCCTGTGCCCGGCAGACGCCAAGGTCTGGGTGACGGGCGGTGCCGATGTCTATGCGCAGGCGCTGCCGCTGGCCAGCACGGCCGTGGTGACCGAGATCGAGGCGAGCTTCGAAGGCGATGCCTTCGCGCCGCGCCTGGGCGCCGCCTGGACCGAGGTCGCGCGCGAGCGCCATGTCTCGGCCACGGGCCTGGCCTTCAGCTTCGTGCACTACCGCAACAGCGCGCTCACGGCCACGGGCCTGTAGTCCCGCTCCGACCTCCACGCGGCGCACGGGCCGCTGGAAACACGCGCACTGCGGGCGCGAGACTGTGCGCACCGCCATCGGCACGCGCAAGACCTACTCCAACCAGCGCGCCCGGCCCATCGGCCGAGCAACCGTCGGCACCGCCCTGAATGCCGCATGGACCTGCTCGCCGTCTGGATGCCCTGGATCAAGTTCGTGCACCTGGCCGCCCTGTTGACCTGGTGCGCCAGCCTGCTGGCGCTGCCTCCCTTGCTGGCGCTGGTTCCATCGACCCACGGCCGCGTCGCGCGGCACCGGTTGCGCGCGGCCATGCGCTTCGTCTACATCGCACTGGCCTCACCGGCCGCCGTGCTGGCCGTGGTCTCGGGCACGGCGCTGATCCACCTCATGAACGTCTACGCGCCCTGGTTCTTCGCCAAGCTCACGCTGGTGGCGGCGATGGCCTTGTTCCACGCGGGTTGCGGCAAGCTGATCCTGGTGCTGCGCGAGCGGCCGCGTGCCTGGCCGCCGGGGCTGCTGCTGGCCATGGCGGGGCTGCCGATGGCGCTGATCCTCGGCGTGCTGTGGCTGGTGCTGGCCCAGCCCGCGTGGCCCTTCAGTCTTCCTCGTCTTCGTTGAGGACGCCCACCCGATGCTCGAACACCAGCGTCCCGCCCAGCCAGCCCGCCACCCCCACCAGCAGCACCCCGAGGCCGGAGAGGTACATCCCCATGGGCACGATGGCCGCCTCGGCATCGCCCAGCCGCAGGCCCCAGTTGGCCATGCCGACCGACAGCAGCATCACGGCCACGACGAAGTGGCTCCAGGCGGCGGCGCGGCGGCGGATGTCGCGCACGACCAGCAGTTCGGCCGTGCCGACCAGGCCGGCCGCGATGCCGCTCAGCGCACCACCGCCGGCCAGCCACAGCGACATGCGGGCCCAGAACGGGTCGCTGAAGTACCACCAGGCCAGGTCGCTCGCGAACACGCTGACCAGGAAGGCGATCGGGAACGGCACCAGCATCGCGTGCGCGGGATGGCCGAAGAAGTGCACGCTGGTCGTCGTGCCGTGCGGAATGGGGTCGGCGTAGTGCTTCATGCTGCGCACCACTGTAGAAGGCGCGCGGCGCGGCGCGCTGCCGGCGCACACGCCGTGGCCCTGTGCGCAACCACCCTGCTGGCCGGTTGCGGCACCAGCGGCCCGCTGTCCGCGCTGGACCCGGCCGGCCCGGGCGCCGCGCCCATCGCACAGGTCTGGTGGTGGATGTTCTGTAGCGCCAGCGTGCTCACGCTGGGCATGACGGTGCTGGGCCTGGCCGCCGCGTTGCGGCGCCGGCCCGGCGGGGTGTCCACGCCGCGCGCGGAGCGCGCCTGGCTGCTCGGCGGCGGGCTGCTGCTGCCGGGCCTGGCGATCGGGGCGCTGCTGCTGTGGGGCCTGCGCGCCGGCCACGCCTTGCTGCCCTTGCCCGGCGCAGCCCCCGTGTTCACGGTGGAGGTCACGGCGCGCCAGTGGCAGTGGGACGTGCACTACCCGGCCCATCCGCTCGCATCGACGCAGCCCAACCGCATCGACATCCCGGCCGGCCAGCCCGTGGACGTGCGCGTGCGCACGGTCGACGTGATCCACGGCTTCTGGGTGCCGCGCCTGGGCGGCAAGATCGACACGATCCCGGGCCGCACCAACGTCGTCCGCCTGCAGGCCGATGCACCAGGCATCTACCGCGGCGTCTGCGCCGAGTACTGTGGCACGGGCCACGCGCGCATGCCCATGGAAGTGCATGCGCACGCGCCCGAAGCACTGGCCGCACGCATGGCCGGGGGGACGCCGTGACGCAGCGCTCTCCTCGGCCGGTGGCCCTGCACCGCCGTCTGCAACAGGTCTGGCACAACCCGCCTGGCTGGCGTTCGCTCTCGGCGGTCAACCACAACATCGTGGGCCGGCGCTTCATCGCCACGGCGCTGCTGTTCTTCTTCGTCGGCGGCCTGCTGGCCATGCTGATCCGGGCCCAGCTGGCGACGTCGCAATCGGCCTTCCTGGACGACGCGCTGTACGCCCAGGTCTTCACGATGCACGGGACCATCATGATGTTCCTGTTCGCGATCCCGCTGATCGAGGGCTTCGCGATCTACCTGCTGCCCAAGATGCTGGGCGCGCGCGACCTGGCCTACCCGCGCCTGGGCGCCTTCGGCTACTGGTGCTACCTGCTGGGCGGGCTGATCCTGCTCGGCGCGCTGGCGGCCGGGCTGGCGCCCGACGGCGGCTGGTTCCTCTACACGCCGCTGTCCAACGCCACGCACACGCCGGGCGTGAACGCCGACGTCTGGCTGCTGGGCATCACCTTCGTGGAGATCTCGGCCGTGGCCGCGGCGGTGGAGATCATCGTCACCATCCTGACCATGCGCGCGCCGGGCATGCGGCTCGTGGACATGCCGGTGTTCGCCTGGTACATGCTGGTCACGGCCGGCATGATGCTGGTGGGTTTTCCGCCGCTGATTCTCGGAAGCCTGATCCTGGAGCTCGAACGCGCGGCCGGCTGGCCCTTCTTCGACGCCGCACGCGGCGGCGACCCGCTGCTGTGGCAACACCTGTTCTGGCTGTTCGGCCACCCCGAGGTCTACATCATCTTTCTGCCCGCGGCGGGCATCGTCTCCACGCTGATCCCCACCTTCGCGCAGCGTCCGCTGGTGGGCCGCAGCTGGGTGCTGGCCAGCGTGGTGGCCATGGGCTTCATCAGCTTCGGGCTCTGGGTGCACCACATGTTCACGGTCGGCATCCCGCACCTGGCGCTGGTGTTCTTCTCGGCCGCGAGCATGCTGGTGGCGATTCCCACGGCGGTGCAGATGTTCGCCTGGATTGCCACGTTGTGGCACGGCCGGCCGAAGCTGGCGCTGCCCATGCTGTGGCTGCTGGGCTTCCTCGTGGTCTTCGTCTGCGGCGGGCTCACGGGCGTGATGCTGGCGCTGGTGCCGTTCAACTGGCAGGCCCACGACACGCACTTCGTCGTCGCGCACCTGCACTACGTGCTGGTCGGCGGCTTCCTGTTCCCGTTCCTCGCGGGCGTGTACTACTGGTTCCCGCACCTGTTCGGCCGCCAGACGCTGCCGCGCCTGGGCAGCTGGGCGTTCTGGCTCGTCTTCGTCGGCTTCAACACCACCTTTTTCGTGATGCACCTCACCGGGCTGCTGGGCATGCCGCGGCGCGTGGGCAGCTATGTGGCCGGGCTGGGCTGGGATCTGCCGAACCTGGTGTCCTCCCTCGGCAGTTTCGTGATGGGAATCGGCTTCTTCCTGCTGCTGATCGACCTGGTGGTGAGCGCCTACCTGGGCCGCATCGCCCCGCAGAATCCCTGGCGTGCCTCCACGCTGGAATGGGCCATGCCCACACCGCCGACCTTCTACAACTTCGCGAGCCAGCCGCGCATACCGGGCGCCGAGCCGCTGTGGACGGAACCGGACCTCGGTGCACGCGCAGCGGCGGGCGAAGGCCTGCTGGCCGAGGCGCAGGCGGACGAGCAGCGCAGCCTGGGGAGCGATCCCGTCAGCGGCGAGCCCACCCACGTGGTCCGCCTGCCGCGCCCCAGCTGGCTGCCGCTGGCGGCCGCCCTGGCCGTCGGTGGCGTGTTCATGGCTCTGCTGACGAAGAACTACGGGCTCGCGCCGCCGGCGGCGCTGCTGGCGCTCGCGCTGTTCTGGTGCTGGGCGTGGTCCATCGGGCTGCGGCAGGATCCCGCCGCCGTAGACGTGGGGCCGGGCCTGCAGCTCCCCGTGCACGACGTGGTCGACCGCGCCCCCGGCCGCGCCGGCCTGCTCTGGACGCTGGTGGCCAATGGCAGCTTCTTCGTCTCCCTGCTGTTCGGCCACGCCTATCTCGCGACCGTGGCGCCGGGCTGGCCGCCGCCCCGCTGGCTGCACGCCGGCTGGACCACGCCGCTGGCCGGCGCCGCCGCGCTGGCCCTGGCCTGTGGCGCCATGCACTACGCCGAGCGCGCCAACGCCCGCGGCGATGCGCGCGGGCGCCAGCTGGCCCTGCTGGCGGCCCTCATCGCCGCGCTGTCCGCCACGCTGCTGCTGCCAACCGGTGTGCTGCCCGGCATGCCCTCGCCACGCGAACATGCCTACGGTGCCATGCTGGCCTTCAGCCTGGCCTATGCGGTGCTGCACACGGCCCTGGGCGCGGTGTTCGCGGCCTATGCGCTCGCCCGCGGGCAGACCGGCTACCTGTCGGCCCGGCGCAGCGTGGAACTGCACAACGCGCGGCTCTGGTGGGACTACACGGCCGCCACGGGCGCCGTGCTGCTGCTGGCCATGCACGTGCCGGGCTGGAGGCACTGAGCATGCAGGCCACCACCCCCATCCGCTGGCTGTGGGGCAGCACCGCCGCGCTGCTGGTCTGGGCCAGCTGTTTCGTCGTGCTCTACGCCGGTCTGACGCTGGGATGCGAAGCCGGCTGGCACGCGCGCCGGCTTGGCGGCGTCAACCTGCTCACAGGCGCATTGGCGCTGGCCTGGTGCGTGCACCTGCTCGCGCTGGCCGCGTTGTGGTGGTGGTTCGGCCACTGGGCCGAGCCGCTGCGCCGCCTGGCACGCATGCTCACGGTGGTGGCTGCCGCCGCCACGGTGTGGACCGGCTGGCCGCTGCTGGCCTTGCCGCCGTGCGCCGGCCAGACGCTGGCATCGACCATGGAGGACGCCACATGTTCGAGGACCTGATCTCCCTGTGCCTGGCCGGCAGCGCGCCGGCCCTGCCACAGGACTGGTGGCTGCGCTGGAGCCTGGCGCCGGCCACGCTGGCGCCGCTGCTGGGCCTGCTGGCCTGGCTGCTCGTACGCCGCAGCAGCCTGCGCGCGCTCGCGGGCTGGAGCCTGCTGGCGCTGGCCCTGGTCTCGCCGCTGTGCCGGCTCGCGGCCACACTGGCCTGGGCCCACATGGCGCAGCTCATGCTGCTGCTGGGCGGCACCGGACTGCTCGCGCTGGAAGCGCCGCCGCGCGCCCGCCTGCCCCAGCCCGGCCCCGCGGCCGCCGTGCACGGTGCCCTGCTGTGGTTGTGGCACTGGCCACCGCTGTACGCGGCCGTGCTGGCGCATGCGGGCCTGCATCTGTTCGCGCTCGCACTGCTGCTGGCATCGGCCTGGTGGTTCTGGGGCGCCGTGCTGCTGGCCCCCGTGCCGCAGCGCGGCGTAGCACTGCTCGCGCTGCTGGCCACCATGGCCCACACCGGCCTGCTGGGTGCGCTGCTGACCTTCGCGGGCGAGCCGCTGTACGTCTTGCAGGCGCCGGGGGCGCGCGCCTGGGGCCTGGAGCCGCTGCAGGACCAGCAACTGGCCGGCCTCTTGATGTGGGTGCTCGGTGCGCTGGGCTACCTGCTGGCCGCCGTGGCGCTGGCGCTGCGCTGGTTCGCAGCGCCGGCCCACCCAGTCCGGCGCGCGACACCGGCGCATTGAGGCACGGGCATACTGGCCCGGCCCACGACCCGGACCACCGCCCCACCATGCAGCTGGATGCAGCGCTTCGCGACCAGATCGCCCACCACCTCGCCCGCTTCGAGCTGCACGGCGTGCCGGCCGCCGGGCAGCGCGCCGCCGTCGCGCTGGCGCTGGTCGAGGAAGGCCTGGGTGCCGAATTTCCGGGGCTGCCGCGCCCCACCGGCTGGAGCCGGGAGGCCGCCGTGCTGCTCACGCGGCGTGCCCTGCACCTGCGCAACCACCCGGGGCAATGGGCGCTGC
Organism: Pseudorhodoferax aquiterrae; assembly: GCF_014652235.1. Taxonomy (GTDB): domain Bacteria; phylum Pseudomonadota; class Gammaproteobacteria; order Burkholderiales; family Burkholderiaceae_C; genus Pseudorhodoferax; species Pseudorhodoferax aquiterrae. The sequence goes on from NZ_BMYK01000036.1 coordinate 40,211, forward strand.
CTGGCGGCCGGGTCGAGTCCGGCGAATCCGCCGCCGACGCGGCGCTGCGCGAGCTGCACGAGGAAGTGGGCCTGGAACTGGCTCCCGATGCCGTGCTGGGCCTGCTCGACGATTTCCCCACGCGCTCGGGCTTCGCGATCACGCCGGTCGTGGTGTGGGCAGGCCCCGTGCAGACTGCGCTCGCGCCCAACCCCGCCGAGGTGGCCAGCATCCACCGCGTGCGCCTGACCGAGTTGCAGCGCGCCGATGCACCCTTGCTCGAGCCGATCGAAGACAGCCCGCACCCTGTGCTGCGCATGCCGGTCGGCGAGGGCTGGGTGGCAGCGCCCACGGCCGCCCTGCTGTTCCAGTTCCGCGAGGTCTGCCTGGCCGGCCGCGCCACGCGCGTGGCGCACTACGAGCAGCCGCTGTTCGCGCGCAGTTAGGCCGGCTCACCCAGCCGCCCCAAGCGCGGCATCCAGCGGATGTAGACCAGCTCGGCCACGAGCTCCACCAGCGTCTGCGCCACCACCACGGCCGGCAGCAGCGGCAGCGCGCCCGGCACGGCCAGGGCCAGCGGCAGCACCACGAGCGAATTGCGCGTGCCCGCGCTGAAGGCCACGGCACGGGCGGCCGGCACCGGCAGCCGCGCGCGGCGCGCCAGCCACCAGCCCAGCAGCGGCGCCAGCAGCGCGAACAGACCGCAGACCGGCACGGCGCGCCATGCCGCCGGCCCGGCCTGGCCCAGCTGCGGCAGCACGGACGCCACGACCAGCAGCAGCACGAGCGCCGTGGCCGGCACCGGCAGCAGCGCAAGCGCCGCGTTCACGCGCGCACCAGCCCAGCGCTGGCAGGCCAGGGCCAGCGCCAGCGGCGCGGCGATGAGCCAGACGAAGGCCTGCACGAAAGGCCCGGGCCGCACCAGGCCGGCCGCGGCCTCGCCCAGCAGCAGCGCGAGGAACAAAGGCAGCAGCGCCATCTGCAGCAGCAACAGCCAGGGCGTGGCCGCCAGCAGCAGCCGCGCATCGGCCCGGCCCATCTGGGCGAAGGTGACCACGTAGTCGATGCAGGGGCACAACAGCACCAGCAGCACACCCAGGCGCAGCAAGGGATCGGCTGGCAGCAGCGGCAGCAACAGGGCCACCAGCAGCGGCACGGCGACGAAGTTCACGCCCAGCAGCGTGGCCAGGAAGCGCCGCGCCCGCAGCGCCTGGCCCAGCGACGCCAGCGGCAGCTGCAGGAAGGTCAGGAACAGCATGAGCGCCAGCGCCGGCGCGATGGCCGGCTGCCAGGCCGCCGTGCCGCGCAGGCCACACGCGAGCGCGGCGCCGAACAGCACGGCGCCGAAGTAGATCGCCACCTGGCGCGTCTCCAGAAGGTCTTTGAAGGCAGGCACCGGGCCGAGCTTAGCCTGCGCCGTTGGGCGCATATCGACATGCGCAAAGCTGCGTTCACGCGCATGGCTGCGCTGCCTAGCATGGCCATCCGCTTCACCGCCCAAGGAGTTCCCCATGTCTGCCGTTCTCGAGCGCCCACCCCTGCAGAACGACCGCACCGCGCCCTGGCAGCTGCAGCCCATCGTCGGCGCCGCGCTCGGCGCGCTGGCCCAGGGCATCGACGCGCGCCAGCCGCTGGACGCGGCCCAGGTCCGCGCGATCCGCCTGGCCCTGCAGCGCCACCGCATCGTGCTGCTGCGCGGCCAGCAGCTTGACGACGCGCAGTACCTGCGCCTGGCCAGCTACTTCGGCAGCGTGTTCCAGCCGCCGGCCGACGTGCCCGTGCTGGCCTCCGACCTCTACGGCGGCACCACGCCTGCCATCGTGAAGGTCGGCAATGTCGAGGAGGGCGTGCTCGGTCACCACGAGCTGGCCGCGCACTCCGACCACCACTGGACGCCGCAGCCCTCCTCGGGCTCCTTTCTGTACGCGCTGCAGGTGCCGTCCGTGGGCGGCGCGACCACCTGGGTCGACGAGGTCGCGGCCTACGAGGCGCTCGACGGGGCCACGCGCGCGGAGATCGACGGCTTGCAGCTGATCACCTACAACCCCTTCCTGCGCCGGCTGCACCCGCTGCCCTCGGGCGAGCGGCCGCTGTACCGCACACCCGACATCGAACCGCTGACGCCGTTCGAGGTGCATCCGCTCGTGCGCACGCATCCCGACACGGGGCTGCGCCTGCTGTACCTGGGCGCGGCGACCGAGGTCGAGGTCGTGGGCTGGGATGCCGCCCGCGGCCGCGCGCTCATCGAGCGGCTGCGCGCCCATCTCGCGCAGCCGCGCTTCGCCTACACGCACCACTGGCAGGTGGGCGACATCGTCTACTGGGACAACCAGGCCACGCTGCATGCGCGCACCGGCTTCGCCGCCGAAGAGACGCGGCTGCTCAAGCGCATCAGCCTGTCGGGCAGCCGGCCGTTCTGAGCTGGCGACGTAGCATGGGCGCATGACCCCGCCCCCTGCGATGCCCATCGTGGACTGCCATGTCCACGTCTTCGACCCCGAACGCTTTCCCTACGCGGCCGACACGTTTTACCGGCCGACCGCGGCCGAGACCGGCACACCGGCGCAACTGGCCCATGTGCTGGATGCGCACGGGGTGCACCATGCGCTGCTGGTCGGCCCGAACTCGGGCTACGGCCTGGACAACCGGCTGCTGCTGGACACGCTGGCCCGCGGCGGTGGCCGCTACAAGGGCATCGCCGTGCTGCGCAACGATGCCGGCCGCGACGAGCTGCAGGCGCTGAAGGCGCAGGGCGTGGTCGGTGTGGCCTTCAACGTCGCGCTGCTGGGCGTGGACTTCTACCGCGACATCGGCCCCCTGCTCGAACGCCTGCGCGAACTCGACCTCTGGGCCGATGTGCAGGTCCAGGGCGACCAGCTCGTCGCGCTGGCCCCGCTGCTCGCGGACAGCGGCGCGCGCCTGGTGTTCGACCATGCCGGCCGCTTCGTGCCGTCCGCGGGCCGCGGCCAGGCCGGCTTCGCGGCCCTGCTCGCGCTGGCCGGCACGGGCCGGGCGGCGGTCAAGCTCTCGGGCCTGGCCAAGGTCTCGGGCGAGGCCTATCCGCATGCGGACTGCGCGCCCTATGTGCAGGCGCTGGTCGAGGCCTTCGGGCCGCAGCAACTGGTCTGGGCCTCGGACTGGCCTTTCCTGCGGGCGCCCGCGCGCATCGACTACGCGCCGCTGCTGGCGCTGCTGGAGCGCCAGCTGCCGGACGCAGCCGCGCGCCGGCAGGTGCTGTGGGAAACGCCACGGCGGCTGTTCGGCTTCGACTGACCCGCGCCCTGCTCACGCGAAGTCGAACGGCCCCTCGAAATCACCGATGGTGCTGAGGTGGCTGACCATGCCGTCGGCCGCGCTCCACAGGTGCAGCATGCAGGCCGGCGGCGCCATGAACGACGCCGGCCGGGCGTCGGGCTGCAGGCGCAGCGCGATCTCGGTCGTGGTGCTGGGGCAGCTGCAGACCACGGTGCCGGCCCAGCGCCGCAGCATCAGGCGGTGCACATGGCCGCACAGCACGCGCTCCACGTTGTCGAACGCGCCGATCACCTGCGCGAGCCGCTCGGGCGCGCGCAGCGCGTAGCCATCCATGTACGGAATGCCGCTGGCGAACGGCGGGTGGTGCAGCACCACCAGCGTGGGCTTGGCGCGGTCCGCCGCGAGCGTGGTGTGCAGCCAGTCCAGGCCGGCCTCGTCGATGGCGCCATGGTGCGCGCCCGGCACGGTCGAATCGAGCGCCACGATGCGCACCGGATGCGTGTCCACGCAGAAATGCAGCGGTCCGGCCGCGGGCAGCCAGGCATGGTCTGCGAAGGCCGCCCGGAACGCGTCGCGGTGGTCGTGGTTGCCGGGAACCACGAGGCAGGGAATCGCCAGCTCCGCGAGCAGTTCGCGGGCCATGGCGTATTCGTCGGGGTGGCCTTTGTCGACGAGGTCGCCGGTCAGCAGGACGAGGTCGGGGCGCCGGTCCAGCCCCTGCAGGTGGGCGATGGCCTGGGCCAGCATGCGGTTGGAATCGGCGACGCCGTGGTAGCGCTGGCCTTTCGGCCGGATGTGCGTGTCCGAGATCTGGCCGATGAGCAAGCGGGTCTCCTGGTGCATGGGCCGGCAGCCATGCAGGTTTCATTCCACACGCGCCTGGCCGCTCAGGCCGGCAGCAGCCCGGCCGCGCGGTAACTGCCGACCAGCGCGTCGTACAGCGCGATGTCCGACCGGCTCCTGGCGACCAATTGCGCGCCGGCGATGGCCGCGAAGATGGCGCGCGCCCGGTCTTCGCCGTCCTCCGCACGGACCAGCGCGCCGGCCACCAGCAGCTTGGCCAGCCACGCCACGTTGACGTCCGTGAAGGTCTGCACCTGCGTCTTCACGGCCTCGGGCAGGTCGTCGTATTCGGCGGCCATGTAGCTGCACAGGCACATGCGGTTGCCGGTTTCGAGCGCCTTGCGGAACACCTCGGGGTAGCGGGCCAGGCACCGGACCGGGTCTGGCGTGTCGGCCCACATGGCGTCCAGCGTGGCGGCAGTGTCTTCCCAGTAGCGCTGGGCCACGGCCGCACCGAGGTCGGCCTTGGTCGGGAAGTGGTAGTGGATGCTCGCACTCTTGATGCCCACGTCCTGCGCAAGGTCGCGGAAGTTCAGTCCGCTGTAGCCGTGCGCCTGCGCCATTCGCTTGGCGGCGGCCAGGATGTCCTCTCGTGCGTTCGAAGCCATCTGTCGGCCCTCCTTGCTCCAATTATCTACCAAGTGATAGATAGCTCTTGACGCACCCACGCGCACCACCTAGTATCTACCTACCAATTGATAGGTAAACACATGAACACCCTGAGCCACCCCGCCGATGCTGCGCCGCAAGCCACCATGACGGTCCACGACTGGCACACGGGCCCCTACCCGGCCCGCGTCCGGATCGCACTGGCGGAAAAGAACCTCCAGTCGCGCGTGCGCTTCGTCTCGGTCGATCTCTGGAAAGGCGAGCACAAGCAGCCGGGCTTTCTGGCCAAGAACTACTCGGGCACGCTGCCGGTGCTCGAACTCGAGGATGGCAGCTGCATCGCCGAGTGCACCGCCATCACGCAATACCTCGATGCCCTGGACGGCGTGCCCACACTGACCGGCACGACGCCACGCGAGCAGGGATTCATCCACATGATGAACAAGCGCGCCGAGATCGAGCTGCTCGATGCCGTCAGCGTGTACTTCCACCACGGCACGCCGGGGCTCGGGCCTGATGTCGAGCTGTACCAGAACGCCGAATGGGGATTGCGCCAGCGCGACAAGGCCGTGCGGGGCATGCGCTACTTCGACACGGTGCTGCAGCAGCAGCCCTTCGTGGCCGGCGACCGCTTTTCGATGGCCGACATCGCCGTCATCGGCGGCTTGATCTTTGCGGAACTGGTGCAGCTGCCCATCCCCGCGGACTGCGCGGCGCTGCGCGCGTGGTGGGCCGACATGCAGCAGCGGCCGAGTGTGAGGGACCGGGTGGCGATGTCTGCGCCGGCCAAGGCGCCAGGGCCGGTGGCCGCTACGCGGCCAGCGATTCGATGATGGTCCAGCCCTTGGCCTGGGCCACCTGCCGCAGCGCATCGCTGGGGCTGACGGCCACCGGCCGGCTCACCACGTCGAGCAGCGGCAGGTCGTTGACCGAATCGCCGTAGAAGCTCACGGACGCGAAGGCGTCCAGCCGCAGGTCCTGCGCGGCCAGCCAGGCGTGCACGCGGTCCACCTTGCCCACGTGGAAGGACGGGATGCCCAGGATGCGGCCCGTGATGCGCCCCGCGTCTGCGCGCTCCAGCTGCACGGCCAGCACATGGTCGATGCCGAAGGCCGCGGCGATGGGCGCGGCCAGGAACTCGTTGGTGCCGGTGACCAGGGCCACGAGGTCGCCGGCCTGCTGGTGCTGCGCCACCAGGCGCCGCGCCGCCACCGGAATCGCGGGCACGATCACCTCGGCCACGAACTCGGCGCGGATGGCGAGCTGCTCGTCCTCGCCCCGGTCGCGCCAGGGCGCGGTGGAGAAGTCGATGAAGCGGTGCAGGTCCAGCCGGCCCAGGTGGTGGTCTTCGAGGAAGGCCGCGTTGCGGGCCTGCCAGGCCTGGGCGTCGACCCAGCCGCGGCGGGCGAGGAACTGGCCGAAGGCCTGGTTGGTGTCCAGCGGCAACAAGGTGCCGTCGAGGTCGAACAGCGCCAGGTGGCGCTTGTCGGGGGGCGTGTCCATGCGCGGATTGTCCCAGCCTTCGCACCATGACCGCGTGCGCGCCATGGGCGATGCCCGGCCGCAGGGACGGTCTCGGTAATATAGCCCCCCACACTATATTGAGGCCCACCCATCCATGTCCCACACCTTGCGGCAAAAGGAAAAACTGCTGGCCCGCGTGCGCCGCATCCGCGGCCAGATGGAGGGCATCGAGCGCGCGCTCGAAGGCGGATCGGCCTGCGGCGAGGTGCTGCGCCAGCTGGCCTCCGCGCGTGGCGCCATGGCCGGTCTCAGCGCCGAACTCATGGCCGACCACCTGCAGGAACACGTGGTCGACGCCGCGACCGAGGCCGAGCGGCGTGCCGGCGGCCAGGAACTGCTGGAAGTGATCCGGACGTACATGAAATGAGCACCGCACCCCACACCCCGTTCCAGGCGCCGCACGCGCATGTCTACCTGGGCCGCGACCACCGTCGCAACGAGCGCCGCGTCTGGTGGGTCATCGCGCTGACGGCCGCCATGATGGGCGTGGAGATCGTCGCCGGCACGGTCTACGGCTCGATGGCGCTGGTGGCCGATGGCTGGCACATGGCCACCCACGCGGGCGCCATGCTGATCACGGCGCTGGCCTACCGCTACGCCCGGCGCCACGCGGGCAACCCGCGCTTCGCGTTCGGCACGGGCAAGCTGGGCGACCTCGCGGCCTTCGCAAGCGCTGTGGTGCTGGGCTTGATCGCGCTGCTGATCGGCTGGGAGAGCCTGCTGCGCCTGGCCCGCCCCGTGCCGATCGACTTTGCCCAGGCCATGGCCGTGGCCACGGCCGGCCTGGCCGTGAACCTGGCCAGCGCCTGGCTGCTGCGCCAGGACCACGGTCACCACCACCATGGGCATGGGCACCACGACGACGACCACGACCACCACGCGCATGGCGAGGGCCCGCGCGACAACAACCTGCGCGCCGCCTACATGCACGTGCTGGCCGATGCGCTGACCTCGGTGCTGGCCATCGCGGCGCTGGCGCTGGGCCGCAGCCAGGGCTGGCTGTGGGCGGATCCGGCCATGGGCCTGGTGGGCGCACTCGTGATCGCGCGCTGGTCCTGGGGCCTGGTGCGCGATGCGGGCAGCGTGCTGCTCGATGCGCCCGTCCAGGGGCCGCAGGTGCGCGAGGAGATCCGTCACGCCCTCGCGCCCACGGGCGACCGCATCGAGGACCTGCATGTCTGGCAGCTCGGTCCTGGCCACTTCGCGGCCATCGTGTCCATCGCTTCGGCGGCGCCGCGCGAGGCGTCGGCCTACAAGGCGCTGCTGGCGCCGATCCACGAACTCGCGCACGTGACCGTGGAGACGCAGCGGCTGCCGGCGGCTTAGCCCGGATCTTTCGTGAAGGCAGCGCCGAGGCGGCCACGTGGCTGCGGGG
>NZ_BMYK01000037.1 GCF_014652235.1 Pseudorhodoferax aquiterrae
AGTGCTAGCTTTTCGTACCGTCACTTATTGCACTGAAAACGAGGAGACCCCCCCATGGGCGCAACTCCCCGCAGCGCGCGCCGTACGGCCTGTACGCCGAGCAGCTCTCCGGCACGGCGTTCACCGCGCCGCGCCACGCCAACCGCCGCGCCTGGCTCTACCGCATCCGGCCTTCGACGCTGCACCATCCTTTCGCCCTCGTGGATGCGGGACGGTGGACGAGCCGGGCCGGCGACGGCCCCGTGACGCCCAACCAGCTGCGCTGGGACCCGCTTCCTATGCCCGAGCGGCCGACGGACTTCATCGAGGGCATGACGACGATGGCGTGCAACGCGTCCTGCGCGGTCCACCTCTATGCCGCCAACCGGTCGATGGAGACGCGGTTCCTGTACGACGCCGACGCGGAGCTGCTCCTCGTGCCCCAGGCTGGTCGCCTCGAGCTGGCAACGGAAATGGGCCGTCTGCAGCTCGAGCCCCAGGAGATCGCCGTGATCCCCCGGGGCGTGCGCTTCCAGGTGCGGCTGCTGGACGCCCAGGCGCGGGGCTACGTGTGCGAGAACTTCGGCGCCGCCCTCAAGCTGCCGGACCTCGGTGTCATCGGCTCCAACGGGCTGGCGAATCCCCGGGACTTCTGCACGCCGGTCGCGGCCTACGAAGACCGCGAAGGCGACTTCGAGCTGGTCGCGCGCTTCCAGGGAAACCTGTGGAGCGCGCGCATCGGCCACAGCCCGCTCGACGTGGTCGCCTGGCATGGCAACCACGCGCCCTACAAGTACGACCTGCGGCGGTTCAACACCATCGGCTCGATCAGCTACGACCATCCCGATCCGTCCATCTTCCTGGTGCTGCAGTCCGTCAGCGACACCCCGGGCGTCGACACCATCGACTTCGTGGTGTTCCCGCCGCGCATCCTCGTGGCCCAGAACACGTTCCGGCCGCCCTGGTACCACCGTAACGTCGCGAGCGAGTTCATGGGGCTGATCCACGGGGCCTACGACGCCAAGGCCGAGGGCTTCGTGCCCGGCGGCGCGTCCCTGCACAACTGCATGAGCGCGCACGGACCGGATGCCGACACCTTCGCCAAGGCCAGTGCCGCTGACACCTCCCGGCCGGACTACCTCACCGAGACGATGGCCTTCATGTTCGAGTCGTGCGACGTCTTCAGGCCGACGACGTTCGCCCTGGAGACCGCCCAGCTGCAGGAGGACTATTTCCGCTGCTGGCAGAACCTCGGGAAGCACTTCGATCCGGCGCGGCCATGACGCGGGTGAACGAAACCCACGCGCCGGACCTGCGCAGCTGGGTCGGGTCCGCGAACGAGGACACGACGGATTTCCCGATCCAGAATTTGCCCTTCGGCGTCTTCCGCCGGCGCGGCTCCTCCGGGCCGTTTGGGGGCGGCGTGGCCATCGGGGACCAGATCCTCGACCTGGCCGCCGCGGCCGCCAGCGGCGCACTCGCCGGCGATGCGCGGGATGCCGCGGTGGCCGCCTCGCGCAAGCGCCTCAACGACTTCATGGCCATGGGGCCCGCCGCGTGGTCGGCGCTGCGCCTGGCGCTCTCGCGCGCGCTGCGCACGGGAGCCACGGAGCGCGGCAGGTTGGAGGGATGCCTTCTTGCCCAGCGCTCGGCCGAATACGCCCTGCCCGCGGCCATCGGCGACTACACCGACTTCTACATCGGCATCCACCATGCCACCGCCGTCGGCCGGTTGTTCCGGCCGGACGCACCGCTGCTTCCGAACTACAAATGGGTTCCCATCGGGTACCACGGCCGCAGTTCCTCCGTGGTCGTCAGCGGCGAACCGATCTACCGCCCGCTCGGCCAGAGCAGGGCCGAGGCCGGCGACCCGGAATTCGGTCCGAGCAGGCGCCTGGACTACGAACTGGAGCTCGGTTTCCTGGTGGGCCCGGGCAACCGGCGCGGCGAGCCCATTGCCATCGGCAGCGCCGAGAGCCACCTGTTCGGGGTCGCGCTGTTCAACGATTGGTCGGCGCGCGACATCCAGCCCTGGGAGTACCAGCCGCTGGGGCCCTTCCTGTCCAAGAACTTCGGCAGCACGCTCGCCCCGTGGGTCGTGACATTTGAGGCGCTGGCGCCGTTCCGGGCCGCTTGTCCGCGTGCGCCCGGCGACCCCGAGCCATTGCCCTATCTGAATTCCGAACGGAACCGGGCCAGCGGCTCGGTCGATGTGCAGCTCGAGGTGCTGCTCCAGACCGAGGCGATGGCCCGGTCGGGCCTGCTGCCAGCGCGCCTGTCGCGCTCGAGCTTCGTGGAGGCCGCCTACTGGACCCCCGCCCAGCTCGTGGCCCACCACACGGTCGGCGGCTGCAACCTCGCGCCTGGCGACCTGCTCGGATCGGGCACGCTGTCCGGGCCACATCCAGAACAGGCCGGCTCGCTCCTCGAGCGGACTGCCGGTGGACGGCAGGCCATCGCCCTGCCCTCGGGCGAGCACAGAACCTTCCTGGAGGACGGCGACACCGTCATCCTGCGCGCCTGGTGCGAACGCAGCGGAGCGCGACGCATCGGCTTCGGCGCATGCGCCAGCACCATCCACGCGCCGAAGCGCGCACCCTAGCCTCGCCGCGCGCTGCCCTGCACTGCCAAGCTGGCACCCGGGCGCGTCCTGCAATTCAGCGGCGAGGCAGGTTGGGACACTCGCTGACCGGCGTCGTGTGCCCGGCCGCCAGGCGCTGCGCGCATGCCGGCGCGTGGTCGCAGAACGTGCACCGGACTTCCGCCGCCCGGGTCGCCGGCAGGTCGTCCTGGGTCCTTGCCGCCTGCACCTGACGCCGGGCGGTGAACTTCCGCAGTTCCAGCGCGCCGGGATGCCGGAGCCTCCACCACTCGGGTTGCAGGTTCAGCCACAGCAGCGTGGCCGCACCGCCAAGAAGCGTCAAAATCACGAGAATCCCCAGAAGCTTGTCCATGATCGTTCCTTTCTGCCATCGTCGGCGGATGCAGGCTGGGCGGCCCTGCAGGTTCTGCCGTCTCCGCAGGCGCAGGCGATTTTTTGTTAGTCGCCTAACTATTAATCTAGGCCTGCCGCGGCCGGCCGTCAACCGCCGCGGGCGGCGTCCTGGACGAATGTTGATCTCGCGCAAACCCGGACGCACCCGCGCCGCCCTCCGACGCGGGGGATCCGCGGGTACGGCCGGAAGCGATCCACCGCTGCGGCCCTCCTCTCCCGCCGGCGGATGTCGTGCGCCGCAGACCCATCCGCGCCCCGAGGCACATGCAGGTACGGCCGGGGCACATGGCCGGTCGCTCCACGCGCGGCGGCGCGGCCGCCAATGCGCAGCGGCGCTGGGATCCGAGCCGTCCCGGCCGCGTACTCAGCGCAGCATGCGTCCGTTGTGCGTCATCACCAGGATGTCGGCCACGTCGATGCCGCTGGCGATCTTTCCCTCGGTCGGCGCGGAGAAGGAGACGCCGCCGAGGGACACCCCCTGCATCGCGCGCAGGGTGGCCTGGAGCGCGGGGCGCGTCAGCCCGGGTGCGCGCCGCAGGCCTTCCAGCAGCACCTGCGCGTTGATGTAGCCTTCGAACGAACTGAGGGACAGCCGGTCGTAGTTCCGGGCCTTCATCGCTGCCTGGTATTCGCGCGCCAGGGGAAGCAGCGTCGCATAGGGGTTCGGCACGACGCTGGAGAAGGCCGTGCCAACCGCATCGGCGCCCACTTGCTCCCACACCGAGCGCTCATCGACCGTGGAAAGGCAGACCATCTGCGCCCACAGTTTCGTCGCCACCTTGGCGCGGATGGCGGCGATCCCGGTCGCGGTCACGCCACCGACCACTACTACGTCGGCGCCGCTGCGCTCGATGCTCCGCGCCTGCTCGGTGTAGTCGGTGGCGTCCCGCGCATAGGGCACGGCGGCGACGAGCGGCAGTCCCTGCGCCTTCAGCACCGACTCGAACTGCGCGCGGAACGCCGTGCCCGAGTTGTCGGTCGCGTGCAGCACGGCGAAGCGGCTCCGGCCAATGGTGGGAAACAACGCGGCGATCGCGCGGGTCTCCGCGTCGAACGTCGCTCGCACATGGGTGACGATCTCGGTCCCCGGGCGGCGGAATGCATCGTTTCCGTGCAGCACGCCGACGATCGGCACGCCCGCGCGGGTCGCCGCCGGAATGGCGGCGCCGATGATCGGGCCGCCGAACAAAGAGGTCACCGCGACGACGGATTCCCTTGCCGCCAGCGACCCGATGGCCTCGACGGTCTTCTCGGCCTGGTACCCGTTGTCGATGGCCAGGAGCTTGACGGGCTGCCCCCGGATCCCTCCAGCGCGGTTCGCCTGTTCGAGCGCTCCGTCCACGCCCTGCCTGATCATCTCGGCCTGGCGCGCCTGTCCTCCCTGCAAAGGAAGCAGCATCGCGATCTGGATCTCGCGCGCCGCCGCCCGCGCTCGGAACGGCAATCCGACGGCCGCCGCTGCGAGCACCCCTCCGATGCACGAAAAGGTGCGGCGCCGCGCTCGGTCGGTACCCGTAGGTTCAGTGTTCATTGTCTGCCTCTCTCCATCATTGGTGCGCGCGATCGGTGCCGCAGCCCCACGCCGGCCGGTCGCGCTGACTTTTTGCGAGGCGACTCTAAACACTTTGTCGCGCGCTTGATAGATTGAGTCTCAGTCAATGTGAGTCCGCCGCGCGGGTGCGACTTCCGCACGGACAGAGGCCTGCATCGCCGGGCGGGGTACTGCCCGCATGCGTCCTGCATCTCGCCGAGGGCGGCTGCGCCGCACCGGGCCATATGCGCCGAAAGGCCGTGGCCTGCAAGGCTGTCACCACGGACGGCCCGGCGGGCATCGGACACGCCGAGCCGGGCCGACCGGGCCTTCACGCCGGCCGGAGGACTTCGGAGACCGTCAGCCGCACCAGGTCCAGCGTGGTCTTCTGGACCTGCGTGGCGGGGCGTTGCAGGCTGGTCGCCAGGGACAGCGCTATGCGCAGCGGCGGCGCACCGATGACCTGGGCGCTGTAGGCAGAAGGAACAGGCGAATTGAGCAGCGCGTTGCGCGGCAGCACCGCGTACCCGGCCCCGTCGGCCACCATGTCCAGGATGGCGGCGACCCCGTCGATCTCCAGCGCGATCTCGGGCCGGCAGCCGATGAGCGCCATCTCGGCTTCCACGTGCATGCGGATCGCGTTGGGGCGCGAGGGAATGACCAGCGGCAGCCGCGCGAGCTCGGCGAGCGCGATGGGGCCGGGCGGCGGGTCCTCGGCCAGCCCGCGCGGGCGGGCGCGCACGAGCAGCAGATCCTCGTCCATGAGGTGCGACACATCCACATCGCGCACCGGCTGGCCGTTGTAGAGCACGACGATGTCCAGGCGACCGCTGACCAGTCCTCTCAGGAGTTCGCTCGAAAGCCCTTCGCTGATCGAGAGCCGAGCCTCCGGCAATTCCTTGCGGAAGGCGCGCATGAGCGGCACCGCCATCGCGCGCGCCACGCTGCTGGGCAGCCCGATGGCGACGGCGCCCGAGACGCCGCCGCGCAGGCGCTCCATGTCCTCCCGCGCCCGGGCCATCTGGTGCAGGATGCCCCGCCCATGGTCGACCAGCAACCGGCCCGCCTCCGTGGGCGTGACGCCGCGGCCATTGCGCACCAGCAGGTTCTGGCGCAGCTCCACCTCCAGCAGGCGCACCTGCCGGCTCAGGGCCGACTGGGCCATGCCGAGGGCCGCCGCGGCATGGGTGAAGCTGCCCATTTCGGCGACCCGCACAAAGTACTCGAGCTGCTTCAGATCCATCGACAAATGAGATATCTGGTAGACCAATCCGCCACTTCTTGTATAGCTGGAATTGCAGCAGAATACCCCAAAATACTTAGCCACCAAACAATCCTATGAATGCTCCGCTTCGTGGAATCTCCTCCATGGCCACCCGCCAGGTGTTGGCCGAGCTGCTGGCCGCCTACGAGCAGCAGACCGGCCAGCGCGCAGCCATCGAGGCCGTGGGCGGCGTGGACGCGGCCAAGCGGGTGCAGGCCGGCGAGGCTTTCGACGTGGTGGTGCTTGCCTCTGACGCCATCGACAAGCTCATCGCGGCCGGCGCCGTCGTGGCCGGCAGCAGGACCGACTGGGTGCGCTCCGGCGTGGCCGTGGCGGTGCGCGCGGGCGCGCCGCTGCCCGACATCGGCTCGGAAGACGCAGTGCGCAGTGCCGTGCTGGCCGCGCGCAGCATCAGCTATTCCACCGGCCCGAGCGGCGTGGCGCTGGCGAAACTGTTCGAGCGCTGGGGCATTGCCGACCAGGTGGCCGGCCGCATGGTGCAGGCCCCGCCCGGCGTGCCCGTGGGCTCCCTGGTGGCACGTGGCGATGTGGAGCTCGGCTTCCAGCAACTGAGCGAGCTGCTGCACGTGGAGGGCATCACCATCGTGGGCCCGCTGCCGCCTGCGATCCAGATCACCACCATTTTTTCATCGGGCGTCGCTGCCTCCAGCCAGCAGCCCGAGGCCGCCAAGGCGCTGCTCGACTTCTTCGCATCGCCAGCGGCGGCCGAAGCCAAGCAACGCCAGGGCATGGACCCTGCCTGAACCCGAACACCAAGATCCAAGGAGCACAACGCAATGAGCCTCATCATCGACTGCCATGGCCACTACACCACGGCACCCAAGGCGCTGGAGAACTGGCGCAACCAGCAGATCGCCGGCATCAAGGACCCGGCCGCCATGCCCAAGGTCGCCGATTTGCAGATCAGCGACGACGAGCTGCGCGAGTCCATCGAGACCAACCAGCTGCGCCTGATGAAGGAGCGCGGCAGCGACATCACGCTGTTCTCGCCGCGCGCCAGTTTCATGGCCCACCACATCGGCGACTTCAATGTCTCCAGCACCTGGGCGGCCATCTGCAACGAGCTGTGCCACCGCGTCTCCACCCTGTTCCCCGACAACTTCGTGCCCGTGGCCATGCTGCCGCAAAGCCCCGGGGTGGACCCCGCGACCTGCATCCCCGAGCTGGAGAAGTGCGTCAAGGAATACGGCGCGGTGGGCATCAACCTCAACCCCGACCCCTCGGGCGGCCACTGGACCAGCCCGCCGCTGACCGACCGCCACTGGTACCCCATCTACGAGAAGATGGTGGAGTACGACCTGCCCGCCATGATCCACGTGAGCACCAGCTGCAACGCGTGCTTCCACACCACGGGCGCGCACTACCTGAACGCCGACACCACGGCCTTCATGCAGTGCATCCAGGGCGACCTGTTCAAGGACTTCCCCACGCTCAAGTTCCTGATCCCGCACGGCGGCGGTGCCGTGCCCTACCACTGGGGCCGTTTCCGCGGCCTGGCGCAGGAGATGAAGAAGCCCCTGCTCGAAGACCACCTGCTGAACAACATCTTCTTCGACACCTGCGTGTACCACCAGCCGGGCATCGACCTGCTGAACACCGTGATCCCGGTGAAGAACGTGCTGTTCGCCTCCGAAATGATCGGCGCGGTGCGCGGCATCGACCCCACCACCGGCCACTACTACGACGACACCAAGCGCTACATCGAAGCGTCGAAGATCCTGAGCGGCGACGACAAGCACCAGATCTACGAAGGCAATGTGCGCCGCGTGTTCTCCCGACTCGATTCACGACTGAAGGCAAAGGGGCTCTGACATGTACGAATTAGGCGTTGTCTACCGCAACATCACCCGCGCCGATCGCGCAGCCGCTGACGGCCTGGCTGCCCTCGGCTCGGCTACCGTGCACGAGGCCATGGGCCGCGTGGGCCTGCTCAAGCCCTACATGCGCCCCATCTACGGCGGCCAGCAGGTCAGCGGCACAGCCGTCACCGTGCTGCTGCAGCCCGGCGACAACTGGATGATGCACGTGGCGGCCGAGCAGATCCAGCCCGGCGACGTGGTGGTGGCGGCCGTCACCTCCGAATGCACCGATGGCTATTTCGGCGACCTGCTGGCCACCTCGTTCCAGGCGCGCGGTGCGCGGGCGCTCATCATCGACGCCGGCGTGCGCGACGTGAAGACCCTGCAGGAGATGAATTTCCCCGTGTGGAGCCGCGCCATTTCCAGCAAGGGCACGATCAAGGCCACGCTGGGCTCGGTCAACATCCCGGTGGTGTGCGCCGGCATGTGGGTCACGCCGGGCGACGTGATCGTGGCCGACGACGATGGCGTGGTCTGCGTGCCCGCCGCGCGCGCCGCCGAGACGCTCGAGGCCGCGCGCAAGCGCGAGAGCTTCGAGGGCGAGAAACGCGCCAAGCTCGCCTCGGGCGTGCTCGGCCTGGATATGTACAACATGCGCCCCGGGCTCGAAAAGGCCGGGCTGCGCTACATCGACTGAGGACCTACGCCATGCCCATCCCCGCATCGGCGCAGGACTGGCACATCGGCCTCGTCGGCTACGGCGAGGTCGGCCGCATTCTCTGCGAGGACCTGCGCGCCCAGGGGCTGCGCGTCTCGGCCTACGACCGCAAGCTCGGCGGTGCGCTACAACGGCCCTTGTTGGAGCACGCGCGGGCCCATGGCGTCGAGTTGCTCGACAGCCACGCCCGGCTCGCGGCCACTGCCGACTTCGTGATCAGCGCCGTCACCGCCAGCCAGACGCTGGACGTGGCCCGGGCGTGCGCTCCGCAGGTGCGCAAGGAAGCCTTCTATCTGGACTTCAACTCGGCCTCCCCGGGTGCCAAGCAGGCGGCCGGCGCGCTGATTGATGCGGCCGGTGCCCGGTACGTCGAAGGCGCGGTGATGACCAGCATTCCACCTTACCGCATCAAGGTCCCGCTGCTGCTGGGCGGCGCCTCGGCCAGGGCGCTGGCCGAGGCCATCGCGCCGCTGGGCTTCGTCGCCAAGGTCGTCAGCGACCGGCTGGGCGTGGCCTCGGCCACCAAGATGTGCCGCAGCGTGATGGTCAAGGGCCTGGAGGCGATGGTGATCGAGAGCTTCACGGCCGCGCGGCACTACGGCGTGGAGGACGCGGTCATCGCCTCGCTCCAGGAGACCTTTCCCGGCATCGACTGGGAGAAGCAGGGCGCCTATTTCTTCCAGCGCGTGATCGAGCATGGCCGCCGCCGCAGCGAGGAGATGCACGAGTCCGCGAACACGGTGCGCGAAGCGGGCATGCCCGCCTTCTCCGCGCAGGGCACAGCCGAGCGCCAGGCCTGGATGGCGGACCGCGCGGACGCCGGGTCGTTCGGCGAACGCGGCGCTCCGGGATTCGCGCGCGCCGCCGACTGGCGCGCCGAGGCCGACCGCCTGTTGCAATCTCTCAAGGAACCCACCGCATGAGCACTTTCACGAAAACCCCAGGCTGGCTCGACTGGTACGCCGGACCCAGCAAGCCCCGCTTCCAGGTGCCGCCCGGCAGCGTGGACGCGCACTGCCACGTGTTCGGCCCGGGCGCGGAGTTCCCCTACGCGCCCGAGCGCAAGTACACGCCCTGCGATGCCTCGAAGCACGAGCTGTACGCGCTGCGCGACCACCTGGGCTTTGCCCGCAACGTGGTGGTGCAGGCCACCTGCCACGGCGCCGACAACCGCGCCATGGTCGATGCCTGCCTGTCCAGCGGTGGCAAGGCGCGCGGCGTGGCCACGGTCAAGCGCTCGGTGACCGATGAAGAATTGCAGGCCCTGCACGCCGCCGGTGTGCGCGGCGTGCGCTTCAACTTCGTCAAGCGCCTGGTGGACTTCACGCCCAAGGACGAGCTGCTGGAGATCGCCGGCCGCATCGCCAAGCTCGGCTGGCATGTGGTGATCTACTTCGAGGCGGTGGACCTGCCCGAGCTGTGGGATTTCTTCACGGCCTTGCCTACCACCGTGGTGGTGGACCACATGGGCCGGCCCGACGTGACCAAGCCCATCGATGGGCCCGAGTTCGAGCTGTTCCTGAAGTTCATGCGCCAGCACCCCAACGTGTGGAGCAAGGTCAGTTGCCCCGAGCGCCTGTCGGTCACCGGGCCGAAGGCGCTCAACGGCGAGCAGGCGGCCTACCAGGACGTGGTGCCGTTCGCGCGAAAGGTGGTGGAGGAGTTCCCCGACCGCGTGCTCTGGGGCACCGACTGGCCGCACCCCAACCTCAAGGACCACATGCCCGACGACGGCCTGCTGGTGGACTTCATCCCCCACATCGCGCCCACGGCCGAGCTGCAAAAGAAGCTGCTCGTGGACAACCCCATGCGCCTGTATTGGCCCGAAGAGGCGAAGTAAGGAGAGCGCGCCATGTCCCTCGACAAACCCTACCTCGACGTGCCCGGCACCATCATCTTCGATGCCGAGCAGTCCCGCAAAGGCTACTGGCTCAACCAGTTCTGCATGTCGCTGATGAAGGCAGAGAACCGCGAGCGCTTCAAGGCCGACGAGCGCGCCTACCTCGACGAATGGGCCATGACCGAGGAACAGAAGCAGGCCGTGCTGGCCCGCGACCTCAACTGGTGCATGCGCACGGGCGGCAACATCTACTTCCTGGCCAAGATCGGCGCCACCGACGGCAAGAGCTTCCAGCAGATGGCCGGCAGCATGACCGGCATGACCGAGGAGGAATACCGCAACATGATGGTCGGTGGCGGCCGCTCCCCGGAGGGCAACCGTTTTCTCGGCGAGGACGGCGACGCCCAGCCGCAACACCAACCCCAAGGCAAGGCCGGCCATAAAACCACGGGCAGCAACTGACATGGCCAAGATCACCGCATCCGTCTACACCTCCCACGTGCCCGCCATCGGCGCCGCCATCGATCTGGGCAAGACCCAGGAACCGTACTGGCAGCCGCTGTTCGCGGGCTACGACTTCTCCAAGGAATGGGAAAAGGCCCAGAAGCCCGACGTGGTGTTCCTGGTCTTCAACGACCACGCCACCGCGTTCAGCCTGGACATGATCCCGACCTTCGCCATCGGTACGGCCGCCGAGTACCAGCCCGCCGACGAAGGCTGGGGCCCGCGCCCTGTGCCCGCCGTCCACGGCCATCCGGCGCTGGCGGCGCACATCGCGCAGTCCGTCATCCAGGACGACTTCGACCTCACCATCGTCAACAAGATGGACGTGGACCACGGCCTCACCGTGCCGCTGTCGCTGATGTTCGGTCAGCCCCCCCAGTCCGACTATCGCTGGCCCTGCAAGGTCATCCCGTTCGCCGTCAACGTGGTGCAGTACCCCGTGCCCTCGGGCAACCGCTGCTTCCAGCTGGGCAAGGCGATCCGCAAGGCCATCGAGTCGTTCGACGAAGACCTCAACGTGCAGATCTGGGGCACGGGCGGCATGAGCCACCAGCTGCAGGGCCCGCGCGCCGGCCTCATCAACAAGGACTGGGACAACCGGTTCCTGGACCGCCTCATCGCCGAGCCCGCCGAGCTGGCCAAGGTGCCGCACATCGAATACGTGCGCGAGGCCGGCAGCGAAGGCATCGAGCTGGTGATGTGGCTCATCGCCCGCGGCGCCATGGCCGACGTCGCTGGCGGACCTGCGCCCAAGGTGGTGTACCGCTTCTTCCATGTGCCCGCCAGCAACACCGCGGTGGGCCACCTGATCCTGGAGAATCAGCCCGCCTGAGGCTGGCTGATTTCGAATCAACCCGTAAAGGACCCCCACCATGACCATCAAAGTAGCCCTGGCCGGCGCCGGCGCCTTCGGCATCAAGCACCTGGACGGCATCAAGAACATCGACGGTGTCGAAGTCGTCTCCCTCGTCAGCCGCGACCTGGCCAAGACCCGGGAAGTGGCCGACAAGTATGGCATCCAGCACGTGACCACCAAGCTCGAAGACAGCCTGGCCATCAAGGAAGTGGACGCGGTGATCCTCTGCACCCCCACGCAGATGCATGCCAGCCAGTCCATCGCCTGCCTGGAAGCCGGCAAGCACGTGCAGGTCGAGATCCCGCTGTGCGACGTGCTGGCCGACGGCGAGAAGGTCGCCGCCCTGCAGAAGCAGACCGGCCTCGTCGCCATGTGCGGCCACACCCGCCGCTTCAACCCCAGCCACCAGTACGTGCACAAGAAGATCAAGGCGGGCGAGTTCAATATCCAGCAGATGGATGTGCAGACGTTCTTCTTCCGCCGCACCAACATGAACGCGCTGGGCCAGCCGCGCAGCTGGACCGACCACCTGCTGTGGCACCACGCCGCCCACACCGTGGACCTGTTCGCCTACCAGGCCGGCAGCCCGATCGTGAAGGCCAACGCGATCCAGGGCCCGATTCACAAGGAGCTGGGCATCGCGATGGACATGAGCATCCAGCTGCAGGCAGCCAACGGCGCCATCTGCACGCTCAGCCTCTCGTTCAACAACGACGGCCCGCTGGGCACCTTCTTCCGCTACATCGGCGACACCGCCACCTACATCGCGCGCTACGACGACCTGGTGCAGTCGCACAGCAAGGGCCCCGAGACGCCGGTGGACGTGAGCCAGGTCGACGTGAGCATGAACGGCATCGAGCTGCAGGACCGCGAGTTCTTCGCCGCGATCAAGGAAGGCCGGGAGCCCAATGCCAGCGTGGCACAGGTCCTGCCGTGCTACCAGGTGCTGAACGGCCTGGAACGGCAACTCAACTGAGTCCGCGCCATTTGGCACTGTATCGTTTCCACTGCCTGCACGGCAAGCGCCGCGGGCGTTCTTCCTGGGAGAAGCGCAATGCAGACACGCACCCTCGGCCCATTCGAAGTCAGCGCCATCGGTCTGGGCTGCATGAACCTCTCGCACGCCTACGGCGCGCCCGTCTCCGCCGACACGGGTGAGCGCGTGCTGCTGGCGGCGCTGGATGCCGGCGTGACGCTGTTCGACACGGCGGCGCTGTACGGCTTCGGTGCCAACGAGGAGTTGGTGGGCCGCGTCCTCCGGCCCCATCGCCAGCGCATCACCCTGTGCAGCAAGGGCGGCATGGCCGGCGTGAAGGGCGAGGACGGCGTGACGCGCCGCGTGATCGACGGCCGCCCCGCCACGCTGCGCAGCAACTGCGAGGACAGCCTGCGCCGCCTGGGCACCGACGTGATCGACCTGTACTACCTGCACCGCTGGGACAAGCAGGTGCCCATCGAGGACTCGGTGGGCGAGCTGTCGCGGCTGGTCGCGGCAGGCAAGGTGCGGGCCATCGGCCTGTCGGAGGTCTCCGCCGCCACATTGCACCGCGCGCACGCCGTGCACCCCGTCGCCGCCGTGCAGACCGAGTACTCGCTGTGGACGCGCAACCCGGAGATCGCGGTGCTCGACGCGTGCCGCGAGCTGGGCGCGGCCTTCGTTGCCTTCAGTCCCCTGGCGCGCGGCTTCCTCTGCGGCGAACTCGTGGACGTGGGTGCGCTCCACGAGAAGGACATCCGCCGCGCCATGCCGCGCTTCGCGCCCGAGGCCTACGCGGCCAACCTGAAGCTGCTGGACGGCTACCGCAGGATCGCGCGGGACGCGGGCTGCACCCCGGCACAGCTGGCCCTGGCCTGGCTGCTGCACCAGGGCGGCCACATCGTCCCCATTCCCGGCACCACGAGCGTGGAACACCTGCTGGACGACCTGGGCGCCGCCAACATGCGGCTGCACGCCGCGGTGATCGAGCGGCTGAACGTTCTGATCAACGAACTTACCGTGGTCGGCCAGCGCTACAGCGCGCAGAGCGCGAACGAGGTCGACACCGAAGCCTTCTGAACCGCGAAGGCCCCTGGCGTCCGCGAGCCCGCCTTCGCGGTGTTGCGGGCGCCCTGCTGCCGGTTCCACACGGTGCGAGGGCAGGAATGCCCAGGCGCGAGGTTGTGAGGTTCACCCCGCCCTCCTCCGGCGGTCGGGCCGCGCCCCGGACCGCGTCAGGGTGCTCCGGCGCGGGCCAGCAGGCGGCCGTAGCCTGGAACCCCCGGCAGCGCGCCAAGCTTGCGCATGCAGTACCAGGCCACCGCCGTGTTGCTCGTGACGACGGGCCGTCCCAGGGAACGCTCCAGGGCCTCGATGGTCTCGGCCGTCCGCACGGTGGTGCAACTGAGGACGTATGCGTCCGCCCGCGCATGGGCATGGCGCGTGGCGAACGCATGCCACGCCTGCGGCGCGATGGCCATCATCTCGCGGCCGGTGCGGCAATCCAGGCCGGCGTTGCCGAGGATCTCGAATCCATGCTCGGCGAAGTAAGCCGCCTCCCGGTCATTGACGGCCGCCGTGTACGGGGAGAGCAGCACCACGCGCCGCGCGGGCAGGGCCTGCAGCGCCGCCACCAGGGCCTGCGACGTGGCCACGCAGGGCAGCCCAGTCGCGGACTGGATGCGCGCGAGAATCGACGCCTCCAGCTCGGTGCTGTAGGTCGACACGGCGGTGCAATGGAACACCACGATGTCGACGCCCGCGTCCGCGAGCAGCTCGGCCGCCGGCTCGACATCCCGGGCCATGCCCAGCAGGCTCGCCTCCGAACTGTCCACGAGCTTCAGCCGCGTGACCGCGATGGCGATGTCGGCGGGAAGCATCGCGCGCAGTTGCGGCTCGGCGGCCTGGTTCACGGAGGGCAGCAGCACGCCGATGCGCCCGCCCGATCCGTAGTCGAGTGCTGGGGCGGTCATGCCGATGCGCCCTTCAGTTCAGCTTGAGCCCGAGCTCCTTGATCAGGGGCGCGTACTTGGCGGTCTCCCGCCGGATGGTCTCGTCCATCTCCTCGGGCGTGGTGCCCGCCGTCTCCAGACCGAACACCATGAGCTGGTCCCTGACTTCCTTGCGCTGCACGACCTCCACAACGTCCTTGTGGATCTTGTCGATGATCGCCCGCGGCGTGCCGGCGGGCGCGGACAGTGCATTCCACATCAACAGTTCGTAGCCCTTGAGCCCGGCCTCCGCCAGCGTCGGCACGTCGGGCAAGGCCGCGGAGCGGACCGGACCCGTCGTGGCCAGTGCACGGATCTTCCCGGACTGGATGTGCGGGACATTGGCGGCGATGCCGTCGAAGCTGACCTCGACGTCCCCCGAGAGCATTCCTTTGACGACCTCCGAGGCGCCGCGGTACGGCACCTGGACCAGCTTGATCCCGCTCTGCCGCGTGAACATCTCGCCTGCGAGCTGTGTGGACGTGGTGCTGGAGCCGTAGTTGATGCTGCCGGGCTGGGCCCGGGCGGCAGCCACCAGGTCGGCCACCGCCCTGAAGGGTGTCCGGTCGGTTGCGGTGAGCACCAGGGACTGGCGGGCGACGATCGAGATGGACGCGAAGTCCTTGATCGGATCGTAGGGCAGCCGCGAATACAGCGCCGGGTTCAGCGTGTAGGTCGAATCCAGGGGCATGAACAAGGTGTAGCCGTCGGGCGCGGCCCGGGCGGCCTCCTGCGCCGCGATCAGCGTGTTGGCCCCGCCCTTGTTGTCGACGACGACGGGCTGGCGCCACTTTTCGGACAGGCGTTGCGCGATCGCTCGGCCCAGCACGTCGGCGGGCCCACCGGCCGGGAAGGGCACGATCAGACGCACCGGCCTGGCGGGGAAGCTGGCCGCGGCCTGCGCCTGCGCAGCGGCGGGGAGGACCGGTAGCAGCAGCATCGGGACGAGCAGCGTGGCGCGCTGCGCCGCGCGGCGCAGCAGATGGAACATGGGCATGGGTGTCTCCTCTTTCTTTTGATCGCAGGGGGTCGGCGGCGCCGGGGCGGGCCGCTCAGAACCCGTACAACTGCTCGGGGTTGCGCACCAGGATCTGGTGGCGCTGTGCTCCGTCGGGCACCCAGGTCAGCATCTGGTCCAGCAGGTCCGTGGTGTTGGGCATCTCGCCCTTGAACGAGACGTGCGGCCAGTCGCTGGCCCATACCAGGCGGTCCGGCCGGGCGGCCAGCAGCGCCTGGACGTAGGGCACCATGTCCTCGTAGGGCGGAGGCAGCGCCGACATCCGGTAGCCGCAGGACAGCTTGACCCAGCACCGCCCCGTGTTCACCAGCCTCAGCAGCGCCTGGAAGCCAGGCTGCCCCACGCCGTCTCCCGGCCTGAGCGAGCCCATGTGGTCGATCACGACGTCGGTGGGCAGTTCGCGCAGGGTGGGCTCCATCTCGGCCAGCGGAGCTCGGCCCTGGTCATCCATGACGTGGAGCTGCACATGCCAACCCAGGCGGGCGATGCGCGCCGCCAGCGCGGGCATCTCGGCCAGCGGGACGGCACCTGCATGGCCGATGTTGTAGCGCACTCCCCGCACGCCGGCTTCGTGCAGGCGGTCCAGTTCGGCATCCTGCACCTCGGCCCGCAGCGCGACGATGACGCGCGCCGGCCGGCCCAGCTCGGCCACCGCCTCCAGGTGCCGCCGGTTGTCGGTGCCATAGCCGCTGGGCTGCACGAGCACCAGGCGCTCGACGCCCAGGGTGTCGTGCAGCGCGCGCAGCCGCGCCGGCAAGGCGTCGGGCACATCGAAGGCGCGCGTCGCGGCCACGGGATAGCGGTCGGCGGGGCCATAGACATGCACATGGCAATCCGCGGTCCCCGGCGGGCAGATCAGCCTGGGCTTGCGGGGAGCGGGATCGGGAGGCTGGCACAGCGGAATCTCCGCGGAAGCTCGCGCGCTCGTTGCAGGCGACGGGCCGCTCATTCGAAGATCCGATCCTCGTGCAGCACCACGGGCACTTCCTTGTTCTTCTCGGAATAGCCATCGAAGGGCTTGCCCTCCAGGTCGATGCGCGCGAGCACGTCGCTGTCGGGGTCGATGTGCGCGCCGATGCGCAGCATGACGAGTTCCTCGCGGTCTTCCTTGGCGTGGAACCAGTAGAAGGTGCCGGCCGGCAGCAGCACGCAATCGTTCCTGCCTGCCTCGCGCGTCTCGCCATTCGGCCCGTGGAACACCGCGCCGCCCTGCAGGATGACGAACACGTGGTCCTCGTTGGAATGCGCGTGGATCTCGTTCTCGCCACCGCTCGCGTAGGTCTTGAGCACCACGTTCATGTAGCGCGACGCGCCGAGGACCTGGTTGGTGCGGCCCTGCTTCGGCAACTGGGTCCGGATGTGGAAGAAGCTGGGCTGGCCCGGCTTGTTCAGGCGCGCCATCTCCGCGCGCCACTCCGCGGCGCTGTTGACGATCGGGGCGAAGCTGTGGCTGGGGCTGTTCGTGGTCATGGTGAATCTCCTTCGTGAATGTCAATCGATCCTGATGCCGGCTTCCGCGATGACGGGACGCCACCTCGCGGCCTCCGAGGCGATGAAGCTGCGCAGCGCCTGCGGCGAGCTGGCGTCGGCCAGCAGCCCGGCGCCCAGGAGCTTCTCCTGCACGTCCTTGGACGCGAGGGCTTGCGTCAGCGCGCGGTTGAGCTCGTCCACCACCGCAGCGGGCGTGCCCTTGGGCGCCAGCAACGCCATCCACACGTCGATGTCGGGCAGCTTGATCCCCACATCGGCCATCGATGGCACGTTGGGCAGCGTGGGGATGGGCTTGGCGCTCAGGCGCGCGAGCGGCCGCAGCGTGCCCTTCTCGAAATGGGGCATGGCGGTCGTGATGCCGTCGATGGTGAACGTGACGTCCTTGGTCAGCAGGCTCTGGGTCGTGCCCGCGCTGCCCTTGTAGGGCACCGAGACCACCTCCTTGCCCAGCGTGCGCTTGAGCAGCTCGCCGGAGAGCTGGGACGTGAAGGTGCCGAAGCCATAGCTCATTGCGGCGGCGCCGGCCTTGGACTGCGCGAGCAGCGCCTGCATGGACTGGGGTCCGGCCTGGTGGGTCATGACCACCAGGGGCGTGGTGGCCACCTTGCCGATCGGCTCGAAATCCTGGACGGGATCGTAGGGCAGCTTGGCGTAGAGGTACTGGTTCATCACCAGCGTGTTGTCGATGGCCATCAGCAGCGTGTAGCCGTCCGGCGCCGCCTTCGCGACGGCATCGGCGCCAATGATGGTGTTGGCGCCCGGCTTGTTGTCCACCACGATCGGCTGGCGCATCAACTCGCCCATACGCTGCCCGACGACGCGGGCCAGCAGGTCGGTGGGACCGCCGGCGGGGAACGGTACGATCATCCGGATCGGCCGGCTGGGATAGTCACGGGAAGCTGGTGCTTGTGCGTGCACCGGAATGGCGGCGCAAATGAGCGACACGGCGAGGGCCGCGGCGACCTGGAAGGTTTTCATGGGGTGTCTCCTGGGCGGTTGTCGATATCCGCGATTCGTTGTCGCGGACGATTTGTTGACCGCTGTCAATTCTGGGGGGCCGGTGCGTGCCCGGCAACGCAGGCTGGCCTATTCGCTGTATCGAAGAAATGAATTCGCCATGCTCCGCGCCTTTCGGAGGTCTCCGCCGTCGTCGGCGGTGGCCGGCCACAAAGGGACGCGTCGCCCTCCAGGGGCATGGGCCAGGCGTTCACGCCACGCGGCGCGCGGGCGACGACCGCCAGCATGGTCACCGCTGGGTGCAGGCACGGTTGCACGAAGCGCAGTTCGTGCTCGACATCAACGCGGACCGGTTCGGCGCTCCGGAGATCCTGGTCCTGCCCTTGCCCGCCGCGCTTGCCTGGCAGCGGGCGAGCGCATCCGCATCGCTGAGCACTAGGCCGAAGCGCAACGTGCAGTCCTGCGCGAGAAGGCGCCCGCCGTCGCTCAAAGCCCGGGCGGCGCGGCCGAACGGCACGCGCCAGCGCATCCGACGGTCCCGGGGATCGGCGGTCCGGGAGAGTCCATGTTCAGTGACTGCACGGACGACGCGACGGGCCCTCGGCCGCGGCGCGCGCTCACCAGGCCACCGCGCGAGCCGATCAAGGCGGCGCCGCCGCTCCGGGGCGCAGCTCCAAGCAGGCTCCTTGTGCCGCCCCCAATGCGCGCCACCTTGGCCACCGCCTCGGGCGCGGGACGGTCGGCCCGACCTCGCGCGGGAGACGATGCCCTTGCCCACCTTCTCGGCGCTTTCCCCGGGCAGGCGCCCGTGCACAAAAAAAGGCGCCGGGTTGCCCCGGCACCAAACCTTGGAGATAACAATGCGGGGATCCCGGCGCCCAGCCACCGCGGCCCATCGCGGGGCCGCAGCGGCGTGCCGCCGGTCGCCATCAAAAGTTGTGACGGACCCCCATGTAGATGTTGCGGGAGCTGCCGCTGGACGAGCCGACCAGCATGGCCGGGGCCTGGGCAGTGCCGGTGCCCAGCACGTACTGCGACCCGTTCTTGTTGCTGATCTGTCCCACGCCGAAGTACAGGCGCGTCCTCTTGGACAGGTCGTAGTCGCCGCCAAGCGAGATCCAGTTCGCGTCCCGGTTGCCCGTCAACGCCGTGTAGTCGGACCGGTCGTTGACGCGGGTGAACTGGGCAACGGCCGTGAACTGTCCGAACGGCACGCGCACGCCGAGGTTGGTCAGCCGGAATTCGCTCGTCGAAGCACCGGGCATGCGGGCGATTGCCCCGGTGCAGGTCGCGCAGGAGTTCTTCTCCACCGTCATGCCCAGGAAGAACTTGGCGAAGCGGGCGTCGTAGGAGCCGCCAACCACCATCGCCGAGACCTTGCCCGCAGCATCGTCCGGCCCCTCCTGCCGCTGGAAGCCCGCATTGAGGTCGAAGCCCCCGGCCTGGTAGCGCGCGGATGCGCCGTACCCGCGTCCGATCGTCGTCGAGTTCTCGCCGAAGGAGTACTGGCCGCGGAACTCGATGCCGCCCCAGCGCGGGGACACGTAGTTGACCGCGTTGTCCTGCCGCGCCGACACCCCCATCGGCAGCACCTGGCGCTGCGTGGTGGGGCTGACGTTTCTGGTGAGCGCGAGCAGCCCGCCGGCGCCTTCCCAGACGAAGGCGTCCACACTGCTCTGGACCATGTAGTACGGAGTGGGAATACGGCCCATCTGCAGCGTGCCGAACCGCGCATCGCTCAGGCCGACCGACGCCTCGCGCCCGAACGCGCGACCGCCTTGGCCGAGCGTGCCGTCGTCGAGGTTGATGCCCATCTCGAGGCGGAAGACGGCGGCAAGCCCTCCTCCCAAGTCCTCCACGCCGCGAAAACCCAGGTTGCTCCCCGCACTTCCGCCCGATACCAGCCGATTGACACTCGAGCCCCCCGATCTCGGCGAGTCCATCCCGGCATCCACCCGCCCATACATGGTCACGCTGCTCTGGGCATTGGCTGCGCCGCAAACGCACAGCAGCGCGGCGCATGCAACCGCATGCTTGGCCATTCCGTTCATAGTTGTCTCCTTCGTTGAACTTGGGGCTTGGCCCCGATTCCTCTTCTTCACATTGCGCCTGGCGTCTCATGGGAAAGCTCCACGCGCAGCCCGCCAAAGACCACATCGTTCGATGACTCGCGGGTTCATCGTGGTTCCTCCGGCTCGTTCAGTATAGATAGACGCCTAATCTTTTTGATAGTCGCCTAATCAAATTTTCCGGATTCAGAACGCCCGGCTGTGGCGGGCGTGCGACGCTTTCACGCCTGACCCGTTGGTGGCCGCGAAACACTGGCAGAGACCATCCCGCACGGCATCGGAACCAACCCGGATTGATTGGATGATCAATGCCTCGCGCCGGACTCCGCAGCATCCCGTCGGGTTCGAATCCCGTTGTCGCCGCAAGGAGCAATGGACGAACGAAGACGGTGCAACGTCGATTCACAACCGATGGGGTGCCTGGCCAGCGAGCCAGTCGCGCGCCGGCCTCTGCCCGCCGTTCACGGGCACGCGGGCACGTCCGCCAGCGGCGTTCTTCCAAGTTCCACGCGCTGCTTATCGGGCCATCGCCGGCCCGCTGCACCGGTGCGCGAGACCGTGGTCACCGTGCAGCGGCACACGGACATGCGGACCGGTTGTCAGGACAGTGCGGCGTCTTCACCAATGCCCGCGAGGCACGATGGAAGCCGAGCGCATTGGCCATGCGGGCGCACAGCGCACCTCCGGGCGCGAGAGCCCTGCGCACCCTGGAGGACAGGATGGCCACCGGGCGGCGCCGGTTGAACCATCGATCAACCTCGGGATGAACCCTAGCTCGCCACGCGGGCTGCCACGCCGCGTTGCTTCTTCATAGGTTGACCGCGCATTCAAGCTTGATGCACATCAACCTTGTTCCTAGGATCGGGATCTTCTTAGGGCACGTGTAGTTGCCTGCAACCGGAGACACCATGAAGAATCCATCAAGCCCCACTCGGCGCTCGCTGCTCGCGGCCGCCGCCATGATCGCCGCAGGCTTCGGCCACTCGGCCATCGCACAAGAGAACTATCCCACCAAGCCGGTCACCCTCATCGTGCCCTTCACTCCCGGCGGGAGCAACGACGTCATCGCCCGCGTGATCGGCCAGCGGCTCAGCCAGATCTGGAACCAGCCGGTCATCGTGGACAACAAGGCAGGCGCGGCCGGAAGCATCGGGACCGACCACGTGGCCAAGGCCCCTGCGGACGGCTACAAGCTGCTGATCACCAACAACAACACCATGTCCATCAATCCGGTGCTGTTGCCGAAGACGCCGTACGCCGTCGCGCGCGATTTCGCCCAGGTCACGCAACTCGGCGCGGTGCCGGTCGTGCTGGTAGCGAACTCGAACGTGAAGGCCACGACCGTGAAGGAACTCGTGGCGCTCGCGAAGGCCACTCCGGGCAAGCTCACTTATGCCTCGTCGGGCTCCGGCAGCCCGCAGCATCTGTCCGCGGAGCTCTTCAAGGCGATGACGGGCACCGACATCACCCACGTCCCCTACAAGGGCGCGGCGCCGGCCATCACCGACATGCTGGCCGGGCAGGTCGATCTGCAGTTCGGTGCCATCAACTCGCTGCTGCCGCACATCCGCACCGGGAAGCTGCGCGCGCTCGCCGTGGGTGGCACCCGGCGCGCCAGCCTGCTGGCCGATGTCCCGACCATGGCCGAGGCCGGCCTGCCCCAGTACGACAGCGAGATCTGGCTCGGCCTGGCGGCCCCCGCGGGGACCCCTGCGGCGGTCATCAAGCGGATCAACGCCGATGTCACCAAGATCCTGAACGAGCCCGAGGTGAAGGAGAAGCTCGCCGAGCAGGGTATCGAGACGCGGCCGAGCACGCCGCAGGAGATGACCAAGCTCGTCGAGAAGGACACCGCGCGGTGGGCGAGCGTCATCAAGAGCGCGGGCATCAAGGCCGATTGAGCGGAGCACCCATTGAATTCGAAGCAAGCCATTCCTTTGCGCCGCGACATTCCCGCAGCGGGCGCCGGCGCCGGCAGCCTGTGGGCCAGCGACGCCATCGCGGAGATGATCCGCGCGCTCGACATCCCCTATGTCCTCCTGAACCCCGGGTCGAGCTTCCGCGGTCTGCACGACAGCCTGGTGAACCACCTCGGCAACATCGACCCGCAGATGCTGGTCGTGCTCCATGAGGAGCATGCCGTCGCGATCGCCCATGGCTACGCGAAGGTCGCCGGAAAGCCGCTGGCGGCGATCGTTCACAGCAACGTGGGCCTGATGCACGCGTCCATGGCGATCTTCAACGCCTGGGTGGACCGCGTGCCCGTGTTGGTCCTGGGCGCGACGGGCCCGGTCGATGCGGCCAAGCGGCGCCCCTGGATCGACTGGATGCACACCGCGCAGGACCAGGGCGCGCTGGTGCGCGACTTCAGCAAGTGGGACGCGCAGCCGGCTTCCGTCGCCGCGTCGTACGAGGCGCTGCTGCGGGCCAAGCAGATCGCGCTGACCGCACCCGCCGGCCCCACCTACGTGTGCTTCGATGTCTCGCTGCAGGAGACGCGCATCGATGCGATCCCGGCGCTGCCGGACGTCAGCCGCTACCAGGTTCCCTCCCCCGCCGTGCCGGGCAGCGATGAGCTGGCCAGAGCCGCAGCGCTGCTGTCCTCCGCGGCCCGCCCGGTCATTCTGATGGGGCGGGTCTCCAGGTCTAGCGAGGGCTGGCGCCAGCGCATCGAGCTGGCCGAGAAGCTGAATGCGCAGGTCCTTACGGACCTGCGCGCCGGCGCATCGTTCCCCACCGACCATCCGCTGCACGCGGCCGTGCCGGGCGTCTTCCTGACCCCGGACGCGGCCGCCACGCTGCGCGCCGCCGACGTCGTGCTGAGCCTGGACTGGTACGACCTGAACGGCACGCTGCAGCAGGCGTGGCGCAACGAGAGCGTCGGCGCCAAGGTGATCCAGGTCTCGCTCGACCACTACAGCCACCGGGGCTGGAGCATGGACCACCAGGGCCTGCCGCCGGTGGACGTGTTCATGCCGGTGGAGCCGGACGTCGCCGTGCCCCTTCTCTGCGCTGCCTGCACCGAGCGCCCTTCGGCCCTCCAGGCCCCGAAGAGCCCGATGGCCATGCCCCCGGTTCCGCAAGACGGGACGATCAGCATCGCGATGGTCGCCGACGCCCTGCGCCGGGCCGCGGGCACGCAGCCCATCACCCTGATCCGTGTGCCACTGGGCTGGAGCGGCGAGATGGGCCACTTCCGCGATCCGCTGGACTACCTGGGCATGGACGGCGGCGCCGGCATCGGCTCCGGGCCGGGCATGGCCGTCGGCGCCGCGCTGGCGCTGCGTGGAACCGACCGACTGCCCGTGCTGATGACCGGCGACGGCGACTACCTGATGGGCATGACAGCACTGTGGACCGCCGCCAATGCTGGCGTTCCCCTGCTTACCATCGTCTGCAACAACCGGTCGTTCTTCAACGACGAGCTGCACCAGGAGCGGGTGGCCCGCGATCGCGACCGCCCGGTGCAGAACCGGTGGATCGGGCAGCGCATCGGAGATCCGGACCCCGATCTGGCCGCGCTCGCGCGCGGGCTCGGGCTGCAGGGCCTCGGACCGACGGACAGCCCGTCGGAGCTCGACGAGGTCCTGGCCCGCGCCGTCGCTGCGGTGCGCGATGGAGCGACCGTCGTCGTCGACGTGCACGTCACGCCGGGCTACAGCGCCGCGATGGCCTCCGGCATGACCCGCTCCCATGAGGACCAGGAAGGAGGCCAGCCATGACAGCGGCCCCCATCGTCCTGCCGGACAGCGGCGACCTGAGCCCCTACGTCCAGCGAGTCCTGCCCCGGTCGAGCGGGCTGTTCTGGGACGGCCGCTGGCATGAAGGAGCGGACCAGGCGATCGCGACCTTCAACCCGTCCACGGGCGAGCGTCTGGCCGACGTGACCTCGGCGGGTTCGGCGGAGGTCGACGCCGCGGTCGCCTCGGCGAAGGCCGCCTTCCCGGCCTGGGCCGAGACCCCGCCCCTGCAGCGCGCGGCGCTGCTGCGGGAGGCCGCGCGCCGCGTGCGGCTGCATTCGCGGGAACTGGCGCTGCTGGACGCCGCCAACTGCGGCAATCCCGTGCGCGCCATGCAGATGGACGCGGAGATCGCGGCCACCCAGCTGGACTATTTCGCGGGGCTGGTGCTCGAGATCAAGGGCGAGACCATCCCGACCGCGAACGGCGCGCTGAACTACACGCTCAGGGAGCCGCTCGGCCCCGTCGCACGGATCTTCCCGTTCAACCACCCGTTCATGTTCGCGGCAGGCAAGATCGCCGCGCCGCTCGCGGCGGGCAACACGGTCATCCTCAAGCCGCCGGAACAGGCGCCGCTGTCGACCATCCGGCTGATGGAGATCCTGGACGGCCTGTTCCCCCCGGGGGTGCTGAACTGCATCGCTGGCGGACGCGAGACGGGTGCCGCGCTGTCCGCGCACCCGGATGTGGCCGCCGTCGCGCTTATCGGAAGCGTCGGCGCCGGCAAGGCCGTGCTGCGGTCCGCCGCGGACACGATGAAGCGCACCTTGCTGGAGCTGGGCGGCAAGAACGCGATGGTCATCTATCCCGACGCGGACCTGCGCAGCGCGGTGGAGGGGGCCGTGCGCGGCATGAACTTCACGTGGTGCGGGCAGTCGTGCGGCTCCACGAGCCGCCTGTACGTGCACCGCTCCCTGCACGATGAATTCATGCAGCGCATGGCCGAGGAACTGGCGCGCAAACACCGGCCCGGCATCGCGACCCACCTGGACACGACGATGGGCGCACTGGCGAGCCGCGCCCAGTACGACCGCGCGCTGCACTACATCCAGGCCGGCATCGACGAGGGCGCCGTGCTCCTGACCGGCGGCCACGCGGCGCGCGATGCGCAGCTGAAGGACGGCCTGTTCATCGAGCCGACCATCTTCACGGGCGTGCGGCCCGACATGCGGATCGCGCGCGAGGAGATCTTCGGCCCCGTGCTCTCGGTGTTTTCCTGGGACGACGAGGACCGGATGCTGGTCGAGGTCAATGGCACGGAGCTCGGACTGACGGCCTCGGTGTGGACCACGAGCCTGAACACCGGCCTGCGCGCCGCCAAGCGGATCCAGTCGGGCTACGTGTGGGTCAACGAGTGTTCGGTGCACATCCCTGGCGCGCCGTTCGGCGGCTACAAGCAGTCCGGCGTCGGCAGGGAGGAGTCCAAGGAGGAACTGCTGGAGTTCACGCAGCTCAAGAACGTCAACGTGAAGCTCGGCTAGAGACCATGGTTGCTCGATAGGTTGCCAAGAGGCTCGTCGTCGGCATCGTGGATTGCGCGCTTTCGTGTACCGGGCAAGATGCGACGCGCTCTCCAGCCACGATCCGTATGAACACAGGTCTTCCTTCGCCTGTCGAGCGACCACCCTGTCCAGCGCCCGGCCCGCCGGAATGCTAAAGGGGCCCGCGCCATGCGGAACGCTGGTTCCGCCGCGCCCATCCACCGTACGGCCTGCCCCCAAGCGCAACTCGCATATCGCCTCGGGAAATCTCTCCTGCGAGTAGCCGGCCAGGTCGCTCCTCGAGCCCATCGACATCTGCGGCATGACGACGCAACACAGCTCCTCGAGGTCTGGGGCCAGGGCGTCGCTCCGCCCACGTTCAGTGAGGAGGTGCAGGTGCTGTCGCGGCGGCTGGACAGCGCACAACAGGGTTCGCCCCAGCTTTCATATTGTTAGTCGATTAACAATAATGGTCGGCATGGCCTGGCCGCGCTGGGCCGTCCTCGCCAGACGCTCCGGCGACCGTCCTGCACTGCCAGAGTCGATGCCAATGCCACAGAGAACCAGGAGACAAGATGCACAACACGCCCCCCGCCTCCCGCCGGAGGTTCTTCCGCACCAGTGCTGGCATGGGTGCCGTCCTAGCCGCGGCCACCAGCACCGGCGCCTCCGGCGCCAGCACGCCCCCCCACGCCGCCGTGCGGGTGCGCAGCGGCTTTGTGGCCGGTCCTTCGACCTACTACGAGGTTCTGGAGCCGGTCGCGAAGACCCGCAAGCCGCCCATGGTGCTGATCCACGGCGGGGCGCACACCGGCTCCTGCTACATGGCGACCGCCGATGGCCGCCCGGGCTGGGCGCCCTTCTTCGCAGCCCAGGGCTACCAGGTGGTGGTCCCTGACTGGGCAGGCACCGGTCGCAGCGGCTACATCCCCTACGACGACCTGTCGGGCGAGACGGTCGTGAAGGGCCTTGGCAAGGTGCTGGCCACGCTGGACCGCCCGGCGATCGTCATGACGCATTCGATGTCGGGCCCCTTCGGCTGGAAGCTGCTCGAACTCTTCGGCGACCGCATCGTCTCCCTGGTGGCAATCGCACCTGGCGGGCCGGCCAACGTCAGCGCGCCGACCGAGTTCCTGTCCAGCACGTCGGACGACGTGGAAGTCCGCTTGGCACCCGGCGCTCCGGTGCTCAAGCTCAGCCG
This sequence comes from Pseudorhodoferax aquiterrae, assembly GCF_014652235.1. Taxonomy (GTDB): domain Bacteria; phylum Pseudomonadota; class Gammaproteobacteria; order Burkholderiales; family Burkholderiaceae_C; genus Pseudorhodoferax; species Pseudorhodoferax aquiterrae. The sequence continues at coordinate 26,432 of NZ_BMYK01000037.1, forward strand.
CAAGCTGCCCTTCGTTGCCGAACCGGGCTGGGCCACGAAGAAGCTGGTCGGCAGCAGCACGCGCTTCCCGCGCGAGCACCTGGACAGCTACCTGGCCAGCCTGACCGTCATTCCGCCCCGCCTGCTGCTAGAGCGGGTGAACTATGAGAACAGCGCGCCCCGTGTGACCGACCCCTCGGGCTACAAGGGCAAGCGCGTGGCCCTGATCATGGGCACCAACGACGCGGACCACACGGCCGCCATCGACAAGCCCATCGTCGACTGGCTGAACGACATCGGGGCGCGCGCGGAATTCATTCCGCTGGGCGACCGGGGCATCCAGGGCAACGGCCACATGATGATGATGGAGAGCAACAGCGACCAGTTGGCAGCCGGTATTGCCGCCTGGCTGCAGACCGGCAAATTCAGCGCCTCGGCGTCCTAGTACCTCCGGGCAGTGCTCAGGCCAACTCCGCCGTGATCCAGCGGCGCAGGCTGTTGGAGTAGGCCAGGTCGGTGACGCGCGGCAGGTCTTCCACCCGCACCATGCCCTCTTCCAACCACCACCGCGCGGACGCACCGCTTAGCAGGCGGCAGCGCAAATGCGGAGTGGCCATCGCCGTCATCGGGGCTGCCCCTCGCAAAGAGGGAGACGCACGAGTTCGCAGCGGCAGGCCGGTTGCCGCGGGCCCGCAATGCCCGGCGTCCAGTCCGCTCCTCCAGAGGATCGCCTCTCGGCTCCGAGCGACACAGGGCGGCGCTAGCGACGCGCACGGGCCCTGCCACGCTCATGGGCGGGGGACGTAACGGGCGCGCGGCCGCCAGAGGCCGGTCACGCCGCGCTGCTCCTGCACATGCGCAGCCCAGCCGGCCATGCGCGCCACCAGGAAGAAGACCGCTGCCGACCAGACGGGAAGCCGGAGCGCCCGCACCAGGCAGACGACGGCGAACTCATGCCTTGGATGGTCCGCGAGATTCTCCTTCGCCCAACCGACGAAGTCGGCGACCTGTCGCATGTTGAAGGAGTCGTCAGCCAGTTCGGTGGCGATGGCGAGCAGGTGCTTCGCGCGCGGGTCGCCGCCCAGGTAGAGCGGATGCGTGAAGCCGGGGATCCGCTGCGCCCGCTGGTGCAGGCGCAGGGCCTTGTCGCGCAGCGCCGTCGCGGACGGCCTTGCGGTGAGGAACCGGTCCACGACCGCATAGTGCCCGGCGATCTCGGTCCCGGCGCTTGCGCAGATGCCCACGGCAATGCAGTCGAAAAGGTTCGCGCCTCCCGAGGCAGCCGCCCGGACGGCCAGGGTGCCCGGCGGCAGTTCGTGGTCCGCGAGGAGCACGAGCAGCGCGTTCACCGCGCGGATCCGCGCTGGCGTGGTTTCGCATCCGAAGGACCGGATCAGCGTCGAAGCGATCGATTCGGAGCGCTCCGGCAGCGTCAGCGCGCGGGCCGGGCCGACGCATCCCAGCGCTTGCGCCACGGCACAGATCAGCAAGCGCGCCTCTTGCACGACGCCCGCGTCCAGACCCCCACCGCCCGACATCCTGCGGCTGCGCTCCAACTGGAGAGCCAGCATCGCGAGCGATCCGTACACGCGGTGAGGATCGGTACCGTGCAGTATCCGCAAACCGGCCTCGCGGGCCAGTGCCTGGTCGCGCGGAGGGATTCTCCAGGCGCCGGCCCTCGCGACATCGAGAGGAGCGCCCCAGAGCAATTCGCAGACCCGCTCGAACGGAACGCCTTGCCGCGCGAGGTCGCAGGCCAAGTAGCCCCGGTAGGCTGGACCCGCCTCGGTGATTTCCGTGATACCGCTGCTGACGATGGGCGGCCCATGGTCCATCGCACCGGCTGCCGCCGCGGCATGGCCTGCACGGGCGGCCGCGCGCGCCATGACCCGTTCGATGTCCGAGCGGCTGTACAGGTGCGCCTTCGTTCCGGGCTGGGGCACGCTGCGGATGGCCCCCCTGCTCACATAGGCGTAGAGCGTCTGCGGGCGGACGCCCAGAAGGGCAAGACTGGCTTTCGCATCCAGGAAATCCGGCTGCCGGCACGACGTGGGATCGGGGCATGTGCTCATGTGGGCTCCGCGCGATTCCAGCGTTCGACGGCACGTAAATCCCGAAACCGCGCTATGTCTCCGTAGGTCTAATCATTAGGTCTCTAATTATCTCACAGGCTGCCAGGCAGAAGACGGCGGCACTGGCCCGGCGGGTTCCGGCGTGCGTTCCATGGGGCATCCATGCCACTCGCCTGTGGCGCGCGGGGTCCACTGGGTGGCATCGTCGACTCGTCGACCCACATCGAGACCGATGCGGCGCGGCTGGCCGCTCGGGCGCACTGCGCCGCGGCGGGACCGATGCATTTGAGGGATTGGGGAGAGCGTGGCACTGCCGCGAGGCGCGGTGCGCTTCCATGGCGCGCCGCACCCAGGGCGCGGCCATCGGCAGCGCGGGCTACGGTCTTGCGGATGACTGAGCGGCGCCTGTCCGCTTCGGATCATCCTGAATGCACTCGTCGCTCGCCAGGTTGTCGATGATCTTCAGCAGCGAGCGCCGCACGATGCTGATGTGGGCATCCGTCAGGGATCTGATGGCGAGCGCGTTGACCTCCTCGGCCAAGGGCACGAGCTTCGCCTTGAGGCGCTTGCCCGCCGGCGTCAGGAAAACGTAGATGCTCTTGCGGTTGTCGGGAAGCTGCTTTCGCAGGACGTACCCGAGCTCCTCCATGGCCTTCAGGGCGATCGCCGTGGTGGGCGCCATCACACCGGCCTCCGCGCTCAGTTCTGCCTGGGTGAGCCCATCCTTCTCCCAGAGAATCCGCAGGAAGGTCCAATGGCCGAGTTGGACGTCGTGGCGCGCAAGACGGGTCTGCAGCGATCGAAGAAAGGAGCGCGTCGCGTCCTTCACCAGATGCGCTAAACGGTCGTCGGGAACGCCCTCATGCCAGTGCTGCAGCATACGGCTCGCTACCTCCGCCGACTCTTTCCCTGCCTTTTTTGCCAATTTTCATTCCTCAATGCATCCCAACGGACGCTCTGCCCGGCCGACCCCCTGCAAGACAGCGGCGATCGGCGTACATGAACGAGCCGACGGACACGAAGAAGCGGGAGGAGGTTGAAAAGGTGCTGCCCAGGCCAAGCGGACCGCACAAATATAGCACCGTACATTCTGCTGTTCTCAGTAGGCGGCATGCTGATCCAGATCACAAAACCATGCGGTTGCACGGGCAATGCCGGGACGATGCCCAACGCCTTCGTTCTGGCAGGCCATAGACTTTTCGCCCCGCGTCGCACGCTTGGCACCAGGCTACGCGCGCACTTCGGCGCGTCAACCTTCAGCGAGCGGCTTCCCGTCCGCTCGAGACAGCGGCGGCCGATTGGCTTCAGCGCCCCGCTCCGCGGCTGCGCCGCCCGGGATGCGCGTGCGGGAGTTGCGCACCTCTTGACCAGACCACGGTGCCTGCGACACGCGGCCCGCAGCTTGCGCCTGCGGGTATCGCGAACTGCCGGTCCCGGCGGCATCACCGCCCCCGCCGAGGAGGTCTATGCCGCCCCTGCCAAGGGGCCTGTGCCGCCGATGCTGCTTCGGTCCTTCTCCGGCGCCGGCCGGGAAACTGCAGTTTTTCCCGCCGCGTCATGCCGGCTGCAGGCCAACGTGCTGGTGCCCCAGCGCGTCCACCGAGTCCACCCCCAACAAGCCCATGACGCGGTCCGTCTCCTGCAGGAGGATCTCGAGCGCGCGACTTGCGCCGGCCTCCCCCGCCGCAGCCACGCCGTACAGGGGCGCCCGGCCCAGCAGCACGCCGCGCGCGCCAAGGGCGAGGGCCTTGACGATGTCGGAGCCCCGCCGAAAGCCGCTGTCGACCAGGACGGGCATGCCCCCGGCAGCGGCGGCGACCGAGGGCAGCATGTCCAGCGTGGCGGGCAAGCCGTCAAGGCTGCGCCCGCCATGGTTGGACACCACGACGGCGTCCGCCCCATGGGAGGCGGCCAGGCGCGTGTCGTCCGCGGTGAGGATGCCCTTGACCACCAAGGGGCCCGCCCACTGCGAGCGAAGCCAGGCGACATCCTCCCAGCTGTAGAACGGATTGCGCTGCGCGCGGGTATAGGCGGCCAGCGCGTACGCGTCGGAGCCCGGTGGCAGGAACTCAGCCAGGTTCTCGAAGCGCGGCATGCCGCGGGCGAACCATGTGGAAACGACCCATCGCGGATGGGTCGCCGCGTCCCAGACGATGCGCGGAGAGAAATGCAGTGCATGGGCGAATCGGTTCCGCACATCCCGCTCACGGTTGCCCGGGATCAGCGAATCGACCGTGACCATGAGCGCGCAGTAGCCGGCCGTGTGTGCGCGCGCCAGCAGCCTGGTCGCGACCTCGCGTCCGCCCCACGGATAGAGCTGGAAGAACTTGGGTCCAGCCGATGCCCTGGCCACGGCCTCGATGTCGTTGTTCGAGCCGGCGGACAGCGAGAACGCCACGCCCGCCGCTGCGGCCGCGCGCGCCAGCATGAGGTCCGCGTCCGGCACGTAGATGCCGTTGAGGCCCGTCGGCCCGATCATGAAGGGCGCCGCGAGCCGCTGCCCGAACAGCGTGATGGACAGGTCGCGCGAGCCCTTGCCCGTGACCATCCGCGGCAGGAGGTGATAGCGGTCGAAGGCGGCGCGGTTGCGCCGCAGCGTCACTTCGTCCTCCGCGCCGCCTTCCAGGTAGTCCCAGATCACCTGCGGCAGCCGCCTCTTGGCCAGCCGGCGGAGATCCTCGATGTTGACGACCGACGGAGGCTGCAGTTTGCGGTGTGAATGCATGCGCCTCGCCTACTCCGCGCGGATTCCCGCCGCCTGGATGATCGGCCGCCAGCGCGCGATCTCGCTGGTGATCAGGTCCATGAACATCTGCGGCGGCCCGGGCGTGACGTCGACGCCCTGCGATTGCAGGCTCGCGCGCGTGGAAGGGTCGGCCAGGGCCTTGTTCAGCGCCGCGGTCAGCTTGGCGACGACCGTGTCGGGCGTGCCCGCCGGCGCCATGATCCCGTACCAGGCGCTGGCTTCCACGCCGGGCAGCCCGGCCTCGCCGGGGGTCGGCACGTCCGGCAGGGCCGGGGAGCGCTTCTCGCCCATGACGGCCAGCGCCTTCACGCGGCCGGCCTGGATCTGCGGCAACGCCGACACGAGCGGCTCGAAGATCACCTGGATCTGGCCGGCGATGAGGTCCGTGATGGATCCCGCGCTGCCCTTGTAGGGCACATGCGTCATCTGGATGCCCGTGCGCAGCTTGAATAGCTCGCCCGCCAGGTGATGGGCGGAACCCGTGCCGCTCGAGCCGTAGTTCACGGCGGTGGGCTGGGCCTTGGCGCGCTCGACCAGGTCGCGCAGCGACCCCGCCGGGAAGGCCTTGTTCGCAATCGCCACGAGGGGCATCATGCCGATCTGCCCCACCGGCCGGAAATCCTTCACGGGATCAAACGGGAGCTTGTCGTACATGCTCGCCGCATAGGCGTGCGCCGAGGGCGTCACGATCAGCGTGTAGCCGTCGGCCGGAGACTTCGCGACGATGCCGGCCGCGAGCGTGCCGGCGGCCCCGCCCCGGTTCTCGACGATTACGGGCTGCCCCAGCGAATCCCCCATCTGCTGGATGAGCGACCTGGCGATCACGTCCGTGGGGCCGCCGGCCGGCGCGCCCACGAACAGGCGGATCGGCTTCGTGGGGTAGGCGGCGCTCTGCGCCTGGGCGCTCGGCTGCAGCTGCAAGGCCAGGCTCGCGACGACGAGCGACAGCATGCGAAATCTCATGAGGTATCTCCTGAATGGTTCTTGGAAGCGGAAAGGATCCCGGCGCTTGCGCCCGGCCGGGTGCCTCCGGGGCGATCCCGGATGCTCGGTCCAGCGGACTGGCCCGCCGACCTGGGAACAAGCGAAGCGCCGCCCGCGGCACGCGTGGGGAAGGTGGCCGGCTGCATGACGGCACGCTCCTAGTCAAGCACCCGCCTCTGCAGCGTGTCCCGCACCAGTGTCCGCAGCCAGCGGTGCGCCGGATCCTCGTGCTGGCGCCTGTGCCATATCTGGATCACCTCCACGCTGGGCGATGCGAACGGCAGCGGCAGGGCCGCGATGCCTTCCTTGCCCTCGAACGCGCCGGCGAGGTCCATGGGAATGATGGCCGTCAGGCCGGTCTGCGGGATGATGGTCAGCAGGCCGAGGTAGTGGGGAATCGTGGCCACCACGTTGCGGTGGATACCCATCGCGGCCATGGCCTTCTCGATGACCTCCTGGCTGCGGCCTTCCGTTCGCACTGCGATGTGGAGCGCCGACTGGAAGGAAGCGAGGTCCAGCTCGCCGCGCGCGGCGAATTCCTTGTTGCCCGTGATGCACATGAACCCGCTGTTGCGCAGGAGCCGCTGCTGGAAGACGCCGCCGTTCTTAATGTCGGGGAAGTACCCGATCGCGAGATCGACGCCCCCCGATTCCAGCCCCTCCTCCAGCTTCTCCACGATCGGCGAGACCGTCCGCAGCCGCACGCACGGCGCCTGCTTGCGCACGGCATTGATCACCATCGGCAGATAGCAGGTCTCGCCGACATCCGTCATGCAGATCGTGAACAGGCGCGACGAGGTGCGCAGGTCCAGCGCCACCTTGGAGAAGATCTGGCGGCGTGCCAGCTCGAGGGCCTGGCGGATGGGCTCCGCGACTTCCAGCGCCTTTGCCGTCGGCTGCATCTCGTTCTTGACGCGCACGAACATGGGGTCGTCGAACGCCTTGCGCATCTTCGACAGCGCGTGGCTCATCGAGGGCTGGCTCAGCTGCAGCCGCTCGCCGGCCTTGGAGACGCTGCGGGTCTCCATGAGCGCCTCGAAGACGACGAGCAAATTGAGGTCCTCGTGGGACGGTTGCATCTTGGCCTACCCTTTGGCTGGATCGATGGGAATCTCCCCGGTCTGGCGCGGCGCGCCATGAAACCCGGGCCGCCGCGAGGTGCGGGCCGTGGCGCCTGGACCGCCCCCGGCGGCCCGCACGCGCCGGTGCCTTCTCCGGCCACGGCCTGCACGCGGAGCGCCACGGCGCACGCAAGGGCGCCGCCTCAGCGCAGCAGCTCCACGTCCTTGCCCGAGCCCGCCGACTCGAGCAGCGCCAGGCACACCTCCAGCGTGGAGCGCGCCCATTCGCCGTCATGCAGCGGCGCGGTCCCGTTCACCACGGCCTCGTACAGTTCGTCGATGACCTCGAAGCGGGGCACCGCGGGCCGGCCCAGCGGCCGCCGCTCCTTCGTGAGGTCCCCGTACACGCAGACGCTGTCGGGCAACGGACGGATATCGCCGCGCTCGCAGGACACCACGACCGGCCCGAAATGCTGGTGCCACGCCGGCGGCGCGCCCGCGGACGCGGGCACGTAGCCGGGCCCGCCATAGGTGCCGGCCGCCTTCAGGCGCGCCTCCTCCTCCGGCGAACCCACGGTCGCCAGCTTGCGGCGCGCGGCGCCGTACGCCTCGGGCGACTTCTCGGCGCCCATCTCGCCGATCCAGCCGCACCATTCGTCCGAGTCGAAGTGCCCGTAGCCGTTGTAGCTGACGCTGGCGAACGCCCCGCCCTCGAACCACAGCAGGGCCGAATAGGCGCCCTGGGTCGGGCGCCTGGGGTCCCAGTCGCCTGTGATCGCGCGCACCCGGCTGACCCGCGTGCCGGCCAGCAGGCGCACGATGTCGACCTGGTGGGCGGCCTGGCTGAACACCACGCCGCCGCCCTCCTCCGTGCGCAGCTCCTCGGGACGCCGCGGCCGGTAGAGGAAGTCGGTGTAGTTGAGCGCGTGGATCATGCGCACCCGCCCGAACTCACCGCCCAGGGCGATCTCGCGCGCGCGCAGGTACGGCGTGTCGAAGCTGTGGCAGTGGCCGACGATGAGGTGCACGCCGGCGTCCCGGCAGTCCCGGATCATCGCGTTGCAGTCGCCGAGGGACAGCGCCATGGGCTTTTCCACGAGCACGTGCTTGCCGTGCCGGGCGGCGATGCGCGCCTGCTCCGCGTGGAACTGGTGCGGGCTGGCGATGTAGATCGCCTCGACGTCCGGGTTGGACGCCAGGCCCTCGATGTCCGGGTACACCGGCGCATCGAAGTCGCTCGCGAAGCGCTCGCGCGCCGGCTCGCGCGGGTCGCAGGCCGCCACCAGCCGCACGCGCGCGTCGCGCTGGAGCGTGGGCAGCATGAGCGTGAAGGCGCGGCCGAGTCCGGCGACGCCGAGTCGAAGTGGGCGGCCGGCGTTCACAGGTCGATCACCAGTTCGTCGGACTTGGCCCGGGAGACGCAGATCATGATCTGGCTGTCCATCTCCTCGGGCAGCAGCACCATGTCTCGGTGGTCGGCCTCGCCGCTCAGCAGCTTCGTGCGGCAGGTGCCGCAGGTGCCGCTCTCGCACGAGGACGCCGCGTTGCAGCCGTGCTCGTGGAGGACCGACAGGATGGACTTGCCGACGGGCACCTCGAACGCCGCGCCTGAGCTGGCCAGCTTCACCAAGAAGGGCTTGTCGTCGGGCCGCACGCCCCCGCCCTCGTTGAAGCTCTCGAAGTGCACGTTGGCCGGCGACCAGTGGCCCGTCATGTCGCGCACCGCCTCCATCAGCGCGCGCGGGCCGCAGCAGTACACGTGGGCCGTGTTGGGCTTCTCCAGCACCGGCCAGAGGTCGAAGGCGCGCGCGGGGTCCCCGTGGCTGTGGTGGATCCGCACGCGGCTCTTGAGCTCGGGGGCGCCGAGCTCCTCGCGGAAGGCCGCAGTCTCGGGAAAGCGCGTCAGGTAGATGAGCTTCCACGGTGCCGGCGGCAGTTCGCCGAACGAGCGGATCATGGACAGGATCGGGGTGATGCCGATGCCGCCCGCGACGAAGAGGTAGCCCTTGGCGTTCTCGACCAGCGGGAAGGCATTCGAAGGCAGCGACGTGGGCAGCGTATCGCCCTCATGCAGTTCCTCGTGCATGGAGAGCGAGCCGCCCTGCCCCTCCGGATCGCGCTTGACGGCGATGACGTAGCGGTGGCGCTCCGCGGGATCGTTGCACAGCGAATACTTGCGCAGCATGCCATTGGGGGCCTGGACCTTGACGTGCGATCCCGGCGTGAACGGCGGCAGCTCGCTGCCATCGGGCTGTACCAGCTCGAAGCTGCGGATGTCGCGCGCCACGTCGAGGATCCGCGCCACGCGCAACGGCATCTGCGTGTCGGAATGGGTTTGGGGTGTGGTGAGCGTCATGACGCGCGACTACTCGGCCTTCAGCTGCGCCCGCGCGGCGGCGTCGGTCACCTGGGCCTTCTCTGCACGCAGCGCCCGCGCGAGCTGTTCGGGCGTTCCGCCCGCCGGGTCGACGCCCGCAGTGCGCAGCTGCTCGATGACCTCGGGGACCTTCACGATCCTGTTGATCTCGGCATTGACCTTGGAGATGACCTCGCTCGGCGTACCGGTCTTCGCCAACACCGCGACCGTGAATGCGAAATCGAAGCCGGGGATCTTTTCCGCCAGGGTAGGCATCTGCGGTGCCAGCGGGGAACGCGTCGTCGAATTGGTGGCCAGAAGGCGCGCCTGGCCCGACTTGACGAAGCCCATGAGCGACGGCGGCGAAGCGAACACCATGTCCACCTGTCCGCCGATCATCGCGGGGACCGAGACGGCGCTGCCCCTGAACGGAATGTGCGTCATCGAGATGCCCAGGCTTGCATTCATCGCCTCCATCGTCAGGTGGTGGATGCTGCCGTTGCCGGCGGAGCCGTAGTTGAGGCCCCCTGGCTTCGCCTTGGCCAGCGCGACGAGTTCGTCCAGCGTGTTCGCCTTGACGTTCGCGTTGACGGCGAGGAACAGCGGGGCCTTGCCGACGAGGGCGATCGGCACGAAGTCGTTGGCCGCGTCGTAGGTGATCTTCTTGTTGATCAACGGCGTGATCGACAGCATCGGCCCATCGGTCACCAGCAGCGTGTAGCCGTCAGCCGGGGACTGCAGGATCGCGGAGGCGGCGACCGAGCCACCCGCACCGGGCCGGTTGTCGACGTAGACCGCCTGCCCCAGCGTATCGCCCAGCGACTTGGCGATGATGCGCGCCACCGTGTCGGGAAGGCCGCCGGCGGCATAGGGAACGACGAGCTTGATGGCGCGGCTCGGATAGGCCTGGGCATGGGCCAGGGAGCCGAATGCGAGTTGGGCGATGCAGGCCAGGCCAACCAGCCAGGCGGGGATCTTGTGCTTCATGGTGGGTGTCTCCAGTTGTGGGTGGTGCGGGATCAGATGCTGTAGGTCTCGTAGGTCGCGGGGTGGAAGAGCTCGCTGACCGGCACGTGGCGCGATGACAGGCCCTGCTCGTAGTGGGCCCGCACGAAGGTCTCCAGCGTCCTGGCCGAGGCCGCCACGCCGTACGACCAGAAGTCGTCCCCCATCGCCTCGCGGGCAGCCTGCAGCTGCTCCTCGACGAAGGGCAGCGTGACCTTGGTGGCCGAGGTGTCCGACAGCAGCTCCAGCGCGGCGGCCTTGGACTGGGTGAAGGCCTTGACGAGCGCGGCGGGAAGCCAGGGGTGCTTGGCGGCGAGTTCCTTCCTGACGGCCGCCACGTGCATGATCGGGAACACGCCCGTGCGCCGGTAGTAGTCCTTGGCCACCGCGGTCGGGTCGTCGAACAGCCAGCCGATGTTCGGGTTGGCGAGCGCCGACCGGCTCGGCGGGCGCGGCGCCATGAAGCCATCGATCTCCCCGCGGTCGAGCATCTGCGAGATCGTCGCCCCCTCGGGCGCCTGCTCGATCCGGACGTCGTCCGGCAGCTGCAGCTTGACCTTCTCGGGCCGCCCCGGCGTCTCGATGCCCCCGCGCACCCAGGTCACGTCGGAGGGGCGCACGCCGAAGTCGTCCTGCAGGATCGCGCGCGCCCACACGTTGGCGGTGAGCTGGTATTCGGGCAAGCCGATGCGCTTGCCCTTCAGGTCGGCCGGCTCGCGGATGCGGTCCTTGCGCACGTAGATCGACGTGTGCCGGAACGCCCGCGAGAGAAACACCGGTAGCGCGATGTAAGGGCACTCGCCCCGCGAGTGCTTCACCAGGTAGCTGGAGAACGAGAGCTCGGTGATGTCGAAATCGACGCTACGCATCGCCCGGAAGAACATCTCCTCGGGATTGAGGAGCATGTACACGGGATCGACGCCGTCGATCTGAACGCGGCCGTCGAACAGCGCGCGGGTGCGGTCGTAGTCGCCCATGGCGACGGAGAGTTGGAGTTTGCTCACGGGATCAGGACTTCACGGAATAGGAGGGTTCGAACTCGGGACGGTTTTCGCCGTCCAGCCAGACATAGCGGGTCTCGTAGGTGCGCCAGTCGGTCGTCTTGGGGACGATGGCCTGGAAGGAGCAGACGGCCGGCGTGGCCGCCTCGGCGCCGGTGCCGATGGCAGGCGCCCCCTGGTCGAAGGCTTGCACGGCCTCGAGCATCTGCTTGCGGAATTCCACGATCGCCAAGTCGCTGGCGCCCAGACGGTCATGCGTGCGGTCGGCGATGGCGCCCATGGTCAGCCACATCGCCACGTCCTGGTTCGGGAAGCCGGTGATGCCCGTGAAGTTGCCGGCCTTCATGGCGTTGCGGTCCTGCCAGAACTTGTTCGCCTCGTTGCGCAGGGGGCGGTAGTTCTGGTCCAGGTCGACACCCACCGTCTGGCGCAGGAACTTGCGCCAGGTGTCGGTCTCCGGCGTCTGCGACGGGTGGCCCCAGGCGATGAAATAGAACGCCGTGCTCGTGTCGTCCATCGGCACGTTGATGTTGGCCACGTTGTAGAGGTTGTTGGGCGGGATCAGGGCCGTGGCCGGTGCCACGAACACCGTCGAGCGCACGTAGTCGTTCTCCGCGGCGTTCGTGATCGGGCGGCGCAGCGCGGCATAGCGGAAGCCGAAGCCGGTGCGCTGCACCTGCATGCGCGGCGCCTTGTCGGTGGACGGGCGCAGCCAGGTCTTGTCCGTGGCCTTCGCGCCGTCCACGCGCGCAGGAACCATGTCGGAGGAGTGAAGGCTGGAGCTGTGCGCGGAGTCGATGGCACCCTCGAGGATCTGCGCCCAGTTGCACGGCAGCAGCACTTTCGCGATGCTCACCCGCGTGTCCGCCGTCGGCGCCCACGGCGGCGGCTGGAATTCGGGCATGGTCTCCTTGGGCCCCATGTAGGCCCACACCATGCCAGCCCATTCCTTGGTGGGGTACGCGGTGTGCTTGACCTTGTCGACCATGCCGCTCGAAGCCGGCTCGGAAGCCATCTCCAGCACGTTCCCGTCGACGTCCATCTTCCAGCCGTGGTAGAGGCAGCGAAGCCCTCCCTCCTCGTTGCGGCCGTAGACCAGCGACGCGCGACGGTGGGGACAGTACTCATCCATGACGCCGACCCGGCCGTCGCTGTCGCGGAAGACCACAAGGTCCTCGCCGAACGCCCGCGCCTTCACCGGCGTGCCGTCGGGTTCGCTCACCTCTTCCACGAGGCAGATGGGCATCCAGTGGCGGCGCATCAGGCGTCCCATCGGGGCGTCGCCTTCGACGCGGCAAAGCAGTTCGTTCTCTTCGTGAGTCATCATGATGTCATCTCATCTCTAGTGGTGGTTGCTTCAGGGGGGTTGAACTAGCAGGCCAGGGCGGCCTCGGGCTTTCGGCCCACGCGCAGCACCACGGGCTTGGCGCCGTGCTGCAGCTTGCAGAGCCAATGGGTGAGTGCCGAGTCGAGGTGCTGGACGTGGGGCGGAAACCAGGCCGCCAGCTCGTCCGCCACGCGGCGGGCCACCTCGACCTCCCCGCGCGCCAGGCGGGCACGCACGCCGCGCAGCGTGGACAGCACCGCTTCGTGCTCGCTGATGTGGCAGTCGCGCGGCGGAAACGCCGTCGTGCGCATCAACTCGTTCTCGGCCGCGAAGTGCGAGGCCGCATGCTGGAGCACCGCGTCCAGCGCCTGCGCCATCTCGGGCGCGGCGGCGCACCGCATGCGCTCGATCAGCTCGGCCAGTTGCTCGTGCTCGCCATCGATCGCCGCATGCCCGAGCAGTAGCGAGTCTGACCAGATCGGCGCCGAGGTTTCAGTGGGGTTCATGGCGGGGAATGCGGGCACCGTCTGGCGGTGCCCCGTTTTGTTAGTCGCCTAATGATTTTAGGGGCACACGTTGATCCGGGCAACGGTTTTCCCTACGGGGTTTCCCTAGAATCATTTGGTCTCTAATAATTTTGTAAACTCGGACTCGATGTGTACGCATGGCGGTGCGTGTGCGTGCGTGCGCACCGGTTCGGCCGACGGGCAAACGTCTCCTCCAGTCGCGCGCATGAGCGAGGTGAGGCCGCAAGCCATGCTCCGGCGCCGGTGGCCCCGGTGGCTGGCGCTCCGCCGGCCCACGCAAGCACAGGCGGCACGGCCGCGCCGGGACGCGGCCTCCCCAGGATGAACAAAAAGGATTGAACGTGAGTGAGAGAGAGTTTCTGAAGCAGGTGCACCAGGACGTCGAGCGTGCCTTGGACGAGGATGTCGGCCCGGGAGACCTGACCGCGGAACTGGTCCCGGCGACCGCCCGCGCCACGGCCACCATCACGTGCCGCCAGGCGGCGGTCGTCTGCGGCCGGCCCTGGGTCGAGGAGATACTGCACCGCCTGGCGCCGACGGCGCGGGCCGACTGGCGCGTACCCGATGGCGGCACCTGCGTGCCCGGGCAGGCCGTCGTGGTGATCGAAGGCGTGGCGCGCGAGCTCCTCACCGCGGAGCGCACCTGCCTGAATTTCCTGCAGACGCTCAGCGGCGTGGCGACCAAGACCGCCCGCTATGTCAAGGTGGTCGAAGGCACGCGCGCGGCCGTCCTAGATACGCGCAAGACCATCCCCGGCCTGCGCGCCGCGCAAAAGTACGCCGTGCGCTGCGGCGGCGGCCAGAACCACCGGATGGGCCTGTACGACGCCGTCCTGATCAAGGAGAACCACATCGCGGCAGCGGGCGGCCTGACGGCCGCGTTCCGCGCGGCGCAGGCGCTCAAGGGCCGCGTGGCCTTCATCCAGGTGGAGGTCGAGACGCTGCGGCAGTTGCAGGAAGCGCTCGACGCGGGCGTGGACATGGTGCTGCTGGACAACATGCCCCTGGAGACCGTCCGTGAAGCGGTGCGGCTGGCCCAGGGCCGCTGCAGCCTGGAGGTCTCCGGCGGCGTCACCTTCGAGACGCTGCGGGCCTACGCGGAGACCGGCGTCGACCGCATCTCCGTGGGCGCGCTGATCAAGGACGTGACGGCCGTCGACTTCTCGATGCGCTTCAGCGAGCGGCCGCTGGAGGCCTGAGCCGGGACCGCGTCGCGTCGGCGCGCATGCCGGCGACCGGACGGGCCCGTGCGCCGGGCCGTGGCCCGCATACGCCCCCGGTACCGGCGCCCCGCCGCCATCAGAGCAGGAACACGCCCTTGCCGCCCACGCCCTGGTCGAACAGCCGGTAGGCCTCCTCGGCCCGGTCCAGCGTCCAGCGGTGGGTGTACAGCTGGCCGACGTCGAGCCCCTTGGCGGCGACGAAGGCGGCGCACTCGGCCTGGCCGGTCGTCGAGAACGTCCACGACCCCATGACCGTCATCTGGCGGCGCAGCAGCTCCGGACTGACGTTGATGCGCACCTCGCCGCCCTCGCCGACGAAGCAGCAGGTCCCCCAGGTCTTGGCCGCACGGATGGCCGCGCTGCGCGCGGATGCCGCCCCCGAGGTCTCCAGCGACTTGTCGACGCCCTGCCCGCCGGTCAGCTCCAGGATGGCTTCTGCGACATCGCCGTCGCCCGACGGGGCGAAGGCCACGTCGGCGCCCAGTCGGCGTGCGTGCTCGAGCCGCTGCTCGTTCGTGTCGATGGCGATGACGCGCGCATTCATGGCCCGCGCGAACTGCGTGGCCGACAGGCCGACGGGCCCCTGCCCGAAGATGGCGATGGTGTCTGCCGCGGACAGGTGCATGCGCCGCAGCGCCTGGTAGGCGGTGCCGGTTCCGCAGGCGATCGCCGCGCCGGCCTCGAAGCTCAGCGAATCCGGCAGCGTGACCACGGTGTTCGCCGGCACCTTCAGGTAGGGCGCGTGGCCGCCGTCGTCGTTGTTGCCGTACACGCGCACCATCGGCTGGACGTTGCGGCACAGCTGCTGCCAGCCGGTGCGGCAGTGCGCGCAGGCGTTGCAGCCCTGGTAGTGGTGCACCATGACCCGCTGCCCGACCCGCGCGAGCTGCGCCGGCACGGCCGAACCGACCGCGCAGACGATGCCCGCGGGCTCGTGGCCGGCGATGGGCGGGCGGCCGATCAGCGATGGCATGTAGGCAGGCTGGTCCAGCGGCCTGCGGTAGTTCTGCAGGTCGGTGCCGCACATGCCGGACGCCTTCATCTCGATGACGACGTCCAGCGGCCCGGGCGTCGGGTCCGGCACCTCGAGGTACTCGATCTTGCGGTTCCCGGGAAATACGACACCTCTCATCGTGGCTCCTATGCGATGGATCTGTGGCTGTGCGGCCGGGAGGGTGCCTAGGCCTTGAAGGCGAACGGGTCGCGCACCTCGTCGCCGAGCTCGCACCAGACGCTCTTGGTCTGCAGGTAGTGGTTCACGGCCTCGGTGCCGTTGACGCGCCCGATTCCGCTGGACTTGTAGCCGCCGAAGGGCGAATTGAAGGCCAGCGTGCGGTAGGTGTTGAGCCAGACCGTTCCCGCCTCGAGCCGCCGCGCCATCAGGTGCGCGCGCCGGAAGTCCTTGGTCCACACCCCCGCGGCCAGCCCGAACTCCGAATCGTTGGCCAGGGCGAGGACCTCGTCGTCGTCTTCGAAGGGCATGACCGCGAGGACCGGCCCGAAGACCTCCTTGCAGATCACCGGATTGGCCGCATCCGCCCCGCCCAGGATCGTGGGCGCGAAGAAGTAGCCGCCGTCGAAGCCTGGCACCGCCAGGCGTTCGCCCCCGCAGAGCACGCTGGCCCCTGCGGCCACGGCCTCGCGCACGATGGCCTGGTCCTTGTCCAGCTGGGCCTTGCTCGCGACGGGCCCCATCTGGGTGGCCTGCGCCAGCGGGTCGCCGACCGCGATCCGGCCCGCCCGCCGCACCAGGCGGGAGACCAGTTCGTCGTAGATGCGGCGGTGGATGTAGGCGCGCGAGCCCGCCACGCAGGTCTGGCCCGCCGCCGCGAAGATCCCGGCCAGCACCCCGATTTCCGCGCGGTCGATGTCGGCGTCCTCGAAGACGATGTTCGGGCTCTTGCCGCCCAGCTCGAGCGTGCACGGGACGAGCTTCCTGCCCGCCTCGGCGGCGATGGCCCGTCCCACGTCCGTGCTGCCGATGAAGGAGATCTTGCGGACCTGCGGGTGTCCGACGAGCGCCTCCCCGGTTTCCCTCAGCCCCGTCACGACGTTGAGGACGCCGGGGGGGATGCCGACGCTTTCCGCCAGCCGGGCGATCTCGATCGCCGAGGCCGACGTCACCTCGCTGGGCTTGACGACGATGGTGTTGCCCGCGGCGAGCGCGGGCGCGGCCGACTCGATCATCAGCAGCGTCGGAGAGTTCCAGGGCACGATGACGGCCACCACGCCCAGGGGCTCCTTGAGCGTGTAGTTGAGCACCGACGTCTGCGCGACCGGAATGACCGCGCCCTCGATCTTGTCGGCCATGCCGCCGAAGTAGCAGAGCCAGTCGCGCACGATGCGCGCCTGGGTCTGCATCTCCGAGGCCAGCTTGCCGTTCTGCGTCGCCTCGAGCGCGCCGATGTGCATCGCGTTCTCCGCGATCGCGTCGCCCCAGCGCATCAGCAGCCGGCCGCGCTCGGTCGCGGACATGCGGGACCAGGGGCCGCGGAATGCCTTGGCGGCCGCCGTCACCGCCCGGTCCACCTGGTCGGCGCCGGCGATGGCGAAGTCGCCCCAGCGCCGCCCGGTCGTGGGGTTGAAGGACTCGAAGGTACGTCCCGGCTCGGCCGCGACGGCCTCGCCGGCAATGTGCAGGCCGTAGCTGCGGGCGCCCATCTCGTGATTCGGCAGCGAAGTTGACTGCGACATGGTGGCTCGGATCCTCTTTCTGAACAAACGGGGTGGACACGGGCGGCCCTTGCGGGGGCGCGCCGCGCGGCGGCGCCACCCGACCGGGCACGGCCGCCTCTCGCCTACAGCGGACAAGCCGCCAGGTGCGGATCGGCCGTGCCCTCGAGCACGACCTCCTTGGACTTGAGGCTCCAGACGGGTCCGCTTCCATCGACTTCGACCGCGACGAACCGGTCGACCGGGAAGCCGTTCTTTCCGATCCGGTACTGGACCCCGCGAACGGACCGGTAGGCCGCCTTGCGCAGCGCCGCGCTCAGCTTCGCGGCTTCCTTGGTGTTGCCGCCCAGTTCGTCCACGGCGGCCTTCAGCTGCGTGACCATGTCGTAGGACGTCGCGGCGTAGTTCGACGGCAGGCGGCCGTACTTGGCATTGAATTCCTTGACGAAGCGCTTGTTCTCGGCGTTGTCCAGGTCCGCCGCCCAGAAGTCGGCTGTTTCCGAGCCGGGGTCTCCTCGTTTTCAGTGCAATAAGTGACGGTACGCAAAGCTAGCAC
>NZ_BMYK01000038.1 GCF_014652235.1 Pseudorhodoferax aquiterrae
ACGCGCCTCGGCACGAGGCTGCCGACCCCTTCTTCACGAAAGATCCGGGCTAAGGCGCTGCCGACCGGGTCCGTCCGGGGCCGGATCCCGACAGGCGCGCGGCCAGCTGCCGCGCACTCCGTGCACTGGCGCCTTTGCCCGTGATCGCCAGCGCCGGCGCATGGGCCAGCATGCGCTGGAACATCGCGCGCACTTCGTCCGCGCCGATGTCATCGACCGTGGCCAGCGCGTCGGCCAGCGACAGCACGCTGCCACTGGCCTGCAGTTCTTCGACGGCTTGCTCCATCGTGGCATAGGTGCGTTCCGCGGCACGCACGCGCGCCACGGCCAGCTGGTTCTTGGCCCGCTCCAGGTGCACGGGATCGACCGCTGCCGCCTGCGCGCGCAGCAGTTCGCCGGTGGCCGCGACCAGCGCGTCCAGCTTGTCCGGGGTCGTCACCGCGTGCACGACGAAGTTGGCCCAGACGTCACCCTTGTCGATCGTGGCTTCGGCGGTGTAGGCCAGGCCGAGCTTTTCCCGCACCGTGTCGACCAGGGGCGAGGACATGCCGCCGCCGAACAGGTTCGCGGCCACCGCCGCCACGAGGCGCCAGCGCTGCTGGGACATCGCATCAGGCCGCGCCGGCGCCACCGGGTAGGCGATGTTCAAAAACACCTGCGAGACCTGCGTGAAGCGCCGCACCACGGCCTGACCGACATAGGCCGCCGGCGCCGGAGGCCTTGTGGCCGAGGGATCGTGCGCTGTGGGCATCGCGCCGAAGAGCTCCGCCGCGAGCGCCATCCAGGCCGCGACGTCGAAGTTGCCGGCCGCGGCGACGACGGTCTTGTCCGCCACGTAGTGCGATTGCACGTGGCGCAGCAGGTCGTCGCGTGAGAAGCCTTCGATGTTGGCGAGGGTGCCGATCACGGGCATGCCCATGGGGGCATCGCCCCAGATGGCACGGTCCAGGAGGTCGTCGGCGCTGTCCTGCGGATCCTCGTCGTACTCGATGGCCTCCTGGCGGATCACCTGCAGTTCGCGCTGCAGCTCGTGCGCGGGGAAGGTGCTGTTCAGCACGATGTCGGCCGTCATGCGCAAGAGCTGCCCGGCATGCCGGCCCAGGCCCGTCATGAAGTAGCCCGTGGCATCCTTGCCGGTGAACGCGTTGACATCGGCGCCCAGCCGCTCGGCGTCCAGATTGATCGCCTGCACGGAGCGCGTGGCGGTGCCCTTGAACGCCATGTGCTCCAGCACATGGCCGATGCCGTTGGTGGCCGGCGTCTCGTCGCGGGATCCGACCCGCAAGAAGACGCCCACACTGACGCTCTGCACATGCGGCATGGGAACGGCGAGCAGGCGCACGCCGTTCGCGAGCGTGCGCAGCGCCGCGGCGCCGCCCGCCTGTGGATGGGGCGCCATGGCTCAGCGGTCCTGCGGCGCTTGCGGCCGGACCACGACGCCGTAGAGCGCCAGCAGGCCGACCATGTGGCCGATGGACACGCCGGGCTCGCCCGCCTCGACGCGGCCGATGGTCTGCACGTGCACGCCCAGGCGCGCGGCCGCAGCGGCCTGGCCCTCGCCTGCCGCGAGCCGCGCGGCCTTGGCCGCCGCCCCCAGTGCCCGGATGGTCTGCAAGGCGTGGTCGCCGATGTCTGTGGAAATGCGCTTGCCTTGGGTCATCGCGGCATTGTCGCCGCGCTGCCGGCGTGACAGACCGCAGGGCCCGCCCGCCTGATTCGATGCCGGTATCAGATGGCCCCAAATCGGTATTGGACGCCCTATAGGGGCGGCGCTATGGTCGGCGCCACCAGAATGATGGAGACAAGCGCATGCCGCACCGCCGCGCCCTGCTGGCCCTCGCCGCCGCCCTGAGCTGTCTTGCCGGCATGCCGGCCCAGGCCCAGGACTTCCCGCACAAGCCGATCAAGTTCGTCGTGCCCTTCCCGCCCGGCAGCGGCACCGACACCTCGGCCCGCTACTTCGGCCAAAAGCTCTCGGCGCTGACGGGCCAGCCCGTGGTGGTGGAGAACAAGGCCGGCGCCAACGGCTTCCTCGCGGTGCAGGCCGTGCTGGCCGCGCCGGCCGACGGCTACACGGTCTTCGTCGGCAGCAACTCGACGCTGGCCGTCAACGTGGCGCTGTTCAAGTCCCTGCCCTACGACCCGGTCACGGACTTCGCGCCGCTCAGCATGATGATGCGCTCGCCGGCGCTGCTGATCGTGCCGGGCAGCTCGCCGCACAAGACCCTGGCCGAGCTGATCGCCGCAGCCAAGGCAAAGCCGACCGCGCTCAACTACGGCGCCGGCTCGGCCGGCTACCAGCTCATGGCCGAACTGTTCAACGACACGGCCAAGGTGCAGACCACGCACGTGCCCTTCAAGGGCGCCAACGAGGCCGTGGCGGCGGTCGCGGCCGGCACCGTGGAGCTGGCCTTCGCCGAGATGACGAGCGCGCAGGAGATGGTCAAGGGTGGGCGCATCCGCGCGCTGGCCGTGGCGTCCGACAAGCGCACCGCTGCGCTGCCCGAGGTCGCCACCGCCACGGAAGCGGGCCTGGCGGGCTTCACGGCCTACACCTGGGTCGGCGCCATGGTGTCGGCCAAGACGCCCAAGGCCGAGGCCGACAAGCTGGCTGCGCTGCTCACGCAGATCGAACGCATGCCCGAGACGCGCGCCTTCTACGAGCGCATCGGCGCCGAGGTCATGCAGGGCGGCCCGCAGGAGATGCGTGCCTTCCAGGCCGAGGAGATCCGGCTGTGGAAGCGCATCGCGAGCCAGGCCAAGGTCGAGCTGCAATGACACAGGCGCAAGGCGCCCTCGCGGGCATCCGCGTGCTGGACCTCTCGCGCGTGCTGGCCGGCCCCTGGGCCGCGCAGTTGCTCGGCGACCTGGGCGCCGAGGTCATCAAGGTCGAGCGCCCAGGCAGCGGCGACGACACGCGCACCTGGGGCCCGCCCTTCGTGCGCGACGGCCAGGGCGCGCCGACCACGGACGCGGCCTACTACCTCTGCACCAACCGCAACAAGCGCTCGATCACGGTGGACATGCAGACGCCCGCGGGCCAGCGGCTGCTGCAGGAACTCGCGCAGCAGAGCGACGTGGTGGTCGAGAACTTCAAGACCGGCAGCCTGGCCTCCTACGGCCTGGACTACGCGACGCTGTCGGCGCTGAACCCGCGCCTGGTCTACTGCTCGATCACGGGCTTCGGCCAGACCGGCCCCTACGCGCAGCGCGCGGGCTACGACTTCCTGATCCAGGGCATGGGCGGGCTCATGAGCATCACGGGCCAGCCCGACGGCGCGCCCGGCGCAGGCCCCATGAAGGTGGGCGTGGCGCTGACCGACATCCTGACCGGCCTGTACGCGGCCAACGCCATCCAGGCCGCGCTGCACGCCAGGGCGCGCACGGGCCGCGGCCAGTCCATCGACCTTGCGCTGCTCGACGTGGGCGTGGCCTGCCTCGCCAACCAGGCCATGAACTACCTGCACAGCGGCCAGGCGCCCCAGCGCATGGGCAACGCGCATCCCAACACCGTGCCCTACCAGGACTTCCCGACCGCCGACGGCCACATGATCCTGGCCACGGGCAACGACGGCCAGTACGCGCGCTTTTGCGCGGCGGCCGGCCACCCCGAATGGGCGAGCGACCCGCGTTTCGTGCGCAACGCGGACCGGCTGCAGCACCGCGAGGTGCTGATCCCGCTGCTGCGTTCGGCCACGGTGCAACGGACCACGGCCGAATGGATCGCGCTGCTCGAGAAGGCCGGCGTGCCCTGCGGGCCCATCAACACCATCGCCGATGTATTCGCCGACCCGCAGGTGCGCGCGCGCGGCCTGCAGATGGCCATGCCGCACGCGGCCGGCGCCGAGGTGGCGCTGGTGGCCAACCCCATCAGGATGTCGGACACGCCCGTGCAGTACCGCGAGGCCCCGCCCCAGCTGGGCCAGCACACGCGCGCGGTGCTGCACGACGTCCTCAACATGAGCGAGAACGACATCGATGAACTTCAACAGAAAGGTGCCTTGGGATGAGCGCACTTGATTCCCTGACCCTGACAGAAATCCCCCCCGAGGACGAGGCCCTGCGCGCCCCCGTGCGCGCCTTCCTGGCCGAGGCCTTGAAGGACGTGCCCGCCCACGTGCGCGCCAAATCCTGGAGCGGCTACGACCCGGCCTTCAGCCGCAAGCTGGGCGCCCAGGGCTGGCTCGGCATCACGCTGCCGCCGGCCTATGGCGGTGGCGGACGCAGCGCCTTTGCGCGCTACGTGCTGGTCGAGGAGTTCCTGAACTGGGGCGCGCCCGTGGGCTCGCACTGGATCGCCGACCGCCAGAGCGCACCGCTGATCCTGCGCTACGGCACCGAGGCCCAGAAGCAGCGCTACGTGCCGCCGATCTGCCGCGGCGAGTCCTACTTCTGCATCGGCATGAGCGAGCCTGGCGCCGGCTCCGACCTGGCCAGCGTGCGCACGCGCGCCACGCCCAACGGCACAGGCTGGCTGCTCAACGGCCAGAAGATCTGGACCACCAACGCCCACCACTGCAGCCACATGATCGCGCTGGTGCGCACCTCGGGCGCGCCCGAGGACCGGCAGAAGGGCCTGTCGCAGCTGATCGTGGACCTGAAGGCGCCGGGCGTGCGCGTGCGGCCCATCACCGACCAGTCGGGCGACGCGCACTTTTGCGAGGTGTTCTTCGACAACGTGCAGCTGGACCCAGACGCGCTGGTCGGCGCCGAGGGCAAGGGCTGGGAGCAGGTCAATGCCGAACTGGCCTTCGAGCGCAGCGGGCCCGAGCGGCTGTTCTCCAGCATCGTGCTGTTCGACCAATGGGCGACCTGGGTGCGCCAGGACGGCCGCACGCCCGCAGCCGAACGCCTGGCCGGCCGCATCGTCTGTGCGCTGGCGCCGCTGCGCGCCATGTCGGTGGCCGTGACCGAGAGGCTCACGCGCGGCGAGAGCCCGCTGGTCGAGGCCGCGCTGGTCAAGGACCTGGGCACGGGCGTGGAGCAGCTGATCCCGGCGGCCATCGCCGACGACCTGTTCTCGCGGCCCGAGGGCAGCGTGCCGCTGGGACTGCTGCAGACGCTGGACTACGTGACCCAGGTCGCGCCTTCGTTCTCGCTGCGTGGCGGCACGCGCGAGATCCTGCGCGGCATGATCGCGCGCGGCCTGGGCCTGCGCTGAGAAGGACGAGGAGACCATGGACGACTTGTTTTCCGACGCGGTCGCGCAACTGCTGCGTGACCTCTCCACCCCTGATGCCGTGCGCGCCATGGAGGCCGGCGGCGACCACCGCACGCTCTGGCAGGCCATCGAGCAGGCCGGCTTCGCCGACGCGCTGGTGCCTGAAGCCCAGGGCGGCGCGGGCCTGGCGCTGCACGAGGTCTTCGGTGTGTTGAGCCTGTGCGGCACGCATGCCCTGCCCGTGCCACTGGGCGAGACCGTGCTCGCGCGCGGCTGGCTGGCGCGCGCCGGCGTGGCCGCACCAAGCGGCAGCACCGTGTTCGCCGAGGCCGAAGCCGGCAACGGCGAGCTGGTCTGCCCGCTGGTGCGCACAGGCCGCGTGGCCGACCAGGTGCTGGTGGCGCGAGGCGGTGCCGTGCGGCTGCTGCCCGTGGCCACCGCCCAGGCCCTGCCTGCCGGTTTCGTGCTCGACGTGGCGCTGCGCTGGCCCGCTCAGGCCTGGGAGGCCGGCACCCCCGTCCAGGGCGATGCCAAGGCACTGCACCTGCTGCAGGCGGTGCTGTACGCCGCCCAGCTGGCCGGCGCCCTGCGTGCCGCGTTCGACCGCACGCTGGCCTATGCCAACGAGCGCCAGCAATTCGGCCGGCCCATCGGCAAGTTCCAGGCGATCCAGCACCAGCTCGCGGTCATGGCCGAGCATGTGTTCGCCGCGCGCACGGCTGCGCAACTGGGCTGCCGCGCCACCGACCTCGTCCCCGAAGCGCTGCACGTGGCCATTGCCAAGGCCCGCACCAGCGAAGCCGCGCTCGAGGTGGCCGGCATGGCCCACGCCATCCACGGCGCGATCGGCTTCACGGCCGAGTTCGACCTGCAGCTCTACACGCGCCGATTGCACGCGTGGCGCCAGGCCGCCGGCAGCGAGTCCTACTGGCACGGCGTGGCCGGCCGTCGCCACCTGGACAGCGGCGAGGCCCTCGTGCTCGATACGATCCGCGCCGCCACGGAACTCGCATGACAACCCCCAGGCGGCTTCGCCGCTCCCCCTTCTGCTGCGCGAAGGGGGCGCACCCAGCGGCCTGGCAGAGCCAGTTCCGCGGGTGCCCTGACTTGGCCTGCTCCGCGGCCACCAGCTCCGCTGCGTTCCAGACGCAAGGGACGGTGCGCAGCGCCGTGGACGATTCACCGGAAAACAGAACATGAGCTTCCTGACCACCGAGCGCGACGGCGCCATCCTGATCCTGACCATGAACCAGCCGGAAACGCGCAACGCGCTGACCGGCAACACGGCCGTCGACGAGTTCATGCAGGCCTGCGACGCGATCCGCCGCGACACCTCGGTGCGCGCCGTCATCATCACGGGCACCGGCCCCGTGTTCAGCTCGGGCGGCAACGTCAAGGACATGCAGCGCTTCTTCGGCAGCACCTTGTCGCCCGAGGTGATCCGCGAGGAGTACCGCAACGGCATCCAGCGCATTCCCAAGGCGCTCTACCACCTGGACGTGCCGACCATCTGCGCCATCAACGGCCCGGCCATCGGCGCGGGGCTGGACCTGACCTGCATGTGCGACATCCGCATCGCGTCCGAGAACGCCACCTTCGCCGAAAGCTTCGTGAAGGTCGGCATCGTGCCCGGTGACGGCGGGGCCTGGCTGCTGCCGCGCGCGGTCGGCATGTCCAAGGCGGCCGAGATGGCCTTCACGGGCGAGGCGCTCAACGCGCAGCAGGCCTTGGCCTGCGGGCTGGTGTCGCGTGTGGTGCCGGCCGAGGCGCTCATGGCCGAGGCACGCGCGCTGGCGGCCAAGATCGCGGCCAACCCGGGCGGTGTGCTGCGCATGACCAAGCGGCTGCTGCGCGAAGGCCAGAACAGCACGCTGGAGTCCTTGCTGGAAATGTCGGCCGGCTACCAGGCCATCGCGCACAAGACGGCAGACCACGAGGAAGCCGTGCGCGCCTTCATCGAGAAGCGCGCGCCCAAGTTCAGCTGATCAGTCGAACAGGCCCGGTTCGCCGAACGCGGCGTGCTCGGCCAGCAGCATGCGCAGCTTGGTGTCCACGCCGCCGGGCGCCGAGAAGCCGCCCGAGCGCGCACCGGCCGCGAGGATGCGGTGGCAGGGCACGATGGGGGCGAAGGGGTTGAGGCCCAGGGCCTGGCCGACCGCACGCGCGGCACCGGGCTCGCCGATGTCGGCCGCGAGTTCGCCGTAGGTGATGGTGCGGCCCGGCGGGATCGCGCGGGCGCGCGCGTAGACGGCCTGGTGGAAGGGCGCGATGCCGTCCATGTCGAGCGCGATGTCCAGCAGGTCGTCCCGCGCGCCAGCGAGCAGCGCGGTCGTGCGTTCGGCCGCGCCGCGCACGGCCTCGGGCGGTGAAGCGATCTGCGCGCCGGGCAGGCGCTGGCGCAGCCGGGCCAGCAGCCGCGATTCGCTGCGGTCGGGCAACTGCACGGAAGCGATGCCACGCGGGCCCCAGCCGATGCCACAGCGGCCGATGGCCGTGTCGAACAGGTACAGGCCCGTAGCGGCCATCGCCAGGGCTCAGGCCAGATTGGGTGCGGCTTCCGCCGGGGCTGCGCTGCCCAGCCGCGTGACGGCCCAGCCGACCCCTGCACGGTCGAAGCGCAGCGGCGTGGCGTTGGCAAGCAGCGCCGCATCCAGCACCACGCCCAGCGCGCAGGCCAGCACGTGCAGCGTGCCGCCATGGGCCACGACCACCACGGGCGCTGGATGGGCCACGGCTTCGGCCAGGGCGACCAGCGTACGGTGGACGAACTGGTCCAGCGTCTCGCCGCCCTCGGGCG
The DNA here is from genome assembly GCF_014652235.1 of Pseudorhodoferax aquiterrae. Taxonomy (GTDB): domain Bacteria; phylum Pseudomonadota; class Gammaproteobacteria; order Burkholderiales; family Burkholderiaceae_C; genus Pseudorhodoferax; species Pseudorhodoferax aquiterrae. The sequence continues at coordinate 7,959 of NZ_BMYK01000038.1, forward strand.
CGCAATCCCAGTCGATGTGGGCCGACGAGGTGCCGATCAACGCGCCGAAATGGCGCTCGCGCAGGCCCGCATGCAGGCGTTCCTCGTGCGCAAGCCGGCGCGCGACCATGCGCGCCGTGGTCAGCGCGCGCGGCGCATCGCTGCAGACGATGTGCACGCCTGTGCTGCCGGCCAGTTCCTCGGCCAGCCACGCCGCGGCCTGCTCGGCCTGGGCCAAGCCGGTCTCGTTGAGCGGCTCATCGATGCTCTGGAAGATGCGCAGCGCATTGCGCGCGGTCTGCCCGTGGCGCAGGAAATAGAAGCGCTGCAGCCCCTCTGGCAGCTGGCAGCCAGCGGCGGCACACAGTGCCGGCAGGCGTTCCAGTCCACGGCTCACATGCAGCGGTGCGGCGCCTGCCATCGCCGGCCTACTTGTCGGCCTTGGTGTCGTTGAAGCGGCCGTAGCTCTGCAGCCGCTCGTAGCGCCGGTCCACCAGTTCCTTGACCTTGAGGTCGCTGACCTGGCGGAACGCGTCGTTGAGGCCGCGCTTGAGGAAGGCCGCCATCTGCTTGTGGTCGCGGTGCGCGCCGCCCACGGGCTCGTTGACGATCTTGTCGATCAGGCCCAGGGCCTTGAGCCGGTGCGCCGTGATGCCCAGCGCATCGGCTGCGTCCTGCGCGCGGTCGGAGGTCTTCCACAGAATCGAGGCGCAGCCCTCGGGGCTGATCACCGAATAGATCGAGTACTGCAGCATCAGCACCTGGTCGGCCACCGCGATGGCCAGCGCACCGCCGGAGCCGCCCTCGCCGATGATGGTCGTGATGATGGGCACCTCGAGCTGCGCCATCTCGTAGATGTTGCGGCCGATGGCCTCGGACTGGCCGCGCTCTTCGGCATCGATGCCCGGGTAGGCACCCGGCGTGTCGACGAAGGTGAACACGGGCAGCTTGAACTTCTCGGCCGTCTTCATGAGCCGCAGGGCCTTGCGGTAGCCCTCGGGCTTGGTCATGCCGAAGTTGCGCAGCGCACGTTCCTTGGTGTCGCGGCCCTTCTGGTGGCCCAGCACCATGCAGGCATGGCCGTTGAAGCGCGCCAGCCCGCCGACGATGGACAGGTCGTCGGCGAAGTGCCGGTCGCCGTGCATCTCGACGAAGTCGGTGAAGATCTCGTTCACGTAGTCGAGCGTGTAAGGCCGCTCGGCATGGCGCGCGATCTTGGTGATCTGCCACGGCGTCAGCACGCCGTAGATGTCGCGGGTCAGCTGCAGACTCTTCTTGCCGAGCTGGTCGATCTCGGCGGAGATGTCGACGGCGGACTCGGTCTGCACGTAGCGCAGCTCTTCGATCTTGGATTCGAGGTCCGCAATGGGCTGTTCGAAATCGAGGAAGGTTCTTTTGGGCAAAGCCGCTCTCCTTCTTTCCTGTTCAGTACCCGACCGGCAGCGGGTCGAGTGATCGCCAAATATACCAAGTGGCCACGCTGGCGAAGGGGGCCCAGGCGGCCGCCACTTCGCGCAGGTCGCTGCGGCTCACAGGGTCTCCGGAAAAGTAGTTCTGGCTCACGCCGTTGATGAGCCCGATGTCGTCCAGCGGCAGCACGTTGGGCCGCATCAGGTGGAAGATCAGGAACATCTCGGCGGTCCAGCGGCCGATGCCGCGGATCGCGACGAGCTCGGCGATGATGGCTTCGTCCTCCATCGCGTGCCAGTCGCGCACGTGCAGCGCGCCGGATTCGAAATGCAGGGCCAGGTCGACCAGGTACTCGACCTTGCGGGCCGACAGGCCGGCCGCGCGCATGTCGTCGACCTTGAGCTTGAGCACGCTGGCCGGCGTCAGCTGGCGCGGTAGCAGTGCGAAGCGGTCCCACACGGTCTGCGCGGCCTTCACCGAGACCTGCTGGCCGACGATGCTGCGGGCCAGCGTGATGAAGGCGTCGCCGCGCGTTTCCAGGCAGGCGTCGCCGAACTGCGGGATCAGCCGCTTCATGACGCGGTCCTTGCGCACCAGGTGGCGGCAGGCGTCCTGCCAGTACTCCGGCGTGTAGACCTGCACCACGGGCATGTCGGCCATCTTGCGCGCCCTAGCTGCCATGGGCCATCCTCGCCGCGACAGCGCGCGGCGCCAGGGGAGCATGCATCACTGCGCGGCCTCCCAGGTGGTTCCGGTCGGGCTGTCCTTGAGCACGATGCCCTGCTCCAGCAGGCTCTTGCGGATGCGGTCGGCCTCGGCGAAGTCGCGGGCAGCCTTGGCGGCAGCGCGGGCGGCGATCTGCGCGGTGATGGTCTCGGGCGTCAGGCCGGCTGCTCTGCCTTCCACCGCATCGGCGGGGCGCCACCGCTTGAACGCGACCGGGTCGCCCTGCAGCAAACCCAGCGTACCGGCCAAAGCCTTGAGCAATCCAGCGGTCTCGGCAGACCGCGTGCGGTTGACCTCGGCTGCGAGGTCGAACAGCACGGCCACAGCCTCGGGTGTGCCGAAGTCCTCGTCCATCGCGGCCTTGAAGCGGGCGGCGTGCGGCTGGGACCAGTCGATCGCCAGCTCGGCCGGGGCCACCGACTCCAGCGCCGTGTAGAGCCGGCGCAGCGCACTGCGGGCGTCGTCCAGATGCGCGTCGCTGTAGTTGAGCGGGCTGCGGTAGTGCGTGCGCACCATGAAGAAGCGCAGCGTCTCGGCGTCGTACTTCTTGAGCACGTCGCGGATCGTGAAGAAGTTTCCGAGGCTCTTGGACATCTTCTCGTTGTCCACGCGCACGAAGCCGTTGTGCACCCAGAAGCGCGCCAATGGCTTGCCGCTGGCGCCTTCGCTCTGCGCAATCTCGTTCTCGTGGTGCGGAAACTGCAGGTCGGCACCGCCACCGTGCAGGTCGAAGCTCTCGCCCAGCAGCGCGCAGCTCATGGCCGAGCATTCGATGTGCCAGCCGGGCCGGCCACGGCCGAAGGGACTGTCCCATTGCGCATCCGCGGGCTCCTCGGGCTTGGCGGCCTTCCAGAGCACGAAGTCCAGCGGGTCGTCCTTGCCATCGAGCACGGCCACGCGCTCGCCCGCACGCAGTTCGTCCAGCGACTTGCCGGACAGCTTGCCGTAGCCCGGAAACTTGCGCACGGAGAAGTTCACATCGCCGCTGTTGGCGCGGTAGGCCAGCGCCTTGCCCTCCAGCGTCTCGATCAGGCCCAGCATCTGCGGCACGTACTCGGTGGCGCGCGGCTCGTGCGTGGGCGGCTCGATGCCCAGGGCGCCGATGTCGGCGTGCATGGCCGCCGTCATCTCGTCGGTCAGCGCACGGATCGTGATGCCACGCTCCACGGCACGGCGGATGATCTTGTCGTCGATGTCGGTGATGTTGCGCACGTAGGTCACGCGCAGGCCGCTGCACTTGAGCCAGCGCTGCACCACGTCGAAGGCCATCATCATGCGGGCATGGCCCACATGGCACAGGTCGTAGATGGTCATGCCGCAGACGTACATGCGGACATGGCCGGGCTCGATCGGCGAAAAAACGTCCAACGCACGCGTCAGCGTGTTGTAGATGCGCAAACTCATGGAATCCGGGAAAACACAGGACTGTTCGGGGACATCCTGGGGGTCGATCGGGCCGTCCTGGCCCGCTTGTTCACAAGGGTGGCCGCGCTGGCGCTGCGCCGGGCCGCACACCCCCCTCGGCTAGAATCGCCGGCATTCTATAGCCGCGTGCGCAGGCTGTCTTTACGTATTGCAGCAAGAGGTTCTATGAAGCAAGCGCTATCCCGCATCCTGCCTTCCGCCCTGCATTTGGCGCGCGTGTTCGCCATCGCTGGCGCGGCCTGGGCCGGCCAGGCGGCCATCGCGCAAGCCGACCCTTATGCCGAGGTCGGCCAACTCGTGCGCGCCGGCAAGCTGACCGAAGCCAGCGCCAAGGTCGAGCAGTACCTGGCCGGCAAACCGCGCGATCCGCAGATGCGCTTTCTGAAGAGCGTGGTGCAGACCGAGCAGGGCAAGCCCGAGGAAGCGGTCGAGACCCTCACGCAGATCACGCAGGAATTCCCCGAACTGCCCGAGCCCTACAACAACCTGGCCGTGCTGTACGCCGGCCAGAACCAGTACGACAAGGCGCGCGCGGCGCTGGAGATGGCGATCCGCCTGAACCCGAACTACGCCACCGCGCACGAGAACCTGGGCGACGTCTACGCCAAGCTGGCGAGCCAGTCGTACAGCCGCTCGTTGCAGTTGCAGGCCAACAACCCGCAAGCCACGCAGAAGGTCGCGGCACTGACGACCATGCTGGCGCCCCAGTCCGCCAAGCCGCGCGCCAGCGGCAAGTAAGCCGCGCCCGCTCGCCACGTGCCGCCTGCCGCGGCACGTCTTCGCATTCCACCACCCCCGTCCCACATGACCGCTCGTCTGCTTTCACTGTCGCGCCGCGCCCTCGTGCTGGCTGCCGGCCTCGCGCTTGCGCCCTTGAGCCATGCCGCCGATGCACCGCGCGTGCTGTTCAAGACCAGCGCGGGCGACTTCACGGTCGAGGTCTACCCCGACAAGGCGCCCAAGACGGTGGAGAACTTCCTCCAGTACGTGCGCGACAAGCACTACGACGGCACGATCTTCCACCGCGTGATCCCGAACTTCATGGTCCAGGGCGGCGGCTACGACAAGAACTACAAGGAAAAGGCCACGCGTGCGCCGGTCGAACACGAAGGCCGCGCCGCGCTGGCCAAGGGCGGCCCGCGCAACGTGGTCGGCACGCTGGCCATGGCGCGCACCAACGATCCGAACTCGGCTTCGTCGCAGTTCTTCATCAACGTGGCCGACAACGCCTTTCTCGATCCGGTGCAGATCCCCGACGGCGACCCGGTCGCCAAGTTCACCTACCAGGGCCGCACCTACGAGAACGTGCCGCGCGCCCAGCTGGTGGGTGCGCCGCAGCTCTATGGTTACACGGTGTTCGGCAAGGTCGTCGCCGGCATGGACGTGGTACAAAAGATCAAGGCCGTGCCGACCGGCCCGGGCGGCCCCTTCCCAACGGATGCGCCGCAGACGCCCATCCTCATCCAATCCGCAACCCTGGTGAAATGACATGAGCCAACCCCGAGTCGAACTGCACATTGCCAACTACGGCGTCATCACGATCGAACTGGACGCCGAGAAGGCGCCCAAGTCCGCCGAGAACTTCCTGGCCTACGTGAAGAAGGGCCACTACGACAACACCATCTTTCACCGCGTGATCCCGGGCTTCATGGTCCAGGGCGGTGGCTTCGAGCCCGGCATGAAGCAAAAGGCCACGGATGCGCCGATCAACAACGAGGCCAACAACGGCCTGAAGAACGACAAGTACACCCTGGCCATGGCGCGCACCAACGACCCGCACTCGGCCACGGCGCAGTTCTTCATCAACGTGGTCGACAACGCCTTTCTGAACCACACCGCACCCTCGGCCCAGGGCTGGGGCTACGCCGTGTTCGGCAAGGTCGTCGGCGGCACCGAGATCGTCGACAAGATCAAGGCCGTGAAGACGGGCCGCAAGGGTTTCCACGACGACGTGCCGCAGGAAGACGTGGTCATCGAGAAGGCCGTCGCACTCTGATGCAGCCGCAGCCGGCCCTGCCGACGTTCGCCGAACTCGTCGCGCCCAGCGACTGGCGCTGCATCGAACTGCTGTCCGATGTGCACCTGCGTCCGGAGGAGCCGGCCACGTTCGCCGCTTGGCGACAGGCCGTCACGCTAAGCCGCGCCGATGCGCTGTTCATGCTGGGTGACCTGTTCGAGGTCTGGGTCGGCGACGATGCGCTCGACCCGGCCGTGGGCGACGACAGTCCGCTCGGGCAGTTCGAACGGCAGTGCGCCGAAGTGATCCGTTCCGTGGCGGCGCAGCGGCCCGTGTACTTCATGCATGGCAACCGCGACTTCCTGTTCGGCGCCGCCGGGCTGGCCGCCACCGGCATGCAGTTGCTGCACGACCCCACGCTGCTGGTTTTCGGCGGCCGCCGCTGGCTGCTGAGCCACGGCGATGCGCTGTGCCTGGACGACGTGGCCTACCAGCGGTTCCGCCTGCAGGTGCAGAACCCGGCCTGGCAGAAGGCCTCGCTGCAGCATCCACTGGCCATGCGTCGGCAGATGGCACGGCAGATCCGCCAGGCCAGCGAACAGCGCAAAGACCAGGGCCTGGGCTATGCCGACGTCGATGCCGACGCGGCCCGCGCCTGGCTGCGCGCCGCGCAGAGCGACACCCTGGTCCACGGCCACACCCACATGCCGGCCGACCACGACCTGGGCGAAGGCCTGCAGCGCATCGTCATGAGCGACTGGGAAGCGACGGCCCAGCCGCCGCGGCTGGAACTGCTGCGGCTGGCCACCGACGCCCCGCCCCGGCGCATCGCCGTCACACCCGCTGCATGAGCGGCGGCTGGGGCCGGCTGCTGCGCTGGTGGCAGCGCTGGTGGCAGCGCGCGCCGCGCGCCATCCCCGATCCGCTCTGGCAGGCCGTGCTGGCCGACTATGGCTTTCTGCAGGCCCTTTCCCCCGACGAGCAGCAAGGCCTGCGCGCGCTGAGCGCCGAGTTCCTGGCCCAAAAGGAATTCCACGGCGCCGACGGCCTGCAGGTCACCGATTCAATGGCCATCGCCATCGCCGCCCAGGCCTGCCTGCCGTTGCTGCACCTCGCGGCCCGGCCGGGCGGCGGCACGCCCGGCCGCGGCTCTGTGCTGCGCTGGTACGCCGACTTCGTCGGCATCGTGGTGCAGCCCGGCGACGTCGTCGCGCGCCGTGAAACCGTCGACGAGACCGGCGTGGTCCACGCCTACGACGAAGTGCTGGCCGGCGAGGCCATGGACCAGGGGCCGGTGATGCTGAGCTGGCAGGCCGTCCGCGAGGCGGGCGACAGCGCGGGCGCAGGCTACAACGTGGTCATCCATGAGTTCGCGCACAAGCTCGACATGGCCGATGGCGCGCCCGATGGCTGCCCTCCCCTGCCGCCCGGCTTCATGGGCGCGCGCAGCGCAGCCCACGCACGCCGTCAGTGGTTCGAGATCTGGGAGCAAGCCTATGCGCAGTTCTGCGACCAAGTGGTGGTCGCCGAACGCTTCGGTGGGGAACTGCCCTGGCTGGACAGCTACGGCAGCAAAAGCCTGGACGAATTCTTCGCGGTGGCCTGCGAGGCCTACTTCGTGAACCGCCCGCGCTTCAGCGCGGATTTCCCCGATCTACTGCCTTCGCTGGACGCATTCTTCCGGTCAGGCTGATCAGCGTTCCCACAGCGGCGTGCTGCCCAGGCGCTGATTCAGGAAATCGAGCAGCGTGCGCAGGCTCGCCGGCTGGTGGCGGCGCGAGATGTAGAACGCATAGATGCCCAGCTCGTCGGCATGCCAGTCGGGCAGCACGCTGACCAGTTCGCCGTCGCGCAGCATCGGCGCCACGACATAGTTCGGCAACACGGCCAGGCCACCGCCGGCGCGGACCGCCTCCACCAGACTCATGGTGTCGTTGGCACTGAAACTGCCCGAGACCTGCACCAGGCATTCCTCGCCCTGGCGCGAAAAGCTCCATTGGCTCTTTTCCACGCGCGAATGGGACAGGCAGTTGTGCTGCGTCAGGTCGTCTGGCGTCTTGGGAGCGTCGTTCTTTTCCAGGTAGGCTGGCGTGCAGCACAGCACGGCACGGCAGGTGCTGAGCTTTTTGGCGATCAGCGCGGGATCCAGCTCGTTGGTCATCCGGATGGCCAGGTCGATGCGCTCGTCGACGAGATTGAGCGGCTGGTCGCTGAGCACCAGATCGATCTTGGTGCGCGGGTACTTCGCGAGGTAGTCCACCAAGATGGCGGACAGGTAGGCCTGGCCGAATGCGGGGTTGCACTGCACGCGGATCTGGCCGTGCGGCTCCGTGTCGCGCTGGCCGACCACCTGCTCCACATCGTTGACGAGTTCGAGCAGTTGGCGGCTGCGCACCACGCAAGCCTCGCCCGCCTCGGTCAGCGACAGGCGGCGCGTGGAGCGTTGCAACAGGCGTGCGCCCAGCCAGCGTTCGAGCTCGCCGATGTGCCGGGTCACCATGGCCCTGGACATGCCCAAGGTGTTGGCGGCCGCCGTGAAGCTGCCACGCGTCACCACTTCACTGAACACACGCATCGCGGAAATTCGGTCCATCGCACACCTGTAGGAGACAACTTGCTCGGCTCAACTCCGGACACCCGATTCGGCACCAGAGTGAACAAATCTTAAAGCGGCGAGTTGTAACGCAGTACACAAAAATTTCACGTTTCCGGGTGAATACACCTGGTTTTGTGACGAAACAAAAAGATAACAGCTTTTTTATGTATGCAATTAAGTGCAAATACGTAGGTATGCAGAATCGCTCACGCTCGCTGCTCGTTCAGCCAGCGGCCCAGTCGCTCTGCGCCCTGGACCAATCGCTGCGGGTCGCGCGAGGCGAAGCACCAACGCAACCAGCCCTGGGCCTGCGGGGCGAAGGCCGAGCCCGGCGCCAGCCCCAAGCCGGCCTCGCGTACCAGCCGCTTGGCCACGGCCAGGGAATCGTCGACCCCTTCCAGCTGGAAGAACGCGTACATGCCCCCTTGGGCCGCCGACACGCGCACTTGCGGCATGGCGGCCAGCAGCGGCACCAGCGTGTCACGGCACTGGCGCAAATGCTCCACGACGCGCGGCGTGACCTCGTCACGGCGTGCCAGCGCGGCCAGTGCAGCGCGCTGCGTGAACACGCTGGCGCAGGAGGTGTTGAACTCGATCAGCTTGCCCATGGCCTGGGTCAGCGTGGCGGGCACCACCAGCCAGCCGAGCCGCCAGCCCGTCATCAAGAAGCTTTTGGAGAAGCTGTGCACGACCACCAGCCGGTCGTCGGGCTCCGCCTGGTCGAGGAAACTTGGCGCGCAGGCCAGCGTTGCGGGCGCGTAATACAGGCGTTCGTAAACCTCGTCGGCCAGGATCCAGGTGCCGGTGCGTCGGCAATGCGCGAGCAGCGCGGCCTGCTCTTCGGCGCGCAGTGTCCAGCCCGTCGGATTGTTCGGGGCATTGACGATCAGCAGCCGCGTGGCCGGGGTGATGGCGGCCAGGAGCGCGTCCAGGTCCAATGTCCATTGCCCATCCACGGGCCGTAGCGGCACGCAGCGCAGGCGCGCGCCCAGGATGAGGGGCTGGGCCGTGAGGTTGGGCCACACCGGTGTCACGGCAACCACCTCGTCGCCCGGATCGACCAGGCACTGGACGGCCAGCATCAAGGCATTGACGCCACCGGAGGTGACGGCGATGCGTTCCGTCGCGATCGCGCCATGCAATGCCGACATGTAGCCCGCGATGGCTTCGCGCAGTTCCGGCAGGCCGAGGTTGTGGGCGTAGAAGGTCTCGCCGCGCTGCAGCGATTCGATGGCGGCCTCGCGGATGAACGCGGGCGTGACCTCGTCGCTCTCACCGAACCAGAACGGCAGCACGTCGTCGCGGCCGATGCCGGCATTGGCCACCTCACGGATCTGCGATTCGGCGAGGTCTTGGATGGCTTTTCTCATGGGATTGGGCAATGGTTCACGCTGCGGGCCATGGTAGCGGCGGCGTGCGTGGCACACACTGCGCAGTCCCTGGGAGAAACCATCATGCACATGTCCATCCCGCTGTCTGCGGCCTGTCTGGCGCTGGGGTTGTGGACGGCCCTGCCCGCCGCGGCCGCCAAGGCCGAGAACGGCCCGCCGCCGAAGCGGAAAGCGGCCGCGCCCAAGTTCATCCCGAGCAGTACGCAGGAAAGCGCCCGCGAACGCGAACGCCGGCTGCTCCGCGAATGCAAGGGCCGGCCCAACGCCGGCGCCTGCGCCGGCTACGCAAGCTGAGCCTCAAGCGGCCGGGCGCGCCATCTGGCAACTGGTCGGCAGCGCGGCGCGGCTGGCCGCGACCTGCTTGACCACGCGAAAGCCGTAGCCCGAGCCTTCCACGTCGAACTTGACGCCCGGCGCGCCCTGGCGGTCCATCACGCCCACGACCAGGGTCTGCTGGAACTGGTGGTCGGATGCCCGCATGCGGCCGCTCTGTCCGTGCAGCGTGACACTCGCCTGCTCCAGCGCCAGCCCCACTTTCACGGCGTCCAGGCTGTCGGCCTTCTCGATGGCCTGGGCCAGGGCCTCGACCATGAGCTGCATGCGCATGTGGACATAGTCGTCCGCAGGCTTTGGGTAGCGCTGGCGGAAGGCCTGGTAGAAGGCCTCGCTCGCTGCACCCGGCAGGTTGGGCAGCCAGTCGGCCACAGCGATGACCTTGCCGATGCCGGCATCACCGAGCGCCGCAGGTGCACCCAACGCATTGCCGTAGAAGGTGTAGAACTTGCCCTCGAAGCCGGACTCGCGCGCCGCCTTGACCAGCAGCGTGAGGTCGTTGCCCCAGTTGCCCGTGATGACAGCGCCCGCGCCGCTGGCCTTGATCTTGGCCGCATAGGGCAGGAAGTCCTTCACGCGGCCCATGGGATGCAGTTCGTCACCGACGATGGCCATGTCGGGCCGTTGAACCTGCAGTTGCCGCCGCGCTTCGCGCAACACGGCCTGACCGAAGCTGTAGTCCTGGCCGATCAGGTAGGCGCTCTTGACCGTCTCGTCCTCGCGCAGCACCTCCATGAGCGCGGCCATGCGCATGTCGGCATGGGCGTCGAAGCGGAAGTGCCAGAAGCTGCAGCGCTCGTTGGTCAGGACCGGATCGACGGCCGAGTAGTTCAGAAACAGCGCGCGCCGCCTGGGTTCGCGCTCGTTGTGCTTGTTCAGCGCATCGAGCAAGGCTGCCGCCGTCGCCGACGAATTGCCCTGCGCCACGAAACCCACGCCATCGTCGATGGCCGAGCGCAGTGCACTCAGCGCCTCCTCGTTCTGGCCCTTGCTGTCGTAGCGCGTGATGGCCAGCGGTCGTGCACCGCCGGACAAGTTCACGCCGCCGCGTGCATTCACACGTTCTGCCGCCCACACGAGGTTGCGGAACACGGCCTCGCCGGTGTTGGCGAACGGGCCGCTCAAGGTCTCGATCATGGCCACGCGCACGGGTGCGGGCTGTGCGGCCACGAACGGAAAGGCCGTCACAGATAGCGCTGCTGCAGCGCTTTTCAAGACCCGTCGACGTGCTACCTGCATTCAAAAAATCCTCTTGAAAATCAAAGCGCTGCACGCAGATTGGAGGCATGCGGCGCTCACGGTGAGAGCCGCGGAGTGTAAAGAGATCAGGAGTTCCACCATGTTCTTCGCCCCCGTCATCCGCCAGGCCAGCTACAGCCCCGCACTGCGCACGCTGGACCGCAGCTTCGAGCGCTTCTTCAACGACGTCGCCTACGTGCGCCAAAGCGGCACCAAGGGCCACAGCCTGAGCCAGGACGAGAACAGCTGGACGCTGTCGGTCGACCTGCCCGGCGTGGCCAAGGACCAGCTAAACATCGGCATCGAAGGCGCCGTGGTGCGCATCGAGAGCACCGAGGCTGCAGCACGCAAGGTCAAGGCCGCCTACGAACTTCCGCTGGAGATCGATGCCGCTGCAAGCAGCGCGACGCTGGAGAACGGTGTGCTGACGCTCAAGCTGGCCAAGAAGCTGCCGCAGAGCAACGTGACCCCGTTGGCCATCCAGTAAGCTGCTCCGCGCTCCGCACCCCGCCCGGCGCCGTCTGCTCCCTCAGATCGCGTCGAGCGGCCAGCGCGGCTTCACGTCGAAGGCGTAACGCCTGTCGGCGTGTTGCACGCCGGCCTGCATGCGCATGGCAGCGGCCATGGCGATCATGGCGCCGTTGTCGGTGCACAGCGCCAGCTCCGGGTAATGCACCCGCACCTTCTTCTTCGCGCACGCGGCATCGAGCTGCGCACGCAGTTCCCGGTTCGCCCCCACCCCACCCGCCACGACCAGGCGCTGCAGCCCGCTCTCCTTGAGCGCGGCCAGCGACTTGCGCACCAGCACGTCGACGATGGCGGCCTGCGTGGAAGCCGCCAGGTCGGCACTGCGCTCGGGCAGCGCGTCGCCGAGCTTCCTGGCCTGGGTCAGCACAGCAGTCTTGAGGCCGGCGAACGAGAAATCCAGATCGCCGCTGTGCAGCAGCGGCCGCGGCAGCGCGAAGGCCTTGGCATCGCCCTGCTCGGCCAGGCGCGCCAACGCCGGTCCGCCTGGGTAGCCCAGGCCCAAGAGCTTGGCCGACTTGTCGAAGGCCTCGCCAGCCGCGTCGTCGATGGTCTCGCCCAGCATGGCGTAGCGGCCCACACCGTCCACGCGCATGAGCTGCGTGTGGCCACCGGACACGAGCAGCACCACGAACGGAAACTGCGGCGGATCGGCGCTCATGAAGGGCGACAGCAAATGCCCTTCCAGGTGGTGCACGCCCAGCACGGGTTTGTCGAGCGCCGCCCCCAGCGCGCACGCCACACCTGCGCCGACGAGCAGCGCCCCTGCCAGGCCCGGTCCGCGCGTGTAGGCGACGACATCGACCTCGGCGACACTGCGGCCCGCCTCGCGCAGCACGGTCTCGGCCAGCGGCAACGCACGGCGGATGTGGTCGCGGCTGGCCAGTTCGGGCACCACCCCGCCGTAATCGGCGTGCATGCGCACCTGGCTGTGCAGCGCGTGCGCCAGCAGCCGCGGCAGCTGCGCGCCCTCCGACTGCACCAGCGCCACGCCCGTTTCGTCGCAGGAAGACTCGAATCCCAATACCAGCATGGGGCGCGAGTGTAGTGAGCCCGCGGGCGCGGCACGGTTGTTGCTCTGAATTCCATGGCCACCACGATGAAATCTGGACTGCACTTTTTGATCGCCGCGCGCGAATGCGAGATCGGCGACCTCGAACAGCTCGCGCTCACCGGCGAGCTGGTGGGCTTGATCGGCCAGCTCGTGCATGCGCTGCAGCGCGAGCGCGGGCTGTCCAACCTGCTGCTCGGCTCGCGCGGCACCCGCTTCGCGCAGGCCCGCGAAGATCAGCTGCGCGAATGCGATGCCGCCGCCATGCAGCTGCGCCGGCATTTCGACGCGATGGACACCCAGGGCACCGCGGTGCGCAACGGCGCACGGCTGTTCGGGCGCATCGCCACGGTGCTGCAGGCGCTGGACGGACTGCCCGCGCTGCGCCGCGACATCGCCGCCCTGGCGATCACGCCACAGGCGGCCACGGCCGCCTTCGTGCGGCTCGTGGCCGGCTTGCTGCAAGTGGTGTTCGAGGCCGCCGACAGCGCGACCGATCCGCAGATCTCGCGCGCGCTCGTGGCCTTGTTCAACTTCATGCAGGGCAAGGAGTTCGCCGGCCAGGAACGCGCTTTCGGCGGCGCCTGCTTCGCCGAAGGCCAGATGGAGAGCGGCCGCGCCCAGCAGTGGCTGGAACTCATCGAATCACAGGAGCGGTGCTTTCGCATCGCGCTCGACTTCTCGGATACGGCGGCGCAGGCGGCCTGGCGCACAGCCGTGGACACGCGTACCCAGGCCGAACTCGAACGGCTGCGCCGCATCGGCTGCACGCCACGCGCCGACGGCTTGCTCGACCCGGAACTGGCCCAGGGCTGGTACGACTGCTGCACGCAGCGCATCGACGCCATGCGCGGCGTCGAGGAGCTGCTGGCGGCCCAGCTGCTGCAGCTGTGCGCCTCGCGCATCGCCAAGGCACGCGACGAACTGCGCAACCACGAGGCCATCCGCGATGCGCTGGTGCGTGCGGCCGGAGGCGCCGACACCGGCGAGCCGGCGCCCAGCTACGGGCCGCACCTGGAGCGCTCCATCCTCGACCTCGTGCAGGACCAGGCGCGCCGGCTGCAGCAGATGACCGACGAGCTGGACACCGTGCGTGCCTCGCTCAACGAACGCAAGATCATCGAACGCGCCAAGGGCCTCTTGATGGCCACTCGCAAGCTCAGCGAGGCGGACGCTCACAAGATGCTGCGCCAGACCGCGATGAACCAGAACCGCAAGCTGCTGGACGTGGCGCAGTCGGTGCTGGCGCTCTCCGACTACCTCTGAGATCGAGCTGCTGCGCCGCACAAGTTTTGTGCCGCCCAAGCGCCCATGCACCACGATTGCGCGCTGCCACCCGGCTGAGCAGTCCAGGGTCGGAGCGCCAAGTCATTGATTCACAAAGGTTGCTGCAACCGATCGTGCACCAACTGAAGGTTGGCACGCGAACTGCATAGGCTGAGCCACGATCCCGGCCAAAGGCGGCCAGGGTTTCAGGCTCACCAGCCAACTGGACAACGGCGTCCATTTCTCCGTACCGCGCACGCGCGGTCGAGAAATGGGCGCCGTTTTTGTTTTTCCGCTTCCTTTCATTGCAGGAGCTCGCATGACCCCATCCGCCTTTCCCCGCCCGGCACCGGCACGGCGCGACTTCATCCGCAAAGCCGGCGCCGTGGCAACCACCGCGCTGTTGGGCGACCTGGTCGCGCGCGGCGCCTGGGCCGCGGGCTCCGACGCGCCCGAAAAGAAGGAAGTGAAGATCGGCTTCATCCCGCTGACCGACTGCGCCAGCGTGGTCATGGCCTCGGTGCTGGGCATCGATCAGAAGTACGGCGTGAAGATCATCCCGAGCAAGGAGGCCAGCTGGCCCGGCGTGCGCGACAAGCTGGTCAATGGCGAGCTCGACATGGCCCATGTGCTGTGGGGCCTGGTGTACGGCGTGCACCTGGGCGTCTCCGGCCCCAAGAAGGACATGGCCGTACTCATGAACCTGAACCACAACGGCCAGGCCATCACGCTGTCCAAGAAGCTGGCCGACAAGGGCGCGGTGGACGCCGGCTCACTGGCGCAGCTGATGGCCAAGGACAAGCGCGAATACACCTTCGCCCAGACCTTCCCGACCGGCACGCACGCGATGTGGCTGTACTACTGGCTGGCCTCGGCGGGCATCAACCCGATGAAGGACAGCAAGATCACCACGGTTCCGCCGCCCCAGATGGTGGCCAACATGCGCATCGGCAACATGGATGGCTACTGCGTGGGCGAGCCCTGGGGCCACCGCGCCGTGGCCGACGGCATCGGCATCACCGCCGTCACCACGCAGGACATCTGGAAAGACCACCCCGAGAAGGCACTGGGCACGACGGCCGAGTTCGCGCAGAAGAACCCGAACACCTGCCGCGCCGTGGTCGCCGCCATCCTGGAGGCCAGCATGTGGATCGACGCCAGCCTGTCCAACAAGATGAAGATGGCCGAGACCGTGGCCGACAAGGCCTACGTCAACACCAGCGTGGACGTGATCAACCAGCGCATCCTGGGCCGCTACCAGAACGGCCTGGGCAAGACCTGGGACGACCCGAACTACATGAAGTTCTACAACGACGGCATGGTGGGCATGCCCTACCTCTCGGACGGCATGTGGTTCCTGACCCAGCACAAGCGCTGGGGCCTTCTCAAGGAGCACCCGGACTACCTGGGCGTGGCCAAGCAGATCAACAAGATCGACCTGTACAAGCAGGCCGCCACGGCCGCCAAGGCCGGCATTCCCAAGGACGTGATGCGCACCAGCCGCCTGCTGGACGGCGTGGTCTGGGACGGCAAGGATCCGGCCAAGTACGCCGACGGTTTCAAGGTCAAGGCCTGAGCGCCGCAGAAGGAGCACCCTATGGTTTCCGCTGTCTTCCATGCCCCGCTCGAGGCCGCGCCGCCCGAGCCCCCCGTGCGCGACCTCAAGGTCGTGCCCAAGGCTGCTGCCAACGACGCGGCCCGCACGGCCCCGCCCACCGCCGTGCGCAAGCCGCCGTTCGACTGGCGCGGCCTGTGGCTGCGCGTGCTGCCGCCGCTGGCCGGCCTGGGCCTGCTGGTCGTGCTCTGGGAGATCGTCTCGGTCGCCACCGCCGGCAGCATCCCGACCCCGCGCGACACCTGGGCCCAGGCCGTCGAGGTGTTCAGCGACCCTTTCTATCGCAACGGCCCGAACGACCAGGGCGTGGGCTGGAACGTGCTGTCCTCGCTGCAGCGCGTGGCGCTGGGCTTCGGCCTGGCGGCACTGGTCGGCATCCCCGCCGGCTTCGCGATCGGGCGCTTCACCTTCCTGTCGCGCATGTTCAACCCGCTCATCAGCCTGCTGCGCCCGGTCTCGCCGCTGGCCTGGCTACCGATCGGCCTCCTGGTCTTCAAGGGCGCCAACCCGGCCGCCATCTGGACCATCTTCATCTGCTCGATCTGGCCCATGGTCATCAACACCGCGGTGGGCGTGCAGCGCGTGCCGCAGGACTACATGAACGTGGCCCGCGTGCTGAACCTGTCGGAATGGAAGATCGTCACCAAGATCCTGTTCCCGGCCGTGCTGCCCTACATGCTGACCGGCGTGCGCCTGGCGGTGGGCACGGCCTGGCTCGTGATCGTGGCAGCCGAGATGCTGACCGGCGGCGTGGGCATCGGCTTTTGGGTCTGGGACGAGTGGAACAACCTCAACGTCAAGAACATCATCATCGCCATCTTCGTGATCGGCATCGTCGGCCTGCTGCTGGAGGCCGCACTCGTCAAACTGGCATCGGCATTCACGTTCGAAGAGGTGAAGTCATGAACGATCGGAAGTACATCGAGATCCAGGGCGTCGAGCAGGCCTTCAACACACCGCGTGGTCGGTTCGTCGCTCTCCAGAGCATCGACCTCACGGTGGCCAAGGGCGAGTTCGTCGCGTTGATCGGCCACTCGGGCTGCGGCAAGTCCACGCTCTTGAACCTGATCGCCGGCCTCACGCGGCCGACGCAGGGCACGCTGCTGTGCGCCAACAAGGAGATCGCCGGCCCCGGCCCCGAGCGCGCCGTGGTGTTCCAGAACCACTCGCTGCTGCCGTGGCTGACCTGCTTCGAGAACGTCCACCTGGGCGTGGAGCGCGTGTTCGGCGCCAAGGAGACCAGGGCGCAGCTCAAGCAGCGCACCGAAGCCGCGCTGGCCCTGGTCGGCCTCACCGCCGCCACGCACAAGCGCCCCGGCGAGATCTCCGGCGGCATGAAGCAGCGGGTGGGCATCGCGCGCGCGCTGGCCATGGAGCCCAAGGTGCTGCTCATGGACGAGCCCTTCGGTGCCCTGGATGCGCTGACGCGCGCCAAGCTGCAGGACGAGTTGCTGGCCATCGTGCAGAAGACGGAGAGCACGGTGGTCATGGTCACCCACGACGTGGACGAAGCCGTGCTGCTCTCCGACAAGATCGTGATGCTCACCAACGGCCCGGCCGCCACCATCGGCGAAGTGTTGGCAGTGGATCTGCCCCGCCCGCGCCAGCGCGTGGAGCTGGCTGAGGACCGCAACTACGTCATGTACCGCAAGGCGGTGATCGACTTCCTCTACACCCGCCAGGGCCACGTGGAGAAGGCCGCCTGAGCGGCGCGGCGGGAGCGAACCGGTGAAGAGGATGAAACTCGTGGTGGTCGGCAACGGCATGGCCGGCGTGCGCACGCTGGAAGAGCTGCTCAGGATCGCGCCCGACCTGTACGAGATCACGGTTTTCGGTGCCGAGCCGCACCCCAACTACAACCGCATCATGCTGTCGCCCGTGCTGGCCGGGGAGCAGACGCTCGAAGAGATCGTGCTGAACCCCTGGGAGTGGTACGGCGCCAACGGCATCACGCTGCATGCGGGCAAGAAGGTGGTGGCTGTCGACCGCCGGCGCCGCACCGTGCGTGCCGAGGACGGCACCGAGGCGGCCTACGACCGGCTGCTGCTGGCCACGGGCTCCAACCCGTTCATGCTGCCGTTGCCAGGCAAGGATCTGGAGGGCGTGATCGCTTACCGCGACATCGCCGACACCCAGGCCATGATCGAGGCGGCCCGCACGCACCGGCATGCGGTGGTGATCGGCGGCGGCCTGCTGGGCCTGGAAGCGGCCAACGGCTTGGCGCTGCGTGGCATGCAGGTCAGCGTGCTGCACCACGGCGGATGGCTCATGGAGCGCCAGCTCGACCGCGTCGCCGGCGAACTGCTGTGCAGCGCGCTGGAGCAGCGCGGCCTGCAGTTCCTGCTCCATGCGCACACGGCCGCGCTGCTCGGCAACGAAGCCGGCCGCGTGCGCGCGGTGCGCTTGCAGGACGGCCGCGAAGTGCCAGCGGACGTCGTCGTCATGGCCGTGGGCATCCGCCCCAACATCGCGCTCGCGCAGCAGATGCGCCTGCACTGCGAGCGCGCCATCGTCGTGCACGACACCATGCAGACCGTGACCGATGCGCGCATCTATGCAGTGGGCGAGTGCGCGCAGCACCGCGGCATCGCCTACGGCCTCGTCGCACCGCTGTTCGAGCAGGGCAAGGTGGCGGCCAACCACTTGGCCCACCATGGCATCGGCCGCTACCAGGGCTCGCTGACTTCGACCAAGCTCAAGGTCACGGGCATCGACCTGTTCTCTGCCGGCAGCTTCCAGGGCGGCGAGGGCACGGAGGAGATCGTCCTGAGCGATGCGCTGGGCGGCGTCTACAAGAAGCTCGTGATCCAGGGCGACAAACTGGTCGGCGCCTGCCTGTACGGTGACACGGTGGACGGCAACTGGTACATGCAGCTGCTGCGCGAGGGCCGCAGCGTGCAGGCCATCCGCGACCAGCTCATGTTCGGCGAGCCTGCCGCAACGCCATGACGACCGAGACGCGCTCCACCTGCCCCTACTGCGGCGTCGGCTGCGGCGTGGTCATCGCGTCCCGGGATGGCCAGATCACGGGCGTACGCGGCGATCCGGAACACCCTGCCAACTTCGGCCGCCTGTGCACCAAGGGCTCGACCCTGCACCTGACGGCAACGCCCGAGGTCACGCGCCAGACCCGGCTGCTGCAGCCCATGCAGCGCGCCGCACGCGGCGCAGCCCCGCAGCCCCTCGGTTGGGATGCGGCCCTGGACAGCGCGGCGGCGCGCTTTGCCAGCGTGATCACTGCGCACGGACCGGATGCCGTGGGCTTCTATCTCTCGGGCCAGTTGCTGACCGAGGACTACTACGTCTTCAACAAGCTGGCCAAGGGTCTCATCGGCACCAACAACCTCGACACCAACTCGCGTCTGTGCATGAGCAGCGCCGTGGCCGGCTACAAGCAGACCCTGGGTGCGGACGCGCCGCCGACCTGCTACGACGACCTCCAGCACACCGAATGCCTGTTCATCGTGGGCAGCAACACGGCCTGGGCCCACCCCATCCTGTTCCGACGTATCGAGGACGCCAAGCGCGCCAATCCGGCCCTGCAGATCGTGGTGGTGGACCCCCGCCGCACCGACACCTGCGAGATCGCCGACCTGCACCTGGCCCTGCTGCCCGGCACCGACGTGATGCTCTTCCACGGAATGCTGCACCTGATGCTGCGCGAAGGCTGGACGCAGCCCGCCTACATCGCGGCCCACACCAGTGGCTTCGACGCACTCGCGGCCCTGGTGCGCGAGTGCACGCCCGAGCGCGTCGCTGCGGTCTGCGGCATCGCACAGGACGCGCTGCTGCAGGCCACGCGCCTGTTCGCCACCTCGCCGGCCACGCTGAGCCTGTACTGCATGGGCATGAACCAGTCGTCCAGCGGCACGGCCAAGAACGCGGCGCTCATCAACCTGCACCTGGCCACGGCGCAGATCGGCCGCCACGGCGCGGGCCCGTTCTCGCTGACCGGCCAGCCCAATGCCATGGGCGGGCGCGAGGTGGGCGGGCTGTCCAATCTGCTGCCGGCGCACCGGGACCTGGCCAATGCCGCGCACCGCGCCGAGGTGGCGGCGTTCTGGGGCGTGGAGCAGATCCCGGCCCAGCCGGGGAAGAGCGCCATCGAGATGTTCGAGGCCGCGGCCGACGGCGAGATCCGCGCGCTGTGGATCGCCTGCACGAACCCGGCCCAGTCCATGCCCGACCAGGCCACGGTGCGGCGCGCGCTGCAGCGCGCGGAGTTCGTCGTGGTGCAGGAGGCCTTCGCCGGCACCGCCACCTGCGCCTTCGCCGACCTGCTGCTGCCGGCCACCACCTGGGGCGAGAAGGAAGGCACGGTGACCAACAGCGAGCGGCGCATCTCGCGCGTGCGCGCGGCCGTGCCGCCGTCCGGCATGGCGCGGCACGACTGGCACATCGCGGCCGACTTCGCGTGCCGGCTCGCCGAGCGGCTCGGGCGCGGCGCGGCGCTGTTCCCCTACACAACGCCCGAATCGGTCTGGAACGAGCACCGCGAGACCACGCGCGGCCGCGACCTGGACATCACCGGCATGGACTACGCCATGCTGGAGGCCGCGCCGCAGCAGTGGCCGTTGCCCGCAGGCGCCACGCAGGGCAGGCCGCGCCTGTACGAGGATGGGCGCTTCGCCACGACGGATGGCCGGGCGCGCTTCGTCGCCGCGCCCTACCAGGCCGTGGCCGAACCGCGCGACGATCACTATCCCTTTTCACTGAACACCGGCCGTCTGCGCGACCAATGGCACGGCATGAGCCGCACGGGCACGCTGGGCCGGCTGTTCGGCCATGTGC
This sequence comes from Pseudorhodoferax aquiterrae, assembly GCF_014652235.1. GTDB lineage: Bacteria > Pseudomonadota > Gammaproteobacteria > Burkholderiales > Burkholderiaceae_C > Pseudorhodoferax > Pseudorhodoferax aquiterrae. The sequence continues at coordinate 28,263 of NZ_BMYK01000038.1, forward strand.
CCGAACCCGTGGTGCAGATGCATGCGCAGGACATGGCGCGCCACCGCCTGGCCGACGGCGACCTGGTCCATGTGAGCTCGCGGCGCGGCAGCATCGTGGTGCCCGTGGTGGCCAGCGCCGACCTGGGCGCCTCGCAGGCCTTCATCGCCATGCACTGGGGCCCGGAGTACCTGGGCGGGCGCAGCAGCACGGGCATGGCACTGGCCGGCGTGAACGCCCTGACCACGCCGCAGCACTGCCCCGTCTCCAAACAGCCCGAGCTCAAGCACACGGCCGTCAAGATCCTCAAGGCCGAACTGCCGTGGTCGCTGCTGGCCATGGCCTGGCTGCCGGACGGCGAGGCGCTGCAGGCGCGCGCGCAGTTGCGTGCGCTAGCCGACGCCCTGCCCTTCGTGAGCTGCGTGCCATTCGGCGCCACGGGCAACGGCACGGGGCACACCGGCGTGCTGCTGCGCGCTGCTGACCGCGCGGCGCCCGACAGCGCTCTGCTGGCACAGATCGAGCAAGTGCTGGGCCTGTCGGGTCTGGACACGCTGCGCTATGCCGACCCGCGGCGTGGCCAGCGCCGCGCCGTGCGGCTGCAGCGCGATGGCGCAACCGCCCATGTGGTCGGCGTGCTGCTGGCCGGCGACACGCGCGCCGAGGCCTGGCTTCGCGCTTTGCTGCAAGACCGGTTGCCGGCGCAGGATTTCGGCCGCCAGTTGCTGTCGTTCCAGGCCAAGGCACCGGCCGGTGTCCAGTCGCGCGGCAAGATCGTGTGCAGCTGCTTCGGCGTCAGCGAGTCGGCCATCCGCGACAGACTCGGGCAGTGCAGCGGCAGCGGCGCGCAGCGCCTGGCCGCGCTGCAGGGCGCGCTGCAATGCGGCACCAATTGCGGCTCGTGCGTGCCCGAGCTCAAGCGCATGGTGCGCGCCACCGCGGCGCTCGCATGAATGCCCTGCAGCGCGCCGAAGGCATAAGCCGACTCACGATCCGGCATAAGCCCTGCGGGACAATCGCCCCACCCATGGGAAGCATTGCGCACTACATCAAGGAAATCGGCCGCGGCGCACGCGGCGCCAAGCCGCTCGCGCGCGAGCAGGCGGCCGATCTGTTCGGACAGATCCTGGACGGCAGGGTCACCGACCTGGAGGTCGGCGCCTTCTGCCTGGCCATGCGCGTCAAAGGGGAGACCACGCCAGAGATGGCCGGTTTCCTGGACGCCACGCATGCCCGTGTCGCCAAGCTGCCGGCAAGCCATCGCCCTGTGGTCGTGCTGCCCAGCTACAACGGTGCGCGCAAGCTGCCGGTGCTGACGCCGCTGCTGGCGCTGCTGCTTGCGCGCGAAGGTCTGCCAGTGCTGGTGCACGGCAGCGCTACCGAAGGCAGCCGTGTGCTGGCCAGCGAGGTGCTGGCCTTGCTCGACCAACCGGCCTGGACCGGCATCCGTCGGATCGGCGAGGGTGAAGTGGCGGTGGTCGGCACCGAGTTGCTGCATCCTGGGCTCAAGCGCCTGCTCGACGTGCGCCGCGTGGTCGGCCTGCGCAACGCCGGGCACAGCGTGGTCAAGCTCATGCAGCCCGTCGATGGCCCGGCGGTGGTGGTCGGCAGCTACACCCATCCGGCATTCGCCACGGTCATGACCGAGCTGTTCGAACTGCTGGGCATGACGGCCCTGCTCTCGCGCGGCCTGGAAGGCGAAGTCGTCAGCGATCCGCGCCGCACCCCGCAGCTCGACGGCTTCGTGCGCGGCCGCCCGATGACCTTGCAAGCGCAGCAGCCCGGCACGCAGGCCGAGGTGCCCGGGCTGCCGGCGTCGATCGCTGCGGCCGACACAGCGGAGTACACGCGCAGCGTGCTGGCTGGCCGCCTTCCCGTCCCGGCGGCCATCGCCGCCCAGGTCGACCACATCCTCCAGTTGACGTCCCACGCATGAACAAGACCACCACCCCGCCGCTGGGCACCTGCACGCTGGTCGGCGCAGGCCCCGGCGATCCCGAACTGCTCACTCTCAAGGCGGTCAAGGCGATCCAGGCCGCGACCGTCCTGCTGGTCGACGACCTCGTCAACCCCGAGGTGCTGGCCTGGGCCAGGCCGGACGCCCGCATCGTCCACGTGGGCAAGCGCGGCGGCTGCAAGAGCACGCCGCAGGCCTTCATCGAGAAGCTCATGGTCATGGCCGTGCGCGATGGCGAACATGTGGTGCGCCTCAAGGGAGGAGATCCCTTCATCTTCGGCCGCGGCGGCGAGGAGGTGGAACATCTGAGAGCTGCGGGCATTCCCTGCAGCGTTGTGAACGGCATCACTTCTGCACTGGCCGCCGCAAGCTCGCTGGGCGTTCCATTGACCCACCGCGAGCATGCCCGTGGCGTGGTTTTCCTGACAGGACACGCCAAGCCCGGGGCCGAGGAAACCGATTGGGAACAAGCCGGCGCCAGCGCGCGGGCGCTCAAGCTCACCCTGGTGATCTACATGGGCGTACGGGAAGCCGATCGGCTGCAGGCAGGCCTCCTGAAGGGCCTTCCAAGCGCGACGCCGGTGGCCATCGTTCAGGACGCCAGCCGTGCGACACAAACCTACTGCACCGGCCGACTGGACCGGCTCACAGCATTGATCGAGGCAAAAAAAATCGCCAGTCCGGCGATCATTGTGGTGGGTGACGTCGTCCATGGCGTCGCCCAGCTCGCGGCACAGGAGCAGGAGTGCCGCACGGCCTCGTAAGCGAGGCCGCTGCTTCCGGGTCTAGAACCCCGCCAGCAACTGCAGCAGGTTGTCAGCCTTGTCGTAAGGCATGGTTCCGCCACTGGGGCGGATGTAATCCTTGCTGTCCAACACGGCGATGAACATGCCACGGACATCGGTCTGGTTCACGTAGTAGGACGGATCTTTCGACGCATTGAGATATGCAACCGCCGCCCGCTGCGCCAAGAGCTTCGAACCCGAGATCGCTAGAGGACCGCTGTAGCCCTGGAGAATGTCCTTCAACAGCACGTTGTGCCAACGATTGTCCGTCCCGAACAGCTCCTTGAACTTGACCGGGCTGGTCTTGTACTGATCGACGTAGGTCGCAAGGGGTGTCCCGGCGCAAATCGGCTCGTCATTGCCATTCGGCGACATGTTGCCGGAGACTTGACCAGACACAGTACACAAATAAGTGTTGCCCAGCGCCCTTTTGGACAGGAGGGACGACAACACCACGGGAGCGATGGCTGCTCCCTTTGCGAGTCGGCGGCGGCTCACTTCTCCAGGCTTTTGCGTGTTCATTGAAAACTTTCAAGCATTTTGGCGTTGCACAGCAAGCTTCGCGCCAGAAAAATAATTCTTGAGAATCATAGGCTTACACTCTCTCGCTGCGCCCGTTCTTCATTAATGTAAGAAAAATCGACTATCTTGACGGCTCGTCTGCGATGGCCTTGTAGACCAAATGTGGGATCAAACGATGCAAAGGCATGCGAAGCCAGTGCCCCCGAACGTAGAGCGTCGTCCTCACCATTCCAGCACTGCGTGAACTGGTGCTGGCATGGGCTCCCGCAAATGCCGTCATGAACAACCGGTCCATCCAGGCCGACTCCCGCAGCCCGGCGCGGGCGAGATGTTGCCGTAGTTCGGTAGCGAGGGGCGTGCAAAAAACCACATCCAGGTACTTCGCGGCATACAGCAGGGGCTTTTGCAGGTTCAGCTCGAACGCGCGCGCTGCCAGGCGGCTCCCGTCGGCGTCGTCGGCCGCATAGGCACGCATCAGGAGATCCAGGTCGCTGAGATCACGGAGGCCCCCCGTGCTCCATTCCCCCTCGTGGAACAGGTGTGTTGCGGAGTGCAGGATGCGGTCCTGCGGCGCCGGAACGAAGACCTGCGTGAATTGCGGGAGCGGCACCGCGGACGCCAGGATCAAATCGGGGCGGGTTTGGAGGCGGGCCGTCTGCGGCAGGATGTTGTGGTGCACATCGAGGCTGGTGCGCCGGCGCAAGTGGACCATCGGCGGCAGTTCATGCATCCACCTGCGGTAGTACATGTTGTCGTAGCGGCTCACGCCCTCGATCATCCAACCGCCCATGAACAATGCATGCTCGACATCGCCGAGCCGCTCGCGCGGGACCAGAATGTCGATGTCGGCAAACATGCGGCCGGCAGCACTCGGTGCGTCGGCCATGACATAAGCGGCACCTTTCAGCAGGACGGTACGAACGTCCAGCCCTTCCAGTGCTTGCGCAATCTGCCGGACTTCCCAGCGAACTGCGTTCTGCTGGCGCGCCACAATGCTGCGCAGTGCGGAAAAATGCGGCCGGACGCATGGCGGCACGTCCACCCCCGCCGCCTCGGCCAGCACCCCCAGGCGCCCGAGCAGGCCCGTGGCCCTGGCCTGGCGGAGACCGATGTCCCAGTCCGCGTCCGAAAACCGGGCCATCTGCGTCGGAGCGCGCAAGGCAACGATGAGCGGGGATTCCAGCAGCTTCATCGCGTGAGCGCGTCGAAGACCGCCAGTGCCTCGGGCAACTGCGTGTAAGTGAAGTCGTAGCACGCACAGGCATCGATCAGTGCTGCCGCGAGATCGAAGCCCACACTGCCCAGCACCGGGTAATTGAATGCATGGTTGGTCAAATGCATGAAGGCGTCCGCCTTGGGACGGGTGGTCAAGGCGGCCTTCACATCCGGTTGCCACCGGGGAAAGATGACGAAGGCGGCCGTGGCGCGTTGGTGCGCCATGGCGACACTGGGAGACGGCGGCTTGAGATGCGCGACGGTGCCCTTGTGGGTGTCGTAGGCCACCTCGCCCAGCACAGCGTCCACAGAGAGGCGGCGCACGATGTCGATCGACGCATTCTTGAGATTGACCGGCCGTGCCAGCGGCACCAGCAGCCCGTCGTCGCGGTCGATGATGGCCATTTCATCGGACAACAGGCGGTACCCACTGAGCGCAAGCGCCGCAGTCAGCGTGCTCTTGCCGGCGCCAGGGCTACCGGGCAGGATCAAGGCCTTGCCGTTGCGCTCCAACACGGCTGCATGCAGCAGCAGATAGTGGTGTGCATGCCCTGCGATGCACCAGTTGAGCCCCCATTCCAGCAACGCGTAGGCGTGGTTCGCGGGCAATGGCTTGAATGGTTGCACGCCGTCGAAATCGAAACTGACCTGAGGGCGAAAGCGCGCGCGCAGACCGCGGACACGGTCCACCCGCACTGTGTAGTCGCAAAAGCCGCCGTCGCAGACCTGAAAGTCCCCATATAGCCTGCGCAGGCCTTGAAACACCGGCTCGGTGTGCGAGGTGATGCGGAATTTGAAGGGGCCAGTTGCCAGCGCAAGCCCGGTGCGCAGCGCTTCGCGCAATTGGGCATCGGCGAGCTCGGACAACTTCATGCGCCGCGCACCACGATGCCCAGTCTGCGCAGTTCTTCCAGCGCTGCCTGCACGTCGTCCAGGTGCAGGTCGATTCGCTCGGACAGCGCCTGGGCGTCGTCTGGCTGCCCAGCCAGCGCCTGCAGCAGTTGGGCCACCGCCTGTGGTACGCGATGGGTATCGCCCGCTGCACCGTGAAAGACCACGCACTCGCTGTCCCATTGGCGAAACTGAAGTCGAGATTCGACAGCCAAATGCCAACACGGGCCGGCCTCATGGGTGGGGGTCATGGTCGTCACGGCCGGGTAGCATAACTGCGAATGACCTTACCTTCCTTCGATGCCGTGATCATCGGCGCTGGCGCCGCCGGCCTGTTCTGCGCTGGCATCGCGGGCCAGCGCGGCCTGCGGGTCTTGCTGCTGGACCACAGCGCCAAGGTCGCGGAAAAGATCCGCATCTCCGGCGGCGGCCGGGCCAACTTCACGAACCTGGACGTCGGCCCGGGCAACTTCCTGTCCGACAACCCCCATTTCTGCCGCGGCGCTCTCGCACGCTTCACGCCAAAGCAGTTCATCGCCCTACTGCAGCGCGACGCCATCGGCTTCCACGAGAAGCACCGTGGCCAGCTGTTCTGCGACCGCTCGGCCGAAGACTTGATCGACCTGCTGCTGCGCGAATGCGCGGCTGGCTCTGTCACGCGCTGGCAGCCATGTGCCGTGCACGCAGTGCGCACCACCGGCGATGCGCCCGCCCGCTACCTGCTGGCCACCGACCGCGGCGAGGTACGGACCCGCTCCGTGGTGGTCGCGACCGGCGGTCTGTCGATTCCCAAGATCGGCGCCAGCGATTACGGCTACCGGATCGCGCGCCAGTTCGGCCTGCGCCTGGTCGAACAGCGGCCGGCGCTGGTGCCGCTGACCTTCGACGAGCAAGCCTGGGAGCCCTTCGCGCAACTGGCCGGGCTGTCCCTGCCAGTGGACATCGCGACCGGCGAGAAGAAGGCCCGCACCAGTTTTTCCGAAGACCTGCTGTTCACGCACCGCGGCCTCAGCGGGCCCGCCGTGCTGCAGATCTCCGGCTACTGGAAGCCCGGAACGCCGATCGGCATCGACCTGTCGCCCCAGGTCGCACTGCTGCCCACCTTGCAGGACGCCAAGCTCAGCACGCGCCGCCTGCTCGCGAACGTGCTGGGCGAGCACCTGCCCGCGCGCCTGGCCGCCGCCTGGACCGGCGCCGATCCCGGGTGGCAGAGACCGGCCAACGAAACGGCCGACAAGGCGCTCAATGCGCTGGCCAGCAGCCTGCACGGCTGGCAGCTGGTCCCGACCGGCACCGAGGGCTACCGCAAGGCCGAGGTCACAGCCGGCGGCGTGGACACGCGCGACCTGTCGTCGCAGACCATGGAGTCGCGCCAACCCGGGCTGTACTTCATCGGCGAGGTGGTCGATGTGACCGGGTGGCTCGGCGGCTACAACTTCCAATGGGCCTGGTCCAGCGCCTACAGTTGCGCCCAAGCCCTTACAGCCCCATGAATCAGGCTATAATGCCCGGCTAACTCCGGCCTACCCTCAGCGGGCCAATACGCTTTTGAGTTGAGGAAACCCCGGCCACGGCTTTCGATCTTGCCCGGCCATTCAGTCAACGAGATACATGACCACCATCCGCGTTAAAGAAAACGAGCCGTTCGACGTGGCACTGCGCCGCTTCAAGCGCACCATCGAAAAGCTGGGCCTGCTGACCGACCTGCGCGCCCGCGAGTTCTACGAGAAGCCGACGGCCGAACGCAAGCGCAAGAAGGCTGCCGCCGTGAAGCGCCACTACAAGCGCGTGCGCAGCATGCAGCTGCCCAAGAAGCTGTACTGATCCAGCACCCGACCGGCTACCGGTTGAAGGCCCGCCCTGGTGCACCCAGCGCGGGCTTTTTTCATTCACAGGAGGTTTGCACCATGGACAACACCACGACCCTCAAGGACCGCATCACCCAGGACATGAAGGACGCCATGCGTGCCAAGGACGCCGAGCGCCTGGCGACCATCCGCCTGCTGCTGGCCGCCATGAAGCAAAAGGAAGTGGACGAGCGCGTGACGCTGGACGATGCGGCCGTCGTGGCCATCGTCGACAAGCTGATCAAGCAGCGCAAGGACTCCATCGCGGCCTTCCAGCAGGCCGGCCGCCAGGACCTCGCCGACAAGGAAGCCGCCGAACAGCGCGTGCTGCAGGCCTACCTTCCCGAGCGCATGGACGCCGAAGCCGTGCTGGCCGCCGTGCGTACCCTGGTCGCCCGGCTCGAGGCCAAGGGCCCCGGCGACATGGGCCGCGTGATGGCCGCGGCCAAGGCCGAACTGGCTGGCAAGGCCGAGATGGCCCAGGTGTCCGCCGCCGTCAAGCAGGCCTTGGCCGGCTGAACTTTCCAAGGTTTACAGGTCTTTGCACAGCGCAGGCGAACCAAAACGCGCGCTCGCGCGTTCTAAGCTGGAAAGGAGGCCCGCCATGGCCGCAAGGATCTGGAGAATTTGGGCTGCCGCGCTCGCGCTGGTGGCTGCCGTCAGTCTGCCCGCCGGCGCCCAGCAGGACCCGCCCGGCCGCGCAGCCCGCCTCACGCAGTCGGACAGCGGCGTGCAATGGTCCGGACCCGATGGCAGCTGGCGGCCTGGCGATCCGAACTGGCCGTTCACGGCGGGCGACAGCATCCGTGTGGCAGCAGGCAGCCGTGCGGAGCTGCACGCCGGCGCGCACGCCCTGCGTTTGCAGGGTCCCGCCGAGCTGTCCATCGACGCCCTCGACGAGAACGACCTGCGCCTGACGCTACGGCAGGGCGGCCTCAACCTGCGCACCCGCGACATGGCGCCCGATGAGCGCATCGAGGTCAACACGCAGAACCTCGCCCTGCTGGTCGACCGGCCCGGTGAGTTTCGGCTGGATGTGGAACCTGGCAGCACCCGGGTGCTGGCGCGCACGGGCACGGCCACGCTCTACGGCGAGAACGGGCAATCCGCGACGCTCGCGCCTGCCCAGCAGGCCCGCTACGTCGGCCGCGACCTCAGCGCCGTGGCCATCCAGGGGGCTGGAGCGCGCGACGCACTGGACCAATGGGCCGCCGACCGCAACCTCGCCGAAGACCGCTCGCCCAGCGCCCAATACCTGTCGCGCGAAGTGCTGGGTTACCAGGAGCTCGATGCCAACGGCGAATGGGCCACCACGGCCGACTACGGCACGGTGTGGTACCCGCGCACGACCATCGTCGATTGGGCGCCTTACCGGCACGGCCAGTGGCGCTGGGTCGACCCCTGGGGCTGGACCTGGTTCGACGATGCACGCTGGGGTTTCGCCCCGTTCCATTACGGGCGCTGGGTGCGGATCGGCCCCCGTTGGGCCTGGGTGCCCGGGCCGCGCGGACCCAGGCCGTACTACGCCCCCGCGCTCGTCGGCTTCGCCGGCACGCCGGCGCCGCGGCCGCCGGGCTTCGGCCGGCACCGCACGCCGGGCACCGACTGGTTCCCACTGGCGCCAGGCCAACCCTGGCGGCCCGGCTTCGGCGCGGCCCCACGCGACCCGGAGCGCGGCAACCCCGGCCTGCCGCTGCGCAACACCCAGCGCGAGCGCCCGCCGGGGGCCGTCATGGCCACCCCGGCGCCAGGCTTCGCGCCCGGCCGCGCGGGAGACGAACGCCGCGAACGCTGGCAGCGCGAACAGGAATGGCAACAGCAGCAACGCCGCCAGCAGATGCAGGACCAGGGCCGCACGGAGTTCCAGCAGCGCCAGCAGCAGCTCCGCCAGGAACAACAAGTCCGCCAGGAGCAGCAGCAGCGCATGGACCTGGCCCGTCAGCAGCAACAGGCCGCGCAGGAGCAGCAGATGCGCCAGATGCAACAGCTGCGTCAGCAGCAGGAGGCGCAGCAACGCCAGATGCAGGAGCCGCAGCGCCCACAGGGCAACTTCCTGCGCGATCACATGGAGCGGCGCGAACAGCGCGAAATGCGTGAGCAGCGCCAGGACCGGCCGCAGCCTCCGCGTGCCGCACCACCCCAGGAATTGCGGCAGCCGTCCGGTGAACGCGAGCGCGGCGGCCGCTTCGGCAACCGCGATTAGCCGATCAGCTGCCAGCCACCTTCATGCGCTCGACCAGCACCGAGCCCACGGTCTTGGCGCCGTAGTTGTAGGCATCGGCGCCCACGGCGACGATGCCCTGGAACATGTCCTTGAGATTGCCGGCGATGGTGATCTCCTCGACCGGGTGGACGATCCTGCCGTTCTCGACCCAGAAACCGCTGGCCCCGCGCGAATAGTCCCCCGTCACGTAGTTCACGCCCTGGCCCATGAGTTCGGTCACGAACAGGCCGCGGCCCAGTTTGCGCAGCATGGCATCGAGGTCGTCGCCGGGGTGGGTCAGGCGCGACTGCAGCACCAGGTTGTGCGAACCGCCGGCATTGCCGGTCGTGCGCATGCCCAGTTTGCGCGCCGAATAGGTCGACAGGAAATAGCCCTGCACGCGCCCTGCGTCCACGACCTTGCGTGCCGCCACGCGCACGCCCTCTTCGTCGAACGGCGAGCTGCCCTTGCCGCGCAGCACGAAGGGGTCTTCGAGCAGGTCGATGTGCTCGGGAAACACCGCCTTGCCCAGCGCATCGAGCAGGAAACTGCTGCGCCGGTACAGCGCGCCACCGCTGACAGCCTGCACGAAGCCTCCCACCAGCCCGGCCGCCAGCGGCGACTCGAACAGCACCGGGCATTCCACCGTCTTGATCTTGCGCGCCTTCAGGCGCGACAAGGCACGCTCGGCGGCGTAGCGCCCCACGGCCTCGGGCGAGGCCAGCTCCTCGGCATTGCGCATCGAGCTGTACCAGGCGTCGCGCTGCATTTGCGCGCCACGGCCCGCGATGGGCGCGACCGAGATCGAATGGCGCGAACTCGCGTAGCCGCCGCGAAAGCCCGAACTGTGGCCCGTGAAGAAGTGCGATTGCTGGGCCGAGACGCCCGCGCCCTCGCTGTTGGTGATGCGCTTGTCGGTCGCGAAGGCGGCGGCCTCGCAGCGCAGCGCCAGTGTGGCCGCCCCTTCGGAGTCGACGTCCCAGGGATGGAACAGGTCGAGGTCGGGCTGTTCGGTCGCCATGTCCTGCGGATCGGGCAGACCGGCTGCCGGGTCCTCGGCCGTGAATCGCGCGATGTCGAACGCAGCCTGCACGGTCTGGCGGATGGCCGCAGGCGAGAAGTCCGAGGTGCTGGCATTGCCGCGGCGCTTGCCGGCATAGACCGTCACGCCCAGCGACTTGTCGCGGTTGCGCTCCACGTTCTCAAGCTCGCCCTTGCGCACCGAAACCGACAGGCCACAGCCCTCCGAAGCCTCGGCACCGGCATCGGTGGCGCCGATCTTCTTGGCATGGGCCAGGGCCTGCTCCACGAGTTCCTGGAAAAACGGACGGCTGTAGCTGAAGCCGGCCGCGGCAGCTTGGGAAGATGCATTCATGTTGCCGGCTATGATACCGGCCGCACCGGCTTGGCCCGGCCGCCCGGGCAGCATCCCTGCCCCCACCCTTCCCCACCGTTTTCCCGATGTCGCGCAAACCCAAAAAAGGCTATTTCGTGCGGGGCCAGTTCGTCGCCGAAGGCAGCGCGCTGGACCTGGAGCTCAAGGCCGAACTCAAAGGCACGGACGGTGCCAGCCGCACCGACATGAAGCGCGAGAGCGACGCGCTGCAGGAGCTGGGCGAAGAACTGCTGACCCTGCGCGCCGACCGGCTGGCACAGCTGGGCCTGCCCGACAAGCTGACCGACGCCCTGGCCGAGTTGCGCCGCATCACCAACTTCGAAGGCCGGCGCCGTCAGGCGCAGTTCGTTGGCAAGCTCATGCGCAAGCTCGACGACGACACCGTGGACCAGGCCCGCGCGGCCCTGGCCGAGCAGCGCCGCGGCCCGGCGCGCGAGGCGGCACTGCTGCACCACACCGAACAATGGCGCACCGTGCTGCTGGAGGACGACGAGGCCCTGGCGCGCTGGATGACGCAATACCCCGCGACCGACGCCCAGCAGCTGCGCGCGCTGGTGCGCCAGGCCCGCAAGGATGCCGTGCCCGAGAAGCCCGGCCTGGCGCCGCGCCACGGCCGCGCTTACCGCGAGATCTTCCAATTGCTGCGCGAGCAGCTGAACCAGACGGACGAGGCCGCACCCCAGGAGGAGGAAGACGATGGCGCATGAACCCGCACGCATCGGCCTGGTCTCCATCAGCGACCGCGCCTCCGCCGGCGTCTACGAGGACAAGGGTCTGCCCGCGCTGCGCGACTGGCTGGCCCGCGCGCTGCAGAACCCGCTGACGTTCGACGAGCGCCTGATCCCGGACGAGCAGGCCGGCATCAGCGCCACGCTCATCGAACTGGTCGAGGCCGGCTGCAGCCTCGTGCTGACCACCGGCGGCACCGGCCCCGCGCCGCGCGACGTGACGCCCGAGGCCACACTGGCCGTGGCCGAAAAGGAGCTGCCGGGCTTCGGCGAGCAGATGCGCCAGATCGGTCTGCGCTTCGTGCCCACCTCCATCCTGTCGCGCCAGGTCGCCGTGGTGCGCGGGCGCTGCCTGATCGTCAACCTGCCCGGCCAGCCCAAGGCGATCCAGGAGACGCTGGAAGGCTTGAAGAACGCCGAGGGCCAGCAACTGGTGCCCGGCATCTTCGCCGCCGTGCCCTACTGCATCGACCTGATCGGCGGCCCCTACCTGCAAACGCACGACGCAGTCTGCGCCGCGTTCCGGCCCAAGTCGGCGCGGCGCCCGCCGGCCGGCTGAGCGCGGCCTACTTGCCGATCAGCTGCGCAAGCTTCTCGGCCTCGAAGCACTCGGCGCGCGCCGCATCCTGCGGCACGCAGTCGCCCTGCGCATTGCCGAAGGAACGCTGACGCGACAGCTGCTCGACGGCCTTCCAGAGCAGCGCGATCTGGTGGTCCTGCGCTGCCGTGCTGTCGATCAGGCCGCGCATCGCCTGGCTCAGCGGATCGTCCTCGGGCGTGACGCCGTAGGCCGAGAAGCGCGGCGTGGACATGGCCGCGTCGCCTGCGTTCTCGCCCTTGGGCATGATGATGCGCGCCGGGATGCCCACAGCGGTGGCGCCGGCCGGCACCGGCTTGATGACCACCGCGTTCGAGCCGATCTTGGCGCCGTCGCCCACGACGAAACCGCCCAGCACCTTGGCACCGGCGCTGACCACCACGTCGCGGCCCAGCGTGGGATGGCGCTTGGTGCCCTTGTAGAGCGAGGTGCCGCCCAGGGTCACGCCCTGGTAGATCGTGCAGCCGTCGCCGATCTCGGCCGTCTCGCCGACCACCACCCCCATGGCGTGGTCGAAGAACACGCGTTCGCCGATCTTGGCGCCCGGATGGATCTCGATGCCCGTGAGCCAGCGCGAAAACTGCGAGATGGCCCGGCCCAGCCACTTGAAGCCGTGGTTCCAGCACCAGTGCGCGCGCCGGTGCAGGATCAGCGCATGGATGCCCGGGTAACAGGTCAGCACCTCCCAGGCACTGCGCGCGGCGGGGTCGCGCTCGAGGATGCAGCGGATGTCGGTGCGCAGTCGGGCGAAAAACATCGGGCGAGTCTAGCGATTTGCCCGTTCCGCTGCTTTGAGCATGGCCTTGGCGATGCCGCGCAGGATGTGGATCTCCTCGGCGCTGGGCTGGGCGCGGTTGAACAGCTGGTTCAGCCGCGGCATCAGCTTCTTGGGCGCGGCCGGATCCAGGTAGTCGAGCGCGATCAGGGCCTCGCGCCAGTGCTCCAGCATGCCGCCGAGCTGGCGCGCATCGGCCGGTTGGTGCTCGGCCGTGTTCGATTGCACCGCGTAGCCGCCCAGGGCCTGGCGCCATTCGTAGGCCACGACCTGGATCGCCGCGCCCAGGTTCAGGGAGCCGAACTGCGGATTCGTGGGAATGCTCATGGCCACGTTGCAGCGGTAGACATCCTCGTTGGCCATGCCGAAGCGCTCGGAGCCGAACAAAAAGGCAACGCCGCCGGGGCGCGCAGTGCCAGGGGCCAGCAGCGTCTCGAAGTGCGGCCGCGGCGCGCGCGTGGGCGGGCCGAAGTCGCGCGCAACCATGGCCGTGGCGCACAGATGGTCCATGCCGTCCAGCGCCTCGTCCAGCGTCTCGACGATGCGGGCCTTCTCCAGCACGTCGAGCGCGCCGCTCGCGCGCTGGATGGTTTCCTGGCGTCGCAGCACGTTGGGCCAGCGCGGCGCGACCAGCACCAGGTCGTCGAAGCCCATGACCTTCATGGCGCGCGCGGCGGCGCCCACGTTGCCGGCATGGCTGGTGCGGATCAGGACAAAACGGGTGCGCATGGCAGGGATGGCGAGAGCATCGGTAAAATCCCGCGATTCTCGCCGGCCTGATCGCAGACCGCCCCGCCCCGCTCCTCCTCACAAACCATGTCGTTCAACCAGCACCCCATGCTCAATGTGGCCGTCAAGGCCGCACGCGCCGCCGGCGCCATCATCAACCGCGCCGCGCTCGACGTCGAGGCCGTGCGCGTCTCGCAGAAGCAGGTGAACGACTTCGTGACCGAGGTCGACCAGGCCGCGGAGGCCGCGATCATCCAGACGCTGCTGGAGGCCTACCCGGGCCACGGCATCCTGGCGGAAGAATCGGGCTCCGAGCATGGTGCCAAGGACTCCGAATTCGTCTGGATCATCGATCCGCTGGACGGCACCACCAACTTCATCCACGGCTTCCCGTTCTACTGCGTCAGCATCGCGCTGGCCGTCAAGGGCCGCATCGAGCAGGCCGTGGTCTACGACCCCACGCGCAACGACCTGTTCACGGCCACGCGCGGCCGCGGCGCCTACCTGAACGACCGCCGCATCCGCGTCTCGCGCCGCACGCGGCTGGGCGAGTGCCTGATCTCCACGGGCTTCCCGTTCCGCCCGGGCGACAACTTCAAGGAATACATGGCCATGATGGGCGACGTGATGCAGCGCACGGCCGGCATCCGCCGCCCCGGCGCCGCGGCGCTGGACCTGGCCTACGTGGCGGCCGGCTACACCGACGGCTTCTTCGAAAAGGGCTTGTCGCCCTGGGATGCGGCCGCGGGCTCGCTGCTCGTGACCGAGGCCGGCGGTCTGATCGGCAACCTGTCGGGCGAGGCCGACTTCCTGGACCAGAAGGAATGCCTGGCCGCCAACCCGAAGATCTATGGCCTGTTGATCGGACTGGTCGGCAAGTACAGCAAGTTCGCAAGCGCCGGCGAGAAGGCCGGCGTGCGCCAGAAGCTCACGCTGTCGGACAGCGCGAGCACCGACGACAAGGCCGACGGCAGCACCGACATGCCGGACGGCGATGCCGCGGACGACAAGGGCGCTGCCTGAGCCTGGTCAGTCCTCGTCGCGGTGCGTCACCGCGATCTGGCGGAAATCCTCCGCCACAGCCAGGAAGGCATCGACCACATCGGGGTCGAAATGCTTGCCCCGGCCTTCCACGACGATGCGCACGGCCTCCTCGTGCGGGAAGGCCGGCTTGTAGACGCGCTTGCTGATCAGCGCATCGTAGACATCGGCCAGCGCCATGAGCCGTGCCGACAGCGGGATCGCCTCGCCCGCCAGCGCCTGCGGATAGCCCGAGCCGTCCCACTTCTCCTGGTGCGACAGCGCGATCTCCTTGGCCAGCGACAGGAAGTCCACCTTCATGCCCAGGCGCTGTTCCGCCTCGGCGATGGCCGTATGGCCCAGCGTGGTGTGGGTCTTCATGATCTCGAATTCCTCGGCCGTGAGCTTGCCTGGCTTGAGCAGGATCTCGTCGGGAATGCCGACCTTGCCGATGTCGTGCAGCGGCGCGGACTTGTACAGCAGCTCGATGGTGCGCTCGCTCAGCTGGCCCGAGAAGCGCGGGTGGTCCTTGAGCTGCTCGGCCAGCCGGCGCACGTACAGCTGGGTGCGCCGGATGTGCGCGCCGGTCTCGTTGTCGCGCGTCTCCGCGAGCGAGGCCATGGCCATGATGGTCACGTCCTGGATC
>NZ_BMYK01000039.1 GCF_014652235.1 Pseudorhodoferax aquiterrae
CCCGCGATCACGTGGAACGCTGCCCGCCATCAGCGTGGAATGGTGCCCGCGATGGCGTGGAATACGCACCTGTTGACGCACGATACGGGCTTCCGCGGGTACTGGGTTGCTGAGGGCAAGCCGCTGCCCATGAGCCCGGGCGGCTTCGATGTTCAGAACCTGGAACGCCGGAAGGTCGGCGCCCTGACCGTCTCATCGAATGAGATTGTGCGTTCTGACCTGCTCGACGTTGAAAAGGCTCTCCTCGCCGATCTGCTCGCCGCATGCCGTGAAGCAGCAGACCGAGCGCTCATCGATCCCGCCAATGGAGGCGAACCCGGCGAACGGCCGGCAAGCCTCACGCATCCGAGTTCCGGCGGCGTCGTGCTCACGTCGAGCGGTGCCACGACGAGCGCAATCGACAACGACCTGAAGGCGGCTGCGCAAGCTCTCATCACCGCCGGCTCCAGCCTGCAGGGCGCGCAGTGGGTCATGCACCCGGCCCTCGCCCTGAAGATGAGCCTGATGCGCGGCAGCGGCGGCCAGTTGATCTACCCGGGCTTGCACCTGGGCGGCGGCGTGTTAGCCGGGCTCCCAGTGCTTACCACTGCTGGTGCTCCTGCAAACATCATCTCGCTCGTAGATCCGGCACAAGCCAGCTACTCGGAAGACCAGCCGCTTTTCGTCGTGTCGCAGGAAGCGATGATTGATGTGAACTCGCTGCCGGGCGAAGAAAAGGCGGTCACGCCGATGAGCTGCTATCAGACCGATTCGACCGTCTTGATGGTGGTGCTGTACCTGAACTTTTTGGCCAGGCGCACGGCCGCCGCCAGCATCACGGGGGTGACGCTGTGAGCCAGTCCGAAAGCGAAGTCCTGGCCGACGCGGTCTTCCAGGCCGTCACGCAGTACATCCGCAATGCGCTGGCATCGCACACCGGCAAGGAACGCGAGGTCGTGGAGCGAATGATCCGCGACAGCCTGGGCGACCTCAAGGACAACCTCCGCAACAAAGAGGATCTGAGAGAACTCCGCGATCTGCAGGCCAAGGGCGAGACCGATCGTCGCATCGCGGACCTCGGCAAGTCGCTGTCGAAGATGCTCGACCGGCGCATCGAGCAGACGAAAGCAGAGGCCGCGAAGGAAGCCGCCCGGCACGCAGCGGTCAAGGCGCGCGAGGTGAAGAAGGAGCTGCTGGCCACGGTGCAGATCCACAGCGACGAAGTCCAGGTCGTGGGCTGGACGCCCGGCCATCAGTGGGACGGCACCAAGATCCGATTCGAGCAGGAACCCGGCGTCTGGGGCCCGTGGGTCGATGTCGAAGGCCCACGCGGCCGCGACGGCATGAACGGCGGCGGCGGTGGCATGCCGCGCAACCTGATCCTGGACGGCGGCGGCGCCTTCGATGAGCACACGACCCTCAACGGCGGCACCGCCAGCACGGTCAACCAATTCGCGGTCGGCGGCGGCAGCGCGAACACCAGGTACGACGCCCGCGTCTTCAACGGTGGCCGGGCGATCTGACATGGACCCGTCCGACCTGTCCACCGTCCGGCCCCTCACGCTCGCTGCGTGGATGGTCATCCGCCAGGCTCACGACCTGCCCATCTTGGAAGCAGTTCGAAAGATGTTGGACGACATCGACGCCGGACACGTCGCCGCAGTGGAAAGGCAATTCGGTGGTCTTTCCCTGCACTGAACCCGCCCGCGTTCGGGCACATGGGGCCGGCAGTCTGCCGGCGGTGGGCAGCCGCGATCGGCACCAGGCCCACAGCTCGCGCGGCACAGCCGGTGGCGAGCACCTTTTCTCTCACGCCATGACCACGACACATCCCGACTTCGAGGACACGCGCCAACTGGCTGAATGGGTCGGCCTGCAGCTGGTCCGCCAGCACGATGCCCGCAACGGCCGATTCCGGCTGCTCAGTGGCCCGCGCATCGTCGCGCACAGCGACAGCTTGCACGAGCTGCAGCTGTTTGCACTTGCCTGGAGGTATGTCCGATGAACCGCGCTTTCTCCATCGTCGCCCTGAAGTCGCTGAGCAACCAGTCGGATGCCGTGACCATCGAGGGCATCGCGTCCACTCCCACGCCCGACAAGGTTGGCGACATCGTGGTGCCCACGGGTGCCAAGTTCTCGCTGCCGCTGCCCTTGCTGCTGCACCACCGCCATGACAAGCCGGTGGGCCACGTGACGTACGCAGCACCCACGGCGCGCGGCATCCCCTTTACCGCTCGCATCCCTCGCATCAAGTCGCCTGGTGTGCTCAAGGACCGTGTGGACGAGGCGATCCACAGCCTGGAGCAAGGCCTCATCGCCGCGGTATCCGTCGGGTTCAGCCCGCTGCCCGGCAAGGTCAAGAGCCTGGCCGGAGGTGGTGCCCAGTTTCTCGAGTGGTCCTGGCATGAGTTGAGCCTCTGCACGATCCCGATGAACAGCGAGGCGTTGATCCATACCGTGAAGGGCATGGGCCCTGCCGGCCTGGCTGACCCGCTGTCGCCCGAGCTGATCCACCGCATCAAGGTAGCCAACTTCCGCATGCTGCGCGGTGGTGTGCCGCTGGCCAGCCAGGCACCGCGCAAGGGCGTGAAGCTGCTGGAGGCGCAGCGATGAAGCACGACAACAACGACAGCCGGCTCCGCGGGCGCAAGGGCACTGCCCGTCGTCTGCGCATCTGGGCACTCGATCCCACCTGCGCCGCATGCCAGCGCGTGACCGACTACCCCGACGGCTTCCAGCTGGACCACATCAAGGCACTCGTGAACGGTGGCGCTGATGAAGACCACAACCTGCAGGTGCTGTGCCACGCATGCCATCGCGACAAGACCGCCAAGGACCTGGGCCACACCGTCAAGGTGCAGGTGGGGCTGGATGGCTGGCCTGTCTAGGCGGGGGGAGGTGCAGGCGTGTACCCCTTTGCCCTGGCCACCGCGCTGTCCCCACTCGTTTCCTAAACGTCCAGAAAAAAGGTCACAGCGATGAGCGAGCTGCCGCAGCCTGCAGACGATGGCACCGGGGGGAGCCGATGACCGTGCACCCGATCCACCTGGAAGCCGCACCGTTCACCGCATTTCCAGGCCCGCGAAATATGGAAATCAGCCCGTCACGCGCAGCACACCCGTGGGGGGCGCCCTCAGACGCGCGGGACAGCGAATCTGGACACCCCCAGTACTCGCACGCGCAGAACTTTTCCCCCGTATGAATTTATTCAGCAGCAAATCAAATGAATCAAACGCCCCGCAAACCCGCATGGATGCTGGCTTTCCGGGCTCCGACCGGTGCGTTTGGTTTGCTGATTACCCCCTAGTTCAAGACCGAGAAGGCACCACCCATGGCAAGCACTGACCTTCACTCCAACATCGTCCTCGGCGCGGATGTGTCCGGCGTCGAATCGGGCATGGCCCGTGGCAAGCGAGCCGTCGAAGACCTCGGCAATGTCGCGGAACGCGCGGGCCGGCGGGCCAGCGAGGGCCTGTCCTCTGTCGGCCGCGGCGGTGACAACGCCGCCCGCACCGTCGAGCGTGCCACGCGCAGCCTTGAGCAGCAGATCCAGCGGCAGATCGCGTCCATGCAGGCCGGCTCGCGCGAGAGCCGGCAGTACTGGGAGAGCCTGGCCAACCAACGCGGCATCAGCTCGCAAGCCTTGCGCCCGGTGCTCGACCAACTGGAGGCCGCCCGCGCCAAGACCGCCCAGGCCACCGAAGCCACCACGAACTGGCGGACGGAGATCACCAAGGTGGGCCCGGTGCTGGCCAGCGTGTTCGCAGCGGTGTCGTTCACCGCCTTCGCCGCCAAGCTGATCTCTGTTCAGCGTGAGATCGACGTACTGAACTCCAGCCTGGTGACCGTCACCGGCAGCAGCGCGGCGGCAGAACGCGAGCTGGCATGGCTCAAGGACTTCGCTTCCGAAACCCCGTTCGGCCTGGCCCAGGCAACGGAAGGCTTCATCAAAATGAAGTCGTTGGGCCTGGACCCCACCCGCGCAGCGCTCACGAGCTTCGGCAACACCTCGGCGGCCATGGGCAAGAGCCTGAACCAGATGATCGAGGCCGTCGCGGACGCTTCGACCGGCGAGTTCGAGCGGCTCAAGGAGTTCGGCATCAAGGCCAAGCAGGAAGGTGCGCAGGTGTCGCTGACCTTCCAGGGCGTGACCACCACCATCGGCAACAACGCCAAGGAGATCACGAAGTACCTGCAGGCCATCGGCGACACCCAGTTCGCCGGCGCCATGGAGACCCGGGCCAAGACCTTGGACGGTGCGATCTCCGAGCTGGGCGACACGTGGGACGAGCTGTTCCGCACGATCAACACCAACAACACCGGCAGTCTGATCTATGACTCGGTGCTGCTCGCCTCGGGCGCCGTCAAGGATCTCACCACGATCTTGGCAGCCATGAACAGCGCCACGGACGAGAACACCCGCGCCACCGGCGCCATGAAGACGGTGCAGGAAGGCATCGCGGTGGTGCTGGAGACTGTCGCGGTTGTCGGGGTGACGGTCGCGTCCACCTTGACCGGCGTGGGCCGGGAGATCGGGGCGCTGGCCGCGCAGGTGGTCGCCCTCGCCACGCTGGACATCTCCGGCTTCAAAGCGATCGGCCAGGCGGTCAAGGAAGACGCCATTGCCGCTCGCAAGGAGTGGGAAGCGACCGTCGATCGCATCCTCAACGCCCGCAACGTGGCAGCGAATCGGCCCAAAGCGCAGGAGCCGGACAGGCCAGCCCCGAAGCCGGCGCCACGCACCGACGACACCGACAACAAGGCCGCAGCGAACGCCTATAAGACCTTCATCGAGAGCATCAAGGAAAAGATCGCGCTCGAGCAGGCCGAGCTGGCCAGCGGCGCCAAGCTGACCGAAAGCCAGCGCCTGCGGGTCAAGGTCGAGCAGGAGCTCACCGGCGCGCGCAAGGCCAACGCCCTGCAGCTGGTGGACCAGCTGGCCAACATCGAGCGCATCCAGAAGACCGCGCAGACCGAAGCCGCCGAAGCTGGTGAAGCAGCAAAGGCCTATGCCGACCTGATCGAGGCGCGGCAAAACTCCATCGCTGGCCTGGCCAACCAGATCCAGCGCGAACGCGAGGCGGCGGCCGCCATCGGCCTGTCACGCACCGAGGTGGCCGGCCTGGAGGTTGCCAAGTTGGAGGAGGCAGCAGCCGACAAGGAGCGCCGCGCGTCGATGCTGGAGAGCACCGTCGCCGACAAGGAAGCCGCCAAGCTGTACCGCGAGGAAGCCAAGGCGCTGCGCGACCTGGCAGCCGCCAAGCGCGGCACCGCCGAGAAGGAAGAGGCCGAGGAGACCGCCAAGGCCGCGGGCGAAGCCGCGAAGAAGGCTTCCGAGGAGTGGCAGCGCTACACCGACGACATCAACAAGTCGCTGACCGATGCCCTGCTGCGCGGCTTCGAGGACGGCAAGGGCTTCGCGCAGAACCTGCGCGACACCACAGAGAACATGTTCAAGACGCTGATCTTGCGGCCCACGATCAGCGCCATCATGGAGCCGGTCAGCGGCACGATCTCCAGCGTCCTGGGCACGGGCAGCAGCACCGGCGGCGGCATCCTGGGCATGATCAAGGACGGCAAGTCCCTGTACGACATGGGCACCAAGGCCTACAGCTGGTTCACTGGGGCCAATGCGGCATCGGGTGTCACCAGCAGCCTGGGTGCTGCGTTCTACACCGCGCCCGCCCTTTATGCGGGCTCGGCAGCCCTCGCGGGCACGGCGACGACTGCGCTAGCCGGTGGTGCACTTGGGTCCGGTACTGCATTGGGCACTGGGGCCCTGCTTGGTAGTTCCGGTGGCGTTCTAGGGACCGGAACCGCCCTGCTCGGAACTGGGGGGACGGGCGTAGCCATCGGAAGCGCCGGCACCGCTTCCGCTCTGACCAGCGTAGGCAGCGCAGCAGCAAGCAGCGCTCCCGCTACGAGCGCACTCGCCGGGATGGGCCCCTACGGCTGGATCGCGGCCGCCGCCATCCTGGCTGTCATGGCATTCGCCGGGAAGGGCGAGAAGCGCTACGGCGGGCAGTACGGCGTCAACTTCGAGGGTGACGAGGTCATCAACGGCCGGCGCGGAACCACCGTCAGCGCAGAGCGCGGAACCATTGCCTTCCTGGAGGGCCCCAGCGGCGGCGACTATGCGGGCGAGACCGCGCGCAAGCTCATCACCGGCACCACGCAGGGTATCAACACCTTGCTCAAGGATCTTGGCTCGGGCATGGCTCTCACAGGCTTCCAGGCGGGCCTGGAAACCTCCACCAAGGGACGCGGCGGCGTGTACTCGGGCGGAACGCTGACGGGCGGCATCACCTTCGGCGAGTCGGGCACCGGAGACAACTATCGGGGCACGCTGTTCGAGAAGACCAGCACGCGCAGCCCGAATGCCGAAGAGGCGGTGAAGAACTTCGCGACCGACATGCTGCAGGTGACCATCCAGGCCCTGCAAGCGGCGACCGATCTTCCCAAGGCCATCAAAGCCCAGCTGACCGGCATCGATGCCGAGAAACTGACCGACGAAGCGGCAACTGAGCTGCTGAACAGCATCCAGGCGCAGATCGACTACGTGAAGTCCCTCCGCGATACGCTCAACCAGCTGCCCTTCGCCAACCTCAAGGACGTGGCATTCGACACCGCGGCCGGGCTGACCGCCGCCGCCGGTGGCATCGAGGCGCTGAACCAGAACATCACGGGGTACTTCTCCAACTACTTCACGGAGCAGGAGCAGCGCACCGCGGCGATCGCCCGGGTGTCGTCGGCCTTCACTGCGCTGGGCCTGGTGATGCCCGATGTGGCCGGCGATGCAGAAGCGGCGCGCGCATCCTTCCGCGCCATGGCCGAAGGGATCAACGTCAGCACCGAGGCCGGCCAGAAGCAGTACGCCGGCATCCTGGCCCTGCAGGGGGCCTTCGCCGAGCTGACCCCGGTCATTGACAAGACCGCAGAGGCTGCCCGGCAAGCCGAGTCGGTGCTGCAGCAACGCCAGCAACTGGAGATGCAGCTGCTTCAACTGCAGGGCAACACGGCCGAGATCCGCAGCCGCGAGCTGGCGGCGTTGCTCACCGACGAGAACCGGGCGATCCAGCAGGCCATCTATGCACTGCAGGACAAGCAGACCGCAGACGCGGCAGCAAAGGCAGCGCAGGACGCCGCGGACCGCGTAAAAGCGGCCTGGCAGTCAGTGGGGGACACCCTGGTCGATGAGATCAAGCGCATTCGCGGCGAGGCGGCCACCTCTGGCACCGAGGGACTGGCCTACGCTCAGAGCGCCTTCGCGGTGGCCACCGCCCAGGCCCGGGCCGGCGATCAGGAGGCGGCATCCTCGCTGCCCGAACTCAGCCGCACGGTGCTGGAGCTGGCCGAGAAGACCGCCAGCAGCGCGGTGGACCTGAAGATCTTCCAGGCCCAGATCGCGGCCAGCCTCATGGAGACCACCAAGGCCATCGCGGCATCGCAAGGCACCACGGTCCCGGCCTTCGCTGCCGGTGGCGCGCACAGCGGCGGATGGGCGATGGTCGGCGAGCAAGGCCCCGAGCTGGCCTACATGCCGCCCGCGCGCATCTACACCGCCAGCCAGTCGGCGGGCATGCTGGGCGACGTGCAGGGGCTGCAGGACGAGATGCGGCGCATGCGAGAAGACCTGCGACATCTGGGCGACAGCCTGGCCACCCTCCAGCTTCGCAACGCACGCGCCGCGGAGGCCTCGCAGCGACTGCTGGAGGATGTCACTGAAGGCGGCGCCGCGATGCGCACCACGGAGGTGACGCCGTGAAGATCGATGAGGAGATCGCCCTGGAGCTGGCCCTGGCCCTCCACGCGGCCGAGGGCGGGCCGCCTGGCCCAGCGCTGTCGGCCTTCAGCGCCGGCATGGCGCTGGGCGTGCTGGCCAAGCACATCGCCGACCTGCACAAGCGCATTGAGCAGATGGAGGCGGAGCAACCGGGGGGCCGGCCGTGCTAGTGCGGCCGAGCGTTCTCGATAAGCCGAGTCATCGGCATCGCCCTCGTGAGCGACGTCAGGATCGCGATCTCGTGATTTGCCTTATCCGGCTCTGCTCGATCGTCCACGATGATCAGTGGAAAAAGGTCAAGACCGGCAGGACCATTCTGAACATCACCAGCCTTGCGCAATGACGCCCCGGTGCGCGCAGGCTTCGGTGGGATCACATCGATCAAGTCACTTCCGTGTTGGAACGCGAACTCATGCATCGAGTTGGAGGCGCCCAGCACCGATCTCCTCCGAATGAGGATAGCTCCTGGATCGCGTGCCAAGATGAAAGGCTCGGCCTCCGCTGCCAAGTCGTGCGGCTCCGGTCGCTCATTCAAAGTGGCGCTTGCCCACGATGACACAGCAAGTAGGCCGCTTACCGCTTGTGCAAAGTGGTAAGGCGCCTCGCTCTGCGATGCGAGCGCCGAAAAATCGCCGCGAGTCGTCAGCGTCAGGCCAAAGGGTTTGACAAGGTCGCGAAGCTTGTTGAACCGGTTGCCGTGAGACAAATCAACGCCGCAGCCAGCAAGGTGTGACAGCATGTCCCCGTTGTCCGAGATCAACACTTTATCGGGTTGCTGTTCCGCGAGGTACAGAACGATCGGTGAGTCGCCGAGCGTGGTGAAAGGCGTCCCGATTTGAAGCGCAGCGCTACCGTGCAGATCCCTGACGGGGCTGCATTCATATTGTGAAAGGCGACTAGCCCAACTGCAATCGATCATGGCTGCGGAACGGTATAAGGACCATTGTTGCTCACCTTCGTTCGCATCAGGAACCAAGTCAGAGCGAAATCCCAGTTGGAACAGTCCATTCCTAGGCCGGCCATTCCTGCCAGCGAGGCCGTCTCGTCGCCAACATGTTCATGCGGTCCATATAAGAAGCCCTCAGGACCACGATGACTAGGCTTGTTCACAGGGCACACTTCCAGTTGGTACAGGCGCGGCTCGTGGGGCGTGCCGCGTTGCATGAGGGAAAAAAGGAAGAGGCATGAATCAACGACTGCAGGGGCCCGCACCTCCAACAGCATCGACAAGCCCGGAATCGTAATCCCCTCTTCATCGACGAACTGAGCAACGAGAATTTTGCTCCCAGCATGGTTTTGGCGCACTGTCCAACTAGGCGCACCTAGAAGGTTTTTGGGGCGCTCCATGACCAGCATCGCCGCGTCCTTCGTAAATTTCGACATCGCCTTTTTGAGCTGAGCACGTCGGCACATCCGCGCGCCAATTGTGTGGACGGCATCGTAGCTTTTTGTTGCAGGCCCTCCTTCACAGACTCCATCAAGTTTGTGGACCGAAGCCGCCACTGGACCCGAGCCGAGCAGCAGCACCCGACGCATGCAAGCCCTTGATCTGGAAGCAGAACGCGGAATCGCGCTGTGCGAAATAGCCCTTCCGGGCAGCACCTGGGCCTAGGCAGCTGGCCAGTCTTCCGCATCAGTCGGCTGGTGGTTCGCCCAGCAGCCGGCTACGTAGTGCGGCCTCTGCCGAAGCGAGCTCGTCGAGAAGATCTCTAGGAACGTCCTTGCCGGCGATCAACAAGGCGTGTGCCTTCGCGGTCAACTCGCTTGCGTGCCGTGCGGCCTCCTCCCATTGCTTGATCAGCTCGTCCATGCTGGCCAGTGTGCGAAGGGCGCCGTGCGTGGTTTGTCAGCCTGGGCGCCGCCCCCGTGTCCCCGAGACTGGAGGTTTGTTCGCTTTGTTTGCGGCCTCGCTTAGCCACGGTAGCCAGGTTAGCCGGATTAGCCGGGTAGCCACCTATGCGCTAGGACTGCGCGTCTAGCAGCCTTTCGCCGTCGGGCACCGATCGCCTCGCACGGAGCGCTTCAGCGTCAAGCGCCTCCGATTCGTAGAGCATTGCCTTGAGGCAGTACTGCTCGCGCCGCCGAGCCTCTCTCACGCGCGCGATAGTGTCTGCCTTGGCAACGCCGGCAAGGCCTGCGGTCTCCTTGGCCAGGACTGCTTCAGCGTTTTGACGTGCAGCGACGCTGGCATTGAACGCTTGGAAGATGGATGAGAACTCGGCCATGAGGTCCCCCGGGTGGCGAAGAGGTGCACTCAGGCGACAGGGGCGACCAAGGCACAAAGAAGGTCGCGGACGCAGTGTAGGACCGTTCGCACGAAGCGCAACACTGTCAGTTTTGGCAGTGCCTACCCAGAGCCTTTCTGAAAAACACAAGGCACAGCATCACGGTCGTCATCCAAGCTTCCACAATCTTGAGAATGGATGTACCATATCAACATGGAAGCAAAGAAACCTCACGGCGGCTCACGCACAGGCAGCGGGCGGAAGCCGCTCGACGCTGATGCACCTACCGTCTCGTTCCCTGTGAAGATGAGCACCGCTCAGCGGGACAAGCTCAAGCGCCTGGGTGGCGCGCCCTGGGTGCGCCAGAAGATCGACAAGGAGCCCGAACCGAAGGAATGACCGCCGCGCCTCAGGGCGGCCGAAGCCGGCATCACGGCATCGGGATCTGAGGCAAAAAAGGCGAGCCCGCGAAGGACGGCAATCCAACGCGGGCTCTCACCACAACGTGCACCGTCTTGGAGGACCGCACATCATGGCTACCCGCATTGTCGCCCCGGGAGGGGCACCCACGCATCCGCAAGGCGCAGGAAAGGCGCCGCGCGCCGTCTACAGCCCCGAGCAGACCCGCCAGGCCCTGCGGTACATCACCGCCAAGGCCGACACGCTGAGCCACCTGCTGATGCAGATGACTCAAGAGGTCGAGAACATCCAGCACGAGTACCGGCTCCATGCCTGCGAGGCGCTGGCCGAGATGATCGCTGCGGCCGCGGACACCGCCCTTAATGGCGAGTGCAAGGGCGGTTTCGAAGACTGGATCTACGGCGCCGACTTCGGCAAGGCAGGTGCAGCATGAAGGCCGCTCAACACGTGCCGTTCGCGAAGATCCTGCGCGATGCACCCGGGGCGGTTGTCTTTGACACCCGGGACCAGCTGGAGAAGTACGTGCTCGAGCGCACGTCGATGCTGGCCAGCCTCGCGGCCATCATGCCCCACCTGATCGACACCGGTCCGAGCGGGCCGGAGTTTGGCTACGTCGAGGACTTCGCTTTGCTGATTCAGGACCACGCCTATCAGCTGGAGCAGGCCACCGCCCTGCTGTTCCGTGGGCCGAAGCAGGCCGGAAAAGAGGGTTTCGCAACTGGTGGGTGCAATGGTGGGTAGAAATGAAAAACGGGCCCGAAGGCCCGTCTTTGCTTGCTGTTTGGCGGAAACGGAGGGATTCGAACCCTCGATGAGGCTCTACACCCCATACTCCCTTAGCAGGGGAGCACCTTCGGCCACTCGGTCACGTTTCCTGGAAAACCCGCGCATTATGGCACGGATTTGAGGCGAATCAGGCCGCAGCCGGCTGATCCAGATCGAAAACACGGTGCAGTGCGCGCACCGCGAGTTCCATGTACTTCTCGTCCAGCACGACCGAGGTCTTGATCTCGCTGGTGGAGATCATCTGGATGTTGATGCCCTCTTCCGACAGGCAGCGGAACATCTTGCTGGCCACGCCCACATGGCTGCGCATGCCGATGCCGACGATGCTGACCTTGCAGATCTTGGCGTCGCCCACGACCTCCTGCGCACCCAGGCCGGGCAGGACCTTTTCTTTGAGCAGATCGATCGTCTTGGCGTAATCGTTGCGGTGGACGGTGAAGCTGAAATCGGTCCGGCCGTCCTTGCTGACGTTCTGGATGATGACGTCGACCTCGATGTTGGCGTCGGCCACGGCACCCAGGATCTGGTAGGCGATGCCCGGCTTGTCCGGCACACCCAGGATGGAGATCTTGGCTTCGTCGCGGTTGAACGCGATGCCCGACACGATGGCTTGTTCCATTTGCTCGTCTTCCTCGAAAGTGATCAGCGTGCCCGACTTGGCTTCCTCGTCCAGGTCGATGTCCCAGGGCGTGAAGCTGGACAGCACGCGCAGCGGCACCTTGTACTTGCCGGCGAATTCCACGGAGCGGATCTGCAGCACCTTGGAGCCCATGGAGGCCATCTCCAGCATCTCCTCGAAGCTGACGGTCTGCAGGCGGCGGGCTTCCGGCACGACGCGCGGGTCGGTGGTGTAGACACCGTCCACGTCGGTGTAGATCAGGCACTCGGACGCCTTCAGCGCTGCGGCCACGGCCACCGCCGAGGTGTCGCTGCCGCCGCGGCCCAGCGTGGTGATGTTGTCGTCCTCGTCCACGCCCTGGAAGCCCGTCACGATGACGACCTTGCCGGCCTTGAGGTCGGCGCGCACGCGCTCGTCCTCGATGGATTCGATGCGGGCCTTGGTGTAGGCGCTGTTGGTACGGATCGGCACCTGCCAGCCAGCGTAGCTGACCGACTCCATGCCCTCGGCCTGCAGCGCGATCGCCAGCAGCGCCGATGAGGCCTGCTCGCCCGTGGCGGCCAGCATGTCGAGTTCGCGGTTGTAGGCGGCGCTGGTCTTGGACGGGGCCAGCTCCTTGGCCAGGCCCAGCAGGCGGTTGGTCTCCCCGCTCATGGCGCTGGGGACCACCACCATCTGGTGACCGGCGCGGGCCCACTTGGCCACGCGCTTGGCAACGTTGCGGATGCGCTCGGTCGAGCCCATCGACGTGCCGCCGTATTTATGAACGATGAGTGCCATGGATAGTGGCAGGTAGCGGCTTGCCCGGGCTCGGCTGTCGGCCGGCGACGCTCCTGCGGTGTGTCAACTCGAAAGCGCGGGATTGTACCAACCGAGCAACGCGCCGCTGCGCCGCACGAAACCGGCTCCTACCTTGAGGTGCAGGCGGTGGCCGCGCGTGCGGCAGGCATCGATCTGGTCCAGCAGTTCGGCCAGCTGCACGGCACTGGGCGCCGTGCCGTGGGCTTCTGCCAGCCAGTGGCGCAGTGCATTGGCCTGGCGGGCGCGCGGCAGGGCCTGCAAGGCCGCAATGGCGGGCGGGATGCCGGTCGCCTGCAGGTCCTGATCGGCCAGGCCACGCAGCAGTTGCTGGGCTTCGGCCGCGTGGGCGGCGCTGCGCGCGAAGGTGCTGCGAAAGGCCGGAAACAGCCGCTCCAGCACGGGCAGCAACTCGGCGCGGATGCGGTTGCGCAGGTAAGCCGTGTCGGCATTGCTCGGGTCTTCGATCCAGGCCGCGCCCTGCGCGGCCAGCCAGGCCCGCAGGGCCGCGCCCGGCACCTGCAGCAGCGGCCGGTGAAAGCGCAGGCCGCCCTGCTCCCACTGCGCCGGCATGGCCGCCAGGCCTGGCAGGCCGGCGCCGCGCGACAGCGCCAGCACGATGGTCTCGACCTGGTCGTCGGCATGCTGGGCCAGCGCCACATCGCGCGGGCCGCCGTCGCCCCATTCGCGCAGCGCGACCTCGGCGATGGCCGCGTAGCGCGCACGGCGGGCCGCGTCTTCGGGACTCTGCCCGCGTGCGTGGCGCGCCTGCACGTGGGCGACCACCAGCGGCACGCCGAGCGCAGCGCAGGTGCTGCGGCAATGGGCTTCGAAACCGTCGGCCGCGGCCTGCAGACCATGGTGCACATGCACGGCATGCACCTGGCCGGGCCAGCGCGCCGCGCAGGCGCGCAACAGGGCCGAGGAATCGGCGCCGCCGCTGTAGGCCACGGCCAGCGGCAGACGCGGCGCGAAGGCGGCGATCGCCTCGGTGAACAAGTTCAGATGAGCTTGACGCCGGTCTTGGCCTGCAGCGACTCGCGCGTGACCCCAGGCGCCATCTCCACGACCTTCAGGCCCTCGGGCGTCACGTCCATGACGGCCAGGTCGGTGATGATGCGGTCGACCACGCCCACGCCGGTCAGCGGCAAGGTGCACTTGGGCAGGATCTTGAGGTCCTCGGTGCCGTCCTTCTTCTTCGCGACATGCTCCATCAGGACGATCACGCGCTTGACGCCGGCCACCAGGTCCATGGCGCCGCCCATGCCCTTGACCATCTTGCCCGGGATCATCCAGTTGGCCAGGTCACCGCGTTCGCTGACCTGCATCGCACCCAGGATGGACAGGTTGATCTTGCCGCCGCGGATCATCGCGAAGCTCTCGTGGCTGCCGAAGATCGAGGTGCCCGGCAGCGTGGTCACGGTCTGCTTGCCGGCGTTGATCAGGTCGGCGTCGACCTCGTCCTCGGTCGGGAACGGGCCGATGCCCATCATGCCGTTCTCGCTCTGCAGCCAGACTTCCTTGTCGGCCGGCACGAAGTTGGCCACCAGGGTCGGGATGCCGATGCCCAGGTTCACGTAGAAGCCGTCTTCCAGCTCCTGCGCCGCGCGCGCGGCCATCTGGTCTTGGGTCCACGGCATGTCAGGCTCCTTTGCTTTCGTTCTTGACAGGTGCATCGCTGGCAGCGGCCTGGGCGATCACGGCCTGGGCCTCGACCTTGGCGGCGGCCACGTCGACGGGTGCGGCGGCGCGCACGGTGCGCTTCTCGATGCGCTTTTCGGGCGTGGCGTTCAGCACGATGCGGTGCACGTAGATGCCGGGCAAGTGCACGGCGTCCGGGTCCATCTCACCGGTCTCGACGATCTTCTCGACCTCGACCACGCAGATCTTGCCGGCCATCGCGGCGGCGGGGTTGAAGTTGCGCGCCGTGCGGCGGAACTGCAGGTTGCCCGACTTGTCGGCCGCATAGGCCTTGACCAGCGCGACCTCGGGCACCAGCGCGCGTTCCATCACATAGGTCTCGCCGTCGAACTCGCGCAGCTCCTTGCCCTCGGCCACTTGGGTGCCGACACCGGTCTTGGTGAAGAAGGCCGGGATGCCGGCGCCGCCAGCGCGCAGCTTCTCGGCCAGCGTGCCCTGCGGCGTGAACTCCAGCTCCAGCTCGCCCGCCAGGTACTGGCGCTCGAACTCCTTGTTCTCGCCCACGTAGCTGGCGATCATCTTCTTGATCTGGCGCGTCTCCAGCAGCTTGCCCAGGCCGAAGCCGTCGACACCGGCGTTGTTGGAGATCACGGTCAGGTTCTTCACGCCGGAGTCCTTGAGCGCATCGATCAGCGCCTCGGGGATGCCGCACAGGCCGAAACCGCCCACGGCCAGCAGCTGGCCGTCCTTCACGATGCCCTTCAGCGCCGCGTCGGCGGAAGGATAGATTTTGTTCACGGGAGCCTCCTTGGGATTCGGATGGGCAGACGATACTACGTAGCCAGATACGTAGTTTTTCCTACAGGGAATCCCGATGGACATCGACTACCGGTTGGCCTTCGATCTGGCCCCCATCGGGCTCGTGGTGTCGCGCGAGCGCCAGATTGTGGACTGCAACCGCCACCTGTGCGAGATGTTCGGCGCTGCGCGCGAGCAGCTCGTGGGCCAGTCCTTCCGCGTGCTCTATCCCAGCGCCGACGAGTACGAGCGCACCGGTGAGCGCATCACGCCCATCATGAACGCCAAGGGCTTGTACGCCGACGACCGCATCATGCGGCGCGTGGACGGCCGCTTCAAGGGCGAGCCCTTCTGGTGCCATGTGACGGGCCGCGCCTTCGACCGCACGGCGCCGCACGCGGCCGGCATCTGGAGCTTCGAGGACTTGAGCGCGCGCCGCAGCGTGCATGCCAGCCTGACACCGCGCGAGCGCGAGATCGCGGCCCAGGTCATGCAGGGCCTCACGGCCAAGGAGATCGGCCGCGTGCTGGGCATCAGCCACCGCACGGTGGAGATCTACCGCGCACGCGTGATGCGCAAGTACGGCGCCGGCTCTACGGCCGAACTGGTGCATCGGCTCGTCACGCGCTGAGCGGCGCGGCCTGGCGCGACAGCCGCAGCGTCTGCGAGGGCAGCTCGCCGAACAGCTCCTTGTAGGCCTGCGCGAAGCGGCCCATGTGGAAGAAGCCCCATTGCGCCGCCACGTCCTGCACATGCAGTTGCTCGGCGCACGTGCCGCGCAGCCGGCGCCGGCAGGCATTGAGCCGCACCGAGCGCAGGAACTCCGCCGGCGGGACGCCCACGCTGCCGAGGAAGTGGTTGTGCAGCGTGCGCGGCGTCAGGTGCAGCCGCGCGCACAGGTCCTCCACCGACAGCAGGTGGTTGAACGGGTCGGCCGCCATGTCGCGCGCGGCCATGACCTGGGCCAGCCGCCGCTGCGCGCTGGCCGGCGGGCCTTGCAAGGCGGCGTCGTCGCCGCACCGGGCCAGCAGTTGCATCAGTTGCCCGCCCAGGATGTGCATGGCGCGCAGGCCCCAGGGCTGCGCCGCCTCGTCGCTGGCGCCCAGCGCCAGCATGGACTCGATGGTCTGGCACAGCGCCACGTGCCGGTGCGGCGACAGCGTGGCCGCACAGACCTCGGCCCTCCCCTGCAGCAGCGGTTCCAGCCCCAGCGCATCGCTGCGCGCGGCCAGCCAGTCTTCGTCCAGCACCACGCCGTAGATGCCGAAGCGCTGCGGCGTGCGCAGCACGAAGCCGGCATCCGCCCGCGCGGCCATCAGGGTGCGCGGCCGCTCGCCGGGCTGCAGCCGGCCGCAGAAATGCACCAGGCCTTCGCCCAGCCCATCGGGAATGCCGAACCAGACGGAGCCCGGCCAGGGCCGGCAACGCTGGCTGGTCTGCTGGTCCGTGAACTCGTGGAACACCTGCAGGCGCGGCGCATGCAACCAGAGCTCGCGCACCGTTCCGGTGAAGTGACCGCACGACAGCTGGTCGTACTCCTGGCGCCAGGAGGACAGGTGGCCGGCGTGCTCGTCCACGTCGGCGCTGTGGCGGACGCAGTAGGTGGCATCCATGGCGGGTCGGCTTGGCTGCATCCGCGCTTCTCCCAGGCAATCCATGCAGCCTACATGCAAGACGGATGCCACGCCAGCGCCGCGCCGTGGCCGACCGACAGCGGATTTTCCGAAAACGGATAGCCGCGGCGCGGGGGCGCGGTTGCAATCGGCGCATTGCCTTCACTGCTCCGCGCGAGCCCCATTGCGATGAGTGCCCTTCCCTCCTCCGCCGTATCCGCCCCCGCCACGGGCCATCTCAAAAAGGTCCTGGGACCGCTGCAGCTCTGGGGCATCGCCGTCGGCCTGGTCATCTCCGGCGAGTACTTCGGCTGGAGCTACGGCTGGAACACGGCCGGCACGCTGGGCTTCCTGGTCGCCACCGTGCTGGTGGCAGCCATGTACACCACCTTCATCTTCAGCTTCACCGAACTGTCCACGGCCATCCCGCATGCCGGTGGGCCCTTTGCCTATGCGCGGCGCGCGTTCGGCCCCACCGGTGGCTTCATCGCGGGCTTCGCCACGCTGGTGGAGTTCGTGTTCGCGCCGCCGGCCATCGCGCTGGCCATCGGCGCCTACCTCAACGTGCAGTTTCCGGGCGTCGACCCCAAGATGATCGCGCTGGGTGCCTACGTGGTCTTCATCGCGCTGAACTGGGTGGGCGTCAGCATCGCCGCCACCTTCGAGCTGTTCGTGACCCTGCTGGCCATCTTCGAGCTGCTGGTGTTCATGGGCGTGGTCGCACCGGGCTGGTCCATGGCCAACTTCGTCGCCAACGGCTGGGCCGGCGGCAGCGTGCTGGGCGGCAAGGCCGTCGCGGGCATCTTCGCCTCGATCCCGTTCGCGATCTGGTTCTTCCTGGCCATCGAGGGCGCGGCCATGGCGGCCGAGGAGGCGCGCGACCCGCACCGCACCATTCCCCTGGCCTACACCACGGGCATCGTCACGCTGGTGGTGCTGGCCTTCGGCGTGATGGTGTTCGCGGGCGGCGTGGGCGACTGGCGCCAGTTGGCCAACATCAACGACCCGCTGCCGCAGGCCATGAAGGCCGTGGTCGGCGCCTCCAGCGGCTGGCTGCACATGATGGTGTGGATCGGGCTGTTCGGGCTGATCGCCTCCTTCCACGGCATCATCATGGGCTACTCGCGCCAGATCTTCGCGCTGGCCCGCGCGGGCTACCTGCCGCGCTACTTCGCCGCGCTGAGCCCGCGCTTCGACACGCCGCACCGCGCGCTGCTGGCCGGAGGCGTGGTCGGGGTGGCCGCCATCTTCAGCGACGAGTGGATCAGCTTCGGCGGCCAGACGCTGACGGCCAACATCGTCACCATGGCTGTGCTGGGCGCCATCGTCATGTACCTCGTGTCCATGGCCGCACTGTTCAAGCTGCGCGCCAGCGAGCCGAACCTGCACCGGCCCTACCGCGCGCCGTTCTACCCGGTGTTCCCGGCCATCGCCCTCGTGCTGGGGCTGGTCTGCCTGGGCGCCATGGTCTGGTTCAACACCTTGCTCACGGTGCTGTTCGCCGTGCTGATGGTGTTGGCCTACGCCTACTTCCGGCTGACGGCCGACCAGCGCGCCAAGGCGGGGCACGATACGCTGCTGTCCGGGAACACCTGACGATGCGCTACCGCACCACCCTCGCCGACCAGGTCTTCGCCTTCGACGACCTGCGCCAGGTGCTGGCCTGCGCCAGCCCCGCGCGCTCGGGCGACTACCTGGCCGGCATCGGCGCGGCCACGGCCCAGCAGCGCATGGCCGCGCGCCACGTGCTGGCCGACACGCCGCTCACGCAGTTCCTGAACGAGGCGCTGGTGCCCTATGAGGACGACAACATCACGCGTCTGATCCTCGACACCCACGACGCCGCCGCATTCGCCCCGGTCGCCGCGCTGACGGTGGGGGAACTGCGCAACTGGCTGCTGTCCGACGCCGCCGACGGCGCGACCCTGGCCGCGCTGGCCCCCGGCCTCACGCCCGAGATGGTGGCCGCGGTCTCCAAGCTCATGCGCAACCAGGACCTGATCGCCGTGGCGCGCAAGTGCCACGTCGTCACGCGCTTTCGCGACACCATCGGCCTGCCGGGCCGGCTGGCCGTGCGGCTGCAACCCAACCACCCCACGGACGACCTGCGCGGCGTCGCGGCGTCCACGCTGGACGGCCTGCTCTACGGCGCCGGCGACGCCGTGATCGGCCTGAACCCGGCCTCCGACAGCCTGCCGGTGCTGGGCCGCCTGCTGCACCTGCTGGACGAGGTCATCGCGCGCTTCCAGATCCCCACGCAGAGCTGCGTGCTCACGCACGTGACCAACACGTTGCGGCTCATGGAGGCCGGCGCGCCGGTCGATCTCGTGTTCCAGTCCATCGCCGGCACCGAGAAGGCCAACCTGTCTTTCGGCGTCACGCCCGAACTGCTGGACGAGGCCTGCGCCGCCGCGCGCGCGCTGGGCCGCGGCACGCTAGGGGACAACGTCATGTACTTCGAGACCGGCCAGGGCAGCGCGCTGTCGGCCGGCGCCCACCATGGCGTGGACCAGCAGACCTGCGAGGCGCGCGCCTACGCGCTCGCGCGCCGCTACCGGCCGCTGCTGGTCAACACCGTGGTCGGCTTCATCGGTCCGGAGTACCTGTACGACGGCAAGCAGATCATCCGCGCCGGCCTGGAAGACCACTTCTGCGGCAAGCTGCTGGGCCTGCCGCTGGGCGTGGACGTCTGCTACACCAACCATGCCGAGGCCGACCAGGACGACATGGACACGCTGCTCGTGCTGCTGGCCGCCGCCGGCGTGAACTTCGTGATCGGTGTGCCGGGCGCGGACGACGTCATGCTGAACTACCAGAGCACCTCGTTCCACGATGCGCTGTTCGTGCGCGAGACCATGGGCCTGAAGCGCGCGCCCGAGTTCGAGGCCTGGCTCGCGCGCATGCAGCTGGCCGATGGCGACGGGCGGCTCCTGCCCGGCGCCGCCGAGCGCCTGCTGCAGGGCATGGGCGGCCTTGCGGCGCTGGAGGCGCAGGCATGAATGCACCCATCGGCGTGACCGACGACCCCTGGCGCAACTGGCGCGCCGCCACGCCCGCACGCCTGGCGCTGGGCCGCGCCGGCCAGGGCATGCCCACGGACGAAACCTTGCGCTTCGGCTGGGCCCATGCCATGGCGCGCGACGCCATCCACGCGGCGCTCGACACCGCAGCCCTGTCCGGCGCCTTGCAGGCCGAGGGCTGGGAGACCCGCAGCGTGCGCAGCAGCGCCAGCGACCGCGCCACCTACCTGCGCCGGCCCGACCTGGGCCGCCAGCTGGCTGCGGACGATGCGCAGCGCCTGCGCGCCGAAGCCGGCGCCGGCTGCGACCTGTGCCTCGTGGTCGGCGACGGCCTGTCCTCGCTGGCCGTGGCGCGCCATGCCGTGCCCTTGCTCGGCGCCCTGCGCCCACTGCTGCCGGCCGGGCTGCGGCTGGCGCCCGTGGTCATCGCCACGCAGGCACGCGTCGCGCTCGCCGACGAGATCGGCGAGGCCTGCGGGGCACGCCTGGCCGCCATCCTGATCGGCGAGCGGCCGGGCCTGTCCTCACCCGACAGCCTGGGCATCTATCTCACGCATGGCCCGCGCCGTGGGCGCCACGACGCCCAGCGCAACTGCATCTCCAACGTGCGGCCCCAGGGGCTGTCCTATGGCGCAGCGGCCTTCAGGCTGGCCTGGCTGTTGCGCGAGTCGTTGCGCCGCGGGCTCAGCGGCGTGGAGCTCAAGGACGAGAGCGACCTGGCCGTGCTCGACAGCGGTGCGGCGCCAGCGCCGCCGTTGCCGGGCTGAAGCGCTCCGCGGGTGGTACAACCGGGCTCGATTCCAACGACGCCCCAGGAGACCCGCCATGCCCCCGCGCTACCCGCTGCCCGACCTGAACACCCTGCCCGACGACCTGCGCGCCAAGATCCTCGCAGTGCAGGAGAAGGCCGGTTTCATCCCCAACGTGTTCCTCGCGCTGGCGCGCCGGCCGGCCGAGTGGCGCGCCTTCTTCGCCTACCACGACGCCTTGATGGACCCCGAGAGCGTGGGCCGCAGCAGCCCCTTGACCAAGGGCGACCGCGAGATGATCGTCACCGCCACCAGCGCGGCCAACCGGTGCCTGTACTGCGTGGTCGCGCACGGCGCGCTGCTGCGCATCTACGAGAAAAAGCCGCTGGTGGCCGACCAGGTGGCCGTGAACTGGCGCAAGGCCGACATCCCACCGCGCCAACGCGCCATGCTCGACTTCGCGATGAAGGTCTGCGAGCGTTCGCACGAGATCGACGACGCCGATTTCGCCGCGCTGGCCGCGCATGGCTTCAGCGACGAGGACGCCTGGGACATCGCCGCCATCACGGCCTTCTTCGGCCTGTCCAACCGCATGGCCAGCTTCTCCGGCATGCTGCCGAACGACGAGTTCTACCTGATGGGCCGCGTGCCCAAGGCCAAGAACTAGCTCACGCGGCGACGAGCGCGCGCATCCAGTCCGGCAGCGCCGTCGCCCTGCCCACCTCGTAGTCCACCCACATGGTGGTGCCACCGCCTTCGGCGCAGACCACCTCGGGCGCGTCGCCCCGCGCCAGCGTCGCCCAGCTCTCGAAGGTGGTACGGCCCGGGTCGCTGGCATAGAGCTTGACGAGCACCTCGCCCGGGTACTGCAGCTGCGCGTAGAAGTTGCAAAAGGCGTTGACGATCAGGGGCCCCGCGCCGCGGCCATTGGCCATGCAGCCCAGCGACTGGAACCAGTCCACGCGCGCGGTCTCGATGTAGCGGAAGTAGTTGGCGTTGTTGAGGTGGCCCATGGCGTCCATGTCGCCCCAGCGCATCGCGATGCGCGTCTCGTAGACCAGCTTCTTGCGTTCGGGGATGGCGATCTTCATGCGGCGAATCCGTCGTCGGCCGCGATCACGGCACCGTTCACGAAATGGCTCTGGTCGCTGGCCAGCAGCACGATCAGCGCGTCCAGGTCCTCGGGCTTGCCCACGCGCTTGCGCGGCAGCGCCTGCACCAGCTTTCTGCCCTGCTCGGTCTGCCAGTGCGCGTGGTTGAGCTCGGTGTCGATGTAGCCCGGGCACAGCGCGTTCACGTTGATGCCGAAGCGGCCCCACTCCTGCGCCATGGCCCGCGTCATGTGCACCACGGCTGCCTTGGTCATGCTGTACACGCCGATCTGCGGCATGGCCTTGATGCCCGCCATGGAGGCCACGTTGACGATGCGCCCGCCCGTGAAGCTGCCCGGCGCCGCGCCGCGCGCCCTGGCCAGCATGCGCTTGCCGACCTCCTGCGCCACGAAGAAGGCGCCCTTGACGTTGGTGTCGAACATCTCGTCGTAGTCCTCCTCCTGCACGTCCTGCAGCCGCTGCATGGTGCTGACGCCGGAGTTGTTGACCAGGATGTCGATGGAGCCGACCTCGGTTTCGGCGTGCGCCACGGCCGCCCGGATGGAATGCAGGTCGGTCACGTCCAGTGCGACCACGTGCGCATCGCCGCCCTCGCCCTCGATGCGCGCACGCAGCTGCTTGAGCCGCTCCAGGCGCCGGCTGGCCAGCACCACGGCCGCGCCGGCGCGGGCCAGCACCTGCGCGAACTGCATGCCGAGCCCGCTCGACGCCCCGGTGACCAGGGCCACGCGGCCCGACAGATCGATGCTGTATGCCATGGATGCCTCTTGTGATGCACTGCTGGGATGCCCTGCATTGTGACTGTCGCGCAGGTGAGCGGGCACGCAGTCACCAATGCATAGAATCCCCGGGTTATCCCGCGCGCGCCCGGCCCGCCTGCCTGCGCGCACCGGGCTCCCCCCATCCACGAACGAGACAGTCCCACATGACGAACGAAGAGATCCTGGCCCAGTACGGTCCGCGCGAGGCCATGGAGTACGACGTGGTCGTCGTCGGCGGCGGCCCCGGCGGCCTGGCCACGGCGATCCGCCTGAAGCAGCTGGCCGCGGAAAAGGGCAACGACATTTCCGTCGTCGTGCTCGAGAAGGGTTCCGAGCCCGGTGCCCATATCCTGTCGGGCGCCATCATGGATCCCAAGGCGCTGACCGAGCTGATCCCCGACTGGAAGGAAAAAGGTGCGCCGCTGACCCAGCCCGTCACCGACGACGCCTTCATGTTCCTGTCCGAGCGGGGCGGCGTGCGCACGCCCAACTTCCTGCTGCCCGAGTGCTTCCAGAACCACGGCAACTACATCGTGCGCCTGGGCTTCGTGGTCAAGTGGCTGGGCGAGCAGGCCGAGGCCCTGGGCGTGGAGATCTTCCCGGGCTTCGCCGCGGCCGAAGTGCTCTACAACGACGATGGCTCCGTCAAGGGCGTGGCCACCGGCAACCTGGGCGTGGGCAAGGACGGCCAGCCCACCGACGAGTTCCAGCTCGGCATGGAGTTGCACGCCAAGTACACGGTGTTCGCCGAAGGCGCGCGCGGCCACCTGGGCCGCCAGCTCATCGCGCGCTACAAGCTCGACGAAGGCCGCGACCCGCCGAGCTTCGGCCTGGGCGTCAAGGAACTCTGGGAGATCGACCCGGCCCGCCACCAGCCCGGCCTGGTGCTGCACAGCGCCGGCTGGCCGCTGGACAACAACACCTATGGCGGCGCCTTCCTCTACCACCTGGACAACAACCAGGTCGCGCTGGGCTTCATCACGGGCCTGGGCTACAGCAACCCCTACCTGAGCCCGTTCGAGGAGATGCAGCGCTGGAAGACGCACCCGAACATCCGCTGGTACCTGGAGGGCGACGAGTCCAAGGGCATCAAGCACGGCAAGCGCCTGGCCTACGGCGCGCGCGCCATCAACGCCAGCGGCCTGCTGTCCCTGCCCAAGACCGTGTTCCCGGGCGGCGCGCTGATCGGCTGCGAGGCCGGCTACCTCAACGTGGGCCGCATCAAGGGCAGCCACGCCGCGATCAAGACCGGCATGCTGGCGGCCGAGGCCGCCTACGATGCCGTGCAGGCCGGCCGCCAGCACGACGAACTGACGGCCTACCCCGAGGCCTTCGAGAAGAGCTGGCTCTACACCGAGCTCAACAAGGACCGCAACTTCAAGAACTGGTTCAAGAAGGGCCTCACCGTGGCCACGGTCATGAACGGCTTCGAGCAGTTCGTGCTCAAGGGCAAGATGCCCTGGACACTGCACCGCACCCAGCCCGACCACGCCATGCTCAAGCCGGCGGCCGAATGCAAGCCCATCGTCTACCCCAAGCCCGATGGCAAGCTGACCTTCGACCGGCTGTCCAGCGTGTTCATCAGCAACACCAACCACAACGAGCACCAGCCGGCCCACCTCACGCTCAAGGACGCCAGCGTGCCGGTCAACGTGAACCTGGCCAAGTACGCCGGGCCCGAGGCGCGCTACTGCCCGGCCGGGGTCTACGAGTTCGTGAAGGACGAGGGCACGCAGAAGGACCGGTTGCAGATCAACGCGCAGAACTGCGTGCACTGCAAGACCTGCGACATCAAGGACCCGACGCAGAACATCGTCTGGGTCACGCCCGAAGGCGGCGGCGGGCCGAACTACGCGGGCATGTGAGCCCGGCCTGCGCGGTGCACAGCATCGCGCAGCACACCAAACCGGTGCAAACGCGTATACCGTTCTGGCACTTGAATTGCTAAGGTCCAGGCCTCCGCAATCAAAACTGCATGTCATGACAGAAATCGTCAGCACCTTGAACGGCTACGTCTGGAGCAAGGCACTCATCTACCTGTGCCTGGGCGTTGGCTTGTACTTCTCGATCCGCACACGCTTCATGCAAGTGCGCGGCTTCAAGGAAATGATCCGGCTCATGTTCAAGGGCGAGAAGTCGCCGGCCGGCGTCTCTTCTTTCCAGGCCTTGGCCATGTCGCTGTCAGGCCGCGTGGGCACTGGCAACATCGCCGGCGTGGCCACCGCCATCACCTTCGGCGGCCCTGGCGCGGTGTTCTGGATGTGGATGGTCGCCTTCCTCGGCGCCTCCACAGCCTATGTCGAATCGACGCTGGGACAGATCTACAAGGAGAAGGACGAATCCGGCCAGTACCGTGGCGGCCCGGCCTACTACATCGAGAAGGCCATGGGCCAGAAGTGGTACGCCTGGATCTTCGCCGTCGCCACGGTGATCGCCACAGGCCTGCTGCTGCCGGGCGTGCAGGCCAACAGCATCGCCTCGAGCGTGGACAACGCGTGGGGCGTGGCACCGGCCGTCACGGCTGGGGTGCTGGCCATCGCGCTGGGCTTCATCATCTTCGGCGGCGTCAAGCGCATCGCGGCATTCGCCGAGGTGGTCGTGCCCTTCATGGCGCTGGGCTACATCCTGATCGCGCTGGTCATCGTGACCATCAATGCCGACCAGATCCCTTCGATGGTCGCGCTGATCTTCAAGAGCGCCTTCGGCCTGGAAGCCGGCTTCGGCGCCGTGCTGGGCCTGGCGGTGGAATGGGGCGTCAAGCGCGGCGTGTACTCCAACGAGGCCGGCCAGGGCACGGGCCCCCACCCCGCGGCAGCCGCCGAAGTCTCGCACCCGGCCAAGCAGGGCTATGTGCAGGCGTTCTCCGTCTACATCGACACGCTGTTCGTCTGCTCGGCCACGGCCTTCATGGTGCTGTCCACTGGCATGTACAACGTCAAGGCCCCTGACGGCGCCATGCTCGTCGACAAACTTCCCGGCATGGCCGCCGGCCCGGGCTATACGCAGGCCGCCGTCGAGTCGGTGATGCCCGGCTTCGGTGCGAGTTTCGTCGCACTGGCGCTGATGTTCTTCGCCTTCACGACCATCATCGCTTACTACTACATGGCCGAGACCAACCTCAGCTACATCAACCGGCAGGCGCACAAGCCCTGGATGAGCTTCGTGCTCAAAATCGTGCTGATCGTCGCCGTGGTCTACGGTGCCATCCGAAGCGCCGGCGTCGCCTGGGACCTCGGCGACCTGGGCGTGGGCATCATGGCCTGGCTCAACATCGTGGCCATCCTGATCCTGCAGAAGCCGGCCCTGGCCTGTCTGCGTGACTACGAGGCGCAGAAGAAGGCCGGCAAGGACCCGATCTTCGACCCCGATGCCCTGGGCATCAAGAACGCCGACCTGTGGCGCGAGATCCGCCAGCGCCAGATCACGGCCGCAGGCAAGTCCAAGTCGTAGTACAAATCCCGAGGCGCGGCAGCGCGCTTCTGAGGCATATTCCCTCCCGTTCGTGAACGCGGCGCCATCGG
This sequence comes from Pseudorhodoferax aquiterrae, assembly GCF_014652235.1. Taxonomy (GTDB): domain Bacteria; phylum Pseudomonadota; class Gammaproteobacteria; order Burkholderiales; family Burkholderiaceae_C; genus Pseudorhodoferax; species Pseudorhodoferax aquiterrae. Next base: position 25,826 of record NZ_BMYK01000039.1, read on the forward strand.
GGCGCCGCTTTTTTTGCACATCAGGGAGATACAAGAGCATGCAACTGACCCGCATCGCTGCCGGCCTCGTGCTGGGAATGGGCCTGGCCTGCGCCGCCTTCGCGCAGACCACCATGAAGATCAGCATCTCGACCGCGCAGAACTCGCACCAGGGCATCGCCATCGACACCTTCGCCAAGGAAGTCGAGAAGCGCACCAATGGCCGCTACAAGGTGCAGACCTTCTACAACGGCGCGCTGGGCGGCGAGCGCGAGTCCATCGAGGCCGTGCAGCTCGGCACGCAGGAACTGGCCTTCTCCTCGAGCGGCCCGGTGCCCAATTTCGTGCCCGAGACCAAGATCCTGGACGTGCCCTTCCTGTTCCGCGACAAGGCCCACGCGCGCGCCGTGCTCGATGGCCCCATCGGCCAGGAGCTGCTGGCCAAGTTCGACGCCAAGGGTTTCAAGGCCCTGGCCTGGGCCGAGAACGGCTTTCGCCACATGACCAACTCCAAGCGCGACATCAAGGGCCCCGAAGACCTCAAGGGCCTGAAGATGCGCACCATGGAGAACCCGGTCCACATCGCGGCCTACAAGAGCTTCGGCATCATCACCACGCCCATGGCCTTCCCCGAGGTCTTCACGGCCCTGCAGCAGGGCACGGTGGACGGCCAGGAGAACCCGCTGTCGGTCATCATCTCGGCCAAGTTCGAGCAGGTGCAAAAGCACCTCTCGCTGACCGGCCATGTCTACTCGCCGGCCATCTTCGTGATGAATAAGGCCGCCTTCGACAAGCTCAGCGCGGCCGACAAGCAGGCCTTCATCGACGCCGCCAAGGAAGGCACCAAGGCCAACCGCGCACGCGTGGACGAGGACGACGCCAAGGGCGTGGCCGACCTGCGCGCCAAGGGCATGACCGTCATCGACAACCTGGACAAGGCCAAGTTCGTGAACGCGCTGGCCACGGCCAATGCGCAGTTCGAGAAGGACTTCGGCAAGGCCAACCTGGACAAGATCCGCGCCGTCCAGTAACGGCCGGCCCTCCACGTCCACGCCCGCAGCCGCGGGCTTTTTTTGTTTTGTCGGGACCGCCATGCGACAACTGTTCCTGCGCGTCGAGCGCACCACCACCTTCATCGCCCTGGCCGGCGCCTGCGCCATGCTGGCCATCGCCGCCGCACTGGGCGTGTTCCAGATCCTCACGCGCTTCGTGCTCGAGCAGCCGGCCGAGTGGACCGAAGTCCTGATCCGCTTCGCGCTGATCTGGATGGTGTTCCTGGGCATCCCGCTGGCCTTCCGCCAGGGCGCCATGGTCAGCGTGGACGTGCTGTACCGCTGGAGCCCGCCGCGGGTGCGGCGCTGGCTCGACGCCGTCGTGGCACTGGCCGCCCTGGCGCTGGTCGGCGTGATCGTCTGGTGGGGCTGGGACTACGCGCAGCGCGGCAGCGTGCAGACCATGGCAGGGCTGGAGAGCCTGTCCATGTTCTGGGCCTACCTGGCCATGCCGGTCGGCGGGCTGTTCTGCGCGCTGGGCATCATCGGCAACTGGCTCGATCCGCAGCGCAACGAGCTCGAGACGGCGCAGTAAGCACCACGACAGGAACAAAGAACAAGGACCGCCATGACCCCCGTCATGATCTCCACCATGGTGCTGTGCTTCGCGCTCACCATCTCGGTGGCCGTCTCCATCGGCCTGGCCTCGGTGCTTGGCATCCAGGTCGCCAACATCAACATGCTGATCTCCGTGAAGGAGATGTTCGGCGCCATCAACAAGTTCCCGCTCGCGGCCATCCCCTTCTTCATCCTGGCGGGCAACCTCATGGAAACCGGCGGCATCTCGCGCCGCCTGGTCGAGTTCGCCAAGAGCCTGGTCGGCGGCGTGCAGGGCGGCCTGCCCATGACTTGCGTGCTGACCTGCATGATCTTCGCGGCCGTGTCGGGCTCCTCGGTGGCGACCACCTTCGCCATCGGCGCCATCCTGATCCCGGCGCTGATCAAGCACGGCTACCCGACCAGCTACGCGGCCGCGCTGCAGGCCACGAGCGCGGAGCTGGGCGTGGTCATCCCGCCCTCCATCCCGCTGATCCTGTACGGCGTCAGCGCCGAGGTGTCGATCGGCGAACTGTTCGTCGCCGGCTTCGGTCCCGGCATCCTGATCAGCGGCGCGCTGATGCTGTTCGTCTGGCTCTACTGCAAGTGGAAGGGCTGGGGCAAGCAGGACGGCGAAGGCCGGCTCGGCGTGGTGGCCGCCACCTGGCAGGCGGGCTGGGCGCTGCTGATGCCCGTCATCATCCTGGGCGGCATCTACGGCGGCGTGTTCACGCCCACCGAGGCCTCGGCCGTCGCGGTGCTCTACGCGCTGGTCGTGGGCATGCTGATCTACCGCGAGATCGGCCTGCGCGACCTGTTCCCCATCCTGCGCAAGTCGGTGGTGTCCTCGGCCGTGATCATGTTCATCATCGCCAACGCCGGGCTGTTCGCCTTCCTGATCACGCGGGCCGGGGTGCCGGACGCCATCGGCCGCTGGCTGGAAGCCGTGCTGCAGTCGCCCGCGCTGTTCCTGCTGGGCGTGAACGCGGCGCTGTTCGTGATCGGCATGTTCATCGAGACCAGCGCGGCCATCATCGTGCTGGCGCCCATCCTCGCGCCCGTGGCCGTGCACTTCGGTGTCGACCCGGTGCACTTCGGGCTCATCATGGTGGTCAACCTGGCACTGGGCATGATCACGCCGCCCTTCGGCGTGAACCTGTTCGCGGCCTGCACGGTGGCGCGCATCCCGCTGGACCGCATCATCGGGCACCTGATCCCCTTCGTGCTCGTGATCCTGGCCTGCCTGCTGGTGATCACCTACGTGCCGAGCGTTTCGCTGGCCTTGCGCGACCTGGCCTTCGCGAAATAGCCCTGGCCCGTGGTTAGAATCCCCGCCGTCAGGAGAGAGCCCTTCTCGCAAGGGCCGCCGACGGCGCAGGCTCACCCCCGAACGCTCAGGCAAAAAGACTGACCCAGGTCTTGTGAAGACCTTCCTCACTGGAGAGAGGCCCGCCCCGAGCGGGCCCACCGAAGGGGCAAACCGCGCAAGCGGCGAATCTCTCAGGTAAAGCGGACAGCGAGGCAGCCCATGGCGCTTGTCGTGCCATGCCGTGTATCTGCCTCCGGGAAGCCCGCCATGTCCTCCGACGCCTTGCTGCACACCCCCCTGCACGCCCTGCACCTCGAACTGGGCGCGCGCATGGTTCCTTTCGCCGGCTACAGCATGCCGGTGCAATACCCCAAGGGCCTGATGGCCGAGCACCTACACGTGCGGGCCGCGGCCGGCCTGTTCGACGTCTCGCACATGGGGCAGCTGAGGCTGGAGGGACCCGATGCAGCCGCCGCGTTCGAAACACTCGTTCCGGTCGACGTGCTGGGCCTCGGGCTCGACAAGCAGCGCTATGGCCTGCTGCTGCTTGAGAACGGCGGCATCCTCGACGACTTGATGTTCGTGAACCGCGGCGAGCACCTGTTCGTGATCGTCAACGGTGCCTGCAAGGTGGCGGACACCGCGCACATCCAGGCCCGCATCGGCCAGCGCTGCGCCGTGGTTCCGATCCCCGAGCACGGCCTGCTCGCGCTGCAGGGCCCCAAGGCTGTCGATGCCCTGGCCCGCGTGGTGCCGGGCGTCGACAAGCTGGTCTTCATGACCGGCGCCGCATTCGACTGGAACGGCGCCGCGCTCTACATCACGCGCAGCGGCTACACGGGCGAAGACGGCTTCGAGATCTCCGTGCCCGGCCCCTGGGCCGAATCCCTGGCCCGCGCGCTCTTGGCCCAGCCCGAGGTGCTGCCCATCGGCCTGGGCGCACGCAACTCGCTGCGCCTGGAAGCCGGCCTGTGCCTGTACGGCAACGACATCGACACCACCACCACGCCGGTCGAGGCCGGTCTGAACTGGGCCCTGCAGAAGGTGCGCCGCACGGGCGGCGCTCGCGCGGGTGGCTTCGCCGGTGCCGACAAGGTGCTGGCGCAACTCGATGGCGGCGCGCCCGTGCAGCGCAAGCGCGTGGGCCTGGTTGCGCTGGAGCGCGTGCCCGTGCGCGAGCACACGGCGTTGCAGTCCACGGACGGCCAGGCCATCGGCGAAGTCACGAGCGGTCTGCTCGCCCCCAGCGTCGACAAGCCCATCGCCATGGCCTACGTGCGCACGGAATTTGCTGCACCGGGCACCAGGCTCAACGCCATCGTGCGCGGCAAGCCCGTGCCCATGGAAGTCGTGACCATGCCCTTCACCCCGCCGCGCTACCACCGCGGCTGAACGATTCCCCCAACCCGAGGACAACCCATGATCAAGTACACCGAAGACCACGAATGGCTCGAGGTCGATGGCGACACCGCCACCGTCGGCATCACCGTGCACGCGCAGGACGCGCTGGGCGATGTGGTGTTCGTCGACCTGCCGGCCGTCGGCGCCACGCTGGCGCAAAAGGACGTGGCCGGCGTCGTCGAATCGGTCAAGGCCGCGGCCGACGTCTACATGCCGGTCGACGGCGAGATCGTGGAGGTCAACGAAGCCTTGCGCGCCGACCCGGCGCTGGCCAACAGCGACCCGCTGGGCGCCGGCTGGTTCTTCAAGGTCAAGCTGTCGAACGCCGCGCAACTGGACGCGCTGCTCGACGAGACCGCCTACAACGCCTTCGCTGCAAATAGCTAACTGATACCGGATCCTGCGCGCCATGGCCGAGACCACGCCTTCCCTCGCCGAACTAGAGAACCCCTCGGAGTTCATCGCCCGCCACATCGGCATCACGCCAGCCGACGAAGCCCGCATGCTGGCCGTGGTCGAGGCCTCCTCGCGCCAGGAACTCGTGGCCGGCATCGTGCCGGCCAGCATCGCGCGCGCCGCACCCATGCAGCTGCCGCCCGCCGCGAGCGAAGCCGCGGCGCTGGCCGAGCTGCGCGCCATCGCGGCGCAGAACCGCGTGTTCAAGAGCTACATCGGCCAGGGCTACCACGGCACGCTGACGCCGGGCGTGATCCTGCGCAACATCCTGGAGAATCCGGCCTGGTACACGGCCTACACGCCCTACCAGGCCGAGATCAGCCAGGGCCGCATGGAGGCGCTGGTCAACTTCCAGACCATGGTCACGGACCTGACCGGCATGGACATCGCCAACGCCTCCATGCTGGACGAGGCCACGGCCGCTGCCGAGGCGATGACGCTGGCCAGGCGCAGCGTCAAGAGCAAGAGCAATGTGTTCCTGGTGGCCAGCGACTGCCATCCGCAGACCATCGAGGTGGTGCGCACGCGCGCCGAGCCGCTGGGCATCGAGGTCGTGGTCGCGCCGCTGGCCGAACTGCGCACGCAGGCCGGCTTCGGCCTGCTGCTGCAGTACCCGGGCACCGACGGCGCGCTGCCCGAGGTGCAAGGCCTGGCCGACGCGCTGCACGCGCAGGACGCCGCGCTGTGCGTGGCGGCCGACCTGCTGGCCCTGGTGCTGCTGGCACCGCCCGGCAGCTGGGGCGCCGACATCGTGGTCGGCACCACGCAGCGCTTCGGCATGCCCATGGGCAACGGCGGCCCGCACGCGGCGTTCATGGCCTGCCGCGACGCCTACAAGCGCTCGCTGCCGGGCCGCCTGGTGGGCGTCAGCGTGGACGTGGAAGGCCGGCCGGCCTACCGGCTCGCGCTGCAGACGCGCGAGCAGCACATCCGCCGCGAGAAGGCCACCTCCAACATCTGCACGGCCCAGGTGCTGCCGGCCGTGGTCGCCAGCATGTACGCGGTCTACCACGGCCCGCAGGGCCTGACCCGCATCGCCCAGCGCACGGCGCGCCTCGCAGCGATCCTCGCCCGCGGGTTGGAGCAGATGGGCTTCGCACTCGTGCACGGCGCCGGCTTCGACACGCTGGCCGTGCGCACGGGTGGCGAGACCTCCGCCATCCTCGACCGCGCCCAGCGCGGCCAGGCCAACCTGCGGCTGCTGGCCGAGGACTGCCTGGGCGTGGCGCTGGACGAGACCACCACGCGCGAGGACATCGTCTCGCTGTGGACCTGGTTCGCCGACGACGCGTCCAAGGTGCCGGCCTTCGCCGCCTTGGAGGCCGGCGCGCCCGACCGCATCCCGGCCGCACTGCGCCGCAGCACGCCCTTTCTCGCGCACCCGGTGTTCAACACCCACCACAGCGAGACCGGCATGCTGCGCTACATCCGCGCGCTGTCGGACAAGGACCTCGCGCTGGACCGCAGCATGATCCCGCTGGGCAGCTGCACCATGAAGCTCAACGCGACCAGCGAGATGATCCCCATCACCTGGCCGGGCTTCGCCGAGATCCACCCCTTCGCGCCCGCCGACCAGCTGCAGGGCTACGCCACGCTGAACCGCCAGCTCTGCGACTGGCTCAGCCAGGCCACGGGATACGCCGGCATCAGCCTGCAGCCCAACGCCGGCTCGCAAGGCGAGTACGCAGGCCTCCTGGCCATCCGCGCCTGGCACAAGGCACGCGGCCAGGGCCAGCGCGACATCTGCCTGATCCCCTCCTCCGCCCACGGCACCAACCCCGCGAGCGCGCAGATGGTCGGCCTCACGGTGGTGGTGACGGCCTGCGACGCCCAGGGCAACGTGGACCTGGCCGACCTCGCCGCCAAGTGCGAGAAGCACGCCGACCGGCTGGCCTGCGTGATGATCACCTACCCCAGCACGCACGGCGTGTTCGAGACGCAGGTCAAGGAGCTTTGCGCGCTGGTCCACCGGCATGGCGGCCGCGTCTACGTGGACGGCGCCAACATGAACGCGCTGGTCGGCGTGGCCGCGCCGGGCGAGTTCGGCGGCGACGTGAGCCACCTGAACCTGCACAAGACCTTCTGCATCCCGCACGGCGGCGGCGGCCCCGGCGTCGGCCCGGTCTGTGTGGTCGAGGACCTTGTGCCCTACCTGCCCGGCCACGACGCGGCCGGCCTGGACCATGGCGGCGTGGGCGCGGTCTCGGCCGCTCCCTTGGGCAATGCGGCCGTGCTGCCGATCAGCTGGATGTACATCCGCATGATGGGCGCAGCCGGCCTCACGCAGGCCACCGAGACCGCCATCCTGTCGGCCAACTACGTGAGCGCGCGGCTCAAGGACCACTTCCCCACGCTGTACGCCTCGGCCAACGGCCACGTGGCGCACGAGTGCATCCTGGACCTGCGCGCCATCACCAAGGCCAGCGGCGTGACGGCCGAGGACGTGGCCAAGCGCCTCATCGACTACGGCTTCCACGCGCCCACGCTTTCCTTCCCGGTGGCCGGCACGCTGATGGTCGAGCCGACCGAGAGCGAGACGCTGTTCGAACTGGACCGTTTCATCGATGCGATGATCGCGATCCGCGCCGAGATCCGGCAGGTCGAAAACGGAACATGGCCCACTGGCGACAACCCGCTCAAGAACGCTCCCCACACCGCCGCCACGCTGCTGCAGGCCGAGTGGTCGCGCCCCTATGCGCGCGAACTCGGCGCCGTGGCCAAGCCGGGCCAGGCCCTGGCCAAGTACTGGCCGCCGGTGGCGCGGGTGGACAACGTCTACGGCGACCGCAACCTGTTCTGCAGCTGCGTGCCCGTCGAGGCCTACGCCTGATGGCGACCGCGGGCGGCGCGCGATGAACACGCCCGCCCGCCCGCCACTGGACGTGCCGGCCGATGCGCCGGCCATCGAGAGCTACCAGCTGCCGCAGCTGATCCGCGACCTGCGCACCTACCAGGCCGAGCTGGAGAGCCAGAACAAGGTCCTGCGCTACAGCCAGTCCATGGCCGAGGCGGCATCCGAGCGCTTCGAGACCCTGTTCTCGAGCGTGCCGCTGGCGCTGATGGTCGTCGACGAGCACGACCTCGTGGTGCAGAGCAATTCGATGGCGCAGCGCTCGTTCCAGCCGACCGAGCGCGACCGGCCGCTCAACTTCCTGATGCCCTTCGTGAGCGCGGGCAGCGCCCAGGCCGTGCAGGCGGCCTTCGCCCAGGCCCGCACGGAGGGCCATGCCGAAGCCAAGGAGGTGCTGTTCCAGATCGGCGACGACGGCGCCATCACGGGCGACCTGCACATCGCGCGGCTGGACAACGCGCACGAACCCGTCGTGCACTTCATTTGCGCCGTGATCGACCAGGGCCCGCTGCTGGCCGAGCGCCGCGCACTGCTGCAGAGCGGTGCCGAGCTGCAGCAGCGCAACGAGCAGCTGCGCCTGAGCGAGGCACGGCTGGCCGACATCATCAATTCCTCGCTGGACGCGATCGTCTGCGTGGACCGTGAGCGCCGCATCACCGTGTTCAACCCCACGGCCGCCGCGCTGTTCCAGTGCCCGCCGGCCGATGCGCTGGGCAGCCCGCTGGAGCGCTTCTTCCCCGATGCGGCCGAGGTGCTGGCCATGCACCAGATCTCCACCGAACTGCCGGCCACCGAGATGCAGGCCCTGACCGCGCTGGGCGGCGCCGTGCCGGTGGAGGTCAGCATGGCCTTCGGCGACACCACCACCGTGTTCGCACGCGACCTGACCGCGCGCAAGCGCGAGGAGGCGCAGCGCAATGCGCTGGAGGCGCAGCTGCGCGAGTCGCAGAAGATGCAGGCCGTGGGCACCATGGCCGGCGGCATCGCGCACGATTTCAACAACATCCTGCACGCCATCCTGGGCAACGTGGAGCTGGCCAAGGAAGACAGTGCGCTCAACAGCACGGCGCAGGAAAGCCTGCGCGAGATCGAGAAGGCCGGCCGGCGCGCGCGCGACCTGGTGCGCCAGATCCTGACCTTCAGCCGCAACGAGGCACCACGCCGCGTGCCGACCGACCTGGCCGAGGTTGCCAGCGAGACCGAGCGGCTGCTGCGCGTGACGCTGCCGCCGCAGGTGGAACTGCTGCTGCGCGTGCACCCCGGCGTGCCCGCGGTGCTGGCCGACCCCACCCAGGTCGAGCAGGCCGTGCTGAACCTGTGCACGAACGCGATCCAGGCGATCCAGGCCACGCCCGAGGCGCGCGGCACGGTCTGGATCGAACTGCAGAGCGAGGCGCCCTCCTCCGCCCGCTGCGCGCGGCTGGGCCTCGCGCCAGGCCACTACGCGCGGCTCAGCGTGCGCGACAACGGGCCGGGCATGGACCCGGCCACGCGCGAGCGCATCTTCGAGCCCTTCTTCACGACCAAGGAGGTCGGCCAGGGCACGGGCCTGGGCCTGGCGGTGGTGCACGGCGTCATGCGCAGCAACGGCGGCGCGGTGGACGTGCACAGCGAGCCCGGCCGCGGCAGCCACTTCATGCTGTACTTCCCGGCCACCAGCGAAGCGGCCGAGGCCGCCACCGGCGCGCCGCCACCGCCCGACAGCGTGCAGGGCGCCGGCCAGCACGTGATGTACGTGGACGACGACCAGGCCCTGGTGTTCCTCGTCGAGCGGCTGCTGCGCCGGCGCGGCTTTCGCGTCAGCGGCTTCACGGACCCTTACGAGGCCACCGAGGCCCTGCGCGCCGAACCGCAGGGCTACGACCTGGTCGTGACCGACTACAACATGCCCGGCTACTGCGGCGTGGACCTGGTGCGCGAGGCGCGCGGCATCCGCGCCGACCTGCCCGTCGCGCTGGCCTCGGGCTACGTCACGGCCGAGATCGAGCGCGAGGCCATGGCCGAAGGTGCACGCGCGCTGATCCACAAGCCCAACGACGTGCAGGAGCTGTGCGCCACGGTGCAGCGGCTGCTGCAGGAGAACGCCTGAACGTGGACTTGCAGGTCGTCCACGCCGACGACGCATTGCTGGTGTTCGACAAGCCCGCCGGCCTGCTGTGCGTGCCGGGCCGCGGCCCCGACAAACACGATTGCCTGGCCACACGCGCCCAGGCCCTCTACCCGGACGCGCTGGTCGTGCACCGGCTCGACATGGCGACCTCGGGCCTGGTGCTCATGGGCCGGGGACCGGCGGCGCAGCGTGCGCTTTCGATGGCCTTCGAGCAGCGCCGCATCGGCAAGCGCTACGAGGCCGTGGTCGATGGCGCCTGGGGCCTGCCCGCCGATGCCGACGGCTGGGGCCTGATCGACCTGCCGATCCGCCTGGACTGGGCACGCCGGCCGCTGTCCATCGTCGACCCAGCGGCCGGCAAGCCCAGCCGCACGCGCTGGCAGTTGCTGGCGCGCGACGCGCAGAGCAGCCGGCTCGCGCTGGAACCGGTGACCGGGCGTTCGCACCAGCTGCGGCTGCACCTGGCCGCGCAAGGCCATGCCATCCTGGGTGATCCGCTGTACGCCAGCGCGGCCGTGCAGGCGCGCGCGCCGCGGCTGCTGCTGCATGCCTGCTGGCTCCAGCTGCAGCACCCGGCCGACGGGCGCGCGCTGGAGTTCGCCAGCCCCGCCCCGTTCTGAAGCCCAGACGCGCAGGCGACAGCCCTGGCTGCTGGAACACGGCCGCAGGACTATGCTCGGCCGCTCCCCACGAGCAAGAAGAGACAAGCGATGTCCCGCTGGACCGCCCTGCGCCCCGTTCTCCCCATCCTCCTTGGCGCCTCGCTGCTGTTGAGCCTGGCCATGGGCCTGCGCCAGAGCCTGGGCCTGTTCATGCCGCCGCTCACGCGCGACATCGGCATCTCGGTGTCGGACTTCACGATCGCGATCTCGGTGCAGAACCTGGCCTGGGGCATCTTCCAGCCCTTCGCCGGCGCGCTGGCCGTGCGCGTGGGCTACCGGCCGTTGCTGGCAGGCGGCGCCGTGCTGTACCTGCTCGGCCTGGTGCTGCTGGCCACGGCCCACGGCTTCCTGGGCGTGCTGCTGGGCGCCGGCGTCCTGATCGGCGCGGCCATGGCCTGCACCGGCAGCGCGCTCGCCATGGCCGTGGCCGCACGCGCCGTGCCGCCCGTGCTGCGCAGCAGCGTGCTGGGCATGGTCTCGGCCGCCGGCTCGCTGGGCGCCTTGATCGCCGCGCCGCTGGGCCAGGCCATCAGCCAGCACGCAGGCTGGCGCATGGGTGTCGTGGCCTTCGCGGTGCTCGCGCTGGCCATGCTGCCGGCGGCCTGGTGGGCCGGCCGCGTGGACCGCCTGCCAGCGCCTGCGCTGCCCGTTGGCGGTGCGCAGCAAGGCGCAGGCAGCGCGCTGCGCCTGGCGCTCGCGCACCGGCCTTTCGTCGTGATGGCGCTGGCCTACTTCGTCTGCGGCATGCAGCTGGTGTTCCTGACCACCCACCTGCCGGCCTACCTGGACCTGTGCGGCATGGACCCCATGCTCAGCGCCCAGGCCCTGGGGCTCATCGGCGGCTTCAACGTGCTGGGCAGCCTGTTCTTCGGCTGGGCCGGCGGGCGCTGGCCCAAGCAGGTGCTGCTGGGCATGATCTACGTGCTGCGCTCGGTCGTCGTGGTCTGGTACTTCCACACCCTGCCGACGGTCGAAAGCACCCTGGTGTTCGCCTCCGTCATGGGCTTCCTGTGGCTGGGGGTGGCGCCGCTGGTCTCGGGCTGGATCGCCGACACCTTCGGCCTGCGCTGGCAGGCCATGCTGGCCGGCGTCGCCTTCTGCAGCCACCAGTTGGGCAGCTTCCTGGGCGCGTTCGGCGGCGGCCTGGTCTACGACCTGCTCGGCAACTACCAGCTGGCCTGGCAGGTCGCGGCCGCGATGGGCTTGGCGGCCGGCATCACGCAGATCGCCTTCGCGTTTGCCGCCAAGGGCCCGCCCGGCCCGCAGCCCGCACCCGGTTGATCAGGAATGCAGCCGGCCCAGCGCCGGCAGCCACTGCGTGAGCCAGGGCTCGAGCTGGCGCGCCAGCAGCAGGCCCGCCAGTCCGGCAGCCGCCACGCCCAGCATGGCCGCGCCCAGGCGCAGGATCAGCCCGCGCTCGCGCGTGCGCAGCACGAAGGACAGGCTGAAGGCCATGCTCGTGAACGAGGCCAGCACCGCACCCGTGCCGGCCACGCCGGGCGCAAGACTCCCCTGCGCGGCCAGCGTGGCGGCGGCCGCCACCGCGCTCGCGCTGGACATCAGCCCGCCGACCACGCTCACGAAGTAAAAGCCCGCATCGCCGAACTGGCGCTGCGTGAGCGCGCCCACCACGTGCAGCAGCAGGAACACCACGCCGTACTTGAGCGCCTGCGGCAGCGAGAACGGCAGGTCCAGCGTGATGGCCGGCGCCTGCACCGGCGGCAGGCCGCGGCGCCCGCGCAGGCTGGCCAGCACGAGCACCACACAGCGCAACAGCATCAGGCCGAAGGCGCCCAGCGAGCCCAGCAGCGCCAGCGGCGCCAGGATGGCCAGCAGCGCGGCATTGCGCAGCAGCATGGCGGCCGTGGCCAGCAGGATGCCGCGAAAGGCCGTGCCCTGCAGCGCGCCGGCCGACTGGCGCACGCGCGAGGCCATCTCGATCACCGTGAAGTTGCTGTTGACCAAGCCGCCCAGGAAGCCCGACAGCTCGGCGCCGCGCGTGCCATACATCTTCCACAGGATGTAGTTCACGAAGCCGATGCCCGCGATCAGGATCACCGTGACCCAGGCCGCGCGCGGCTCCACCAGGCCCAGCGGCCCGATGGGGCCGGCCGGCAGCGCCGGGTAGATCACGATGGCCAGGATGGCCAGCAGCAGCGCCGAGCGCAGCTCGCCTTCCGACAGGCCCATGGAGAAGCCGGCCAGCCGCTCCTTCCAGGCCAGCAGCGCGGTGGCGATGACCATCACCGCTGCCGGCGAGATGGTGTGGCCCAGGCCGCACAGGATGCCGGCCATGCAGGTCACCAGCATCGCGGCCGAGGTGGTGAGTTCGGCGCCCTGGTTCGCGCGCAGCGTCTGCACGTTGAGCACCACGGTCAGCATGCCGGTCAATGCCATCGTGGCAAGCGCAAAGGGCGTGCCCAGCGAGCCACCCAGCGCGCCCAGCAGGGCCACGAAGCCGAAGGTGCGCAGGCCGGCCTCCTTGCCGCGGCGCTCGCGCTCCAGGCCGATCAACAGGCCCAGCGCAAGGGCCAGCGCCAGCCGCACGAGAATTTGCACATAGGGCCAGCTCTCGGCCGGCAGGGGGGAAGACGGTTCGGGCATCGCGGCCCAGTGTAAGACCCTGTTTCCGGGGCCGCAGTCCTTGGCTTGCTGGCCTACAGTGGGGCCGGCCACGCACTGCTAGCATGGCCCGCAGCCGCCCGTGCCGTCCCGGCGCGCGCCCGACCCGGGAGATGACCCTGAGCGCTGTTCCCCTACCGCATGCCGGCGCCGCCGCGCAGGCCGGCATCGATGCCCTGTGGCCCATCTGCCTGGCGCTCGCGCAACAGCGGCGCGAAGGCCGCCCCCCGCTCGCCGACGGCGTGCCGTTGCGCTGGACCGAGGCCGGCGGCTATGCCTTGCGCCCGGGCTGGGACACCCAGGCCGAGCAGCTGTTCGCGCTGCTCAAGCCGCTGCTGGACCGCCAGGGCGCCGGGGCCGACTGGACCATCGCCCAGCTCGGCCAGAGCCTGGACGGCTGCATCGCCACGCACTGCGGCGACGCCTTCTACGTGAACGGGCCCGAGGGCCTCACCCACCTGCACCGGCTGCGCGCGCTCAGCGACGCCGTGGTCGTGGGCGCCAGCACCGCGAGCCTGGACGACCCGCAGCTGACCGTGCGCCACGTGGCCGGCCCCCATCCCGTGCGCGTGGTGCTGGACCCGCGGCTGCGCGTGCGCGCCGACGCGCGCGTGTTCCGCGATGGCGCAGCGCCCACGCTGCTGGTCTGCGAGGCCGCCCACCGCGCGCAGGCGCAGGCGCGGCTCGGTGCCGACCAGGTCATCGCGCTTGCGCCCGACGCCGATGGCCGGCTGCCGCTGCCGGCCCTGCGCCAGGCGTTGGCCGAGCGCGGCCTGCGCACGCTGTTCGTCGAGGGCGGTGGCGTCACGGTGTCGCAGTTCGCGCAGCAGGGCTGCCTAGACCGGCTGCACCTGATCGTCGCGCCCGTGGTCATCGGCGCGGGCCGGCCCGGCCTGCAGGTGCGGCGCGCCGACGCCATGGCCCAGGCGCTGCGCCCGCCCACGCGCACCTTCGCCATGGGCGGCGACGTGTTGTGGGACATGGACCTGCGCGGCTGAATCAGCCCGCAAGGCGCATGCGCCAGATCAGCTGCACCTCGTCCGGCAGCTCGGGATAGGCGCCCGGGCGGGCCGCGGTCAGCCGCAAGCCGGCACGCGCGTAGAGCCGGCAGGCGGCCGGGTTGTTGTTCTGCGTCTCGATCTTGAGTTCGCGACAGCCCGCGCGGCGGGCCCAGGCCTGGGTCGCGCCGACCAAGGCCATGGCCAGCCCACGCCTGCGCCAGCCGGGCGCGACGCGCAGGTCCCACAGCACCGCGAGGTCGTCGCGGCCTTCCAGCAGGTCGACGCCGGGCGTGGCGACGGCCACGAGCGCGCCGCCCACGCGCACCGGGCCGTCGTAGGCCGCGAGCAAGGCCCAGGCACGCGTGTCGAAGTCATGCGGCCAACGCAGCGGGTCCTCCAAGGCGTCGTAGTCCTTGGTGAAGGCGGCGACGGGCTGCTCCTGCAGCGTCCAGCCCGCGGGCGCCGCATGCACGCTGCAGACGGTGCGCGCGGTGAACACGCTGGGAATGCTGGCGTGGCCGTCGAGCGCGAGGGCACTCTCCTCGCGCAGCCGCAGTGGGGGTGGCATGGTGTTCATGGCGTCGGCCAGGCCAGCAGGTCGGCGTGGCCCACGCGCAGATGGCTGCCGGGCGGCGGCGCGGCGCGGCGTGCCCGCCAGGCCTGCACGGTGGCTGCCGCCTGCGGCGCCTGCTCGGTGGCGGCCCGGGCCATGCCCTCCAGCAGGGCCTGCAGCATGGCGTCGTCGCGCGCACTGCGGCCGGCCTCGACCAGCCAGTCGCTGGCCAGCACCTGCGTGCGGTAGCCGGCCGCCTGCAACAAGGCAGTGGCGCGTGCCGTGGCCGTGGGCCCCAGCGCGGGGCCGAAGCCCTTGTCGCGGCGCTGGTGGGCGCCGAACCAGGCCTGGACCTGCGCGTCGCCGGCATCCTGCGCAGACCACGCGATCCGGCCGTCCACATCGAGCGCCCAGCACACCGCCGCGCGCGCGGCCCGGCAGTGGCCGACCAGCGCGGCCAGCCAGGGGTCGGACACGAGGTCGAGCAGGGCCGATGCCGTCACGAGCGCGCTGCCCGCGAACGGCAGCCCGTCCAGTTGCGTCGCGAGGTCGGCCTGCGTGCGCACGATGTCCACGCGCAGCTGCGGGCCTTCGAGCTGCAGCAGCCCGGGCGCGGTGTGCAGGCGCAGCCCCTCCTGCGCGGCCCAGTCCGCCAGCAGCGCGGGCAGCGCGTCCAGCAGCGCGCGGTCGTGGTCGACCAGGTGCCAGTGCTGCACCCCGCCCAGGCGCGGCGCCAGCGCGCGCAGGCTGGCCCCCGTGCCGCAACCCAGGTCCAGCACACGCAGCGGGCCGGCAGGCCGCCAGGCCGCCAGCGCGGCGTCGCTGGCGGCACGCGCGGCCCGGTCGAAGGGCTCGCGCAGGGCCAGCCAGTCGCGGCTGAAGCCGCTCATGCGACGCGCTCCAGCACGGCCGCGAAGCGCGCGGCGGACTGCTCCCAGCGCGGCAGCTGCAGGCCGGCCGCGCGGGCGGC
>NZ_BMYK01000040.1 GCF_014652235.1 Pseudorhodoferax aquiterrae
GCGCAAGGCGCCGTGCGGGCTGTCTGCCCGCACAAGCCTTGCAACGCCGAGTGGGCGAGCCCTGGGGCCGCACCCTTCGGGCCGGGGCGCCCTGCGGCCATGGGCTGCGTTGCGCCACTTGTCCGGGCTGCAGCACGGCCTGCGTGTCGCGCCTTGCCCATGGCCGCAGGGCACCCCGGCGTGGGCCTATTCATTTCGGAAACACCCTCTGAGCCCGCTCAGAACGTGACGACGACCGAGGGCACGTTGCGCTGTGCCGCGCCGTGGAACACGGCCTCGATGTTGTTGCCGTCCGGATCGAGCACGAAGGCGCCGTAGTAGCCCGGGTGGTAGGGCCGCTCGCCGGGGCCGCCGTTGTCGCGGCCGCCGTGGGCCAGCGCGGCCTTGTGGAAGGCGTCCACGGTGGCGCGGTCCTTGGCCTGGAAGGCCAGGTGGTGGCGGCCCGTCAGCTGCCCTTGGGCGGCCGTGCTGCTGGCGGTCGAGACGAAGAGTTCGTCGGCCCAGAAGTAGTCGTCGCCCGTGCCGCCCAGCGGGATCTCCAGCGTCGCGAACACGGCCGTGTAGAAGCGCCGGCTGGCCTCGAGGTCGCGCACCACCAGCTGGATGTGGTCGATCAGCCGGCCGCGGTGCAGTTGATTGGTCTCCATCGTGTGCTCCTTGGAAAAAAAGAAAGCCGGCAGGGTACGCCGCAGAAGGCGTCCCGGCCGGCTTTCCCCGCTGGCGCAGGGGATTCAGGCCGCCTTGCGCCGCCCCATCCACTGGACCACGCGCGGCAGCACCAGCACGGCCAGCACCACGACCAGCAGGGCGAGCGACATCGGCCGTTGCAGGAACACCATGGCGCTGCCTTCGCCGATCGAGACCGCGTTGCGCAGCTGCGCCTCGGCCAGCGGGCCCAGGATCATGCCGACGACCACGGGCGCGGTCGGGAAGGCGTAGCGCCGCATCAGCACGCCCAAGAGGCCGATGCCGAACAGCAGGAACAGGTCGAACGCACTCTGGCGCATGCCGTAGGCGCCCACGGTCGAGAAGATCAGGATGCCCGCGTACAGCTGCGGCTTGGGGATCTTGAGCAGCTTGACCCACAGACCGACCATCGGCAGGTTCAGCACCAGCAGCATGACATTGCCGATGTACAGCGAGGCGATCAGCGCCCAGACCAGTGCGGCCGAAGTCGTGAACAGCTGCGGACCGGGCTGGATGCCGTAGTTCTGGAACGCGCCGAGCAGGATGGCCGTGGTGTTGCTGGTCGGGATGCCCAGCGTCAGCAGCGGGATCAGCGCGGCCGTCACGGTGGCGTTGTTGGCGGCCTCGGGGCCGGCCACGCCTTCGATCGCGCCCTTGGTGCCGAACTCGGCCTGGGCCGCGGGGTCCTTGGCGAGCTTCTTTTCGGTGGCGTACGACAGGAAGGTCGGGATCTCGGTGCCGCCGGCCGGGATGCAGCCGAACGGCGTGCCGATCACCGTGCCGCGCAGCCAGGCCGGGACCGAGCGCTTCCAGTCGCGCGCGGTCATGTGCACGCGGCTGAGCTTGTTCTGCGACTCGACCACGCGGCCCTCGTACAGCACGGCGTACAGCACCTCGGCCACGGCGAACAGGCCCACCGCCACGAGCACGATCTCGATGCCGTCCAGCAGCTCGGGGATGTTGCCCACGTAGCGGCCCTGGCCCGAGATCTGGTCCAGGCCCACGCAGCCGATGGCCAGGCCGATGAACAGCGCCGTCATGCCGCGCAGCGTGCTCTGGCCCAGCACCGCACTGACGGTGGTGAAGGCCAGCAGCATGAGCATGAAGTACTCGGGCGGGCCGAGCTTGACGGCGAACTCGGCCACGCTGGGCGCGAACAGCGTCACGACCACGGTGGCGATGGTGCCGGCCACGAAGGAGCCGATCGCCGCCGTGGCCAGCGCCGCGCCGGCGCGACCGCTCTTGGCCATCTTGTTGCCTTCCATGGCCGTGACCATGGAGGCGGTCTCCCCCGGCGTGTTGAGCAGGATGGAGGTGGTGGAGCCGCCGTACATCGCCCCGTAGTAGATGCCGGCGAAGAAGATCATCGAGGCCGTGACGTCGACCTTGCCCGTGATGGGCAACAGCATGGCCACGGCCACGGCCGGGCCGATGCCGGGCAGCACGCCGACGGCCGTGCCGAGCGCGCAGCCGACCAGGCACCACAGCAGGTTGCTGACGGTGATGGCCTGGCTGAAGCCTTGCAGGAGGGCGTTGAAGATGTCCATGTCAAAGCCACCCGGTTTGCGTCAGGCCCGGCAGGTTGATCGCCAGGAATTTCGTGAACATCCAATAGACCGGCGCGGAGATCAACAGCCCCGTGACCAGGTCCGTCGCCCAGGTGCGCGCGCTGCCCGCCACGGCCTGGCCGGCCGCACGGCGCAGGCCTTGCACGGCCAGCACATAGCACAGCGTGCAGCCCAGGATGAAGCCCAGGTGCTCGATCAGCGCGGCGTTGAGCAGCAGGCCGGCCGAGACCCAGACCAGGCCGCTCCAGTTGGCCGGCGGCAGATCGGCCTCGTCGCCGCTGTCGCGAAAGCCCCCGCTGCGCGCTTCCCAGAACAGGAAGGCGCCGCACAGCGTCAGTGCGCCGGCGCACAGCATGGGCAGGAAGTTGGGGCCCACGCCGCCGTAGCCGGCGTCCGACGAGATGCCCAGCGCGCCCCAGCCCATGGCCAGGCCGGTCAGCAGCACGCCCAGGGCGACCAGCGTCTGCGGGCCCTTGTTGGAAGAAGAATCTGTCATCCGGTAACTCCAGAGGCATGGCGCCATGTGCTTGGCGCGTCCGAGGCCGGGGCACCCGCGCAACGGGCTTTGCCCGGCCGCTGGGTGCGCCCCCTCGCAGGGGGATCGGCCGGCCACACGCAGTGCAGCCGGCCAGACGGCGGTGGGCTGGTTACACCATCCCGGACTTGGCCATGATGGCGCGCAGCGTGGCGAACTCGTCGTCGACGAACTTGTCGAACTCGGGGCCCGTCAGCACGGCCGGCGTCCAGTCGTTCTTCTTGACGGACTCCTGCCAGGACGGGCTCTTGACCGCGGTCAGCACCATGTCGGTCAGCGCCTTGCGTTGCGGCGCCGTGAGTCCGGGCGCGCCATAGACGCCGCGCCAGTTGCCGATCACCACGTCGATGCCCTGTTCCTTGAGCGTGGGCACGTTGACGCCGGGCAGGCGCTGCTCGGAGGTGACGCCGATCGCGCGCATCTTGCCGTCGGCGATGTAGGGCGCGAACTCGCTCATGCCGCTGCCGCCGATGCTCACGTTGCCGCCCAGGATGGCGGCCGTGGCCTCGCCGCCGCCACGGAAGGCCACGTAGTTGATCTTGGCCGGGTCGACGCCGACCGCGCGCGCGATCATGGCCGCGGCGATGTGCTCCGTGGCGCCGCGCGAGCCGCCGCCCCACTTGACGCTGCCGGGGTCCTTCTTGAGCTGGGCAATCACGTCGGCCATGGTCTTGAACGGCGAGTTGGCCGGCAGTACGAACACGTTGTATTCGCTGATCAGGCGCGCGATCGGCGTGGCCTGCGAGAGGTTCACGGGCGGCTTGCCCGTGATGATGCCGCCCAGCATCACGGCGCCCATGACCATCAGCGCATTCGGGTCGTTCTTGGCGCCGTTGACGAACTGGGCCAGGCCCAGCGCGCCGGCCGCGCCGCCCTTGTTGTCGAAGCTCACGGTGTCGGCGGCCTTGGAGTCCATCAGCGCCTTGCCCAGCGCACGGCCGGTGATGTCCCAGCCGCCGCCCGGGTTCGCCGGGATCAGCATCTTGACGTTGGGCGCGGCCAGCGCGTGCAGGGGCAGGGCGCCCGTGGCGGCCAGAGCGGCCAGGGACTTGAGGAAGTGGTCGCGGCGCATGCTTGCGTCTCCTTGGTGTGCATGAAAGAAGCGGCCCGCCATGGGCTGACGGGAGCCTGACGGCGTGGCTATGATGCGCCGCCCCGCTGTCAGTTGGCTGTCCAGCGACCTGGGGTAAATACCGAGAACCATGAAGCTGCTGCTCGTCGAAGACGACCCCGCGATGCAGGCCACGCTGCAGCGTGCGCTGGCCCGCAAGCAGATCGACGTGCGCGTCTGCGGCGACGGTGCGGCGGCGCTGGCGCAATGGCAGGCGCTCGAGCCCGACGTGGTGGCGCTGGACCTGAGCCTGCCCGGCCGCGACGGCCTGCAGGTGCTGGCCGATGCGCGCGCCGCCGGCCTGCGCACGCCCGTGCTGCTGTTGACCGCACGCGGCACCGTGGGCGACCGCGTGCTGGGCCTGAATGCTGGCGCCGACGACTACCTGCCCAAGCCCTTCGACCTGGACGAACTCGAGGCGCGGCTGCGCGCGCTGCGCCGCCGCCTGGGCGGCATGGACGAGCCGGTGCCCGAGGTCGGCGCGCTGCGGCTGGACCCGGCCAGCGGCGCCGTCTACCTGCGTGGCGAGGTGCTGGAACTCACGCCGCGCGAGGCCGCGCTGCTGCGCGCCTTGATGGCCCGGCCTGGCCACGCCGTGGCCAAGGAGCGGCTGTTCGCGCTGGTGTTTCCGGGCGAGGCCGAGGTGCAGACCGAGGCCATCGAGGTCGTGGCCTACCGGCTGCGCAAGAAGCTGGCCGGCAGCGGCGCAAGCCTGGTCACGCTGCGCGGCCTGGGCTATTTGCTCAAGCCCGATTGATGTCGGCGCGGACTTCGTTGCGCTTTCGGCTGCTGCTGGGCCTGTTGCTGCCGCTCACGCTGTTCATCGTGCTCAACAGCATCAGCGTCTACCGCCAGGCGCTGGCGGCCGCGACCACGGCCTACGACCGCACGCTGCTGGCTTCGGCCAAGACCATCGGCGAGCAGCTCGACGTGCAGGGCGAGGGCGAGCTGGCCGAATTGCGCGCCACGGTGCCGTTCTCGGCGCTGGAGGCCTTCGAGGCCGACAACCAGAGCCGCATGTACTACCGCGTCTCGCGCCGCGACGGCGAGATGGTCTCGGGTTTCGCCGAGCTGCCGTTCTGGCGCGGCACCCTGCCGGCCCGGCCGCCGTATGCGGCGCTGGTCGATTTCTACGACGACCGCTTCCGCGACCTGCCCGTGCGCGTGGCCGTGCTGCTGCAGCCCGTGGCGAGCGAGCGCGGCCGCGGCATGGCCGTGGTGCAGGTGGCCGAGACGCTGGAGCTGCGCGAGGCACTGGCGCGCCGGCTGCTGCTGGACATGCTGTGGCGCCAGCTGCTGCTGCTGGCCGTGGTGGCGGGGGCCACCGTGCTCGTGGTGCAGCGGGCCACGCGGCCCGTGCGCGCGCTGGGCCAGGCCATCCAGGCGCGCGCGGCCGACGACCTCTCGCCCATCCAGGCGCCCGACGCGCCGCGCGAGCTGGCGCCGCTCATCGACGCGATGACGGCCGTGATGGCCCGCTTGCAGCGCCTGCTGGACCACCAGAAGCGCTTCGTGCGCGATGCCGCCCACCAGCTGCGCACGCCGCTGGCAGTGCTCAAGACCCAGGTGCAGTCGGCGCGGCGCGGCGATGCGCCGCCGGAACAGGCCCTGGCCGAGATCGGTGCCACCGTAGAGCGCGCCACCGTGCTGGCCAACCAGATGCTGTCGCTGGCCAAGGTCGAGCAACTGCGCCAGCGGCCCGAGTTCGAGCGCATCGACCTGGCCGAGGCCGTGCGCGAAGTTGCGCTGGATGTCTCGCCGCTGCTGGCCGACAAAGGCCTGGACTTCGCCCTGGAGGTGCAGCCCACGCTGGTGCGCGCGCACCGCTGGATGCTGCAAGAACTCACGCGCAACCTGTTGCACAACGCCATCCGCCTGAGCCCGCCGGGCGCCGCGCTGCTGGTGGAGGTGCGGCCGCAGGCCGGCGCCGCGGTGCTGCGCGTGGCCGATGGCGGGCCGGGCATCTCGGCCGAGTTGCGCCAGCGTCTGTTCACGCCCTTCGCCGCCGGCGACGTGGCCCGCGGTTCGGGGCTGGGGCTGGCGATCTGCCGCGAGATCGTGCAGGCGCTGGACGGCGAGATCGCGCTGGACAACCGTCTCGCCGCGGACGGGCAGATGGTGGGGCTGGACGCCGTGGTGCGTCTGCCGCAAGCCGCGGCCTAAAGGTCGGGGAGGTCAGGCGCGGGCCGTGGCGACGGCGCGCAGCCGGTCGCGGCCCGCGGCGTCCTGCGGCAGGAAGGCCATGCCGATGCGGAAGTCGCCCGGTGCCGTATAGGACGAGTACACGGCCTTGACCTCCAGCTTGAGCCACTCCTCGTCGGGCGTGGGGCGCAGCAGCAACGTGCAGCGCGAGCCCGGCGCGATCGGTCGGTCGGTGGACAGCGAGAGGCCTTCGGCGCTGAGGTCCACCGTCATGCCGCTGCGTTCGTTGCCGCCGGAGATCAGGATGGTGACCGGCCAGCGCAGCGCATTGCGGGGCTGCAGCCGGCGGCTGGGCTGGCCCGCGAAGGGGCCGGACAGGATGGACGGTGGGCGGTGTTCTTGCATTGCGGCGTTTGGGCGGGCCCGTGGCGCCGCCAGGGGGTGGCCGTGTGGGCGGTCCGTCCTGGGGCGCCATTATGCGGCGCAGCGCTGCCGCTGTTAAGCCAAGGCCGGCCGGTGGTACAAGACGCGCGCAACGATTCCATTGGAGACCCCCTATGCCCCGTTTCGCCGCCAACCTCAGCATGATGTACCAAGAGCACGACTTCCTGGACCGCTTTGCGGCGGCGGCGCAGGACGGCTTTCGCGGCGTCGAGTTCCTGTTTCCCTATGCGTTCGCGGCGCACGAGATCGCCGCGCGGCTGCAGGGGGCCGGCCTGTCCCAGGTGCTGTTCAACGCGCCACCGGGGGACTTCGAAGCGGGCGAACGCGGCATCGCCGCATTGCCGGGCCGCGAGGAAGAATTCCGCAGCGGCTTCGCACGTGCGCTGGCCTATGCGGAGGCGCTGCAATGCCCGCGCCTGCACGTGATGGCGGGCCTGGTGGCTCCGGATGCCGACCGCGCGCGCATGCACGACAGCTACTGCGCCAACCTCTCGTGGGCCGCAGCCCAGGCCCACGCGGCTGGCCGCACGGTGCTGATCGAACCCATCAACGGCCGCGACATGCCTGGCTACTTCCTGCAGCGCCAGGACCAGGCGCATGCCATCGTCGAAGCCGTGGGCAGCCCGGGCTTGGCGGTGCAGATGGACCTCTACCACTGCCAGATCGTCGAAGGCGACCTGGAAACCAAGCTGCGCCGCTACCTGCCGACCGGGCGCGTGGGCCACATCCAGATCGCGGGCGTGCCCGCGCGCCACGAGCCCGACACGGGGGAGTTGAACTACCCGCACCTCTTCGGCGTGCTCGATGCCTTGGGCTACGCGGGCTGGGTCGGCTGCGAATACCGTCCCGCCGCAGGAACGCGCGAGGGACTGGGCTGGTTCCGCACCGCCCAACGGCGTAGCACTTCACACAAGGTGTCTTCAAGCATGGCGCACGCCTTGTGCGCGCTGCATGCGGTGCATACATTTCCGGAAATGTAACAACATGAAACCGGAGTGCATGCCATGGCCTTGGAAACCACTGACAAACAGGCAGACGTCGGCTGCCGCAGCCCTGCCTGGATCACCGAGCGCCGCCGCCCGCGCGTTCTGCTGGCCTGGGAACATGGCCGCAACTTCGGGCGGCTGTCGCGGCTGCTCGCGGTCGCGCGCATGGTGGAGCAACAGGGGGGCGAACCGGTCTGGGTGGTGCCGCGCAGCCAGCGCAACGCGCCGGCGCTGGCCGCGCTGTCGCAGCGCCGGGAAGAGGCGCCGGTGCTGGAACAACAAACCTTCGGCCCGGACTTCCGCGCCGACTCCTTCGCCGACGTGCTGCTGGCCAGCGGTTTCGACGATGCAGGCCGGCTGCTCGCGGCCGTCGAGGGCTGGACCCGTCTCATCGATGTGCTGGCACCCGAATGCGTGGTGCTGGACTATGCGCCGGCCGCGCAGTTGACCAGCCAGCTGCTGGGCCTGCCCGCCTTCCAGATCACCAATGGTTTCGATGCGCCACCGCCCGACTGCCCGCCCTACGCAGGCGTGCGTGCCGCGTCGCCGTTGGGCCAGCGCACGGCCGAGCGCGTGGCGCGCTTGTCGGACACGATCGCGCAGGTCGGGCAGCGCTTCGGCGGTCCGCACGCGAGTTCGCTGTCCCTGATCCTGAAGCACCCGCGCCGGGTGTTCGAGTGCATTCCCGAGACCGACCCCTACGGCCCGCGCCACGAGGGCCTGTGGGTGGGCCCCCTGGCCACTCATGCCGAGACCGTCGATGTGCCCTGGCCGGAAAGCTGGCAGCGCCGCCGCGTGTTCGCCCACCTGCGCAGCAGCGCCGGTGCGAGCGCCTTGCTGGACGAGCTTCAGCTCTCGGACGCCGTCACGCTGTGCGTCTGGCGCGATGCGCCGGACGAGGTGCTGGCGCGCTACCGCCACACTTGCGTGCGCGTGCTGCGCCAGCCCTTGCACCTGGGCCGTGTGCTGGCCGATGCCGACGCCGTCATCCACCAGGGCTCGACCGCGCTGGTGAGCCACTGCCTGCTGGCCGGCAAACCGCAGCTGATCCTGCCGGCCGATTTCGAGAAGCTCAAGGTGGCGCAGCGCGTGGCGGCGTGTGGTGCTGCCGCGCTGTGGAACCCGGCCGAATGCAATGCGCGTGAGGCGCTGCGGCGTCTGCTGCATGCGCCTGCCCTGGGCGAGGCGGCGCGCACGATCGCGGCGCGCTACACGCCCGAGTGGTTCGCCGCGAACCGCAACCGCTTCGCGCGCGACCTGATCGGTCGCGCGGTGGTTTAGACCATCAAGGGGTCGACATCGATGGCCCAGCGCAGCACGCCCTCGATGCCGCCATCGCGCCGCGTGCCGTGCAGCACCGCCTGCCAGGCCGCGAGGAACTGCTGCAGCGCGCCGCGCGACGCGCTCTCCACCAGCATCTGCGCGCGCTCCACATTGGCCACGCGCTGCACCGCGGTTGGCACGGCCGGGTACACCAGCACCTGGTCAGCGCCCGGCAAGCCGGTGACCTGGCTGGCCGCCTGCGTCAGGAAGGCCTGGGCCGCCTGCTGCGTGCGCGCATCGGCGCGCACCAGGGCCTGGAAGCTGAAGGGCGGCATGCCCGCCTGCATGCGTTCGGCCAGCTGGCCGTCCGCGAAGGCCGGGTAGTCGTGCCGACGCAGTGCCGCGAACAGCGCGTGCTGCGGATGGGCGGTCTGGATCCACATCTCGCTCGCCGCGCCCTGGCTGGCGTCGCGCCCGGCCCGGCCGGCCGCCTGCATCAGCAGCGCGAACAGGCGCTCGGGCGCGCGGAAGTCGCTGGAGAACAGCGCACCGTCCGGGTTCACGGCCGCCACCAGCGTGATGCGGCGAAAGTCGTGGCCCTTGGCGATCATCTGCGTGCCGACCAGCACATCGACCGCGCCGGCATGGACCTGGGCCAGCTGCTCCTCGAGCGCGCCCTTGTGGCGCGTGCTGTCGGCGTCGATGCGCAGCACCCGCACGCGCCGGTCCTCGCCCTCGGCGCCGGGGCGCTCCATGCCCTCGAACAAATGCGCGAGATGTTCCTCCAGCCGCTCGGTGCCGCGGCCCACGGGCGCCAGGTCCACGTCGCCGCATTCGGGGCAGGCGCGCGGCACGCGCTCGGCATAGCCGCAGTGGTGGCAGCGCAGCGAGCGGTCGATCTTGTGGAACACGCGGTAGGCGCTGCAGTGCGGGCACAGGCTCTTCCAGTCGCAGCTGCCGCAGGCCAGCACGGGCGCGTAGCCGCGCCGGTTCAGCAGCAGCATGGCCTGTTCGCCGCGCGCGATGCGTGCGCCGATGGCGGCCAGTAGCTGCGGCGCGAGCTGGGTGTTGCGCGGCTGCTGGCCCATGTCCACCAGGCGCACGGCCGGCAGCCGGCCGGCGCCGACGCGGCTGGGCATGGCCAGCCGCAGGTATTTGCCGCCTTCGGCCGCCGGCCGGCTGTGGTGCCAGCTTTCCAGCGAAGGCGTGGCCGAGCCCAATAGCACGCGGCAGGGCTGGCCACCGTGTCGGCTCTCCAGCCGGCCACGGTAGACCGCCAGGTCGCGCGCCGAGTAGCGCGCACCTTCCTGCTGCTTGTAACTGGGGTCGTGCTCCTCGTCGACGACGATCAGGCGCAGCCCCGGCATGGAGGCGAACACCGCCATGCGCGTGCCCAGCACGATGCGGGCGCTGCCGGTGTGGGCCGCCAGCCAGCTGGCCAGGCGCTGCGCGGGCGTCATGCCGCTGTGCATGGACACCAGGGCCTGGCGGCCGAAGGCCGGCGCGAAGCGGGCGACGAAGCGCTCCTCCAGCTGCGGCGTGAGGTTGATCTCGGGCACCATGACCAGCGCCTGGGCCTGCGGATCGGCGGCCAGCGCCGCCTGCACGGCGCGCAGGTAGACCTCGGTCTTGCCGCTGCCGGTGCTGCCGTAGAGCAGGAAGGGGCCGTCCTCGGACTGGATGCGCGCGAGCGCCTGGGCCTGTTCCGCGGTCGGCGCCGGCGGGGGTACGTCGGCCTGCAGCGCTGTCTCGGTCTCGCGGCTCTTGCGTCGCAGCCGGCGGTGCCATTGCGCCGCGTCCAGTTCGCGCAGCTGTGGCGGCAGCGCGGCCAGCGCCACCTCGCCCAGCGCGCGCTGGTAGTAGCCGGCGGCAAAGCCGACCAACTGGCGCCAGACGGCGTTCAGGGGCGGGATCCCTTCCAGCACGGTGGTCACGGGTTTGAGCTGGGCGCCGTCCGGCGGGGCCGGAGCCTCCCAGACCACGCCCAGGGTTTCGCGCCGGCCCAGCGGCACACGCACCAGGCTGCCCGGCGCCAGCGCCTGCTCACAGCTGTAGCTGAGCGGTCCCGCCAGCGCGCTGTGCGCCGGCAGTTGCACGACCACGGAAACGGTGAACGGCATGCTAGGTGCGCACCAGGAGCGTGGACGGCAGAAATCCGGCCCCGCGTGCGGCCTGCAAGGGGGCGCATGCGAGGCGCCGGACGAAGCGCAGGCTGGCCGCCTGCGCGAGGACGGCAACGACGCATGCGCCCCCTTGCAGGCCGCACCCTTCGGGCCGGGGCGATTGGCAGCGCCATCCTTCGTTGCCGGCTCGTTGTGTGGCAGGCCACACGGCCTCACCGGCGCCTCGGCTGGCACCGCCACTCGCCCCGGCGCGGGGCCGGATTTCTGCCGCCCACGCTCCTAGCCCAGCTTGTTGATGTGAACTCAAGGTTATGCCCTTAAGTTGTTGATTCGGAAGTTGTTTGACGCTCATCCACGGAGCCTGTGGATAACTTTGTTGATAGCGGCCCCACAGCTTTCGCAAGTCCTTGCCACGCAAGGGACGCCAGTCCACTGCCCACAAATCGGGCAACTACACAAATCCTTTGAAATCAATGGCTTGCAATTCAACCGCTGGGCGCGACCCGGGGTACTTGCCCAGGCAAGCTTTCCTGTGCCGCCTCCCCTTTTTTGTGCATAAGTGGGCTGGGCGCCAACTCTTTCGCAGCCCGCCCCGTGTATGCAGGGGGCGCGGGATGTGTCAACGGCGCAGCGCGCGCGAGTGGCTGTGGACCGTCTCCACCAGGGCCGATACATGCTCGGGCGGGGTGTGCTGGCTGATGCCGTGGCCCAGATTGAAGATCTGCGTCGGCCCATGTCCCTCGCCCCGGTGCGGCGCGCCGAAGCTGTCCAGCACGCGGCGCGCTTCGGCGGCCACCGCTTCGGGCGGCGCGAACAGCACGTTGGGATCGAGGTTGCCCTGCAGCGCCTTGCGGTCGCCGACGCGCGCGCGCGCCTGGCCCAGGTTGACGGTCCAGTCCAGGCCCAACACCTCGCAATCGAGTTCGGCCATCTGGTCCAGCCAGATGCCGCCGCCCTTGGTGAAGACGATGCGCGGGATGGTCTGGCCGTCGTGCGTGGCCTTGAGCCGGCGCAGCACCTGCTGCGTGTAGGCCAGGCTGAACTGCTGGAAGGCGCCGTCGGCCAGCACGCCGCCCCAGCTGTCGAACAGCATCACGGCCTGGGCGCCGGCCTCGATCTGGGCGTTCAGGTAGGCGGCCACGGCATCGGCGTTGACCTGCAGCATGCGGTGCATGAGGTCGGGCCGGCCGTACAGCATGCTCTTGACGAGGCGGTAGTCGTCCGAGCCCTGGCCTTCCACCATGTAGCAGGCCAGCGTCCAGGGGCTGCCCGAGAAGCCGATCAGCGGCACGCGGCCGTCCAGTGCGCGGCGGATGGACGTGACGGCGTCGAACACGTAGCGCAGCTTGTCCATGTCCGGCACGGCGAGCCGGGCCACCGCGGCCTCATCGCGCACCGGTGTCGCGAAGCGCGGGCCTTCGCCCAGCGCGAACGACAGACCCAGGCCCATGGCGTCCGGCACGGTCAGGATGTCGCTGAACAGGATGGCGGCGTCCAGCGGATAACGCTCCAGCGGCTGCAGCGTGACTTCGGTCGCGTAGTCGGGGTTGGTCGCCAGCCCCATGAAGCTGCCGGCCTTGGCGCGCGTGGCGCGGTACTCGGGCAGGTAGCGGCCGGCCTGGCGCATGAGCCAGATCGGCGTGTGTTCGGTGGCCTGGCGCAGGCAGGCGCGCAGGAACGTATCGTTCTGGAGCGGGGCAAACATGGGGCGGGATTGTCGCCCACAGGGTTGCCGCGCTATCTCACCGGCAGGAACTGGAAGAACTGGCCACCCAAGAGGCTTTGCACGTAGCCGATGGCGGCGCGCCGCAGCTTCTCGGTCAGGTAGGCCGCCAGCAGGTCGAGCCGGCCGATGATCTTGCCGAATTCGCGCTCGAAGCTCAGGTTGCGCTCGGTGGCGTTGATCTCATCGGCCAGCAGCAGGGGCTGGCCGGCGCTGTTGCGGCGCTGGGCCAGCAGCCAGGCGGCGGCCTCGACGTTGCGCGCCGCGTTGTGCAGCAGCTGCGGCTCCAGGCTGTCGAGCAGGTTGAAGCTGGTCTTGCCGCCATGGGCCGTGATCAGCATGTCGGCCGTGGCATAGACGAAGGCGTTGACGCGGTCGCCCACGAACTCGGGCTGCAGCGCCAGCGCCATGGCGGCGATGTCGCGCCGGCCCTGCAGCGAGGCCGGGGGCTGGGCCATGCGGATGGCTGCCGCCAGCTGGTCGAGCGCGGCCTCGCGGCTGGCCTGGCCGGCGCGGCGCCATTCGGCCGGGTTGCGCCGGTACAGCTTGTCGGCCAGCAGCATGAGGCTGGCGAGGTTGTCGCGCATGGCCAGCGTGGCCATGCGGTTGGTGTCCGACTGCACGGCCTCGCCGGCCGAGGCCGGTTCGCCGCGCGCGCTGCCGCGCGTCTGTGGCGCGCTGGTGCAGGCCGCGGCACCCAGCGGCAGGGCCAGCAGCAGCAGGCGGCGTTGCATGGTCAGCCGAAGTGGTCGAAGGAGCCGAAGCGCTGGTCCAGCGGCTGGCCCTGGGCATCGACGACCTGCACGCCGGGCGCGGCCGTGGTGCTGCCGATGCGCGTGACCTGCACTTGGGCCTGGGCGACCGCGCCCTTGACCCGGCCGCGCGCCGATGGCGGGGCCGTGAACACGAGTTCGTAGTCGTCGCCGCCGGCCAGCGCGAACTCCAGCCGCTGGGCCGGCGAGAGCGGCGCGTCGGCGCAGCCCATCAGGCCCAGCGCGGCCGGCGCCTCGATGCGCGCGCCCAGGCTTGAGGCCTTGAGCACATGGCCGAGGTCGCCGAGCAGGCCGTCGCTGACGTCCACGGCCGCCGTGGCCACGCCGCGCAGGGCCTGGCCCAGCGCCACGCGCGGCGTGGGCTGCTCCATGCGCGCCCGCGCCTGCGTGAACACCTCCTGGGGCATGGCCAGGTGGCCCCGGAACACCTCGAGCGCCAGCCGCGCATCGCCGACCGTGCCGCTCACGTAGATGTCGTCCCCGGCCTGCGCGCCCGAACGCAGCAGGGCCAGGCCACGCGGCACCTCGCCGAACACCGTGATGCAGATGTTGAGCGGGCCGCGCGTGGTGTCGCCGCCCACGAGTTCGCAGCCGTGCGCATCGGCCAGCGCGAGCAGACCTTGCGAGAACGGCTCCAGCCAGGCCGCGTCGGCTGCGGGCAGGGCCAGTGCCAGCGTGAAGGCCAGCGGCTTGGCACCGCAGGCCGCCAGGTCCGACAGGTTCACGGCCAGCGCCTTGTGGCCCAGCGCGCGCGGGTCCACGGTGGACAGGAAATGCCGGCCCTCGACCAGCATGTCGCTGGAGACGGCCAGCTGCATGCCAGGGGCGGGCTGCAGCAGCGCGCAGTCGTCGCCCACGCCCAGCGCGGCGCGCTGCACGGGGCGCTTGAAGAAGCGCTCGATGAGGTCGAACTCGCCCATGTCGGTCTTTTCAGTCTTTTCGGAAGCGCTCGGCGGCTTGCCGCACGACTTCGGCCAGCAGCCGCTCCTCGCCCTGGCGTTCACGCAGCCAGCGCGCATCGTTGCGGCTGGCCTGCACGTCGGCGCGCAGCAGCGCCAGGCCGTTCTCGGCACCGAGTTCGCGCGCGTGCGGCGCAATGCGGTCCATGGTGGCCAGGATGTGCTCGCGCAGTGCCATGTGCTCGCCCGTGGCCGGGTCCACATAGACCGCGTCGAGACCGAAGCGGCAGGCCTGGAAACGGTTGTAGGTGTAGACCAGGTAGTCGTCGTCCGTCGGCACGAAGGGCTTGTCGTGCATGCACCAGGCGGCCAGGCTCTGCACGTAGGCAGCCAGCGCGGCGGCGCGCTGCACCGTGAGCGGCGTGTCGAACACGCGGATCTCGATCGTGCCGTACTCGGGCTTGGGCCGGATGTCCCAGTAGAAGTCCTTCATGCTCTTGACCACGCCCGTGCGCGTCATCTTGCTGAAGTAGTCCTCGAAGGCATCCCAGCTCAGCGCAAAGGGTGCGCGGCCCGACAGCGGAAACGCGAACACCGAGTTCAGCCGCGCCGAGTCGAACGCCGTGTCCTGCCCCTGCACATAGGGCGAGGAGGCCGACAGCGCGATGCAGTGCGGGATGTAGCGCGACATCTGGTGCAGCGTGACGAGCGCGGTGTCGGCGTCGGGGCAGCCGATGTGCACGTGCTGGCCGAAGATTGTGAACTGCTTGGACAGGTAGCCGTACAGCGCCGACAGCTCGCGAAAACGCGGCTTGTCGTAGATGCGCTGCTGGTGCCACTGCTGGAAGGCGTGCGTGCCGCCGCCCAGGATCGCGATGTTGAGCTTGTCGGCGCAGGCCACCAGCGCATCGCGCAGCTGCGTGAGCTCGTCCAGCGCCTGGCCCGCGCTGGCGCACACGCCGGTGGAGATCTCGATCATGCTGGAGGTCATCTCCGGCACCACCGAGCCGGGCAGCTTGCGGCCTGCCATCAGACGCAGCATGTCCTCGGCATAGGGCGCGAGGTCGTAGTTGTGCGTGTTGACGAGCTGCAGTTCCAGCTCCACGCCCAGCGACAAGGCGGCAGACTTGCCGAAGGGTTCCAGGCCGACGGCGCTCATTCCAATGCTCCCCGGCCGCTGTCGCCGGCCTCGCGTGCGTGGTCGCGGCCGCTCTCGCCGGCGCGCCGCAGCGCCACAGTGGCGATCACGGCGCCGACCACTTCCATCATGAGAATGCAGGGCAGGGCCACACCGGTGATGGTCGCGCCATGCGTCTTGGAGGCCAGCGCGAACTGCGAGGCCAGCAGCAATGCCACGGAGGACATGGGCGACATCGCGCAGCCCGCCCACAACGCCTGCGACAGCCGCAGACCGCTGCCCGGGCTGGCCAGCACCGTGCCCAGCACCTTGGCCAGCAGCCGCACGGCCACCACGCCCAGCACCAGGGCCGCGCCGGCCGCGCTCCAGACCGTGCCGGCCGCCACCGTGGAGACCAGCACGAACATCAGCATGGTCAGCATCGAGGCCGCCGTGCCGAGCTGGCGCGGCCAGATCCAGGGCCGCGGGTTGACCTGCTTGAGCAACAGGCCCGCCAGCAGCGCCGACAGCGCGGCCGAGCCGCCCACCAGCGTGGCCAGCGCGGTGCTGGCCGCGATCAGCGCGAGCAGCAGCATGGAGGTGTTCTCGCTGGTCGGGCTCATCACGCGCAGCGCCGCGCGCATGGCCAGGCCCAGCAGTGCGGCCACGGCCAGCGACAGGCCCAGCAGCTTGAACAGCGGGGCGATGGTGGCCAGCACGCCGGTGTTCTCGCCGGCTTCGATCAGGCCGGCCAGCGCGCTGCCGATGGTCAGCGCGTACAGCGTGGACAGCGTGGACAGCGCGATGGCGCGCTCGGTCACGGGCCCGGCCGCATGCGTGTCCATGACCACGCGCGTGAGCACGGCGGGTGAGGCCACCACGGCCACGATGGCCAGGGCCTGCGCGGCGATGGGCGCGATGTCGAACTGGCGCAGCAGCCAGTACACGGCGACGAAGCTCAGCACCGATTCGAGCAGGGACTGCACCAGCACCATGGGGTTGTGCTGGAACCAGCGCAGCGAGATGCGCGCGCCGGCCTCGAAGAGCACCACGGCGATCGCGATCTGCAGCAGGAACAGCGCGTTGCCCGTCAGCGGCCAGGCCGCGTCGGCAAAACCGAAGAAGCCGGCGATGGCCCCGACCACCGAGTAGCCCGCCACCTTGGGCAGGCCGCTGTGGCGCTGCACCAGGTAGCCGGCCGCGGCCGCGCAGGCCAGCACCAGGGACCAGGCCAGCGTGGGCAGGCTGGCGCTGGCTCCGTCAGCGTTCCAGAAGGTCAGCAGATCCTGCATCGGATGGGGGTCTCCTTGAAGTGTCGTGGTCGGGGATGTCCGTGGCAGCGGGCCGCAGCACGGGCAGGAAGAATTGCAGCGGCCGGTGGCGCAGCCGCGCGCGGATGGCGGCGTAGATGCGCGCGCGGTCCACACCGCTGACGTTGTGCGCGCGCGCCGCCACGCGGAACGCGAGGTAGAAGCTCACGGCCACGTTGAGCATGCCGATCACCGGGATCGCGGCCACGCACCACCAGAAGGCCTCCATGCGCAACACGGCCGGCCCCAGCGTGGCCGCTGCCGCGGCCAGCTGGCCCGACGACAGCGTGACATGGCGCACGTCCAGCGCGAGGCCGAAGAAGCCCAGGAAGGCCGGCACCAGGCCCAGCATGAAGCCCAGTGTGACGTTGGACGCCAGGCCCGAGATGTTCTCGCGCATGAAGCCGGCCCAGCGTGCCGCGCGGCCCGCGCCGAGCAAGCGCGTGATGCGCGGGTTGTAGCGCAGCGCCGAATCCAGCCGGTGCAGCACGAACCAGTTCTCGGCCCAGCCGCCGACCAGGCTGGCGGCGAACAGCAGCACGCCCGTGAAGGCCGCGAACAGCGCGGTGGGGCCGCGCAGGTCCAGCGCATGCAGCACGTACTGCGCACCCTGGGCGTCGATCATGGGGTGGCCCAGCGTGTGCAGCATCAGCAGGCTGATGCCGACCACGGCCGGCACCACCACCAGCACGTTGCCGAGCACGGCCGCCACCTGCGATCGGGTGAGGTGGGTGATCTCGTCGACGAAACGGGTCACCGCGTCGCCCGTCAGGTCCTTGAGCTTGGCCGCCATGGCCGGCGCCGTCATGGCCGGCTGCTTGGTGGCCAGCGTGCAATGCAGCAGCTGGATCAGCACGAAGCTCACGGCATAGGACAGGCCGGCCCAGAAGCCGCCCCAGAACGCCGACAGTCCGAGGGCCATGATGCTGAACTTGAGCAGCACCGTGAAGCCCGTCAGGAAGCCGCCACCGGCGGCCTTGCGCAGCATCGTGAAGTAGGCCGGCACGTCGCGCGTGATGTAGTGCTCGCCGGTCTCGGCGCTGCGTTCGGCCACCTTGGCCGCCAGCAGGGAGGAATTGGCCGCGACCAGGGCGCGCAGGCTCTTCTTGTCCTGCTCGGCTTGCGCCAGGCGTGCGATCAGGCGCGCACCGCTGGCCAGCGGCTTGCCGCCCAGCAGCATGTCCAGCAGTTCGCGCACGCGCACGATGCGCTCGCGCAGCTGGCGCAACCGGAACACCACGCCGACCGAGATGCCGTTCTCCTCCAGGTGCGCGTAGACGTCGTTCACGGCCTGGCGGCACGCCTCCAGCCGCTCGCGCAGTTGCAGGGCAGCCGCGTCCACGGCCTCCTGCGAAGCGGTCTGGCGCACGGCCCGCGCCAGCTGGTCCACGTCGCTGACGAGGAAGTGGAACGCGCGGTCGGCGCGCGTCTTCTCGCCCATGCGCAGGCGCAGTTCGGGCGCGAAGCCGTTGGCCTGGATCTGGCCGGCGCAGTAGGTGATGGCGTCCAGCACGATGCTCTGCCAGGGCGGCGTGCGCGGGTCGTCGGGGTCGGAGAGCTGCGCCGCCAGGCGCTGCAGCAGCGGCTCGTCGAGTGCGGCCAGCCAAGCGCCATCGATGCGGCGCGGAAACGCCAGCGAGAACAGCGCCGAGGCGTCCACGGTCTCGGGCGTGCCGGGCAGCAGCTTGCGCCGCAGCCGCTCGTTGAACTCGCTGGCGAAGGCCGTGCGCGGCGCGAAGCCGTGGTCGCCCAGCAGCACCGAGAAGTCCACCGTCAGCACCATGGTGCGCCACCAGGCGCGCAGGCGCGGCAGCAGCTCGGGGCGGGCCTCCAGCGCTTCGACGAGGAATTGCACGCGGCTGACGGCGGCCGGCACGGACTTGCCGTCGCCGCGCACCCAGTCCAGGACGCGGATCAGCCAGATGTGGCGGTGCGCGAGCGGCGCCGACGGGTCCAGCGCATCGAGGATGCGGTTGATGTCTTGCGGCATGGCAGGGGGGTCAATGCAGCACCCGTGCGCCGCCGTTGCCGCCCGTGTCGGCGTCGAGGATGAAGGCCGGGATCTCGACCTCGAAGCGCGTGCCGTCCTCGGCCACGCAGAAGTAGCTGCCGCGCATCGAGCCGGTGGGCGTGTGCAGCCGGCATCCACTCGTGTACTGGAAGGATTCGCCGGGCCGCAGCAGCGGCTGCTGGCCGACCACACCCAGGCCCTTGACCTCCTCGGTGTGGCCATGGCCGTCGGTGATGATCCAGTGGCGCGAGATCAGCTGCGCGGGCACGTCGCCGCGGTTGTGGACCGTGATCTGGTACGCGAAGCTGTAGACGGCCTGCTCGGGCGAGGACTGGTCCGGCAGGTAATGCGGCTGGGCCTCCGCCGTGAACTGGTACTTTGGCATGGCCGGCATCCTACCTGCCCGTCCGCGCCGGACGCGCAAAACCCGGCTCGGCGAAAATGCGCGGCCATGAGCCGCCCCACTTACCGCATCGCCCCCTCCCTGCTGTCCGCCGATTTCACGCGGCTCGGCGAGGAGGTCACCAACGTCATCGCCGCCGGCGCCGACTGGATCCACTTCGACGTGATGGACAACCATTACGTGCCCAACCTGACCTTCGGCCCCATGATCTGCAAGGCGCTCAAGCCCTTGTCCAGGAAGGCCGACGGCACCCCCGTGCCGATCGACGTGCACCTGATGGTGCAGCCCGTCGATGCGCTCGCCGCCGCCTTTGCCGAGGCCGGCGCCGACCTGATCAGCTTCCACCCCGATGCGAGCACCCACGTGCACCGCAGCGTGCAGGCGATCCGCGCGGCCGGCTGCAAGGCCGGCGTGGTGTTCAACCCGGCCGCCCCGCTGGACGTGCTGGACTGGGTGCTGGAAGACCTGGACCTGGTGCTGATCATGAGCGTGAACCCCGGTTTCGGCGGCCAGGCCTTCATCGACAGCGCACTGCGCAAGACCGAACTCGTGCGCAAGCGCATCGACGCCATCGGCAAGGACATCCGGCTGGAAGTGGACGGCGGCATCAAGGCCGACAACATCGCGCGCGTGGCCGCCGCCGGTGCCGACACCTTCGTGGCCGGCAGCGCCATCTTCGGCCAGAAAGATTACAAGGGCGTGATCGACAAGATGCGCGCGGCGCTGGCGGGCTGAGCCCGTGCCGGCGCCGCCGCGCCCCTTGTGAGGCTCAAAGGCCCAGGCGCTGCGCCACGAAGTCGGCGTCCTTGTCGCCGCGGCCGGACAGGTTGACGAGGATGTGCTGGTCGGCCGGCAGGCCCGGCGCCGTGCGCATGGCCCAGGCCACGGCGTGCGCACTCTCCAGCGCCGGGATGATGCCCTCCACGCGCGACAGCGCCATGAAGGCCTCCAGGCATTCCGCATCGCTGGCGGCCTGGTAGTCCACGCGGCCGATGTCCTTCAAGTAGCTGTGCTGCGGGCCCACGCCCGGGTAGTCCAGGCCCGAGGCGATGGAGTGCACGGCGGCCGGCTCGCCGTCGGCGTTCTCCAGCACGTAGCAGGCCATGCCGTGGATGGCGCCGGGCTTGCCCATGGTCAGCGTGGCGGCGTGGCGGCCTGGCTTGTCCGTGCCTTCGCCCGAGGGCTCCACGCCGACCAGATGCACGGACGCGTCGTCGAGGAAGGCCGTGAAGATGCCCATGGCGTTGGAGCCGCCGCCCACGCAGGCCGCCACATGGTCGGGCAGCCGGCCGTGCTTCTCCAGGAACTGGGCGCGCGCCTCGCGCCCGACGATGGACTGGAAGTCGCGCACCATCATCGGGAACGGGTGCGGCCCCACCACCGAGCCGATCGCGTAGAGGTAGTCGGTCGGGTTGTGGAGGTACTCCTCGAACGCGCTGTCCACCGCCTCCTTGAGCGTGGCCGCGCCGCGCGTGACCGCGACCAGCTTGCAGCCCAGGATGCGCATCTTGGTCACGTTGGGGTGTTCCTTCTCGATGTCCACCTGGCCCATGTGGATCTCGCAGGGGATGCCGACCAGCGCGCAGGCCGTGGCCAGGGCCACGCCGTGCTGGCCCGCGCCGGTCTCGGCGATGACCTTCTTTTTGCCCATGAAGCGGGCCAGCAGCGCCTCGCCCAGGCAGTGGTTGATCTTGTGCGCGCCGGTGTGGTTGAGGTCTTCGCGCTTCAGGTGGATCTGCGCGCCGCCCAGCTGTGCCGACAGCCGCCGTGCATGGAAGATCGGGCTGGGCCGGCCCACGTAGTCAGCGAACAGCTGCGCCAGTTCCTGCTGGAAGTCCTCGCGCTGCGTGATCTGGGCGTAGGCGCTGGCGATGTCGTCCATGGCCTGCTTGAGGTGCGGGGGCACGAGCTGGCCGCCGTAGGGGCCGAAATAGCCCTCGGCATTGGGCATGGGGGCGAAGGTGGTGCTTGGCATGTTGTGCTGCTTCGGACAGGTGCTTGGGAGTCCGATTCTGGCCGCCGCCCGCGGCACGCACCATGTGCAATGACCCTAGGAGCGCGGGCGGCAGAAATCCGGCCCCGCGCCGGGGCGAGTGGCGGTGCCAACCGAGGCGCCGGCGAGGCCGTGTGGCCTGCCACACAACGAGCCGGCAACGAAGGATAGCGCTGCCAATCGCCCCGGCCCGAAGGGTGTGGCCTGCAAGGGGGCGCATGCGTCGTTGCCGTCCTCGCGCAGGCGGCCAGCCTGCGCTTCGTCCGGCGCCTAGCCTGCGCCCCCTTGCAGGCCACACGCGGGGCCGGATTTCTGCCGCCCGCGCTCCTAGGTGCGCCTGGCGCGCGCCGTCTTCCTGGCGACCTTCTTCGCCGGCGTCTTGCCGGCCTTGGGCGCCGGTTTGCCGGCGCTCGCGGCCTCGGCCTGCAAATCCTCCAGCCAGGCCAGCGCGTCGACCTGGGCCATGAAGTGCCGCAGGTAGTCCGGCGCGCAGCCGCGCATGAGCTGCAGCGCCTGGTGCACGAGGTGTTCGGAGTTCAGCGGGCCGGGGTTCTCGGGGGCGTCGGCCAGCGCATGCTTCAAGCGCTGTTCGGCATGCAGCCGGGCCCAGGTGCTGCGGAAGAACTGCAGCAGTTCCGGCTCGGCGGCCTGGCCCGCGCGCGGACCCTTGGGTGTGGCGGGCGGGCGCAGCGCCTGCAGCAGGTCGGCCAGCGGGCCTGGCGCGGCGGGGCTGCGCGCAGGCGCGGGCGCTGCGGGCCGGGCCTGGGCCTGCAGGGCCGCCAGGCGCGCGTCCAGCAGCGCGCGGTCGGCACCTGTGCGCGAGGCCACGCGCCGCGCCGGCGCCGCGACGAGGTGCGCGTGCAGCGGGTCGGTGGCGGTGCTGGCAGGCTGCTCAGCCACGTGGCTTGCTGTCGGTGCGGGCCGGCCGGGGCGTGGGCGCGATCTCCACGCGGCGGTTGCGCGCGCGGCCCTCGGCATCGGCATTGGAGGCCACGGCCTGTTCGGAACCGAAGGCCGCGGCGAACACGGCCGATGCGGGAATGCCTTCCTCGATCAGCGTGCGCGTGACGGTCAGCGCGCGCTGCGCCGAGAGCTCCCAGTTGTCCGCGAACTGGCGGTTGCTCGCACGCACCTGGCGGTCGTCGGTGAAGCCGCTGACCATCAGGATCTCCTCGCGCTGCTGCAGATAGGTGGCCAGCGGGCCGGCCAGGCTTTGCAGCAGTTGCCGGCCCTCGGGCTGCAGTTCGTTGGAGTTGAACGCGAACAGCACGCTGCCGCTGATGCCGATGCGGCCGTCCGTCAGCGTCACGCGGCCGGCCGCGAGCGGGCCCGACAGCGCCTGCTCCAGCGTCTGCAGCTTCTGCGCC
Source organism: Pseudorhodoferax aquiterrae (assembly GCF_014652235.1). GTDB lineage: Bacteria > Pseudomonadota > Gammaproteobacteria > Burkholderiales > Burkholderiaceae_C > Pseudorhodoferax > Pseudorhodoferax aquiterrae. Next base: position 22,456 of record NZ_BMYK01000040.1, read on the forward strand.
TGGGCCTGGCTGCGCGCCAGTTCGGTCTTGAGCCGCGTGTCCAGTTCCAGCTGCATGCCGATCACGCCGACCAGGATCAGCACGAAGGCACCGAGCAGGCCGGCCATGAGGTCGGCGAAGGCGGTCCAGACCGGCACGGCTCCGTCGTGGCCCAGGCCGTCGTCGAGTTCTTCGGCGGTCATGCTTCGACGGCCTGCGCGCTGCGCTCATGGGCCAGCCGCTGCAGGTCTTCCACGATCTGCTTTTGCGACAGCAGCGAGAGGTCGATGACCTCGCGCGCCTGGGCCACGTAGTAGGCCAGCTGCTCGTCGCTGCGCGCGATGGACTTGGCCAGCGTCTCGTCGACCTGCTGCAGGTGCGCGCCGAGCTCGGCGTTGGAGGCGCTGAACACCTGCACGGCGGCGCCGAAGGCTTCGCCGAGGCTGGCGACCTCGGCCGCGCCTGCACCCAGCTGGGCGGCGGATTCGGCCAGGCGGCTGCCCTGTTGCTCGACCTGGGCGGCAAAGCGCTCGCCCGCGCGTTCCAGCAGTTCGGCAGAGCCCGAGACCAGTGCGTCGATGGCGGCGCGCTGTTCGCTGGAAGCGTGGTTCACGGCGTCCAGCAAGGTGCGCAGCGTGTCCAGCACGCGGGCGCGTTCGTCCAGCATGGCGTTGTCGCGGGCCATGCTGTCGGTCAGCTTGTCGCGCAGCTCGGCGATGACTTCGGCGGCCGCACGCGGCGCCTGCGCCGCCGCATCGACCAGGCGGCCGATCTCGGTCACGGTGGCGCTGGCCTGGGCCTCGGCCCGCTCGCCCATGGCCTGGGCGGTCTCGGCCAGTGCGGCGCAGATGCGCTGCTGCTGGGCCAGGGCGTGGTCGCTGGCCTCGTGCCACTGGGCCGCCAGCTGCTCGGTCATGCCCGCCAGCGTGGCGTTCCAGTTGGCCAGGCGCTCGGCATCGCGTGCGCTGGCCTGGGCCTGTAGTTCGGCATGGGCCTGGGCCACGGTGGCCTGCAGCACGGCCGCGTGGTGCGAGAAGCCGTCGGCCGCGCTGGCCAGGGCCTGGCGCGTCTCCTGGCCGTGGGCCTGGGTGCTGCGTTCGTGCTGGGCCAGGGCGGCGGTCCAGGCCGCCAGGCGTTCGGCATCGCGCTCGGCCACCTGCTGCTGCAGCGTGGCGACCTGTTCGACGAAGCCGCTGGCGGCCCCCTCCATGGCCGCGCGGGTCTGGTTGGCCAGGGCCTGCTGCGCGGCCTCGTGCCGGGCCAGTGCCTCGCTCCAGGCCGTGGCCTGCTCCGCGTTGCGCGCGGCAGCCTGGGCCAGCAGCTCGGCATGGGCCTGGGCCACGCCCTGTTGCAGCGCCGCGGCATGCGTGTCGAAGCCGGCCGCCGTGCTGGCCAGGGCCTGTTGCGTGTCGCTGGCCAGGGCCTGGGTGGCGCGCTCGTGTGCGCCCAGGGCCTCGGTCCACGCGGCCAGGCGCTGCGCGTCGCGCGCATCGACCTGCTGCTGCAGCCGGGCATGGGCCTGTTCCACGGTCTGCAGCAGCGTGGCCGTGTGCTGCGCGAACTGCGCGGCGGTGCCGGCCAGGGCCTGCTGCGTGTCACCGGCCAGGGCCTGGGTGGCCTGCTCGTGCCGGGCCAGGGCCTCGGTCCAGGCGGCCAGACGCGCGGCGTCGCGCTGGTCCACCTGCTGCTGCAGCTGGGCATGGGCCTGCTCCACGGTCTGCAGCAGCGCAGCCGTGTGCTGCGCGAACAGCGCCGTGCTGCCGGCCAGGGCGGCCTGCGTGTCGCTGGCCAGGCTGTCGTTGGCCTGGGCGTGCCGGGCCAGGCTGTCCTGCCAGCGCTGCTCCAGGGCAGCCGTGGTGCGCGCGAGTTGTTCGGAAACCTGCTCCACCAGCGCCGCCGAGCGCTGCGCGAAGCCCTGGGTGAAGCCGTCCAGGCCGGCCTGCAGGCCACCGGACAGCTGGGCCTGGGCCGCGCGCTGCTCGGCCAGGGCCTCGGTCCAGGCGCGCGACACGCCTTCAGCGCTCGCGGCGAAGCGCTGCGCGACTTGCTCGAGCTGCTGCTGCACGCCCTGGGCCGCGCCTGCGTGCAGGGCCGCGGCTTCGCGCGCCACGCCGGCCATGGTGGCCTCCACCGCGGGCTGGATCGCGGCACCGGCCAGGCGCGCGCTCTCCGCCAGGCTGTCCTTGAGCGAGCGGTCCACCGCGCCGGCCAGGCCCGTGTAGGCGGCCTCGGTGCGGCTGTGGAAGCTCTGCTGGTCGGCCAGCAGGCGTTCGTGCAATTGCTGGCTCTGGCGCTCCATGCCCTGCACCAGCGTGTGCAGCTTGTCGACCAGCGCCGGCATGGCCTCGGCCTGCTGGCGCAGCAGCTGGAAGGAATCGTCGCGGCGCTGGGCTTCGGAGAACGCGCGCAGCGTGGTGCCGGTCAGCTGGTCGAGCCACTGGCTGGCGGCGAAGCGCTCGCGCCGCGCCAGGGCTGCCGCCAGGCCCAGCGTGGCCGAAGCTGCCACGCCGGCCAGCGAGGTGCCGAAGGCCACGCCCAGGCCGCTCACCGGTGCGGCCAGGGCCGCGCGCACGCTGGCCAGGTCGGTCGCGCCCTGCAGCGCCATACCGGTGCCGCGCAGCGTGACAACCATGCCCAGGAAGGTGCCCAGCATGCCCAGCAGCACGAGGAAACCCGCGAGGTAAGGGGTCAGCACCGGGCCGGGCAGGGCCACGCGCTGGCCTTCGATGCGCAGGCGCACGGGGTGGCGCAGCGCGGCCGGCAGGCGCTCCAGCCAAGGGCCCAGCGCCGCAGGCGGCGTACCGCTGTCGGCCAGCACGGCGGACAGCTGGTCGGTGGCCTGGCGGAAGCGCCGCAGTTCCAGGGCGCCGAACACGAAGAAGGCGGCGATCAGCGCCGTGACGGCCAGGGCCAGCAAGTGACTGCTGCCGGCGTAGCCGGCACCGACCCAGGCGATGCAGGCCAGGCCCGCGAGCAGGACGGCGTGGTGGAGAACTCGGTTCATGGGACTTGCTTGCTTCTCAGCTCAGGTAGGGGTACGAAGGGTCTTCAAGAGCCCTTCGATCGGTTGCCATCGAAGATCCAGTTCGGCCAGCAGCACGCTCTGCACTTCGTGCTGGAACACGGTGGGCCAATCTTCCACGGCGTCTTCGCCGCTGGCATCGCGCAGCTGCCGGAAGCGCTTTTCCAGCACCTTGGGAATGCCGGCCAGCAGCCGGTGCTCCTGGTTGCCGATGACCTGCTCCAGCACCGTGTCCACCGTGGCCAGCCGGGCCAGCGCGGGCGAGCGCGCCGACAAGGCCATGCGCAGGCGCCCGCGCAAAGGCGCGATGGCTGCGGCCATGGCCGACTGGCGGGCCAGCACGCAACGCCGGTAGGGCGGAAAGCCGGGTGTGGCCTCCTTGACCTCGCCGGGCAGCGGCACCGGTGGGGCGCGGAACTCCACCGTGGCCGCCGCCGTTTCCTCGGCGATGGCACGCGCCAGCGCGCTGCGCAGCCGTGCTGCGGCACCGGCGATGGTCTGCAGCCCAGCGGCCGCCTTGGCCGGGTCGCCGCTGGCGGGCCGCGGTGCGGGCGCGTCCTTCAGGGCCGTGAACAAGGGCATGGCATCGGTCCACCGGAGCCACAGGCCCAGGCGGTCTGCAAAGCCCTGCGGGGAGTCGCGCACGTCCGACCCGGCCAGGCGGGCCAGCAGACGGACCAGTGCCGAGTCGGGCGTGCCTGTGTGCCGTGACGCTTGCACCATGCCGACGGATTCGAAAAAACCGCGCAGTCTACATGGCCGGGCCGGCCGGAGCTGTCACAGCTTGTGCGCCGCCGGGCTGCACCTGCCCATTTTTGGATGGGCGGCGGAATAAATGCGTCCTGCCATCCGTCCATGCCGGTGTTCCTCCACCCCTGCGAAAGACCGCCACCATGCACACCCGCTTCGCTTCCACGCTCGCCCTGGCACTCGCCGCCGCCTTCACGCTGCCGGCCCAGGCCGAGCCCGCGCCCAAGATGGCCGGCGGCATGCTCGTCAACGCCGCCGGCATGACGCTCTACACCTTCGACAAGGACCAGGCCGGCAGCGGCAAGAGCGTGTGCAACGGCCCCTGCGCCACGCTGTGGCCGCCGGCGCTGGCCGATGCCGACGCCAAGCCTGCCGGCGACCTGAGCGTGGTCACGCGCGACGACGGCGCCAAGCAGTGGGCCTACAAGGGCAAGCCGGTCTACACCTATGCGGCCGACAAGAAGGCCGGGGATGCGACGGGCGACAACTTCAAGGACATCTGGCACATCGTCAAGTAAGGGCCGAACCGCCGACACTCGGGCGCCATGCGCTCCCAGGACGAAGCCGAGATCGTGGCCAGCATCCCCAGCCTGCGCCGCTATGCGCGGGCGCTGGTGGGCGAGCGCGACCGGGCCGACGACCTGGTGCAGGACACGCTGGAGCGTGCCTGCTCGCGCTGGGCGCTGTGGCGCCGGCAGGGCGAGGTCCGGGCCTGGCTGTTCGGCATCATGCACAACCAGTTCGTCGACCGCCTGCGCGCCCAGCGCAGCCGGCCCGAGGACAGTGTCGGCGACGCGCTGCCCGAGCAGCCGCAGCGCCCGCAGCAGACCGATGCGCTGGAGCTGCGCGACCTCGAGCGCGTGCTGCAGCGCCTGCCGCCCGAGCAGCGCGAGGTGCTGCTGCTGGTCGCGGTGGAGGAGCTGAGCTATCAGGAGGTGGCCAGCGCCACCGGCGTGCCGCTGGGCACGGTGATGTCGCGGCTGTCGCGCGCCCGCGCGCGGCTGCAGGAAGAACTGCGGGGGCCGGATCCGGCCCGCGCGGGCCAGCCGGCCGAGCGGATCCGACGCGTGAAATGACCATGGACGATCCCCGACTCCAGAGCGTCGGCACGGGCCAGCCTGCGCCCATCACCGAAGCCGACCTGCATGCCTATGCCGACGGCCAGCTCGCGCCCGCGCGGCTGGCGCAGGTGGAGCAGTTCCTGGCTGAGCACCCCGCGCAGGACGCCCGCGTGCGCGCCTGGCAAGAGCAGAACGCCTTGCTGCGCGGCCTGCTGGACCCGGTGCATGCGGAGCCCGTGCCGCTGCGGCTGTCCACGCGGCCGGCGCGCACGGCCGTGGCCTGGCGCAGCCTGGCCGCGGGCGTGCTGATCGCCGCCGTCAGCGCGGGTGCCGCCTGGTCGCTGCGCGGCATGGTCGAGGCCGGTGCGGCGCGGACGCTGGCCGGCACCCCCGCGCTGACCGGTTTCGCGCAGCGCGCCGCCATCGCGCACGCGGTCTACAGCCCCGACAAGCGGCGTCCGGTGGAAGTCGGCGCCGACCAGGAGCAGGCCCTGGTGGCCTGGCTGACCCGCCGCATGGGCGCCGAGGTGCGCGCGCCGGCGCTGGCGCCGCTGGGCTACGCATTGATCGGTGGCCGGCTGCTGCCGGGCGAGAAAGGCCCGGTGGCGCAGTTCATGTACGGCGCGGAGGACGGCCGGCGCCTGACCCTGTACGTGACGCGCGAGGTGGCGGGCGCCGACACCGCCTTCCGCTTCGGCCAAGACGGCGCGGTCAAGGTGTTCTACTGGGTCGAAAACGGCTTCGGCTACGCGATCTCGGCCGATGCCGACCGGGCCGCGCTCATGGAAGTCTCCGAAGAGGTCTACCGGCAGCTCAAGCCCGGCTGACCCGGCCGGACACAATCGGGGGCTGCACCGCCCGAGGATCTGCATGCTGCCCGTCCGTTCCACGCCATCCGCTTTCGCCCTCCAGGCGCCGTTGCAGGCCGCCATCGTCGACCTGGACGGCACCATGGTCGACACGCTCGGCGACTTCAGCGCGGCGCTGGACCGCATGCTGGCCGACCTGTCCCTGCCCGCGGTGCCGGCCGCCGCCGTGGCCGAGATGGTGGGCAAGGGCTCGGAGCACCTGATCCGCAGCGTGCTGGCCCGGGTGCAGGCCGACCCGGGGCTGTACGACGCCGCCTGGGCCAGCTACCAGCGCCACTACCCGCAGGTGAATGGCCGCCATTCGCAGGTGTACCCGGGCGTGGTCGAAGGCCTGCGCGCGCTGCAGGCGCGTGGCCTGGCACTGGCCTGCCTGACCAACAAGCCCACCGATTTCGCGCGCGCGCTGCTGCGTGACAAGGGGCTGGACGGCTTCTTCGCGCAGGTCTTCGGCGGCGATGCCTTCGCCCGCAAAAAGCCCGACCCGCTGCCCTTGCTGCGCACCTGCGAGGCCCTGGGCAGCCCGCCTGGACGCACGCTGATGCTGGGCGACTCCAGCAACGACGCCCAGGCCGCGCGCGCGGCGGGTTGCCCCGTGGTGCTGGTCAGCTACGGCTACAACCACGGCCAGCCGGTGCGCGCGGTCGATGCCGACGGCTGGGTCGACTCGCTGGCCGAAGCCGCTGCCTTGCTGTAGTTGGCCTCCTACCGGCATTCGCAGGCTGGTCCCACAGCGCGCTGAAGCGGGCAACTACCAGGGGTAGCCCGGCGCCCGCTTAGCCTTGTGCGCATCGTCATTGCGCACAAAGAGGGGATCAGGTCATGGACATCGTCGTTTGGGCTGTCGCGGGCATCGTGGGCGTGCTGGCATTGGTGGCCGTGGGCCGCGCCATCGCCTGCTGCGTGGACGCCTGAAGCGATGGCGCGCAAGGACGCAGCCGGTGCCAAGGCGCCGCGGGCCGGCACCAGCCCCAAGCAGCAGCAGATGCAGACCTTCGCCGCGGCCGAGGCCACGGCGGCCACCGGCCTCACGACCAACCAGGGACTGCGGCTCTCGGACAACCACAATTCGCTCAAGGCCGGCGTGCGCGGGCCCACGCTGCTCGAAGATTTCATCCTGCGCGAGAAGATCACGCACTTCGACCACGAGCGCATTCCCGAGCGCGTGGTCCACGCGCGCGGCGCCGGCGCGCACGGCTACTTCCAGCTGTACCGTTCTCTCGCGACCTATACGCGCGCGGCCTTCCTGCAGGACCCGGAGCAGCGCACGCCGGTGTTCGTGCGCTTTTCCACCGTGGCCGGCTCGCGCGGCTCGGCCGACACGGTGCGCGACGTGCGCGGCTTCGCCGTGAAGTTCTACACCTCCGAGGGCAACTACGACCTCGTGGGCAACAACATGCCGGTGTTCTTCGTGCAGGACGCGATGAAGTTTCCGGACCTGATCCATGCCGTCAAGCCCGAGCCGCACCACGAGATGCCGCAGGCCGCCAGCGCGCACGACACCTTCTGGGACTTCGCCTCGCTGATGCCCGAGACCACCCACATGCTGATGTGGGCCATGAGCGACCGCGCCATCCCGCGCAGCTACCGCATGATGGAGGGCTTCGGCGTGCACACCTTCCGGCTCGTGAACGCGGGCGGCGATGCGGTGTTCGTCAAGTTCCACTGGAAGCCGAAGTTGGGCGTGCACGGCCTGGCCTGGGACGAGGCGCAGAAGATCGCCGGCACCGATCCCGACTTCCACCGGCGCGACCTCTGGGAAGCCATCGAGCGCGGCGAGTTTCCCGAATGGGAGCTGGGCCTGCAGATCATCGACGAGGGCAAGGCCGACCAGCTCGGCTTCGACATCCTGGATCCGACCAAGCTGGTGCCCGAGGAGATGGTGCCGGTGCAGCGCGTGGGCAAGCTGGTGCTGGACCGCAACCCCGACAACTTCTTCGCCGAGACCGAGCAAGTGGCCTTCCACCCGGGCCACATCGTGCCGGGCATCGATTTCTCCAACGACCCGCTGCTGCAGGGCCGGCTGTTCTCCTACACCGACACCCAGCTCTCGCGCCTGGGCGGGCCGAACTTCCACGAGATCCCGATCAACCGCGGCGTCTGCCCCTTTCACAACTTTCAGCGCGACGGCATGCACCGCATGGCCGTCCACCGCGGCCGCGCCGCGTACGAGCCCAACACGCTGGGCCAGGCCGGCACGGAGTTCCGCGTCGACGGTGGGCCCCAGGGCTTCCAGGAGTTCCAGGCCGCCACCGGCACGCCGCGCATCCGCCAGCGCAGTCCCTCGTTCGACGACCATTTCTCGCAGGCCGCGCTGTTCTGGCACAGCCAGGGGCCGGCCGAGAAGGAGCACATCGTGGCCGCCTTCCGCTTCGAGCTCGGCAAGGTCGAACATCCCGAGGTGCGCCAGCGCATGGTGGACAACCTGGCGCATGTGGACGCGATGCTCGCGCGCAAGGTGGCGTCCGGCCTGGGCCTCACACCCGATCCGCGCGCAGCGGCCGGCCGCGCCGGTTTCCGCGAGGTGCGCGGCAAGCTGCCCATCGAGGAATCGGCCGCGCTGCGCATGGCGAGCCAGCCGCCTTCGGGTTCGCATCCACTGGCCACGCGCAAGGTGGCCGTGCTGGTGGCCGACGGCGTGGAGGTCCAGGGCCTGCGCCCGGTGCTGCAGGCGCTGCAGGAGGCGGGCGCGCATTGCCTGGTGCTGGCCCCCCAGCTGAGCCCCGTGGCGACCGAAGGCGGTCGGCAGTTCGCCGTGGACCATGCACTGACGACCATGCCCTCGGTGCTGTTCGACGCGGTTCTGGTGGCCGGCGGCGAGCGCGCCGCGCAGGCGCTGGACGGCCTGGGTGCCGCCCACCACTTCGTGCTGCAGGCCTACAAGCACGCCAAGGCGGTCTGCGTGCTGGGGCAGGGCGCGGCGTTGCTGCGCTGGCTGGGACTGGACGCGCGCGCCGATGCGCAGGCGCTGGCCCGGCATCCGGGCGTGGTCATCGGACCCGGCGGGGCGGAGCGGGCGCCCGAGACGGCCAAGGCCTTCATCGATGCCATCGCCCGCCACCGGCACTGGGACCGGCCGCTGGCCGACGGCGTGCCGGCCTGATCAGGCCACCATCTTGGCCATCCGCAGCATCTTGCGGATGGTGTCGGCCAGTTCCTCGATGACGAACTTGCCGACGTAGGCATCGGCGCCCACCGTCTTCACATGGCTTTCGTTGGTGGTGCCGGACAGCGAGGAATGGATCACCACCGGGATCGAGCGAAAGCGCGGATCCTGCTTGATCTTGCGCGTGAGCGTGAAGCCGTCCATCTCCGGCATTTCGAGGTCGGTCAGCACCATGGCCACCTTGGAGGAGACCGGCCTGCCCTCGGCCTCGGCCTTGCCGGCCAGGTCCTGCAGCTTGTCCCAGGCCTCGCGGCCCGACTTGGTCATGACGAAGGGCGTGCCCAGCGTCGACAGGCCCTTCTCGATCAGCGAACGCGCGATCAGCGAGTCGTCGGCCGCCAGGATCACGCTGCCCGGCGGTAGGCTCACCCGCGCACCCACGCTTTCCTCGGTGATCTCAGGTCCGGCCGGCGGCATCACCGTGCGCAGGATCTGCTCCACGTCCAGCACCTGGGCCAGCCGGGTGTTGTGCACGTCGCCGTCCAGCCGGGCGATGCTCGTGATCAGCCCGCCGGCCGAGGTGTTGGCCTCGGCCGAGAGCACCTGGTTCCAGTCCAGCCGCACGATCTCGTCGACTTCCTCGACCGCGAAGGCCTGGGTGGTGCGTGCGTACTCGGTCACGAGAAGGATGTTCAGGCCGGTCTGCGGCACGCAGCCCACGGCGGCCGGCAGGTTGATGACCGGGATCACCTGGCCGCGGATGTTGGTCACGCCCATCATGTGGGCGGTGGAGTTGGCCACGGCCGTCACGGTCGGCATGACCATGATCTCGCGGACCTTGAACACGTTGATGCCGAATAGCTCGCGGTGCTCGGAATTGGGCGTCACGCCCAAGCGGAAGAGCAGCAGCTCGAATTTGTTGCTCGTCGTGAGGTTGGTGCGCTCGTCGACCTCTTTTTGTACCGTGCTCATGACAAATATTCCCCTGGACCCGTTACTGGGTTGAAACGATTGTGGGTGCCGGCCCTGGGCTGGTCAACATCAGCCGCCAACTGGTCGCGAACAGCCGCCAAGCGGCAGCGCTTCGCGTCTCTTTGCTACACTCGCCGCCCATGTCCGCTCACAGCACCAAGACATCAGGCGCAGGCCGGGGAGCCTGGCCCTGGCGTAAGCCAACGACAAGCCGCACCTGATTGCACGGCGCATCGCCGTGCGCCCGTGCTCTTCGCGCCTCCCTCCCTCCCGCGCAAGGGCTTTTGGATACGAAGGCAGCACCCCGCTGCCGCCGGGACGCCCACCCTCCACAAGCGCCCGGCGTGAACTTCGAAAGCACGCTGTGATCACTGAACTGGAATTCAAGAGCCTGTCCAAGGACGGCTACAACCGCATCCCCCTCATCGTCGAGGCCTTCGCGGACCTCGAAACCCCGCTCTCGCTGTACCTCAAGCTCGCCCATTCCCAGGGCGGCGGCAAGTTCAGCTTCCTGCTCGAATCCGTGGTGGGCGGCGAGCGCTTCGGCCGCTACAGCTTCATCGGCCTGCCGGCGCGCACGCTGCTGCGGGCGAGCGGCTTCGGCGCCCAAGCGCGCACCGAGGTCGTGACCGACGGGCAGGTGGTCGAGGCCGCCGCAGGCAATCCGCTGGACTTCATTGAGGCCTACCAGAAGCGTTTCAAGGTCGCGCTGCGCCCGGGGCTGCCGCGCTTTTGTGGCGGCCTGGCCGGCTACTTCGGCTACGACGCGGTGCGCTACATGGAGAAGAAGCTCGAGAACAGCTGCCCGCCCGACCAGCTGGGCTGCCCCGACATCCTGCTGCTGCAGTGCGAGGAACTGGCCGTCATCGACAACCTCTCGGGCAAGCTCTACCTGATCGTCTACGCGGACCCCAAGCAGCCCGAGGCCTATGCCAACGGCAAGCGCCGGCTGCGCGAGCTCAAGGACAAGCTGCGCTACTCCGTGAGCGCGCCGCGGGTCTTGCCCACGCTGGCGCACCCGGCCGAGCGGCCGTTCGGCAAGGCGACGTACCTCAAGGCCGTGGAAGAGGCCAAGGAGCTCATCGCGGCGGGCGATTTCATGCAGGTGCAGGTGGGCCAGCGCATCAGCAAGCGCTACACCGAATCGCCGCTGTCGCTGTACCGCGCGCTGCGCTCGCTGAATCCCAGTCCCTACATGTACTACTACGACATGGGCGACCACCATGTCGTGGGCGCCTCGCCCGAGATCCTGGTGCGCCAGGAGGTCACCGAGGCCGGCGAGCAGAAGGTCACGATCCGCCCGCTGGCCGGCACGCGGCCACGCGGCGCTTCGCTGGAGCAGGACAAGGCGGCCGAGGTCGAGCTCGTGAACGACCCCAAGGAACGGGCCGAGCACGTGATGCTGATCGACCTGGCGCGCAACGACATCGGCCGCATCGCCAAGATCGGCACGGTGAAGGTGACAGAGGCCTTCGCCGTGGAGCGCTACAGCCACGTGATGCACATCGTCAGCAACGTCGAGGGCATCCTGAAGGACGGCATGACCAACATGGACGTGCTGCGCGCCACCTTCCCGGCCGGCACGCTGACCGGCGCGCCCAAGGTGCATGCCATGGAACTCATCGACAAGCTGGAGCCGACCAAGCGCGGCCTGTACGGCGGCGCCTGCGGCTACATCAGCTACGCGGGCGACATGGACGTGGCCATCGCGATCCGCACCGGCGTGATCAAGGACCAGACCCTGCACGTGCAGGCCGCGGCCGGCGTGGTGGCCGATTCGGTGCCCGAGCTGGAATGGAAGGAAACCGAAGCCAAGGCGCGCGCGCTGCTGCGCGCCAGCGAACTCGTCGAAGAAGGTCTGGAGTAAACCGCCATGGCACAAAAGCTTTTGATGGTCGACAACTACGACAGCTTCACCTTCAACCTGGTGCAGTACTTCGGTGAACTGGGGGCCGAGGTCGAGGTGTTCCGCAACGACGAGATCGACATCGCGGGCGTGGCCGCGCGCGCGCCCGACCTGCTCGTGATCTCGCCCGGTCCCTGCTCGCCGGCCGAGGCCGGCATCTCGGTCGAGGCGATCCGGCATTTCGCGGGCAAGCTGCCCATCCTGGGCGTGTGCCTGGGGCACCAGAGCATCGGCGCGGCCTTCGGCGGCCAGATCGTGCGGGCGCAGCAGCTCATGCACGGCAAGACCAGCGAGATCACGACCACGCGCGAAGGCGTGTTCGCCGACCTGCCCGAGCGTTTCACGGTCAACCGCTACCACTCGCTGGCCATCGCGCGCGACACGCTTCCGGCTGCGCTGGCCGTGACGGCCCGCACCGAGGACGGCGAGATCATGGGCGTGCGGCACAAGGAATTGCCGATCCAGGGCGTGCAGTTCCATCCCGAGTCCATCCTGACCGAGCATGGGCACGCGATGCTGCGCAACTTCCTGGAGCAGCGGTGAGGCCCGCCGCCGGGCCGCCCCAAGGCGGGCCAGCCCCCTCGGGGGGCAGCGAACCTCGCGCAGCGGGGAGCGTGGGGGCACCTTTTGTCGTCGACCTGCGGAGCGACACGGTCACGCGGCCGACGCCCGCCATGCGCGAGGCGATGTGGGCCGCGCCGCTCGGCGACGACGTGTTCGGTGACGACCCGACGGTGCAGGCGCTGCAGGAGCGCATCGCGGGCCTGCTGGGCTTCGAGGCGGCGCTGTTCGTGCCCAGCGGCACGCAGAGCAACCTCTGCGCGATCCTTGCGCACTGCGGCCGCGGCGACGAGTACATCGTGGGCCAGATGCAGCACGCCTACCGCTGGGAGGCCGGGGGCGCCGCCGTGCTGGGCAGCGTGCAGCCCCAGCCCATTGCGCACGCGGCCGACGGCACCTTGCCGCTGGCCGAGATCGAGGCGGCGATCAAGCCCGACGACGCGCATTTCGCGCGCACGCGGTTGCTGGCGCTCGAGAACACGCTGGGCGGGCAGCTGCTGCCGTTCGACTACGTGCAGGCCGCCACGCAACTGGCGGCCGACAAGGGCCTGGCGCGGCACCTGGACGGCGCGCGGCTGTTCAACGCGGCCACGGCGCAGGGGACGGACGCCTACTTGGAGGCCAAGCGCATCGCGCAGTGCTTCGACAGCGTCTCGGTCTGCTTCAGCAAGGGCCTGGGCGCGCCCGTGGGCTCGGCCCTGTGCGGCTCGCGCGAATTCATTGCGCGGGCCCACCGCATCCGCAAGATGGCCGGCGGCGGCATGCGCCAGGCCGGCCTGCTGGCCGCGGCGGCGCTGCATGCGCTGGACCACCATGTCGCGCGCCTGGCCGACGACCATGCGCTGGCGCGCCGGCTGGCCGAGGGCCTGGCCGGCATCGACGGCGTGCAGCCGCAGGCGCCGCACAGCAACATCGTGTTTGCCACGCTGACCGGTGCGGCGCGCGAACGCGGCGGCGGGCTACTGCCCTACCTGGCCGAGCGCGGCGTCCTGGCCACGGGCCTGTACCAGCTGCGTTTCGTGACCCATCTGGACGTGGACGCGGCCGGCGTGGACCGCGCCGTGGCGGCCGTGCGCGCGTACTTCGCGTAGGCATGACGAGGCGGCCATGCCGGACTTCCACCATCTGCTGCTGTTCGTCGCGGCCGGCTGGCTGCTGAACCTCACGCCGGGTCCCGACGTGCTGTGCATCGTGCGCCACGCGCTGCGCGGCGGCGCCCGTGCCGGCATCCTGGCCGGGCTGGGCATCACGGCCGGCTGCTTCGTGCACGTGGCGGCCGCGGCCGTCGGCGTGGGCGCGCTGCTGGCGGCCTCGGCCACGGCCTTCAACGTGCTCAAGTGGGTCGGCGCGGCCTACCTGGCCTACACCGGCTTGCGCCTGCTGTTCGCGCGCTCTGGCGGCAGCCCGCTCGACCAGGCGCAGGCTGGGCCCCTGGGTGCACCCGCGGCGCCGCGCCGCGTGTTCCTCGACGGCTTCTGGACCAATGTGCTGAACCCCAAGGTGGCCTTGTTCTTCCTGGCCTTCGTGCCGCAGTTCATCGCGCCGGGCACGGCGGATGCGGCCTGGGTCTTCGTGGCCCTGGGCGTGCTGTTCAACCTCAACGCCATTCCGGTCAACGTGGGCTGGGCGCTGGCCGCGGCCTGGATGGCGCGGCGTGCCCGCGTGCAGCGCGGCCTGGCCTGGCTGGACCGCGTGGCCGGCGTGCTGTTCATCGGCTTCGGCCTGCGGCTGGCCTGGGCCGAGAGCCCGTCGCGCTGAAGACCCCCCATTCGGAGAATCCCATGATCACCCCCCAGGAAGCGCTGCAGCGCACCATCGAACACCGCGAGATCTTCCACGACGAGATGCTGCACATCATGCGGCTCATCATGCGCGGCGAATGCTCGCCCGTGATGATGGCAGCGCTGATCACGGGCCTGCGCGTCAAGAAGGAAACCATCGGCGAGATCACGGCCGCTGCCCAGGTCATGCGCGAGTTCGCGACCAAGGTGCAGGTGGCCGACACGCGCCACCTGGTCGACATCGTGGGCACGGGCGGCGATGGCTCGCACACCTTCAACATCTCGACCTGCGCGATGTTCGTGGCGGCGGCGGCCGGCGCCAAGGTCAGCAAGCACGGCGGGCGCAGCGTGTCCAGCAAGTCCGGCAGTGCCGACGTGCTGGAGGCGCTGGGCGTGGACATCCAGCGCACGCCCGAACAGATTGCGCGCTGCATCGCCGAAGTCGGCATCGGCTTCATGTTCGCGCCCAACCACCATCCGGCCATGAAGAACGTAGCGCCCGTGCGCAAGGAACTGGGCGTGCGCACCATCTTCAACATCCTGGGGCCGCTCACCAACCCGGCGTCCGCGCCCAACATCCTGATGGGCGTGTTCCACCCCGATCTGGTCGGGATCCAGGTGCGCGCGCTGCAGCGCCTGGGCGCCGAGCACGCGCTCGTGGTCTACGGCAAGGACGGCATGGACGAGGTCAGCCTGGGCGCGGCCACGCTGGTCGGCGAGCTCAAGGACGGCGAGGTGCGCGAATACGAGATCCATCCCGAGGACTTCGGCATGGCCATGGTCAGCAACCGCGCGCTGCGCGTGGAGACGCCCGAGCAGTCGCAGGCGATCCTGCGCAGCGTGCTCGAGGGCGAGCACGGCCCGGCCTACGACATCGTGGTGCTGAACGCCGGCGCGGCGCTGTACGCTGCCAATGTGAGCGCCTCCATCGCCGAGGGCATCGCCGCAGCGCGCCAGGCCATCGCCTCGGGCGCCGCCCAATCCAAACTGGCCCAGTTCGCCGCGCTCACGCGCGAGCTGGCCGCAGCCTGAGACCGCCATGTCCGACATCCTGCAGAAGATCGTTGCCGTCAAGCACGAGGAACTGGTTCTCGCCAAGGGCCGCAAGCCCCTGGCCGCCGTCCGCGAGGACGCCGAGTCGCGCGTGCTCACGCGCGATTTCGTCGGCGCACTGCGCGCCAAGATCGCCGCCGGCAGACCGGCCGTGATCGCCGAGGTCAAGAAGGCCAGCCCCTCCAAGGGCGTGCTGCGCGAGGACTTCATCCCCGCCGACATCGCGCAGAGCTATGCCGAACACGGCGCAGCCTGCCTGTCGGTGCTGACCGACCGCCAGTTCTTCCAGGGCAGCGTGGACTACCTCAAGCAGGCGCGCGCCTCCTGCCAGCTGCCCGTGCTGCGCAAGGACTTCATGGTCGACGCCTACCAGATCTACGAGGCGCGGGCCATGGGGGCCGACTGCGTGCTGCTGATCGCCGCCATCCTGGACGATGCGCAGATGGCCGAGTTCGAGGCCATCGCCCGGCACCTGGGCATGGCGGTGCTTGTGGAGGTGCACGACGCGGCCGAGATGGCGCGTGCCTTGAAGCTCCAGACCCCGCTGATCGGCGTCAACAACCGCAACCTGCGCACCTTCGAGGTCTCGCTGCAGACCACGCTGGACCTGCAGGCCGCCGTACCGGCGGACCGTCTGCTCGTGACCGAAAGCGGCATCCTCGCGCCCGCCGACGTGCAGCGCATGCGCTCGGCTGGCGTGCATGCCTTCCTGGTCGGCGAGGCCTTCATGCGCGCGCCTGAGCCGGGCGAGGCGCTGGCGCAGCTGTTCGGCGCATGACGGTGTTCGGCCCGGTCGCGGCTGGCTGGCAGCCGGTGGTCGATGCCTTCGTACAGAGCTCCGAAGGCCGCCGGCTGCAGGACTTCCTGGCCGCGCGCCAGGCCGCCGGCGCGGTCATCTACCCGCCCGAGCCGCTGCGCGCGCTGCGCCTCACGCCGCCCGAGCGCGTGCGCGCCGTGATCCTGGGTCAGGACCCCTACCACGGCCCGGGCCAGGCCGAGGGGCTGGCCTTCTCGGTCGCGCCCGGCGTGCGGCTGCCGCCTTCGCTGCGCAACATCTTCAAGGAGTTGCAGCGCGACATGGGCCTGCCCATGCCGGCCAGCGGCTCGCTGGCCGATTGGGCCGAGCAGGGCGTGCTGCTGCTCAACACCAGCCTCACGGTGGAGGAAGGGCAGGCCGCCAGCCACGCCAAAAAGGGCTGGGAGGCGCTGACCGATGCGCTGATCGCCCGGGTGGCGGCCACGGCTTCGCCCTGCGTCTATCTGCTTTGGGGTGCCCACGCCCAGGCCAAGGCGCCGCTGATCGAGCGCGAAGCCCGTGCCGCAGGCCGCGAGGCGCTGGTGCTGATGGCCAACCATCCGTCGCCGCTGTCGGCGCTGCGTCCCCCCGTACCCTTCATCGGTTGCGGCCACTTCGGCCAGGCGAGCCGTTGGCTCGCCGAACGTGGCCAGGCAATAAATTTACGCCTGTCCGCCGCCGCGGATGTGCAGAGTCAAAAAGTTCTGCTATAGTCCTGAGTTCGCTGGAGAGGTGGCCGAGTGGTTAATGGCAGCAGACTGTAAATCTGCCCTCTTACGAGTACGCTGGTTCGAATCCAGCCCTCTCCACCAGCAGTTTTTGAAGTCAGGTTGGCGATCGATCGATAGTTGGAGTGTGCGAAAGCGCAGTGTTGGCCGACACCCGCCGGGGTGGCGAGGCAAGCAAGGCGGGAGTAGTTCAATGGTAGAACCCTAGCCTTCCAAGCTAATGACGCGGGTTCGATTCCCGTCTCCCGCTCCAGCAGCATCGATCGTCAGCGAAAGTTTGAGCGCCCTTTTGGCTCAGTGGTAGAGCACTCCCTTGGTAAGGGAGAGGTCGCGGGTCCGATTCCCGCAAAGGGCACCATGATTCCCGGCACTCCATGTGGAGTGCCGGGCGCTTGGCTAGTTGGAACGTATTTTTTTCGGAGTCGAAAAATGGCAAAAGAGAAATTCACGCGGACCAAGCCGCACGTGAACGTTGGCACGATCGGTCACGTGGACCACGGCAAGACGACGCTGACGGCAGCGATCACGACGGTGCTGGCCTCCAAGTTCGGCGGCCAAGCCAAGGCCTACGACCAGATCGACGCGGCTCCCGAAGAAAAGGCCCGCGGCATCACGATCAACACCGCACACGTGGAATACGAGACGGCCAACCGCCACTACGCCCACGTGGACTGCCCCGGCCACGCCGACTACGTCAAGAACATGATCACCGGTGCCGCCCAGATGGACGGCGCCATCCTGGTGTGCTCGGCCGCCGACGGCCCGATGCCCCAGACCCGTGAGCACATCCTGCTGGCCCGCCAGGTCGGCGTGCCCTACATCATCGTGTTCCTGAACAAGTGCGACATGGTGGACGACGCCGAACTGCTTGAGCTCGTCGAAATGGAAGTGCGCGAACTGCTGGACAAGTACGAATTCCCC
>NZ_BMYK01000041.1:0-10055 GCF_014652235.1 Pseudorhodoferax aquiterrae
ATTTCCAGTATTTCAGGCCCTCCACCCCAACACCTCAACCATACAAGCCAGATCCGCGGATGTCGCTGGTGTGGCCTGCTCCGCGGCCCTCGGCACCGTTGCCCGCCCGACGTCGCTGAGATCGGGATGCGCCTTGCCTGGAGAAGCCGGTGAGTGAGGCACGCGGCACCCTCCTGCTGCGGCGGCTCGGCCTCGCGCTGCTCACGCTCTGGGGCGCGGCCACGTTCGCGTTTCTCGCGCTGCGTCTGGTCCCGACCGACCCGGCGCTGGTCATCGCGGGGGCAGGGCAGGATGCCGTTGCCATCACCAAGGAGGTGCTGGACGCGATCCGCGCCGAGTACCACCTGGACCAGCCGCTCGTCGTGCAGTACCTGCTCTACCTCGGGCGGCTCGTGCGGGGCGACCTCGGCATCTCCTATGCGCAGGACCAGCCCGTGCTGGCATTGATCGCCGAGCAGGCGCTGCCCACGCTGGCGCTGGCCGGCCTGGCCAGCCTGTTCGCCGTCCTGCTGTCGGCCGGCGTCGCGCTGCTGACGGCCGGACACCGCACGGCCAGCGCGCTGGCCAGCGCGGTGGAACTCGTGCTGGCGTCCACGCCCGTGTTCTGGGTCGGCTTCCTGCTCATGCTGGTGCTCGCCGTGCAGTGGCGCGTGTTCCCGCTGCTCGACGCGGGCGACCTGCGCTCGCTGGTGCTGCCCGCCCTGACCATCGCGTTGCCCACGGCCGCGCCGCTGGCCCAGGTGCTGCGGCGTGCGCTCGACGAGGTGCTGGAGCAGCCTTTCATCCTCACGGCCCGCGCGCGCGGCTTGTCGCGCCTGCAGGTCAAGCTCCAGCATGCGCTGCGCCATGCCGTGATTCCCTACCTCACGATGCTGGGCTTCTCATTCGGCGCGCTGCTGGGCGGCGCCGCCATCACCGAGACCCTGTTCGGCCGCCCCGGCCTGGGCCGGCTGCTCGTCAACGCGGTCACACGCCAGGACATGCCGCTGGTGCTGGGCCTGGTCATCGTCGGCACGCTGGCCTTCATCGCCATCAACACGCTCATCGACATGGCCTACATCCTGATCGACCACCGCATCGACGCGGCGCCTGCGGCATGACATCGGCCGCCGCTCCCTCCGGCCTCGCACTGCCGGCCCTGCGCTGGCCCGGCATCGGCGACCTGTTCGCCGCGCTGAGCCTGGCCACGGTGCTGCTGTTCGTGGTGGCGGCGCTGTGGCCGGAACTGCTCGCGCCCGGCGACCCGCTGGCGGCCGACCGCAGCGCGCTGCTGGCGCCGCCTTCGGCCACCCACCCCTTCGGCACCGACCAGATCGGCCGCGATGTCTACACGCGCGTGGTGCACGGCGCACGCTCTTCGCTCGCGCTGGGTTTCGGCGCGGTGGCGCTGGCCGTCAGCGTAGGCTCGGCGCTGGGCCTGGTGGCCGGCCTCACGCGCCGCTACGCGCCGACCATCGTGATGCGGCTGACCGACATCGGCGCCGCCTTCCCCGAACTGCTGCTGGCCATCTTCATCGTCGCGCTGTTCGGCAGCGGCGTGCTGCATGCCGCGCTGGCCATCGGCGTGGCCGGCATTCCCTATTACACGCGCGTGGTGCGGGCCCAGGCCCTGCGCACGCGCGCCGAGCCCTTCGTCGAGGCGGCGCGCGCCCTGGGTTTGTCGCCGGCCGCCGTGCTGTGGCGCCACACCATTCCCAACGCGCTGCGGCCCGTGGGCACCATCGCCACGCTGGGCTTGGGCGGGGCTACGCTGGCCGGCGCGGCCCTGAGTTTCCTGGGCCTGGGCAGCCCGCCGCCGGCACCCGAATGGGGTTCCATGCTGACGAATGCGCGCAGCTTCCTGACCATGGGCTGGTGGGCCGCCGTGTTCCCGGGCGCGGCGCTGACGGTGTTCGTGGCCAGCACCACGGTGCTCGGCCAGTGGCTGCAGCGGCGTGCGGAGGGCAGGGCATGAGGCTGCTGCCCGACCAGGCGGCGCAGGGCGCTGCGCCTCTTGCGGCCCAGCCCCTCGTGCGCGTGCGGCAGCTCGCCGTGGACTTCCGCCAGGGCTGGCAGTGGCGCCAGGCCGTGGGCGGCGTGAGCTTCGACATCCCGCGCGGCGGCTGCGTGGCGCTGGTCGGCGAATCCGGTTCGGGCAAGAGCGTGACCGCGCGCAGCCTGCTGGGCCTGCACGGCGCCGGCGCGCGCCTGCGTGCCGAGGCGCTGGAACTCGGTGGCCGCGACCTGCGCGGCCTGCGCGAGCGCCAGTGGCGCAGCGTGCGCGGCCGCGAGGTCGGCTACATCCTGCAGGATGCGCTGGTCTCGCTCGACCCCTTGCGCACGGTCGGTCAGGAACTGGCCGAGGCCGTGCGGGCCACCGGCGGGCCGGGCGGCTCGGCCACCCGGGCCCGCGTGCTGGAGCTGCTCGCACGCGCGCGGCTCGATGACGCCACGGAACGGCTGCACGCCTACCCGGGCCAGCTCTCGGGCGGCCAGCGCCAGCGCGCGCTGATCGCGAGCGCGCTGGCCGGTGCCCCGCCGCTGTTGATCGCCGACGAGCCCACCACGGCGCTCGACGCCTCTGTGCAGCAACAGATCATCGCGCTGTTCCGCGCGCTGCGCGACGCCGGTACGGCGCTGCTGCTGATCAGCCACGACCTGGGCGTGGTGGCGCGGCTGGCCGACCGCGTGCTCGTGCTGCGCGGCGGCGAGGTCGTGGAGTCCGGGCCCACCGACGCGGTGCTGCGCCGGCCCGGCCATGCCTACACGCGCGCGCTGCTCGACGCCGTGCCGCGGCTGGACGGAGCGGCGCGCGGCACGGCCGCGGCAGAACCCCCAGGGCCCGCCGACGCGCCACTGCTGCGCCTGCAGGGCATCCGCAAGCGCTTCGGCACGCGCGAGGTGGTGCGCGGCGTGGACCTCGTGCTGCATCCGGGCCGCACGCTGGGC
Organism: Pseudorhodoferax aquiterrae; assembly: GCF_014652235.1. Classification (GTDB taxonomy): domain Bacteria; phylum Pseudomonadota; class Gammaproteobacteria; order Burkholderiales; family Burkholderiaceae_C; genus Pseudorhodoferax; species Pseudorhodoferax aquiterrae. The sequence goes on from NZ_BMYK01000041.1 coordinate 2,929, forward strand.
CTGGTGGGCGAGTCCGGCAGCGGAAAGACCACGCTGGCCCGCATCGTGGCCGGACTGGAGACGCCCAGCGCCGGCGAAGTCAGCTGGGGACCGTTGCTGCAGCGCGCGGCCGCCGGCCGGGCGCGCCCCGTCCAGTTCGTCTACCAGGATCCGCTGTCGTCCTTCGATCCGCGGCACACGGTCGGCACCATCCTGGCCCAGGCGCTGGCGCTGCGCTTCGGCCGTGAGCCCAGGGCGCGCCTGCAGGCGCGCGTGGCCGAATGGCTCGCGCGCGTGGAGCTGCCTGCGGCGCTCGCGTCGCGCCGGCCGCTCACGCTGTCGGGCGGGCAGCGCCAGCGCGTGGCGATCGCGCGGGCGCTGGCCGTGGAGCCACGGCTGGTCGTCATGGACGAGCCCGTGTCGGCGCTGGACGTTTCGGTGCAGCAGCAGGTGCTGCGCCTCATCGCCACGCTGCAGCGCGACACGGGCGCGGCCTTCCTGTTCATCTCGCACGACCTGGGCGTGATCCGCCAGGTCAGCCACGCCGTGGCGGTGCTGCAGGCCGGTGCGCTGCGCGAGATCGGCACGGCCGACCAGGTGCTGACGCACCCGCGCGATCCCTACACGCGGGAATTGCTGGCGGCCGTGGCGCGGCTGCCTGCGTAGGGGTGGGGGGGGCCGTTGCGCCGGCTGCCCAAACACCGGCGTCTCGTGCGCGCAGGGCCGTCATGCCCACAGCGGACAATGGAGCTTTCTCCTTCCGCGGCCACCACGATGCACTTTTCCACGTCCACCTTCCGCTCGCTTCCGGCCGCGCTGTTGCGCGACCCACCGTCGGCGCGGACCGCCGCCATCGCGCAGGCGTTCAGTTCCGGGGGCATCGACGAGGCCTTGCGCGTCATGAACGCCGGCGTGGCGCACCGCTACTCGGGCATCTTCGCGCTGGACGGCGAGCTGCTGCGCAACACCCACATGTTCGACAAGCTCGGCGAGGTCAAGCCCGAAGCGCTGGAGGTGGTGGTGCTCAAGGACAGCTTCTGCCAGATCGTGCTGCGCGAGGGCTTCTTCCTGACCGACAACACCGCCCAGGACCGCCGGCTGGACTACAGCCCGTTCCAGGGCGTCGTGATGTCCTACCACGGCGTTCCGCTGCTGAACGACCGAGGCGAACTGCATGGCACGCTGTGCCATTTCGACATGGTCGAGCAGTCGATTTCCGACGAGGAACTGGCTTGCCTGCAGTTCACCGCCAAGCTCCTACCCTCCTACCTGTAGCCGCCGAGGCGCTCAGGTGCGCGGCCGGCCGACCGGCGTGTGCTCGGCCAGCAGCGCCACGACCCAGTCGATGAAGGCGCGCAGCCGGGCGCCCACGTGCCGGTTCGGCGCGTAGGCCAGGTACAGCGGCATGGGCGCCAGCTGCCAGTCCTCGAACAGCGGCACGAGTTCGCCGCTGGCGCGGTGCGGCCTGGCCATGTAGTCCGGCAGCCAGAGCACGCCCAGGCCGGCCAGGCCCGCTGCCAGGTAGGCATTGCCGTCGTCGACCGCGAAGGCGTAGCGGCCCTGCACGTGGACCTGCTCGTCGCCACGCCGCATGGCGTAGGGAAAGGTCCTGCCCGCGCGCGCCCACAGGAAGCCGACGATGCGGTGGTGCGTGTCCTCCAGCATGCGCGGGTGCTCGGGCCGGCCCGCCAGCGCGAGGTAGCCCGGTGCCGCGTACACGCCCAGCTGCAGGTCGGCCACGTGGCGGGCGATGAGCGAGGGGTTGGCGATGTGGCCGCCGCGCAGCACGCAGTCCACGTTCTCGCCGACCAGGTCGACGCGGCGGTCGCTCACGCCCATGTCCAGCTGGATCTCCGGGTAGCGCGCATGGAAGTCCGGCAGCGCCGGCACCAGCAGCATGCGCGCGAGCGGACTCGGCACGTCCACGCGCAGCCGCCCGCGCGGCACCGCGGCCGCGCTGGCCAGCCCGGTCTCGGCCTCTTCCACGTCGGCCAGGATGCGCAGCACGCGCGCGTAGTAGGCCGCGCCGTCGGCCGTGAGGTGCACGCGGCGCGTGGTGCGGTTCAGCAGCTTCACGCGCAGCCTGGCCTCCAACTGCTGCACGAGCTGGGTGATGCTGGTCTTGCTGATGTGCAGCGTGTCGGCCGCCTTGGTGAAGCTGCCGGCTTCCACGACGCGGGCGAAGGCCTGCATCGCATCGAAACGGTCCATGCGGGCTCCGGTGGGATCGGGATTGTTTGGAGTTTACGAACAGTGGTGGGTGGACTTGCGCGTTGATCGCGCGGCCGTGGCTTCCTACAGTGCCTGCATCCCAACCCATCCACCAAGGCATCCCCATGGCACAACGTGACGTCGTTTTTCCCGCCGGCCGCCAGGCCCTGTACGAGCGCAACCGCTACTCGCCCGCCGTGCGCTCCAACGGCCTGCTGTTCGTTTCCGGCCAGGTCGGCAGCCGCGAGGACGGCTCGCCCGAGCCCGGGCTCGAAGCCCAGGTGCGCCGCGCGTTCGAGAACCTCAACGCCGTGCTCGCAGCGGCCGGCTGCAGTTTCGACGACGTGGTCGACGTGACGGTCTTCATCGTCGATCCCGCCGAGCGCTTCGAGCGCATCTGGGCCGTCGTGCCCGCGTACTGGGGCCAGGCGCCGTATCCCAACATCACCTGCGTGGGCGTGACCTGGCTGTACGGCTTCGACTTCGAGATCAAGGTCATCGCCAAGCTGCCCGAGGGCGCGCCGGCCTGACGGGCCCGGCGCGACGCCGCCGGCGCCCGCTGGCGATGTCGGCGTCTTGTCCTACATGGCGCTTTCGGTCCGCGCCGCGCCAGGCTCCGTATCAGGCAGTGACCGGGTGTGCTGCCGGATGCGCCCAGGGCGTGGAAGCGGCAGCTGCCTGGTTGCGCCTGCGCGCTCGCGCAGGTGCCACCCACGGTGGCGCCATGCCGATGCCGGCGCGTGCCCACCCGAAAGGAGCAAGCCATGCTGGGTTACTTTCTGACGCGCGCGCAGGTCGACGGGATCGCCATGCGGCGTGCCGAACGGCGCGCCTTCTTCCGCAAGACGAGCGGCTTCGCGGTCGGCATGGCGGGGGGCGGCATCCTCGCCGCCTGCGGCGGAGGGTCGGGCGACTCGAACGCCCAGGCCAACGAGGTGTCCGATGCCGACGTGCTGAACTTCGCGCTGAACCTGGAGTATCTGGAAGCGCAGTTCTATGCCTACGCGGCCACCGGAACCGGCCTGCCTGCCGCCCAGCTCGGCGGCACCGGCACGCAGGGCGCCGTCACCGGCGGCCGTGCGGTCAATTTCACCGACCCGGTGGTGCGCCAGTACGCCAAGGAGATCGCGCAGGACGAGATCGCCCATGTGGCCTTCCTGCGCCAGGCGCTGGGCTCGGCCGCGGTGGCGCAGCCGGCCATCGACATCGGCGCCGATCCCAACGGTGCGTTCTCGAGCGCAGCGCGCGCGGCGGGTCTGGTGGCCGCCGGCCAGGCTTTCGATCCCTACGCCAGCGACGAGAACTTCCTGCTCGCCGCCTTCCTCTTCGAGGACGTGGGCGTCACGGCCTACAAGGGCGCCTCGCCGCTGATCCAGAACAAGACCTTCCTGGAGGCCGCTGCCGGCATCCTGGCCGTGGAGGCCTACCACGCCGGCCTGGTGCGCACCGCGCTCTACGCCAAGGGCGTGGATGCGCCGGCGCTGCGCACGGCCGCCGACGCGATCTCCAACGCACGCGACAGCCTGGACGGCGGCAGTGACGTGGACCAGGGCGTGAGCGGCGCCGACGACCGCTCCAACATCGTGCCCACCGATGCCAACGGCATCGCCTTCAGCCGCAGCCCCGGCGACGTGCTCAACATCGTCTACCTGAACCCGGGCGCGGTCTCGCGCGGCGGCTTCTACCCCGCCGGCGTGAACGGCGCGCTGGCCTTGAGCAGCGCGCTGGCCTGAGCCAGGACCGACCCCGCACACGCGGGGCCCGGACTTTCCATCCCGGACGAGGACGCACCATGGACATCCTGCACAGACCCTCTGCGGCCCATGCCGCCGCCCTGCCACGCGCCGACCGGCTGCGCTGGCGTTGGCGCCATCTGACCGGGCTGGCCATCGTGCTCGGGGCGCTGGCGCTGTGGACGCAGCAGTTGCTGCAAGGCCCCTGGATGCAAAGCCCCGGCGTGCAGGGCGCACTGATGGGCGGCGGCATGGCGGCCCTGGCGACGGCGCTGGGCACCTTGCCGGTGCTGCTGTCGCAGAAGTTCTCGCAGCGCAGCCACGACACCATGCTGGGCTTCGGCGCCGGCGTCATGCTGGCCGCCAGCGCCTTCTCGCTGATCATCCCGGCCCTGACCGCCGCGCGGCAGCAGGGCGCCGGCAGCTGGGGCGCGGCCGGCACCGTGGGCCTGGGCATCGCGGCCGGCGCACTGCTGCTGTTGCTGGTCGACCGTGTCGTGCCCCACGAGCACTTCGTCAAGGGCCTGGAAGGGCCGCAGGCGCGCGCCATGAAGCGCGTCTGGCTGTTCGTGCTGGCCATCGCCGTGCACAACCTGCCCGAAGGCCTGGCCATCGGCGTGGCCTATGCGGGCACCGAGCCGCTCGGCGCGCTGGCCCTGGCCACCGGCATCTCGATCCAGGACGTGCCCGAGGGCATGGTCGTCGCGCTGGCGCTGCGCGGCGTGGGCTACGGCCGGGCCTGGTCGGCGGGGTTGGGCGTGCTGTCCGGTCTGGTGGAGCCCGTGGCGGCGGTCTTCGGCGCGGCCGTCATCGGCCTGTCGGCCAGTCTGTTGCCCTGGGGCCTGGCGGCCGCTGCGGGTGCGATGCTCTACGTCATCAGCCACGAGATCATTCCCGAGTCGCACCGCGCCGGGCATGAGCGCTGGGCCACCTGCGGGCTGATGCTGGGCTTCATCCTCATGATGGTGCTGGACACCGCGCTGGCCTGACCGGCGCCGGCCCGATCCGCTGCGGGAGCCGCCCATGGCCGATGCGCACCACGATGGTCCGCCACGCCAGCCGCCGCAGGCGCGCACTGCGCTGCAGCTGGTGGCGCCGGGCGATCCTTCCGTCCAGCCGCAAGTCCTGGCTTGGATGCGGGCGGTGGCCGAACTGGCGGACCGCCAGGCCTTCGCCCAGCTGTTCGCCTTCTACGCGCCGCGCGTGAAGGGCTATCTGATCCGCTCCGGCACCGAGCCCAGCCAGGCCGAAGACATCGCGCAGGAGACGCTGCTGGTGCTCTGGCGCAAGGCCGCCCTGTTCGATGCCGAGCGCGCCAGCGTGGGGACCTGGCTGTTCACCATCGCCCGCAACCTGCGCGTGGACCGCCTGCGTGGCCAGGGCGCGGCAGCGGCGCGTGCCGATGCCGTCGAGCTGGACGATGTGGCCGACGAAGCGCCGCCCCTGGACGAGCGCCTGCACACGGCGCAGCTGTGCGCCCGCATGCGCGCGGCCTTGCGCACCATGCCGGCGGAGCAGGCGCAGGTGCTGCGCCTGTGCTATTTCGAGGACCGCCCCCACACCAGCATCGCAAGCACCCTCGGGCTGCCGCTGGGCACCGTGAAGTCGCGCATGCGTGCAGCGCTTGCGCATCTGCGGCGCGCCCTGCAGGATGGCGGACCCACGCCATGACACGCATCACCCACCATCCTTCCGACGCGCTGCTGCTCTCGCATGCGGCGGGGCGGTTGCCGGCGGGGCTGGCGCTGGTGGTGGCGGTCCACCTGGAACGCTGCGCGCGGTGTGCCGCCTACGCCGGTGCCCTGGAGGCCGCCGGCGGCCTGCTGCTGGAGGAGACGCAGCCCGTCCCCCTGCAGGCCCGGGCCCTGGACCAGGCCATGGCCGCGCTGGACGCACCGGCTGCCGAGACGGCAAAGCCCGCAGCGTGGCAGGGCCCGCCGCCCTTGCCGCAGGGCCAGGCCTGGCCGTCGGCGGTGGCGGGCTGCCAGATCGCGCCCTGGCGCTGGATCGGCCCCGGCATGCACTACAGCCGCGTGCGGCTGGCCGGCGACGACGCGGTCACCGTGTTCCTGCTGCGCCTGGCGCCGGGCAAGTACCTGCCCCGGCATGCGCACAGCGGGCGCGAATTGACCCAGGTGCTGTGCGGCGCTTTCCACGACGGCCGGGCCCAGTTCCATGCGGGCGACTTCGACGCGCCGGGCCGGGGCGTGCAGCACCTGCCCGTGGTCCAGTCGGCCGGCGAGTGCGTGTGCCTGACGGCCGTGCAGGGGCGGCTGCAGTTCGACGCGTTCTACGGCCGGCTGCTGGCGCGCCTGGGCGGCCTGGGTTGAGGTCGCGCCGCCCCGGGTGCCGTGCGCCTCAGGCGCGGCGCATGCGCGCGTTCAACCATTCCACCAGCACGTTGTGGTACTCGCGCTGCCAGGCCGGCCGCGTCAGCGCGTGGTCGGCGCCGGCCAGCGTGTAGCGGGTCAGCGAACGCGCGCGGCGGAAGGCGCGCGCGTAGCTGTCGATGAGCTGCGGCGGAATCTGCTCGTCCTGGCCGGAGTCGATGAGCAGCACGTCCCCCGTGAACTGGCTGCAGCACAGCAGCGAACGGTTCTGGTCGGGGGCCAGGGGGTCGGAGCGGTACTCCCGCAGCGCCTGCGCATCGAGCTGCTCCTTGGGTGTGCTCCAGTCGCTGTCGGGGTAGATCGCCGGCGAGCGCAGCACCAGCAGCCGTGCCGGTTTGGCCGCGGCGAGAAAGGTTGCCATGTACGCCCCGAAGCTGAAGCCGAGCAGGGCGAGGCGGTTGCGCGCGACGCCGCGCACGGCGGCGAGGTTCATGTAGTCCTCCAGCACGCGCTGCAGCGCCTGGTCGCGGCTGATGCGCGCGCGCGCCTCGGCCGGCCAGTCGGCGTCGGGGATGTCTGCACGCCGGCACAACCAGCCAGACGGGGCGAGCTGCGACTGCAGCGCGTCGAACTGGCGCCTGCCATCGTCGTCCCATCCCGGAAGAACCAACAGTGCGGGTGATTTCGTTGCGTTTGCAGGACGGGACATGGACGCGTGTCGTGGCTGTGGCGCCACGGCGGTCCGTGGGGCCGGATTGCAGTGAAGGCGGGCCGTCGTCGACGGGCGGTACCCGGGTTTTGTATGAAGCTGCAGTGCGGCCGGCCTGTGGGAGCACAGGCGCATACCGCGTCGGCCAGCGTCCGCACAAGGCGC
>NZ_BMYK01000041.1:10075-39852 GCF_014652235.1 Pseudorhodoferax aquiterrae
GCGCGCCGCCCGCCGCCGACACCGCGCCCCGCGCGTCGCTGCGTACAACGGGTGCAGTGGACTCGCACGCATCCGTCGGCTGCGGCCCTGCACTGCGTCCCACCACCACACACCGGAGGAAACACGACATGGCGCCATCCCACGGCCTGGGCATCCGCAGCAAACAGCCCGACACCGAAAAAGTGGACGAAGCCGAGCGCAAGGTCGGCGCCGTGCTGCAGGAACTCGAAGAGGAGGCCGACATGGAGGTCAAGGACATCGACCTCGAGGAGGTCGTCGACACCGACGCGCAGGACAGGCCGGTGGTCAAGAAGGCGGTCGACATCCAGGCCCAGCAGCGTCCCCAGAGGAAGGGCTGGGCGCGCTGAGAGCTGCGGGCCTGCGCACACCGCCATGGCCGAATCGAGCTACCGCGATCCCGGCTCGGCCGAGGAACTCACCGCGCACAACGTGCGCGCCATGCGTCATCTGGACGACGCTGCGGCACGGCAGGAGACCGCGGCCGACCGGGCCGCGGCGCGCATCGCCCATTGGTGCGTGCGCATCCAGTTCGTCTGGCTGCACGTGGCCTGGTTCGGCGGCTGGATCGCCTTCAACAGCCTGCCCATGCTGCCGCATTTCGACCCCTATCCCTTCACCTTCCTGGTGCTGGTGGTGTCGCTGGAGGCGATCTTCCTGTCCACCTTCGTGCTCATGAGCCAGAACCACGAGATGCGCATCACCGAGCGGCGCAACAAGCTGGACCTGCAGATCAACCTGCTGACCGAGCAGGAGAACACCAAGGCGCTGCAGCTGCTCGCGCGCATCGCCGACAAGCTCGGCGTGGAGGATCCCTCGGGCGGCCTGGCGGCCCTGGAGGAGGCCACGCGCCCGGACAACCTGGCGCGCCAGATCGACCAGGCCTACCCGGAAGACCGCCGCTGAGGGTGCGGCCGCACCGTGGATGCGGCCGGCGCGGCGGAGTCAGAAGCTGTGAATGAATCGATCACGGTCACGACTGGGTACGCCGGGCCACAGGCGTAGGCGCAGGCCGCCGCCCGGGCTCGTGCCCGGGCAAGGACTGCAACGCCCGCCTGTGGCTTGGCGTGCCCCGGCCCGAAGGGCGAGGCCCCGGGGCGCGACGCTGACCATGCAAGCCGGCTTTCACGGGGCCTCGCGTGGCCGTGAGGGATTCGTTCACAGCTTCTCAGACCCGGGGTGGATCGGTCTCGCGCTCGGGGTGGCGGTGGCGCGCCACGGTTTGCGCGAAGGCCTGCAGCGCCGCCTCGCCATCGCCATCGCCGGGCACCAGGCCCGGGTCGGCGCTGCCGTCTGGCAGTTCCCAGGGGATGCCGGCCTGCTCCAGCAGCGCGCGCGCATCGGCCGGCACCAGCAGCGTCTTGCCGTGGCGGTACTGGTCCTTCACGAACTCCAGCGCCTGCCCGTTGGCGGCCAGTGCGGCGATGGCCTCGGCGCCTTGCGGCAGCACCACTGCATCGAACAGGAAGCCGGGCTCGTTCTCGAGCGAGGCATCGGCCTGCACCGTGTCGCCCTGGGCCGTGGTGATCGCGCCCACGTGCGGTCCGACGATGCGCGGTGCGGCGCCCTGGTCGGCCAGGGCCGCGACCTGGGCCTGCAGCAAGGCCCCGTCCGCGCCATCGGCGGCCAGCAGCGCGACCATGCGCGCGCGGATGCCCATCTCGCCCGGGCGGGCCAGCAGCGACAGCGCGGGCGATTGGCGCACCTCGGGCTTGGCCGGCTTGGCCAGTGCGCGCGGCAGCGGCTCGGGCAGCGTGCGCATGCCCAGGCCGTCGGCCACCTTGCGCGCCAGCGTCTCGGACACGTTGCGCAGCGAGGCCACCATGCGTTCGCGCACGGCCGGCACCGTGAGCTTGGACAGCTCGAAGCGGAAGGCCTGCGCGATGTGCGCCTGCTCCACCGGGCTCTGGCTCTCGTAGAACAGCGTGGCCTGGGTGTAGTGGTCGGCGAACTTCTCGGGCTTGGCGCGCACCTTGCCCTGTTCCGCCTTGGCAGCGATGCGCGCCGGCACCGAGACGAAGCCTTGCACCGCACCGGCCTGGAACGGGCAGCCGCCGGCCAGCGAGTTGGGCTCGTAGGACACGCGGCCACGGTGGATGGCCTGGCGGTGCATGCCGTCGCGCTGGTTGTTGTGCACGGGCGCGATCGGCGCGTTGATCGGGATCTCGTGGAAGTTCGGCCCGCCCAGGCGCGAGATCTGCGTGTCGACGTAGGAATGGATGCGGCCGGCCAGCAGCGGGTCGTTGGAGAAGTCGATGCCAGGCACCACGTGCGCGGTGCAGAAGGCCACCTGCTCGGTCTCGGCGAAGAAGTTGTCGGGGTTGCGGTTCAGCACCATGCGGCCCACGGGCTGCACCGGGACCAGCTCCTCGGGAATGATCTTGGTGGCGTCCAGGATGTCGAAGCTGAAGCGTTCGGCTTCCTCCTCGGTGAAGACCTGCACGCCGAGCTCGTACTCGGGGTAGTTGCCCGACTCGATGCGCTCCCACAGGTCGCGGCGGTGGTAGTCGGGGTCGGCGCCGGAGATCTTCACGGCCTCGTCCCAGACCAGCGAATGCGTGCCGGCCTTGGGCGTCCAGTGGAACTTGACGAACACCGAATCGCCGTCCTCGTTGACGAAGCGGTAGCTGTGCACGCCGAAGCCCTGCATGGTGGCGTAGCTGCGCGGAATGGCACGGTCGGACATCACCCACATCAGCATGTGGGTGGACTCGGGCATCAGCGAGACGAAGTCCCAGAAGGTGTCGTGCGCGCTGGCCGCCTGCGGCATGCCGTGGTGCGGTTCGGGCTTGACGGCGTGCACGAGGTCGGGGAACTTCATCGCGTCCTGGATGAAGAACACCGGGATGTTGTTGCCCACCAGATCCCAGTTGCCCTCGTCGGTGTAGAACTTCACGGCGAAGCCGCGCACGTCGCGCGCGGTGTCCTTGGAGCCGCGCTCGCCCTGCACGGTGGAAAAGCGCACGAACACCGGCGTGACCTTGCCGGCCTCGCGGAACGGCGCCGCCTTGGTGTATTGCGTGAGCGGCGCATAGCACTCGAAGAAGCCGTGCGCGCCGGAGCCGCGCGCATGCACGATGCGTTCGGGGATGCGCTCGTGGTCGAAGTGCGTGATCTTCTCGCGCAGGATGAAGTCTTCCAGCAGCACGGGGCCGCGCACCCCGTACTTGAGCGAGTTCTGGTTGTCGGCGATGGGCACGCCCTGGTTGGTGGTCAGGCGCTGGCCGGTGGAATCCACGCGCACGCGGTCCAGCGGGTCCACGGTCGGGTTGCCGCCCTCCGGTGCCACGCCGCCGGTCTTGGCCGAGGCATTGGCTTCCGACAGCGTGCTCGCCCCCGGTAGCCGCGACGGCGGCGCGATGCTCACGCCGGGCTTGGGCGCCACGCCGTTCACAAAGCCATGTTCGTCGGGTTTGGTCGGGTTGGACGGCATGCCGGCCGCCAGGGCCTGCACTTCGGCTTTCTGCCGGGCCGCAGGATCGGCCGGATCGCTGGCCGGGCCCTCGGCCGGGCCGCTGTCGGTGTGGTGCGCCGGCGCCCGGGAGCTGCGGGAACGGGCAGGGGTGGCGCGGGGCGCAGCGGCGGACTTGGGAGACTTGGCCATGGTGTTCGTGGGGTCCTGTGTGTCGCGGCGACATTGCCGACCCGACACGCTACGCGGGCGCCCCGTGCAGCGGTGTAGGACGCCGCGACTGCCGCAGATGCGCGGACGGCCGACGGATGGGCACGCGGCGGGCCCCGTAGGCTGCGCGGCATGCCTCGCCAGACGCCTGCGGCCGATGCCCAACCCGCACTGCGCGCCACGCCGCTGCCGCATGCCGAGCGCGTGCTGGTGCTCGTGGATTTCATCAACCCGCTGGACTTCCCCGGGGCCGAGCGCCTGCTGCCCGGTGCGCTGCGCGCCGCGCGGGCCACGGCGCGGCTCAAGCAGCGGCTGGCCCAGGCCGGCGTGCCGGCCATCTACGCCAACGACCACTACGGCACCTGGCATGCCGAGTTCAGCGACGTGCTGCGCGCCTGCCAGGCACTGCCCGGCCCGCGCGGCCAGATCGCGCGGCTGCTGGCCCCGGCGCCGCAGGACCTGACCATCCTCAAGCCGCGCCATTCGGCCTTCTTCGCGACACCGCTGGACCTGCTGCTGCGCCAGATGCAGGCGCGCGAGATCGTGCTCGTGGGCCTGGCCGCCGACATGTGCGTGCAGCTGAGCACCGCGGAGGCCTACATGCACGGCTACAGCGCCTGGGTGCCTTCGGACTGCACCGCCGCCGAGACGCCCGAGGCCAAGCGCCGCGCGCTGCGGCACATGGCCACCGTCATGAAATGCGACGTGCGCGCCTCCACGGCAGGCGCGGGCCGGACGCGCGCGGGCCGGGTGGTCGCGCAGCCCGGCTGAGCCACGCCACAGGCGAAGCCGTCCGCGCAGGCTTTGCGCTCCCGTCCGACGCGCGCGGCTGCCACGGCCTGCCATGCTGAGCCCATGAACGCTCCCAAGAACACCCCTGGCGCCGTGCCCACTTCCTCCAGCCGCAACCGTCACGCGAACAAGCGCACCCTGACCGTGGCGGCCGTCATCGTCGGCTTCCTGCTGTTCGCGGTGTTCTTCCCTTGGTAAGGGAGCGGACGGCGCTGCGCGTGCTGCTCGTGGAGGACAACCCGCACTGGCGCGCGCAGCTGCGGCGCTGGGCTGTCGCTGCCGGCCACGCCGTGGCCCATGAGGCGTGCACGGCCGACGAGGCCAATGCCTGGTTGGCGGCCCATGCCGATGGCTGGGATCTGGCCCTGGTCGATGCCTTCCTGGCCAGCGGCAATGGCTACACCGTGCTCAAGCACTGCCTGAAGCGCCATGCGCACCAGCGCGTGGTGATGCTCTCCAACTACGCGCGGCCCGAAGCGCGGCAACAGGCCCTGCGGCTCGGCGCCGACCGCTTCTTCGACAAGGACACGGAACTGGACGCCTGCCTCGCGTACTGCTTCACGGACGGGCAGGCCTGCACGGCGGCATGAGCGCAGGCCGTCGCCGCCGGTCGGACGCGACGGCCGCGCCGACGCGTCCTGCGCCGACAGAGGCGGCGCCTGCGCGTGCCCAGACTGCTGCGCTGTTTCCTCCAACGTCCCTTTGTCCATGACCCTTCTTCCTCCCCGTTCCCTGCGCACGGCCGTGCTCGGCCTGGGCGCGTTGTGTGCGCTGGCGGCCGCGGCCCAGCAGGGCGACGGCACCGACGTGCCGGTCCGCACCCATGTCTTCAAGCCCGACAAGGTCGAAGTGACGCAGGCCCGCGTGCAGGGCCTGCAGGCCCCGCCGGGCTTTGCCGTCTCGGTGTTCGCGGCCGGGCTCAAGAATGCGCGCATCCTGGCGGTGGCGCCCGACGGCAGCGTCTACCTGAGCCGGCGCGACCAGGGCGACGTGGTGCTGCTGCGCGACGATGACGGCGACGGCCGTGCCGACGGCGCGGGCGTGATCGTCGCCAACCGGCCCGGGGCGCACGGCCTGGCGGTGCACGATGGCCAGCTGTACATCGCCACGGTCAAGGAGCTGTTCAGGGCGCCGATCCTGCAGGGCGGCCTGCTGGGCCCGCTGCAGATGCTGCTGGGCGACCTGCCCGACGCGGGCCAGCATCCCAACCGCGCCATGGCCTTCGGCCCCGACGGCATGCTCTACCTGAGCGTGGGCTCGACCTGCAATGCCTGCAACGAATCCAACCCCGAGAACGCGGCGATGCTGCGCATCGCACCGGACGGCAAGAGCCGCACCATCTTCGCCAGCGGCCTGCGCAACACCATCGGCTTCGCCTGGGAGCCGCGCACGGGCGCGCTGTGGGGCATGGACCACGGCATCGACTTCCTGGGCGACGAGGTGCAGCCCGAGGAGCTCAACCGCATCGAGCGCGGCCGCCAGTACGGCTGGCCGCACATCTGGGGCAAGGACGGCGTGAACCCGCAGAGCACGCCCGTGGGCGAGATCTCCAAGGCGCAGTGGGCGGCCCTCAGCACGCCCATGGTGCTGGGCTACACGGCCCACGCCGCGCCCATGCAGATGCTGTTCTATACCGGGGGCATGTTTCCGGCCGCGTACCAGGGCGATGCCTTCGTCGCCATGCGCGGCTCGTGGAACCGCAAGCCCGCCTCGGGTTACGAGATCGTGCGCATCCGCTTCTCCGATGGCGAGCCGCAGAAGTTCGAGCCCTTCGTCACGGGCTTCCTGACCGATGGCGGCAGCACCCACGTCGCGCGGCCCGTGGGTCTGGCCATGGCGCGCGACGGCGCGCTGCTGATGGCCGACGACGCCAACGGCGTGGTCTACCGCATTGCCTACACCGGGCAGGGCGCCGGTGGCAGCGCCGCCGCGCCGCCCGCCGAGGCCATGCGCGCGCAGGCCATGCGCGGCAGCGGCGTGCCGCTGGCCCTGGAGCGCGAGGAGACGCGCACCACCGGCAGCCTGCAGGTGGCTTCGGCCAGCATCGCGCCGCAGGGTGCGATCCCGCTGCGCCACAGCGAGTATGCGGACGGCGTGTCGCCGCAACTGCGCTGGGATCCCGTGCCCGGCGCAAAGTCCTATGCGCTGGTCATGGAAGATCCCGATGCCCGGCCGGTCACGCCCTTCGTGCACTGGCTGGCCTGGAACATTCCGGCCTCCACCACGCAGCTGCCCGAGGGCCTGCAGGAGCAACTGCGCCTGACCGCGCCCGAGGGCGTGCTGCAGGGCACGGGCACGCGCGGCTCGCCGGGCTACTACGGTCCGCGGCCGCCGGTGATGGACCCGCCGCACCGCTACCACTTCCAGGTCTTCGCGCTGGACCGCATGCTGGACCTGCCGCCCGGTGCCGACCGCGACGAGCTGCTCGCCGCGATGCGCGGCCATGTGTTGGCCAAGGGCGTGCTGGTGGGCATCTTCCAGCAACAGGCTGCGCCGCCCAAGTAAGCGCTGCATGGCGCTCGTTCTCCTACGCGCCGCGGCCGCCTTGGCCGACGCACCGTGCGCATTCACCCGTGCACAGTCGCCCGATGCCCACCACCGACGACCGCGCCCGGCCCGAACCGCTTCCACCTTATGGCCAGGCCGCCGGCGGGTGGGGCTCCATCAAGGCAGTGGCGCGCAGCCTCGTCCACGAAGGCGCGCCGCTGGCCACGGCCCAGGCGCTGCGCCGGCAGAACAAGCCCGGCGGCTTTTCCTGCGTGGGCTGCGCGTGGGCCAAGCCGGCCAAGCCGCACCTGGCCGAGTTCTGCGAGAACGGCGCCAAGGCCACGGCCTGGGAACTGACGGACAAGCGCCTGGGCCCGGACTTCTTCGCGGCCCACACGCTGGCTGCGCTGCGCGGCTTCAGCGACCACGCGCTGGAAGCCGGTGGCCGGCTCACCCACCCCATGCGCTACGACGCCGCGAGCGACCGCTATCTGGCGGTCGGCTGGGAAGAGGCCTTCGCGGCCATTGGCGCCGAACTGCGCGCGCTTCGCGCAGACGATCCGCAATCCGTGGTCTTCTATGCCTCGGGCCGGGCCTCGCTGGAGACCAGCTACCTGTACCAGCTGCTGGCGCGGCTGTACGGCAACAACAACCTGCCCGACAGCTCCAACATGTGCCACGAGAGCACCTCGGTCGCCTTGCCCCAGACCATCGGCGTGCCGGTGGGCACGGTAGCGCTGGAGGATTTCGCGCAGACCGAGGCGATCTTCTTCTTCGGCCAGAACGTGGGCGTCAGCAGCCCGCGCATGCTGCACCAGCTGCAGGAAGCGAGGGCGCGCGGCGTGCCCATCGTGACCTTCAATCCGTTGAAGGAGGTCGGGCTCGTGCACTTCGCGAACCCGCAATCGCCGCGCGAGATGCTGACACCGGCGGAGACCGCCATCAGCACCCAGTACCTGCAGGTGCGCAACGGGGGCGACATCGCGGCGCTGACGGGCCTGTGCAAGTGGCTGGTCGAGGCCGACGACGCGGCCCGGGCCGCCGGTGCGCCGCGCGTGCTCGACGCGGCCTTCATTGCCGAGCACACCCAGGGCTTCGAGGCGTTCGCCGCGCACCTGCGTGCGGCACGCTGGCAGGACATCGAGTCGCACAGCGGGCTGGCGCGTGCTGCGCTGGAGCAGGCCGCCGCCACCTACGCCGCGGCGGGTGCCGTGCTGGGTGTCTACGGCATGGGCCTCACGCAGCACCGCCAGGGCGTGGCGAACGTGCAGATGCTCAGCAACCTGCTGCTGCTGCGCGGCAACATCGGCAAGCCCGGCGCCGGCATCTGCCCCGTGCGCGGCCACTCCAATGTGCAGGGCCAGCGCACGGTGGGCATCACCGAGAAGCCCGAACTCGCGCCGCTGGACCGGCTCGCGCAGCTCTACCGCTTCGAGCCGCCGCGCACGCCGGGCCGCAACACGGTGGCCACTTGCGAGGGCGTGCTCCACGGGGCGGTGCGCGGCTTCGTCGGCCTGGGCGGCAACTTCCTGCGTGCCGCGCCCGACACCGAACGGCTGGAAGCGGCCTGGGGCCGGCTGCAGCTCACGGTGCACGTGGCCACGCGGCTCAACCGCAGCCACCTCGTGCCCGGCCGCGCGGCCTGGCTGCTGCCCTGCCTGGGCCGCATCGAGATCGACCGCCAGGGCAGCGGCGCGCAGACCGTCTCGGTGGAGGATTCCACGGGCTGCTTCCACGCGTCGGACGGCGTGGCCGAGCCCGCCGACCCGGGCCTGCGTTCCGAACTGGCCATCGTCGCCGCGCTGGCCCAGGCCACGCTGGAGCCGCGTGCCGAAGTGCCCTGGGCACGCTGGACGCACGACTACGCGCTGGTGCGCGAGGCCATCGAGGCGACCTGGCCCGAGGTGTTCCAGGACTTCAACGCGCGGCTGCGTGAACCCGGCGGCATCGCCAAGCCCAACCCCGCGCGCGAGCGGGTCTGGAAGACCGACAGCGGCAAGGCCTGCTTCGTGCTGCCGCCCGCGCCCGCGCCGCAGGCGCCGCCCGACGTGCTGCGCCTCATGACGCTGCGCAGCGACGACCAGTTCAACACCACCGTCTACAGCCTGGACGACCGCTTCCGCAACGTCTGGGGCACGCGCAGCGTGCTGCTCATGCACCCGGACGACATGGCCGCGCGCGGCCTGGCCGAGGGCGATGCCGTGCTGGTGCACGGGGTGGCCGACGATGGCCACCAGCGCCGCCTGCACGGGCTGCGTGCGCTGCCCTACGACCTGCCGGCCGGCTCGGCGGCCGGCTACTTCCCCGAATGCAATCCGCTCGTGCCGCTCGGCCACCATGCCGAGGGCAGCCAGGTGCCGGCCGCCAAGTGCATCCCGGTGCGCGTGGAACGCGCCAGCGCCTGAATCAGCGCCAGGCGGCCGCCAGCAGGGCCAGGCCCGAGAGCAGCAGCAATGCGTCCAGCAGGCGCTGGAACAGGGTCTCGGGCAGGCGCAGCACGGAGGCCTTGCCGGCGAAGGTGCCGCCCATCAGCGCGGCGCCCACGATGAGCCCCTTGGCCAGCACGTCCCAGGGCAGACCCCCGAGCTGCGCGAAGGCCAGCGACTTGGCCACGTACAGCAGCAGTGCACTGGCCGCCTCGCTGCCGATGAAAGCGCCCTTGACCAGGCCGTAGGCCGAGAAGGCCGGCACGCTGAGCGGCCCGGTCGACAGCACCAGGCCGGTCAGGTAGCCGATGACGGCACCGGCCACGGCCAGCTGCCACAGCTGCAGCCGCCACTGGCGCCGCTGCAGCCAGTGGCGCAGCGGCACCATGAGCACGAAGAACAGGCCGAGCGCGATGTCCACGGCGTGCGCGGGCAGGGCCCACAGCGTGCGCGCGCCCAGCGCCGCGGCCGGCGCGCCGGGCAGGGCGTAGGCGCAGACGGCGCGCCAGTCCACCAGGCGCCACCAGGCCAGCACGCGAGAAGCGTTGCCGACCACGGCCGCCACCGCCATGATGGGCACGGCCTGCCTGGGCCCGAAGGCGTGGACCAGCACCGGCAGCAGCATCACCGACGATCCCGTGCCGATCACGCCGCTGACCGCCCCCGCGACCAGCCCCACCAGCAGCACCGCCGCATAGCCCTCCAGCATCCTGTGTCACTCCCTTGGCGCCGATTGTGGCGCGCGGACCCTCGGTTGCCCCCAGCTCCTGTGGACAACACTGTGAAGAAGGCCGGGGCAGTGGCAGCGGGCCCAGCAACGGCGCGGCCTGCGACGGATTGCCCAATCGCTGGGCAGTGGATGCAGCGGCTCGCTTGCTCGGAAAACGCATAAGCGCGCGCACATTTATTCGTTCTCATCAGAGACAGGGCTTCGGACACTGGCGCCATCCCCTTTGTTGGAGACCCGTCCATGCTGCCCCGTCCCCCCGCGCCAGCCGAAGCGCCCACCCCTGAAGCGCCGTTCTGGCGCAGCGCATTGCGCCATTTCGGCGCTGCGCTGCTGGCCGTCGCCGTCATCGCGCTGGCCGTGGGCCTGCTGTCCATGCCCGTGAAGGCGCAGACCCGGCCAGAGCTACGCATCGGCTACCAGAAGTCCGCCAGCCTGTTCGTGCTGCAAAAGGCGCAGGGCACGCTGGAGAAGCGGCT
The DNA here is from genome assembly GCF_014652235.1 of Pseudorhodoferax aquiterrae. Classification (GTDB taxonomy): domain Bacteria; phylum Pseudomonadota; class Gammaproteobacteria; order Burkholderiales; family Burkholderiaceae_C; genus Pseudorhodoferax; species Pseudorhodoferax aquiterrae. Next base: position 20,627 of record NZ_BMYK01000041.1, read on the forward strand.
CGCACCGCTGGGCTTCGGCGTGAAGTGGGTGGAGTTCCCGGCCGGCCCGCAGCTGCTGGAAGGCCTGAACGTGGGCGCGGTCGACGTGGGCTACGTGGGCGAGGCGCCACCGATCTTCGCGCAGGCCGCCGGCGCCAGATTCGTCTACATCGGCGTCGATCCGGCCGCGCCGCGCGCCGAGGCCATCCTGGTCGCCAAGGATTCGCCGATCCAGAGCGTGGCCGACCTCAAGGGCAAGAAGGTCGCGCTGAACAAGGGCAGCAACGTGCACTACCTGCTGGTCAAGCAGCTGGAGAAGAACGGCCTGAAGCTGTCCGACATCCAGCCCATCTACCTGCCTCCGGCCGACGGCCGTGCCGCGTTCGAGAGCAGGAACGTCGACGCCTGGGTGATCTGGGACCCGTTCCAGGCCGCAGCGGAGAAGGCCGGCGGCGCCCGCATGCTGGCCGACGGCACGCCCGACGTGGTCAACAACTACCAGTACTACCTGGGCGAGCGCGGCTTCGTGCAGAAGAACCCCAAGGTCGTGCAGGCGCTGTTCGCCGATGCGGTGGAGCAGGGCATCTGGCTCAAGAAGAACCTGCGCCAGGCGGCAGAACTCATCGCGCCGCTGCAAGGCCTGCCGGTGGACGTCGTCGAACTGGCGCTGTCCCGCTACGAGTTCAACGTCAAGCCCATCACCCGCGAAGTGGCGGCCGACCAGCAACGGATCGCCGACACCTTCCACGCGCTCAAGCTGATTCCCAAGCCGATCAAGGTCAGCGAGGCCGTGGTGTTCGCCCAGGACTGATCCCTCCCAGAGAACCGAGACATGACTTCCATCTCCCTTGCGCGCCGCCGGCTGGTCCAGGCCACGGCAGCGGCTATCGCCCTGCCCACTTTCGGCGCGTTCGCGCAGGCGCCGCAGCGCACGCTGCGCATCGGCCACCAGAAGGGCGCGCTCAACGTGCTCAAGGGCCGCGGCACGCTGGACAAGCGTCTGGCGCCGCTGGGCGTGGCCATCAAGTGGACCGAGTTCACGGCCGGCCCGGTGCAGCTGGAGGCGCTCAACGTCGGCTCGATCGACTTCGGCGACGTGGGCGAGGCTCCGCCGATCTTCGCCCAGGCCGCGGGCGCCCCGCTGGCCTACGTGGCCGCCACCGTGCCGCGCCCGGCCTCGGAGGCGGTGCTGGTGCCCGCGCAGTCGGCCGTCCGGAGCGTGGCCGACCTCAAGGGCAAGAAGATCGCGCTGAACAAGGGCAGCAACGTCCATTACTTCATCGTCAAGCTGTTCGAAAAGCACGGCCTGGCGTACGGCGATCTGAACCTGGTCTACCTGCCGCCGGCCGATGCGCGCGCGGCCTTCGAGAAGGGCTCGGTCGACGCCTGGGTGATCTGGGACCCGTTCCTGGCCGCCGCCGAAAAGACGCTGGGCGCCCGCGTGCTGGCCGATGCGCAGGGCGTGGTGGGTAACCGGGCCTACTACTTCTCCTCGCTGGACTATGCGGCGAAGAACGCCGATGTGCTGGCCGCCGTGACCGAGGAGATCAACGCGCTGGACCGCTGGTCGGAGGCCAACAAGGACGCCTTCGCGGGCGAACTGGCCACGCTGCTGGGCCTGCCCAAGCCGGTGCTGGACCTGTCGGTCGGCCGCAGCCGCTACGGCACGACGCCGATCACGCGCGCCATCCTCGCAGAGCAGCAACAGATCGCCGACACCTTCCACGCATTGAAGCTCATCCCCAAGCCGATCAAGGTGCTCGAGGCCGCCGCCCCCGGCATCGCCGCCTGATCCCGTTCCCACCACTGTCCCCACAGCCATGCAAGTCTTCTGGTTCCTCCCCACCCACGGCGACAGCCGTTACCTGGGCACCGGCGAAGGTGCGCGCCAGGTCGATCTTTCCTACCTGCAACAGGTGGCCGGCGCGGCCGACCGTCTGGGCTACGAGGGCGTGCTGATCCCCACCGGCCGCTCCTGCGAAGACCCCTGGGTCATCGCCTCCAGCCTGGTCGGCGCGACGCAGCGCCTGAAGTTCCTCGTGGCCGTGCGGCCCGGCCTGCACCAGCCGGCGCTGGCCGCGCGCATGGCCGCCACCTTCGACCGCCTCTCGGGCGGGCGCCTGCTCGTGAACCTGGTGACCGGTGGCGACCAGGGCGAGCTCGAAGGCGACGGCGTGTTCCAGGACCACGCCACACGCTACGAGCAATCGGCCGAGTTCATCCGCATCTGGCGCGAGATCCTCGCGCGCAGCCATGGCACGGACACCTATGACTTCGCGGGCAAGCACCTGAGCGTGAAGGGCGCGCGGCTGCTGTACCCGCCGGTGCAGAAGCCGCATCCGCCGGTGTGGTTCGGTGGCTCCTCTCCGGCCGCGCAGGACCTGGCGGCCGAGCAGGTCGAGGCCTACCTGACCTGGGGCGAGCCGCCGGCCGATGTGGCCGGCAAGGTCGAAGCCGTGCGCACGCGCGCGGCGCAACAGGGCCGCAAGCTGCAGTTCGGCATCCGGCTGCACGTGATCGTGCGTGAGACCGAGGAGGAAGCCTGGGCCGCGGCCGACGCGCTGATCAGCCGGCTCGACGATGCCACGGTGGAGCGCGCCCAGGCGGTGTTCGCCAAGATGGATTCGGTGGGCCAGCAACGCATGGCCGCGCTGCACGCCAAGGCGCGCGCCCAGGGCGGCGCCCACAGCCGCTCGCGTGCGGCGCTGGAGATCAGCCCCAACCTGTGGGCCGGTGTCGGCCTGGTGCGCGGCGGTGCCGGCACCGCCCTTGTGGGCAGCCCACAGAGCGTGGCGGCACGCATCCAGGAGTACGCCGAGCTCGGCATCGAGACCTTCATCCTGTCGGGCTACCCGCACCTGGAAGAGGCCTACCGCTTCGCCGAACTCGTGTTCCCGCTGTTGCCGCTGCGGCTGCGCGAGCGGCTGGCCGGCGGCAACGTGACGGGACCGTTCGGCGAGGTCGTGGCCAACCTGGATGCGCCGGCGCGGCTGGCTTCCCAGAGCTGAGGCGAGGAAAGCGCGATGAGCACGCTGAGTTCCGAGATCCGCGAACCGCAGGTCACGCCGCTGCCGGACGTGACGGACCCACCCGAGCGCAGCGAAGCACCGGCCTGGATCGCCGGCGCGGCGCGCCAACTGCTGCCCTGGCTCGTGCCGGTGCTGCTGATCGTGGTCTGGCAGGCAGCCTCCAGCCTGGGCTGGCTGTCCACGCGCGTGCTGCCCGCACCCGTCGACGTGGTCACGGCCGCCTGGACACTGACCGCCTCGGGCGAACTTTGGACGCACGTGAAGGTCAGCGCCGGCCGCGCGTTGCTGGGCCTGGCCATCGGCGGCGGCCTGGGGCTGCTGCTGGGCCTGCTGACGGGCTCGGTCAAGTTCTTCGAGACGCTGCTGGACTCCACCATCCAGATGGTGCGCAACATCCCGGCGCTGGCGCTGATCCCGCTCGTGATCCTGTGGTTCGGCATCGACGAGTCGGCCAAGCTGTTCCTGATCGCGGTGTCGGTGTTCTTCCCGATCTACCTCAACACCTTCCACGGCATCCGCAACGTGGACCCGCAGCTGATCGAGATGGGCCGCACCTACGGCCTGTCGCGCTGGCAGCTCTACAAGGAGGTGATCCTGCCCGGCGCGGTGTCCTCCATCCTCGTGGGCCTGCGCTTCTCGCTGGGCCTGATGTGGGTGATCCTGATCGTCGCCGAGACCATCTCGGCCCAGGCCGGCATCGGCTACCTGACCATGAACGCGCGCGAGTTCCTGCAGACCGACGTGGTGCTGGTCGGCATCCTGCTCTATGCGCTGCTCGGCAAGCTGGCCGATCTCTTGGCCCGCGGCCTGGAGCACTGGTGGCTGCGCTGGCACCCGGGCTACAACAAGTGAATGCCATGACATCCATCTCCCTGCATCGCCGCACGTTGCTCGGCGCCGCGGCATCGCTGGCCGCCGGTGCCGTCTGGCCCCAGCCCGCGCCCGCCACCGTGCGCATCGGCTACCAGAAGTCGTCCACGCTGACCGTGGTGCTCAAGGCCCAGGGCACGCTGGAGCGCCGGCTCGCACCGCTGAACGCCAAGGTCAGCTGGCACGAGTTCACGAGCGGCCTGCCGCTGCTCGAAGCGCTGAACCTGGACAACCTGGACTTCAGCGCCGACGTGGCCGACACCGTGCCGGTGTTCGCCCAGGCCGCCGGCGCGCAGCTGACCTTCGTCGCGCAGGAGGCGCCGTCGCCCACGGCCCAGGCCATCGTGGTGCGCGCCGACTCGCCGCTGCGCAGCGTCGCCGAACTCAAGGGCAAGAAGGTCGGCTTCGCCAAGGCAGCCGGCGCGCACTACCTGCTGATCGCCGCGCTCGAGCAGGCCGGCCTGTCGTTCAAGGACATCGAGCCCGCCTACCTCACCCCGGCCGACGGCCGCGCCGCGTTCGAGCGCGGCGCCATCGACGCCTGGGTGATCTGGGATCCGTTCCTGTCGGCCGCGCAGCGCCAATCGAATGCGCGCGTTCTGGCCGACGGCACCGGCATCGCGAGCTACCAGCGCTACTACCTGGCCAGCACCAAGTTCGCGCAGGCGCGCGCCGACGTGCTGGAGGTGATCTACGCCGAGCTGGCCAAGGCCGGCCAATGGGTCAAGGCCAACCCCGATGCCGCGGCCGCGCTGCTGGCGCCGGTCTGGGGCGTGGACGTGCCCACCGTGCTGCAGGCCAATGGCCGGCGCAGCTATGCCGTGCGCGCGGCCGTGCCTGCGGGCCTGGCGGAGCAGCAGAAGATCGCCGACGCCTTCTTTGCCGAGAAGCTGTTGCCGCGGCGCGTGAACGCGCTCGACATTCCGCTGTTCAAACCCGGGAGTGCGACATGAGCGAAGGCGGCGTGCGCCTGCAGGCGCGCAACCTGTCCAAGCGCTACGGCGCGCGCACTGTCCTGCAGCACACGCAGCTGGACATCGCGCCCGGCGAGTTCATCGCCATCGTGGGCCGCAGCGGCTGCGGCAAGAGCACCTTGCTGCGCCTGGTGGCCGGCCTGGAAGAGGCCAGCGGTGGCAGCCTGCAGGTGGATGGCCAGGCCATCGCGGGCCTGAACCCGCAGACCCGCATCATGTTCCAGGAGGCGCGCCTCTTGCCCTGGAAACGCGTGCTGGACAACGTGCTGCTGGGCCTGCCCGAAGCGGCGCGCCCGCGCGGCGAGGAGGTGCTGGCCCAGGTCGGCCTGGCCGAGCGCGCACGCGAATGGCCGGCCCGCCTGTCCGGCGGCCAGCGCCAGCGCGTGGCCCTGGCACGCGCGCTCGTGCACCGGCCGCAATTGCTGCTGCTCGACGAGCCGCTGGGCGCGCTGGACGCGCTCACGCGCATCGAGATGCACCGCCTGATCGAGGGCCTGTGGCAGCGCCACCGCTTCACGGCGCTGCTGGTCACGCACGACGTGCAGGAGGCCGTGGCCCTGGCCGACCGCGTGGTGCTGATCGAGGATGGCCGCATCGCGCTGGACCAGCGCATCGAGCTGGCGCGCCCGCGTTCGCAGGGCGACGCGGCCTTCGCGGCCATCGAAAAACGCATCCTCGACCGCGTGCTGCAAAAGCCGGCGGTCGAACGACCCGAACCCGACCGCCTGCAGCCGGCGCATGCCCTGCGCTGGGCGGTCTGAACCTTCACTTCACCAGGAGATTTTTGTCATGAGCATCCAAGCCATCAACGTGCGCAACCAGTTCCGCGGCAAGGTCAAGGAGATCATCCGCGGCGACGTCGTCTCCGAGGTCGATGTCGAGACGCCCTGGGGCATCGTCACCTCGGTCATCACCACGCGCTCGGTCGACGAGCTCGCGCTCAAGCCGGGCTCGGACGTGGTCGCGCTCGTGAAGTCGACCGAGGTGTCGATCGCCAAGCTCTGAACGCAGCGGGGCCGCGCGATGGCTTAGCATCGCCGGCGCCCATGCCTGCCCACGACGACTCTTCCGTCTCCTTCCTCGCGCGCATCCGCGCGCTGCTGGACCAGCTGCCGCCCACCGAGCAGCGGCTGGGCCGCTTCATCCTCGACTTCCCGGGCGAACTGGCGAGCTACAGTGCCTCCGAGCTCGCCGCCCTGGTGGGCGTGTCCAACGCCAGCGTGACGCGCTTCGTGCAGCGGCTGGGCTATGCCAGCTATGAGGAAGCGCGCCGCCATGCGCGCGACCAGCGTTCGGCCGGCTCGCCGTTGTACCTGGCGCCGCGCCCGGCCGGCACGCCCGGCGGCGGCATGGCGGCACATGCGCAGGCCGCACAGGACAACATCGCCGCCACCTTGCGCGGCCTCGACGACGCCCGGCTCGACGCCATCGCCCAGGCCATGGCGCAGGCGCGCGCGGTCTGGTTCCTGGGCTTTCGCAACAACCGCAGCTTCGCGGCCTACCTGCGCTGGCAGCTGGCCCAGGTGCTGCCGCGCACCCAGGTGCTGCCCGGGCCCGGCGAGACGCTGGCCGAGTACGCGGTGGACATCGCCGCCGGCGACGTGCTGGTGGTGTTCGCGCTGCGCCGCAGCCCGGCCGTGGCGGCGGACTTCGCGCGGCACGCCGCGCAATCGGGCGCCCAGGTGGTGTTCGTGACCGAGCCCTCGTCGGCCGAGGGCGCCGGTGCGCGCTGGCTGCTGCACTGCCACACGGCCGCGCCCGGCCCGCTGGACAGCCACGTGGCGCCGATGCTGCTGTGCGAGCTGTTGGCCACGCGCACGCTGCAGGCCGCCGGTGCGGCCGGCCGCCAGCGGCTGGCCGGCGTGGAGGCCGCGCACGCCGCGCTGGGCGAGTTGCGCACCGCGCCGCGGGGCGACGACGCCTGAACCGGGCTCCCGCGCCCCTGCTGGCGCGGCCCGGGACCAGCCACCGGCCCCGACACCCTGCCTCCTCCACCTGCAGCACGCACGGGTTTGTCCCGATGTTTTTGAAAACTTGTTTTCACAAACAATCTGGTCTGAAAAATGCTTTTCATAGCCCATGCCCGTCGCGGGCACCACGCGGGTGCGGCCGAAGCGGCCGCCCGCCCTTCAGCGCAGGCAATCAGGAGGTATCCACCATGGCCGGAGAAGCGATCATCTCGGCATCGGCGCCCAAGACGGCGCAGATGCACCAACTCGAATCGGCGCTCGAGCAGATCGGCGTCACGCGCTCGCACAAGAGCATCATTTTTCTCGTGGTCTGCGGTGTGCTGTTCGACGTGTTCGAGCAGAACGCCGTGGGCCTGGTCGGGCCGCTGCTGCGCCAGCACTGGGGGCTGGACGCGACCGACATCGGTTTCCTCAACACCATCACCTTCATCGCCGCGGCGCTCGGGCGGCTGGGCTCGGGCTACTGTGCCGACCGCTTCGGCCGGCGCTTCATGCTCAACGTGAACCTGGCGCTGTTCACGCTGGGCGCCGTGCTGTGTGCGCTGGCGCCCAACTACGCGGTGCTGGCGCTGGCGCGCTTCATCGTCGGCCTGGGCCTGGGCGGCGAGATCACGACAGCCGTGACCATGCTGGCGGAGTTCTGTTCGTCCCGGTTCCGCGGCACGGCCGTGGGCCTCATCAACGTGGGCGGCGGCGGGCTGGGCAACATGCTGGCGCCGGCCTTCGCGCTGGGCGTGTTCGCGCTGTTCCCGGGCGAGAACGCCTGGCGCTGGCTGTTCGGCGCGCTGGTGCTGCCGGCCGTGTTCATCGTGTTCTACCGCCGCTTCGTGCCCGAGACGCCGCGCTACCTGCTCTCGCAGGGCCGCGTGGAGGAGGCCAACCGCGTGCTGTCCATGCTGGCCGCCGGCAAGCTCGCCAATGCGCAGTTCCCGCTGCACGCCTACATCACGGCCGATGCGCAGGCGGCCGCGGCGCCGGTGCGCAAGACGCGGCTGGCCGACATCTTCAGCGGTGGCTACGCACGGCGCACCATCGCGGTCGGCGTGGCCTCGTGGATGACCTTCGGGGCGCAGCTGTCGGTGCTCACGCTGATGCCCACCATCCTCGTCGCGCAGGGCTACTCCATCACCAAGAGCTTCGCCTTCACGATCGTGATGCAGTGCGGCAGCCTGCTGGGCGCCATCGCGGCCTCGGTGCTGGGCTACAGGTTCCCGCGCAAGCGCGTGCTGACCATCGGCGCGATCGCTGCCTGCCTGGCCGGCCTGGCTTTCGGCAACCTGACCTCCAGCGTGGCCATGGTGCTGGTCTGCGGCGCGCTGTTCCAGTTCTGCGTGCTGACGCTGAACACCTCGATCTGGATCTACGCGCCCGAGCTGTACCCGACGCGCATGCGCGGCCTGGGTACCTCGTTCCTGCTCGCGCTGGGCACGGTGGGCGGCGCGCTGTCGCAGCTGCTGGCGGGCCGGATGTTCGACCTGCATGGCGTGGCCGGCATGTTCGGCATGATCGCGGCCATGTACGGCATCTTCGCGCTGGCCGTGCAGTTCGCGCCCGAGACCTACGGCAAGTCCATCGAGGACGAGGCCGAGGCCGGCGCGCCGGACCTGGCCCTGCGGTCGGCGCCGGCTGCGCGCTGAGGGGGACGGCATGGCGCGCAAGGTGCTGCTGATCAACCCCAACACCTCGGCCGCGACGACGGCGATGATGGCCGAACTGGCCCGCGCGGCGCTGCCGCCGGCGCTGGCGCTGTGCAGCGCCACGGCGGCGCGTGGCGCGCCCATGATCACGAGCGACGCCGAACTGGCCACCGCCGTGGACGAGGTGCTGGCCATCGGCGTGCGCGAAGCCCCCGGTGTCGCCGCTATCGTGGTGGCCGCGTTCGGCGATCCGGCCCTGGCCCTGCTGCGCGCGCGCGTGGCCGTGCCCGTGGTCGGCATCGGCGAGGCCTCGATGCAGGAGGCGGCCGCCGGTGGCCGGCGCTTCGGCGTGGCCACCACCACGCCGGGCCTGGCCGAGTCCATCGCCCAGGCCGTGGCGCGGCTGGGCCTCTCGGCGCAGTTCAGCGGCACGCGCATTCCCAAGGACGATCCGCTGCGCCTGGCGGCCGACCCCGGCCTGCAGGACCGGCTGCTGGGCCAGGCCGTGCGCACCTGCATCGAGCAGGACGGCGCACAGGCCGTGGTCATCGGCGGTGGCCCGCTGGCGCAGAGCGCGGCGCGGCTGGCCGGGCAGTTCGGCGTGCCGGTGGTCTCGCCCGTGGCGGCGGCGATGCGGCGCGTGGCGGCGCTGCTCTAGGGTCGGCGCGCGCGCGGCTCGCGCGTCACGAGCCAGATTCCCACGCAGACCAGCACCAGCGCGATGGCGTTGCGCCACTCGAGGATGGTCTCGTGCAGGAACAGCGCCGACAGCAGCGCGCCGAACACCGGCACCATGAAGTTGAAGGCCGTCACCAGGCTCACGCGGTTGTGCTTGAGCAAGAGGCTCCAGAGCGAGATCGCGAGCGAGGACAGCAGCACCATGTAGGCCAAGAGCCCGGTGGATGCCGGCGTGAAGCGCGTGAGCGCACCGCCCAGCGCATAGCCCAGCACCAGCAGCGCCGCGCCGCCGATGGCCAGCTGCCAGCCCGTCATGACGATGGGGTCCACGCCCTGCGAGATGCGCTTGCCGTAGATGCTGGCGCCCGCCAGCACGGCTGCCGCGATCACCACGAAGCCCTCGCCCAGCAGCGAGAAGTCCAGGGCCAGCACGCCGCCCAGACCTGCACCGAGGTTCACCACCATCACGCCCGCGAAGCCCACCGCGCAGCCGATCGCCTTGCCGTAGCTGAGCCTGTCGTTGGCGTAGATCCAGTGCGCCAGCAGCACGCTGAAGAAGGTGCCGGTGGCGTTCATGATCGAACTCTTGACGCCCGTGGTGTGGGCCAGGCCGATGTAGAAGAACCAGTACTGCAGCGCGGTCTGCACCAGCCCCAGCAGCGCGAACTGGCCCAGCGTGCGCGCCGGCCAGCCACCCACGCGCTTGCCGCTCGCCGCGGCGAAGGCCAGCAGCGCCACCCCGGCCAGCGCGAAGCGCCAGCCCGCGAACACGAGCTTGGAGGCGGTGTCGTCCCTGGCGATGCCGAACAGCGCATAGCCGGCCTTGATGGCCGGATAGGAGCTGCCCCAGAGCAGGCAGCAGAACGTGGCGAGCAGGAACACGGTCCTGCGGTCGGTCAGCGCGCAAGGCCGGGCCGGCGGAACGGAGGTAATGGGGGCCGACATGGGCAGCGTGGATGAACCAAAACGGTGCATTGTGCCTCGTTGTACGACAACTTGCCGGCGCCACTCCTTCTAACCGGGGCTGTTATGGCGCTGATGCAGGCGAGTTGTGCGATGACTCGAGCTTGTCACCGCGCGGTCAGGCGGGCTTTGGCATGATGGCGCCCCATGTCTGCCAACGCCTCCGACGCGCGCCCCGCAGGGCGCCTGGTCTACTGCCTGTGTGCCGAGTGGTGCGGTGTCTGCCGCGAATGGCGCGCCCGCTTCGACGCGCTGGCCGCCGCCCATCCGCAGGACCGGTTCGTCTGGGTCGACGTGGACGCGCAGGAGGCCGTGCTCGACGTCCTGGACATCGAGACCTTCCCGGTGCTGCTGATCGCCGACGGCGCCACGCCGCTGTTCTGCGGCCCGGTGCAGCCCCAGCTGCCGGTGGTCGAGCGGCTGTTGCAGGGCTTGCAGCAGCCGGCCGCTGGCGTCGATCCCGCGGCGCAGCCACTGCTGGACCTGCTGCAGGCCTCCTGAATCCTCTTTGCTCCCGGTGCCGATGCCATGACGCTTTCCATGCCCCCACGCCTGCCCACCTACTTCATCTCCCACGGCGGCGGCCCCTGGCCCTGGATGAAGGCCGAGATGGGCGATACCTACGCCAGGCTCGAGGCCGCGCTGGCCGACATGCCGCGCCAGCTCGGCCGCAAGCCCGCCGCGGTGCTGATGGTGTCTGCGCACTGGGAGGCGCCGGCCTTCACGGTGCAGGCCGGGGCCCGGCCCGGGATGGTCTACGACTACGGCGGCTTTCCGCCGCACACCTACCAGGTGCATTACCGCTCGCCGGGCGCGCCTGCCATCGCGGCGCGCGTGCAGGCGCTGGTGCAGGCGGCCGGCCTGCCGGCGGCCGTGGACGCCGAGCGCGGCTACGACCATGGCATGTTCTCGCCCATGCAGGCGATCTATCCGCAGGCCGACGTGCCGGTGCTGCAGCTGTCGCTCAGGCGCGGCCTGGACCCGGCCGAGCACCTGGCCCTGGGCCGGGCGCTGGCGCCGCTGCGCGACGAGGACGTGCTGATCGTGGGCAGCGGCCTGAGCTACCACAACCTGCGCGCGTTCGGCCCGCAGGCAGCGGCGCCGTCCAAGGCCTTCGACGACTGGCTGGGCCAGGCCCTGGCCAGCGCGCCCGCGCAGCGCAGCCAGGCCCTGGTGGACTGGGAGCAGGCCCCGGCCGCGCGCATCGCGCACCCGCGCGAGGAGCACCTGATCCCGCTCATGGTGGCGGTCGGCGCGGCCGAGGACGAGCAGGCCGTCCGCGTCTACCACGAGAGCGACTTCGTGGGCGGGCTCTCGGTGTCGAGCTACCGGTTCGGCGCGGCGGCCGGCGACGCTGCCTGAGCCTGCGGCGCCGTGCGCCGCTGGAATGAAGCCAGCAGCGCGCCCGTGCCCACGTCGAGCAGCTTGAGCGCGATGGCCTCGCCCAGCCCGGCCGAGTGCTTGAAGCCGTGGCCCGAGCAGGCCGAGGCCACCCAGACGGGCAGGCCGTCGCCGAGCCGGTCGACGACGAAGTCGCGGTCGCGCGTGACCGTGTACATGCAGGCGCGCGAGCGCAGCGCCTGCGGTCCGGCCTGCGGAAAGCGGCCCGCGACGCGGCTGGCGTGCATGGTGGCCGCTTCCTCGGCGCCGACCTCGCGCTGCAGCGCCTCGGGCGTGGTCGATGCCAGGTACTGCTCGGTCGCCACCTTGAATGCGGGCTGCACCGGGTCGGCGGTCGGGAAGCCGTAGAAGTAGTCCTCCTCGGCCTCGCCGTACATCCAGATGAAGACCGGAAAGCGACCCGGCGCGAAGGCCGGCGCGACCTCGGGCGGCAGCGCGAACCAGTGCATGGTCTGGCGGTAGATGGCGAACTCCTCGGCCCAGCCAGGCTGGCCCAGGCCCCGCAGCAGGCCTGGCAGCCAGGCGCCGGCCGACAGCACGACCTGGCGCGCGCGGTGGCGGCCCTGGTCCGTCACCAGCGTCACAGCGCCGTCGCCGTGCGGCTCCAGCGCGAGCACGGTCTCGCCGCTGCGCAGCTGGGCACCGGCCGCGCGCGCCACGGCCAGCTGGGCGCGGATGGCCTGCTCGGGCCGCACCACGCCGGCCTCGGGCTCCCAGTAGCCGATCTCGTCCCCGCGCAGCGCGAACGGCGGGAAGCGGCGCCGGATCTCGCGCGCGTCCAGCAGCTCGTGCGCGATGCCGTGGCGCTGTGCGCTGCCGATCGTGCGGTGCAGGAAATCGGGCTTGCCATGGTGCAGCCGGCGGCTGCGCTCGCTGCCCAGCACCAGGCCGCCGGTGGCCTCGTACAGCGGCACGCCGGTCTGGCGTTCCAGTTCCCGCCAGATCGCGTGCGAGCGCCGCACCAGCGGCACATAGGCGTCACCCTCGCCGATGGCCAGCCGCGTGATGCGCGACTCGCCGTGCGAGGAGCCGAAGTCGTGCGGCGGCGCATGCCGGTCCAGCCCCAGCACCCTTGCGCCGCGCTGGGCCAGCGGGCGCACGATGGCACTGCCCAGCGCGCCCAGGCCGACCACGGCCACGTCATAGGGTTCGTCGGCAACGGCCATGGCGTCAGAGCGGGTTCAGATCCGGGAACGCGTCCACGCGCTGGACGGGCCTGTGGCCGGGGCGCCGAGCAGGGCTGCGGCGCGTTGCAGGGCCTGGCGGCGGTGCAGGGGAAGAGGCATGGGGCGATCCGCGGTGGTGACGATGCCAGCTAGCGTAGGCAGGCCGCGGCACCGGCGCCACGAAGAACTTCGCATGTGCATATGCGCGCGCCGCGGCTACAGTCGGCGCGTCGCCGCCAGGCTTCGTTGGGAGCATCCGCCATGCAGGATTTCGCCGCACTGGTTTCCGCCCTCGCATCGCTGGCCTGGCCGGCCGTGGCGGTGTTTCTGCTGGTCTGGCTGCGCGGCCCGGTCGGCGAGCTGATCGCCTCGGCCAAGCAGCGCAAATTCAAGATCGTGCTGGCCGGCAACGAGCTCAGCATGGAAGAGGCGGCGCAGCAGCAGAGCCAGGTCGTGCTGGACCTGCAGGCCAAGCTGGCCGAACTCGAAAAGCGGCTCGGCCCGCCGCCCGAGGCCGCGGCCGCGCCGATGGCCGCCCGCGCGGTGCCCGTGGCGCGCGGGCAGCGCGTGCTGTGGGTGGACGACATCCCGCGCAACAACAGCTACCTGATCGCCGCGCTGCAGGACCGCGGCGTGGAGGTGGACACGGCGCTCAGCACCGACGAGGGCCTGGCCAGGTTCGCCGCCCAGCGCTACGACGTGGTCGTGACCGACATGGGCCGGCCCGAAGGCCGCACCGCGGGCATCGACCTCGTGCGCCGGCTGCGGGCGCTGGGCACCCAGGTGCCGCTGTACATCTACTGCAGCGTGGACTCGGCCAAGCGCTGGCGCGACGAGGCCCTGCAGGCCGGCGCCACCGACATCACGGCCTCGGGCACCAGCCTGCTCGGCGTGCTGCCCTGATCGGCGCGGTCCCTACTGGATCTGCACCGCCTGTTCGCCCGGCGTCGGCAGCGCGCGCGGCAGCGCCGCGGCGAAGCGGATCGCCCAATGCCCGTCCTCGCCGTGCAGCGCATAGCTGCAGCAGTTGGGCATGGGCAGGCCGAGCTGGAACGCACGGAAGGCCTGCATGGCGCGCGTGCTGTCCACCGGAAAGCCCATGCAGCGCCAGACCAGCATGGCCAGCCACATGCCGTGGCCGAACACCACGCTGCGGTCGGGCAGGGCCTCGAGCCGCGCGCGCACCTGGTCCACACGGCCGGCGAAGGCCAGGAAGCTCTCGGCCCCCGGGCCCGTGCAGTGCGCGGGCTCGGCGCGCGCCCAGTAGGCGTCGATGAGCGGCTTGCGCTCCAGGTTGGTGGTGCCGGCCACCTCGTCGGGCGGCAAAGTCACGAACTCGTGCAGGTTCGCGATGGTCTCGATCGGCAACTGCCAGCGCGCGGCGCAGGGCGCGGCCGTGTGCTGCGCGCGCTGGTAGGACGAGCTGAAGATCTGGGCCGGCCGCCAGTCCATGCTGCGGGCCCAGTGCGCGGCCTGGGCGATGCCGGTGGCGGTGAGCGGGATCAGGGCCGGGTCGCTGCTGGGCAGGCCTGCGTTGGCCTCGCTCTCGCCATGGCGTACGAGCGTGATGGTCTTCATGCGATGAGGTCCAGCACCAGCTCGCCCGGCCGGCACAGCCGCGTCCCGCGCGGCGTCTCGACGATGGGGCGGTTCATGAGCACGGGGTGCTGCACCATCTGCGCGATCAGCTGCGCATCGGTCCACTGCGCACCGTCCAGGCCCAGTTCGGCGTAGAGCGCCTCCTTGCTGCGCAGCAGTTCGCGCGGTGCGATGCCCATGGCGGCGATGAGGCCGGTCAGGCGTTCGACGCTGGGCGGGGTTCGCAGGTACTCGACGACCTCGGGTTCGATGCCACGCTCGCGCAGCAGGGCCAGCGCGCTGCGCGAGTTGCTGCAGGCGGGGTTGTGGAAGATGGTGGCGTGCATGGGGGCGATGATCCCCGATTCGCACGTCACCGCTGCAACAGCGGGCCCAGCACCCGGTAGGGCTTGGGGAACCAGGCCCAGCGCTCGCCCAGCCAGACCAGGCCGTCGTAGACCGTGCCGGCATCGCGGCCGGGCGCGATGACCTTCCACGCGAGCCAGACGCGCTGCGGTTGCAGCAGCCCTGCCACGGCGCGGTAGCCGGCCGGGAAGGGGCGCGACAGCGCGTTGTCTTCGGCCAGCATGCCGGCCGGCGCCGCATGGCAGCGGATGCGCGCACCGGCCGGCGCGCGGGCCGGGTGCGGCGGCTGGGCGTCCCAGACGGCGTCGAAGGCCTGGCGCGCAGCCTGTGCCGCGTCCGGCAGGAACACGGCCGCATAGTCCTCGGGCCGGGGCCGCAGCGACGCGGCCAGGGCCGCGCCCTGCGGGCCTCCCAGGGCCTGCAGCAGCGGCAGCACCTGTTCGCAGACCAGCGCGGCGGCGGCCAG
This sequence comes from Pseudorhodoferax aquiterrae, assembly GCF_014652235.1. Lineage (GTDB taxonomy): Bacteria > Pseudomonadota > Gammaproteobacteria > Burkholderiales > Burkholderiaceae_C > Pseudorhodoferax > Pseudorhodoferax aquiterrae. The sequence continues at coordinate 35,704 of NZ_BMYK01000041.1, forward strand.
CGCCTGGGCCTGCGCCTGGCCGGGCGGCGCGGCAGCGGCTTCGGCGCCGATGTGGCGGGCCAGCGCCTGCCGCAGCGCGGCGGCCTCGCCTGCGCCCTGCACGGCATCGCGGTGCAGCAGGCCCTGCAGCGCCGCGGCGTCCAGCGCCAGCGGCCAGGGCGGTGGCACCGGGGCATCGGGCAGCGCGAAGCCGATGCGGCTGGGCGGCAGGCCGGGCGCGCCCTGGGCCTGGTAGACCGCCTGCAGCACGCCGTCGCGTTCGCCCACCACATGCTGGCGCCCGGCGCGCGCGAAGCCCTGCAGGTCCAGGAACCAGTGCGGCTCGCCGTCGTGCAGGATGCGGCGCGGTGCGAAACGGTAGACCAGGGCCGCATCCTGCGCCGGCAGCACGGGCGGCAGCAGTGGCGCCAGCGCGGCGGGCGGGCCGGCCAGCGCGCGGCCCGCGCGCTGCGCCCAGGCGCAGAGCCCGCCCGGCTCGAAGGCCAGCAGGCCCAGGGCCTCGCCCCGGCCCGGGCCGTCGCCGTGGTAGCGCGCATGGGCCTGCAGCGCCTGCGCCAGCGCGTCGCCGGCCTGCGCATGGCCCTGGGCCAGCGCCAGCGCCAGCTGCAGCACCGGCCGCCGCAGTTCGGCCACGGACGCGGCGTCGGCGATCGCGGGTGGGATGTGCAAGGCCTGCAGCGCGGCCTGCAGCAGCGCGGCGGCTGCGGCGTCGCCGCGGTACAGCGCGGCCAGGCCCACGCAGTAAGGCGTCCAGAACGGATCGGCCGTGCCGGCGTCCTCCTGGCAGGCGGCCACGGCGGCGGGATGGGTCAGCACCTCCAGCGCCAGGCCGTCGCCGTCGCTGCTGGCCAGCGCCACGGCCAGCGCCCAGCGCGCGCCGCTCAGGCCGGCCCGGCCGCCGGCGCGGAACACGCGCGTGCGGCCATCGTCCAGCACCAGCTCGGCCTGGCCCTCGCGGCGCGCGGCGCACAGCGCGGCGGCGGCGCCACAGGCCGCGCCTTCGCGCAGGGCTGCGGCCAGTGCCGGCCCGGCGGGCGCATCGAGCGAGGCCAGCCCGGCGCGCTCGGCAGCGACCACCAGCAGCTGCGCCGCATCGTCGTCGTAGTGCGCGGCCAGCACGGTCTCGCGCAGGGCCAGGTTGTTGGCCAGGGCCTGGGCATGGGCATGCCACAGGGCGGGGTCGCGCGGGTCGGGTGCGGTGGTCACGGTGCGGTGCTGGTCATGGTGGTGGTGCGGCCGGTGGTCAGGTCGAACTTCTGCGCTTCCAGGGGCGTGGGCCGGCCGCTCGCGTCCAGCGGCTGGCGCACCACGTAGTAGTCCACCTGCGGCGGGTTGGCCCGCACGGCGGCCAGGATGCGCGCGCCCAGCGCCTGCACGTCGGCCGGGGAGGTCGGCCGCATCATGTCACGCGCCAGGCTCTCCAGGTACTCCGGCGTGCCCTGTTCGGCGCGGCGGCCATCGGCCGTGCGGCGGAAGCCCAGGTCGGCCTGCGGCCCCTTGGCCTCGACCACGACCAGCCGCCCGTCCGGCCCGTTGAAGGCCAGGTCGGGCACGCCCGCGCCCGTGCGCGAGCAGGGCAGCGGCTGGCCCAGGCCCAGCGTGTCGGTGGCGAAGCGGCTGGCGGCGGCCTCGCCCAGCGCCTCGCCGCTGTCGCGGATGGTGAGCATGGCCGCGCTGAGATCGGCGGCCAGCTGCTCCGGCGTGCGGCCGCTCGGCGGCGGCCGGCCTCCCAGCTCGGCCAGGATGTCGTCGCGCGCGCGCATCGCGTCCACCTGCTGGCGGGCATGGGCCTCCTGCGTGGGGTTGTCGCGCAGGCTCAGGGCGGCGGTCGGCACGTCGGTGGCCACCGCGCGCACCGCGCCGATGGAGATGCCGCGCACACCGCCGCCCGCGGTCACGAAGGCGCCGCCGGCCCACAGCGTGAAGAGCCGCTGCTGCAGTGCCGGGTCGGCGCTGTCCAGAGAGGTGTGGGCCGCCAGGTAGCGGGCCTGGAACAGCGCGAAATCCTGGTAGTTCACGTGGTCGCCGAAGCGCTGCGCGGCCAGCTCGCGCGCCAGCGGATCGGGCGCCGCGCGCAGGTCGCGCACGATCTCGCGCTCGATCGCGCTGGCCTTGGCGCGGGCCTCTTCGATGGCGCGGTCCAGCAGCGCGCGGGCCGCCGGGTCGGGCAACTGGTCGCGTGCCTGGGCGATGGCATCGTGGTCCACCGTGCGGCCGCCGTTGCGCACCAGGCCTTCCTCGACCACGCGGCGCGCGGCCAGCGCCAGCTGCCGCTGGTCGCCGCGGCCCAGCGTCTGCTGGTGGGCGGCCTGGCGTGCCAGCACGAACACATCGTCCAGGCTGCCCGTCAAGGGCTCCAGCATGGGGTTGGTGCGTGCCGCCTCCACCATCTCGCCCAGCAGGCGACGGCCGGCCGAGGCGGGCTCCAGCGCCGACAGGGCCAGCGCCCGCCTTGCATCGGCCGCCTCGCCGCCATGCACCAGGCCCAGGTGCGCCACCAGACGGCCGGCTTCGTCCTGCAGCCGGGCGAGGGCACGGGTGTCGCCCTGGCTGCGGGCGGTCTCGATCGCGCGCGCCAGGTGCTCGACCTCGCCCACGCGGCCGCGGTCGTGGCGCGACAGCTGGGCGTTGGCGTCCGGCGGCGGATTCGGCCGCACGCCGGGGCGCAGCGCGTCGTCGCGCTGGTGGCGGGAGAAGCGCAGCTCGTTCAGCTCGTGCGCCAGCGCCCGCTGGATCTGTGCGGCCGAGGCGTGCTCGGACACGGTGATCTCCACGCGGTCGCCGTTGCGCCGGTAGGTGGCCACCGGGCGCAGGCCATCGGCGTTGGCCTCCACCGGACCCACGCGCACGCGCACCTGCAGCTCGCCGCCGTCGTGCTGCGGCACCAGCAGCACGCCGGGATCGTTGCGGGTCGGCCGCACCGTGCCGTGGAACTGGCCGTCGGGCCCGATCAGCCGTTGCAGCGCGGCGCCGGTTTCGGCCTCGGCCAGCCCCGTACCGCCGCGCCGCACCACGAAGCCGGTGCCGCCATGGAATTCGCTGCCTGGCACGGCGGCGGCCGTGGTGGAGTGGCCGCTCTCGTCGGTGTGCCCGGGCGCAGGCCGCGGGCTGGTGCCGGGCGGCGGCGTGGCGCGGCCGGCGCCGCCTTCGGCCGGCGGGTGGCCGCCACCGGGTGCGCCGAGCTCGTGCACGCGGCCGCTGCCCGGCACGATGGCGCGGCCCAGTTCGCCGATCAGGCCGGCCGGGATCTCCATCTGGTCGTCGGCGAAGCGCACGTCCACCAGGCGCGGCTGGCCATGCAGGTCGGCCGTGCCGTGCTCGGGGATGGCGGCCGAGCGCAGCGCGCGCACCCAGCCTTCGTCCACCTCGAAGGCGATGATGCGGGCCCGGCCCTCGCTGTTCTGCATCACGAACTCGACCGCGCGCTCGAACGAGCCGAAGTTCAGGTGCGCCGAGGCGCCGCCTTCGATGGTCACGTTGCCGTTGGCGTCCACATGCACCAGGCTGCGGCTGCGCTCGCTCTCCACGCGGAACACCATGCGGCCGCCGCCTTCGCCCTCCAGCAGCGGGCGCACCAGGCGCTGCAGCAGCGCGGGGTTGCGCTCCACGTCGGACAGCGGCACGCGCACCAGGCCGGGCTGCTCGCTGACCATGCCGGCGAACAGCGCGTCCACGTCCTCGGGGCCGGGCAGGTCGGCGGTGGCCGAACGGCGCCCGCTGGCGAACTCGGCCGCCTCGGCGCGCAGGCCGCTGGCGCGCGCCTCCAGGCCCACGGCCTGGTCCAGCAGCCGGTCGGCCTCGGCGCGCAGCGCGGCGGCGCGGCGCGGGTTGTGGCTGTCGGCCAGCGCGGCGGCGGCCTCGCGTGCGATGGCGGTGTCCAGCAGCGTGTTGGCCTCGTGCATGAGGCCGTCGGCCTGTTCGTGCAGCGCGCCGGCGCGCTGGCGCTGGGCCAGCGTGGCATGGTCGGCCGGCGGCGGGCGCACATCGGCACCGGGCTGCTCGGCGCCGATGCGCAGGGCCGGGCCGGCCTGGGCGGCGTCGATGGCGGCGTCCACCTCGGCGCTGCGCAGGTCGGGCAGCAGGCGGTTGCCGTCGCCGTCCGGTGCGGCGGACGCGGGGTGCGGGCCGGGCGGGGGGCCGCCATCGCCG
>NZ_BMYK01000042.1:0-30410 GCF_014652235.1 Pseudorhodoferax aquiterrae
TTCCCTTTGTAGCCGCTATCAGCTTCGCCTGGGCTTAACTGACTGGCATTGAGCCCAGGCCGGCCTTCACGCCCATCATCTCGGCCGTGACCAGCGCCGAGAACGAGGCGCCCAGGCCCATGAACAGGCCCACGAAGACCTGCGGCAGGGCAGCCGGGATCGCCACGCGCAGCACCAGGAACCATTCGGACGCGCCCAGCGTGCGCGCCACGTCGTAGTAGCTCTTGGGCACAGCGGCCACGCCCGACCAGGTCAGCACCGCGACCGGGAAGAAGGTGGCCAGCGCCACCAGGAACACCGCGGCCGAATAGCTCGAGGGCGCGAAGAAGAAGGCCAGCGGCAGCAGCGCCGAGGCCGGCACCGGCCCCAGGAAGCGCAGCAGCGGATGCACCCAGTAGCCCGCGATGCGCGACCAGCCGATCCACACGCCCGTGAGGAAACCCACCAGCGCCCCAAACAGCAGGCCATTGGCCAGCAGGCGCAGCGAATGCGCGGTCGACAGGCCCAGCCGGCTCCAGTCCTCCGCCACCACATCGATCAGGCTTTGCGGCGGCGCGAAGAACGGCGGGGGCAGCAGGCCCAGCTTGGCCGTCAGCAGCTCCCACAGCGCCAGCAGCAGCGGCGCGGCCACGAGCCACTGGCCGGCCGGCCGCAGCCTCAGACCGACGCGGCCGGCACGCGCGCCCAGCAAGGCGATCGCCAGCAGCGGCGCTGCGAGCGCGAGCGCGGCGATGCCGAACGCCTCGGTGTAGGCCCAGTCGGAAAAGCCGATGGGCTTGTTGGGCCAGGCCAGTGTCAGCACACCCAGGCCGACCCAGGCCAGGGCCGCGAGGACGCCGGTGCGCCAGATGCCCGTGGGCAGTGGCGCCTGTGGGATCGGCCGCACGGTGGCGGCCTGCCGCGCGGGCGCGGCGTCGTAGGAGGGGGCGAGCGCGCTCATGCTCAGCCCAGCACGTCCAGCGACACGTGGTTGGCAAAGCGCACCACGTCCGTGCTCTTCTTGAGGATGCCCGCGTGGTGGAAGTCGCGCGCGAAGGCCTCGACCTCGCTGCGCAGCGGCGCGCCGGCCGGATGGTGCTTGTAGGTCAGCTCGGCCAGCAGCTTCTGCAGGTCTTCCACGGCCACCTTGGGCGTGTACTTGTGGTAGATCTTGGCCGCCTCGTTCGGGTTTTCGGCCACATCGTTGGAGGCCTGGGCCAGCGCGCGCACCACGGCGGCAGCATGCGGCTTGTCCTTCTGCGCGAACTGCGCGCGCGCACCGACCACGCAGCAGATGCGCTCGGCGTATTCGCCCTTGGCGCTGTTGCCGATCTCGGTGAAGAGGCCCGGGTTGCGCTTTTCGATCAGGTACAGGTTGGGGTCGCCGTCGGCAATGGCCTGGATCTCGCCCTTCTTGACCGCGCCGTCCAAGAGGTCGGCCGGGTAGACGCGCCATTCCACGTCCTTGTCGATGTCCACGCCGCGCTTGGCCAGGTGGATCGCATAGAACTGCTTGGCCGGGCTGTTGAGGTCGGACACGCCGATGACCTTGCCCTTGAAGCTCTTCACGTCGCTGGTGATGCCGCCGCCCTGGGCCGCCACCAGGCGCAGGCAGCCGCCGTGCACGCTGCTGACGAGCTTGACGTCTAGGCCCGCCTCCAGCGGCTTGACCCAGCGGTGGATCAGGCCCACGGCCACGTCGGCCTTGCCCGTGGCCACGGCCTCGAGCAACTGGTCGGCTGCGCCGGCCCAGTTCAGCAGTTCCACGTCCAGGCCATTCTGCTGGAAGAAGCCGCGCTCCAGCGCCACGGGCACGGGCGTGAGGCAAAAGCCGGCCTGGCTCCAGGCGAAGGTCAGTTTGCGCGGCTGCGAGCGTGCGCGCGAGGCCAGCAGCGTGGCCGAGGCGGCCACGGCGGCGATGCCGGCGGTGCGCACGAGCTTGCGGCGCGACCAGGGGGTGTGCGTGGTGGGCAGACTGGACATGGTGGAACTCCCTCTCTCGTCGTTGACCAGGAATGGGCGCTACGGTAGTGCGCGCGACGCGCTTTTCCAACGCAGGAAAAGGCGTTTGGTTATGCGGAGAACTTGGGTGATGCACCGCCCTGGACCGCGCCCCATAAGTAACGAATGCGTTACCATTGCACATGGCCATCGCGGTTCACGAGTACGTGCGGGAGGACGGTTCGAACCCCTACAAGTCCTGGTTCGACCGCCTGGACGCCCAGGCCGCCGCCAAGGTGGTGACCGCCAAACTGCGCCTGGAACTGGGCAACACATCCAGCGTCAAATGGTTCGATGGCATCGGGGAGTACGTCATCGACTGGGGGCCCGGCTACCGCATCTACCTGGCCAAAGACGGCGACCGACTGATCGTGCTGTTCGGTGGCGGCACCAAGCGCGGCCAGCAACGTGACATCGACAAGGCCAAAGCCTTGCACGCCGAATACAAATTGCGCAAGAAGTCAGTGGGCACCGGCATGCAGCCGGGCCGCAGCATCAAGAGGTGAAACGATGGCATTGACCCGCCACTTCAAGGACACCGTGGTCGAGCGCGTCGAGCGCGATCCCGCATTTGCCAATGCCCTGCTCGACGAGGCCGCGACGCTGTTCCTGCAGGGCGAGGCCGAAACGGCCCGCCTGATCCTGCGCGACCTGGTCAACGCAACGATCGGCTTCGAGCAACTCGCGCAGGCCACCGAGAAACCCAGCAAGAGCCTGCACCGCATGTTGTCGCCCACCGGCAACCCGAGCATGGACAACCTGGCCTCGATCTTCAGCGCCGTGCAGCGCAGCCTGGGCGTGGGACTCGAAGCGCGCGCCGTGCCCGCCACACACTGAGGTTCAGCCCAGCACATCCACCGACACATGGTCCGCGAAGCGGGCCACGTTGGTGCCGGGCTTGAGCACGCCCACCGACTGGAAGTCGCGCGCGTAGAACTCCACCTCGTCGCGCAGGCTGCGCCCGGTCGGGTGGTGGCGGTGCGTGAGCGTGCCCAGCAGCGCCTGCAGGTCCTCCACGCCGACCTTGGGTGCGTACCTGGCGAACAGCTTCGCGGATTCGTTGGGGTTGTCGGCCACGTAGTCGGAGGCCTGCACGATGGCCCGCACCAGCGCGGCCACCACGGGCTTGTCCTTGCGCACGAGCTCGCCGCGCGCGCCCAGGATGCAGCAGACCTTGTCCTGGTACTCGCCCGAGAGGTTGGTGGCGATCTGCACGTAGCGCTCCCTGTTGCGCTTCTCGATCAGGTAGATGTTGGGGTCGCCGTCGGCGATCGCCTGGATCTCGCCCTTGTTCACGGCGATGTCCAGCAGGTCGGCCGGGTACTGGCGCCAGGCGACGTCCCGGTCGGCGTCGATGCCGTTCTTCTTGAGCAGGATGGAGAAGAAGTTCTTGCCGGGGCTGGCGATGTCCGAGACGCCGATGGTCTTGCCCTTGAGGTCGGCGAGCTTCGTCACGCCGGCCTCCTTCACGCCGACCAGCCGCACGCAGCCGCCATGCGAGCTGCCCACGATCTTCACGTCGAAACCCGACTCCAGCGGCTTGAGCCAGCGGTGGATCATGCCCACGGCCGCATCGGCCTTGCCCGTGGCCAGCGATTCGAGCAGCTGGTCGGTCGAGCCCGTGTAGTTGGTCAGCTCCACCGAGAGGCCGTTGCGCTCGAAGTAGCCGCGCTCCTGCGCGACCACCACGGGCGACAGGCAGAAGGCCGTGGCGTTCCAGGCGAAGTTGAGCTTGCGCGGCTGCGACCAGGCGCGCGCGGCCAGCAGGCCGCCGGCCGCAACGATCGCGGCGCTGCCGGTGGCGCGCAGCGCGCGGCGGCGCGTGATGGAGGATGAAGAAGTCGTCATGGTGTGGTTCCGCATGGGCAGGCTGTGGTTCATTCGATGCGCACGTCGCTGTCCTTGATCACGCGGCCCCAGCGTGCGTGGTCGGCGCGGATCAGCTCGGCGAACGCGGCCGGGTTGTTGTGCTCGACCGTGATGCCCTTGGCCTCGAGCTCCTGCACGGTCCGCGGCGCGCGCGCGATCGCCGCGATCTCGCGCTGCAGCCGTTCGACCACGGGCGCGGGTGCACCGGCCGGCAGCACGATGCCGAACCAGCCGGCCGTCGCGAACGCAGGCAGCCCGGCCTCGGGCGCGCTCGGCACGCCCGGCAGCAGCGGCGAGCGCTGCGCGGCCGTCAGCACCAGGCCGCGCAGCTTGCCGGCCTGGATCTGCGGCGCGAGGATGGCCAGCGTGTCGACGGCCACGGGCACCTCGCCGCCCAGCACCGCCGCCACGGCCGGTGCGCTGCCCTTGTAGGGCACGTGCAGCAGGTCAGTGCCGGTCAGGTTCTTGAACAGCTCACCGCTCAGGTGGCACAGCGTGCCGGTGCCGCAGGAGCTGTAGCCGAGCTTGCCGGGCTGGGCCTTGGCCGCGGCCACGAGTTCGGCCACCGAGTGGGCCGGGAAGCGGGCGTTGACTGCCACCACGTTGGGCACCGAGGCGAGCAACGAGACCGGCGCGAAGTCGTGGAGCGGGTCGAAGCGCAGCTTGTCCTGCAGGTGCGGCAGGATGGTCAGCTGGCCGCTCGTGGCCAGCGACAAGGTGTAGCCGTCCGGCGCCGCGCGCGCGGCGGCCTCGGCCGCGATCGCCGTGCCCGCGCCGGGCTTGTTGTCCACCACCACGGGCTGACCCAGGGCCTGGCCGAGTTGCTCCGCGTAGTAGCGGCCGATGGTGTCGGCCGCGCCGCCCGGCGGGAACGGCACGATGAGCTTGAGCGGCCTGGCCGGCCAGGCCTGGGCCTGGGCCACGGATGCGGCGAGCACACAGGCGGCGCCGAGCAGGCCCAGGGCCACGCGCTGGAGACCGCGCATCATGCGGCCTCGCGCCGGTTGGCCAGGCGCTGCGCGACCAGCGCGCGCGTCAGCGGGATCAAGGCGCGGCCATAGTCGGTCGCATCCTCCAGCGGATCGAAGCCGCGGATCAGGAAGGTGCTCACGCCCAGGTCGACGTAGTCCAGCAGCGCATCGGCCACCTGCTCGGGCGTGCCGACCAGGGCCGTGCTGTTGGAGCGCGCGCCGGTCTCCTGCGCGATCGCCGTCCACAGCCGCTTGTCCACGCGCACGCCCTGCCCGGCCGCGGCCAGCAGGCGGCGCGCGCCCTCGCTCTGCTGGGGCCCGCCGCGGCCGAAACCCTGCACCACGCGCAGGCGGCGCGTCTCGGCCAGGATGGCCTCGGCACGGGCCCAGGCCTTCTCCTCGGTCTCGGCCAGGATGGGCCGGAACGAGACCGAGAAGCGCACGCTGCGGCCGTGCCTGGCGGCCTCGGCGCGCACGCGCGTGGTCAGCTCGCGCGCCTGCGCCAGCGACTCGCCCCACAGCGCGTAGACATCGGCGTACTTGCCGGCCACGGGAATCGCCGCTTCCGAGGCGCCGCCGAAGTACACGGGCACGTGCGGCCGGCCGTTGCGCGTCTGCACGGGCTTGACCTCGGAGAAGGCGTTGCGCGCGCGGTAGTGCACCCCTGCATGGTCGAAGGGCTGGTCCGCCGCCCAGACTTTGTGCAGCACCTCGAGGTATTCGTCGGTGCGGGCATAGCGCTGGTCGTGGTCCAGCCAGTCGCCGTCGCGCTGTTGCTCGTCGTCCGAGCCGCCCGAGATGTAGTGCACGGCCAGCCGGCCGCCGCTGTATTGGTCCAGCGAGGCGAACTGCCGCGCCGCCAGCGTGGGCGCGACGAAGCCGGGCCGGTGCGCGAGCATGAAGCCGATGCGCTCGGTGACCGAGGCCGCGTAGGCCACCGTCAGCGTGGCGTCCGGACCCGTGGAATGGTGCGGCACCAGGATGCGGTCGAAGCCGGCATTCTCGTGTGCCCGGGCGAACGCGCGCACGTAGTCGCGGTCGATGGCGGGGCCCTGGGCGGCGTGGATCTCCGAGACCTTCTGGGTCTGGATCATGCCGATGAATTCGATCTGGCTCATGGGTTGCTCCTGCTGGGACGGTGGACCTTAGCCAGCCCCGGGCGCGCACAGAACGAAGAAAAACGAGCAGGCATATGCGGCGCGCGAGTTTGGGCGGCGATCGCGCGCCGCTAGCCTCGGGCGTCCCCCTCAACGCGCCCACCATGAACGCACCCCTGCTCTACCGCCTGCCTAGCGCACCCGCCGTCCCCGGCCTGCATCCCACCGTGCTGGCCCGCCTCGCGGCGCAGCTGGCCAGCGGCGCGGTGGCGCTGGACGAGAGCGGCGCCTTCCCGCATGCCAATTTCGCGGCGCTGCACGCCGCCGGCCTCATCGCGCTGGTGGTGCCCAAGGCCTGGGGCGGTGCCGGCGCCGGCCTGGCCGAAGCGCGCCGCGTGGTCGCCGCACTGGCCCATGCCGAGCCGGCCACGGCGCTGATCCTCACCATGACCTATCTGCAGCACCTGGCCCTCGCACACGAGGGCAGCCGCTGGCCGCTGGCCCTGCGCGAGCGCGTGGCGCGCGATGCGGTGCGCGACGGCGCGCTCGTCAACGCGCTGCGCGTGGAGCCGCTGCTGGGCTCGCCAAGCCGCGGCGGCCTGCCCGACACCATGGCGCGCCGCGCGGGGGAGGGCTGGCGGCTGTCGGGCCACAAGCTCTACTGCACCGGCATCGAGGGCCTGCGCTGGCTGGCCGTGTGGGGCCGCACCGACGAAGATGCGCCGCGCACCGGCGTGTTCCTGGTGCCGCGCGATGCGCCCGGCATCACCATTGTGCGCAGCTGGGACCACCTGGGCCTGCGCGCTTCGGGCAGCCACGAGGCGGTGTTCGACGAGGTGCCGCTACCGCTTCAGAACGCCGTGGACCTGCGCGCGCCGGCCGACTGGGCGCCCGGCGCCGGCAGCCCCGCCGAGCAGCAGGCCCAGACCCTGCACCAGGCCTGGATGGCGGTGCTGCTGGGCGCCCTCTACGACGCCGTGGCGCGCGCCGCGCGCGACTGGCTGCTCGGCTTTCTGCGCACACGCGCGCCCGGCAGCCTCGGGGCGCCGCTGGCCAGCCTGCCGCGCACGCACGAGGCGCTGGGCGAGATCGAGGCCCTGCTGCGCAGCAACCGTGTGCAGCTCGACGACGCCGTGGCCGCCGTGGACTGCGGCGAGCCGCCGTCGGTCACCGACAGCGGCCTGCTCAAGCACGCCGTGACAGCCCAGTCCATCGAGGCCGTGGAACGCGCACTCAAGCTCTGCGGCAACCACGGCCTCACGCGCCACAACCCGCTGCAGCGCCATTTGCGCGACGTGCTGTGCGGCCGGGTACACGCCCCGCAGAGCGACGCCGTGCTGGCGGCGGCCGGGCGGCGTGCGCTGGGGCTGTAGCTCTCAGAACACGGTGCGCAGCCCCACATCCACGCCCGTGGCGCTCCTGGCCTGCATGCCGTCGGTCACCTGGTAGTAGGGCTGCGGCAGGATGCTGGGGTTGCTCACCACCAGCGGCGTCACCGCCATGACCGCGGTGTTGTTGCGGCCGTTGACGATGCCGATGCGGGCCACCGTGGCGTAGAGCGCCGTGCGCCTGGACAGGTGGTGCACGTAGCCCAGCGCGAGCTTGTCCGCCGAGGCATCGCCCGCCCCCTGCCCGCTCGTGAACCGCACCCGCGAGTACGCGGCCCGCCACAGGCCTGCGCCGACCGGCACGGTGGCACCCACCAGCAGGCCGCGGTAGCGGTCGTCGATGGGCGCCAGCGTCGTGCCGTCGCGCCGCGCGTTGCGCACCAGCGACCATTCGCCGAGCAGCTTGGCCGGCCCGAAGTTGTAGGAGGCGCCGAAGTTCAGCGACCGGATCTTCTCGTCGCTGGCGCCGCTGTTTCCGAGCGTGCTTTCGCCATAGCCCAGCGCCAGGTCGGCCGGCCCGCCGGCCCAGCCCAGCCGCGCGCCGGCGTAGCGGCCGCGCTGACTCTGCGGGTCTTCGGGGAACGCGAACATCGCCTGCCCGTACACGCCGCCCAGGCCGGTCGGCAGGAAGTAGCCCACACTGTTGCTGCTGCGCAGGTAGTTGTCGGTGCCGGCGGACAAGCCGCCGCCCAGCAGGCGCTGCGACAGCGGGCCGGTCTTGCGGGTCTCCAGCGCGCGGCTGATGGCCAGGTTGCTGCTGACCACGGCGATCAGGTTGACGCCCACGCCGTTGGACGTGAACGGGTCGAAGGCCCAGTCGTTCAGGAACGAGGGCGTGTGGTCGCGGCCCAGGCGCAGTTCGCCCAGAGCGCCGGACAGGCTCAGCGTGGAACGCCGGCCGAAGCTCAACGGATTGGCGCCGGTGTCGTTGGTGACGGGCGCCTCCAGCCAGAAGCCGGCCGACAGCCCGTCGCCCAGGTCTTCGGTAGCGCGGATGCCGAAGCGGCTGGCGAAGTTGCCCGAGGGCGACATCTCCCAGCGGCTCTGCCGCACCGCGCGCGCCGGCCCGCCGTCCCAGGACTGGCTGCGCACGCTGTAGCGGCTCATCGCGGCATCCACCACACCGAACAGCGTGGCGGACGATTGCGCGGCGGCGCCGCCGGCGGCGGACAGGGCGCACAGGCCAAGGGTGCAGAGGGCGAAGCGTGGCATGGGACGGGGTCTCCTGGTCGTTGTGAATGGTGCGATGCGCGGCGTATCGGCACTCTAGGAAAGGGCGTCCGCGGCCTTTTAGCAATCCGTGCCACGGGCTGTGCATTGCATGCCAGCCGCCCGGTGGGCGGCCTAGGGTTGCAACCGATTCGTCCCAACAAAGCAAATCGATGTCCCAGCAAGACAAACGCGCGGCGCGGCCGCTTCCGATACTGGCCGCCGAACCACCACCGAACGGAGACATGCCGATGAAGACCACCTGGAAAGCCATGGCCCTGCTGCTGGGCTGCACGCTGGCCTGTGCCAGCACCTGGGCCTGGGGCCGCCAGCCGATCAAGCTGATCGTTCCCGCGCCGGCGGGCGGCACCTCGGACATCGTGGCCCGCGTGCTGGGCCAGCAGCTGTCCAGCGACACCGGCCAGCCCGTGATCGTGGAGAACCGCGCCGGGGCGGGCGGCGTGATCGGCATGCAGGCCCTGCTGGCCGCGCCCGCCGACGGGCAGACGCTGCTGGTCGGGCCCAGCAACCTGCTGGCCGAGATCCCCCACGTCATCAAGATGCCGTTCGATCCGCTCAAGGACGTGCTGCCGGTGGCGTCCCTCGCGCGTTCCGGCGTGGTGCTGGTGGCGGCGGCGGGCCAGGGCGCGCAGGACTTCCCGACCCTGCTGGCACAGCTGAAGGCGCGCAAGGGCCAGACCAGCTTCGCCAGCTACAGCCCGGGCACGGTGTCGCACTACGCCGGCCTGATGCTCAGCGACAAGGCCGCGCTGGACATGCAGCACGTGGCCTACTCCGGTTCGCCGCCGGCCCTGCAGGCCATCCTGGGCGGGCAGGTCGACGTGATGTTCGACGGCATGCTCACCGCCGTGCCGCTGGTCCGCGCCGGCAAGCTCAAGGCCTACGCCTTCTCCGGGCCGCAGCGCTCGCGCCACCTGCCCCAGGTGCCCACCACCACCGAACTGGGCTACCCCGACCTGCAGTTCAAGGGCTGGGTCGGCGTGATGGGCTCGGCCCGGCTGCCCGCGGACGTGCTCGCGCGCATCCAGGCGGCCATCGACAAGGCCGCCCGCGCGCCCGTGGTGCAGCAAAAGCTCTCGGACGTCGGCCTGGAGCCGGAGGTCGTCGTCGACACACCGGCCCTGCAGCGCGAGACGCGCGCCCTGTCCGAGCGCAACGCCGGCATCGTCAAGACCTACGGCATCACCTTGAACTGAAGACATCCCCATGCAAGTGCGACAGATCACCCCCTGCATCGGCGCCGAGATCGGCGGCGTCCACCTCGGCGAGGTGGCGCGCGACCCCGCGCAGTTCGCCGCCATCCGCGCTGCGCTGCTGCAGCACCGCGTGCTGTTCCTGCGCGACCAGGACATCACGCGCGCCGAGCATGTGGCCTTCGCGCGCTGCTTCGGCCCGCTGGAAGACCACCCCGTGGCCGGCAGCGACCCGGAGCATCCGGGCCTGGTGCGCATCTACCGCAGCGACAACCCGCACAGCTACGAGAACGTCTACCACTGCGACGGCCTGTGGCGGCCGAACCCGGCCATGGGCGCGGTGCTGCGCTGCATCGAATGCCCGGAGATCGGCGGCGACACCATCTGGGTGAACATGGTGAAGGCCTACGACGAACTGCCCGAGCACATCAAGACGCAGATCGCCCCGCTGCGCGCCAAGGCCAGTATCGAGCACAGCTTCGGCGCCGTGATGACCCCGCAGGCGCGCGCCGAGCTGGTGGCGCAGCACCCGGCCGCCGAGCATCCCGTGGTGCGCACCCATCCCGAGACGGGAGAGAAGGTGCTGTTCGTGGGCGCGGGCTTCACCTCGCACTTCGTCAACTGGAGCACGCCCGAGAACGTGCGCCACGGCATCGACAAGTCGCCCGGCGCATCGCTGCTGCTGAACTACCTGACCAGCCGCGCCAGCATTCCCGAATACCAGGTGCGCTGGTCCTGGCGGCCGGGCGACATCGTGGTCTGGGACAACCGCAGCACCCAGCACTACGCCTGCAACGACTACTTCCCGGCGCCGCGCAAGATGGAACGCGCGGGCATCGTCGGCGACATCCCCTACTGACACGCGACCAGGAGAAACACCATGAACTTCCTCGACGGCCACCTGTTCCCCGAGAACCAGCAGCCCCTCATCATCACCGCCGCGCCCTACGCCCCGGGCTGGCTGCCCTCGGACTTTCCCGAGGACATCCCGGTGACCATGGAAGAGCAGATCCAGAAGGCCGTGGACTGCTACAACGCCGGCGCCACGGTGCTGCACCTGCACGTGCGCGAGCTGGACGGCAAGGGCTCCAAGCGCCTGTCCCAATTCAACGCGCTGATCGCCGGCGTGCGCAAGGCGGTGCCTGAGATGGTCATCCAGGTCGGCGGCTCCATCTCCTTCGCACCGGAAAGCGAAGGCGCCGCCGCCAAGTGGCTCAGCGACGACACGCGCCACATGCTCGCCGAACTGGAGCCCGTGCCCGACCAGGTGACGGTGACGGTCAACACCTCGCAGATGAACGTGACCGAGCAGGCCGAGGACGCGGACTTCAAGGGCACCTCGCGCGAGATTCCGGCGGTCTTCAACGCCTACAAGGAAATGACGGTGCCGGCCCAACCCGGCTGGGTGGAGGAGCATGTGCGCCGGCTGACCCGGGCCGGCATCCAGAGCGCCTTCCAGTGCTACAACCTGAACAGCTTCGAATCGGTGGAGCGGCTCATGCGCAAGGGCGTGTACAAGGGGCCGCTGGTGATGAACTGGGTGGCCATCGGCGGCGGCATGGATGCGCCCAGCCTCTACAGCCTGGCCAATTTCGTGCGTGCCGTGCCCGACGGCGCCGTGCTCACGGTGGAAAGCAACGTGCGCAACGTGCTGCCGGTGAACATGTGGGGCATCGCCGCCGGCCTGCACGTGCGCTGCGGCACCGAGGACTGCCTGTGGAACCAGAACCGCAGCGCCAAGGCCAGCACCGTCTCGCAGATCGAGCAGCTGGTGCGCATCGCGCGCGAGTTCGGCCGCCCGATCGCCACCGCCCGGCAGGCGCGCGAGATCAGCAAGATCGGCGTGTTCTACGACACGGTGGAGGAGTCGCTGGCCGCCAACGGCTTCGCGCCAAACCGCAACGGCGGCAACCAGGGCTTTCTGCGCAAGGTGTTCACGGCCTGAGCCAAGCGCGACCGCCCTCGCCTGCGTTCACGCGCCGGCGCTCGGCAGGCCGGCCTGCAGCCGCCGCCAGTCCGAGACGCTGGCGCCGAAATGGGCGCGGAACCAGTGGCTGAAGCTGCTGGGCGTGGCGAAGCCCAGCAGGCCGGCCACCTCGCCCAGGCTCTGGCGGCTCTCCAGCACATGGCGGCGGACCAGGTCGGTGCGGAGCCGGTCGAGCAGCACCGAGAAGCTCAGTTGCTCGGCACTCAGGTGCCGGTGCAGCGTGCGCCTATCCACCCCCAGGTGACGCGCCACCTGGTCGGCCGTGCAGCGCCCG
This sequence comes from Pseudorhodoferax aquiterrae, assembly GCF_014652235.1. Classification (GTDB taxonomy): domain Bacteria; phylum Pseudomonadota; class Gammaproteobacteria; order Burkholderiales; family Burkholderiaceae_C; genus Pseudorhodoferax; species Pseudorhodoferax aquiterrae. Next base: position 11,990 of record NZ_BMYK01000042.1, read on the forward strand.
CCGGGCAGCAGCGCCAGGATCAGCTCCGTGCAGGCGGCCTGCATGCCGTCGGTGCGGCGGTTCAGGGCGGCCTCCAGGTGGTCGCGCGCAAAGCGCGCGGCGCCGCCCGAGCCCGGCGTGCGCAGCGACTGCAGGTCGGCCAGCGCGCAGACCAGTCCGCAAAACGCCTGGTCGAACCGGGGCGCCAGGCCGAAGAAGGCACGGTGCGCCGCCGGGTCCACCGGCGCGTGGTGCGTGAAGTGCACCTCCACCGGCCGCCACTGCGGGCCGATCAGCTCGCGCAGCACGCGGAACATCATGCCCGCCGTCAGCTCCATGGACTGGCGCGTCGCCAGCCCCGCGATCGGCAGCAGTTCCTGGCGGATGAGCAGGTTCGCGCCCGCGTCCTCGATGCGCAGCACCATGCCGCTGCTCAGCAGCTTGAGGTAGCGGCATAGCGTGTCCAGTGCCTGGCGCGGCGTCGGCTCGTCCATGAGGACCAGGCCGATGGGCCCGAGGTGGGTCAGGTTGCGCCGCGCCGCCAGGCACAGCGCGAAGTCCTCCCGACCCGTGGTGCGCGCCGCGGCCTCCAGCAGCTCGCGCACGGTATGCAGGGGGATGCGGGTTTCCGGGTTGTCCAGCAGCCGCGCCGACAGGCCCGCCGCGCGCAGCAGCACGGCCGGGTCGTGGCCGAGCGAGCGCACCAGCTCGGCGTAGCCGCTCAAGCTGGCGCTGCGGATCAGGCTGCTGTTGCAAGGCGGCATGCCCATGGCGTGCTCAGTCGGTCGTCCGGCGCTTGTCGGTGGATCCGCGTGCCCTTGGCCTGTGGAACGGGCTTCAGCTCCAGCGCAGCAGGGCCAGGGCCAGCGCGGCGAGGAACACCGTCTCGCCCACCATCAGCACCACGGGCTTGAGCCCCACCGTGGCCAGTTCGCGCAGCTGGGTCTTCATGCCGATGGCCGCCATCGCCGCCAGGAGCAGCCAGCCGGACAGGCTGGTGCCCGCCTGGGTCAGAGCCCTGGGCAGCCAGCCCGTGCTGTTCAGCGCCACCAGGGCCGCGAAGCCGACGGCGAACCAGGGCAGCAGCGGCGGCCGCGGCCCGTCGCCGGCACGACCCGTGGCCCGCGTGAAGGCCACGGCGAACAGGATCACGGGCAGCAGCGTGGCCACGCGCAGCAGCTTGACCAGCGTGGCCGTGTCGCCCACTTCCTGCGACACGCCGTAGCCGGCGCCGACCACCTGCGCCACGTCGTGGATGGTGGCGCCCAGGAAGGCGCCGGTGTTCGGTGCATCCAGGCCCAGCGCGCGCGCCAGCATGGGGTACAGGACCATCGTGAGCGTCGACAGCGCCGACACACCGACCACGGTGAACAGCGTGGCGCGCTCCTTGAGCGGGTGCGGCGGCAGCGCGGCCGACAGCGCCAGCGCGGCGGAGGCGCCGCAGATGGCCGTGGCACCGCCGCTGAGCAGGCCGAACAGGATGTTGAAACCCATCAGCCGGGCCACCAGCATGGAGACGCCGATCGTCAGCACCAGCGACACGGCCACCACCAGCACCGGATGCCAGCCCAGCCCGGCCACCTGGTCGGCGGTGATGCGCAGCCCGAGCAACGCCACGCCCCAGCGCAGCAGCTGGCGTGCGGTGAACTCGATGCCGGGTCGGCAAGGCCCCTCGCCGGACAGGAAGTTCATCGCCATGCCCAGCATGAGCGCGAACAGCATCACCGGCGCTCCGTAGTGCTGCGACAGGAAGGTTGCCGCCGCGGCGACGACGGCACAGGCCAGCACGCCGGGGAACAGAGCGCGCGCGTGGGCCTCCCAGGCGGTGACGGTCAGAACGGCCATGGGGCGTCAGGGCACCAGCACCGTGGCACCGGTGGTCCGGCGCGATTCCAGCGCGCGGTGCGCCTCGGCCGCGTCCCGCAGCGCGAACTCCTGCTGCGGCGCGCTCACGATGCGCCCGGCCAGCACATGGTCGAACAGCTCGCGCGCCATGGCCAGCATGTGCGCGCGTGGCTGGATGTAGTGCAGCATCGCAGGACGCGTCATCCAGATCGAGCCCTTCTGCGCCAGCAGCTGCGAATCCACCACCACCGAGCCCGAGGAGGTGCCGTTGCTCACCAGCCTGCCGCGCGGCTGCAGGCAGTCGAGCGAGGCCATCAGCGTGTCCTTGCCCACCGAGTCGTACACCACCGGCACGCCCTTGCCGTCGGTGATCTCCCTGACGCGTGCGACGATGTCCTCGCGCGACGTCACGATGGTGTGCGTGCAGCCGTTGGCGCGCGCGATGGCGGCCTTCTCGTCGGTGCTGACGGTGCCGATCATGGTCACGCCCAGCGCGCGTGCCCATTGGCAGGCGATCAGGCCCACGCCGCCGGCCGCGGCGTGGTAGAGGATGGTCTCGCCGCCCTGCAGCGGCACGACCTGACGGAACAGGTACTGCGCCGTCATGCCCTTCATCATCAGCGTGGCAGCCGTGCGGTCGTCGATGCCGTCGGGCAACGGGATCAGCACTTCGGCCGGCATCACGCGCGCCTGGGCGTAGGCGCCCTGCGGTCCGATCAGGTAGCCGACGCGGTCGCCGGGCCGGATGTCGGTCACGCCCGGACCCACGGCTTCGACGACGCCCACCGCGTCGGAGCCCAGGCCGTTGGGCAGGGCCAGCGGATAGCGGCCGGTGCGGAAATAGGTGTCGATGAAGTTCAGCGCGATGTAGCTGTGGCGCACGCGTGCCTGGCCCGGGCCGGGGTCGCCGACCTCGACCTCTTCGAGCTTGAGAACTTCGGGGCCGCCGGTTTCGTAGAAGCGGATGGCTTGGACCATGGTGTATGCCTCTCTGGTGTCGGCCGCTCAGGCCGAGAGTTCGGTGATGAAAGCGTGCGCGGCCGGCCATTCGCCGTGGCCGGACGCGGGATTGAGGTGGCCGACCTCGCCGAGGTCGGCCAAGCGGCTGCCCCAGGCCCGCGCCATGCGCCCCACCTGGTCGAAGCGCGCCAGCGGATCGTTGCGGCTCGCGCCCACGATGCTCGGAAAAGGCAGCGGCGCCATCGGCACCGGCAACCAGCCGCCGTCGCCAAGCGCCTGCAGCGACGGATAGCCCGCCGGCATCGGCCGATCGAGCTCGGGCGGCGTGACCAGCAGCGCGCCTTGCACGGCGCGCCGCGTGTGCTGCGCCCAGTGCGCCACCATGGCGCAGCCAGCGCTGTGCGCCACGACCACGAGGGGGCCCACGACGGCCTGGGCCTCGCGCTCGATGGCGGCCACGCGCGCCGCGCGGTCCAATCCGTCGCCCGTGCGGCCCATGGGCGGCACGCAGCGCACGCGCGGCAGTTGCGCGGCCAGCAGCGTCTGCCAGTGCGCGGGCGCGTGATCGCGCAGACCGGGGACGATCAGCACGGTGGGCAGCATGTCAATGTCCGATGATCCTGGCGCGCCGCCCGCACGGCACGAGGCCGGCTCGCAGGCCGCTGGTCGAGAGGCCGCGCGGAGCAGGCCATGCGCGTGCACCCGCGGCGCCGGCTCTGCCGGACCGCCGGGTGCGCCCCCTTGAGGGGGGATGGGATTTCTACACGAAGTGAGAAATCCAAACGGGAGTGGTTTCATCTCAGTTCAGCTTGATGCCGAAGGCCTTGACGATCGCGCCGTTGCGCTCGTACTCCAGCCGCACGTCTTCTTCAGCCTGCTGCAGCGAACGCGGCTCCGCGATCGGCTCGAAGCCGGTGCTGGCATAGCGCGCCCGCACGGCCGGCACGGCGTTGATTTTTGTCAGCGCCGCGTGGACCTTCTCCAGCACCGCGGCGGGCGTCTGCGCCGAGGCGAACACGCCGGCCCAGTTGCTGAAGTTCAGCTCCGGGTAGCCGAGTTCGGCCATGGTGGGCACGTCGGGGTACTCGGGCATGCGGCTCTTGTAGGCCACGGCCAGCAGCTTGACCTTGCCCGCCGCGATCAGCGGCTTGGAGGTGACCGAGCCGTCGAACATCAGCGGGATCTGGTTGCCCATCACCTGGGCCAGCGCCGGGGCCGAGCCGGGGAAGGGCACGTGCTCCATGTCCAGGCCGGCCTTCTGGTTCAGGATCGCGCTGGCGTACTGCGAGCTCGTACCCGGGCTGTAGGAGGCCACCGAGACCTTGCCCGGGTTGGCCTTGACATAGGCGATGGCTTCCCTGGCGTCCTTCGCCGGGAACTGTGGGGAGGCAATGAACAGCATGGCCGAGCGCGCCATCTCCGCGATCGGCTTGACGTCCTTGAGCGGGTCGAAGCCGCTCTTGAGCACATGCGGCGCCTCGGTCAGCACGTTGGTCACGCTGACCAGCAGCACGCTGCCGTCGGCGGGCTGCGAGAGCATGTACTTGACCGCCACGGCCCCGCCCGCGCCGGGCCGGTTCTCGACAATGACGGGCTGCCTGATCTCCAGCGCCAGCTGGTCGCTGATGATGCGCGCGAAGACGTCGATCGTGCCGCCCGGCGGCGCGGGCACGATGAGCTTGACGGGCTTGTCGGTGGCCTGGGCCGCGCCCGCGCACAGCGCGGCGGCCAGGGCCAGCATGGCGGTGCGGCGGCGCATGATCAGGCCACCTTGCGCAGGAAGCCCTGCTGGCGCCCCGGCGCATTGGGCGCGAAGCCGTTGGCCGCCAGCGTCTCCTCCACCGTCTCGTAGAACTGGCCGATGCGGCACAGCGCGCGCGCCTGCTGCGCCGTGGCGATGGGCCGGCCCAGCTCGCCCGCGATGCGCACCAGCTGCGCGATCTGCGCGGCCGTGCCGATCTTGGCCGTGCGCTGCTGGTTCCAGAGGTTGTCCTCGGTGCCGCAGCGCACGTGCAGGCCCATGGCGATGCCCATCATGTTCACGGGCAGCACGTTGAGCACCGAGCTTTCCACCGTGAGCATGGCGCCGTCGGGCACGCCGCGCACGAAGTTGGCCAGCGTGTAGATGTTGGGCGAGTCCATGCCGCCGCCGATGGCCACCCAGTTCAGCACCAGCGGGCCCTTGTAGATGCCGCGGCGCATCAGCCGCTCCACCGACTCCAGGCTGTTCTGGTTGTAGCACTGGAAGGCGCTCTGGATGCCCGCGGCCGAGAGCCGGCGGATGTGCTCCTCGGCCCAGCCGGGCTGGGCCGGCACCGTCATCTCCTTGTAGGCGTTGAACACGGCCGGGTCCTGCAGCGAGATGCCCTGCACGTCGCGCGCGTCGAACTGCTCCAGGAAGTTCATCTGCGAGGTGTTGACCGTGACCGTGACCTGGTCGGGCTTGGGGTCAAGCTCGGCCAGCATGTGGCGCGTGTCGTCGCTGAGCCACTTGGCGGCGGCGCCGTCGCTCTCGGGCGCGAACGAGATCGAGCCGCCGACCTGGATGATCATCTCGGGCACGCGCGCACGCACACCGGCGATGAGCTCGTTGAACTTGGACAGGCGCTTGCTGCCCTTGCCGTCCAGCTCGCGCACATGCAGGTGCAGCACCGTGGCGCCGGCGTTGTAGCAGTCCACCGCGAGCTGGATCTGCTGCTCCATGGTCACCGCGATCTCGCCCGGGAAGTCTTCCGGCACGTAAGACGGCGCGTAGGGCGCGGCGGTGATGACCAGCGGGGGCATGTTCTCGGGGAACAGGTGGCCGTCGAGGAAGTTCATGGCGTGTCTCCTTTCAGTGGTTCATGGCGCCGAAGCGCCGTCCGCAGAGCACGAGGCCGGCCCGCAGGCCGCTGGTCGGGTGGCCGCGGAGCAGGCCATGCCAGTGCACCCGCGGAACGGGCTTTGCCCGGCCGCTGGGTGCGCCCCTTGAGGGGTATTGGATGGCTACACGCAGTGCGCCAGCCAGACGGGGTGGTCTCATGTCGGGGTGCCGACGATGCCGGCGCGTTCCATCTTGCGGTGGCAGGGCGGGTAGTCCATCACGGCGTAGTGCTGCGTGGCGCGGTTGTCCCAGATCGCCACGTCGTCGGGCTGCCAGCGCCAGCGCACCTGGTACTCGGGGATGGCGGCCTGGGCCACCAGGTACTGCAGCAGGTCGGCCGCGCCGCGCGTGAAGTCCTGGCCCACGCGCACGTTGGCCGGCGTGTGGAAGTTCGTGAAATGGGTCGTGAAGCCGTTGACGAACAGAACCTTCTCGCCGGTCTCCGGATGCGTGCGCACCACGGGGTGCTCGGCATCGGGGTACTGCGCCCGCAGCGCGAGCCGCTTCTCGATGGGCATGGCCGCGCCGAAGCTGGCCTCGATGCTGTGGCGCGCCCGCAGCGGTGCGATCAGGTCCTTGGTGTGCTGCGGCAAGCGCTCGTAGGCCAGCGCCATGTTGGCCCACATGGTGTCGCCGCCCACGGGCGGGCATTCGACGCAGCGCAGCACGCAGCCCATGGCGGGCGCCTCGCGCCAGGTGCCGTCGCAGTGCCAGGAGTTCTCGTACCGGTCGTTGGGCTGCTCGGGCGTCTTGTAGATGCGCACCAGGCCGGGGTGCTCGGGGTCGCTGCCGGCCACGGGGTGGTCCTCCAGCGCGCCGAACCGGCGCGCGAAGGCCACGTGCTCGGCGCGCGTGATGCGCTGGCGGCGCAGGAACAGCACCTTGTGCTGCAGCAAGGCGGCGCGGATATCCGCGAACAGCGCGTCGTCGCGCGCCGCGTCGGCCAGGTCCACGCCGGTGATTTCCGCGCCGATGGCGCAGCTGAGGGGCTCGATGCGCAAGCTTGTCTCCTGCTGTCGTTCTGCGGTCTCCACTGTAGGCAGGCCGGCTCCAGCGTGCTGTGCATTCCGTGCCACGGCCTGTGCATTTGGTGCCAGAATCCGCGCCACCACGAAGGAGACACGATGGGCACTCTGGCGCGGGCCGCGGCCCTGACGCACTTCGCCGAGGTCATGCGGCAGCTCGGCGGCGACCCCGACAAGGCGCTGCGCCAGGCCGGGCTGCGGCCGGCCCAGCTGCGCGAGCAGGACCAGCTCATCGACGGCACCGTCGCCGCCCAGTTGCTGGAGGATGCGGCCGCCAGCACCGGCTGCGAGAGCTTCGGCCTGCGCATGGCGCAGTCGCGCCAGCCGTCCAACTTCGGCATGGTGAGCCTGCTGCTGCTGCACCAGCCCAGCCTGCGCCATGTGCTGGCCACGCTGATCGAGCACCTGCACCTGGTCAACGAATCGCTGGTGATCGCGATGGAGGATGCCGGCGACGTGGTGCTGCTGCGCCAGGACTTCGTCGCGCCGCGGCCCATGCGCCAATCCCTGGAGTTGGCGGTAGGCGTGCTCTACCGCATGTGCGAGACGCTGCTGCACGACCGCTGGCAGCCGCAGAGCGTGCGCTTTTGCCATGCAGCGCCGCGCGACGCCAGCGTGCACAAACGCATGTTCCGTTGCCGCGTGGACTTCGACGCGGAGTTCAACGGCATCGTCTGCCGCGCGGCCGACCTGGACGTGCCCAACCCGCTGGCCGACCCTGTGTTGGTGCGCTACGCCAAGAAGATGGTGGACGCAGCGCCCGTGGGCCGCGCCACCAGCACAGGCCAGCAGGTGCGCAAGGCCATCTACCTGACGCTGCCGGCGGGCAACGCCACCTGTGCCCGCGTGGCCCAGGGACTGGGGCGCAGCCTGCGCACGCTGCAGCGCGAGTTGGACGACGAGGGCCTGAGCTTCACCGCGCTGCTGGCCGAGGTGCGCTCCGAACTCGCGCAACGCTATGTGGCCAACCCGCGCTACGGCATCGGCCAGATCTCGGCCATGCTGGGCTACGGCAGCCACAGCGCCTTCACGCGCTGGTTCACGGCGCGCTTCGGCTGTGCGCCCGAGGCCTGGCGCGCGGCGCATATGCAAACACGCGAATCTTCGTTGGCCGCTGCGGCGCGCCGGCCTAGAGTGCGCTGACCGGTTTGCTCCCTCGGAAGGGGATTCGGGCCCCATGCCAGCCGGCATGGGGCCTTTTTTTCCAGCGATGTTTTGGCGATATAGAACCTACGAATCAATCGTTGGAGATTTGTGTGTCGCCCCGAACAATGCGGCACGATGAACTTCCAGCAATTGCGATCCGTGCGCGAAACCGTGCGCTGCGGCTTCAACCTCACCGAAGTGGCCCACACCCTGCACACCTCGCAGCCCGGCGTGAGCCGGCAGATCCGCGAGCTGGAGGAGGAGCTGGGCATCGACCTCTTCGTGCGCGCCGGCAAGCGGCTCACGGGGCTGACCGAGCCCGGCGCCCACGTGCTGCCCATCATCGAAAACATCCTGCAGGGCAGCCACAACCTGCGCACCGCGGGCCAGGAGTTCGTGGCGCAGCAAAGCGGCTCGCTGTCCATCGCGGCCACGCACACCCAGGCCCGCTATGCGCTGCCCACGGCGGTGCAGGAGTTCCGGCTGCAGTTCCCCAACGTCAAGCTGCACCTGCACCAGGGCTCGCCACGCCAGGTGGCCGAGATGCTGCTGTCGGGCGAAGCCGACATCGGCATCGCGACCGAGGCGCTGGCCCAGTACGCCGACCTCGTGGCCCTGCCCTGCTACCGCTGGACCCACTCCATCATCGTGCCGCCCAACCACCCGCTGCTGGACGGCCCGCTGAGCCTGGAGAAGCTGGCGCGCTACCCGCTCATCACCTACGGTGCGGGCTTCACGGGCCGCGGCCACATCGACCAGGCCTTCGCCAGGCAGCGCATCGAGCCGCGCATCGTGTTGAGCGCGATGGACGCCGACGTGATCAAGACCTATGTGGAGCTGGGCATGGGCGTGGGCATCGTGGCCTCGATCGCGTTCGAGGCCGAGCGCGACACGCAGCTGCGCGCCATCGATGCCGGAGCGCTGTTCGGCATCAACCTGACCAAGCTCGCGCTGCGCCGCGGCAGCTACCTGCGCGCCTACGTCTACGCGCTGATCGAGTCCTTCGCGCCGACGCTGCAGCGCAGCGTGGTCGACCAGGCCATGCTGGCCGACAAGGACCGCGCCACGGCCGAGGGCTACGAAATCTGACACGGCGTAGTCGCCGGCCCACGTCGGCTCGCGTGGCCAGCCGACTGCGCCGCTGCACGGCCCTGTTTACGCTCGTGCCATCCCAACGATCAAGGATTGCACCATGACCTCTACCCGCAAGCTCGGACTGATTGCCGCCACCACCATCGCCCTGGCTGGCCTGCTGCCTGCGGCGCAGGCCCAGGACACCACGCGCGAGCAGCGCATGGACCAGGCCCTGCAGAACTACCGCAACGCCAACGGGGCCACGTCCTCCGCCGACACGCAGACCCCGGCCTACCGCAGCGCCGATCCGCGCAATCCGCAGCCCGGCCCGGCCGCACGCGCGGAACAGAACATCAAGGAAGGTGCGCACAACGCCGGCAACGCGATCAAGCGCGGCGCACATCGCACGGGCGAAGCCATCAAGCATGGCGCCCAGCGCACCGGCGAAGCCGTGGGCACCGGCATGGAACGCAGCGGCGACGCGATCCGTCGCGGCGGCGAGAAGCTCAAGGACAAGAGCGCCAGCTGAGGCACCGGCTGCTCGGCCGGTGGGTGACTGGAGTCATCCACCATCCAGCCGAAAAAGGCCCCGCCAGCGCGCGCGCGGCGGGGCCGCCGGCTTGCCCGCCAGGGGCCGGCAGCGCTAGGCTTGCGGATCGCCCACCACGGGGGAGCCCCATGCAGCCAGCCAGCCTTGCCGCGCCGCGCCTGATCGGTCGTTCGCCCGCCTTCCTGCAGGCCTTGCAGCTGATCGAGCGCATGGCCCGCTTCGACGCGCCGGTGTTGATCCGGGGCGAGACCGGCACCGGCAAGGAACTGGCGGCACGCGCCATCCACTACCGCTCCGCGCGCCAGCACGGGCCCTTCGTGCCCGTCAACTGCGGCGCCCTGCCCGAAACGCTGATCGAGACCGAGCTGTTCGGCTGCGAACGCGGCGCCTTCACCGACGCGCGCCAGGCCCGCACCGGCCTGGTGGCCGCGGCCGAAGGCGGTACGCTGTTCCTGGACGAGCTCGACGCGCTGCCGCTGCGCGCCCAGGTCGCGCTGCTGCGCTTCCTGCAGGACCAGCGCTACCGCCCGGTCGGCGGCGCGCGCGAATGCAGCGGCAACGTGCGCATCCTGGCCGCTGCCAGTCCGCGCCTGGACGCGCTGCTGGACGGCCACCACTTCCGCGACGACCTGGTGTTCCGGCTCAACGTGCTGCTGCTGGAACTGCCGCCGCTGCGCGAACGCCCGGGCGACGCCCAATTGCTGGCCGAACACTTCCTGGCCGAGCACCAGCGCCGCCACGCGCTGGCGCCACGCCGGCTGACCGCCGCCAGCCTGGACTGGATGGCCTGCCATGCCTGGCCCGGCAACGTGCGCGAGCTCGACAACCGGGTGCAGCGCGCGCTGATGTTGTCCGATGGCGACACACTGGAGCTGTCGCCGCAGCCGGCGCGCACACGCGTGACCGTGGTCACACCGGCCAGCGTGGCCCCTGGCGCGCTGCGCAGTTTCCACGATGCGCGCGAAGAGTCGCTGCTGCAGTTCGAGCGCGACTACCTGCAGGCCCTGATGGCGCAGACCCAGGGCAACGTGACCCACGCCGCCCGTCTGGCCGGCAAGGAACGGCGCGCGCTGGGCAAGCTGCTCAAGAAGCACGGCCTGTAGCCACCGGGTGCGGCGCGGACCCGGCGGGTCTGCAGCACCGGGTCGCCGGCGACCCATCTGCGCGGTGCGCACGGCACAAAACCCCATCGGATCAAGCACTTGGCTGCGGCCTTCGGGCTGGCACGGCATTCGCAATGCCATGGCCCAGACGGACTGGGGGTGTGATTGCACGATCCGGCGGAACCAGCGTGGCAGCAGGCGCAGCAGGTGATCCTGGATTACCTGGCGCGCCATCCGTTCGCGGCCGATTCCGAGGAGGGCATCGCGCAATGGTGGCTGGGCACGGCCGGGCTGCTGGTCACGGCGCAGGAGCTGCAGCAGGCGCTGTCCGCCCTGCTGCAGCAAGGCCGGATCGAGCGGGTGCCGTTGCCGGGCCACGGCGCGATCTACCGTGCAGCACGCCCCCCGTCCGGAACGCATTGAAAGGCATGACGCGGCGACCATGGCCAACATCCAGGCGATCCACTCGGTGGGGCAGTCCCTCGTGACCTACCTGCGCAACACCTACCCGGCCGAGGTGGCGGGCCAGGCCATGCCCGCGTGCGACTTCGTGCTGCTGTCCTCGGGCGAGCTGGCCGGGCCGCAGGACGATGCCACGCGGCTCACGCTGTACTGCTACCGCCTGACCGTCAACGAGCACCTGCGCCAGGCCCGGCCCGACCGCATGTCGCCCGAGCAGCAGCCGCCGCTGGGCCTGGACCTGCACCTGCTGCTGACGGCCTGGGCCGGCAACCCGCAGGACGAGCTGCTGCCCATGGCCTGGGCCATGCGCCAGCTCTACCAGCACCCCATCCTGGACGCCTCGGCGCTGTCGCCCGAGTCCGGCTGGGCGCCGGACGAGGTGGTGCAGATCATCCCGTCCGAACTCAGCACCGAGGACATGATGCGCATCTGGGATGCGCTGGAGCCGCCCTACCGGCTGTCGGTCTCCTACATCGCGCGCCGCGTGCGGCTGGACCCGGACCGGCTGCTCGACGCCGCGCCCGTGGTCGCCACGCGCTTCGTCCACGGCACGGCCGTGCCCGCGGGAGTGCACCCGTGAGCGCAGCGCCGGGCCGCCCCAAGCAAGCTCGCTCCCGCTCGGCGGGACGGGCCGCAGGCCGAAGGGTGCACAAATGACCGCGCTGCTGCTGCGCGAGCTGGAGCGCGTGGAAACACGCGTGCTGGGCGCCGTGCGCTGCATCGATGCCGTCACGCGCGCGCAGATCGACACGCCGCTGCAGCTGCAGCTGGCCGGCGGCACGCTGCGGCGCAACCGCAGCGGCCTGTACGTGGTCGTGGGCGCCGATGCGCTGGCCGCGCACGCGGCCGCCTTCGCGCTGCCGCCCGCGGCCCCCGCGCCCGGCAGCGTCGAGCTGGCGCTCAGCGTGCAGGACCCGCTGGGCCGCTACCTGCCGCGCCGCGCAGTGCTGAGGCTGCCGCGCGACCCCGTGGCCGGCCAGCCCGACGACCTGTTCACGCCGGTGGAGCTGGCGCTCTACCCCGCCGCCGCAGCGCCCACGGGGGCCAACTGGTCGCTGCTGCGTGCCAGCCTGCATGCGCAGCCCGGCGGCGATGCGCTGGGCGGCGCGCTGCTGCTGGTGCGCGCCGACGGCCGCGTGCTCGCGCGCGGCCTGTCGGACTGGCGCGGCGAAGCGCTGGTGCCGGTGCCCGGCGTGCCCGTCACGACCTGGTCGGACGACCCCGATGCCATGGTCGTCAGCGAACTGGCGGCCGAGCTGCAATGGGTGTTCGATCCGGCCGCCGGCCTGCGCACCCCGCTGGCTTCGGTCCAGGCCGGCCGCGCGCCGGCCGCGCTGCCGCTGGTCGATCCCGAGCGCCTCGAAGCCCGCGCCGCCACGCTGCCCAACGCGACCCAGGCCGTGGCGCTCGCGGCCGGCCGCACCCTGTCCCTGTCCCTCGTGCTCGCCGTGCCATGACCACCGAGTGCGTTTTCCGCCTGCATGAAAGGAGTTAGGCCATGCCCGAATACCTGGCACCCGGCGTCTATGTGGAAGAAACCAGCTTCCGCGCCAAATCCATCGAGGGCGTGGGCACCAGCACCACGGCCTTCGTCGGACCCACACGGCGCGGACCGGTGACGGGCGTGCCCGAACTCGTCACCAGCCTGACCGACTTCGAGCACATCTATGGCGCTCTGGAGAACCTGGGCCTGGCCGATCTGACCGACGCCACGCGCAACCTCAACTACGTCGCCCATGCCGTGCGCGCCTACTTCGACAACGGCGGCTCGCGGCTGTACGTGGTACGCACCGTCAACGGCGCGCAGAACGCGGCGGGCGCGCTGCTGACCGGCGCCGATGCCGACGCCAGCGTGGTGGTGCGCGCGCGCTTTCCAGGCGCGGCCGGCAACGGCCGCGTGCTGTTCCGCGTGGCCCAGCGCCCGGCGACGCTGCGCACCATGGCCACCGCGCCGGCCGGCAGCCTGCTGGCCATCACGGTGGACGACGCCGAGACGCTGTACCAGGGCAGCGGCGCCACCTGGGCTGAAGCGGACGCCACAGCGCTCGACCTCACGGGCCTGGGCCCGGCCGACGTGCCCGGCGGCGACGGCGCCAGCGCCACCCTGCTGACGCTGGCGCTGGACGTCATCGATGCCGACGGCGGTGCCCAGACCTGGGAAGACCTGGGCCTGGCGCGCGCCCATCCGCGCTGGCTGGGCACGGTGCTGGCACAGACCCCCGGCAGCCGGGCCGAGGCGCTCACCAACCTGGTCATGGCCGAGGTCGGCGCCGAGGTGGACGCCTTCGAGCTGCTGGCCGCCGTGCGCGCCCTGCCCGCGGTGGCCGGCGATACCGAGGGCCGCCGCCTGCTCACCCTGACCGGCGGCAGCGACGGCAACGCGCCCACGCTGGGCGCCGAGACCACCGAAGGCAGCTACGCCGCCGCGCTGGCCGTGCTCTCGGGCCTGGAAGACGTGTCCATCGTCGCAGCGCCCGGCAGCAGCGCCTATGCCGAAGGCCCGGCCGTGCAGAACGCGCTGATCGCGCATGCCGAGCGCCGCCGCGCCTACCGCATCGCCGTGCTCGACTGCGCGCCGCGCCAGACACCCGGCGACATGCGCACCGCGCGTGGCCGCGTCGATTCGCGCCATGCCGCGCTCTACTACCCCTGGGTGGTGGTGGCCAACCCGCTGGCCCGGCCCGGCCACGACGACATCCCGCGCGAGATCGAGCTGCCGCCCTCGGGCTTCGTGACCGGCATCTACGCGCGCAACGACGTGCAGCGCGGCGTGCACAAGGCGCCGGCCAACGAGGTCGTGACGGGTGCGCTGCGCTTCGAGCTCGACATCAACTTCGCGCAGCAGGAACTGCTCAACCCGCTGGGCGTGAACTGCCTGCGCTACCTCTCCGGGCGCGGCTACCGGGTCTGGGGCGCGCGGCTGGTGTCCAGCGATCCGGAATGGAAGTACGTGTCCGACCGGCGCTACTTCAACTACCTGGAGTCCTCGATCGACCGCGGCACGCAATGGGCCGTGTTCGAGCCCAACGGCGAGCGCCTGTGGGCCAACGTGCGCCAGACCATCGCCGACTTCCTCTACAACGAGTGGCGCAATGGCGCGCTGCTGGGCAGCACGGCCGAGCAGGCCTTCTTCGTGCGTTGCGACCGCAGCGTCATGACCCAGAACGACCTGGACAACGGCCGCCTGGTCTGCCTGATCGGCGTGGCCATCCTCAAGCCGGCCGAGTTCGTGATCTTCCGCATCGGCCAGATGACGGCCGATGCGGCCTGAGGAGCGCACCATGGCGAATCGCACCACCCCCTACGGCGCCTTCAACTTCATCGTCAACTTCGACGGCGGCGAGGTCTTCGGCGGCTTCTCCGATGTTTCGGGCATCGGCACCGAGCTCACGGTGGCCGAGTACCGCTTCGGCAACGACAAGGAAAACCATGTGCGCAAGGTCGCCGGCGTGCACAAGGTGTCCGACGTCACGCTCAAGCGCGGCATCCTCAATTCCAAGACCCTGTTCGACTGGATCGGCAGCGCGCGCACGCAGGGCCCGGCGGCCCAGCGCAGCGTGACCATCACGCTGCTCGACGAGGCGCAAAAGCCCGTGCAGTCCTGGGTGCTGCGCGGCGTGATCCCGATGAAGTACACGGGGCCCACGCTGGCCGGCAAGGGTGGCGGCGATGTGGCGATGGAAGAAGTCGTGCTGTCCGCCGAAGCGCTCGAGTACAGCGCCTGAGAAGACGATGGCATCCCCCCGAGCCACCAGCCCAGGCCGAGCGCAGCGAAGGCCCGAGCCCCAGGCCGAGCGCAGCGATGGCCCGTGTGGGACTTCCCCCTGTGCCCCTGCCGAGGAGCGCAGTGCCATGGGCTGCGCGGGGAACCTCGCGCTTCAACATCTGACTCATTGCGCTTGTTCGAATGCAGTGAACGAAGTGAACAGCATGAGTTGCGCAATGCAGCCCATGGCGCGAGCACCGCAGGTTGCCCGGAGCGCTAGCGGAGGGACAGGGGGACCGGGGTCGCCTTCTTTTGCCTACTTTTCTTGGCGAGACAAGAAAAGTAGGTCGGGGTGTGGGGGAGAAGCCCCCACCTCCTCATTGCGATCAGACGTAGTGTTTCCTGCTGGCACCAGAGGCCGGGATATGCGCCCGGCAGCGCAGTCACTTTCTTTCGTTTCGCCGAAAGAAAGTAACCAAAGAAAGGGCGACCCCGGTGCCCACGACCCTCCGCTGGCGCTCCGGGCAACCTGCGGTGCTCGCGGCCTGGGCGCATTGCACAACTCGCACCGTTCACTGCGTTCACTCAGCTCGAACAAGTGCAATGAGTCAGATGTTGAAGCGCGAGGTTCCCCGCGCCGCCCAGACCACTGCGCTCCTCGGCGTGGGCACAGGGGCCCCGGGTGCGGGGACCGATTCGGGTCATCGCTGCGCTCGGCCACAGCACGGACACCAGGAAACTGACATGGGCCTGGTCTTCGAACCTGTCGCCTCCAGCGCGCCCGCCGACCTCTACCGCTCGGACGTCGCCTGCTTCGTCGGCTTCGTCGGCCGGCGCGCCGGCCGGCCGCTGCCCGACGCGCTGCGCGCGCAGCTGGATGCGGGTGGCTGGGTCCGCGGCCCCTGGGCGCGCCCCTCGACCCAGATCGAAGACCTGCTGGACCTGCCGCTGGCGCTGGACAGCTGGCACCTGTTCGACCGCTTCTACGACTGGGACCGGCGCGCCGTGGACCCGGCCGGCACACGCCGCTGCGCCAGCTACCTGGGTGCGGCCGTGCGCAGCTTCTTTGCGCGCGGCGGCAGGCGCGCCATCGTCGTGCGCGTGGGCGATCCCTGGCCCGTGCAGCAGGACAACGCCACGCGCACAGCCCAGCGCGCCGCGCGCCTGGCACGGCTGCTGCCTGCGGCCGCGCCCTTTGCGCCGCACGAGCCCGCCAGCTGGCGCGGCCTGCAACACCTCTACGGCCTGCCGCAGGCCAGCCTGGTGCTGCTGCCCGACCTGCCCGACCTGTGCGCTGGCCTGCCACCACCGCCCGAGACCGCGCGCGCGCTCGCGCCACCGCCCGAGGGCTTCGCGCCATGCGACGTGGAGGAAGCGCCGGAGCCCGACACGGCCTTGCAGCGCGTGCCCGCGCCGCGCCTGGACGCCGCCGGCTACCAGCAATGGCGCGAGGCGCTGAACCGCGTGCGCGGCTTCCTGGCCCGCCACCGGCGCAGCGCCACCCTGCTGGCCGCGCTGCCGCTGCCCGAGGCCGGTACGCGCAGCGTTGCCGGCGTGCACGCGCAGGCCGACTTTCTGAACTACCTGGAACAGGCCGGCGTGCTGGCCGACGGCATGGCAGAAGACACCGCCCAGGGCCGCCCCGCCGAGGCGCTGTCGCAACTGGCCTGGCCCTGGCTGCGCACGCGCGCCGCGGCCGGCGACCTGCCGCAGGGCCTGGAGCCGGCCGACGGCGTGCTGGCCGGCCTCGTCGCCCAGGGCGCGGTCACGCTGGGCACCCACCGCGCAGTGGCCGGCGACCGCTCGCTGGCGCTGCTGCGCGACGTCGGCGGCGCAGAGCCGGTGCCGGCCTGGGGCCTGGCGCCCGACAGCCCGTCCGCCCTGCTGGCCCGGCGCGTGTGCCTGTTCGCGCAGCAGTCCGAGGGCTGGGCCCTGCAGTCCGACGTGAGCGCCTCGGCGCTGGAGCCCTGGCGCTTCGGCGGCGCCAGCCGCCTGCTCGGCACGCTGCTGCAGGCCGCGCAGCGCGCCGGCGACACGGCGGTCTTCGAACCCAACGGCCCGGCGCTCTGGGCGCGCCTGCGCGGCACGTTGGAGGAACTGCTGGCCGGCTTCTGGCAGGCCGGCGCCTTTGGCGGGGCCACGCGCGCGCAGGCCTTCTCGGTGCGCTGCGACCGCAGCACCATGACCCAGGCCGATCTGGACGCCGGCCGCCTCGTCGCCGTGCTGCAGGTGCGCCCGGCCATGGCCATCGAACGGATCACCGTGGTGCTCAAGCTCGGCCACGCAGCCAGCGTCGATGCACTGGCGGAGGAATCCCCATGAGCACCGACACCGCCTTCATCGGCCTGCACGTGTTCCGCTTCGCGGTCACGTTCAAGCGCGCGGGCAGCGGCGGCGGCGGTGCGGTCGAGGTCTGCAGCGGTGCCTTCGCCGAATGCACGGGCCTGGAGGCGACCATGGAGCCCAAGCTGATCCGCGCCGGCGGCGCCAACTACGGTGCCACCCAGCGCGCCGGCCAGGTCAGCTTCGCCACCGTGGTGCTCAAGCGCGGCATGACGCGCTCGCGCGACCTGTTCCGCTGGTTCCAGCTGGTGGGAGGCGGCGCCTACGCCTACCGACTGTCGGCCGAGATCGTGGTGCAGGACAGCGCCGGCCACCCGGCCCTGACCTGGGGCCTGGACCGCTGCCTTCCGGTCAAGTTCAAGGCCGCAGACCTCAACGCCAAGGGCACCGAGGTCGGCATCGAGGAACTGCACCTCGCGCACGAAGGCCTGCGCCTGTACGACGAAGGAGCGGCGTGATGGCCTGGCTGCCCGACGCCCCCACCGTGGCCAGCGCCACCTTCAAGGTGCTGGACGGCCCGGGCGCGGGCGGCGCGCCCTTCGTGCTGCAGTTCAACCCGGCCTCGCTCGAATACACCGTCAGCAACGAGTTCGACGACCGCAACGGCAACAACGGCGCGCGCCAGTTCGTCAAGAAAAGCAGCGGCAAGCTCAGCATGACGCTGGTGTTCGACACCACCGAAACCGGCGTCTCGGTGCGCGATGTCACGGCCCACATCAGCGGCCTCCTGGAGCCGGCGAAGGACGGCAGCAAGAAGTTCGCACCCAAGGTCGAGTTCGGCTGGGGCAGCTACCGCTTTCGCGGCGTGGTCGAGCAGTTCAAGGAGACGCTGGACTTCTTTTCGGCCGAAGGCGTGCCGCTGCGCTCGTCCATCGCACTCACGCTGGCCAGCCAGGAGGTCGAGTTCCAGAGCAACAGGAGCCCCGCCCCGCCGGTGGACCGCAGCCTGCCGGCCGATCCGGTGCGCGCCGCGCCGGGTGCCGGCGCCGCCAGCGTGGCCAACGCGCTGGGCGACCCACGCGCCGCGCGCGCCATCGCCAGCGCCAATGCCTCGGCCAGCCTGCGCTTCGGCGCCGAAGCGGGGCTGTCGGTGGGCGGCAGCGTGACGCTGTCGGCCGCGGCGGATTTCTCGGCCGGTGCCGGTGCGGGCCTGTCGATCGGTGCGGGCGCCGGCGTCGGCATCGGCGCCAGCGCGGGTGCCGGCCTCAGCGTCGGCGCCGCGCTGACGGCCACGGCCGGGCCGGCCTTCGCGGGCCTGTCCATCGCGCCGCCCAGCGTGTCGGTCGACCTGGGCGCCGCGCGCGCCAGCCTGCTGCCGGCGCCGCCCGTGGCCGGCGCCGCCTTCGGCCCCGGCGGCCGGGCCGT
>NZ_BMYK01000042.1:30420-37648 GCF_014652235.1 Pseudorhodoferax aquiterrae
GGCCGTGGTGCAGGCCGGCGGCAGCCTCAGTGCCGATGTGGGCGTCCAGGCGGACCTGCACGGCCGCATCCAGTTCGGTTGAGGAGCAAGAGCATGGCCGTCACCTTCGAAGAAGTCAGCGCAGAGATCAGCCCCCCGCCGCCGGCCGAGGCGCCGGCACCGGCCGCCGCGGCGCCCGACGGCGCGGCGCTGGCCGCACAGATCGAGCAGACCCTGCGCCTGCGCGCCGAGCGCGAAGCACGTTTGTGCGACCGGTAGACCCAGATGACCGAAGCCACCCTGAGCCAGAGCGCGATCTTCAGTGCGCGCCCCACGCTGCACATCGCCGGGCAGGAGGACGCCCGCCTCAGCACCCAGCTGCTGGCGCTGCGCATGGAAGAGAACGAGGGCGGCCTCTCGCACCTGGAGCTGCGGCTCAACAACTGGGTCGCGACCGACGGCAGCCCCGAGCTCGCGTTCGACGCCGGCTCCACGCTGCGCCTGGGCGCCGAGCTGGCGGTCTACAGCGGCGATGCGGCCACGCCCACGGAGATCTTCCAGGGCCGCGTGAGCGCGCTCGAGATGGTCTGCGACTACGGCAAGCCGCCCGAGCTCGTGGTGCTGGCCGAGGACGCGCTGGGCAGCGCCCGCCGCGCGCGTCGCACGCGCGTCTACACCGACCAGTCGCCGGCCGAGGTGGCGCGCGCCATCGCGGGCGAACTGGGCCTGGCCGTCGACGTGACCGCGCTCGACCAGCCGCGCGGCACCTGGGCCCAGCTCGACGAAACCGACCTGGCTTTCCTGCGCCGGCTGCTCGCGCGCTTCGATGCCGACCTGCAGGTGGTCGGCCAGCGTTTGCAGGCGGCGCCGCGCGGCGAGGTGCAGCGCGGCAGCCTGGAACTCCTGCTCTACAGCCAGCTCGCGCGCGTGCGCATCACGGCCGACCTGGCCGAGCAGGTCAGCGCCGTCAGCGTCTCGGGCTGGAACGCGCGCGACGGCGCCACTGTGCACGGCGAAGCCAGCGCCCTCGCGCACGGCGGCCCTGGCAGCGGCCGCAGCGGGCCCGACTGGGCCCGCGAGGCGCTGGGCGAGCGCCCGCTGCACCTGGCCGGCCCGGCCGTGCAGAGCGACGCCGAGGCCCGCGCCGTGGCCGAGGCCGCGTTCGACCAGCGCGCCCGCCGCTTCGTGCGCGCCGAGGGCGTGGCCGAGGGCAATGCGCGGCTGCGCGTGGGCTGCCATGTGCGGCTGGCCGGCATCGCGCCGCAGTTCGACAACAGCTACTACGTGGTGCAGGCCCGCCATCTGTTCGACCAGCGCCAGGGCTACCGCACCGAATTCCAGGCCGAGACGGCTTACCTGGGGACCTGATGCAACGCGACCTGCCCTTCCTGACCCCGCCGCCCTGGGCCGCGCTGGCCCTGCTCGCGCGCGTGGTCTCGCTGGACGACCCCGAGCGGCTCAACCGCGTGCAGGTCCGCCTGCTCGCCTTCGACGGCGCCGCAAACCAGGACGCGCCGCTCTGGGCCCGCGTCGTGGCCCCGTTCGCGGGCGACCAGCGTGGCTGCTGCATGCTGCCCGACGTGGACGACGAGGTGCTGGTGCTGATGGCCCAGGGCGATGCGCGTGCGCCGCTGATCGTGGGCGGCCTGTGGAACGGCAGCGCCGCGGCGCCGGCCGACATCGAGGCCGGCGGTGTCAACCGCACCAAGCGCCTGCGTTCGAAGAACGGTATCCAGATCACGCTGGTCGACCAGAGCGGCCAGGAGACGCTGACCCTGGAAACCCCGGGCGGCACGCGCGTGGTGCTCAAGGATGGCCCCAGCCAGCTCACGCTGGAGGACGCCAACGGCAACCGCATCCAGCTGGAGACCGCCGGCATCACGGTCACGGCCGCGGCCAAGGTCTCGGTGCAGGCCGCCAACGTGCAGGTCACGGCCGGCATGGTCAAGGTCGATGCGGCCCTGGCCGACTTCTCGGGCATCGTCAAGTGCGCGGTGCTCCAGACCAATGCGGTGATCAGCGCGAGCTATACGCCGGGGGCGGGGAATGTGTGGTGATGCCATGAAACCCCTCGCACGCCCTACCAACGGCCGAGCGCAGCGAAGGCCCGAGCCCCAGGCCGAGCGCAGCGATGGCCCGAATGGGACTTTCCCCTGTGCCCCTGCCGAGGAGCGCAGTGCCATGGGCTGCGCGGGGAACCACGCGCTTTGTCATCTGACTCATTGCGCTTGTCCGAGCGAAGTGAACGCAGTGAACGGTGCGAGTTGCGCAATGCAGCCCATGGCGCGAGCACCGCAGGTTGCCCGGAGCGCCAGCGCAGGGACAGGGGCACCGGGGTCGCCTTCTCTTTGCTTACTTTCTCTGGGCGAAGCAAGAGAAAGTGAGTCGGGGTGTGGGGGTGAAGCCCCCCCCTCCTCACTCCGATCAGACATCGTGTTCGCACAGGCACCAGAGGCCGGGATGTGCCCCCGGCAGTGCAGTCACTTTCTTTTGTTTCGCCGAAAGAAAGTAACCAAAGAAAGGGCGACCCCGGTGCCCACGACCCTGCGCTGGCGCTCCGGGCAACCTGCGGTGCTCGCGGCCTGGGCGCATTGCACAACTCGCACCGTTCACTGCGTTCACTACGCTCGAACAAGTGCAATGAGTCAGATCACGAAGCGCGAGGTTCCCCGCGCCGCCCAGGCCACTGCGCTCCTCGGCGTGGGCACAGGGGCCCCGGGGAGCGGGAACCGAATCGGGCCATCGCTGCGCTCGGCCGAGGACAGCTGACATGGCCCACCACCCCATCCTCCTCGGCGCCCCCCGCAGCCTCGCCCGCAGCCCCCGCCCCTGGCTGCTGCAGCGCAGCGACGACGACTTCCTGCCCGCCACGCTCGAAGACCTGCGCAGCCCGGCCGGCCACGAGCGCCTGCGCGCGCTGCGTGCCCGCGCGCTCGACGCCCAGGGCACGCTCAAGCTGTTCCAGCCGATCCAGCGCCAGTTCCACCTCGCGCTGCTGGAGGCCTGGTGCGACACGGCCGGCGAACCGCGGCTGGACCCCAAGCGCATCCAGGCCGCCGGCCTGGTGCTGCGCCGCATCGGCGCCGACGGCCGCGCCGAGGGCTGGATGAAGTCGGCCGGCCGCATCCACGGCTGGCTGCCGCTCACGCGCGTGGGCGGCGCCGACGCCGACCCCCTGCCCGCCGCGCGCGGCAAGCAGGGCCTGACCGGCGTGCCCGACATCGACCGCCAGCTCGCCGCCTTCACGCGCACCCAGCCCGACAGCGCGCTGGAGGAAGCCACCATCCCGCTCTACCTCGCGCCGCCCGATGTCTGCGCCGAGGCCGGCCAGACGCTTTACTACGGCCTGGTGCCCACGGTCAGCAGCGAGATCAGCGAACAGGACGAGCAACTGGCCGCCGCGCCCGGCACCGATTTCGGCCCGCGCTCGGCCGCCTTCCGCGACCACCTGGTGCTGGCGCTGCAGGGCCAGGCCATGGGCCTGCCGCGCACGGGCCAGTCCGTCACGGCCGCCTGGCTCAAGGACAGCGAGCAGGCCGATGCCGATGCGGCCCTCGCCCGCTTCGTGCTGCTGCTGCGCCAGCTGGCCAGCGAGTTCGGTGCCTTCGGCACTGGCGGCGCGCCCATCCTGCAGGCGCTCTCCACGCTGCAGCTGCCGCTGGTGCTGCGCGCAGGCGAGACCCAGCCGCGCCGTGTGCGCGCCGACCAGTTCCTGCAGCAGGCCCAGGCCCTGGTGTTGCAGCAGCAGGCCGGCAGCGTCGAGATGCCCGCCGAATGGCCGGCCATGGAGGCCGCCGCCGCCCAGCGCCTGCTGGACGCCATGCACGCCGCCATGCAAAGCCGCTTGGCGGCCGTGAAGGGCAAGCGCGGACGCTTCGACGAGCCCGGTGCGCGCTACCAGCTGCGCGCCTTCGTGCGGCTGGCGCCCGAGGGTGCCTGCCCGGCGCGCACCGTCTGGGGCGAGGCCAGCGAGCCCTTCGTGATCGCGGCCTGGTACGAGGGCGCGGGCGCGCCGCCCGTGCAGATCGCGCTGCCCGACCCCAGCGACAAGAGCCTGCTCGATGCGCTCCGCCCCAGCGTGGCCTTCGTCGTGCCGCCTTCGCTGCAAAGCCTGCTGTCCGGCGCGAGCAAGAAGCTGCTCGACGGCGAAGGCCAGAGCAGCAAGTTCGGCCTGAGCTGGATCTGCAGCTTCAACATCCCCATTATCACGATCTGCGCCTTCCTGGTGCTGAACCTGTTCCTGGGGCTCTTCAACATCGTGTTCGGCTGGATCTTCTCCATGAAGATCTGCCTGCCGTTCCCGAAGATTCCGCCGAAATCATGAGCGCGCATCCACGCCCCCTCATCGGCTGGCCCCTGCTGCCGCTACCGGACGCGCATGGCGCGCTGGCCTGGCCGGACCTCGCCACCAGCGTGCGCGACGGCATTCGCGCCATCCTGTCCACGCGCCCCGGCGAGCAGCTCATGCGGCCCGAATTCGGCGGCGGGCTGGACCGGCTGCTGCACGCGCCCAACACCATTGCCACGCGGCGCGAGATGCGCGATCTCGTGCAGGACGCACTGACGCGCTGGGAGAGCCGCATCCTGCTGGACAGCGTGGAGGTCTGGGAGGTCGCGGGCGCCCCCAGCCAGGTGCGCGTGGAAATCGCCTACCGGCTGGCCCGTACGGGCCAGTCGGCCGCCATGAACGTGACCGTAGATCTGGAGGGTTGACGCCATGCCGCTCCTGCCTCCCTCACTCGACGACCGCCGCTTCGACGACCTCGTCGAGGAACTGATCGCACGCATCCCTGCCCATACGCCGGAATGGACGCACCCGCGCCAGGGCGACCCCGGCCGCACGCTGATCGAGCTGTTCGCCTGGCTCGGCGATACGCTGCTGTACCGCGCCAACCTCGTGCCCGAGCGCCAGCGCCTGGTCTTCCTCAAGTTGCTGGGCATGGGCCTGCAACCCGCACTGCCGGCGCGCGGCATCGTGGGCCTGGCATTCGCGCGCGACACCGAGCTGGCCGCCCACACGCTGCAGCCGCGCGCGCTGCTCAAGGCCGCCGTGCCCTTCGAGACCCTGGCCGAGACCACGGTGCTGCCCATCACGGGCGAGGCCTACATCAAGCGCGCGCTGCCGCCCGCGCAGCTGGCCCAGCGCAGCGCGCTGCTGCAGGGCCTGGCCCGCATCCACCGCATCGGCGGCGCGCTCAAGGCCTACCAGACCACGCCCGTGTTCGCTGAGGGCCGCGCCGCGCCCGAGGGGGTCGACGTGTTCGCGCAGAGCGTGGACCGCGCGCTGTGGATCGCGCTGCTGGCCCCGCCCGCGCGCCAGGCTGAACTGCAGGGCGCGGTCAACACCGCCGTGCGCAACGCGCTGGGCGGCGGCGATGCGGCGCTGCCGCCGCTGCTCTCGGTCGGCGTGGTGCCGGCCGTGCGCCCGGCCGGCCCCTTCGACGAGGTCACGGCGGCCACGCCGGTGCCCGTGCTCTGGGAGATGAGCACGCGCGGCGCGACGGACTTCGACACCGCCTACCTGACCCTGCCCGTGCAGGGCGGAACCGACACCAGCGCCGGCCTGGCCCGCGCCGGCACCCTGCGCCTGCAGCTGCCCGACGAGCGCGCGATCTGGGCGCCCTCCAACGACGTGGGCGAGAACCCGCAGGCCGGCGTGGGCGACGCCCCGCCGCGGCTGGACGACCCGTCCCGCGCCGCGCGCCTGGTGGCCTGGCTGCGCCTGCGCCCGCAACCGGGCGAGCCCGTGCTGCAGCTGCCGCTGGCCTGGATCGGCATCAACGCAGTGGAGATCGACCAGCGCAGCACGCTGGCCGGCCGCGTGCTGGGCACCTCCAATGGCGCGGCCGACCAGCAGTTCGCGCTGCCGCTGGGCTCGGTCGATGCCGCCAGCCTGCGGATCGAGGTCGAGGCACCGGGCCGCGGCTACCAGCCCTGGCGCCGCGTGGACGACCTGGCCGCCATCCATGCCGACCCGCAGGTCGCCCGCGACGCCACCGCCTACGAACTCGACGCCGAGGCCGGCACGCTGCGCCTGGGCGACGGTCTGCGCGGCAAGGTGCCCGAGGCCGGCATGCGCGTGCGGCTCGCGCTGGGCCGCTTCGGCGGCGGCCGCGCCGGCAACCTGCCGCCGCTGGCGCTGACCGAACTGACGGGCACCCTGCTGTCCGGCCAGACCGCGCCGCCCATCCGCGTGCTGCAGCCGCTGCCGCTGGTCGGCGGCGAGGACGCCGAAACCCTGGCCGTGGCCGAGCGCCGCATCCCGGCCCGGCTGCGCCACCGCGACCGCGCGGTGACCGAGGACGACTACCGCAGCCTCGCGCGCGAGACGCCGTCCATCGACGTCGGCCGCATCGAGGTGCTGCCGCGCTTCAAGCCGCGCGACCGGCGCTTCCATGTGCCCGGCGTGGTCAGCGTGCTGGCGCTGCCCGCCGCGCCGCTGGCGCCCGCTCCCAACCCGCGGCCCGACCGCCCCTTCATCGAGCGCCTGCATGCCCACCTCTCGGTGCGCACGCCGCTGGCCACCGAGCTCTATGTGATCGGCTGCGACTATGTGGCGCTGGGCCTGTCGGTGGCCGTGCTGGTGCGCGACGGCCATGCGCGCGACCGCGTGCTGCTGGACGTGCGCGAAGCCCTGCGCCGCCTGCTCTGGCCGCTGGCGCCTGGCGGCCTGGACGGCAGCGGCTGGCCACTGGGCCGCGACGTGCGCTCGCGCGAACTCGAGGTCGAGGTCTCGCGCGTGGCCGGCGTGCAGGAGCTGCGCGGCCTGCGGATGTTCCAGCGCCAGGGCGACGCCTGGCAGCTGCTGCCCACCCTGGCCGCCGACGGCGCGCAGCAGCTCGCGCTGTCGCCCTGGCAGCTGCCCGAGCTGCTGTCGGTCATCGCGGTCGAGGGCGCCAGCGCGCCGACCGACCTGCGCGCCCTGCCCAACCCCTTCGCCGATGCCAGCGCCGTGGCGGTGCCGGTGGTGCCGGAGCTGTGCTGATGAAACAGAACAGCCACCCCCTCCAAAGCCCAGGCCGAGCGCAGCGACGGCCCGAGCCCCAGGCCGAGCGCAGCGATGGCCCGAATGGGACTTTCCCCTGTGCCCCTGCCGAGGAGCGCAGCGCCATGGGCTGCGCGGGGAACCTCGCGCTTCAACATCTGACTCATTGCGCTTGTTCGAGCGAAGTGAACGCAGTGAACGAAGCGAG
The DNA here is from genome assembly GCF_014652235.1 of Pseudorhodoferax aquiterrae. Lineage (GTDB taxonomy): Bacteria > Pseudomonadota > Gammaproteobacteria > Burkholderiales > Burkholderiaceae_C > Pseudorhodoferax > Pseudorhodoferax aquiterrae. Next base: position 37,593 of record NZ_BMYK01000042.1, read on the forward strand.
TTGCGCAATGCAGCCCATGGCGCGAGCACCGCAGGTTGCCCGGAGCGCCAGCGGAG
>NZ_BMYK01000043.1:0-12011 GCF_014652235.1 Pseudorhodoferax aquiterrae
ACCCCGGTGCCCCTGTCCCTGCGCTGGCGCTCCGGGCAACCTGCGGTGCTCGCGCCATGGGCTGCATTGCGCAACTCGCTGCGTTCACTGCGTTCACTTCGCTCGGACAAGCGCAATGAGTCAGATGACAAAGCGCGAGGTTCCCCGCGCAGCCCATGGCGCTGCGCTCCTCGGCAGTGGCACAGGGGTAAATGCCATCCGGGCCATCGCTGCGCTCGGCCTGGGGTTCGGGCCATCGCTGCGCTCGGCCGCTGGGCGCTTGCTTCATTCGATGGTGGCGCCAGAGACCTGGACGACCTTGGCCCACTTGTCGATCTCGGCATGGATGAAGCCCGCGAAGGCTTCGGGTGCGGTCCAGGCGGCGGCGAAGCCCTGGGCTTCGAAGCGCTCGCGCACCTCGGGCTGCTCCATGGCCGTGCGCAGCTCGGTGCTGAGCTTGGCCAGCACCTCGCGCGGTGTGTTGGCCGGCGCCAGCAAGCCGTTCCAGGCAATCGCTTCGAAGCCCGGCAGGCTCTCGGCCACGGTGGGCAGATCGGGCGCGGCCGGCGAGCGCTGGGCGCTCGTGACGGCGATGGCGCGCAGCTTGCCGCCCTTCACGTGCGGCATGGCCGACAGCATGGTGTCGAACATGAGCTGGGTCTGGCCGGCCATGGTGTCGGTCAGGGCCGGCGCGCTGCCCTTGTAGGGCACGTGGCGGATCCTGGTGCCGGCCGTGGCGTTGAAGAGTTCGCCAGCCAGGTGCGTGGACTGGCCGTTGCCCGAGGAGGCGAAGTTCAGGTCGCCGGGCTTGGCCTTGGCCAGCGCGATGAGTTCCGGCACCGTGCGGGCCGGCAGCGCGGGGTTCACGACGACGACGAGCGGCCCGCTCGTGAGCTGCGTGATCGGGGCGAAGTCCTTGCCGAACTGGTAGCTCAGGTTCTTGAACAGCGAGGGGTTGATCGCATGCGCCGTGGTGGCGACGAGCAGGGTGTAGCCGTCGGGCGCGGCGCGGGCCACGGCGGCAGCGCCCGTGTTGCCGCCGGCACCGGGCAGGTTCTCGACGACGAAGGGCTGGCCGGTCTGCGTCTGCAGGCGCTGGGCGATCACGCGCGCGACGATGTCGGTCGGCCCGCCGGGCGGGTAGGGCACGACGAGCTTGACGGGCTTGCTGGGATAGCTTTGCGCGATCGCAGCGGTGGCGCCCAGGCCGGCCACCAGTGCGCACAGGGCCGCGGCGAGGCGGCGTCGGGTCTTCTGCATGCTTGTCTCCTCGTTCTGAAATTTCAAGCGGCGGGCGCGAAGCGCAGCAGATTGCGCCGCTCGTGCGCGAAGGTGCCGGCCTGCACGCGGTCGCCGATGCCGGTGCCCGGCAGTGCATGACCAACCACGCGCGGGCCCTCGGCCAGCTCGACCAGCACCAGCGTGTAGGGCACGAGCGGGCGGAATGCGTCCGAGGGCGCGCGGCTGACCACGCTGGCGGCCAGCACGGTGCCGCGGCCGCTGGCCTCGCGCCAGGCCAGGCGCTGGCTGCCGCAGGCGGTGCACGCCAGGCGTGAGAGCGTCTGCGGCGCGCCGCAGTCCTCGCACTGCTGGTAGCGCAGCTGGCCCCGGGCCAGGCCGTCGGTGAAGGGGTGCAGGGAATCGGTCATGGCAGGTCTAGGCGCGGGCGAGGATCAGGCTCACATGGGAGGACAGCACACCGCCGTCGGCGTGCACGAAGGCGCGTTGCGGCACGCGGGCCAGCTGGCGGCCACCGGCCTGGCCGCGCATCTGGCGCACGGCCTCGACGGCATGGCCCATGCCGCCGGCCACGCCGCAGTGGCCGAACGAGAGCAGGCCGCCGTGCGTGTTGAGCGGCAGCGCGCCGCCGGGCGCGAAGCTGCCGTCGCGCACGCGGGCGGCCGCCTGGCCGCGCGGCGCGAAGCCGGTCTCCTCCAGCAGCATGGCCAGCGTGATCGTGAAGGAGTCGTAGATGCCCAGGTAGTCGATGTCGGCGTTCGAGAGACCGGCCTCGGCGAATGCGCGGCCGGCCGCGGCCGAGGCGCCCGTGGATAGCACGTCATCGATCGCCGACAGGTGTTGGTGCTGGTGGGCCTGGCCGGCACCGACAATGCCGACCGCGGGGCCCGGACCGGGTTCGGCGGACACCACGAGCGCCATGGCGCCGTCCGAGATCGGGCAGCAGTCCAAGAGGCGCAGCGGCGTGGCGATGGGCTTGGAGGCGGCCACGTCGGCGGCGGTGATGGGCTCGCGCAGATGCGCGTCCGGGTGGCGCGCGGCGTTGGCGCGCATGAGCACGGCGAACTCCGCGAGGTCTTGCGGTGTGGTGCCGGTCGCATGCATGTAGCGGGAGGCCAGCAGCGCGTAGTAGGCCGGCACGGAGGCGCCGTTGGGCACCTCCATCTCGGCGTCACCCACCTGCGCCAGGGTCTGGATCGCGCTGTCGCGCGCCTGGCCCGTCAGGCGGTTCTCGCCGGCCACGACCAGCACGCGCTGGCAGCGGCCCGCGCGCACGAGTTCGCGCGCCAGCATGAGCATGGCCGCGCCCGTGGCGCCGCCCAGCGCCATGCCGTGGCCGTAGTGCACTGACAGGCCGAAGCGTTCGGCGAACAAGGTGGACAGCATCAGGTGCGGCAGCGTGGTCGCATAACCGCAGAGCAGGCCGTCGATGTCGCTGCGCTGCAGCTGTGCGTCGGCCAGGGCCTGGCGGGCGGCCTGGGCCATGAGATCGATCGGGCCCTGGCCCTCCAGGCGGCCGAAGGCGGTGTTGCCGACGCCGGCGATGTAGGCGGTGTTCATGCGGTGGTGGTCTGAAGAAGGTTCTGGCACAGCGCGGCCTCGCGCTGCAGGCCGGCCGCGAGTTCGGCTTCGCGCTCGGTGATGCGTTCGTTGAGCGCGGCGATGCTGAGCGCGGCCACGGGCCGGCCGTCGGCGCCCAGGATGGGCGCGGCGATGCCGCCCATGCGCTCGACCACCACGTCCAGCAGCAGCGCATAACCGCGTGCGCGGGCCTGGACGCAGCGCTCGACGAGCAGTGCGTGGTCGATGCGGGGGTAGCGGCCGCTGCGCGCGAGCTGGGCGCAGACCAGGTCGAGCGCGGCCTCCTGCTCGCGCGGCGGCAGCCAGGCCAACAGCGCGAGGCTGCCGGCGCCCACGCCGAGCAGGCGGCGGCTGCCGACCTCCAAGTAGTTGGCGCGGATCGGGTAGCGGCCCAGTTCCAGGTCCAGGCACAGCGATTCGGCGCCGCTGGGCACCGAGAGGATGGCCGTGTCCTCGAACTGGCCGGCCAGGCGCAGCAGGCTGGGCCGGGCCATGGCGCGCGGGTCGAACTGCGCGAGCGCGGCGCTGCCGGCCCGCTGCAGCTCGGGGCCGCCGCGGTAGAGCTTGCTGGCCTCGTCGCGGCGCACGAAGCCCTCGCGCGCGAGCATCTCGGCCAAGCGCAGCACGGTGGCCTTGTCCAGGCCGGTGGCCTGGGCGATGTCGGTCAGGCGCAGCGCCTGGCCGCCGGCCAACGCGCGCAGGATGCGGCACGCCTTGGCGACCGAGGAGGGCGCCTCGAGGGAGTCGGGTGTGGCCAGGACGACCGGTTCGGATTTCATTGAGCGAAAGCTGGGTAGCGGTGCGCATCCTAGGCTCTCGGTTATCCAAAGGAATCTAGGGTTTTCTCCAGTTTTGATGGATGAAACCATTCGGATGCGCACCTTGGCCGAGATCCGGAATGTGCCGCCGCGTGTTGCAGGCCCGCCGACGGCTGTTCCACCGGTGCCACAAGGCTAAAATCTGGTTGATTCAACCAATTCTTTCGGAGGCGCGCGTGGCCGCCATCGGACTGTTCGAAGCCAAGACCCACCTGAGCGAGTACGTGGCCCGCGCCGAAGCCGGCGAGGAGGTCATCATCACCCGGCACAACAAGCCGGTGGCCAAGATCGTTCCCTACGTGCAGCAGCAGCACGCGCGCGATGCGCGCCAGACGGCCGTGGCCGCCTTGCTGGCGCAGGCCAGCGGGCGCACGCTGGGCCTCAGCTGGCGCGCGCTGCGCGACGAGGGCCGGCGTTGATGCAGGCATCGACGCACCTCGTGCTGGACACCTCGGTCGCGCTGGGCGCGGTATTCGCCGACGAACAGGACGCGTATTCGGTCGGCGTGCTGCAGGCCCTGGCCGACCTGAACGCGGTCGTGCCGGTGTTGTGGCATCTGGAGATGGCCGACATCCTGTCGCGCGCGCTGCGCAGCGAACGCATTTCCGCCGAAGGCATCCGGCAGTGCTGGCAACATCTGGCGGTGCTGGACCTGCAGACCCTGCCGCTGGAACCCGATGCCCGCTACTGGACCGAACGTGCCCACGACTGGGGCCTCACCTCCTACGATGCCTGCTACCTCGACCTGGCCCGCCAGCAGCGCCTGCCGCTGGCCACCAAGGACAAGCAATTGATGGCCGCCGCGCGGCGCGTCGGTGTCGACATCTTCCAGCCTCCCCAATCCTGATTCCCGAGACAAGCTTTCAGCTGCTTACCCCCATGACCCAGAACACCACCCCCCCCATGTCGGTCGCCGACATCCGCAAGTCCTTCCTGGACTTCTTCGCCTCCAAGGGCCACACCGTCGTCGCCTCCAGCCCGCTGGTGCCCGGCAACGACCCCACGCTGATGTTCACGAACTCCGGCATGGTGCAGTTCAAGGATGTGTTCCTGGGCACGGACAAGCGCAACTACGTGCGCGCGGCCTCGGTGCAGGCCTGCCTGCGCGCGGGCGGCAAGCACAACGACCTGGAGAACGTGGGCTACACGGCGCGCCACCACACCTTCTTCGAGATGCTGGGCAACTGGAGCTTCGGCGACTATTTCAAGCGCGAGTCGCTCAAGTGGGGCTGGGAGCTGTTGACCCAGGTCTACAAGCTGCCGCCCGAGCGCCTGCTGGCCACGGTCTATATCGACGACGACGAGGCCTACGACATCTGGCACAAGGAGATCGGCCTGCCGGCGGACCGCATCGTGCGCATCGGCGACAACAAGGGCGGCAAGTACAAGAGCGACAACTTCTGGATGATGGCCGACACCGGTCCCTGCGGCCCCTGCTCGGAGATCTTCTACGACCACGGCCCGCACATCCCCGGCGGCCCCCCGGGCAGCCCGGACGAGGACGGCGACCGCTTCATCGAGATCTGGAACCACGTGTTCATGCAGTTCGACATGCAGGAAGACGGCAGCGTCGTGAAGCTGCCCGCGCCCTGCGTGGACACCGGCATGGGTCTGGAGCGCCTGGCCGCCATCCTGCAGCACGTGCACAGCAACTACGAGATCGACCTGTTCGACCGGCTCATCAAGGCGGCCGCGCAGGCCACGGGCACGACCGACCTGGCCAACCCCTCGCTCAAGGTCATCGCCGACCACGTGCGCGCCACTTCCTTCCTCGTCAGCGACGGCGTGATCCCGAGCAACGAGGGCCGCGGCTACGTGCAGCGCCGCATCATCCGCCGCGCCATCCGCCATGGCTACAAGCTGGGCAAGAAGACGCCGTTCTTCCACAAGCTGGTGCCCGAACTGGTGGCGCTGATGGGCGAGGCCTATCCCAACCTCAAGGCCTCGGAGCAGCGCATCGTCGAAGTTCTCAAGGCCGAGGAAGAGCGCTTCTTCGAGACGCTGGAGAACGGCATGGAGATCCTGGACGCGGCCCTGGCGGGCGGCGCCAAGGTGCTGCCGGGCGAGGTCGCGTTCAAGCTGCACGACACCTATGGCTTTCCGCTGGACCTCTCCAACGACGTGGCGCGCGAGCGCGGCGTGACCGTGGACGAGGCCGGCTTCGCGGCGGCGATGGACAAGCAGAAGGCCGCCGGCCGCGCCGCGGGCAAGTTCAAGATGGACCGCGCGCTCGAGTATGGCGGCGCCGGCAACGTCTTCACGGGCTACGAGCACCTGGAAGAAGCCGCCAAGGTCGTGGCGCTGTACCACGAGGGCACGGCGGTGCAACAGCTGACCGAAGGCCAGGCCGGCGTCGTGGTGCTGGACACCACGCCCTTCTACGCGGAGAGCGGCGGCCAGGTCGGCGACAGCGGCATCCTCGCGGCCGAGGGTGTGCAGTTCGGCGTGGAGGACACGCAGAAGATCAAGGCCGACGTGTTCGGCCACCACGGCGTGCTGACGCAGGGCGTGCTGAAGGTCGGCGACGCCGTTAAGGCCCAGGTCGACGTGGCGCGCCGCCAGGCCACCATGCGCAACCACAGCGTCACCCACCTGATGCACAAGGCGCTGCGCGAGGTGCTGGGCGAGCATGTGCAGCAGAAGGGCTCGCTGGTCGATGCCGACAAGACGCGCTTCGACTTCACGCACAACGCGCCCATCAGCGACGCCCAGGTCACCGAGATCGAGAAGCGCGTGAACGCCGAGATCCTGGCCAACCGCGAGACCCTGGCCCGCGTGATGGACATCGAGGCCGCCAAGGCCACGGGCGCCATGATGCTGTTCGGCGAGAAGTACGGCGACAGCGTGCGCGTGCTGGACATCGGCACCAGCCGCGAGCTGTGCGGCGGCACCCACGTGGGCCGCACGGGCGACATCGGCCTGTTCAAGATCGTCTCCGAGAGCGGCGTGGCGGCCGGCATCCGCCGCGTCGAGGCCATCACGGGCGAGAACGCGCTGGCCTACCTGCAGCAGCTGGAATCCAGCGTGCAGCAGGCCGCCGCCAGCCTCAAGGTGCCCGTGGCCGAACTGCAGACCCGCATCGCGCAGACGCTGGAGCAGATCCGCGCGCTCGACAAGGAGGTCGCCGCGCTCAAGGGCAAGCTGGCGTCCAGCCAGGGCGACGAGCTCATCGCGAAGGCCATCGACGTCAAGGGCCTCAAGGTGCTGGCCGCGCGCCTGGACGGTGCCGACGTGAAGACCCTGCGCGAGACCATGGACAAGCTCAAGGACAAGCTCAAGACCGGCGCCATCGTGCTGGCCGTGGTCGACGGCGCCAAGGTGCAGCTGGCGGCCGGCGTCACGGCCGACAGCGTGGGCAAGGTCAAGGCCGGCGAACTCGTGAACTTCGTGGCCCAGCAGGTCGGCGGCAAGGGCGGCGGCAAGCCGGACCTGGCCATGGCCGGCGGCACCGACGCGAGCGGGCTGGCCAAGGCACTGGAATCGGTGCAGGGCTGGGTGGCCGAGCGGGTCTGAGCCCGTTGCCGCAGGGTGCCGTGCGGCGGCACCTCGGTGCAGCGCGCGCCGCCGCCGGGGACGCTGGAGCGCCGACGGGCACAGCACGGCGCACTTGCCGCCCGATGGGGCGGCGCCGCACCTGCATACCTATGCCGCTGGCGTCCCCGCACGCAGGCGCTTGACGGCTTTCGCGGGCTCGGGCAGCGCGCCCGTCGGCACCGCGTCCGCGGTCACCAGCACGCCTTGCGAGACGATGAAATCCGCTGCGCCCTGGATGTCGCAGCGCAGCGCCTCGACGGCGCCTGCTGCGTCGCGCGCTTTCAGTGCGTCCACCAGCCGGTCGTGCTGGTCGTCTGGTTCGCGCTGCCTGACCCTGTCCGTTCCGGACCGCAGGTCGTAGTTCAGGATCGGCCCGATGCGCAGCCACAGCGATTCGATCATCTGCAACAGCATCGGCATGCCCGCCTGGGCGTAGATCGCGAAGTGCAGCTCCTTGTTGAAGGCGATCAGGCGGTTCTTGTCCGGACGCTTGGACGCGATCTCGCGTGAAAACCGCTCGTGCAGCGAGGCGATGGCCTGGCAGGCGGCCTCGTCCACGCGCGCAGCGGCGCGCGCCGTGGCCAGCCCTTCGAGGTTGATCCGGATGGCCGTGATCTCCTGGAACTGGCTCACGGTCATGACCGGAACGCGCAGCGCGCGGTTGGACGACAGCTCCAGCGCCTGCTCGGCCACCAGCCGGTGGACCGCTTCGCGCACGGGCATCACGCTCACGCCCAGGGCCTGCGCAATGGTCCGAAGCGACAGTTGCTCGCCCGGCATCGCGCGCCCGTAGAGCAGCAGGTCGCGCAGCTGGTTGTAGACGTCGCTGCTCAACGTCTGGCGGGTCAAAGGGGTCACGAGTCCAGCGAAGTCCATCGGAAAAGTATAGGGACCTTCTGCCGTCGACTGTGATCACCGAGCACAGATCGGCGGCCATGGCCTGCTTGCCCCCGGCGGTCCTGAACGGATCTTTCGATTGGGGTTTACCCGTATAGCGATCTGTGATCACAGCTATAAGAAAATGATTTTTTTGGAGCAAGGCCATGACTGCCGTTCTTTCCGGTCGTAGAACCCTGGTCACCGCCGGTGCTTCCGGCATCGGATTGGCGATCGCCAGCGCATTCGATGCGGCGGGCGCCGAGGTCGTGGTGTGCGACGTCGACGAGGCTGCGCTGGCCCGCGTCCGTGCCCTGCGTCCCGCGTGGGGCGTGCTGGCCTGCGACGTGTCCAGCCGCGCCCAGGTCGACGCGCTGTTCGCGGCCGTGTCCGAGCGCTACGGCGGCGCGCTGGATGTTCTGGTCAACAACGCGGGCATCGCCGGTCCCACGGGCGCCATCGAGACGCTCGCACCCGAGGACTGGGACCGCACGGTGGCGGTCAACCTGACCGGCGTGTTCCTGGTCACGCGCCGCGCCGTGCCCTTGCTCAAGGCCGCGCAGGGCGGCGCCATCATCAACATCTCCTCGGCGGCCGGGAAGTTCGGCTTTCCCATGCGCACGCCGTATTCGGCCACCAAGTTCGGCGTCATCGGCATGACGGAGACGCTGGCGATGGAACTGGGGCCCGACCGCATCCGCGTCAACGCCATCCTGCCGGGCGTGGTCGCCGGCGAGCGCCAGGACCGCGTGCTGGCGGCGAAAGCGCTGGCCAACGGCATCGAGCTGGACGAGCAGCGCAGGCGCGCCGTCGCGCGCGTGTCGATGCGCAGCATGGTCGAGGCCGAGGACATCGCCCAGGCCGCCGTGTTCCTGGCCAGCCCCGCTGGCCGGTTTGTCAGCGGGGAGCGCCTCAGCGTCGGCGGCAATGTCGAGTCGCTGAGCTGAGCGCATCCCCATCCACCCCCTTTACCAGAGAGTTCTCCATGGCCCTGCGTTCCAAAGCCATCATCACCTGCGCCGTGACCGGCGCGATCCACACGCCCTCGATGTCGCCGCACCTGCCGGTGACCGCCGACGAGATCGCGACCGCGGCGATCGACGCGGCCAAGGCCGGCGCGGCCATCCTGCATCTGCACGCCCGCGACCCCAGCGATGGCCGCCCATCGCAAGACCCGGAGCTGTTTCGCCCCTTCCTGTCGGCCATCAAGGCGGCCACCAATGCGGTGATCAACATCACCACCGGTGGCAGCCCGCACATGTCGGTCGAGGAGCGCATGCGGCCCGCCACCACGTTCAAGCCCGAGCTGGCCTCGCTGAACATGGGGTCGATGAACTTCGGGCTGTTCCCGATGCTGAACCGGTTCAAGGAGTTCAAGCACCCCTGGGAGCGCGAGAACCTGGAGAAGAGCCGCGACCTCGTGTTCAAGAACACCTTCCAGGACATCGAGAACATCCTGAAGCTGGGCAAAGCCAACGGCACGCGCTTCGAGTTCGAGTGCTATGACATCAGCCACCTGAACAATCTCAAGCACTTCCTGGACCGCGGCCTGGTGCAGGCGCCGCTGTTCGTGCAGTCCGTCTTCGGCATCCTGGGCGGCATCGGCAGCGATCCTGAGGACCTGATGCACATGCACCGGACCGCGACGCGCCTGTTCGGCGACCGGTTCTGCTGGTCGATCCTCGGCGCGGGGCGCGGCCAGATCCCCCTGGCGACCATGGGCGCGGCCATGGGTGCCAACGTGCGCGTCGGCCTGGAGGATTCGCTGTGGATCGGGCCGGGCCGCCTGGCCGCTTCCAGTGCCGAGCAGGTGGCGCGCATCCGCGTCATCCTGGAGGCACTGAACATCGACGTCGCCACGCCCGACGAGGCCCGCGAGATCCTGCAACTCAAGGGCGCGGAGAACGTGGCCTTCTAGCGCTTTTCCGGCCTGCGCGATGCCGCGCCAGGACGGCGCGACGCAGGCCCATCTTCGCATCCGGCGGCCGCCCGACCGGATGCACACAACAGGAGACTCCGATCATGTCGTCAACCCTCTCGCAGAACATCCGCGCCGTGCCGGCGGAGGAACAGAAAGCACTGACCTCGCTGCTGTTTCGCAAGCTCATGCCTTTGCTCGTGCTTGCCTACATCATCAGCTTCCTCGACCGCACCAACATCGCGCTGGCGAAGAGCCAGATGGTGGTGGACATCGGCATTTCGGCCGCGGCCTACGGGCTCGGCGCGGGGCTGTTCTTCCTCAGCTATGCGGCGCTCGAGATCCCGAGCAACCTGATCATGCACCGGGTCGGCGCGCGCCTGTGGATCACTCGCATCATGGTCACCTGGGGCCTGCTCTCCGCAGGCATGGCCTTCGTGACCGGCGAGACCTCGTTCTACGTGATGCGCCTGCTGCTGGGCGCCGCCGAGGCCGGGCTGTTCCCGGGGGTGATGCTCTACCTGACCTACTGGTTCGGCCGCAAGGAGCGGGCGCGGGCGATCGGATTGTTCCTGCTCGGCGTGTGCGTGGCCAACATCATCAGCGGCCCGCTGGCGGGCGCATTGCTCGAGATGGACGGGGTCATGGGCTGGCGCGGCTGGCAGTGGATGTTCGTGCTGGAAGGCCTGCCCGCGACCTTCTTCGCGCTGGTGGTCTGGAAGAAGCTGCCCGATGGACCGGCGACCGCGCCCTGGCTGACCAAGGCCCAGGCGCAGCAGATCCAGCGCCAGCTCGACGCCGAGCAGGCCGAGCAGTCGGGCCATGCCGGCCACTCGTTCAAGGCGGCGCTGGCCGACCGGCAGATCTGGCTCGCGATCTTCGTCTACTTCTGCCACCAGATCAGCATCTACACGGTGATCTTCTTCCTGCCCGGCATCATCGGCACCTACGGCAAGCTCACGCCGCTGCAGATCGGGCTGCTGAACTCCGTGCCGTGGATCGCGGCGTCGATCGGTGCGGCGACCCTGCCCAAGCTGGCGGTCACGCCGCAGAGCTGCCGCAAGATGCTGCTCGGCGGCCTGCTGTTGATGGCCGCGGGCCTGGTCACTGCCGCGGTCGCCGGCCCGGTGGTCGCGCTCGTGGGCTTCAGCATGACCGCGTTCATGTTCTTCGTCGTGCAGTCGGTGGTGTTCCTGTTCCCCGCCTCGCGCCTGAGCGGGGCGGCGCTGGCCGGCGGGCTCGCGCTGGTTAACACCTGCGGCCTCATCGGCGGCTTCATCGGACCTTCGGTGATGGGACTGATCGAGCAGTCCACGGGGCGCACCACGAACGGCCTGCTGATCATCGCCGTGCTGCTCGTGGTCGCCGCTCTGGCCAGCACACGGCTGCGGCAAGGGCAGGAGAGCTCCTGAGGCCGGTGCGGCGCCGGACGGGGGCCCTACGCGCCGGGCGGGATCCGGCTTGCATGCGGGGCACTGCGCGGGCGCCGTTCAGAGCGCCGCCGCGGCCACCGCCTCGATGGCGCCCACCACCGCCTGCGGGGCGTCCAGCTGGATCCTGTGGCCGCTGCCCGGCACGCGCGCCAGCGTGGCCCCACTGCGGCGCAGCCAATCCTGGCGCAGGTCCTCCAGCATGCCGCGCAGGCCCTCGCCCATGTAGACCGGCGTCTCGGTCGAGGCCAGCAGCACGGTAGGCGCCTTCAGCCGCGGCTGCCGCTCCACCTCTTGCAGGCAGTCGGCCTGGGCGTCGAACTCCTGCGCCATGGCGGGGCTGAACACGGTCTGGCGGGCCAATTGCAGCAGCGCGGCGGCAGCGGGCTGCGTCTGCGCCAGCGTGGCCTGCAGCTGCGGATGCGTGGGGTCCAGCAGCACCAGGCCGGCCACGTCCTGCGGGTACATGCGCGCGTAGACATACTGGTACAGGCCGCCGAGCGAATGCCCGACCAGCACATAGGGCGGCGGCAGGCCCGCCTGGCGCAGCAAGGCGTGCTGTTCTTCGGCGATGCGGCAGGCGCTGCGCTCGCCCGCGCGCGCCGGGCTCGCGCCATAGCCCGGCCGGTCCGGTAC
>NZ_BMYK01000043.1:12029-35592 GCF_014652235.1 Pseudorhodoferax aquiterrae
CAGCTGGCGCAGCACGGCCGCCCAGGTGGCGTGGTCGTCGCCCAGCCCGCTCTGGAACACCACGACCGGTCCCTGCGGACGGGGGGCGGCCTGGTGCACGAAGCGGATCGGAGCGCCCGCCACCATGGCCACCGCCGGCGCGGCGGCGAGGCCATCGGCGTCGGCGCGCGGCGCGGTGCCGGAACAGGCCGCCAGGGCCAGGCCCAGCAAGGGCAGGGTGGCGCGGCGCCACGGTGGCAGGCGTTCTGGGGTCGGGTTGCGTTGATCGTGCGGCACTGCTGGATTTTCCGTGTCGGATCGTGCGAAATGCGGTCGAATTGCCCGAAGTTCCCGCCAGCGATCCGCACGGCTGGCTGTCCGCCGCGGCCCCTTGCTGCAGTGCGACATGGCCGACAATCGCGCCCCATGGACCGACGCACCCTGCTGTGGTCGCTGCCACCCGTGGCGTGGCTGGCGACCGGCACCTCCCACGCCCAGCACGCCCTCGCGGACTGGCCGGCCGGGCAGCCGCTGCCCGCCATCGAGGCGCTGGACCTGCAGGGACGGCCGTGGCGGCTGGCCGAACTGCGTGGCCGGCCCGTGCTGCTGAACTTCTGGGCCAGCTGGTGCGAGCCTTGCCGCGCCGAGATGCCCACGCTGCAGGCGCTGGCCGAGCTGTACGGCCCCGAGCAGCTGGCCGTGGTGGCGCTCAATTTCAAGGAGGCGCCGGCCACGGTCGCGCGCTTCGTGCAGCGCACGGGCCTGCGGCTGCCCGTGTTGCTGGACCGCGAGGGCGCGGTGGCGCGCGCCTGCGCCGTCAAGGTGTTCCCCACCACGCTGCTGATCGGCGCCGATGGCCGGCCGCGCCAGCGCGTGCGCGGCGAACTGGACTGGACCGGTGCCGAGGCCGAACGCCTGGTGCAGGGCCTGCTCGCCACGCCGGGCCGATAATGCGCGCCCGTCGCTCACAGGAAAGTACCGCCATGCCGGCCAGCCGCCGCCAGTTCCTCGCCCAGTGCACCGCCGCCGCAGCCACCGCAGCGGCCGCCCCTGCTTTCGCCCAGGCCGCGCCGGCGGCGCGCCGTTTCGACCCCCAGCCCCAGGGCTGGCGCAGCTTCGAGGTCACCACGCGCGTGGACCTCGCGCCGCTGCAGGGGGCGACGCAGGTCTGGATCCCGCTGCCCTCGCTCGACACCGACTGGCAGCGCACGCTGACGCACGGCTTCACGAGCAACGGCCAGGCCCGCATCGCCGAGGACGGCCGCGAAGGCGCACGCATGCTGGTGGTTGCGTTCACGCCGGGGCAGTCCCAGCCCTTCGCCGAGGTCACGAGCCGCGTGGCCACGCAGAACCGCGCCGTCGACTGGTCGCGCCGCACGGGCGCCACCGAATCGGCCGACACGCTGCGCTTCTACACGCGCGCCACCGCGCTGCTGCCGACCGACGGCATCGTGCGCGAAACAGCATTGAAGGCCACGCAGGGCGCGCGCACCGATGTGCAGAAGGTCCGCGCGATCTACGACTGGGTCGTGGCCAACACCTACCGCGAGCCCAAGGTGCGCGGCTGCGGCGAGGGCGACATCGCCACCTTGCTGGAGACCGGCGACCTGGGCGGCAAGTGCGCCGACCTCAACGCGCTGTTCGTGGGCCTGTGCCGCGCCGTCGGCGTACCGGCGCGCGACGTCTACGGCCTGCGGCTGGCGCCCTCGGCCTTCGGCTACAAGGAACTCGGCGGCAACCCGGCCAGCCTCAAGGGCGCGCAGCATTGCCGCGCCGAGGTCTGGCTGGCCGGCCACGGCTGGGTGGCGATGGACCCCGCCGATGTCGCCAAGGTCATGCGCCTGGAGACCCCCGCCTGGATCAAGACCGTGCAGGACCCCGTGGTCGCGCCGGTCAACAAGGCCTTGTTCGGCGGCTGGGAAGGCAACTGGATGGCCTACAACACCGCGCACGACCTGAAGCTGCCCGGCGCGCGCGGCGAGCCACTGGGCTTCTTCATGTACCCCATGGCCGAGAACGCCCAGGGCCGTTTCGACCCCTACGCGCCGGACGACTTCAAGTACCAGATCACGGCGCGCGAGATCACCGGCTGACGCGGCAGCGACGATGCCGGGCGGCGGCGTCGCGGGCCGTCATCAATTGGGCGGAAAAAACGGCGCCCCAGGCGCCCATCGCGGTGCGCTGGCCGGGTCTGACAGGCGCGGGCCCTCCTAAACTGGCCGCGCCCCGCATCGACCTGCATCCCACGAGCGCATCGTGCTGAGCGCCCAAGGGTCGGCCGGGGCGCACAAGGGCTGCGCCCGGCAGGCATGCCGGCACGGCCGATTTCACCGAACGACATGGCAGGCGGCGGCTCCGCCCGCCGCACGAGCGCCATGTCCCTTGATCTCGAAAGGTTCCAATGCGCTATTGCAGAACACAACTCAGGACATGGGGAGCGGGTTTGATGGTCTCGCTGTGCCTGGCGGCATGCGGCGGTGGCGGCGATGACCCCGCCACCCCGAACGAGCCGGGCACGCCCACGCCGACAGGACCCACCGCCACCATCGCAGGCAAGGCCGTGGATGGCGTGACAGGTCTGCCCGTCGGCGGCGTGACCGTGCGCGCGGGCACGGCGTCCACCACCACGGCGGCCGATGGCAGCTACACGCTCGCCGGCGTTGCGCCCGGCCTGCGCACGCCCGTGGTGTTCGCAGCACCCGGCTATGCCGAGAATGGCCGCATTGCCGACCTGTCGGGCAACGCGACCACCGACGTGCAGGCGCGTCTGGTGCCGGTCGCCACGACGGCAACGGTGCCTGTGGCCACCGGCGGTACGGTCACGTCCGGCACCGCGCTCGTCACGCTGCCGGCCAATGGCGTGCAGCGTGCCGACGGCACGCTGCCGACCGGCAACATCACGGTGCAGCTGACGCCGATCGACTCGGCACTGGATCCCCAGCTGATGCCCGGCGACTTCCGGACCGGAACAGCGGGCGGCAACACCTTGCCCATCGAGAGCTTCGGCGCACTCAACGTCACGCTCACCGATAGCAGCGGCGCGCCGCTGAACCTGCGCAGCGGCCAGACCGCCACCATCCGCATTCCGATGGTGTCGCGCAACAGCACGGTGCAGACCACCATCCCCTTGTTCCACTACAACACCACCACGGGCCTGTGGGAGCAGGAGGGCACGGCCACGCTCGCGGGAACGGGCAGCGGCGCCTACTACGAAGGCTCGGTCAGCCACTTCTCGACCTGGAACGCCGACCAGGTCTACGACACCGTGCTGGTCCGCGGTTGCGTGCGCGACGCCGTCGGTGCCGTGGTCGCCAATGCGCGGGTGGGCAGCGACGGCATCGACTACACCGGCACCAGCTACACCTACACCGATGCCAGCGGCAACTTCAGCCTGCCGATCAAGCTCAATGGCCAGGCCGCCGTCACGGCCATTGCGGGTGGGCGCCTGACGAACACCGTGCGCAACAACGCCAGCGGGACCAACATCGACTGGACCGAGTGCCTGACGCTGAGCCAGACCGGCGCGGGCATCACGATGAAACTGACCTGGGGCGCGCTGCCGAGCGACCTGGACTCGCACCTCATGACGCCCAGCGGCGATCTGGTGTTCTTCAGCAATGAAGGGTCTCTGACCGCAGCCCCGTTCGCCAACCTCGACGTGGACGACACCGACAGCTACGGTCCGGAGATCATCACCATCACCAAGCTGATGGTCGGCACCTACAAGTACGCGGTGCACAATTTCTCGGGCTATGCCGAAGGGGCCATCGGCCCATCGGGTGCGCGCGTGGAAGTCAACATCCCCGGCCGCCCGGTCGAACTGATCACGCCGCCCGCCACCGGTGAAAGCAGCGAGACGGAGTATTGGAACCTGTTCGAGTTCGACGTCAGCGCGAACTGCACGGTCACCGTGCGACGGGTCCAGACCTACACGAGCACGGCCTTGAGCGCCCCCGCGGCGCCCGCGGCGCAGTACTGCACGCCGTGACAGGCAGGCGCCGGCGTCAGGCCGGCGCGCCGTCCAGCGGCGCGAGCCGGCGTTGGCTCTCGAAGCGCCGCCGCTGGCCCGTCACCGGATCGGTGAACGCGATGCCACGCGCCAGCAGCTGCAGCGGCTGCGCGTGGTCGTCGTCCTCGTCGGGGCCGCGCCGCACCACGGGATAGAAGGCATCGCCGCGGATCGGGATGCCCAGCGCCGCCATGTGCACGCGCAGCTGGTGGCGCTGGCCCGTGCGCGGTGCGAGCCGGTAGCGGCCCCAGCCGCCGGCCCGCGCCACCAGCGCCAGCCGTGTGCTGGCGTTCGGTTCACCCTCCACCTCGCACTGCCGGAAGAAGGGCGTGCCCTGCACGATGCGGCTTTCGCGCACCAGGGGCAAGGCCAGCCCGGGCCGCAGCGGCGCGATCGCCTCGTAGTCCTTCTCGACCAGCCGTTCGCGGAACAGCGCGTGGTAGGCGTCGCGGTCCTGGCGCCGCAGGCTGAACAGCACCAGGCCGGCCGTCTCGCGGTCGATGCGGTGCAGCGGCTGCAAATCCGCCAGCCCCGTCTCGCGGCGCAGCCGCGCCAGCAAGGTCTCGTGCAGGTGGCGCCCGCCCGGCGTCACGGCCAGGAAGTGCGGCTTGTCGGCCACCAGCAGGTGGTCGTCGCGGTGCAGGATGGCGGCCTCGAACGGCACGCGCGGCTCCGCGGGCAGGCTGCGGTAGTACCAGGCTTTGCCGTGCGCGCGGTAGGGCGCATCCGGCCGCAACGGCCGGCCCGCGGCGTCGCAGACTTCGCCGTCCCGCAGCCGGGCCAGCCAGTCCTCGCGCGGCACGTGCGCGAAGCGCTCGGCAAAGAAGTCCAGCCAGGTCGTCCAGGGGCCCGCTGGCAGGCCGACGGCGCTGGCCGCCACGCCGCCGCGCAGGGGCAGGGCAGGCGGGATGGGGGCGGGCATGGCGCGGAATTGTCGCTGAGCTGTCATGCGGCTTGGTGGAAACCCTGGGCCGCTATCATCGGCCGGCCTTTTCACAGCCCCCCACATCCCATGCACCTGCACAGTTCCGCATCGCCATCGGCCACCGTCACGATCCAGGGAGCCGCGCGATGAGTTCGGTGGGTTGGGGCGAGGCCGCCGTCCTCGGGCTGATCCAGGGCCTCACCGAATTTCTGCCCGTGTCCTCCAGCGCGCACCTGCGCATCTTCGGCCCGCTGCTGCCCTCGGGCGGCGACCCCGGCGCGGCCTTCACGGCCATCACGCAGATCGGCACCGAGGCCGCCGTGCTGCTGTTCTTCCGCCACGACATCGTGCGCATCTTCCTGGCCTGGTGGGCCTCGCTCACGCAGCGCGGCCGGCCGCTGGACCCGGACGCCCGCATAGGCTGGCTCGTGATCCTGGGCACGGCGCCCATCGCCATCCTGGGCCTGTTGTTCAAGAACGCGATCGAAGGCTCGCTGCGCAACCTCTACATCACGGCCACCATGCTGATCGTCTTCGCGCTGGTGCTGGCCGCGGTCGACCGCCTGGGCCGCAAGCAGCGCACACTGGGCCAGCTCACCTGGGGCCACGGCATCCTGTTCGGCTTCGCCCAGGCCATGGCATTGATCCCCGGCGTCTCGCGTTCGGGCGGCACCATCACCATGGGCCTGCTGCTGGGCTACACGCGCGAGGCGGCGGCGCGCTACTCGTTCCTGCTGGCCATCCCCGCGGTGCTGCTGTCGGGCTTCTACCAGCTCTACAAGACCTGGGGCACGGAGAACACCGTGGGCGGCGGGCAGACGCTGCTGGCCACCGTGATCGCCTTCTTCGTCGGCTACGCAGTGATCGTGGGGTTCCTCAGGCTGGTGTCCACGCGCAGCTACATGCCCTTCGTCTACTACCGCGTGCTGCTGGGCATCGCGGTGTTCGTGGCCTTGGGGATGGGCCTGCTGCAGCCGCTCTGAGCGCCGCGCCGGGCGCCCCCCAGCAAGCGCGTTCCCGCTTGGCGGGGACAGGCCGCAGGGCCAAGGGTGCGTGGGCCCTTCAGCGGCGCCGGAACACCAGGTCCCAGACGCCGTGCCCCAGCCGCAGGCCGCGGCGCTCGAACTTGGTGTCGGGCCGGTAGTGCGGCCGCGGCGCGAAGTCGGCGGCCGTGTTGGCCAGCAGCGGTTCGCCCGACAGCACCTGCAGCATCTGCTGCGCATAGGGCTCCCAGTCGGTCGCGCAGTGCAGGTAGCCGCCGGGCGCCAGGCGCTGCGCCAGCCGCGCCACGAAGGGCGGCTGGATCAGCCGGCGCTTGTGGTGGCGCGACTTGTGCCAGGGGTCCGGGAAGAAGATGTGGATGCCGGCCAGGCCCTGCGGGTTCTGCTGCGCATCCCAGGGCGGCAGCATGTGGTCCAGCACTTCCACGGCGTCGTGCGCGAGGATGTGGATGTTGGCCAGGCCGCGCTCGCCGATCTGCTTGAGCAGCGCGCCCACGCCGGGCTCGTGCACCTCGCAGCACAGGAAATTCGTCTCGGGCAGCAGTTCGGCGATGTGCGCCGTGGCATCGCCCATGCCGAAGCCGATCTCCAGCACCGTGGGCGCTGTGCGGCCGAAGGCCGCGGTCAGGTCCAGCGGTTCGGCCCGGTAGGGCAGCACGAAGCGCGGGCCCAGCTCGGCCATGGCCTTGGCCTGGCCCAGCGTGGTGCGGCCGGCGCGCTTGACGAAGCTGCGGATGGCGCGCGGATGTGCGACGTCGGAAGGGGGCAGGCCGGCGGCCTGGTCCGGCATGTCGCCGGAAGGGGAAGAGGGCGTGTTCACGCGGCGCAATTGTAGGCAGCCGCGGCGCTGGTCCTGCGCATGGTGGCGTTGCGCAGCGCCACGCCGGCGCGCTGGGGCGTGCGGCGCTCCAGCACCACGAAACCGTAGCGGGCGAAGAAGCCCTCCGCGGTCAGGCTGACCTCGGCGCGCAGTTCGGCCAGCCCGCGCCGGGCGGCCAGCGCCAGCAGGTGGTCCATGAGCGCCTGACCGATGCCCCGTCCGCCATGCGTGCTGGCCACGAAGAACTGGTCGATCAGGCCGTCGGGCTGCAGGTCTGCGAAGCCGGCCACCTGGCCGCGCCAGAGCGCGACGAAGGGCCGGTTGCGCTGCAGGCGCGCGGCCCAGGCGCTGCGGTCCGGTGCCGCTGGCGCCCACGCGGCGCGCTGGGTGGCGTCGTAGTCGCGCGCCGCGGTCTCGTGCACGGCGGACTGGAACACGGCGAGCACAGCGTCGAGGTCATTGGCGGCGTAGGGCCGGATCGTCAGCGCAGGCTGGGCGCCCAGCCGCTCGGCCAGCAGCCGCAGCGCGGACTCGGGCGACTCGGCGATTCCGACCGAGCGGGCCAGCATCAGGTTCAGCCGCTGGCCCAGGCCTTCGACCATGGTGCCGTCGGCCCGTTCGCGCAGCACGCCGTGGGCATCGGGTGCGCAGTCGCGGGCCGCGCCCACGCGCTCGGCGTAGCTGCCCGGGGGCACGCCGTAGGCGGCGACGGGCTTGCCCAGCGCGATCGCGTAGCCGACCTCGAACACCGTGCCCGAATCGGGCTCCAGCCCGCGGAAATCGGCCAGGTTGGCCAGCACGCCGTCGGCCTCCCGGATGCGCGCGACATTGCCCTCGTAGATGCGCTGGGCCAGTGCGTCGCCCTGGAGTTCTCCGGCTGCGTCGTCCGCCGGTTCCAGGCCGGCCAGGCCCAGGCGTGCGCAGCAGGCCTTGAGCCGCGCGAACACCTGCGCGGCGTCGGGCCGGAACACATCCGGGCCGGCGAGGTAGATGCGGGGCAGGGTGTCTGGAGGCATCCGCGCATTGTCGCCGCGCGGTCGGCGCCGCTCAGCCGGCGTCCAGCAGGCGCTCAACGCGCTGGCGGCCCAGGCCCCACAACGCTGCGCCCAGCGTGGCCTGCCGCGCATAAGCGTCGCGCGGGCCGGTCTCGCCGCGCAGCTGCGCCGCGAATGCGGCGCCGAAGCGTTCGGCCCAGGCGGCGTCCTGGGCCGGGGCGGCATCGGCCAGGGCCGCGCGCTCGGCCTCGAGCACGGTGCGCGCACCCTCGCGTGCCGCCTCGGTGCGCTGCACTGCCGTGCCGACCTGCTGCAGCGCCTGGCGCGCGCCACCCTCGTCCTGCAGCGTCCACTGCGCGGGCGTCAGCACGTCCGCTTGCGGATCGGCCGCCACGCGGTGCAGCCGGCCGGACGCGAACTGGCGGCCTTCGCCTTGCACGGCCAGGCCATCGCGCACCTGGGGCCAGCGCGCTTCGGCGACCGAGAAGCGCAGGCCGCCGCCCGCATCGGCCTGGACCGCGAGGCCCAGCGGCGCGAGTGCCTGGGCGAAGGCCTCGGCGCGGGCCTGCGGCGTGGCTTCGGGATCGAGTTGCACGCGGACGGGGGGGCGGGCCGCCGAGGGCAGGCCGAGCGCCAGTGTCAGCGTCTCGCGCGCCTGCGGCGGCTGGTCCAGGCCGCGCACCGCGAAGCTGCGCCGGGCGGGCTGCGCGGTGTCGAAGTTCAGCTGTGCATCCAGCGCCGTGCCGGCCGCGGTGGCGCGTTCGGCCCAGAG
This sequence comes from Pseudorhodoferax aquiterrae, assembly GCF_014652235.1. GTDB lineage: Bacteria > Pseudomonadota > Gammaproteobacteria > Burkholderiales > Burkholderiaceae_C > Pseudorhodoferax > Pseudorhodoferax aquiterrae. The sequence goes on from NZ_BMYK01000043.1 coordinate 20,531, forward strand.
CTGGTCCAGCCGCGCGCGCTGGCTTTCCAGCCGCTCGGCCGGCACGGGCTGGCCGGCCGCCACGCGCGAGAGGTCGGTCTGCAGGTTGCGCAGCCGCGGCGCCAGCCGGTCCAGGTAGGCCAGTGCCTGCTGGGCGCCGGCCACGCGCTGGTTGCGCTGGGCGTCCAGGCCGCGCAGGCCGGCGTGCACCACGGGCAGCGCGGTCGGCGCCGGTGCCGGCGTTGCGGCCGGCGTGTCGCCCGTGCGCGGCAGGGCCGCCACGCCGTCGGACGCATGCGACCGGTCCAGCCCCAGGCCGCCGGGACGCAGGGGAGTGATCTGCATCGTTGCTCAGCCGGCCTTCACAGTTGCGAGAACAGCGACAGGCCGGCCACGCGCACGTAGGCCTTCTGCGTGGCCTGCAGCGCCGTCTGGTAGCCGGTCAGCCGGATCGCCGCCTCGCCGTAGTCGAGCTGGCTCAGCGTGATCTTGGCCTGGTCGGCGGCCAGGCCGACGTTGCCATGGGTCTCGTCCAGCGTGGACAGAATCTTCTGCGCGCCGCCCAGGCCGGCGATCTTGCCGCTGACCGCGGCCATGGCCACGTCCGTGCCGTTCAGCGCATCCTTGAGCACCGTGCGCACGGCCGCGTCGTTGGGGTTGACCCCGGGCGTCTGCATCTGCGCCACCGCCAGGTCCAGCCGGTTCAACAGCGCCGCCATCTCGGGCAGGCTCACATTGGCCGACTGGGTGATGTTGTTGCCCACCACCACCTGCTGCTTCTCCTCGTTGCCTTCGAAGCTGTAACGGCTGCCGGCGGCGGCCGTGCTGTCCAGCGCGAGGGTGGCCGTGGTACTGAGTGTTCCCGAGAACAGGTAGCGGCCTTCCTGGTCGCGGCTGTTGGCGGTGTAGTACAGGCTGTCGCGCAGGCTCACGAGCGCGCCGGCCATGGCGTTCAGGTCGTCGGCGGTGTTGGCGCCGTCGCTGGCCCAGACCATGAGGTCGCGCACCTCCTGCATGTCCGTCAGGCTGCTGTCCAGCGCCGTCTCGTTCTGCGTGAGGCGCACCGACAGCGCGCCGATGTTGTCGCGGTACTGGGCCAGCGCCGCCTGCTCGCGCTCCATGCGCGACAGGCGCACGCTGGTGACCGGGTCGTCCGAGGGCAGCAGCAGGCGCTGGCCGGTGGACATCTGCTGCATGACCTTCTCCAGCCGCGCCTGGGCGCTGGCCAGCGTCTGGCTCATGGTCATGTGGTATTGGCTGGTGGCGACGCGCATGGCTTACCTCAGGATGGCCAGCGTGGCTTCGAACAGCGTGTTGGCCGTGCTGAAGACCTTCATGTTGGCCTGGTACATCTGCTGGTACTGCACCAGGTTCACGGCTTCTTCGTCCTCGTTGACGCCGCTGGTGGAAGCCCAGTTGGCCTTGGCATAGGAGCGCACCGTGTCGGCCACGCTCAATGCGGCCTGGTTCTGCTGGCTGGTCGTGCCCAGGTTGCTGACCAGCTGCGTGTAGGCGTCGCCGAGCTGCACCGTGCCCAGCGAGGCGATCGGCACCGACTGGTCCTTCAGGTCGATCAGTGCCAGCAGGTTGGCGCTGTCACCGGGCTTGGTGGCGTCGCCGGAGAAGCCCAGGTCCTGGGCGGTGATGCCCGGCGTGATGGTCAACAGCGCCGAAACGCTGGAGGTGTCGAGCTGGAACAGCGGCTTGCCGGGCGTGCCGTCCAGCCCGTAGCCGGCGGCCAGCTGGTTGTTGAACAGCGTGGTCAGGCCGGCTGCCATGTCGCTGATCGACTGCGTGAGCGGCTGCAGCGTCTTGGCCTGGTAGTCGTCCAGCCCGCCGAGCTGGCCACCCATGTTGCGGCTGGCGATCGTGAAGACCTCCTTGGCGAAGCGCACCGTCAGCGCGGGCGTGCCGTCGGCCAGCGGCGCGGCCGCCTCGAGCTTGCCCACCGTGGTGCCCACCACCAGCGGCGTGCCGTTCTTGAGCGCCACGCTGCGCGAGCCGTCGGCCTGGTCGACCACGTTCACGCCGACCAAGGCGGCCAGCGCGTCGATGCGGTTGTCGCGCTCGTCGATCAGGGCCGAGGGGTTGGCGCCCGCGGCGCCGGCGCCGGCGATCTTGCCGTTCAGCGTGGCGATCTCGGCAGACAGCACGTTGACCTGGTCCAGCACCGCCGCGCGCTGCTGCGTGATGGCCGTGCGCTGGTTGGCCAGCACCTGGTTCATGCTGTTGAAGCGCACCGTCAGCGCCTCGGCCGAGGCGATCACCTGCTGGCGCAGCGGCGCGGAGGTCGGCTCCACGCTGGCCGCGTTGAGCGCCGCGTAGAAGTCGTCCAGCCCGGCGTTGATGGTGGAGACATCGTCGCCCATGACCTGCTCGAGCTGGGTCAGGTAGCCCTGCACGGCCGCATGCCGGCCCTGGGTCGAGGCCGATTCCCACAGCTGCTGGCTCTTGTAGGCGTCGGCGAAGCGGATCAGTTGCGGCGTCTGCACGCCGTTGCCCGGCGACATGCTGCCCGTGGGCGCCGCGGCGCGCAAGAGGATGCCCTGGCGCGTGTAGCCCGGCGTCTGCAGGTTGGCGATGTTCTGGCTGGTGGCGGCCAGGGCGGCCTGGGCCGCGAGGGCGCCCGACAGCGCGTTGTTGATCATGCTCATGGCTGGGGTTCCGGCGGATTCGTCTGGGGCATCTGCACAGACAAGGCGGCGCCATCGGCGGCCGGCTTAAGCGGCGCTGCCGGCGCACCGGGAACCAGCTGGCGCAGCAGCATGTCGGCGATGCCGAAGGCACGCTGGCCGGCCAGCTGGTCGGCCATGAGCTGGTCCGCCAGGCCCAGCAGCGGGTTGTCCGGGTCCTGGCGCAGGAAGCCGTCCTCGCCGGCCAGCGCGCCGGTGCCCGCGCGCATGGTTTTCAGCATCTGCTGGATGAACATGCCCTCGAACTTCTGCGCGGCATCCTCGATGCGGGCGCGCACGGCGTCGTCGGGTGTGGTGCCCGGAGCACTGTTGGAGATCGGAGAGGTCTGCATCAGATCACCACCAGCTCGCCGTCGATGGCGCCGGCCTGGTCCAGCGCCTGCAGGATGGCCATGATGTCGTCGGGCGAGGCGCCGATGCTGTTCACGGTGTCGATGATGGTCTGCAGCTTGGCGCCGGCCGGCCAGGCGAACATGCGGCCGTTGCCCTGTTCGACCTGCACCTGCGACTGCGGCGTGACCACGGTCTGGCCCTGGCTGAAGGCCTGGGGCTGGCTCACGCGCGGGTTCTCGCTGATGATGACCTTGAGGGCGCCGTGCGAGACCGCCGCCGGCCGCACCGTCACGCCCTCGGCGATGACCACGGTGCCGGTGCGCGAGTTGAACACCACGCGCGGCGTCTCCACGCCCACGTCCACGCGCAGCGCCTGCAATTGGGCCACGAAGGCCACGCGCCGGGTCGGGTCCGTGGGGGCGGCCACCTCCACCGTGGTCGCGTCGCGCGTGCTGGCCACGCTGCCGAAGCTGCGGTTGATGGTGTTGACGATGTTGGTGGCGGTCTCGAAGTTGGGCCGGCGCAGCGACAGGCGCACGTTGGGCGCGGTGTCGAAGTCGGTCTCGATCTCGCGCTCGATGCTGGCGCCGTTGGGGATGCGCCCGCCCGTCGGAGTGTTCACGGTCACGCTGGAGCCGCTGGCGCCCTGGGCCGACAGGCCGCCGATCACCACGTTGCCCTGGGCCAGCGCATAGACCTCGCCGTTGGCCGCGCGCAGCGGCGTGAGCAGCAGCGTGCCGCCGCGCAGGCTCTTGGCGTCGCCCAGCGAGGAGACCGTCACGTCGATGGTCTGGCCCTTGCGGTAGCCCGGCGGAAAGCTCGCGCTGACCATCACGGTGGCCGTGTTCTTGCTCTTGGCCTCCACGCGCTCGGGCATCTTGAGGTCGAACTGCTTGAGCATGTTGTTGATCGACTGCCCGGCCGACTTGACCTGGGTGCTGTCGCCCGAGCCGTGCAGGCCCACCACGAGGCCGTAGCCGATCAGCTGGTTCTCGCGCACGCCCTCGACATGGGCCAGGTTGCGCAGGGCCTGGGCCGCGGCCAGGGCCGGGGCGGGCAGGGCGGCCAGCAGCAGGGCCGCCGCGGCGCAGAAGGAAAGAGAGATCTTGCGCATGGCGGCGTCCTCAGAACGGCATCCAGGGGCTGTTGAAGAAGGCCGTGAGCCAGCCCTGGCGCTGGCTTTCCGCGAGCGTGCCGCGGCCCGAGTAGGTGATGCGCGCATTGGCGATGCGTTGGGACGACAGCCGGTTGTCGGTGTCGATGTCGGCCACGCGCGCATAGCCCGTCACGCGGATGAACTCCTCGCCCAGGTTCAGCGTGAGGCTCTTCTCGCCGCGGATGGCCAGGAGGCCGTTGGGCAGCACCTCGGTGACGACCACGGTGATCGCGCCCTGCAGCGCGTTCTGCTGCGTGGCGGTGTTGGCCGCGTCCGAGCTGCGCTGGGCGTCGATGCCGATGTCGGTCTTCAGGCTCCTGCCGCGGAACAGGAAGGGTGTGATGGAGGTGCTGCTGTTCTTGTCGCTGGTCACACCGCTGCGCTTGCTGGCCTGCGTCGTCTCCTGCAGCACCACGGTGAGCACGTCGCCGGGCCGGAAGGCGCGGCTGTCGGAGGTCAGCGCCGTCACCGTGTCCATGGGCAGCACGCCACCGGCCACGCCGCGGCGCGGCGTGCTCACGATGATCAGCGGCTCCTCGGGCTGGGCCGCGGCCTTGGGAATGGGCGGCAGCGTCTCGCAGCCGGCCAGCAGCAGGCCGGCCAGCACCAGCAGGATCGACCAGGGCGACTTGTTCATTTCGGACCTCCGCGATGCACCCTAGGCTTACCTCGCAACTTGCGCCAGGTTCTGCAGCATGTTGTCGGCGGCCGAGAGCACCTTGGTGTTCATCTCGTAGGTGCGCTGGGCGGCGATCATGTCCACCATCTCCTCGGCCACCTGCACGTTGGAGCCTTCCAGCGCGCCCTGCTTGAGCTTGCCGCGTCCGTCCTCGCCCGGGTTGCCCTCGGCCGGCTCGCCGCTGGACTGGGTCTGCTGGTACAGGTTGTCGCCGATGGCAAGCAGGCCCGTGGGATTGACGAAGGTCACCATGGTCAGCTGTCCCAGCTCGGTCGGCGTGGTCGCAGTGCCCACCATGGCCGAGACGATGCCGTTCTCGCCGATCGTGATGCCCGTGGCGTTGGCCGGCACCGTGATCTGCGGGTTGATCGGCAGGCCCTGGGCATTGGTCAGCCGGCCTTCCAGCGACAGGCCGAGCTGGCCGGCGCGCGTGTACGCGGTCTCGCCGCTGGGCAGCTCCACCTGCAGGAAGCCGTTGCCGATGATGGCCACGTCCAGCTCGCGGCCGGTGGTCTGCAGGCTGCCCGCCGTGAACACCTTCTGCGTGCCGGCCACGCGCGTGCCGTTGCCCAGCTGCACGCCGCCGTCGGCGTTGCGGTTGGCCGCCATTTGCGCGCCGGGCTGCTGCTCCACGGTGTAGAACAGGTCCTCGAAGACCACGCGGTCGCGCTTGTAGCCCACGGTGTTCACGTTGGCCAGGTTGTTGGCGATGGCCTGCAGCTTGGCGTCCTGGGCCTGCACGCCGGTCTTGCTCACCCACAGTGCGGGATTCATGTCGTTTCTCCTTGTCGTTCAGGTGCTGCGCGTCACTCGCGCAGCAGCCGGTTGCCGTTGGCCGCCATCTCGTCGGCGGCCTTGAACAGCTTCATCTGCATCTCGAAATCGCGGTTGATCTGCAGCGTCGCCACCATCTCCTCGATCGGCGAGACGTTGCTGCCTTCCAGGTAGCCGCCGCGCACCTGCACTTCGTCGCTGGGCGGCAGGGGGCCGCCGTCGCGGCCGACCAGCAGGCCGACCTCGTTCTTGCGCAGCGCGCCGGGCTCGGGCTTGACCAGCTTGAGCCGGTCGATGACCTGCATCTCCTGCGTGCCCTCGGGCAGCACGAGCACCGTGCCGTCGGCCGCGATCTCGATGTGGTTGGTGGCCGGCAGCACGATGGGGCCGCCTTCGCCGAGCACGGCGCGGCCGTCCAACTGCAGCTGGCCCTCGGCGTCGAGCGTGAACGCGCCGGCCCGCGTGTAGGCCTCGCCGTCGCCGTAGGCCACGGCGAACAGGCCCTCGCCGACGATGGCGGCGTCCAGTTCGCGGCCCGTGGGCGCGAGCGTGCCGCTGCGCGTCTGCACCGCGTCGGCGTCGATGCGCGCCATGTGGCGCGCGTCGTAGCCGTAGCCCTGCACGGCCTGGTGCGCGGCCGTTTCCATGTCGGCACGGAAGCCCGTGGTGCCGGCATTGGCCAGGTTGTTGGCGCGCACCTGCTGGGCCTTGAGCGCACGCTCGGCCCCGGCCATGGCGGAGTAGATCAGCGCGTCCATCGCCGCCTCAGACGGCTTGCATGAGCGACTGCATCATGTCCGATTCGGTCGAGATCACCTTGGTATTGGCCTGGTAGTTGCGCTGCGAGGTCATGAGGCTGACGAGCTCGGAGGTCATGTCCACGTTGGACTGCTCGATGGCACCCACGGTCAGCTCGCCGGCCATGCCGGTACCCGGCGTGGCGTACAGCGGCGTGCCGGAATTCGAGGTGGTGGTCCAGCTGGTGTCGCTGATGGCCTGCAGGGCCTGTTCGTTCGGGAAGGTGGCCAGCGCCACGGTGCCGACCTTCTGCTTCTGGCCATTGCTGTACTCGGCGATGACCGAGCCGTCCTCGGACAGCGTGACGTTCACGCGCGTGCCCGAGGCGTAACCGTTCGGTGCGTTGACCGAGGGGCGCGATTCGCCGGCGTACTGCGTGGAGCCGGTGTAGTCCAGCGCGATGCTGAGCGGGTCGGCGCCGGCCGGCGCGGCCGTCAGCGTCACGGCCGGCACGGCGGCGAGCTGGCCGTCGGTGCCGAAGCTCAGCACCTGCGTCGCCGGGGTGGCCGTGGCGCCGTCGAAGGTGTAGTGCACGGTCACCTGGTTGGTGCCGGTTTTCACGAAGTACTGCGTGACCGTGTGCTGGCTGCCCAGCGAGTCGTAGACCACCGAGACGTCCGAGCTGTTGTAGGTCAGCGGGTTGGTGGCGTCGAAGGCGGCGGTGGGCGCCACCCAGTCGGACGACAGGTTGCTCACGTACTGCATGCGCGAGCTGGCCTGGGCCGCCACCTGGCCGCTGGGCACCTGCAGGTCGCCCATGGCGCCCAGGCCGGCGCCGTCCACTGGCACGCCGTTGGCGTCGCGCATCACGGCATAGCCCTGCACGCGGCGGTTGGAGGCGTCCACCAGGTAGCCGTTCTGGTCGGTGCCGAAGATGCCCACGCGCGTGTAGACCTCCACGCCGCTGGATTCCTTGGTCACGAAGAAGCCGCGGCCCTGCACCATGGCGTCCAGCCCGCGGCCGGTGGTCATGGCGCCGCCGCCGATGTCGATGCTCTGCGTCAGCGAGTTGATCTGCGCGCCGGCCGGCTGGCTGCCCGCGTAGAGCGAGGCGAAGTTGGCGCGCGTGGACTTGAAGCCGTAGGTGCCCGCATTGGCGATGTTGTTGCTGATGGAGTCCAGCGAAGTGTTGATGGCGTTGATGCCGGACAGTGCGATTTCGAAGCTCATGGCGTTCTCCTCAGGACTTCAGTTGACGGTGATGGGACGGCCGTGGAAGCCGACGAGGGACGAGGCGGGCACCTGGCCGACACCGGCCACGAGCACCATGGCGGCACCGTTGGCACCGATCTGCACGTTGCCCAGCAGGCCGGTGACGCTGGTGGCCGGCGTCTCCTTCGTGCTGGTCTCCACGCTCAGCGCATAGCTGCCGGCCGGGATGCCCAGCGCGGCCGGGTCGACCGCCGTGGAGACCGTGCCGATGGGCTTGGTGCCCAGCTCGATGCTGAACTTCCTGCCGCCCGTGCCCGTGAGCACCAGCGTGGTCTTGGTGCTGGGGCTGGAGAGCGTGAAGTCGACCTGCACGGGCTCCTTGTCCAGCTGCACCTGGCTGGTCTGCACCGTGACGTCGGTGCCGACCTGCGAGCCCAGCGAGATCACCTGCATGCTGGCCATGGCGCTGGCACTGGCCGTGCCCTGGTCGGCCAGCAGGCGCAGCGCCTCGACCTGGCTCAGCTGCGAGAGCTGGCCCACGAAGGCGGCCGGGTCGGTCGGCTCCAGCGGGTTCTGGTTGCGGATCTGCGCGACCAGCAGCTTGACAAACAGGTCGGAGATGTCGCCGCCGAGCGCCGAGGCGATGCTGGGCAGGCCGGCACTGGCCGAGCCGGTGCTGCTGGTCTGGTTGTTGACGGTGGTGACCATGGGGTTCAGCTTTCTCCGAGGCGCAGCAAAGAGGCCTGCATGGACTTCACGCGGCTCAGCACCTCGACATTGGTCTCGAAGGCGCGCGAGGCCGACAGCATGTCGGTCATCTCGGCCACCGAGTTGACGTTGGAATAGAAGACGTCGCCGTCGGCGTTGGCCAGCGGGTGGTCGGGCTCGTGCACGCGGCGCAGCGGCTCGGGGCTCTCCACCACGTCCAGCACCTGCACGCGGCTGCCGGCCGACTGGGTGCCCTGGCCGAGCTGGGCAATGGCCGCGAACACCGGCTTGCGTGCGCGGTAGCCGTCGGCCTCGGTGCCGGCCGCGCTCTGCGCGTTGGCCAGGTTGCTGGAGATGGTGTTCAGCCGCACGGTCTGCGCCGACATGGCGGAGCCGGCGATCTGGGCGATGGCGCGGAAACTCATGGGGTGCTCCTCACTGTCCGGCGATGGCTTTCGCCAGGCCCTTGAGCTTCATGTCCACGAAGCGCAGGCTCGTCGCGAAATCCGCCGCGTTCTGCGAGAACGCGGCCTGCTCGACGCCCAGCTCCACGGTGTTGCCGTCCTGCGAGGCGTGCTGCGGCAGCCGGTACATCAGTTCCGGCGCGCCGCTGTCCAGCACCGCGAACGGGTCGTCGCCGCCGGCGCGGCGCAGGGCCTGCGCGAAGTCCACGTCGCGCGCCTGGTAGCCCGGCGTGCTCTCGTTGGCCAGGTTGGAAGCGAGGACCTTGGTACGATCCGCGCGTAGCCGCAAGGCGTCCGCATGCAGGCCCAGGGCCTTGTCGAATTGAAGTCCCATCACATCCCCTTTCGTCTGTCCATCTGGTCGTTGGGCCTGGCCGTGGCCCTGCCGCTGGTGGCGCTGGCCACGGTGCCGGCGCGTGTCGAAGACCTGGTCGAGCAGGCCGCGCACGACTGGCTGGTCGCGCAGGCCGACCAGCGCGCGCTGGCCGAGCCCGTGTTCGAGGTCAAGGCCGTGGCCCGCTTGCCGCAGCCCTTGCCGCCCTGTGCCGCGCCGCTCACGGTGGACGCGCTGGAGACCCGCTCCGTCGCGCGCATGCGCTTCGCCGTGGTCTGTCCGGGCAGCGAGGGCTGGCAGCGCGAGTGGATCGTGCGGGCCGCTGTGTCCGCGCTGGTGGTGGTGGCCGCGCGCGACGTGCCGGCCAACCGCGCGCTGCAGGCCGAAGACCTGGCCATCGAGCGGCGCCCGCTGACCGACCTGGCCGGTGCCGTCTCGCTGCCCGAGGACGCCATCGCCCAGTCCAGCAACCGCACGCTGCGCACCGGCCAGGCGCTGCATGCGCGCTGGCTGTCGGCGCCCGTGCTGGTCAAGCGCGGCGACAGCGTGACCATCCGCGCGCGCAACGGCGGCGTGGAGGTCAGCGCGGCCGGCGAGGCGCTGGAGAACGGCAAGCCGCGCCAGATCGTGCGCGTGCGCAACACCACCACCGGCAAGGTGATCCGTGCCAGGGTGCTGGAGCAGGGGCTGGTCGAGCCGGAGAACATGGGCGGGTCCTGATGCCTGGTCTGCGTCATTCGCCGACCGCGCTGCGCGCGCGCACCTGGCGCGCCACGCGCGCGAGCTTGTCCGCATAGCCGGGGTCGGTGGCGTAGCCGCCGCGCACCAGGCCCTGGGCGAAGGCCGCAGCATCGCTGCCGGTGTTGAGCGCGTCCTGGTAGCGCGGGCTGCTCTGCAGCAACTGGGCGTAGTCGCGGAAGGCGCTGGCATGGTCCGGGTAGGCGCGGAAAGACTCGGTGGTCTTTTGCGCCTCGCCGTCCGCGTATTCGGTGGTCAGCGCCTGCACGCTGGCGCCGCGCCAGCCGGCGCTGGCCTTGATGCCGAACAGGTTGCGGCTGTCGCCGCCATCGGCCCCGCGCAGCGGGCGCCGGCCCCAGCCCGATTCCAGCGCGGCGTGGGCGGCCACCAACTCGGGCGCCACGCCCAGCGCGGCGCCAGCCTCGCGCGCCCAGGGTCCGATGGCCTGCAGGAAGTCCTGCTGCGCTGCCACCGGCACGGCCTCGCCGGGCGGCAGCACAGGCGCGCCGGTGGTCCGCACCGGGGTGCGCGCCAGTGCCTGCGTCAGCAGGGGCAGGGCCTGGCCGGGCGCGCCGTCCACCGCAGCGGCCTGCAGCGCGGCCGCGCGGCGCAGCAGGCCCTCGGTGCCCAGTGCCGGCAGTTCGCTCTGGCTCCAGCCGTTGCGCACGATCTCGGTGATCTCGGCCTGGGCGCTGCGCATGGCGTTGGCGAAGCTGGCGGACTGCACGGCTCCGCCACCGGCGGCCCAGGACGGGGTCGGCGCGGTGGGTGCGGCTGGCGCCAGCGCGCGCAGGGCCGTGCTGGACGCGAAGTCAGGCGTCTGCATAGAGCGGGTCCTCGGTGCCGTGCAGCACGCGTGCGAGCAGTTGGTGCTGCTCGGTCAGCAGGCGCGCGTTGCGCAGGTTCAGGGCCTTGCACTCGTGCACGGCCTGCTCCAGCCGGTCCCACAGCAGCTGGACGGCGGCACGCTGCGCGGCGGGCCACTGCGCGACCAGGGCCGGCACGCTGGGTGCGGCACCGCTGCCGAGCCGGGTGAGCAGCCCGTCGCGGAACTGGCGGCGTGCATCGAGCCGCTCGACCAGGGCGACGATGGCATCGGCCAGCGGCGCCATGGCCTGGGCGTCGTGGCGCAGTGCGCCGGCGAACTGCTGCGCGAGCAGCGCGCGCAGTTCGGCGTAGTCGGCCAGGTCGGCCTGCACGTCGCGCAGCAGCCGCTCCATGGCCGGGCGCGGCAGGCGGGCCGTGCCGGCTGGCGTGGCGTGGGCGGTCGCCCCGGGCAGGCTCATCCACGGCTCCCGTGGTAGCGCTCGATGAGCTGGGCGAGCTTGCCGGCGTCGAAGCCGAGCTCGCCGCGCTCCAGCGCGGCGCGGATCTCGGCCACGCGGGCGGCGTCGATCTCGGGCATCTGTTGCAGCTGCGCGCGGGCCGTGGCCAGCAGCGCGCCGGCGGCCGAGGCGCCGCCGGTGGCTGCTGTGCCCTGCGGGGTGGCGGCCGCGGGCGCGGCGGCGGCCGGGGCGACGGCCGGGGCGGCGCCCGTGCCGGAGCTGGTGATCTTCATGCGCAATCCTCGGGTTCTGGTTTCCATGGCCGTCCTCAACGCGCGCCCAGGCGCTCGCGCAGGGCCTGCAGCGCACTGCGTTCGGGAATCACCGCGTCGGCGCCCGGCACGAGCAGCGTGCTGCCCGCGGGCGGGCCGAACATGGCGCGGATGGCCTGGGCATGCTCGGTGGTCAGCACCAGCAATTCGATGCGGCGGTTCACGTCGGCGTCGGAGCGGGTCAGGTCCAGCGGCGCACGGTCGGCCATGCCGACGACCTGCAGCACGCTGGTGGTCGGCATGCCGCCGGCCATCATGTGAAAGCGCGCCGCCATGGCGCGGTTGTTGGCCAGCGACCAGTTCGACAGCGCGCCGGGGTAGGTCTCCACGCCGGCGAAGGGCGTGGAATCGGTGTGGCCCACGATCAGCATCTGGTTCTCGACCTGTGCGAACACCGGGCCGAGCTGGCGCAGCAGCTTGCGGAAGCGCTCGGTCGGGTAGGCGTTGCCGCGCTCGAACATGCCGAAGCGGTCGGTGTCGTGCAGCAGCACGCGCAGGCCGTAAGGCGTGATGATGTTCTGCAGGTTGCTGGCCAGGCCCGTGTCGTCGGCCATGCGCGTGATCACCACGGCCAGCTCGCGCAGGTCGGCGGCGGTCTCGTAGCGGCGCGCCGGCGGCTGGTCGGGCTGCGCCTTGCTGGGCTGCTGCGGCGTGCTGGTGTCGCCGTTGGCATAGGCCCGGCGCGGTTGCAAGGTGTCGCTCTGCGCCGGCACGGGCTCGCGCGGGATCAGGCTGCCGCGCTGCTGGTCGAGCTTGGCGATCAGGCTGCCGCCGTCCTCGAACAGCTTGCCGCCCTGCGTGTGGCGCAGGTCGGCCACCGCTTCCTCGGACGTGCGCGCGGCCAGGATCCACAGCACCAGGAACAGGCACATGAGGGCCAGCACGAAGTCGGCGAACGCCACCTTCCAGGCGCCGCCATGGGCTTCGTCGTGTCCCTTCTTGGACACCTTCTTGATGATGGTGGCATGGCCCTTGTCGCGGCCGGCAGCGGTGTTCATGCCCTGTCGCTCGCGCGCCTCGCAGGTTCGGGTTCGCCGCCGCCGGTCAGGGCATTGATCCAGCCCTCCAGCTTGGCGAAGCTGGGCTTGGTGTTGAGCTGCACGAGGCGCCGGCCGGCGTCGATGGCCAGCAGCGGCGGCTTGCCGGCCACGTGCGTGACGATCACCACCTTGACGATCTCCAGCATCGACATTTCCTCGGCCACCAGCTGCTTCATCATGTTGCACATGGGGTCGAGCAGGCAGTAGCACATGAAGATGCCGATGAAGGTGCCGACCATGGCCGCGCCGACCTTGGCGGCGACCTCGGCCGAGCCGGCACCCTCGCCGATGGCGGCCATGGTCATCACGATGCCCAGCACGGCGGCCACGATGCCGAAGCCGGGCATGGCCTCGGCGATCTTCTGCAGCGACTTCTGCGGCTGGTTCAGCTCTTCGTGGATGGCCTCGATCTCATGGTCGAGCACGCCTTCGAGCTCGTGCGCGCTGATCTTGCCCATGGCCATCAGGCGGAAGTTGTCGACGATGAAGGCCAGCAGCTTGGGGTCGGCCAGCACCAGCGGGTAGCGCTTGAACATGTCGCTTTCCTCCGGCGCCTCGACGTGGGCGTCCAGTGCCTTCAGGCCACCGGCGGCGGTCTGCAGCAGCTCGTACATGAGCAGCAGCAGCTGGCGGTGGAACTCGTTGCCGTCGCGGCGCTTGCCAAGGCTGTGCCTGACCTGCAGCCACAGCTCGCCGAGCACGTGCTTGGGGTTGCCGATCACGAGCGCTCCGGCACCGGCGCCGCAGATGATGACGATCTCGACCGGTTGCCAGATGACGCTCATCTGGCCGCCGTGGAACATGAAGCCCCCGAACACGGTGACGGCGATGATCAGCAGGCCGACTAGGAATTGCATGGTGGTGGTCCCGGGTCAGGCTTCCTTGAGGAAGTCCTTCATCTTGCGCAGCGCGCCCTTGTTGATCTGGCACACGCGGGCATCGGTCAGGCCCAGCACCGCGGCGATTTCCTTGAGGCTCAGATCGAATTCGTAGTACAGCTGCACCACGCGCTGCTCGCGCGCGTCCAGCACCGCCAGCGCCTGCTCGATGCTGCGCCGGGTCATGAGCGCGGCCTCGGGCGACTGGCTCTGCGACGGCAGGCGGTGCAGCTCCTCGACGATCTCGTCGAAGCTGACCAGCAGCTCGGCGTTCTCGGCCAGGCGGTGCTCCTGCAGCTCGTCGGCCGTGATCTGCAGCTCGGACTGCAGCTCGGCCTCGCTGGGCGCATGGCCGAGCCGGCGCGTCAGCGCCCGCTCGGCGTCGCGCAGCTTGTGGCTGTCCTGGCGCACGCTGCGCGGGCGCCAGTCCTGCCGGCGCAGCTCGTCCAGGATGCTGCCGCGCACGCGCAGCGCCGCGAAGGAGGCGAACTTGGCGTCGGGCTCGCCGTAGCGGCGCAGCGCCTCCAAGAGGCCCATGAGGCCGATCTGCTCCATGTCCTCGCGGTCGATGGCGCCACCGATCTGCGAGGACAGCTGGCGCGTGATGCGCTTGACCAGCGGCAGCCAGGCCAGCAGGTGCTTCTGCTCGAGCGCGGCCGCGCCGCGCTCGGCGGCTCCCTGGAGTTCGGCGTATCCGTCGCGCAGGTCCATGCTTATTCGATGATCAGCTTGCTGATCAGGGCCTCGGCGAAGGGTTGCTCGATGCTGTCGGCCGCGTAGCGCGCCTTGTAGGCGGCATTGACCTCGGCGGTCAGCTGCTCGATGGTCAGCGCGCCGGCCTTCTCCAGCGTCAGCTCGGACAGCGCCTTCACCGTCACGCTGCGCAGCAGCGGCAGCTGGTCCTTCACGGCCTTTTCCTTGACCGCATCGTCGGCCTTGAAGACCACGTCCACGGCCATGTAGTGCGCCAGCGGGTCGCCCGCCTGGCTGCGCAGCATGACGATGACCTTGTCCAGCGTGACGTAGCGGAAGGTCGAGGGCTTGGGCGGCGGCGGGGCCTTGGCCTCGGTGCTGTGCCCGCGCTGCCACCACCAGAAGCCGCCACCGGCGGCGCCCGCGGTCAGCAGCACGGCGCCGACGACGATGGCGATGAGTTTGCCTTTGGTCATGGCCGTTCCGACGCGAGTGCGAAGTGCGCGAAGTGCTGGCCGGCTTCGCCTTGTTCATCGAGTGCGCGGCCGGGCTGCTGCTGGCGCTGCTCGCCCTGGCGCTGGCGCCCGTCGGCATCGCCGCGCGCCTGCTGCTGCGCCACCTGCACGCTCACATCGCCGCCATGGCGCTGCGCGAGTTCCTGGCGCAGCCCGTCGCCGATGGCCTGCAGCTGGCGCACCACGTCGCCGTGGCTGGCGCTGAGCTGCACCTGGGTGGCGCCGCTGGCGTCCTGGCGGATGTGGATCTCGATCTGGCCGCGGTGCGGCGGGTCCAGCCGGATCACCACGCGCTCGCTGCCGCGTTCGATCTGCACGGCGATGCGGTCGCCGAGCTGCTGCAGCAGCGAGGGCGCGCGGCCCTGCGGCGCGGCCTCGCCGGTGCGTGGCTCCACGCTGTCCTGCGGCGCGCTGGCGGCGGCCGGCACCAGGCCGGTGGCCACGCCGGCGCGCTCGGGCGGCAGCACGGCGGTGGCGGTGTCGGCCGGCGCGGCCTGGGGCTTGGTGGCGGGCACGGGCGCCATGGCGGCC
>NZ_BMYK01000044.1 GCF_014652235.1 Pseudorhodoferax aquiterrae
GTGCTAGCTTTGCGTACCGTCACTTATTGCACTGAAAACGAGGAGACCCCTTCGACAGCTGGACTGACCTGCTCAATGCAGGTCGGCAGCCGCGCCGCAACACTTCTTGAATTTCTTCCCGCTTCCACATGGGCAGGGCTCATTGCGGCCTACCTTGGGTTGCATCGACTTGGCCAGTTCGCGCTCGTAGACGGCGCGCCTGAGCGGCAGCCAGTGGGCATGCATGTCCAGCACGGCCTGCGGAATCTGAAGTGCCAGCGCCGCCCTCATGGCGGGCGTCCTGGTGAGCGCGTCCTGGTCCGGGCCAAAGTCATCTTCCCCGAGCAGACCGATGGGTCTGAACCAGGCCTGCCCCTGCGCCGTCTGCAGCAGGGGTTGCCAGTCATTCCAGCACAGTCGCATTCCCTCCACGAAGCCATGCGCCCAAGACTCCGCGTCGTCGTACTGCTGCTGGTCGCCAGGGTAGCTCGCCGTGGACCAGCAAGGACTGATTTCCCGCGGCTCGCCTTCCAGACCGGAGATGACGCTGTTGAAGTGGCGCATGACCAGTCCCAGGATGTGGTTCACCTGGGCAACCGAATCCATCGGGGGCATCATTTCCTTGGTGCCCCAGATCTTGGGAAGCCAATGCGTCGGCTGGATGGTCACAGGTCCTATCGCGATGGCATGCATGAACCCATCCACCATGTCCAGCGTCATCACCTCGTCCGTGTCGACTTCGTAGAGAAGGAACTGGTCGAGCTCGTCGAACTCTTCATCGCTCAATGGGGAAAACGGGGTGGACATCGACGGTTTCGGCTGTGGACGCCGCCATTGTCCCGCACAGTCATCGGCGGCCCGTCGGCCGATGTCCTGGATGGCCCAATGCAGGGTCAGTCCTTGTGCCGACCAAAAGGCGGAACGCGAAGCCATTCACGCCGGGCCAAGACGCGACAAGGCTCGCGCAGGCGAGCGTCCGCATGCTCTAGCAAGTACGCGGAGCCGAGGACCTGTCTCGAACGAGCCACCTGGCGCGCATCGCACGACATGATCCGGCCCTACAGCGATGCGATGCGCCGAATGGATGAGAGCTTCTCATCGGCCAGACCGGCAAGATGCTCCTCCTGCATGCGGCCTTCTCGAAGCAGTTGAGCGAAGAGCAGGATCAACCGCGAGTATCGAAAATCGTACTTTGCTTCGATCTCGCGCCGCTTGTGATGCAGATGCTGCTCAATGGACCACATGTCGTCCGGCTCCGCCGCGGCAGCAGCCCTCGCTTTGAACTCCGCCATGATGTCCGCCAGCTCGGCCTTCAGGGCAAGCTCGAACACCCGGCGCGCGAGCCTCTTCTCGGCGTCAGACCACTTGAAGTCGTACACGGGCCCTCCTGATGTTCCAGCCTGAGATTGAGCAAGTGGTGAAGGCAATTCGCTCGCATCGACAAAGGGATATCCTCGGTTACTGCACATTGTGCGGAACCCCGTACCGCCCCTTGTAAGGTCCATCTGAGGTGAGGACTGCGCCGGTCGATTCCGGGCCACATGGCGGCCGTTCCATGTGCGAACAGCGACGAGTTCAAGACCTTGTACCTGATGGCTCAGGTCAACTCGCCGCTGGCGGACATCCACGGCTTATTTCCTACCTCACCGCCTTCGACCACACGGCAATGAACTCCGGCGTGCCGTTCATCGCACGCGAGTAGAGCCACTCCGGTGCGATGCGCTCGTGCGCGAGCGCCCAGATCGGCTTTGCCGCGTGGACTTGCTGGTTGCCGATGAAGATGTATTCGTTGCAGGCTGCGACGACTTCTGCCTCGTCCACGCCAGTGTTGCTGCCGCCACGCTCTGGGGCCGACGGGTCGAAGCGGTGGGTGACCCAGCACGCGATCACGACCTCGGGCTTGTACTTCGCGATCGCGGCCGCAGCATCGAGCTTTTCGACGTTGTCGCCATAGGACACGGTTGGCTGGCCAAGGCGTTGGTAGTACGCCTTCAGCTCGGGCTCTTCCTGTTGCCGGTTGTCCGTTGCGGGGATGCCCAAGGCCTCGGCGAGAACGCCGTTGCCAGCGCCGATCTCGATCGCGCGCCGACCGGCAATGCGGGCAATCAGGTAGTCGCACAGCTCTTCGGTGGGGAAGCCGTAGACGCCATGGCGCACGCCGAACAGCATGCGCTCATCGGGAGTGGTCGATGCGAGCATGCTCGCTGGAACGACCCGAACCCGACCTCGGGCGTCGAGCATGGCGGGAGCGATGTCCCGGACGGTTTTCGGATCAAGCGCAAACGTTCCCACGTGCGCATTCTAAGAACGGCACCGCGAGATGCGATGCCGTTGCAGGACTTACAGCGCTGCGTCCTTGAGCTTCTTCAGCGAGCGGACCTTCACGCGCACCGTGGCGGGCTTGGCCGCGAATTCGCGCTCGACCTTGGTGAACGGGTCGATGCCGCGGCGCTTCTTCTTCGCGGGAATGGCAACCGCGGTGACCTTGAGCAGGCCAGGGAGCGTGAACTCGCCCAGGCCCTTCTTGTTCAACGATGCGACCATCGTGGCTTCGAGTGCGGCCAGCACAGCCTTCACAGCCTTGGGCTCGACTCCGGTCGTATCGGCAAGATGCGCTTGCAGGGTGGATTTGTTGAAGGCCGTCTTGATTGGCTTGAGTGCGGCGGGCGCCGCCCCAGTCTTCTTGGCAGGTGCTGTTTTCGTTGCAGCAGCCTTCTTGGCTGCGGGCGCCGTCTTCGTCGTAGCAGCCTTCTTGGTTGCGGGTGCCGCCGTCTTCGCGGCGGTGGTCTTCTTGGCAGTTGCCATGTTGGAATCGTCCTTCTTCTATGAGATGCGCGGTGTCGCGCATCAAGATTCTAAGAAGGCAAGTCTGGCCGTAGAAGGAGCTGCGGCCCGCGTGCCGCGATCGGCGTGGCAAAGGTTGGCCATGACGCACCTCCGGTGCTGTTTCCTCCGTGAGGCCAAGCTCATCACGCGCCACTGCCAAGGTTGCCATCGACCTTGCCCAGCAGCGCGGTCAGCTGCTTGCGTTCGTCTGCGGACAAGTTGGCGAACAGGCTTGCAGCCCAGCGGCCATGCTGCTCGACTACCGTCTTGGCGAGACGCTTGCCCTTGTCGGTAAGTTGAACGCGCCGCGCACGACGGTCGTTGGCATCGGCACGTCGTTCGATCAGCTCTTCGCGCTCAAGGCCGTCGAGCAGTCCCGAAACGGTTCCACGCGTCCACTCCCGCTTGCTCTGCCAGCGCATTGGGTGCCAGTCCGTAGGTCGAGGCATCGAGCAGCGCCAACAGCACGAAGCGCCCCTCGGACAAGCCATGCGGCTCCAGCAAGGCAACGCAGCCGCGGTCGATGCCCGCGGCGACGGAGAGCGTCTGGAAACACAGGCGCGCGCCTTCCACGTCGGGAAGACCGCGTCGCTCCGCCTCCGCAAATAGCGCAAGATACTTCTGTTCTAGGTTCATGGTGCTGCCCTACGTTCTGGCGCCGAACTCTAGCCACCCGCTTGTCGTGGAGAAAACCACGCGCCGGCAGTTGCACGACAGCGTCGACCCGATGCCAGGTCGCACGGGTCAGATCGACGTGCGTCCCGGCGCCGACCAGCAGGGCATGGCTCGGCGTTACTAGGCCTGCGCACATTCGAAGCCAAGGGCACGGTGCAGGCAGGACGCGGGCGAGGGTGACGCCCGCACGGCGAACACCATCAGCACACCTGCCGATCAGTCGCTTGGCGCCTGCCGCAGTTTGGCAAGCACTGCGAGCTCGTGCCGCAGTTCCTCCAGGTGCCGAGCAGCCTCTCGGTGAAGCTCCGTTGCACGGCCAGGCAGCGGCTCGCCCGAAGGCACGCAGCCCGACTCCACTGAGTCGCGCAGGATGTTGACGGCGGCCTGCAGCGCTGTGTCGAGGTCAATGTCCATCGTCAAACTCAATGCCGAAGCATAAACGCCGCCACCAGCAGCAGCGTGCCGGCTGCGATCCAGCAGGCCGCATAATGCCCGTAGGGCGGCGGCTTCACCTGCGCGAGGAACTCAGCGAGTTGCCGATCCTGGAACAGCACGTCGCGGCGACGACTCAGCGCAGCGCGCGTCAAAGCGTGTTCCACACCTCGTACGAAACAGCCGGCGGCGCAGAACAACACGAGCGGGAAAACCCACCACAGGACCGACGACAGGGATTCGACTTCTTGCATGGGCGGGCCTCAGGTGCAGGGCTCAGGCTCGGGTTTGGAACCGCGAGCACGCACAGCATTGTCGCCGTGCTCAGAAGGCCCCCTTCAGGGCTTCGCGATTCCGCAGGCACGTAGGCCTTCGTCATCGCGGTGCGTTGGCGTCCCAGGTGGGCAGTCCTGTGCGTCGTTCTCGCGTGGCAGCCCGGCCCACGCAAAGTTCGGGGCCACGGCGCTGCGTGGCCGTCACGTGTCAACTTCATTTGACTGCGGCAGAACCAGTTTGCTAGATTGCGCTTCGTGAACTGCCGAAAGGCAAACACGCGGCGCCTCGGTTCTTGAAAGGCGCACGGCTCGACCCCCAAGGTCGGGCCCAGAACACATCTGTCACTGCAACCCGGACGGGGATCAGCTTCCCCGTCCAGACCTTGCGGTCAGGCTCGGGTATGCCGGTCTCTTTCCATTTTTTGGAGATCACCATGGCAAACCAAGCTCAAGCGCAATCCGAGTACTTCAACCTCCACGTCTCCGGCGTTGGCTACCTCAGCCGCGTCCGCTGGGTCGGCAACAACAGCCGCAGCGGCGGCCGTCGATCCGAACCGTTCCTGAGCTGCGCCATCAACGCGCTCCGGGGAAACAGCGACGATCCGCAGTACACCTACTTCGACCTCAAGGTCAACGGAAGTGACGCGATCGAAATCATCCGCAACCTGGAGAAGGCTGCAAACGAGGGCCGCAAGGTCGTCGTGTCGTTCAAGGCCGGAGATATCTATGTCCACCAGTACGACCGGCAAGTGCGGGATGCCCAGGGCGGGCAGTCCAACAAGACCGAGAAGGCAGCGCTCGTCAAGGGACGCCTGATCCTCATCAACACCGCCAAGGTGGATGGGGAACTGGTGTACCGCCGCGAGAGCGAAGAGCCCGGTGCAGGTGGCGAGGACGGCGATTCGCAGGCCACTTCGCACGCCGGCCCGGACCAGGAAGAACCTGCCCGCGTCCAGCGGGAGGATCGCTACGAGGACCGCGAAGAGGACCGCCACCAAGGCCGTCCGCAGTCGCGCAACTTCGTCAGCGAACCGAGGCGCGAGCGCCGCTGGTCGCGGTCTACCCGCGGCTGATGTGAGCCGTTGAAGCACCCCGATCCGCATGGATCGGGGTGTTCTCTTCGCCTTCGGCGCGAGCGCTGATTCAGCGCCAATGAGTCTTAGAATTGCTCGAAAATTGCACGGTCAATAGGGCAAAAACTGTGCGATTCGTGTTTACTTTCTGGTAATCTTGACAGGTTCCCGAGTGTTTTCTGGTGTCACTACAAACCAGGTGCCGGTCTTCCGGCTGCAGCATCTCAACCCCCGAACGGTGCACGTCGAAAGACCGGGGTACAAGTCCAAGGCGCTATCTCGCTGATCCGCAAACTTCGTCGTTGCGCTTAATCTCTGTCGGGCTGGAAACCTGCCAGTAGATCAGAGCCCATTGCGCCAACCTGCCACCCCGGTACGTTGGCGCAATCCATTTTCAGCAGTCTTGTCGCCGTGGCCACGCCACGACGACACATCCCGACGGGACACCGATCCCGTCGCGGGCTTGCGTGCTTCCGTTTCCATCCCCCCAAACGGAGCACATCATGATCAAGATCGAGCGCACCACGCTGCGCGTCAAGAAGATCCAACAAAGCAAGAACGGCCCCTTTGCGGTCGCCAATCTCTTCACCGAGATCGGCGAGTTCAAGGTGAAGGACTCGCTGCTGGACCAGTTCGATGAAGGCGAATACCAGGCCACGGTGTGGATCTCCGAGATCTACCTGGGCCAGTACGTTGCCTACGGCAGGGCCGTGGCGGAAGTCAGGGCCAAGCTGCACGACATCCGCGTCGAGTCCGCGTCCGAGCTCGATGAGGCCCCAGAGCCTCCCGAGCCGGACCCGATTGACGAAATCGAAGCACCGCGGGCAACGCGCAGGCCGGAGAAGCCTTCGAGGCAGCCGGCCACGCCGCCAACGACGCAGCCGCAGAAGGATGTCGACAGAGCCGGCTCCACTGGCGATCTGTCCGACCTGAAGTCCGCGCTGCAAGGTATCGGCCGCAAGGCCAAGCCTGAACTGCAGGCCAAGTCGCCGATCAATCTTGCCGAGCTCTTCGGCGTAGAACTTTGCGTGCGCATTCGGCAACGCGAGCCGGTCAAGCTCGACTCCACGGTCGACCGCGCCTTGTTCCGCCGCCAGGCGGCCACACTGCGCGAAGAGCTGGGCTACGAGTTCGATCCGATGCAACAGACGTTCAACCCGGTCAACTGACCAAACACACAACCCGCGCTGCGGGTTGTTCCATGCGCCCGAGGTGGACGCATCGAACGGCCCGCAGAGCGAAGACTCTCAGCCTGGGTGGCGGCAGCCTGATGTGCCGCGGCCATTGCGATTGAGGGTGCCCGGGTCAAAGCCACGCCCGCGCACCACTCACGCGCCATTCCTTGGCCACCAGGGCCCCGCACCGGTGGCCGGCATGCATGGCAAGTCCCATGCAGCCAGGGGCAGCGTTCAACCAGATCTCAAAACGAGGAAGCCGATGGATTCCCGCAGCGCCTGGCCAGGGCAGGGCGCTGCGGGAAACCATCTCTCCAACCGACGATGGATTCAGGCGCGCTCAGCCATGCAAGCGCGCAGCCGGCACTGCCGGCCAGGCACATCTCTCATCAACCCCGACGGGCGCACGCCCGTCGGGGTGGCTCCCGTTCCCATCAGGAGCTCACCATGAAGACACCCGTCACGTTCTCGACTTCCGACGCAACGTCGCACGCGCCGTTGATCGTGCGCGACCGCAACGGCGAATACTTCTCGGCGCAGCCCGAGGACATCCTGCAGGCCGCACGTGCGCTGCTGGAACGCAAGCTACAGGGCCAGGTCTTCCTCGACCGGCCAGAGACCGTCCAGGACTACCTGCGCACGCGCATAGGCCACCTGGACCACGAGGTGTTCGGCGTCGTCCACCTGGACGCGCAGCACCGCATGATCAAGGCCGAAGAGATGTTTCGCGGCTCCATTTCGCAGACGTCGGTCTACCCGCGCGAAGTCGTCAAGGACTGCCTGCTCTCCAACAGTGCTGCCGTCATCCTGTACCACAACCACCCGAGCGGCTCGCCAGAGCCTTCCAGGGCCGACGAAGCGTTGACGCAGCAGCTCAAGGCTGCCTTGAGTCTCGTCGATGTGCGCGTGCTGGACCACATCGTGGTCACGAGCACCACGACGATGAGCTTCGCCCAGCGTGGACTGATCTGACATGGCCATGGCCCTCTTCAACATCCAGCTCGCCGACGGCTCCGTCATGACCACCACCTGCCGGCGCGTTCGCGCGACGGTCGATGGCAAGGCCTTCTGGTTCGCGATCCATCAGTTCCCGGGCAGGGTGCCCAAGTCGATCTCGCACATCGCCAGCGGCAAGCGCGTCTGCGACCTTCCAACAGGGGTCGCGTTCGCGATGCACCGGCGGCCGGACGAGCGGGAGATGGCGATGGAGGCGCTGGCGGCGGTTGCGCAGCGTGTGGGTCCCGCCCGCATGCGCGAGACCTTGGAGGCCGCAGAACGTGAGCCGCGCAGCTGCGCAGGCACACCACATGGAAGTCAGCCGCAAGGCTGAACTTCCAAGGAACCCGATGGGTTCCTCCAGCGCCTGCACCGCGGGCGCTGCAGGAAACCATCCACCAACACCATGGTTTCAGGCGCGCTCAGCCTTGCAAGCGCGCACGGCGGCAACGCCGAGGCACATCTCATCATCACCAACCCGACAGGTTGCCGCCTGTCCGGGCGGCCTCCTGTCACAACCCAGGAGTTTCGATGTTCATGCATTCACACCCGGCAGCTCCGCAAGAGACGGCCACGGCCGCGCCACCCGCGCACGGTGTTCTCGCAGCCGCCTGCGGCAGGTCTGATCTGAAGCTGACGGTGCTGCAAAGCGCCGCGGGCTTCTACCTCGGCACCTTCTGCCCAGCAGAAGGCCCCTTCACGCGGGAATCCGTCGAGTACTTCCCGACCCGCTTGCTGGCGGACGGCGCGCTTAGCAGCGGCCGTTGGACGCAACGCGCGCACCTCTGATCCCTGGCCAGCAGGCCACTTTTCCTCAACCGCAGGACTGCAAGCCCTGCGGGGCCTGCATCCACCCATGGAGATCCACATGTCATTTGTTCGCTCGCAGGAGCTGCCTGCCTATTCGACCGACCGTACGGCCGCTCGCACGGCCGAGGGCTTGCCGATCTGGACCGGTGCCGAGCCTGTGCCCGCCATCGGGGACGACGTTCACATTCGCGTCAACGGCATCGGCAACGCGAAGGTTGTCGGCTACGGCATCCAGGAGGACTATCTCGGCGTCATGGTCTACCCGCTCGACCCGCCCCAGTGGTGGATTGATCAGAACGGCCAGCCGTCGCCAGACAAGCCAGCGCTTGCCTTCGGAGCAGAAATTCGCTGCATCACGAAGGGAGCATGAGATGGCACTGATGTTCGCGCGCCTGGCGCACAACTTCATCAAGAACGGGTACTACCCGACCGACGAGGTCACCATGCAGCGCATCGTTCAGATGCTGCGCTGCGCCGGCACCGCATCGCATCGCATGCTCGATCCCTGCTGCGGCGAGGGCGCTGCTCTGGCGGACGTTCGGCATAGCCTGCTGGAAGCGGCGGCTGCGCAGGACCCGGGCGCGAAGATCGCCATCGAAGCC
Organism: Pseudorhodoferax aquiterrae; assembly: GCF_014652235.1. Lineage (GTDB taxonomy): Bacteria > Pseudomonadota > Gammaproteobacteria > Burkholderiales > Burkholderiaceae_C > Pseudorhodoferax > Pseudorhodoferax aquiterrae. The sequence continues at coordinate 8,844 of NZ_BMYK01000044.1, forward strand.
CTGGGCATCGAGTTCGATCAGGAGCGTGCCTGGCACGCCAAGCAGTGCCTTGACCGCGTGATCCATGCCGACTTCCACGACGTGGTGGTCAAGCCTCGGTCGATCGGGCTGCTGTTCTTGAATCCGCCCTATGGCTTCGGTGTTTCGGACAAGGCCAGCGCCAACGCTCGCACGGTGGACGCAGAGAAGGCCGAGCGCCTCGAACGCACGTTCCTGTTCAAGTGCACGCCGCTGCTCGCGCAGCACGGTGTTCTGGTGTTCCTCCTCCCGCACTATGCGCTGGACGAGGACATGCGGGCACACCTGGCGCGCAACTACCAGAACGTGCAGGCCTTCATGGCCCCCGAGCAGCGCTTCCGGCAGTGCGTGATCGTCGCAGCCCGCCGCAAGTCCGGCAACGCCAGCAAGCAGGTGATGGAGATGCTTGCGCAGGTGCAGACCGGCGAGGGTGTCCAGGAGCTGCCGGAAGAATGGGTGTCAGAGCCCTACGTCGTGCCGGCCGTTGTCGATGGCGAGTTCAACTTCCACGCGGTGCGCATCGATGCGCCCCAGCTCGGCGACGAGCTGGATCGTTACCGTCAACACCTGCTGTGGGAAGGGTTCGATGCCCACTTCCACCGCGCGTCCTATGTCTGCCGGCCCACGCTGCGCGAGATGACGCCATGGCATCTGGCTCTGTCTCTGGCTGCCGGCCAGGTCACGGGGCACTTTCGTTCGGTGCAGGGACGCGAGTTCTTGCTCAAAGGCGACACGTTCAAGCACAAGCAGCGGACGGTCACGAGCGAAGTGAACGAGAAGGGCGAGGCCAGCCAGGTCATCACCATGCTCGACCGCTTCGTGCCGGTCATCAACGCGATCGAGTTCACGCCGGACCACCGGCTGGGCCAGATCGTCAAGGTGGCGTGACCATGGGAAATGGCACAGCCCCGCTCTTCGAGCTTGGCAGCATCGTGATGACGCGGGGTGTCGACGCGCTCGTCCAGGCGGGCGTGTTCGACTCTCCGCTGCTCTACGTCCTGCTGCATGTCGTGGGCGAGTGGTCCGAGATGAGCTCCGACGACCGCAGGCGCAACCTGCAGGCCGTCCTGGACGGAGAGCGCATCGTCTCCGCCTTCCAGGTCACGGACACCGTGAAGATCTACGTGATCACCGAGCAGGATCGCAGCGTGACGACGCTGCTCCTTCCTTCGGAGTACTGATCCACACAAGGGAAGCGACGGCTTCCCGCTGCATCTGGCTTCATCGAGTCCGGGTGCAGCGGGAAACCGTCAACCGACACCAAGCGGTTTCCAGGGCGCGCTCAGCCCTTCGAGCGCGCCTGCCACATCCGTGGCTGGGCAAGGTGGCACTTCGGTGCCTTATCACCAACCCGTGCGGGGCCAAGCCCCGCTGGGGCGGAGCCTTGCGCATTTCTGGAGTTTTCCATGATCGAGTTCGATACCGCCATCTGCAAGCGGGACGGCAACTGGCATGCCCAGTCCACGATGATGATCGACGACACGAACCGCGAGTTGAAGATCGTCACCATGAAGCACCACGATGGCGTTGTCCGCACGCGGGCAAGCGTCCACCGGCTCGTGGGCACCGAAAGGCGCTTCACGGTGGGCTTCGGCATCAACGGCGACTTTTCGGCGCCGATGATGGCGATGCGCTACCAGCGTGTCACGGAGAAGACCGTCAGCACGCAACACGCCACGTGTCTGGCCCAAGCAGAGAGCGTCCTGTTTCAGGTGCGCGATCACTATGCCAAGCAGAAGGCCGCCGCCGAGCCGGTGGAGGCCACGGTCGACGGCGATGCCGAGGTAACGGCTTGAGCGCGGCGGCGCGGCTGACGAACGAGGAGTTCGTCGCCGAGCTGATGCAGTTCAGCTACTTCGGTGCGTTGAGCCAGGTGTTCGTCATCGAGGCGATCCGCCGCTATGCCGACCAGGTGGCGGCGGCCCAGCCCTCCGAGGTCGACACGCCGTTCCTGAGCGGTCCGGTCTGGATCGGCGTTGCCAAGGAGATCCAGGCCAAGGTGTACAACCAGTACGACGTCGACGCCGACATGGTGGTCCAGAAGCCCGACTAGGGTTGTCGCTGCCCGGCACTGCGCATCTGCGCGGTGCCGGGCCAGTGATTCTCTGGACGGCGGCCCGCGTCGATGCCACACTTCGAACCCGAACCCTGATGGGTTCCCACAGCGCCCTGCTGGCCAGGGCGCTTCGGGAAACCATCCTTCCATCCACGATGGTTTCAGGCGCGCTCGGCCTTGCAAGCGCGCCGGCTGGAGACAGCCAGGCATTTCTTCATCAACCCTTGTGGGATCACGCATCCCGCATGGGCACGTGACCCGCTCTTCAACCCTCTGGGGACAACCGGTCCCCGCTGGGCTCGGTCGTCCCTGCAACCTGGAGACGACCTTGTTTGAATCCCTGAACGACGACCAGCGCAGGCTGTTCCACGCGGCCCTGGCCGACTGGCTGCTTGCGCCGGCGAAGCCGATTTCGAGGCCATCGAAGCCCTGCGCGAAGAGATCGCGCCTGGCGAGGTGTGCTCGATGCTCAGGCTGATCCGGACGTGTTTTGCGCGTCCTGAACTTCAAGCGCGTGTGCCGGCTGCGCTGGTGGCACTGCTACGAGAACGGAATTTGCTGCGGCCCGCCGCTGCCTTGACCGTGCTCGCAACTGCGGCAGGGCGTCCTTGACGTCCAACTCCTCCAGCAGCACGGACCAGTCCGGCTGCTGAGGGGGAGTGCCTGCCACGAGTTCGAGGTGCGGTTTGCGGTGCATGTGCGCAGTGTCGCACCTCTGGTCGCCCCTGCGCACGGCAGCGGCTTCCGCTTGCACCTGGTCACGTCGGATGCAAGGGGAAACCGTCAACCAACCACAAACGGTTTCTCGGGTGCGCTCAGCCCTTCGAGCGCGCCAGCCACATCCGTGGCTGGGCACAACGGCACCTCGGTGCCAACTTCATCAACCCATGCGGGGCCGCGCCCCGCAAGGGGTGCGCCCGCGCCTTTCAGGAGCGGACCATGCGAATCCAACTCGAAAGCACCAGCTGCGGCTGGTCGGCCGAGACACTTATCGAGCTCGATCAGCAACGCGTGCTGGTCATCCGGACTGCTCGCGCGTCGGGAAACCAGGCCAACCTGGTGACGCGCGCGACGGTTTCTACCCGTCTCGAAGATGGAGAACTGATCTACGACATCGGTGGCGATGCGCGCCAGGGCGACTTCGACCAGCTCATGGTGTCCACGCCATGCATGCAGAACAGCCACATCACCAAGGTGCTCGTGCGCGAGCAGCACGACAAGGTGCTGGGCACGCTGCCAGATCTCCGCTCGCGAATCACGCAGCACTACCGGCACGTTCCGCCCTTGGACTGCTCGGCGTGCCGCGAGGAACCAGGGGCACACCATGGCTGAGATCGAACGACTTGCCCAGGAGGTCGTCAATCGGTGGGAGAAGGGAGATCTGGCCGAAGCGGTCAGGGCGCTGTCACAGCACCTTGAATCGTTGAAGTCCGAGCGCCTGGCCTGCCGCCACCACATCGCCGCCGCGGAGCAGCTCCATTGCGATGAGGACGTGCAGGTCGATGACGATGCAACGGTGTCCCCAACGGACGACGGATGCTGGGTCAGCGCCTGGTTGAAGGTACGCGACGAGGATGTGCAGGAGCCAGAGCATGGCTGACACCCTGTACCGCGTTCAAGAGTTCCCGGAGGTCTTCGTCGATGCTTGCCTGCGGGACAGCAGCGGCACCATGAAGTTCCTGTCGGTCTACGGCCGCGACGGCTCGCTGATGCAGTTCGAGGCAGCGATGCAGCTGGGTCACAAGGAGGGCGGCGTCAGCCGATTTCAACTGGTGGCCGATGGCGCGCGCCATGCAGTCGACGTTGGCAATGCCAACGGGCTGACCACGTTCTCGGGGCGTCTGCCGCGGCAGAACGTGTTCGGCCCGCTGTCGCAGGTGTGGATGTACGACAAGGCATTCACCACGTTGGACCGGCCCAACCGGATCGGCTGGGTGATGCACCGGGCTGGCACCGGGCAGGGGGCGCAGGATCGCTTGCGCGGCCTGCTGGACCAGGCCTGGGAGCTGACCCGTCAGCTGTCTCCGGTCGCGCTGCTCGACGCCTGGCGTCCCGAGTTGCAGGCCTGGTGCATGGAGAAGCTGGCCTACCAGCGCCTCGGTGACGCCCTGTACCCGCCTCTCGGCCAGGTGGACGCCATGCGCGTCAGCATTTCTGACCACTTCCTTCGCTTCGTCAGCGACCAAGTCCGCCAGAGGGTGTTCGTCCTCTAGCCCCACGCCCGCCGGCCTCATCCGCCGGCGGCGCATCCCAAGCTGCGCGTCAGGCCCATCGGGGGTCGGCGCGCATTTCGTTCTTCACTACCTCACCCACAAGGAGAGATCCATGCAAACCACCAACGACCTCGCGGTCATCGACAGTCCCGACGCGGCGGCCGTGGCCATGCCGGACCAGCAGCAGGATGCGGCCATCTCCGCCGAGACGCTGCAAGAGCAACCCGATGTGGCCGAGCGTGCCGACATCATGGATGGCGTCATCAGCGAGACCATCGCCCTGGGCGATTTCATGCGAAGCTTCGGCGCCAGCATGCTGGAGCAGGTCAAGGCGAGCAACCCGCCCGTCTACCAGCCAGCGCTGGACCAGCATCTGCCGGTCTGGCAGGCGCGGCGAGCCGTGATGGCGTCGCTGCGGCGCAGGCCGTTTCCGGCGCAATCCGAGGCCGTGCAAGCCGTGTGCAAGCTCTTGCTGGACCGTGGCGAACCCGCTGCGGTCCTGAACGCCGAGATGGGTTCGGGCAAGACCATGATGGCGATCTGCGCGGCCGCGGTGCTCCAACAGGAGCATCCGCGCACTCTGGTGATCAGCCCGCCCCACCTGGTCTACAAGTGGCGACGGGAGATCATGGAGACGGTGCCAGGGGCCAAGGTCTGGGTGCTCAACGGTCCCGACACGCTGCGCAAGCTGCTGCAGGTGCGCGCGACGCTGGGGTTGAAGAGTCGTCATCCCGAGTTCTACGTGCTCGGCCGTGTGCGCATGCGCATGGGTTTCCACTGGAGGCCGGCTTTCATCACACGCCGCCTGCGGGACGAAGGGCAGACCCATACGGTCGCTTGCTGTCCGCAGTGCATGGCTCCGCTCGACCGCATGGACCCGGACGGTCCGCGCGCCTGGCTGTCGGCAGAACTGGCCGCGGCCGTGCTGAGCGGCATGCGCATGCAGTGCACCGTCAAGTCCTGCAGGAGCCCGCTGTGGACGCTGATCCGGCCGGGCACCGCGAAGCAGTCGCTTCGCGACCTGGTTGGTGCGGCCATGCAGCAGCTGCCCACGATCGGCCCCGTCGCCTCCAAGCGGCTGCTGGACATGTTCGGCGAGTCGCTGCTGGGCTCGATGCTGGAGGACAACGTCTATGAGTTCATCAACCTCATGGACGAGAACGGCGACATGGTCTTCAGCGACCGGCAGGCGCGCAGGCTGGAGCGGTCCATGGCGAGCTTCGAGTTCTCGATCGGACAAGGTGGCTACCAGGCCACCGAGTTCATCAAGCGCTATCTGCCGAAGAACTACTTCGGCCTGCTGGTCGTCGATGAAGGCCACGAGTACAAGAACGAGGGATCGGCCCAGGGCCAGGCCATGGGCGTGCTGGCCAGCCAGTGTCGCAAGACGCTGCTGCTGACCGGTACGCTGATGGGCGGCTACGCCGACGACCTGTTCCACCTGCTGTGGCGGCTGAACCCCGCCGTGATGGTGGCCGACGGTTTCAAGCCCAGCGAGCGGGGCTCGTTCCACGGTGCCAACATGGCGTTCATGCGCGAGCATGGGGTGCTCAAGGAGGTGTACCGGGAAACCGGTGCATCGTCGCATCGCACGGCCAAGGCCAAGAGCCTGACGGTCCGCACCAGCAAGGCGCCGGGCTTCGGCCCTGTCGGCATCCTGCGCTATGTGTTGCCCATCACGGTGTTCCTGAAGCTCCGGGAGATCGACGCGAAGGCGCTACCGCACTACGAGGAGGTCTTCGAGCCGGTGGAGATGGACGATGCGCAGGGTGCGGCGTACGCGCTCATGGCCTCCACGCTCGTGCGCATCCTGAAACAGGCGCTGGCCTTGAAGGACAGCACCTTGCTGGGTGTCGTGATGAACGTGCTGCTGGCTTGGCCAGACTGCTGCTTCCGGCCGGAAACGGTCCGCCATCCACGAACGCGCGCATTGCTGCACAAGCAGCCCGCCATGTTCGACGACACCACGCTGATGCCCAAGGAGGCCAGGCTGGTGGAGATCTGCAAGCAGGAGAAGGCGGCCGGGCGTCGGGTGCTCGCGTACACGATCTATTCGGGTACGCGGGACACGACCGCCAGGCTGCGCAACCAGCTCGAGGTCCGCGGCTTCAAGGTCGCTGTTCTGCGCGCGAGCGTGGATGCGTCCAAGCGCGAGGACTGGGTGGCAGACCAGGTCGAGCGCGGCGTCGACGTCGTGCTGTGCAACCCCGAACTCGTGAAAACGGGTCTCGATCTATTGGAGTTCCCGACCATCGTCTTCATGCAGTCTGGCTTCAATGTCTACACCGTCCAGCAAGCCGCAAGGCGCAGCTGGCGGATCGGGCAGCGCAAGTCGGTCAAGGTGTACTACCTTGGCTATGCGCTCACCACGCAGATGGACTGCCTGCGGCTCATGGGCAAGAAGATCGCGGTGTCGCAGTCGACCTCGGGCGACATGCCGGAATCCGGTCTCGACGTCCTGAACGACTCCCAGGGTGACAGCCTGGAAGTGACGCTGGCGAAGGAACTGCTGGCCGCCGCGTGAACATACGCGGTACACGCGAGGCACCCATCTCGGTTCGCCGAGGTGGGGCTTTCGCCTCCGTCGGGTCGGTGGTGGCGGACTGAGCGTCGACTTTCCGACGGAAGCGGGACGGCTGGTCAATGCCCTCTCATCGGGTCGCGGCGCTGTCCCACGCTGCGGCGCCCATCGTCCGAGACACTGGGGACCCAAGTCAAACAGGAGTCAACATGGGAATTCTGAGCGACATTCTCGGCAAGATCTTTCCCTCTTCCCACGCAGCGAATCCGTCGGCTACGCCTGCCGCGGTCCCGCCAACAGCAGGACCAGCAGGTGCTGCCTCTGCGGCACCGGTCGCTCCGCCTCCCGCGTCGCAGCCGACGGGTGGTGGTATGGGTGCAACAGCGCCCCAGCCGATGACGCAGGTCGACGTCGAGCAGATGCTCAACGAAATGGCGGCCAGATCCAGCGAGAAGCTGAACTGGAGGACATCCATCGTCGACCTCATGAAGCTGCTCGGTTTGGACAGCTCACTTGGCGCGCGAAAGGAGTTGGCCCAGGAGCTCCATTACACCGGTGACACCAACGACTCCGCAGCCATGAACGTATGGCTTCACCGGCAGGTCATGAACAAGGTGGCAGCCAACGGTGGTAAAGTGCCAGCCGACCTACGCGACTGAGATTCGGGATGGGTTCCGGCCGGAGGAGTGAATTCGCGCTCAGCTTTGCGGAACAAATCCGCTCTGCACCTGGTTGCGGCCTCGCTCCTTCGCAGCGTAAAGGGCCGCGTCGCTTGCCGCAATCAGTTCGGTCGGGTTGCTTTGCGCGTCAGGGACGAGCGCCGCGACGCCCAGGCTGACCGTCACGACGCCCATCGTCGATCCAGCATGTGGGATGGCCAGCTCCTTGACGGCGCGACGAGCCGCCTCTGCGACCGCAGTTGCGCCCTCGACGCCGGCCCGCGCAAGAGGATGACCATCTCCTCGCCTCCGTAGCGTGCGACAAAATCTTCAGGGCGACGTACCACGGCTCGCAGGGCGGCGGCAACGCGGGTCAGGCAGTTGTCGCCCTTGACGTGGCCGTAGGTGTCGTTGAACTGCTTGAAGAAGTCCACGTCGACCATGACCAATGCGAGCGCCGTCCCGTCACGTTGCGCTTGTTTGAAGGCTCTGGCCAGACGTCGATCAAAGTACCCGCGGTTCGGCAGTCCAGTGAGTCCGTCGAGCTGTGCCATTTTCTGCAGGCGGGCGTTGGCGACGGCAAGCGCGTTGTGCGCCTCGCGAAGCTCCTTCTCTGCGCGGACGCGTTGGCGCAGCGCACGTCGGATGACGCGTACTCCGCCGAGCAGCGCCGCGCACAGAAGGAGAACCCAAAGGGTCTGCAGCCAGGACGAAACGCGCCAGGCGGAAAGGACCTCGTCATGCGACGAGGAGGCGATGACGACGAGCGGATAGCTCCTGCCACGTTCAAAGCTGTAGAACCGTTGGATGCCGTCGATCGGAGAGCGTGCATCACCGAAGCCAGCGTTGGCGCTTCCCAGAACCCGCTCCAGCGCATCTGCGGACTTGCCGATGTCGGAAGCGATCAGTGGATGCCTGGCGGCGAAGTGGCCGGCGACGACCAGGGTCAGCGCGCCTTCGCCCACGTCGAATCGCTCAAGCACACGGCGCAGGTGCTCCAAGCTCAAGGTTGCCAGCACGACGCCCGCGAACCTGCCTTCCGCATCGTTCATCCGACGAGAAATAGGGACGACCCATTGGCTCGAAGAGTGGCTGATGATCGGTGCTCCCACCAACGCGGTGCCGCTCGGATTGCTGCGGTGGTGGCTGAAGTAGGAGCGGTCTGCATTGTTGAGAGTGGATTCCCAACGGGACTCCGATGTCGCGATCCAGGTCCCCGCGGCGTTGTACAAGAAGAGCCCCTGGAGCTGCTCCGTTCTCGCCACATGGTTCACCAGGACCGGTTGCAGATCCATGAGCATGTCGTTCGTCATCTCACTGCGCTCAAGGGTCTGAACCAGGCTGTCGAGGATTTGCTCATGGAGGCCATCTACCGTTCGGCGGAGCTCGGCCGACCTGTGCGCATTCCTTCACCCCATACGTCCGAAGGCAAGGCATGAACGTCAGCGACCACCTCATCGAACGTCTGCTTCGCCACCGGAAACAAACACAACACGAAAGAAGTTGACATCCCCGGGCATTCGCACCCAAAGTGAGCCTGCCGCCGCACCCCTACTGCGGCGTGCCGGAATGATGAAGTTGACGTAGTCCCTGTACGGCTGGAGTTGGGGCGGCTCTGGCATTGGAATCAAGGACGGTTCGATGAAGGACGCCCTGTTGCGCGCCATGGGTGTGGCGATGGATGGCCTTGACGTCGGGTTGTGCGCGTTCGACGGGGAGGAGCGCGCGCGCTGTTGGAACACGGCTTTCCTGGAATTTTTTCCGGAGCAGCTCGGGAACATCCAGATTGGCGACACCGCCCGCGACATCCTTCGACGCTTTTACGAGCGCAGGCTGGGCAAGCTCAGTGCGTCTTCCATGGAGCGGCTCGTCGACGAAGGGCTGCAAAGATACAGGTCCCAGAGGACTCCGTACGAGTTTGACCATGGAGGCTTTCGGCTGCGCGTCGTTTCCATCGACGCGGCTGTTTTGGGCCGCATCCGTCTATGGAAGAAGGTGAGCACTCTTTCCAATGGTGTTGCCGCACCGCTGCCGCCTGCGGCGAACAGCGTGACCGTCGACGCGACCAACATCCTTGATCGCCTGGCAGATGGTGTGGCGGTCGTCGACCCCAGCGACACGATCGTGTGGGCAAACGCTGCCTTTCTTGGCCTGTACGGGTTCGGCACGTCCGCGCAGGCGATCGGACGGCGAATGCAGCAGATCCTCGAGTCCGCGTGGGGTGGAAACGCAGACGACGGTGCGCTGGGCGAAGGTTTGAAGCTGCTCAACGACCGGCGTCATTTTGTCGGTTTTCCTTTCGAGCTCCAGCTGCCACACGGGCGATGTGTCCGTGTTGTCGAGCAGCGCGCTGAGGGCGAGGGCCTGAGCTATCTCATCCACGCCGATGTCACCAGCTTCAGGCAGCAGCAGGCATCCTTGGCCAGGACCGAGGAACGCTACCGTCTGCTTGCCGAGTACTCGCAGGACATCATCCTCTATGTGGTCGGCGCAACCGTCACCTATGCTTCACCTGCGCTGAGGGACTTCCTTGGCTGGAACGACGAGGACGTCGTCGGCAAGCCTGTGGCGGACTTTTGCCACTCCGAGGATGCACTGCAGGTCGCCAAACAGCTGCACGCACTTGGAGAGCGCCAGGAGGTGGACTACCGGGCACGTGCCCTTCACCGCGACGGAAGCTACGTCTGGATCGAGGCACGGGCGCGCAAGCTTCCAGACGATCGAACGGGACTTCCGCGTTTCGTGATCAACGCACGGGCGATCAATGCGCGCAAAGCCATCGAGGACGAACTCGAGTGTGCCAAGCATCGTCTGCTGGAACTCGCGATGACCGACGGCCTGACCGGGCTGGCCAACCGCCGAAAGCTCGACGAGGCGCTCGAACTGGAGTTTCGTCGGTCGCAGAGGGAAGGGGTCCCATTGGCCGTGATGATCCTGGACATCGATCATTTCAAGATGCTCAACGATGCGCATGGCCACCAGGTGGGCGACGCGGTCCTGAAGAGGATGGCGGAAATCCTGACGACGTTTCCGAATCGAGCAGGCGACCTCGCTGCCCGCATGGGAGGTGAGGAGTTCGTGCTCCTGTTGCCAGGGGCGAACTACCAGCAGGCCCTGAGCATGGCCGAACGGGTAAGAGAAACGGTGCAGCACACCGCGTTCGATCCACCCGTCAACGTGTCGGTGACCGTCAGCATCGGTGTGGCTGCTGTGGATTCACACGCCACTGACTCTGGAGAGCAACTGGTCAGCCTTGCTGATGGCGCCTTGTACGTCGCCAAGCGTTCTGGACGCAACCGGGTCGTGTCCGCCTGAGTCAAGTGAGTTGAGGTCAGGCGTGAGCCGGGCCGTCAAACAGCGGATGCTGCAGCGACCTCGGTTTTGAAGAGGTCCGAAGCGCCGGCATGAATGTTGGTGCCGTGCGAAAGGCGTCGCGGACGGCGTCGGGAAGGGGTGCAAAACGAACGCCGTTGGGAGTGTGCAGTGAACATTCTGGTTCGACCCATTCGGGTTCCATGGCGCCTCGTGATCAGCGTACTGGCCTTCGGCGGCGCAACGTTGTTGCTCGCAGGCCTTGTTCTTCATCAGGCTGAGCGCTGGAGCCAGGGTGCCGCGGTGGAAGCTTTGCGTGTCACAGTGCGTCTTGGCGCGCACAGCATGGATCAATGGATTGCAGAACGGTTCGCTGACGCTGATGTGCTTGCGGCCAACACGTTGGTCATGCAGTCACATCCGGCAGGCAAGCCGGACCCGGAGAACGCCGTAATCGCCAATGTCCAACAGCATTTGGATGCCATCAGGCGGCGGTACAACTACAGATCGGTCAGATCCTCCGGCATGCGATGTGGCCTGTCGTGCCCTGACCCGCTTCCAGCTGAGTGATCAATCGCGAGCGGTCGACTTTCGTGTTCCTGGCGACGCTCCGAGGATCCTCGCTGCGCTGGTCAGGGTTTGACGGGTCCTCCAGTAGTCCGCCCAGGGGTCTTCCTGCTGAAAGCTGAGGTACTCCCTAGCCGTCGCAATCGTCCACTGAGACCCGCTCTTGAGCTCCGCCAGCTGTTCCCAGGCGAGCGGCATCGACACGCCCAGTCCCGGGCGCGACCTGGCCGAGAAGGCCGCGGCGGTGGTGGCCCCATGGCCGTTGCGCAGATAGTCCACGAAAAGCTTGCCCACCCGGTTCTTGGGACCGCTTTTGGCTACGAAGCGCGACGGAATGGTGCGGGCAAGGTGCTGGACCACTGCTTGGGAGAAATTCTTGACCGTGTCGTAATCCAGTCGCGGGCTCAGCGGCACGACCACGTGCAGGCCCTTTCCGCCGGAGGTCTTCAGCCAGGACTGCATCCCTAACTGTTCCAGCATGGCGCGCACGAGGATGGCCGCCTCCTGTACGTGCTCCCACGGCGTGCCCTCGCCAGGGTCCAGGTCGAAGACGATGCGGTCGGGCTTGTCGATGTTCTTGGCCAGAGAGTTCCAGGTGTGGAACTCAATGACGTTCATCTGCGCGCACGCGATGAGCGCCTTGGCATCGGCGACCTCTAGCAGCTCGGCATGACCCGGCCACAGGTGCGCGGGAAGGTTGCGCACGTGCGGGATGGACAACTTGTCGTCGTGCTTCTGGAAAAACAGTTCGCCCGTGATACCGCTGGGCCCGCGCACCAAGGAGACCGGCCGCCCCTTCAGGTGCGGCAGCATCCAGTCAGCGACGCTCTCGTAGTAGTGCACGAGGTCGACTTTGCGCAGGCCGGTCGACGGGTCGATGACCCGCTCCGGGTTGGTGACCTTGATGGTCGATTTGGCGGGAGGTGAGGAAGGGGCGCTGGCTTTGCCACCTGCAGCCTTCGGCCGCTCCCGGATGATGTGGTTCGGCGGCTTGTCGGTGCGCACGCCCCGGAAGACCGGATGCCGGATGCGACCATCCGGTGTCCATTCGGAGAAGGTAACTTCCACGACCATCTTGGGCTGGACCCAGCGTTCCTCGCCCGCGCGCCGCTTGGACCAGCGACCGGGCTTGGCTTCCTCGGTATCGACGGTCGGCGCGTCCACGGCCAGCTTGGACAGGGCCTGCTTCAACTCCCGGCCCTTGGCGGACCCCCAGCCCGTGCCGACGGAGCCCGCGAACCGCAACTCGCCTCCTTCGTGAAAGCCAAGCAGCAGGCTGCCCACTTCACCAGGGGCGCCGGCGCGGTCGGTGTAGCCAACCACCACGAACTCCTGCCGGTTCTGGCATTTGAGCTTGAGCCAGGTCTCCGTGCGACCGGAAACGTACGGCGCGTCCGCCTTCTTGACCATGACCCCTTCCATGCCCATCCGGCAGGCGGCGTTGAGCAGGTCGCCCGGGACCACGTCGAAGGCCTGGCTGAAATGCAGGATGCTGCTTTGGTTTCTCTCAAGGAGCTCTTGCAGGGCCGCGCGCCGGCTCGCCAAGGCCACCTCGCGAATGTCCTTGCCGCCCAGGAATGGCACGTCGAACAGGAACATCTCCACGTTTGCCGTCCGCGTGTTGTCGATGGCGTTCTGCAAGAGGTTGAAGTCCGGGATGCCCGCCTCGTTCAGCACCACTATCTCGCCGTCCAGCCAGGCGCTGTCCAAGCCCAGTTCGGCCAGGGCGTCGGCGATGGGCTGCAGCTTGTCGGTCCAGTCATGGCGGTTGCGGGTGAACAGCCTCGCCCGACCTCCCTCGATGCGGGCCAGCATCCGGTAGCCATCGAACTTGCCTTCAACCACCCAGTCGCCAGGGGGCACAGAAGACACCAGCGTTGCCAGCTGCGGCTGCAATTTGGCGGGCAAGGCCGCGTCCGCGCCCCGTTGGATGTGCTGCGCCGCCTCGGCAGGGGAGGGGCGCGAGGCACGAGGACGTTCGCGGGGCTCGCGCTCCTCGACCAAGCCGAGTGGCTTGGCCACGACGCTGTCCGGCAGCGCCGTGATGACGTTGTACTCGGTGCTCGGCCGGGCCCAGGCGTCGCCGCGCTTCTTGAGAAACAGCCACTGCTCTTGCTTCTTCTCGCCAGGCTTGGAGATGCGCACCAGCTCCCACAGCCCGGCGAGCTTCTCGCCGTGCAGCTTGAAGATGAGCTTGCCCTTGGCCATCGCCTCCTGCGGGTCGCCGACGGGCTCCCAGGTCCCTCGGTCCCAGACGATGACCGTGCCCCCGCCATATTCGCCTTTGGGAATCTCGCCCTCGAAGGCGTTGTAGCTGATGGGGTGGTCCTCGACATGGATGGCCATCTGCTTGAGGGCTGGGTCATAGGAGGGGCCCTTGGGGACGGCCCAGGACACCATGACGCCGCCCAGCTCCAGGCGCAGGTCGTAGTGCAGGCGCGAAGCCCAGTGCTTCTGGATGACGAACGCCAGCTGCTTGCGCTTGCCGGTCTGCCTGCCGCGTGGCGTGGTGCCGCTAGGCTCCGCCGTCTTGGTGAAGTCGCGCTTGGCGTTGTAACGCGCGAGAGGCTCTGCTGGCGGCGGGTCTTCGGCGGGACTCGCGCGCTTGGGGGCAGTGGTCGCTGCAGCGGACGTTGCGCGCCTCGTCTGCCGCTTGGGCGATGCCTGCTGAACTTCAGCCCATACGGGAGCGTGGTCGCTTGCGCCTTCACGGCCCCGCTCGTCGCGGTCCACGCCAGCATCTACGACCTTCAGCGCTGCGCCGACCAGGATGTGGTCAATGCGCAGCCCGGCGTTGCGTTCCCAGCGCTTGCGGCGGTAGTCCCAGAAACTGAACTGCTTGCCACCCGGATGCACGCTCTCGAGCGCATCGGTCCAGCCCTGGGAAAGGATGCTGGCGAACGCCTTGCGTGGCTCGGGCTGCAGCAACGCATCGTCGCGCCAGGTGTCGGGCTTGTAGATGTCGTTATCGGTTGGCACGACGTTCCAGTCGCCCAGGAGGACGACCGGCTGGCCCGAGTCCCAAAGCTCCTGTGCTCGCATGCGCATGCGCTCGAACCAGCGCAGCTTGTAGTCGAACTTGGGCCCTGGTTGCGGATTGCCGTTGGGCAAGTACAGGCAGGCATAGAGCACGCCATTGATGGCCGCCTCACAGTAGCGCGCTTCCCTGTCGCTGGGGTCGCCAGGAAGTGCGGTCACCACCGGCAGCGGTTCGTGGCCCCGAGCCAGGAGCGCGACGCCGTTCCAAGTGCGCTGCCCGACGACGAGGGCTTCGTAGCCCAAAACCCGAAGCTCCTCAACGGGAAAACTGGCGGTGGGGGTTTTGAGCTCCTGCAACGCCACCACGTCGGGCCGCGTGCGCGCCAGCCAGGCGCAGAGCAGGTCGATGCGCTTGACGACGTTGTTGATGTTCCAAGTGGCGACGCGCATGGCGTCTGTTCAGGTCGCTCCTACGGCCCGGGCTAGAGGCGGCCGTACTTGCCGTGACTGCTGGCGGACCTACCGACGTGACGCGCCTGGAGCTTCTTCCAAAGGAAGCCGGCGACAGCCATGAAAATCATCTTGCGCATAGAGTCCTCCGCATTCGCGCTTTGATGCTGCATGCTTGAGGTGGCGGTGGAAGTCAGCGTCTGGCACGAAGTGCCGTCGGCCGTGGCCGTCGGCTCTGGACGGTCAGCGTTTTCCGGCTCGCAAAGTGGAAGGCGTCTAGTGGTGGACGATGTGGGCCACGGGCATGCTCTTCCTAACCTGTCCATTCAAGTTGGAGAACACCATGGCTGACGACAAGACCAAGTCCGGCGGTTCCGACCGCACCCGCATCAACGTAAACGAGGACTACGAACTGCGGGACTGGGCCAGCAAGTTGAGCGTGACTCCTGAACGACTGAAAGAGGCGGTCCAAGCGGTTGGGAGCAGCGCCGATAAGGTCGAGCAGTACCTCAGGGACGCGAAGCGCTGAAGCGGACCGCGTTCAAGCGACCAGTTCGCGCTGACGTCCTCGGCTATCCCTCCGCGCGCGTAATGGCCGATGGCCAGTCCCAGCGGCAGCCACGCGGAAACGGATGCCTGACCGCTGCGCCAGACGAGGGTGTCATAGGTGACCTGGCCCGTGGCGAGGAGCTGAAGGAGCCGCTCGGTGCTGACAGGGCCTTGCTTGCGCTCTGCCAAGTACCACCACAAGGCGTCCGGTGCGTCGATGTACGTCATGTGGCCAACGTAGCAAAGCCGCGGCTCTTCCACAATCGGCCGGAAGCTCCTATCGACAGTGAAAATTCACGAGCATGCAGCGCAGGCCTTACGGGTGCGCAGGGCGGCCCACAGCAGCGCCCAGCAGCGTGACCTGCGCTGGAGGTCGCATACCAATTACCTGCACCTCAGGGCCGAGAGCTCGCCAGCTCACCTACAGCATCGAACAGCGCGTCGAGTTCCACTGACTTGTCGAACAGAGCATCGACGCCCACTTCCGCGCAACGGGTGCGCATGTCCGCCGTCGCATAGTTTGTCACCACAAACAGGCGCCTGGGCGGTCCGCGCGACTTAAAAGCGCGTGCGACACCCAACCCCGAGCCTTGCTTCAGAAACAGGTCGACCAATGCCAAATCCCACTCGAGGGGCTGCATCGCGACGATGGCCTCCGTCTCCCCCTCTGCGAAGCCGACAATCTCCACACTGAAGAGGTCGGACAAGGTTTCGGTGAGGCTCTCCCGAATCACGGGGTTGTCTTCAACGAGGAATATGCGAACAGGCATGTCGATGTGCCAGACGCAGCTTCATTCTTGGGCATGGTGCCAAGGCTGGCACGTCCCTCAGCTGCTGGTCGTAGGACGGCCTTCCATGAGCAGCGCTGGGCTGCTCGTACCTTCGCCGACAGCGGCGCGCAGCTGTGCGACGTCATGCTCCAAATCGGGAATCAGCGACAGTGAGTCCGAAGCCAACAGAAGAACTTCGCGGTTAAGGCGTCCGTCGTCGTAAAGGCTCAGCAGCTTGAGCACGAGCTCATTGGCCAGCGCGCGCATCTCATCGCTCGCTTCTGCGTCAACGAGCGTGTTGCTGCACTGCTCAAGAAGTTGCCGTGGAAAAACTTGGTGCATCAGGACGGGAGCCGGTGAGAGCGGCCGCACGTGTCAGCGGTGGCTTGGGTCACCGCTTTCACCGTGCCGAGCAAGCCCGCGCGACGCGCGCAGAGAAGGACACGAAGTTACGCAGCTTCTCCGATGCATCAAGGCGAAGCTGCTCGGCGTGACGGCGCTGCAAGTCGTCTGGCTGCCCGTGCACAGCCTGCCGAAAGAACGTCATTTCCGCTGCCTGCGCGGCCCGATGGGCGTCTGCCCAAGCGCTGAAAGCTTGATGGAACTCCATGGCACACCTTCGATGGTGCGCTTGCGGGTGACTCGGCAGTCAGGGCACGAAGGAGACTGCGACTGCAGTGTCCCTGTGAACCGGCGATGTGTCGATGTCGCGTGTTGTAGGACAACGCGCCAGAAACATTTCATTGCGCGTCGAGCAATCCGGTTGCCGTGTGAGCGCGTATTGGGACCATGGAACTGCAGGTCGACGTCGCATTCCGGGAAGGGTGCAGCGATGCGCTGTCGGGCCGGCCGCGCTCGATGAATCCCTACAGCGCGCCCAGCTCGTCGCTGGAGGACATGCGGTCGATGGCCTGGACCTTGGGATGGCTACGGGGTGCGCACAGCCTCGCAAAGTGGGCGCGAGAGCCCCGCGGTGACACGCCGCAAACAAGGAACTCTGCCCAGCACCCCTGGCGGTAGAGCGGCTATATGGAGCTGCTCGCATCTGTGTCAGCCGGTAGGAGCCACTGTCTCACATGCGCTGAAACAGCGGGCTACGGAGGCGCACTTTCCACTTCCCTGGATAGGCGGCGGTAGGCATTCAAGTGCCGCAGCGCTCCGCGCTCGTCACCCAACTGCCGCCGGAGCATCCCAGCGTTGAAGTGCGCATCGGCGAATTGCGGGTCCAGCCGAATCGCCTCATCGTAGGCACGCAACGCCTCCTCCGGTTGGTCCAGGTCTTCGAGGACCACGCCGTGGTTGAAGCACAGCAACGGATGCTGCGCCCCGTCCCGCCGCGCAGCTTCGAACACCTTCAGTGCTGCTTCGCATTGCCGCTCCTCGCAGAGCAGGGCGCCCAGGTTGATGGCAGCATGCGTGTGCGCTGGCTCGCGGGCAAGTGCGTCCCGGTAGGCCGTGGCGGCCGCGGCGCGGTCGATGTCCTCCAACAGTTCACCGCGTCGAAATGCCAGTTCCGCCAGCGAAGGACCTTCCACGCCGTTCGGTTCCACTCTCGGCACGGTGGTCTCCCGCACTATGAGCTCCTCCTGCTCGTCCGGGACCAGTTGGAAGTCCAGCATCAGCTGGTCGCTCACGGCGTCACGCGGGACCTGGTCGTCCCAAACCACCACGTTGCCGCCATCGGCCGTGATGCGCAAGCCCGTCAGGGGCAGCGAGGACGGCAGCTCTGCGCGAAGCTTGCCCAGAGCGCGAAGAATGGTTCTGGGCGGCACCTGGGCGCTTCGCAGCCCATGGGCAGTGCGCAGCAGCACCAGGTCGCGGAACGAGAACTGGAACGCGTTGCGCGCGCCCCGGGTGGGGGACACGAAGCCTTCGGCCATGAGGCCTGTGACGATGCGCCGGGACAGCCGCAGCTTCTGTTCCACCTTGCGCAGGGACCAGTTCAGTTCCGGCTCTGCCGTCGTGCTCACTTGCGGACCCTCGTGCGTGCAGGCGCTGGCGCTGCGGGCACCGACTTCGGCGCACGCTTGACGGTCTTGCGTGACTTTGCATCGTCCATGGCGGTGACATTCGACGGCGCGGCGGCGCGCTTGCCTGCCGTGCCCTTGTCAGACGGCTTTGTCTTGCCCAGGCTCGCTTGCAGCATCGCCATGAGGTCAATGACCTGGCCGCCTGCGCCGGTGGCATCTTCCGGATGGGACGAGGCGACCACCTGCTTGCCCGCAATCTTCTGGTCAATGGCGGCGAGCACACGCTGCTTCTCCTCGTCCTGGAACTGTGCAGGGTCGTAGCTGTCCTGCGCGATTTGGTCGATGAGCTGCAGTGCCAACTGCAGTTCGCTGCCGTTGATGTCGGCCTTCTCGATGCCCAGGGCACTGGGCATGCGCACTTCGTCGGCGTAGCGCAACTGCTGCAGCACCAATCCATCCTCGGCCGGGCGAATCTGGACGACATACTGCTTGGCCTTCCACGCCCACTTGGCCAGGGCGCAACGGCCGCTCTTGCGCATGGCTGCCATCAGCAGATGGTAGGGTTTGCCGCCGCGCTTGTCCGGAGCCAGCAGGTAGGCCCTGTCGTAGTACAGCGGGTCGACGGTCTTCTCGGGGATGAAGGCCACGATGTCGATGACATGGCTGCTGGCTTCCTCAAGCGCTTTCAGCTCGTCCTGGCTGAACAGGACGAAGTGGTCGCGCTCGACCTCGTAGCCCTTGACCATCTCGGCGCGCGGCACGACTTTCTGGGTCTTTTCGGACACGTACTGCTGTTTCAGGCGCGAGCCGTCCTTGCCCAAGAGGTTGAAGCGGATGTCGGAGCCGCTTTCCGCTGCGGAGTACAGCCGGACCGGGATGTTGACCAGGCCGAAGCTCAGGGTGAGCGAGGCGATGGAACGGGCGGTGGCCATGGAGCGCTCCTGGGTCGCGAAGTGCCCCAGCTTACGAACCCGATGAGCACGTGGCAGCTCACAGCGTGCGGGCACGCCTGTAGGACAACAGCGCCAGATGCAGTGAACCGAGCCCGCGGGCCGACACGGCAGTCAGCAGGGCCACAGTTGC
The DNA here is from genome assembly GCF_014652235.1 of Pseudorhodoferax aquiterrae. Classification (GTDB taxonomy): domain Bacteria; phylum Pseudomonadota; class Gammaproteobacteria; order Burkholderiales; family Burkholderiaceae_C; genus Pseudorhodoferax; species Pseudorhodoferax aquiterrae. The sequence continues at coordinate 27,991 of NZ_BMYK01000044.1, forward strand.
GGCAAACTTCAACGTTCTGATGAACGGCTCAGGGCGATGCCTGCGAGCAGGACTCTCCGTGCCGACCAGGACGAACCGCATGGCACAGTCACCGTCAACGCGCACCACACAACCAAGGTTTCTTTCGGGGAATGGCCCCATGGCCGAGCGCATCCGGTCGTTCGACTGGGCCTCGACCTCGCTCGGTGCGCCCGAGGCCTGGCCTGTCAGCCTGCGCACGACCGTGGCCATGATGCTCCGCACGCGGCACCCGGTGTTCATCTTCTGGGGGCCGGAGCTGCTGTGCCTCTACAACGATGCCTATAGCCGCTCCCTTGGTCCTGAGAAGCACCCCGGCATTCTGGGACGGCTAGGTCGGGAGGCGTTTCCCGAGCTGTGGCACATCATTGGACCGGACATCGAGCAGGTCCAGGCGGGTGGCCCCGCGACCTGGCACGAGGACAAGCTAGTGCCCTCATACCGGCACGGCAAGCTCGATGAGGTGTACTGGACGTACTCGTACGGCGGCATTGACGACGAGGACGCTCCCAACGGCGTCGGCGGTGTTCTGGTGCTGTGCAACGAAACCACCACCAAGGTTCTGGAGAGCCGACGCGTCACGTCCAACTTCGAGCGCATGGCCGAGCTGTTCGAACGCGCCCCCGTGTTCATCGCCACCCTCACGGGGCCCGAGCACCGCTTCGAGTTCGTGAACCCCGCCTACCGGCAGCTCGTGGGTCAGCGGGAGGTTGTCGGCATGCCTGTGCGTGAGGCCTTGCCGGAACTCCAGGGGCAAGGCTTTCTACCGCGCCTCGACGAGGTGCTCGCCACTGGGCAGGCCTACCGCGCGAGCGCCGCGCGCATCCTGCTCGCCCGAGGCCCCGATGCAGCACTTGAGGAGCGGCGGCTGGACTTTGTCTACCAGCCCACGTTCGATGCCGATGGAACCCCGAGAGGCGTCATGGCGGTAGGCGTCGATGTCACCGAGCGCGTGCTTGCCGAACAGGCGCTGGCCTTCCGGGAGGAGCAGGTCCGCCTCGCCGCGGAGGCCGGCGAGGTAGGCTTTTGGGACGTCGACACGGTGGCGGGGACGCTGTACTGGCCGCCCAACGTGCGCGCGATGTTCGGCATCTTCACCGAGGGACCGGTGACCGTGGAGAAGGACTTCTACGAGGCGCTGCATCCAGACGACCGAGCGGCAACCTTCGCAGCCTACCAAGCAGCCATCGACCCCGCGCAGCGCAGCCTCTACGACGTCGAGTACCGCACGGTCGGCCGGGACGACGGCGTCATTCGCTGGGTCGCGGCAAAGGGGCATGGCACCTTCGACGCCAACGGCCGTTGCGTGCGGGTGCTGGGCACGGCCATGGACATCACCCTCCGCAAGCGCAACGATGAACGCCTGCGCGAGCTCAACGAAGCTCTGGGTCAGCGCCTGGAGAGCTACCTCGCGGAACGCAAGATTCTGGTCGATGTCGTGGAGGGGACTGATGCGCTCATCCAGGTCATCGACACCGACTTTAAAGTGCTCGCCAGCAACCGTGGCAATGTTGCGGAGTTTGAGAACATCTACGGCGTCAAGCCCAAGGTCGGCGACAACCTGATGGGGCTGCTGGCGCACCTGCCCAGCTCGCAAGAGGACGCCCGTCGGGTATGGCAGCGCGCCCTGGCCGGCGAGTCGTTCGTGGTCGAGGCGGAATTCGGCGACCCGCATCTCTCGCGCCGCTGGTACGAGCTGCATTTCCAGCCCCTGTACGCTGCGGATGGCCGTCTCGCCGGCGCCTTCCAGTTCGGCTATGAGGTAACCGCGCGTCGGCAGTCCGAGGCGCGGGTTGCCCAAGCCGAAGAGGTACTGCAGCAGGCCCGACGCATGGAGTCCATCGGCCTGCTGACCGGTGGTGTGGCCCATGACTTCAACAACGTCCTGCAGGCGCTGAATGCGAAGTTCGAGCTAATGCGGCGCCGCGCAGACCACGCCGACAGCGTGCGTGCGTGGGCCGGGAGCGGCATCGAGCTGACCCGCAAGGCCTCGCGCGTCACGGCCCAGCTGCTGGCGTTCTCCAGGCGTCAACCGGTCGGCGAGCAGTCCTTGCGCTTGCGCGAGCTGCTCGACAACATGCACGACCTCCTGCGCACCACGCTTGGAGCGACTGTGCGCCTGCAGGTCGACTGTGAGGACGTGTCGGTTCTCGCGGAGACGACGCAGCTGGAGATGGGCCTGCTGAACCTGGCGGTCAATGCACGCGACGCGATGCCCAACGGGGGCGACGTGGTCATCGTTGGCCGGGCGATTGGCGAGGCCGTGGAACTGTCCGTGACGGACAGCGGCACGGGCATGAGCCCGGAGCTCATTGGCAAAGCGTTCGCACCGTTCTTCACCACGAAACCACTTGGCAAGGGCAGCGGGCTGGGCCTGGCCCAGGTCTACGCCATGGCCACCCGAGTCGGCGGCTCCGTCCGCATTGAGAGCGATGGACGCTCGGGAACCACGGTCGTTATCACCTTGCAACGCGCGGAGAAGGATGCAGGCTCGTCGGCCCATGCGCCGCTCAGGGCAGATGCTTCGACCGCTGCTCAATCCCGCATGCTGGTCGTCGACGACGACAACGCTGTCCGCGGACCGCTCGTCGAGCTGCTCCGGACCCTAGGTCATGATGTGGTGGAGGCAAGCTCGGGCGAGGATGCGCTCGTCGTCCTAGAGAAGGAGCGGATGGACATCCTGCTGACCGACTTCGCCATGCCCGGCATGAACGGCGTGGCGCTGGCCAACCTCGCCCGCACCGTCGACCCGACCATGCAGGTCATTTTCATGAGCGGCTACGCCGATGGAGATGAGCTTCGCGATGCCATCGGACAGCGTGGCCTCCTGCTGCGCAAGCCCTTCGACATCGACGCAGTCGAGCTTGCGATTCGTCGTGCCCAAGGCCGTCTGGCCCGTGCCGGGTCGAAGACCGTGTGACCTCAGAAGAAGACGACCGCCAGGAAAACCAGCGCTGTCATCGCCATCCAACCGAAGAACACCAACCAGCTGAGAGCGCTACGCTCCGCCGCACGTTCGGCCTGGTCGCGCGCACGCCAACTGGTTTGTGCATCCCATGTCTCGTCGCGAGCGTTGTCACTCAACGCCTTGGACGACGCCTCCTTGCGGACGGGCGCAGCCGTCAGGTCCATGCCAATCTCCAAGCATTGAAGGGGCGGGCGGGCAGCAGCGCCTCTCAGATGAGAGGCACGCCCCCCGTCACGGCCACTGTGGCGCCCGACATGTACGAAGCACCTTCGGACGCTAGCATCACATACGCTGCAGCGAGCTCTGCGGGCTGGGCGGGTCGCTTGAACGGTACCTGCTCGCCGAACTTGGAGGCCTTCTCCGCGTCCATGGTGCTGGGAATGAGGGGCGTCCAGACCGGCCCGGGCGCAACACAATTCACGCGGATGCCCTTCTCGGCTAGCAACTGTGCCAGCCCTCCCGTCAGGTTCTGCAGCGCTCCCTTGGTCGCAGCATAGGCCACCAAGGTGGCGTTGGGCTTGTCCGCGTTGATGGATGCCGTGTTGATGACGCTGCTGCCCGGCGCCATGTGCGGCGCTGCGGCCTGCGTCAGGAAGAAGGTCGCGAACACGTTGGTCCGGAAGGTGCGCTCCAGTTCCTGGGCCGAGAAGTCCTGCAGGTCTTTGTGCGACATCTGGAACGCGGCGTTGTTGACCAGGATGTCGACGCCGCCCAGCTCATCGACGGCGCGCTGGACGATTGCCTGGCAATGCACCTGCTCCTGGATGTCGCCCGAGACGAGGACACACCGGCGGCCTGCGTCGCGCACGATCTGCGCCGTGGACTCGGCGTCGTCGTGCTCGTCCAGGTAAGAGATGAGGACGTCGGCTCCCTCGCGCGCGTAGGCGATGGCCACAGCACGGCCGATGCCGCTGTCGCCGCCGGTGATGACGGCCCTGCGTCCCGTCAACTTTCCAGACCCGACATAGCTGTCCTCGCCGCAGTCAGGCACAGGTTGCATCGCGCTTTGCCTGCCCGGCACATCCTGGTGCTGCTTGGGAAACGGGGGCACCGGATACTTCGTTCGCGGGTCTTGCAAAAGGGTTTCAGCCATAGGCGTGCTCCGAATGAGGCTTGCAGCGGGCCGCATGGCGCTGCGGGAAGTGGTTCCTCAACATTGAGGTAGCCTCCATGGTGGCGTTGTCACGCGGGACCAGGCGAGCGCCGAAGACGACGCGCAACGTCGGCCAAGGTGCCGTGGCGGTGAAGCGAAAATGTGAAGCCACCAGCGGTTCGGCCGTGCGAGGCTGATCCGCACCGTCAAGCGCAGGCGTCGCCGCGATCCATCGCCTTGTTCCCGACAGTAGCGGCGACAACCACGCGATTACGCCCCTCGCGCTTGGCCTGGTAGAGCGCCGCGTCGGCCTGCTGGACCAGAAGCTCGCCAGTGGCGACGTTGCAAGATTTCCAGCTGGAAGTCTTCATGAAGGTCGCTTCTTCGTTGAGAGCGCGTGACACCATCGGCTCGATCTGGTCCCACGCTTCCGACCAGATGACGGCGAACGGCTGGCCGAAGCCTGGCGGCTTGTTGCCCAGGATGGGAACGAAGGCATCGTTGTGGATCGTGGTCAGCGCTGGTCCCCAGCACAAGGCCGCCGCGAAGCGCGAGCACATGATCTGTTCGACGATCACGCGCAAGGCGAGCGGCCAGCCCTCTATAGGACCGAGTGGCGTCGTGTGCCACGGACGGCGCCGCAACTGAGCGCCCATCACCCCACCTCCAGCGACGAATGCCGAGGCCGTGGAAGCGCCGGTGGTGGCGACTGGAGGCCAGACCAGTTGCAGATCGTCAACAGACCGCGCCTGCGGCCCTTGCATATTCCATTCAGCCGCCGGTCGCCGGCGGCTCCTGGTTGGTCTGAGCGTGCTGGTTGCCGTGGAGCCCCAGCGGGACGGAGTCATCGTGCTCAGCAGCTTGCGCATCCGCCCGCTTGTCCTGCATCCTTTCCGGGTTGGCCGGACCCACGTTTGGTTCGCCGGTCGCGGCACGGCCGACGTCGAGCTTGCCGCCTGCGCCGATGTTGGCGACCGTTCCGTCCGTCGTCGGTCGCGAGCCCTCACCGCTGGTGCTGGGGGTGTCTGCCATGAATGCTCCTTCGATGGGCTAGTGGTGGTCCCGGTGGTCCAGGCGCCGCAGCGCTGCTTCCTTGAGCTGACCGATCTTGAACCAGCACATGCGCATGCGCGCATAGGCTTGCAGCAAGGTGCCCGGCACCTCGACTGGCGACTGTTTGCGTTGCGCTTCGAACTCGTTGCGTGAGGCGATCCAGTCTTCAGCCAGGTCTGCGAAGCCGCTGTCGCGCAAAGCTTTGCAGGTGGCAGTGGGCTCGTGCGCCTGCATCTCGGACAGTCGCTGCGTTTCTGCCTTGTCCATGTCGTTCTCCAGCAGTCAGCCTTGTTGCCAAAGTACGAGCAGCGCCATCACTGCGATGTAGGCCGACGGCCCGACAGCTCAATCTCTTCTGCCTGCACGTTGCTACGGCAATGGCGCGCCGCTCCAGTGCAGCTGGCGAAGGCGGGCCATTTCCTCACACGGCGTCGCGAACTAAGACTCCCTTGACCGAACCGGCCAAGCCGCCCACTGGCAGCTCCCATCCACCTACCAGGAACTCACATGGCTTCAAGCTATCCCTCTGCTATCGGCTACCCGACCAGCGCGGCACCCCGAATCTTCAATCCGGTTGACTATGTGGCTCTGCTGCTTCTGATCGTGGGGGGCCTGAACTGGGGCCTCGTCGGTGTCTTCAATTTCGACTTGGTCGCTGCCATCTTTGGCACCATGACGACCGCATCGCGCATCGTCTATGCGCTTGTAGGCGTGTCGGCTCTCTACAGCATCTCTTTGCTGTTCCGCCGGTCTCGCGGCTGACCGAGTTCGGCTCCCCTGGGGGCCGTCGCTGTGCCACCTCAAGACAGGAGTACATCATGAACGACGGAGAAGGCAAGACAGGCCATGGGCCAGGCACCGCTGCAACGCCCTCAAAGAAGGAGGCCACGCTGAGGCGCGCACAAGCCGACCAGGCAGTCAAAGGTCAACCCACCAGCGGCGTGGACGACTCGCGCGACGAACCAGCCGCTGATGCGGACCCCAAGCCGCAAGGTCGGGGTCTCCTCGTTTTCAGTGCAATAAGTGACGGTACGCAAAGCTAGCAC
>NZ_BMYK01000045.1 GCF_014652235.1 Pseudorhodoferax aquiterrae
GATGGCGTCCTTCAGCAGCCAGCCGCCGTTGGGGTCCAGCGTGACGCGGGCTTCGGGGAAGCGTTCGTGCAGGGCGGTGACGGCCTCGACCTCCTCGTCGCCGCGCAACACGCCGCCCTTGAGCTTGAAGTCCTGAAAGCCGTAGCGCTCCTGGGCCGCCTCCGCCAGGCGCACGATGGCTTCGGGCGTCATGGCTTTCTCGTGGCGCAGGCGGAACCAGGCGTTGTCGGCCTCGGGCTCGCGGCGGTAGGGCAGGTCGGTCTTGCCCTGGTCGCCCACGTAGAAGAGGTAGCCCAGCATCTGCACGGCATCGCGCTGCTGGCCTTCGCCGAGCAGGGCCGCGACGGGCACGTCCAGGTGCTGGCCCAGGAGGTCGAGCAGGGCCGACTCGGCGGCCGTGACGGCGTGGATGGCCACGCGCAGGTCGAAGGTCTGCAGGCCACGCCCGCCGCTGTCGCGTTCGGCGAACTGCGTGCGCATGGCGTTCAGGATCGCCTGGCAATTGCCGATGGGCTGGCCGACGATGAGCGCGCGTGCGTCTTCCAGCGTCTGGCGGATCTTCTCGCCGCCGGGCACTTCGCCCACGCCGGTGCGGCCGGCGTTGTCGGTCAGGATCAGCAGGTTGCGCGTGAAGAACGGGCCGTGCGCGCCCGACAGGTTCATGAGCATGTCGTCGTGGCCCGCCACGGGCACGACACGCAGTTCGGTAACGACAGGGGTGGACATGCGGCTTTCTGGAGAGATGGGTTTCAGACCGGCGGACGCACGGCCTGGCGGGCCAGCAGTTTCCACTGTCCGCCCTGCTTTTGCCACACGTGCAGGATCTTGATGTTGACCTTGCCGGGCTTGCCAGCATCCATGGTGTCGGCGATGAGCGTGTGGCGCACGATGGCGGCATCGCCCAAGACCTTCACGGTCTGCTCGCTGATGGCGATGGTCACGAAGTCGGACTTGCCATCGAGCAGGTCGGCGATGAAGCTGGCCTTGGTGTCGATCTTGCCGCCCGAGTGGCCGTAGCTCAGGTCATCGGCCACCAGTGCGGACAAGGCCTCACGCGTGGGATCGACCATGGCCACGCGCAGCTTCTCGGCTGCGGCGGTCACGGCCGCGGTGTCGCTCGCGCCGTGGCCCGCAGGCAGGCCGGCGCAACCGGAAAACATGACGGCCGCAGCCGCCACCAGACAGAGTTTGCGGAACATGCGCGTGTCTCCTCGTGTGGTGTGTTGGCGCGCGTGCTTGCGTTTACTGCGGGCCGAGCTTTTGGATCAGCGTGGCCAGCTCTTCCATCTCGTTCGGCTTGAGGTCGGACAGCGGTGCGCGCACCGGGCCGCCATCGTGGCCGACGATGCGGGCGCCGGCCTTGATGATGGAAACGCCATAGCCTTCCACGCGGTTGCGGATGGCCAGGTAGGGCATGAAGAACTCCTTGAGCAGCTTGTGCTGGGTTGCCATGTCGTCGGCGGTCACGGCCTTGTAGAAGTCCATCGCCGTCTTCGGGATGAAGTTGAACACGGCCGACGAGTACACCGGCGTGCCCAGCGCCTTGTAGGCCGCGGCATAGACCTCGGCGGTCGGCAGGCCGCCCAGGTAGGAGAAGCGGTCGCCCATCTTCATGTAGATGGAGGACATGGTCTCGATGTTGCCCACGCCGTCCTTGAAGCCGATCAGATTGGGGCAGCGGTCGGCCAGGATGGCCAGCGAGTTGGGTGTGAGCTTGGTGCGGTCGCGGTTGTAGACGATGACGCCGAACTTGACGCTCTTGCAGACCTGGGCGACATGCTCGATCAGGCCTTCCTGGCCGGCTTCGGTCAGGTAGTGCGGCAGCAGCAGGATGCCGTGGGCACCCAGGCGCTCGGCTTCCTGGGCATGGGCGATCGCGGTGCGGGTCGGGCCGCCGGCGCCGGCGATGATGGGCACCTTGCCTCGGCAGGTGTCCACCGCGGTCTTGATGACTTGGCTGTATTCCTCACCGGACAGCGAGAAGTACTCGCCCGTGCCGCCGGCCGCGAACAGCGCGCTGGCGCCGTAGGGGGCCAGCCATTCCAGGCGCTCGATGTAGGTCTTGGGGCGGAAGTTGCCCTGCGCGTCGAAGTCCGTGATGGGGAACGACAGTAGGCCGGAGCCCATGATGGATTTGAGTTCTTGCGGGTTCATATCGGTGGTCCTCGTTGTAGGGTTGTTCAGAAAAATCAGTCCAGCTTGATGCCCGCGGCCTGCACCACGGAAGCCCAACGGGCGCGCTCCTTGTTGAAGAAGCTTTCTTCCTCGGCCGGCGCCATGGTCACAACCTCGGCGCCCTGCCCGGCCAGGCGCGAACGGATGTCGGCCGAGCGGATCACGGTGATGAGCTCCTTGTTCAGGCGCTGCACGATGGCGTCCGGCGTGCCCTTGGCCACGCGCACGCCCTGCCAGGTGCCCGACTCGTAGCCCGGCACGCCCTGCTCGGCGATGGTCGGCGTGTCGCCCACCAGCGGCATGCGCGTGCCCTTGGACACGGCCAGGAGCTTGAGCTTGCCGCTCTGCACGTGCGGCAGCGTGGCCAGCATGCCATTCATGAGCACCTGGGTCTGGCCGCCCACGGTGTCCTGGATCGCCTGCACGCCGCCCTTGTAGGGCACGTAGACCCACTTGGCGTTGGTGGCGCGCTCCAGCGCCACACCAGCCAGGTGCGGCGCGCTGCCGGTGGCGGTCACGGCGAAGTTCAGGTCCGTGGTCTTGGACAGCGCGACCAGTTCCTTGAGGTTGTTGGCCTTCACGGACGGGTGCACCACCAGCAGGTGCGGCGAGTAGGCCAGCATGGTCACGCCACGCAGGTCCTTGGACGGGTCGAACGGCAGCTTGGTGTAGACCGAGGGGCTGATCGCCAGTGCGCCCACGTCGCACAGCAGCAGCGTGTAGCCGTCCGGTGCGGACTTGGCGACGAAGTCGGCGCCCAGGTTGCCATTGGCGCCGGCCTTGTTTTCCACGATCACGGTCTGCTTGAGCGCATCGGCCAGCGGCACGCTGATGGCGCGCGCAATGATGTCCGACGACCCGCCTGGCGGGTACGGCACGATGATGCGGATGGGCTTGCTGGGCCAGGCGTCCTTGGTCTGTGCCAGGCTCGGCAGCGCCACCGTGGCGGCAGCGGCGGCTAGCAGTTCGCGGCGTTTCAGTTGCATCGAGGTCTCCTCGGGGCGATCGGTTGCGATGAAGTCAGTCATCGTACAACCAAAGACGATCCCTGCCAATGAATTTGTGCAAGGGCTCAGCCGGTCGTGCCGGCCGAACGCTGGGCGGCCTCCTGCGCCAGGCGCAGCCGCTCGCGGCTGTTCGTCAGGTGGATGCGCATGGCGGCGCGCGCCGAGTCCGGGTCGCGCCGCGCGATCGCGGCGTAGATCTCCTCGTGCTCGCGGTTCACGCGCACGAGGTACTCGCCGCGCCGGTCGTGGTTGCGGATGGCGCTCACGCGCGTGCGCGGGATCAGCGTGGTGCCCAGGTGGCCCATGATGTCGGCGAAGTACGGGTTGCCCGTGGCCTGCGCGATCTGCAGGTGGAAGCTGAAGTCGTGCGCCACGGTGTCGCCACCGGCCGCCACATTGGCCTCGAACGCGTCGAGTGCCGCGCGCAGGCCCTGCAACTGCGCATCCGTTCGGCGCAGCGCGGCCAGGCCGGCCGATTCGGTCTCCAGACTGATGCGCAATTCGAGCACGGCCAGCACGTCGACCGTGGTGGCGATGTCCGCCCCTTCCAGCCGGAACATGCCGGCCGCGCGGGGCGGCAGCACGAAGGTGCCCACGCCGTGGTGCGTCTCCACGAGGCCGGAAGCCTGCAGCTTGGACAGCGCCTCGCGCACCACCGTGCGGCTCACGCCATAGGCCTGCATGATGGCCGACTCGGTCGGCAGCTTGTCGCCCGTGCGCAGCTGCTGGCTGCGGATCTTCTCCGACAGGTCATCCACCAGCCCATGCGCCAGGCCGCGGCCGCGCCGGCGCGGAACGGCCGCCGCGAACGGCGCGGCAGGGGCGGCTTCTGGCGTGGCGCTCGGCCCGTTGGACAGCGTGGACATGGGGGCATCATAGTGCTTGCGGCAGTTGTACGACAACATACCATGGAAGGACCCGAGTTCCCGCCACAGCGCATCTGTGGCATGGTTCGCGCCCTGCGTCACTTTCGGCCGATCCATCCATGACAGTTCCGCGCAAGCGCGCCGCCACCATCCGCGACGTGGCCGAGGCCGCCCAGGTCTCGACCGCCACGGTGTCCAAGTTCGTCAACGGCAACCAGCGCTTCACGGCCGAGGTGGAGGCCCGCATCGCCCAGGCCGTGCGCCAGCTGGGTTACTCGCTGAACCCGATGGCGCGCGGCATGATCACGGGCCAGACCGGCAACGTCGGCATCGTGATCCTGGACATCCGCAACCCCTACTTCACGAGCCTGGTGAAGGGCGCGGCGCGCCAGGCGGCCAGCGCCGGGCTCAACCTCATCATCGCGGACGCGGAGGAAAGCACGGCGCCCGAGCTCGGCGTGCTGCAGTCGCTGCGCCGGCGCGTGGACGGCCTGATCGTCAGCGCGCGGCTGCCGGCGCCGGCCATCGGGTCGCTGTTCGAAAGCGGCACGCCCGTGGTGTTCTACGGCCGGCCCTCGCCTTACGAGAAGAACCACAATGTGGGTTGCGACAACTACGCGGCCGCGCTGATGCTGGGCCGCCACCTGCGCGAACTGGGCCACCGCCGCATCAGCTACCTGGGCTTTTCCGGTGCGCGCTGGAGCGCCGAGCGCGAGCGCGGGCTCAGGGACGCCTTCCAGGGCGTCGAGGCGCGCTTTCGCAGCTTCGACGCGACCGCCCCCTCGGCCGAGGAAGGCGAGCGCCTGGCCTCCACCGTGCTGCTGTCGCAGGAACTGGACGACGCCATCGTGACCTACAACGACCTGCTGGCCATGGGCCTCTTGGTGGAGGCCAAGTCGCTCGGGATCCGCGTGCCGGAGCAGGTGTCGGTGGCCGGCTTCGACAACCTGGCCTACGGCCGCCTCGTGAGTCCGGCGCTGACCAGCGTGGACATGATGGGCGAGGCCACCGGCGAGCTGGCCATGCGCAAGCTGGTCGGCGTGATCAAAGGCCAGCCCGCCACGCACGAGGACGACGTGCTGCAAAGCCGCATCGTCGCGCGCGAGTCCACCGCGCCGCGCCGACCTAGGGTAAACGATTAGCTTTCAGGGATTGACGCAAGCGGTCCGCTGCAGGAGCATCGCGCCCATCGCCCAGTGGCGTATTTTTTTCAGCACAAGTTAAACGTTTACCCGTCTTTCGCAGGACAAGGAAGTTCTGGAAAGTCCGGGCTGGTTTGTCGGCGGATCCACGTTCAACCTTTTGCCATGTCCACTTCGACTTCTTCCCCGGCGCCGCGCCTGCAGCGCCTGCTCCTGACCGGTGCCGCAGGCGGCCTGGGCAAGGTGCTGCGCGAACGCCTCGTTCCCTCTGCCCAGGCACTGCGTGTCTCCGACATCGCCCCCCTGGGCGAGGCGCGCGGCCCGCACGAGGAGGTCCGCCCCTGCGACCTCGCCGACCGCCAGGCCGTGGCCGCATTGCTGCAAGGCTGCGACGCCATCGTGCACCTGGGCGGTGTCTCGGTGGAGCGGCCCTTCGAGGAAATCCTCGAGGCCAACATCAAGGGCATCTTCAACGTCTACGAGGGTGCGCGCCGCCATGGCGTCAAGCGCGTGGTGTTCGCCAGCTCCAACCACGTGATCGGCTTCTACAAGCAGACCGAGACGCTGGATGCGAACGTGCTGCGCCGGCCCGACGGCTACTACGGCCTGTCCAAGTCCTTCGGCGAAGACATGGCGCAGTTCTACTTCGACCGCTACGGCATCGAGACCGTCAGCATCCGCATCGGCTCCTCGTTCCCCGAGCCGCTGAACCGCCGCATGATGCACACCTGGCTCAGCTACGACGACCTCACGGCCCTGGTCGAGAAAGCCTTGTTCACGCCGGGCGTGGGCCACACCGTGGTCTACGGCGCCTCGGCCAACGAGAAGGTCTGGTGGGACAACCATGCCGCCGCCAAGCTCGGCTGGACACCCAGGGACAGCTCGGAGCCCTTCCGCGCCAAGGTCGAGGCCCAGCCGCCCGTCGCGGCGGACGACCCCAACGCCGTCTACCAGGGCGGTGCCTTCACGGCCCAAGGCCCCTTCGGCGACTAAGTCATGAAGCCCCCACGCTCATCGCTTCGCGTATCGCTGCCCCCCGAGGGGGCGCGTCAGTGCCTTCGGGCGGCCGGGCGGCACTGACATGGCAGACCTGATCCTCGACGCCCGCAACGGCACCGGCGAGAGCCCGGTCTGGCACGTGGGCGAGCAGGCGCTGTACTGGGTCGACATTCCCGGCAAGGCCATCCACCGCTGGTCGCCCGCGCAGGGCCACCGCCAATGGGCCACGGCCGAGATGCCGGCCTGCATCGCCGCCACGCCGCAGCCGGGCCGCTGGATCGCGGGCATGGAGAGCGGCCTGTTCGCGCTGCAGTTGCAGGACGACGGCCAGGTGCAGGCCGAACGCCTGGCCGCCGTGCAGCACGCGGCGCCCGCCATGCGCTTCAACGATGGCCGCTGCGACCGCCAGGGGCGCCTGTGGGCCGGCACCATGTGCCTGGACATGGCGGCCGCCATCCGCGCCGGCGCCTGGTACCGCTTCGGTGCCGGCGACACCGCCCTGCCCACCCAGCTCGGCGACTTCATCGTGCCCAACGGCCTGGCCTTCAGTCCCGACGGCAGGACCATGTACCTGTCGGACTCGCATCCGCAGGTACAAAGCATCTGGGCCTTCGACTACGACACCGCCAGCGGCACGCCGTCCAACCGCCGCCTGTTCGTCGACATGAACCCGCTGCCGGGCCGTCCCGATGGCGCCGCCATCGACGTGGACGGCTGCTACTGGATCTGCGGCAACGACGCCGGCCTCGTGCACCGCTTCACGCCCGAGGGCCGGCTCGACAAGTCGCTGGCCCTGCCCGTCAAGAAGCCCGCGATGTGCGCCTTCGGCGGCCCACGCCTGGACACCTTGTACGTGACCTCGATCCGGCCCGGCGGCGACCTGTCGGACCAGCCGCTGGCCGGCGGCGTGTTCGCGCTGACGCCAGGTACCCAAGGTCTGGCAGAACCCCTGTTCGCAGACTGACCCGTTCCTTCCCCCGCCACCCCACCCACCACTAGGAGACAAGCATGACCCACCGCAGAACCCTGCTGGCCACCGCTGCTGCAGCGCTGGCCCTGACCACCGGCCTCACGGCCCACGCCCAGACCGTCCTCAAGGCCTCGGACGTGCACCCAGCCGGCTACCCCAACGTGGTGGCCATCGAGAACCTGGGCAAGAAGCTGGAAGCCGCCACCAACGGCAGGTACAAGCTGCAGATGTTCCCCGGCGGCGTGCTGGGCGGCGAGAAGGAGGTGATCGAGCAGACCCAGGTCGGCGCCATCCAGATCGCCCGCATCTCCCTTGGCCCGCTGGGCCCGGTGGTGCCCGACGTGAACGTGTTCAACATGCCCTTCGTGTTCCGCAACGAGGCCCACATGCGCGCCGTAATCGACGGCCCCATCGGCAAGGAACTGCTGGACAAGATCACCAACAGCCCGGCGCGCTTGGTCGCCCTGGGCTGGATGGACAGCGGCTCGCGCAGCCTGTACACGAAGAACGCGGTCAAGACGCCGGCCGACCTCAAGGGCCAGAAGATCCGCGTGATGGGCAACCCGCTGTTCGTGGACACCATGAACGCCATGGGCGGCAACGGCATCACGATGAACCACAACGACACCTTCAGCGCGCTGCAAACCGGCGTGGTGGACGGTGCCGAGAACAACCCGCCGACCTTCTTCACCGCCAACCACTACACGGCGGGGCCGAAGTTCTATTCGCAGACCACCCACCTGATCATTCCCGAGATCTTCGTCATGTCCAAGATCACCTGGAACAAGATGAGCAAGGAGGACCAGGACCTGCTCATGAAGTTCTCGCGCGAGGCGCAGATGGAGCAGCGCGCGCTGTGGGACAAGAGCGTGGCCGACTACACGGCCAAGCTCAAGGCCTCGGGCATCACCTTCGTCGAAGTGGACAAGAAGCCCTTCTACGACGCCACGGCCCCCGTGCGCGCCAAGTACGGCGCACAGTACGCCGAGCTGATCAAGCGCATCGAGGCCGTGCAGTAAGCCCACAGCGCGAGGGCGGCACCGCCAAAGCGGTGCCGCCCGCCACGTCCCACGAGGCCGCCACGGCCTTCAGGAACCAGCATGAAAGAAAACCTCCTGCGCGGCCTCGACGCCTTCTACCTGTTGTGCATCTGGATCTCCGGCCTGGCCATCGCGGCCATGTCGCTGGTCATTCCTTGGGGCGTGTACGCCCGCTACGTGCTGGGCACCGGCTCCAGCTGGCCCGAGCCAGTGGCCGTGCTGCTGATGGTCACCTTCACCTTCTTCGGCGCAGCCGCCGGCTACCGGGCCGGCGCACACATCGCCGTGGGCATGCTGGTGGACCGGCTGCCGGCAGCGCTGCAGGGTCTGCTGGCCCGCCTGGTGGACCTGCTGATGCTGGGCGTCTGCCTGTTCGTGATCGTGTGGGGCTTCAAGCTCTGCATGGAGACCATGGGCCAGAGCCTCGCGGACCTGCCCTGGATGCCCGTGGGCATCACCTACCTGCCGCTGCCGCTCGGCAGCGTGGCCACGCTGGTGTTCGTGCTGGAGAAGGCCCTGCTCGGCTCCCAGGCGCACCGCGCCGTGGTGCGCTTCGACCATGAAGAACAAGCGGCCGGCGCCGCGGAGGCCGCGTGATGGACATGCTCGTGTTGCTCGGCAGCTTCGTCGTACTCATGCTGATCGGCTTTCCGGTCGCCTATGCCCTGGGCCTGGCCGCGCTGGTCGGCGCCTGGTGGATCGAACTGCCGCTGGACGCGGTGATGATCCAGATCGCCAACGGGGTCAACAAGTTCTCGCTGCTGGCCATCCCCTGCTTCGTACTGGCCGGCGCCATCATGGCCGAGGGCGGCATGGCGCGGCGGCTGGTGGCCTTCGCCAGCGTGCTGGTGGGCTTCGTGCGCGGCGGGCTGTCGCTGGTCAACATCCTGGCCTCGACCTTCTTCGGCGCGATCTCGGGCTCCTCGGTGGCCGACACCGCCTCGATCGGCTCGGTGCTGATCCCGGAGATGGAGAAGAAGGGCTATCCGCGCGCCTTCGCCACGGCCGTCACCTGCAGCGGCTCGGTGCAGGCCATCCTGATCCCGCCCAGCCACAACGCCGTCATCTACTCGATGGCCGCGGGCGGCTCGGTCTCGGTGGCCGCGCTGTTCATGGCCGGTGTGCTGCCGGGCCTGCTGCTGGGCCTGACCCTCTCCGCCTACTGCCTGTACGCGGCACGCAAGAACAACTTCCCCAAGGGCCGCGCGATTCCCCTGCGCGAGGCGCTCAAGATCTGCGGGGAGGCGCTGTGGGGCCTGATGACCATGGTCATCATCCTGGGCGGCATCTTGTCGGGCGTGTTCACCGCCACCGAATCGGCCTCCATCGCCGTGATCTGGGCCTTCTTCGTGACCATGTTCGTCTACCGCGACTACAAATGGCGCGACCTGCCCAAGCTGATGCACCGCACCGTCAAGACGGTCTGCATCGTCATGATCCTGATCGGCTTCGCAGCGTCCTTCGGCTACATCATGACGCTGATGCAGATCCCGCTGAAGATCACCACGGCCTTCACCACGCTGAGCGACAGCCCGGTCGTGATCCTGCTGCTCATCAACGTGCTGCTGCTGGCACTGGGCACGCTGATGGACATGGCGCCGCTGATCCTGATCCTCACACCCATCCTGCTGCCGGTGGTCAAGGCCCTGGGCATCGACCCGGTGCACTTCGGCATGATCATGATGGTCAACCTGGGCATCGGCCTGATCACCCCGCCCGTGGGGGCGGTGCTGTTCGTCGGCAGCGCAGTGGCGGGGCTCAAGATCGAGACCGTGGTCAAGGCCATGGTGCCCTTCTTCGTGCTGCTGTTCACGGTGCTCATGCTGATCACCTACGTGCCCGCGATCTCGCTGTGGCTGCCACGCGCGATGGGGATCTGACGCCGTGGCGCCGCCTTTGCCCCTGGTGCTGGTCACGCACCCGCGCGACCGGCTGGCCAGCTACTTCGGCGACGAGGCGCTGGCGCGGCTGCGCCGCATCGCCCGCGTGCGGCTGAACGGGGGCGAGGACGACCTTGCCGGCCCGGCGCTGGTCCGGGCCGCGCAGGGCTGCGCGGTCGTGATCGCCTACCGTCAGACGCCGGTGGACGCGGCCGTGTTCGCGGCGCTGCCGCAGCTGCAGGCCGTGGTGCGCTGCGCGGTGGACATCCGCACCATCGACGTGGCGGCCGCCAGCGCCCAGGGCGTGCTGGTCACGCAGGCCAGCGCGGGCTTCATGGCCTCGGTGTCGGAATGGATCGTCGGCGCCATGGTCGGCCTGGCGCGCCACATCCCCGCGGCAGACGCGCAGTACAAGGCCGGCGCGCAGCCCACGCCGCGCATGGGCCGCGAGCTGCGCGGCGCCTGCCTGGGCGTGGTCGGCTACGGCCAGATCGCGCGCTACCTGTGCCCGATCGCGCGTGCGCTGGGCATGCGCGTGCTCGTGAGCGACCCGTTCGCGCAGGTGCATGGTGAAGGTCTTGCGCAGGTCGACCTGCCCACGCTGCTGGCGCAGGCAGACCACGTGGTCTGCCTCGCGCCTGCGCTGGCAGCGACCGAGAACCTCCTGAACGCTGCCGCCTTCGCCGCCATGCGGCCCGGCAGCTTCTTCGTCAATGCCAGCCGCGGCAACCTCGTCGACGAGGCGGCGCTGCTGCAGGCGCTGGACAGCGGCCACCTGGCGGGCGCCGCGCTGGACGTGGGCCGTGCGCCCGACCAGATGCCGTCGCCCGCGCTGGCACGCCACCCGCACGTGCTGGCAACGCCGCACATCGGCGGGCTCACGCCGCCGGCCATCGAGCACCAGGCGTTGGAGACCGTGGCGCAGACAGCCGAGATCCTGCAGGGCCGCATCCCTGCCGGTGCGGTCAATGCGCCGCTGGCCACGCGGCTGCGTCTCTCCGGCACCGGGGACGGCGCATGATCGCCGGCGCCTGCGACTGCCACATGCACGTCTGCGAAGACGGCTGGCCGCTCGCGCCAACCGCCCTGGCGCAGCCGCCGCATGCCCCGCTGGCCGCCTACCGCGCGGTGCAGCAGGCGCTGGGCCTGGGCCGCGTGGTCATCGTGCAGCCCACCGCCTACGGACTGGACAACCGCTGCACACTGCAAGCCCTGGCCGCCTGCGGCGAAGCGGGCCGCGCCGTGGTGGCCGTCGACCCCCAGGTGCCCGAGGACGAACTGCAGCGCATGCACGCCGCCGGCGTGCGGGGCGTGCGCTTCCAGATGCTGCCCGGCGGCGCCCTGCCCTGGGAGGCTTTGGCGCCGGTGGCCGCGCGCATCGCGCCGCTGGGCTGGCACATCAACCTGCAGATGGACGGCGCGCAGTTCCCCGAACGCGAGCAACAGCTGGCGCGGCTGCCTGTGCCGCTGGTGATCGACCACAACGGCAAGTTCCTGCAGCCGCCGGCCGTCGACGCCCCCGCAGTGCGGGCCCTGCGGGACCTGCTGGATGGCGGGCGCTGCTGGATCAAGCTGTCCGCGCCGTATGAGACCTCGCGCAGCGGGCCGCCGGACTATGCCGACGTCTCGGCCCTGGCACGCGTCTTCGCGCGCCAGCATGCCGAGCGCTGCCTGTGGGCCAGCAACTGGCCGCACCTGGGCCGCACGCCGCAGCCCGACGCCGCCGCCCTGTTGGCGCTGCTGCAGGACTGGGCTGGCGACGCCCAGGTGGCCGCGCGCATCCTGGCCGACAACCCGCAGCAGCTCTACGGTTTCGCGCCAGCCGCGTCCTGAAGCCCTTTCAAACCGACCAAGGAGAACCCTCGATGCAAGACCTGCAAGGAAAGGCCGCCCTCGTGACCGGTGCCAGCACCGGCATCGGTGCCGCCGTGGCCGAGGCGCTGGGCGCGCACGGCGTGCGCGTGGCCGTGCACTACAACCAGTCGCGCGAAGCGGCCGAGGCGGTGGCCGGCCGCATCCTGGCGGCCGGCGGCCGGGCCGTGGCGCTGCGCGCCGATGTGCGCGACACGGCGGCCATCCAGGCCTGCGTGGCCGAGGCCACGCAGGCGCTCGGCGCGATCGACATCCTCATCAACAACGCCGGCAGCCTGGTGCAGCGCGCGCCCATCGCCGAGTTCACCGACGCGCTGTTCGACGAGGTGCTGCACGTGAACGCGCTGTCGGCCCTAGCCTTCTGCCGCGCCGTCGTGCCGCTGATGCGCCAGGCCGGCCGCGGCGGCAGCATCATCAACGTGACCTCGGTGGCTGCACGCAATGGCGGCGGCCCCGGCGCCTACCTCTACGCCGGCTCCAAGGGCTTCATCAGCACCGCGACGCGCGGCCTCGCCAAGGAGCTGGTGCCCGACCGCATTCGCGTCAACGCAGTGGCGCCGGGCGTGATCGCCACGCCGTTCCAGGACCGCTTCTCCACCGCCCAGATGCTGGAGAACTTCCGCGCCAGCATCCCCATGGGCCGGCTCGGCACGGCCGAGGAATGCGTGGGCGCGTTCCTGTACCTCGCCTCCGAACAACTCTCGGGCTACGTGACCGGCCAGATCCTGGAAGTCAACGGCGGCCAGTACATGCCGTGATGCGCATCGCCGTCATTGGCGCCGGCGTGGCCGCGCCACCGCACCTGCGCAGCCTGCACGATCTGCGCGACCGGGCCGAGCTGGCCTGGGTCTGGGGCCGCGACCTGCAACGCCTGGCGCAAGCCGGTCTGCCGGCCGGTGCACGCGCGACCACGCGGCTCGAGGATGTGCTGGAGGATGCCAGCGTGGGCGCCGCGCTGGTGCTCACGCCACCGCACACGCACCTGGAGATTGCCGAGCGCCTGGCGGCCGCGGGCAAGCACGTGCTGGTCGAAAAGCCCGTGGAGCTCACGCTGGCGCGGGCCGAAGCCCTGGTCGCGGCCTGCGCACGCCATGGCGTGCGCCTGGCCGTGATGCTGCAGCACCGCGCCAGCCCCGCTGCGCTGCAACTGGCGGAACTGGTGCGCGGCGGCAGCCTCGGCAGCTTGACCGGCGCCAGCGCCACCGTGCGCTGGTGGCGCCCGCAGAGCTACTACGACCAGCCCGGCCGCGGCACGCTGGCGCGCGACGGCGGCGGCGTGCTCATGACCCAGGCCATCCACACGCTGGACCTGCTGCTGCACCTGGTCGGCGCGCCGCAGCGCGTGCTGGGCCTGGCCGCCACCTCGCCCGTGCACCGCATGGAGACCGAGGACCAGGCTGCCGCGCTCTTGCACTGGGACAACGGCGCCATCGGCGTGCTCGACGCGACCACGGCCGCCTATCCCGGCTACGCCGAGCGCATCGCGCTCAACTTCACGCAGGGCACGGCCACACTGGAGGCCGGTGCCCTGGTCGTGGAGCGCCCTGGCCAGGACCCGCTGCGCGTGGGCCAGCCCCAGGCCTCGGGCTCGGGCGCCAACCTCATGGGCTTCGACCATGCCGGCCACCGCGCCGTGATCGCGGACTTCCTCGCAGCCATCGCCGAACAACGCGCACCGCTCACGGACGGCGCTTCGGCCTTGGCCGTGCAGCGCCTGATCGAAGCCGTGCTGCGCTCATCCGCCGAGGGCGTCGCCGTCCGGCTGTAGGGCCTCATTCCTGCGGGGCATGGCGGCGTTGACGCAATGCCATTGGTCAAAGGGGCCGCGGCTGCCTAGAGTCGCGGCACCACCCACCGACCTGCCCCCATGCGACGCCAACGCCACGGAAAAATCATCGCCACGCTCGGTCCCGCGAGCTCGGACCGCGCCACCATCGCTGCCCTGTTCGAGGCCGGAGCCGACCTGTTCCGGCTCAACTTCAGCCACGGCAGCCACGCCGACCACCAGGCGCGCAACGACGCGATCCGCGCCGTCGAGCGCGAGCACGGCCGGCCCATCGCCGTGCTGCTGGACCTGCAAGGCCCCAAGCTGCGCGTCGGCCGCTTCGCCGACGGGCCGGTCACGCTGGCCGAAGGCGCGCGCTTTCGGCTCGACCTCGACACCGCGCCCGGCGACGCCACGCGTGCCCCACTGCCCCACCCCGAGATCTTCGCCGCCCTGCAGACCGGCCACGACCTGCTGCTGGACGACGGCAAGCTGCGCCTGCGCGTGCTGGCCTGCGGCGCCGACTTCGCCGAGACCGAGGTCATCGCGGGTGGCCTGCTGTCCGAGCGCAAGGGCGTCAACGTGCCCTCGGTGCTGCTGCCGATCTCGGCGCTGACCGCCAAGGACCGGGCCGACCTGGCCTTCGGCCTGGAGCTGGGCGTGGACTGGGTCGCGCTGTCCTTCGTGCAGCGCCCCGCGGACGTGGAGGAGTTGCGCACGCTGGTGCAGGGCCGTGCCGCCATCCTGTCCAAGCTCGAGAAGCCGGCCGCCATCGCCGACCTGGACGCCATCGTCGCGCTGTCCGACGCCGTGATGGTCGCGCGCGGCGACCTTGGCGTGGAGATGCCGGCCGAGCAGGTGCCGCCGATCCAGAAGCGCATCGTGCGCAGCTGCCGCCAGGCCGGCAAGCCCGTGGTCGTGGCCACGCAAATGCTCGAATCCATGGTCAGCGCACCCGTGCCCACGCGCGCGGAAGCCTCGGACGTGGCGACCGCCGTCTACGACGGGGCCGACGCCGTGATGCTGTCGGCCGAATCGGCCTCGGGCCGCTACCCGCGCGAGGCCGTGGCCGTCATGGACGCCATCGTGCGCGCGGCCGAGGCCGACCCGCATTGCCGCACCGTGGTCGAGGCCTCGGGCTTCGCGCCCCAGCCCACGGTGGGCGACGCGATCTGCGCCGCGCTGCAGCAGTCGGCCGAGCTGCTGGGCGCGGCCGCCATCGTGAGCTTCACGCGCTCGGGCTTCACGAGCCTGCGCGCGGCGCGCGAACGGCCCCAGGCGCCCATCGTGAGCGTGACGCCCGACCTGGCCACGGCGCGCCGCCTCGCGCTGGCCTGGGGCGTGCATTCGGTCCATGTGCCGCACGACGTGGACGACGTGCCCAGCATGGTGCAGGCCGCCCGCACGCTGGCCCGCGACCAGGGCTTCGCCCGGCCCGGCGACACCATCGTGATCGCGGCCGGCATGCCATTCGGCAAGGCCGGCACCACGAATCTTCTGCACATCGCCCAGGCTTGAGGAACCACGCCATGTCCACCATCACCCACATCCAGGCCCTGGAGATCATCGACTCGCGCGGCAATCCCACGGTGGCCGCCCGCGTGCGGCTGGCCGACGGCAGCTGCGGCAGCGCCGCCGCGCCCTCGGGCGCCTCGACCGGTTCGCGCGAGGCCGTGGAACTGCGCGACGGCGACACGGCGCGCTACAAGGGCAAGGGGGTGCGCCGCGCTGTCGCCCATGTGAACGGCGAGATCGCCCAGGCCCTGGCCGGCCTGGACGCACTGGACCAGGCCGCGCTCGACCGCAAGCTCTGCGCGCTGGACGGCACGGCCGACAAGTCGCGCCTGGGCGCCAACGCGCTGCTGGCGGTGTCGCTGGCCGCCGCCCAGGCCGCCGCTGCATCCCAGGGCAAGCCGCTGTACCGCCACCTGGCTCCCACCGGCCCGCTCACGCTGCCCGTGCCCATGATGAACATCATCAACGGCGGCGCCCATGCCGACAACAACGTCGACATCCAGGAGTTCATGGTGCTGCCCATCGGCGCGCCGCGCTTCGGCGAGGCGCTGCGCTACGGCGTCGAGGTCTTCCACGCGCTCAAGTCCCTGCTCAAGGCGCGCGGCCTGTCCACCGCGGTCGGCGACGAAGGCGGCTTCGCGCCCGACCTGCCCTCCAACGAGGCCGCGCTGGACACCATCGTGCGCGCCATCGAGCTGGCCGGCTTCGCGCCGGGCCGCGAGATCTTCCTGGGCATCGACGCGGCGAGTTCGGAGTTCCACGAGGGCGGCCGCTACACGCTCTCGTCCGAGAACCGCGCCTTCGACAGCGCCGGCTTCGCCGACTACCTCGCGCGCTGGGTCGACGCCTACCCCATCGTCTCCATCGAGGACGGCCTGGACGAGAGCGATTGGGCCGGCTGGAAGCTGCTGACCGAACGCCTGGGCCGGCGCGTGCAGCTGGTCGGCGACGACCTGTTCGTGACCAACACAGCCATCCTGCGCCGCGGCATCGAAGGCGGCATCGCCAACGCCATCCTGGTCAAGCCCAACCAGATCGGCACGCTGACCGAGACCCTGGCGGCCATCGCCATGGCGGCAGACGCCGGCTACGGCGCCGTGGTCTCGCACCGCTCGGGCGAGACCGAGGACTGCTGCATCGCCGACCTGGCCGCCGCCACACGCGCCACGCAGATCAAGACCGGCTCGCTGTGCCGCTCGGACCGCATGGCCAAGTACAACCGGCTGCTCTGGATCGAGGCCGAAATCGGCCGCGACGCGGTCTACGCGGGCCGCGACGCCTTCCCGCTGCTGCGCCAGAACGCCTGAGCCTTGCCATGCAGATCCTGATCGCCCCCGACTCGTTCAAGGAGAGCCTCAGCGCGCTGCAGGTGGCGCAGGCCATCGCCGCCGGCTTCCGCGAGGTCTTCCCCGAGGCGCGCTACCGCCTTCTGCCCATGGCCGACGGCGGCGAAGGCACGGTGCAGGCGCTGGTCGATGCCACGGGCGGCCGCCTGCGCGAGCGCATGGTCACGGGCGCCACGGGCCGGCCCATCCCGGCCGGCTACGGCCTGGCCGCCGACAACAGCCTGGCGTTCATCGAAATGGCCGCCGCGAGCGGGCTCGAAGCCGTGCCGCCCGCCGAGCGCGACCCGCGCAGCGCGACCAGCCATGGCACGGGCGAACTGATCGCCGACGCGCTGGACGCCGGAGCGCGGCGCTTCGTCATCGGCCTGGGCGGCAGCGCCACCAACGACGGCGGCGCCGGCATGCTGCAGGCCCTGGGCGTGCGCCTGCTCGATGCCGACGGCCTGGACCTGCCGCGCGGCGGCGCCGCGCTCGCGCGGCTGCAGCGCATCGATGCGAGCGGCCTGGACCCGCGCATCGCGCAATGCCGCATCGACGTGGCCTGCGACGTGAGCAATCCGCTGCTGGGCCCGCGCGGCGCCTCGGCCGTGTTCGGCCCGCAGAAGGGCGCGACTCCGGCCATGGTGGCCGAGCTCGACGCCTGCCTGCAGCGCCTGGCCGAGCGTCTGCGCGACGACCTGGGCCAGGATGTGGCCGAGGTGCCCGGCACGGGCGCGGCCGGCGGCATGGGCGCGGCGCTGCTCGCGGTGCTGGGCGCGCAGCTGCGCCCGGGCAGCGAGGTGGTGGCCGACGCGCTGGGCCTGGACGCCGCTGTGCGCGAGGCCGACCTCGTCATCACGGGCGAAGGCCGCACCGACGGCCAGACCCTCCATGGCAAGGCGCCCATCGGCGTGGCCCGCGTGGCGGCGCGCCATGGCGTGCCCGTGGTCGGCCTGTCGGGCGCGCTGACGCCCGATTCCAGCGCCGTGCACGCACACGGCATCGCGGCGGTGTTCAGCGCCGTGCGCAGTGTCTGCACCGTGGAGGAAGCGCTGCGCGACGCCGCGGCCAACGTGCGCGCCACGGCGCGCAACATCGCCATGGCCTTGCAGCTGGGCCAGCGTCTCGCTAGGCCTGCACCGCCGACGGCCAGACGCTGAAGACGCGTTCACGCAGCGCGGCCTGCAGCGGCCGCGCCGCGTCCTCGGCCAGCACCAGCAGCGACAGCGGGCAGGCGATGCGCTCGCCGTCCCAGGCCACGATGCGGCCGGCCGCCAGCAGCTCCTGGGCGCGCCGCTCGCGCGCCAGGCACAGGCCCACGCCGGCCTGCACCAGGTCCAGCAGCGTGGATTCCTGGTCGACCTCGGCCACGGTCTGGCGCGACAGGCCCTGCTGGCGCAGCAGCCGTTCCATGATGACGGTCTGCGAACTGCCGGGCGCCGTGCCGATCCAGGGCAGCGCCGCCAGCGCCGCCCAACCCTGGCCCATCACGCGCGCTGCCCAGGCCGGCGGCAGCACCACGGCGTAGGACTCCACGGCCAGCACGATGGCCGAGACCTCGGCGTCGTCCACGTCGCCGAGGAAGAAGCAGGCCTCGAGCTCGCGCGCCTTGAGGCGCTGCAGCACCGTGCCCGAGATGCCCTGCTCCAGCCGCACGTCCACCTGCGGGCAGTGCTGCTGCATCTCGCTGAGCAGCTCGCCCAGGCGGATCGATGCGGGATCGACGATGGTGCCCAGCCGCAGCGTCCCCGACAACTGGCCCTGCAGCTGGCGCGCGGCCGCGGCCAGCTCGCCCGCGGCGTCCAGCGTGCGCTGGGCCAGCGGCAGCAGGCGACGGCCGATGGCGCTGGGGGTCATGCCGGCCGTGGTACGGTCGAACAGCGGGCCGCCCAGTTCCTCCTCGAGCGCCTTGAGCTGCTTGGACACCGCCGATTGCGTCAGGTGCAGCTGTTCCGCCGCCCGCGTCACATGGCCGACACGGGCGACAGCGACGAAGGCGCGCAGTTGGTAGATTTCCATGGTCCGGGAAGTTTGGCACACGGCTCCCGCGCATCCCACCACCCCATCAAGGAGTTCGCTGATGAACGGCGCCCACAGTCTGGTCCACACACTTCTGAAGTCAGGCATCGACACCTGCTTCGCCAACCCCGGCACGAGCGAGATGCACTTCGTCGCCGCGCTGGACCAGATCCCCGGCATGGACTGCGTGCTGGGCCTGCAGGAGAACGTGGTGACCGGCATGGCCGACGGCTACTGGCGCATCGCGCGCAAGCCGGCCTGCACGCTGCTGCACTGCGGCCCGGGCCTGGCCAACGGCCTGGCCAACCTGCACAACGCACGCCGCGCCCATGCCGGCATCGTCAACATCGTGGGCGACCAGGCCACCTACCACCGTCCGCACGACGCACCGCTGACGGCCGACACCGAGGCCATGGCGCGCACCGTCTCGGCATGGGTGCGCACCAGCACCCGTGCCGAGGACGTGGGCCGCGACGCGGCCGCCGCCGTGCAGGCCGCGCGCAGCGCGCCGGGCCAGGTGGCCACGCTGGTCCTGCCCTCCGATGCCTCGTGGAACGAAGGCGGGGCCGTGGCCGAGCCGCTGCCCGTGCCGGCTCCCGGCCCGCTGGACCCGCTGGCCGTCGACAACGCCGCGCGCGTGCTGCGCGCGGCCGGCCGTGACACGCTGATCCTCTTGGCCGACAGCGCCGTGCGCGGTCCGGCCCAGGCCCTGGCCTGGCGCGTGGCCCAGGCCACGGGCGCCACGCTGCTGGCCGACTTCATGAACGCGCATGTGGAGCGCGGCCGCGGCCGCCTGCCGCTCGAGCGCGTGCCCTACGTGACCGACCTGGCCATCAAGACGCTGGCACGCTTCCAGCACATCGTGCTGGTCGGTGCCAAGCCGCCCGTGGGCTTCTTCGCCTACCCGGGCAAGCCGTCCACGCAGTACGCACCCGAGGCGCAACTGCACCGGCTCTCGCGCCTGGACCAGGACCCCACGGCGGCGCTGCGCGCCCTGGTGGAGGCGCTGAACGCCCCCGAGGCCGCGCTGCCCGAGGCCGGCCCTCGGCCCGAGCCCGCACGCGGCAGGCCCACGCCCGAGGGCCTGGCCCAGACCGTGGCCGCGCTGATGCCCGAGCAGGCCATCGTGTCGGACGAAAGCGTGTCCTTCGGCCGCGGCTTCTACCAGCACACGCATGCCGCGCCCGCGCACGACTGGCTGCACCTGGCCGGCGGTGCGATCGGCGACGGCCTGCCCGTGGCCACCGGCGCGGCCATCGCCGCCAAACGCCAGCGCCGCGTGATCAGCCTGCAGGCCGACGGCTCGGCCATGTACTCGCTGCAATCGCTGTGGACGCAGGCGCGCGAGCAGCTGCCCTGCACCACCATCATCCTGTCCAACCGCAAGTACAACATCCTGATCGGCGAGTACGCGGGCGTGGGCGCCAAGCCCGGCGACACCGCCATGCGCATGCTGGACCTGGGCAATCCCGACCTGGACTGGGTGCGCCTGGCCGGCGGCATGGGCGTGGAGGCCGCACGCGCCGAAACGCTGGAGCAGTGCGCGGACCTGCTGCGCGCGAGCTTCGCGCGCAAGGGCCCGTTCCTGATCGAGCTGATGGTGTGATGCTCACCAGGTGGCGAACATGGCGGCCACCGTCGCGCCCATCACGGCCGTGGCCAGCCAGCCGGTGGCGCGCAGGCGCGGGCCGATCACATAGGGCCCCATCACGGCCGGGCGCGCGGCCAGCACCATCATGACGGCCATGATGGGCACCGAGATCACGCCGTTGAGCACGGCCGACCAGAACAGCTCGCGCACCGGGTCCATGGGCGTGAAGCACAGCAGCACGCCGCCCAGCGTGGCCGCGGCGATCACGCCGTAGAAGCCGCGGCCCTCCCCGCGGTCCAGCCGCGCGCTCAGCGTGCCCTGCCAGCCCGCCGCCTCGGCCACGGCATAGCCGGCCGAGCCGGCCAGCACCGGCACGGCCAGCATGCCGGTGCCGATGATGCCCAGGCTGAACAAGAGGAAGGTGAAGTCGCCCGCCAGCGGCCGCAGCGCCTCGGCGGCCTGGGCCGAGGTCTGGATGTCGGTCACGCCGGCCGCGTGCAGGGTGGCGGCCGTGCTCAGGATGATGAAGAAGGCGATGAGGTTGGAAAAGCCCATGCCCACCAGCGTGTCCAGCTTGATGCGGCGCAAGTGCCGGCGCACGTCGGCCGCGCCGTGCGGCGGGCCGTCGCGCCGGTCTTCCATCTCCTGCGCGGCCTGCCAGAAGAACAGGTAAGGGCTGATGGTGGTGCCCAGCAGCGCCACCACCATCAGCAGCAGCTCGTGGTTCAGCGCCAGCTGCGGCCAGGCTGCACGGCGCAAGACGTCCCACCAGTCGAGGTGCAGCGAGAAGGCCACGGCCACGTAGGCCAGCAGCGCGAGCGTGAGCCACTTGAGCCAGCGCACATAGCTCTGGTAGGGCAGGAAGACCTGCAGCACCAGGCTGGCCAGGCCGAAGGTCACGGCGTAGACATGGGCCGAGCCGCCCAGCAGCAGCCGCAGCGCCTCGGCCATGGCCGCGATGTCGGCCGCGATGTTGAGCGTGTTGGCCGCCACCAGCAGGCCGACCACCAGCAGCAGCACCCAGCGCGGAAACGCACCGCGGATGTTGGCCGCCAGCCCGCGCCGCGTGACATAGCCGATGCGCGCGCTGACGACCTGCACGGCGGCCATCAGCGGCAGCGTGAACACGGCCGTCCACAGCATGCCGTAGCCGAACTGGGCACCGGCCTGGGAATAGGTCGCGATGCCGCTCGGGTCGTCGTCGGCCGCTCCCGTGATCAGGCCCGGGCCGAGCTGGCGCAGGCCGCGCCATGTCCTGCCGTTCACCGGTGGCCTCGCGCGTCAGCCGCCGCGCCGCGCGTCGCGGTCGGACGCGGACATGGCGGCGCCGGCAGCGGCGGCGGGGAAGAGGATCTTGTGCATGGTGAACTCCTGTGGCCGCAGTCCGGTGGCCTGCGTCGTCGGGCCGCGCAGCCCTTGCGCGGACAGCCGAGTGTTGTGCCCGCGTGTTGCAGGCGCGTTCGCACGCCCACCGTGCCTGTTACCGCTGCAATACGCGATGGAACACGAGCGAGTTGCCTGCGCTGGCGCGGCCCGGCCCGCATCTGTTGCATCCGGTGCACGCCAGCATGCCGCAGCCGGCTTCGGCAGCGGCTTTCGCGGGTAAGCTGCGCCCGGGCATGGCACCGTGGAGACCGGTCTGCCCCCATCTGCGCCCACCCTGCTCAGGAGCACGACACCATGCAACGACGCCTCTTCACCGCCCTCCTCGCCGCCGGACTGGCCTTCGCCGGTGCCGCCCAGGCCGACCAGCTGGCCGACATCAAACAGAAGGGTCAGCTCGTCGTCGGCGTGCTGGGCACCGACGAGCCCAACAGCTTCCTCGATCCCAAGACGCGCGAGCTGGTCGGCTACGAGGTCGACCTGGGCAACGCCGTGGCCAAGGCGCTGGGCGTGAAGGCGGTGTTCAAGCAGATCGCCGTGGCGGCGCGCATCCCCGAACTGCAGCAAGGCCATGTGGACCTGCTGGCCGCCTCCCTCACGCACAACAAGGAGCGCGAGGCCCAGATCGACTTCTCGCTCACCACCTTCGTGACCGGCCAGAAGGCCATGGTCAAGAAGTCCAGCGGCGTCAAGGACGTGCCCGAACTGGCCGGCAAGCGCGTGCTGACGGCCAAGGGCGGGACCCAGGAGCCCAACATCCGCAAGGCCGTGCCCACGGCCGAGGTCGTGACCTACGAGAACTCGCAGCAGGCCTTCCTGGCGCTGCAGCAGGGCAAGGGCGTGGCCTACGTCAACGACGAGCTGAGCCTGCTGGTGGACATCGCCAAGCTCGGCCCCAAGGGGCAGGAGTACATGATGCTGCCCACGAACCTCAGCATCGAGCCGCTGGCCCTGGGCATCAAGAAGGGCGAGGCCGGGCTGAAGGCCGTGGTCGACGACACCTTGCGCGCGCTCGAGAAGTCCGGCGATGCCGAGAAGCTCTACATGAAGTGGTTCGGCCCGGGCACCAAGACCAACTCGAACACGCGCAGCTTCAAGTTCGAGACGGACAAGATCACCGGCTGACCGCCCGGCGCCAGCCGTGCGCCATCGCATGCCGGTCTTCGACTACACGCTGCTGCTCAAGGGCCAATACCACGACATGCTCGTGGCCGGCCTGCTGCTGTCGCTGCAACTGGCGGCGGCCACACTGGTGTTCGCGCTGCCGCTGGCGCTGCTGGTGGCGCTGCTGCGGCTGGCGCCGGCCGCCGCGCTGCGCTGGGTCGGCTTCGCCTACGTCGAGTCGATCCGCAACATCCCCTTGCTGGCCCACATGCTGTTCTGGTACTTCGCTGCGCCCGAGCTGCTGCCCGCAGGCATCAAGGCCTGGCTGTACAGCGGCAACATCGAGGCGGCGAGCGCCGTGGTCGCGCTCACGCTGTACACGGCGGCCTACATGTCCGAGGACATCCGCAGCGGCATCCGCGCCATCCCGGTGGTGCAGTTCGAGGCCGGGCGCGCGCTGGGCTTCGGCTTCCTGGCCACCATGCGCCGCGTGATCCTGCCGCAGGCGCTGCGCATCACGGTGCCGCCGCTGATCTCGCAGACGCTGAACCTGTGGAAGAACACCAGCATCGCCACTGTCATCGGCGCGGCCGAACTCATGTACCAGGCCGGCCAGGTGGAAAGCGCGACCTTCCGCAGCTTCGAGTCCTTCGCCTTCGCCACGGCGGCCTACCTCACGGTGTCGCTGGCCATCACCGCTCTGGCGGCCTGGTACCAGTCGCGCTACCCGGCGCGCACGGCCTAGGAACGCCGCATGCTCGAGCTCATCGACACCTATTGGCTCTATTTCCTGGTCGGCCAGTACCCGAACGGGCCGCTGGGCGGCCTGGCGCTCACGCTGCTGCTGGCCACGCTGGGCCTGCTGCTGGGCCTGCCGCTGGGCATCGTGCTGGGCCTGGCACGCGTGAGCCCCATCGCCTGGCTGCGCCTGCCCGTCACGGCACTGGTGTTCGTGGTGCGCGGCATTCCGCTGCTGATGGTGGTGTTCTGGGCCTACTTCTTCCTGCCCAGCGTCACGGGCGTGAAGACCGACCAGTTCTCCACCATGCTGATCGCACTCGTGGTGTTCGACGCGGTCTACCTGGCCGAGATCGTGCGCGCGGGCATCCAGGGCTTGCCGCGCGGCCAGGTGGAGGCGGCGCACTCGCTGGGCCTGGGCTGGTGGCGCAGCATGCGCACGGTGGTGCTGCCGCAGGCCACGCGCGCCATGCTGCCCTCGCTCGTCAACCAGTTCGTCTCCACGATCAAGGAGACCTCGCTGGGCTACATCATCGGCCTGAACGAGGTGTCCTTCGTCACCACGCAGATCAACACCCAGGTGTTCACGCGCCCGGCCGAGCTCTACGCCATCCTGGGTCTGACCTACTTCCTGCTGTGCTTCGGCCTGTCGCGCCTGGCCTACTGGCTGGAACGCCGGCTGGCCCGCAGCCCGCAGGCCGGGACCGCCCGGCCCCGTCCGGCCCAGCCCCAAGCGAGCGCGCCATGATCCAGTTCGACAAGGTCAACAAGTGGTACGGCGCCTACCAGGCGCTGACCGACATCTCCGAGACCATCGCCAAGGGCGAGGTGGTCGTGGTGTGCGGGCCGTCCGGCTCGGGCAAGTCCACGCTGATCCGCACCGTGAACCGGCTCGAGCCGATCCAGTCCGGCACCATCACCGTGGACGGGCGGGACATCCACGCGCGCGGCGTCGACCTGAACGACTTGCGCTCGCGCATCGGCTTCGTGTTCCAGCAGTTCAACCTGTTCCCGCACCTGACGGTGCTGCAGAACTGCACGCTGGCGCCAATGCAGCTGCGCGGCCTGTCGCGTGCACAGGCCGAGGAACGCGCGCTGGCGCTGCTCGCGCGCGTGGGCCTGGCCCACAAGGCGGCAGCGTACCCGGCGGACCTGTCCGGCGGGCAGCAGCAGCGCGTGGCGATCGCGCGTGCGCTGGCCATGCAGCCGCCGCTGATGCTGTTCGACGAACCCACCAGCGCGCTGGACCCGGAAATGGTGGGCGAGGTGCTGCTGGTCATGCGCGACCTGGCGCGCGAGGGCATGACCATGGTCTGCGTGACGCACGAGATGGGCTTTGCCCGCGAGGTGGCCGACCGCGTGCTGTTCATGGACCAAGGCCGCGTGCTGGAGCGCGCCACGCCGCAGGACTTCTTTGCGCGGCCGCAGCATCCGCGCGCGCAGCAGTTCCTGTCCGACATCCGCACGCCGTTCGCGTCCACCACCGACCGGCCGGCGCCAAGCCCCACGCATTTCACCGGATTTGAACCCTCAAGACAAAATCATTGAAACTTTACGCACGGTCAGCGCTCTAGAGTCGGGTCCGCGCGGTTGACCATGCCCATGGAAACCGACGTCCCACAAGAAAACACACGCCCGCATGCCGACTTCCACCGCCGCCCCGACCCGATACACCGCCACGGCCATGGCCCTGCACTGGCTGCTGGCCCTGGCCCTGGTCGGCATCTTCGCGGTGGGCCTGTACATGACCAGCCTGCCGTTCTCGCCCGCGCGGCTCAAGCTCTACAACTGGCACAAGTGGGCCGGGGTGAGCATCCTGGCGCTTTCGGCATTGCGGCTGCTGTGGCGCCTCACGCACCGTCCGCCCGCGCTGCCGGCCGCCGTGCAGGCCGCCATGCCGCGCTGGCAGCAGCTCGCCCACAACGCCACCCACCACCTGCTGTACCTGCTGTTCTTCGCCGTGCCGCTGATCGGCTGGGCCTACAGCTCGGCGGCAGGCTTTCCCATCGTGTTCCTGGGCCTGGTGCCGCTGCCCGATTTCGTGCCCGTCAACGCCGACCTGGCCGAACTGATCAAGCCCTGGCACGAGATCAGCGCCTATGCGCTGGCCGCGCTGGTCGTGCTGCACGTGGCGGCCGCGCTCAAGCACCATTTCATCGACCGCGACGGCCTGCTCGCGCGCATGCTGCCCGGCCGCGGTTGAGCCCCTTTCTTTTCGTTCGGAGTTGCCATGAAGTTCGTCACCACCTTTGCCGGCCTGATGCTGGCCGCCACCGCCGCGCTGGCGCAACAGGCCCTGGTGCCCGCGCAAAGCGAGATCGCGTTCGTGAGCAAGCAGATGGGCGTGCCCGTCGAGGGGCGCTTCAAGAAGTTCGATGCCCAGGTCGCATTCGACCCGGCCAAGCTCGCCACCAGCAAGGTCGCCTTCACGGTCGACATGGGCAGCGCCTCGCTGAGCAAGGAGGCCGACGCCGAACTCGTCAAGCCGGTCTGGTTCAACACGCCCAAGTTCCCGCAGGCCAGCTTCCAGTCCAGCGCCATCAAGGCCCTGGGCGGCGGCAAGTACGAAGTGGCCGGCAAGCTGTCCATCAAGGGCAACGCCCAGGACGTGGTCGTACCGGTCACGCTCGCGCAAAGCGGCGCCAACACCGTGGCCACGGGCGCATTCACGATCAAGCGCCTGGCCTTCAAGATCGGCGAGAACGAGTGGACCGACACGTCCATGGTCGCCGACGACGTGCAGATCAAGCTCAAGCTCACGCTGACCGGCGTGCCCAAGCTCTGATTCCCCAACCCCAAACCTTGTTCACCTCAACCGGAGATTCCTGGATGCAACGCATTGCCCTGACCGCCCTGGCGACCGCCGCCGCTTCGATCCTGCTGGCCGCAGGCTCTGCCCACGCGCAGAGCGCCACCTACGTGGTCGAGCCGACGCACACCTTCGCCACCTTCGAGATCAGCCACTTCGGCGCGGCCGTGAACCGTGGCCGCTTCGAGAAGAAGGAAGGCCAGATCACGCTGGACAAGGCGGCCAAGACCGGCAAGGTCGAGATCACCTTCCAGATTGCCTCCATCAGCACCGGCACGCCGCCGTTCGACAAGCATCTGCAAAGCGCCGACATCTTCGACGCCGCCCAGTTCCCGACCGCCACCTTCGTGGGCGACAAGTTCACCTGGAACGGCGACAAGGTCAGCGAAGTGGCCGGCACCATGACGATCAAGGGCAAGAGCCAGCCCGTGACCTTCAAGGCCAAGCAGTTCAACTGCTACGAGAGCCCCATGCTCAAGCGCGAGGTCTGCGGCGGCGACTTCGAGACCACGATCGACCGCACCGCCTTCGGCGTGGACTACGGCATCAAGTTCGGCGTGCCCAAGGAAGTGCGCATCGTGGCCCAGATCGAGGCCATCAAGCAGTAAGCGCCGCACCCCCTACACTGCCCCCCACCCAGAACCGATCACAACAAGGGGGAGTGAACATGCGATACATCCTGCCGCGCTTCGTCGCGGCTTTTTTGCTGGCTTGCGCGCTCGGCAGCCAGGCCGCCGACGACGCCAAGCCCTCGCCGCAGGAGGCCGAACTGGCAGCGGCGTACAAGGCCGCGCAGGACACGCACCAGGCCGGCCCTGCCGCCATCGCCTTGCGCAACCAGGCCCATCTGCAACTGCCCGCGGGCTACCTCTGGATTCCGCAACCCGCGGCAGGGCAGCTCATGCAGGCCATGGGCAACCGTACCGACGACAGCCTGGTCGGCACCATCTATCCAGCGGGCGAAGGCGAGTGGTTCGTGGTCGTCCAGTTCGTCCAGGAGGGCTACATCAAGGACGACGACGCCAAGGACTGGAACGCCGACGAACTGCTGAGCAGCCTGCGCGAAGGCACGGAAGCGGCCAACGAGGAACGCGCCAAGCGCGGCATCGAGGCCATCGAGGTGGTGGGCTGGGCCCAAACGCCCCAGTACGACACGGCCACGCACCGGCTGGTCTGGTCGGCGCTGACACGTGGCAAGGGCGACACCAGCGGCACGCAGGGCGTGAACTACAACACCTATGCGCTGGGCCGCGAGGGCTACATCAGCCTGAACCTGGTGACGGCAGCCAATGCGCTGGAGAAGTACAAGCCCGAGGCCATGGCGCTGCTGGGCGCGCTGCAGTACGACGAAGGCAAGCGCTACGCAGATTTCAACAGCAGCACGGACAAGGTCGCGGCCTACGGGCTGACGGCCCTGGTCGCGGGCGCCGCGGCCAAGAAGCTGGGCTTGCTGGCCGTGATCGCGGCCTTCCTGGCCAAGTTCGCCAAGGTGGCGGTCGTGGCCGGGGGTGCGGCGATCTGGGGCTTCGCCAAGCTGTTCGGCAAGAAGAAGGCCGAGGGCCCGAAGGCCTGAGGTGAAGCTGCTCCTGCTGCTGCTCAGCGCCGGCAAGCTGGGCAAGTTGCTGACCACCGGCGGGACCATGCTGGTCTCCGTGGTGGCCTATGCCTTCGTGTTCGGCTGGCGCTATGCGGCCGGTTTCGTCGCTCTGATCTTCGTGCACGAGATGGGCCACTTCCTGGCGGCGCGCCAACGCGGCCTGGCCGTCGGCGCGCCGACCTTCATTCCCTTCGTCGGCGCCTGGATCGAACTGAAGGACCAGCCGCGCGATGCGGAGACCGAGGCCTGGATCGGTTTCGCCGGCCCGCTGCTGGGCAGCATCGCGGCGCTGGCCTGCTACTTCGCGGCGCGCGAGAGCGACAGCCGCCTGCTGCTCGCGCTGGCCTACGCCGGCTTCTTCCTGAACCTGTTCAACCTGATTCCGCTGTCGCCGTTCGACGGCGGGCGCATCACGGCCGTGCTGTCGCCGCGCATCTGGCTGCTCGGCGTGCCGGTGCTCGTGGCCATCTTCTTCTGGCGGCCGAGCCCACTGCTGGTGCTGATGGCCGTGCTGGCCGCGCCCCAGGTGCTCAAGGCCTGGCGCTACGATCCGCAGGCGCCGGAGAACCGCGCCTACTACGCGGCTTCTGCCGAAACGCGGCTGAGCTACGCGCTGTACTACCTGGGGCTGCTGGCCTTCCTGGCGGTCATGGCGCACGACACCCACGAGATGCTGGGCGCCTTGCGCTGAGGCGGCTCAGGCCGCGGGTACGACGGTCAGCCAGGGCCAACGCGCACGGTAGCTCTCGGCCTTGCGCAGAAACAGCGCAGGCGCCGGGTGCCAGGGATTCATGCGCAACACACCGGCCGCCAGTTCCTCCAGCCCGTGCGGCGCATACAGCGCGCCGCCGGACAGTTCCAGGCCCACGCAGGTGCAGGCGACCAGATAACGGTCGATGCCGTCGCGCGCGCTCCTGAGCTGCGGATAGTCCATGCCGAAGCGCTGCGGGTACCACAGGTGCACGCGCGCCTGGTTCTTGACCTCGACCTCCACGCCGAGGTCGGCCGTGCGTTCGCGCACCTGGCGGATCACGGCGTCCTCGGCCTCCCAGGACAGGTCGCGGTCGTCGAAGTAGAAGACGTCGTAGTCCTTCACGCCCCAAGCGGGCGCGCGGCCGGCCTGCCGGTTCCAGACCGTCTGGTACAGGCAGCCGGCGACCAGAAAGCCCTGCGGCAAGCCCATCGGCGCGAGGCGTTCGACCAGCGTCGCGTTGACCGGATTGGCCAGCGCGCCCGCGACCAGGCCTTCGGCGGAGAGCCCCATGCCCTACTTGATCAGCGCGTGCACGGCCTTGAATTCGGGGTGCTCGGCCGTCTCCAGCCACTCGAACAGCACCATCTCGGTGGTCACGAGTTCGGCGCCGGCGCCGGCCAGGCGGTCGAAGGCGGCGTCGCGGTTGCGCTCGGTGCGCGAGCCGCAGGCGTCGGTCACGACCCAGACCTCCATCTCCTCCTCGAGCAATTCCAGCGCGGTCTGCAGCAGGCAGACATGGGCCTCGCAACCCGCGATGACGATGCTGCCGCGCTCGGGCTCGGCCGGCTTCTGCAGGTGCTTGGGCAGGCTGCGCGCATTGCCGCCGGCCGGCTTGGCCGGCGGCTGCAGCCATTCGCCCAGGCCTTCGGCCACGGCGCTGAAGTGCATCTTGGCCAGGGTGCGCTGGCACAGCGCGCGCAGCTCGGGCAGATTGGGCCCCAGCCTGGAAGGGTTCTGCTCCGTGCCCCAGACCGGCACCTCGAGCCGTTGCGCGGCCTGCGCCAGCCGGAGCGCGTTGGCAGCCACCTCGGCATGGCCGGCGATGGCCGGCATGAGCTTTTGCTGGTAGTCGACCAGCACGAGTTGGGAGGTGGAGGCTTGCAGCAGCATGGGAATCGTCGGTCTTGGAAAAAGCCAGCCATGATAGGTGGGCGGCCCCGGCCCCTGCGGCGCCCGGACGCAAAAAAGCCCCGCGCGGGCGGGGCTCCGGGTGAGCGCGATGGGCGCTTCAGCTGCGGTGGCCTGCGCGCTTGCCGCGCCGTGCGGCACCCAAGGCCACCAGCGCCAGACCGGCCAGCACCAGCGTGCCCGGCTCCGGCACATCGTTGCGCGACTGGAACCGGTAGCCGGCGATGGCCAGCTCGTCGAAGCCCGGATCCATGTCGCGCAGAGACATCTGGATCACGATGGAATCGCTCGGCAGGTAGCCGCCACTGTAGAGGTCGAAGGTCGGGAAGACCGCAAAGTAGTCGGGCTTGCCGCTGCCGTTGGTGGTCCAGGTGTAGGTGTTGGCGCTGGGCGTGAGGATGTTGCAGTCGCCCAGAGGCAGGTCCGGATTGGCGCCGACCGTGGGATGGCCGCAGGAGGTGACGCGGGCATCGACGTCGTAGGTTCCGTTGGCCACCGTGTCCAGCGCGAATTCCTCCAGCAAGGTGCCGCCACGGTAGACCGCCACGCGGCCGGAAATCAGCATGTTGGGGTTCTGCTGGTTCTCGTTGTGGTCGAACACGAACAAGGGCTGGTAGGCCGTGCCGCCGATGGTCAGCAGCGTGCGCAGCGCCTCGACAGTGCCCGCCGCGCCGATGCCCCATGTGCCGTCGAAGCTGCCGGTCTGGCCTGCGTCCATCGGCGCCGCGAACGGGGAAGGATTCGCCACGCCGTTGTTGGAGTACACGATGACGCCCAGCGTGCCGGAACCGACCGCGAAGTCGAACACGCTGTTGTTGCCCGGCATCAGGCCGGCCGCCTGTTGCTGGGCCAGCAGGGACGAGGAATAAACCAGTGCCTGGTCGAACTGTTGGGGGCCGATGCCGTCGATCGGCGCGGTCGGCAAGGTAACGGTGGCCACGGCGTGGGCCGAGTGCGCAGCGCCTACAGCCAAGGCAGCTGCAACGAGAACTGAGCGAATGGAGCGAGACATGGGTGCCTCCGTTGTTTGTGTGAAGTGGGGACCACACAAACAGCAGAAATCGGGCCATGTGCATACGATTCGTCGGATTTCCCTCTGAACGAACTATGCAAGTCGTGGCATATGTCACGCGAAGCCGGTTTTCGATGGCAAGAACGCCGACACCGCTCTGGAGCGGGAGCTGCGCGCTTTGCTTGCAAATCAGGGAGCGCCCACGAGCCGCAACAGCTGGCCGTTGCCGGCATCGGTCAATACGTAGAGCAGGCCATCGGGGCCCTGGCGCACGTCGCGCACGCGCTGGTCCACGTCCTCCAGCAGTCGCTGCTCGCGCACCACCTGGCCGGCGGCGTCCAGTTCCAGCCGATGGAGCCGGCCGAACTTCAGCGACCCCACGAACAGGCTGCCCTGCCAGGCCCTGCCGTAGCGCTCGCTGCTCAGGAAGGCCATGCCCGAGGGCGCGATCGAGGGCACCCAGTATTTGAGTGGCTGCTCCATCCCGGCCTTCTCGGTCAGACCCTCGCCGATGCGGGCGCCGCCATAGTTCACGCCGTGCGTGATGACCGGCCAGCCGTAGTTGCGGCCCGGCTGGATCAGGTTGATCTCGTCGCCGCCCTGGGCGCCGTGCTCGTGCGTCCACAGCCGGCCATCCGGCGCCAGCGTCGCGCCCTGCAGGTTGCGGTGGCCGTAGCTCCAGATCTCGGGCAGGGCCCCGGCACGGCCGGCGAACGGGTTGTCGCGCGGCACGCTGCCGTCCTTGCCCACGCGCACGACCTTGCCGTGGTGGTTGTCCAGGGTCTGCGCGTCGGCCATGCGGCTGTAGCGGTCGCCCAGGGTCAGGAACAGCGTGCCGTCGGGCTTGCCGTCCACCTGGCGTTCGACGATGCGGCAGCCGAAGTGCGCGCTGCTGGCCACCTTGGGTTTCTGGCTGAAGACCACGCGCAAGTCCTCCAGGCGCGTGCGGTCGTCCGACAGGCGCGCACGCGCCAGCGCCGTGCTGTTGCCGCCGCCGCGCGCGGCCGGCTCGCTGTAGCAGAAGTAGACGAGGCGGTTGTCGGCGAAGCCGCTGTCCAGCACCACGTCGAGCAGCCCGCCCTGGCCGCCGGCCGCGATCTCGGGCAGACCGGCCAGCGGCGCACCAAGCCGGCCGTCGGGCTCGACCACGCGCATGCGGCCGGGCCGCTCGGTGACGAGGAAGCGGCCTTCGGGCAGGAAGGCCAGGCCCCAGGGGTTCTGCAGCCCGGCCGCCACGGGCTGGGTGCGCAGTGGCGACTGGGCAGCGGCGGGCCACGCGAGAACGAGGCTCAGGCCGGCCAGCACGGGGCCGATCCGGCGCGCAAACGAAGACAGAGACATGCGTTCAGATCCTGGAAATGCGCGTGCCTGGCGCCCACCGCGCCGCCATCCGCACGCCGCTTGGAGCAATGCCTCACGCGATTCGTTCGGCTTCGATTCCAGCCTTTTGTAGGAGCAGCGGCCGCGTTTCTGTCGGAAAATTTGCCACGATGTTACAAATTTAATTTGTAAATCATTATGAATCAAGCACTTGCAATGTTATTCTCGCTTGACGCCTGAATAGCGCAGGCCTTACTCTCCCGCCCCATGCCTCGCTGGACCGCCGTCTTCCTTCTCGCCTGCTGCGTCGCCAGCGCCGCCCAAGCCGCCCCCTCGGAGTCTCCCCTGCCGACCGCATCGCCCGAGATGCCGGCCGACATGCAGCGCGCATTGGCCGAACGCGGTCTGGTGCGGCAGACCCTGGGCCACATCGAGCAGGTCGGCCAGACCATGCGCGACACCACGTCCGACCTGGTCGGCACGGCCATGGGCTTCCTGGGTGTGCCCTACCGGCGTGGCGGCAATTCGGCCGAATCGGGCTTCGATTGCAGCGGCTTCGTCCGGGCCGTGTACTCGCAGACCGTGGGCCTGGTGTTGCCGCGCCGCGCCAACGAGCAGGCCGCCGCCACCGACACGATCGAGAAGCGCGATCTGCAACCAGGCGACCTCGTGTTCTTCAACACCATGCGCCGCGCCTTCAGCCATGTGGGCATCTACGTGGGCGACGGCAAGTTCGTGCACGCCCCGCGCAGTGGCGCGAAGGTCCGTGTCGAAGACATGGACAGCAGCTACTGGAAGCGCCGCTTCGACGGCGCCCGCCGTGTCGAGACCGACACGCCGCTGGACGCCAGCGCGCTGACCAGGTTGGGCGCCGGCGGCAACTGAGCCACCGGTCTCCACGCAAGCCCCCTCCCCCGTCCGATTCGCAAGCCCGCCCGTCGGCGCAGGCGCTGCACCACGGCTTGGCGCTGCCGGCCCTGCGCCTGCGCTTGCGCTTGCGCTTGCGCTTGCGCGATCGTGGCCTGCTAACCCGGATCTTTCGTGAAGGCAGCGCCGAGGCGGCCACGTGGCTGCGGGGCG
>NZ_BMYK01000046.1 GCF_014652235.1 Pseudorhodoferax aquiterrae
TCGCTCACTCAGCTCGAACAAGTGCAATGAGTCAGATGACAAAGCGCGAGGTTCCCCGCGCCGCCCAGGCCACTGCGCTCCTCGGCGTGGGCACAGGGGCCCCGGGAGCGGGGTCACAGACGGGCCATCGCTGCGCTCGGCCACGCCACTGAGAGGACGGCTCGTATGAATCAACCTGCCCCCATCGCCATGGTCAGCGGCGGCACCCGCGGCATCGGCCTGGCCATCGCCCGCGAACTGCTGGCCCATGGCTGGCGCGTGAGCGTTGGCGCACGCAGCGCCACCGACGCCTATTCCGGCTACAGCGCCGACCAGCTGCGCGTCCACCGCTTCGACGCCGAGGACAAACAGAGCGAAACCGACTGGGTGGCCGCCACCGTGCGCGACTTCGGCGGCATCGACGCGCTCGTTCACAACGCCGGCATCCTGAGCACCCGCTCGGTCATCGCGGCCGACGATGACGAGGTCGACCGCCTGCTGGAGGTCAACGTCAAGTCGCCGCTGCGCCTCACACGCAAGGCCTGGCCGCACCTGCTGGCCGCGCGCGAAGGCAAGGTGCTGGTCATGGCCTCGCTCGCGGCCAAGCGCGTGCGCACGGCCGATGCCTCGCTCTACGCGCTCAGCAAGGCCGCGGTGCTGTCGCTGGCCCATGGCATCCGCCACTGCGGCGCCGCATCGCGCGTGCGCTGCACCGCCCTGTGCCCGGGCTTCGTCGCGACCGACATGGCAGCCAGCCTGCCGCCCGAGCAGCTGCAACAGGCCACGCAGCCCGAAGACATCGCCCGCATCGCACGCACCGTGCTCGAGCTCCCCGCCTCGGCCAGCGTGGCCGAGATCCCCATCAGCTGGACCGTCGAACCCCAATACTGAAACACCATGAAAGTCATCTACAGCGACCAGCACGTCGGCCA
This sequence comes from Pseudorhodoferax aquiterrae, assembly GCF_014652235.1. Lineage (GTDB taxonomy): Bacteria > Pseudomonadota > Gammaproteobacteria > Burkholderiales > Burkholderiaceae_C > Pseudorhodoferax > Pseudorhodoferax aquiterrae. The sequence continues at coordinate 912 of NZ_BMYK01000046.1, forward strand.
CGACCCACAGCAGTTCATCGTGCGCGGCCGCATGAAGCGCAGCAACGAGCAGCCCGAGCGCGGCACGCTGCTGCTCAACGCCGCGCGCGCCCAGGGCCACGAGATCCTCGCGCCCGAGGACCACGGCCCCGGCCCGCGCGCCGCGATCCACACGCCGCAGTACCTGCGCTTCCTGGAAACGGCCTGGGAACGCTGGCAGCAGCTCGAAGGCGCGTCCGAGGAGGTGATGCCCAACGTCCACCCCTTCCCGGGCCAGCCCTTCACCTACCCCGACAGCCTGGTCGGCCAGGCCGGCTACCACATGGGCGACATGGCCTGCTCCATCGGCCGCCACACCTGGCATGCCGCGACCTGGTCGGCCCACGTGGCCACGCACGCGGCCCAGCTCGTGCTGGACGGCGAACGTGCCGCCTACGCGCTGTGCCGCCCGCCCGGCCACCATGCCTACGCCGACCGCGCCAACGGCTTCACCTACCTCAACAACGCGGCCATCGCAGCCCAGCACCTGCGCGGCCAGCACGACCGCGTGGCCATCCTGGACATCGACGTGCACCACGGCAACGGCACCCAGGGCATCTTCTGGCGCCGCAAGGACGTGCTGACCGTGTCGCTGCACGGCGACCCGCACTTCTGCACGCCCTTCTTCACGGGCCATGCCCACGAGATCGGCGAAGGCGAAGGCCTGGGCTACAACCTGAACCTGCCGCTGGCCCGTGCCACGCAGGACGAGGGCTACCTCGCAGCGCTGGCCACGGCCCTGTCCACCATCCGCGCCTACGCGCCGGGCGCACTGGTCGTGGCCCTGGGCCTGGACGCGCACGAGCACGACCCCTACCAGATGCTGGCCGTCAGCACACCGGGCTTCGCCCGCATCCTCGGCGAGATCGCGCGCCTGGGATTGCCCACCGTGCTCGTGCAGGAAGGCGGCTACCTGTCGGAAGACCTGGGGCCCAACCTGGCGAGCGCGCTGGGTGGGTTCGAGAAGGCGGCCTGAGCATGGAAGACCTGGACGCCGCGATCCGCGCGGCCCTGCCCGAAGCCGCAGTCCTGACCGCCCCGCCCGCGCCGGTCGCGACCGGCTGGGCGGCAGACCTGCTGCAGCGCCTGTACGGCCTGCAGGGCCAGCTCAAGCCGCTCACGGGCGAGCGCGACGCCAACTTCCTGCTGGAGCCGGCCGGCGGCGGCGCGCGCTGCATGCTCAAGCTCTCGCACCCGGACGAAGACCCCGTGGTGGCGGACTTCCAGACGCAGGCGCTGCTGCATGTCGCGCGCACCGACCCCGGCCTGCCCGTGCAGCGCCTGCTGCCGGACCGGCACGGCGCGCCCTCGGTGCAGATCGAGGACGCCGAAGGCCGCACGCGCGTGGCGCGGGTCTTCAGCTACCTCGAGGGCCTGCCCATGCCGCAGGCGCCGCGCTCGGCCGCGCAGCGCACGAGCGTGGCCCGCATGCTGGCCCGGCTCGACCGCGCGCTGGCCGGCCTGGAACACCCGGCCGCCGCGCGCGAACTGCCCTGGGACATCCAGCGGGCCGACCGCGTGCGTCCGCTGCTCACCCATGTGACCGACCCAGCCCGCCGCGCGCTGGCCGAGGCGGCGCTGGCCGGCTTCGAGCGCCGCACCAAGCCGCGGCTGGCCGGCCTGCGCCGCCAGCCCATCCACAACGACTTCAACCTCTACAACCTGCTGGTCGACGCGCAGGAGCCCGCGCGCGTGGCCGGCATCCTGGACTTCGGCGACATGGTGCATGCGCCGCTCGTGGACGACCTGGCCGTCGCGGCCTCCTACCACATCGACGAGCAAGGCGACGCACTGGCCACGATCGCGCAGTTCGCGGCCGACTACCACGCGGCGTCGCCGCTGCTGGAGGCCGAGACCCTGGCGCTGCTCGACCTCGTGCGCGCACGCCTGTCCATGGTGGTCGCGATCAGCGGCTGGCGTGGCGCGCGCCAACCCGAGAACGCGCCCTACCTCATGCGCAACAACGCCGTGTCGTGGGCGCGCCTGCAGGCCTGCGCCGAGCTCACGCCCGAACAGGTGCAGGACGCCATCCACGCCGCCTGCCGCACCCCGGAGACCACCCATGCCTGAGACCTCCACCGCCGACCTGCTGGCCCGCCGCGCGCGCCTGCTGGGCCCGGCCTACCGCCTGTTCTACGAGGAACCCTTCCATCCCGTGCGCGGCGAAGGTGTGTGGCTCTATGACCAGAAGGGCACGCCCTGGCTGGACGCCTACAACAACGTGGTGCCGCTGGGCCATGCGCGGCCCGAGGTGGTGGAAGCCATCGCGCGCCAGGCCGCCGTGCTCAACACGCACACGCGCTACCTGCACGAGGGCATCCTCGACTACGCCGAGCGCCTGCTGGCCACCATGCCGCCCGAACTCGGCCACGCCACCTTCACCTGCACGGGCAGCGAGGCCAACGACCTGGCCATGCGCATCGCCACGGCGCACACGGGTGGCACCGGCCTCATCGTGACGCGCTTCGCCTACCACGGCGTGACCTCGGCGATCGCCTGCGCCTCGCCCTCGCTGGGCCAGTACGTGCGCATCGGCGACCACGTGCGGCTCGTGGACGCGCCCACGGGTGACGATGCCGAGACCGGCAAGCGCTTCGCCGACGGCGTGCGCGCCGCCATCACCGACCTGCGGGCCCACGGCCTCCAGCCCGCCGCGCTGCTCGTGGACACCGTGTTCTCCAGCGACGGCGTGTTCACGGCCCCGGCCGGCTTCCTGCGCGAGGCGGTCGAGGCCATCCACGCGGCCGGCGGCGTGTTCATCGCCGACGAGGTGCAGCCCGGCTTCGGTCGCACGGGCGAGGCCTTCTGGGGTTTCCAGCGCCACGGCGTGGTGCCCGACATGGTGACCATGGGCAAGCCCATGGGCAACGGCCACCCGGTCGCCGGGCTCACGGTGCGGCCCGAGGTCATGCAGGCCTTCGGCCAGGCCAGCCGCTACTTCAACACCTTCGGCGGCAACCCGGTCTCCATGGCCGCAGCCTCGGCCGTGCTCGACGTGATCCAGCAGAACGACCTGCAGCGCAATGCGCTCAACGTGGGCAACTACCTGCGCGAAAAGCTGGCCGCGCTGGGCCAGCGCCATGCCATCGTGGGCGAGGCGCGCGGCGCGGGCCTGTTCATCGGGCTGGAGCTCGTGGCCGACCGGGCCACGCGCGCACCGGCCACGGCCCAGGCGGCCAAGGTCGTCAACGGCCTGCGCCAGCGCCAGGTGCTGCTGAGCGCCACGGGGCCCGACGCCAACGTGCTCAAGATCCGCCCGCCGCTGGTGTTCCAGCGCGCGCATGCCGACCTGCTGGTCGAGCGGCTGGACGAGGTGCTGGGCACGCTCTGAAGATCGCCCCGCCGTGGGGCTTGAAAATGATTTTCTTGTTACTACAATGAAATCGTGTTCACCGTCGTCGAAACGCCGACCTTCCAGAAGCAGGCTGCGGCCATCTGGTCGCAGGACGAGCGCCACGCCTTCATCGCCTGGATCGCCGCCCACCCCGAAGCGGGCGATGTGATCCCTGGCGCCGATGGCGCACGCAAGGTCCGCTGGGCCGTGCAGGGCCGAGGCAAGCGTTCCGGCGCACGGGTGATCTACTTCAACCTGTCCGGCGACGAAATCGTGTTGCTGGTGGCCGTCTACGCGAAGGCCGACCGGACCAACATCGCGCCCAAGGACATCCACCGGAGCTAGGCATGCCACGGAAACGTCTGAACATCGACAAGGTCGCGGCCGCCATCGAGGCCGATGCGGGCGAGGCCCTGCCAGGCCTGCGCGAGTCGCTGGCCGAGGCCAAGGCCGGTCAGTTCGCAGCGGTCCACACGCCGACGCAGATCGCTGCGCGCAAGCGCGGCCGCCCCGCCGGCAGCGTGAAGGCCGACGCCAAGGTCTCGACCACGATCCGCTTCGACCCCGAGGTGCTGGAAGGCCTCAAGGCGACAGGCCCCGGCTGGCAGACCCGCGTGAACGACACCTTACGCCGGGCACTCAAGGCTGGTCGATTCAAGGCGGACACGGCGGCCTGAACGGCTGGGCTATCCTTCGGCCCGCAACCATGGGCCAAGCCTTTCAATCCCTGTCGATGCCGGCCGTCATGGCCTGGGGCCTGCTGTTCTTCGGCGGCATCTACCTCGTCTTCGGCGGACTGAACTGGCTGCTCACGCGCCGGCTGCTGCCGGCGCTGGGCATCGGCCGTGTGCTCGATCCGCGGCCGGTCACGCCCGAGCAGTTGCGGCGCGAGTTGCTGCAGTCGGGCGGCTCGGTGCTGATCTTCGGCCTGGGCATGGTTTTCCCCTGGGGGCTGCTGCAGCTGGGCTGGGCCCGCTTGGCGGTCGACCCGAGCGGATGGCGCATCGCGCTGGAGATCGGCGTGCTCATGGTCTGGAACGACATCCACTTCTGGATCAACCACCGGCTGCTGCACACGCGCTGGCTCAAGCGCTTCCATGGTCCGCACCACCGCTCCATGGTCAGCACGCCCTGGTCCACCTACAGCTTCCATCCGGTGGAGGCCGCCATGCTGGGCAACGTGATCCTGCTGCCCATGGTGCTGCACGACTTCAGCTTCTGGGCGCTGGCCTCGGTGCCCGTGTTCAGCCTCGTGCTCAACAACATCGGCCACGCCAACTACGACTTCTTCCCCCGCGTGACCTACGGCCACTGGTTCGCGGCCAGCCGGCGCCACCACCTGCACCATGCGGCGCATGCGGGCAACTACGGCTTCCAGTTCACCTTCATGGACAGGCTGTTCGGCACGCGGCTGCCAGCCGATGCGGCCGAGCCGCAGATCGCCGCCTGGCGGCGCAGGCAGGAGCGGCGTGCGCAGCAGGGCTGAACGGCTGCCCCGGCTGCGCCACCGCAGCGACTGGCAGAGCCTGCTCTACCTGGCGGCGCTGCCGGCGCTGGCCGCCTGGCAGTGGGTCCATGGCTTTAATGCCGCGCTCTACGCGCTGATGCTGTTCCTCACGCTGGGCATCGGCGTGATCCACCACAACCACACGCACCTGCGCATGTGGCGCGGTCGCCGCGCGAACCGCGCGACCGACCTCTGGATCACGCTGCTGCAAGGCCATCCGAGCTTCGTGTTCTGGCCCGCCCATGTGGCCAACCACCACCGCCACCGGCACGGCCCCGAGGACGTGGCGCGCACCTACCGCTTTGGCGGCGACACCAACCACCTGCTGGGCTACCTGCTGCACCCGCTGCAGGCGGTCTGGGTGCTGTACCCGCTGTTCCTGCGCTGGCTCGCCAGGCTCTACCGGCACCAGAGCGGCGCATTTCGCTACTGCATGGCGCAGTACGCCGTCTGGCTGGGCTCCTGGGCGGTGCTGCTCGCGCTGGACTGGAAGAAGGCCCTGCTGTTCGTGATCGTGCCGCAGCTGCACGGGCTGCACTGGCTGCTGGCCACCAATTACCTGCAGCACGCCCATGCCGACGGCAGCGCGGCGGGGCGCCAGCCCCAGGGCCCGCTCAACTACGCGCGCAACTTCGAGGGCTGGCTCAACCCGCTGCTGTTCAACATCGGCCTGCACACGGCCCACCACGAGCACCCGCATGCGCACTGGTCCGAGCTGCGCGGCCTGCACCATGCGCACTACCGCGCACGCGTGCACCCTGCCCTCAACGAAGGCGGCCTCGTGCCCTATATGCTGCGCGTGTTCGTGCTCGGCAGTGTGCTGCCGCGCTACCGCAGCCGCTCGCTGATGCCGGCCCACAACAGCTGATCCAGAACATGCCCGTCACCTTCGACCGTGTCTTCGTCCAAAGCGCCGGCTACTTCATGCCCGGCGAGCCCGTCGCCAACGCGCAGATGGACGCCTACATCGCGCCGTTGAACCGCTTGTCCTCGCGCATCCAGCGCCGCATCCTGGCCGAGAACGGCATCCAGCAGCGCTACTACGCCATCGACACCGAAGGCCGCACTGTCTTCAGCAATGCCCAGATGGCGGCCCATGCGGTGCGCGACTGCCTGCAGCGCGGGGGCCGCCTGCTTGCCGACGTCTCGCTGCTGGCGACCGGCAGCTCGGGCGGCGACACGCTGATGCCGGGCTTTGCCAACATGGTGCAGGGCGAGCTCGCCGCGCCGCCCATGGAGACGCTGTCGGTGCACGGCATCTGCGCGGCCGGCGTGTCGGCCATCCAGGCCGCCGCGCAGGGCGTGCAGCTCGGCGCGCACCGCGCCGCGCTGGCGGTGGCGGCGGAGATGCCCTCGCGCTTGTTCAAGCGCTCGCGCTTTGCGGCACGCGGCTACGAGACCGATTTCGACTCGCACTTTTTGCGCTGGATGTTGTCCGACGGCGCCGGCGCGCTGCTGTTGTCCGACCAGGGCGCCGCCCTGCCCCGGGCACCCGGCCTGCGCCTGCAGCTCAAGTGGATCCACCAGCGCGCCTTCTCGGGCGACTACCCGGTCTGCATGCAGCTGGGCCTCACGGAAGACCGCGCGCGCGGCCACCTGGATTTCGACTCCTGGACCGATGCCGAGGCCGCCGGCGCACTCTCGCTGCGCCAGGACATCCGGCTGCTGCCGCATCTGTTCGACATCGGCATCCACGAGTACGCGCAGCTCGTGCACGGGGGTTGGCTGGACCCGGCCAAGGTCGACCACTTCCTGTGCCACTACTCCTCGGAGAAGTTCATCCCCGTGGTCGAGGACCTCATGGACAAGGCCGGCCTGGCGATCCCGCGCGAGCGCTGGTACAGCAACCTGGCCTGGCGCGGCAACACGGGCGCGGCCTCCATCCTCGTGATGCTGGCCGAGTTCCTGCAGACGCGCGAACTCAAGGCCGGCCAGCAGCTGTTCTGCTACGTGCCCGAATCGGGCCGCTTCATGGCGGCGTACATGCTGCTGGAGGTGCAGGAGCTTGACGCGCCCGTGCCGGCGCGCCCCGCCGCGCGCGTGGCAGCACCGGACGAAACCGACATCGCCCCGCCGCACGACCCGGCCACGGCCCCCGCACCGCTGCGCGACCTGCTGACCGCGCTGGCCGCCATCTGGCACGGCTACCGCTCCGAGGTCTGGCGTACGCCGCTCGTGCGGCAGATCCGCGAGCGCCGCTTCGCCGTGCCCGACTACCTGAACTGGATGGAACACTGGGTGCCGCAGGTGCGCGAAGGCAGCCTGTGGATGCGCGAAGGCGCAGCCTCGCTGAGCGCGCCCTACCAGGGCCTGGCCGCGCTGATCGGCGTGCATGCGGGCGAGGAGCAGAACGACTTTCGCATCCTGTTCGACGACTACCGCAAGGCCGGCGGCACCGTCTCTGACATCGCCGCCTTGCGCCGCAACCCGGGCGGCGAGGCACTCAACGCCTACCTGCACCGCCTGGCCGCCACGCCCGATCCCTTCGGCCTGCTGGGCGCGATCTACATCATCGAGGGCACGGGCCAGCGCATCGTGCCGGCCCTGCTGCCGTTGCTGCGGGCGGCGCTGCCACTGCCGCCGGAGTGCTTCCGCTTCCTCGAGTACCACGGCCACAACGACGAGAACCACCTCGCGCGCTGGCTCATGGCGGTGGAGATGGTCATGGCACTGGACACCGATGGCCGCGCCGCGCAGCAGATCGTCGCCACGGCGCGCCACACGGCGGCGCTGTACCTGATGCAGTTCCAGCACGTGACCGAAGGACGGGCAGCGCCATGAGCAGGAAGCTCCTGCCCGACTTCCTGGCCCGCGCCCACGACGACCGCGACCCCAGCCCTTGGCTTGCTCTGTGGCTGGACCAGAGCACACCCCTGCCCGACCCCGTGAAGACGGCCTGGCTGGCCGATTCCAGCTCGGCCTCGCGCCAGTATCTGCTGCCCTTCCTGCGGCCGCTGGCGCGCACGGTCATCGTGCTGCTGCAGGTGGTGAAGGTGTTCTTCCCGCGCAACTGGTCGCACTCGGGCGCGCTGCACGCCCTCTTGGTCTGGGGGCTCAAGCGCTTCGTCTCGCCGCAGGCCAACTGGCTGATCCTGCGCCACTTCCACCTGGGCTCGCAGGTGCTGGCCTTCATAGCCCGCAACTCCCCTGCGCCGGTGCCCACGAGCCCGCTGGAGCCAACCGACATCGACGCGCTGCGCGACGACCTGTTCTTGAAGCACGACCTGAACCTGTTCAACTTCGTGATCCGGCTGAACCAGGCGTTGCGCGACCAGGGCCTGGAGCTGCACAAGCCCGCGCACCTGGACCTCACGATGCTGCGCGACCCCGATCTGAAGCTGGAGGACATGCCGCACGGCCGGCTCAACTTCCTGGACCTGCAGAGTGCCATCGAGCTGTTCACGCCGCTCTACCAGCTGCTGCTGACCGACAACGACTTCTGGCGGGCGGCCAACTCGCTGCAGCTGGACGAGACCATCGGCATCTACTGCGCCACGCTGCTGGCCGCGCCCGAGCACCTGGTGCTGGTCAACAACAAGCACCCGCTGGTGCCGTTGTCCACGCTGCGTGCCGGGCACCGGCTGGTGATCCACGGCTTGTCGACCGAGATGCTGCACGCGCTGCTGATGCGCTTCAAGCAAGCGCAGGCCGAGGGCGGCGTGGTCCACACCACCAGCGGCGACGCGTCCGCTCAGTAGCTCAATAACGCGCCAGGCTCAGGCCTTCGGTGTCGATGGCCGGCTGGCGGCCCGCGATCCAGTCGGCCATGAGCCGGCCCGTGCCGGCCGCCATGGTCCAGCCCAGCGTGCCATGGCCCGTGGACAACCACAGCCTGGGGTAGCGCGTCGGGCCCAAGATGGGCGTGCCGTCCGGCGTCATGGGCCGCAGGCCGCACCAGAACTTGGCCTGCGCCAGATCGCCGCCCCGCGGGAACAGGTCGCTGACCACGTGGTCCAGCGTGCGCCGGCGCTCGGGCTTCAGGCTCAGGTCGAAGCCGCCCAGCTCGGCCGTGCCGCCCACGCGGATGCGCTCGCCCAGGCGCGTGACGGCGACCTTGTGCGTCTCGTCCATCACCGTGGATTCGGGCGCGCCACTGGCGTCGGTGATCGGCAGCGTCAGCGAGTAGCCCTTGACCGGGTAGACCGGCAGGTGCAGGCCCAGCGGCTGGAGCAGCAGTGGCGAGTAGCTGCCCAGCGCGACCAGGTAGCGGTCGGCCTGCAGCAGGCCCGCATCGGTGCGCACGCCCGTGATGTCGCCACCGGCCTGGGCGATGCCCTGGATGTTCACGCCGTAGCGGAACTGCACGCCCAGGCCCTCGGCCAGCTTCGCCAGCCGCTGCGTGAACAGAAAGCAGTCGCCGGTTTCGTCACCGGGCAGGCGCATGCCACCCACGAACTTCTCGCGCACGGCCTGCAGCGCGGGCTCGTGGCGCACGCAGCCGTCCATGTCCAGCACCTCGTAGGGCACGCCGTACTGCTTCAAGACCTCGATGTCCCCGGCCGTGCCGTCGAGCTGCTTCTGTTCGCGGAACAGCTGCAGCGTGCCCTGGCTGCGCTCGTCGTAGGCAATGCCGGTCTCCGCGCGCAGGGCCTGCAGGCAGTCGCGGCTGTACTCGGCCACGCGCACCATGCGCGCCTTGTTGATGCGGTAGCGCTCGGCCGTGCAGTTGCGCAGCATGGACATGCCCCAGCGCCACATGGCCGGGCTCAGCAGCGGCTGGATGACCAGCGGGCTGTGGTGCATCATGAGCCACTTGATGGCCTTGACCGGCACGCCCGGCCCGGCCCAGGGCGCGGAGTAACCGGGCGAGACCTCGCCCGCATTGGCGAAGCTGGTTTCCATGGCGGGCGCGGGCTGGCGGTCGACGACGGTGACCTCGTGCCCGTCGCGCGCCAGATAGAAGGCCGCCGTCGTGCCGATCACGCCACTGCCCAAGACCACCACTTTCATGCCCGCCCTCCCGCGTTTTTCGTGTGGCGCGGATTGTGCGAGCGATCGCCCCATGGCGGCCGCTCCAGCCGGCGATCACATCTTCCATTAGCGCGGCTGATCGGCCCGGATCAGATCCCGCCGTGCGGGTGCGTGGGGTCGACCCACAGCACGGTGTCGGGCTTCTCCACGGGCGCGATGTCCAGGTTCACGGCCACGGCCTCGCCATCGCTGCGGCACAGCACGCATTCCAGCGGCTCGGTCTCGCTCGCGTTGATCTCCTGGTGCGGCACATAGGGCGGCACGTAGATGAAATCGCCCGGCCCGGCCTCGGCCGTGAACTCCAGCCGCTCGCCCCAGCGCATGCGCGCGCGGCCACGCACCACGTAGATCACGCTCTCCAGATGGCCGTGGTGGTGGGCGCCGGTCTTGGCGTCGGGATGGATGGTCACGGTGCCGGCCCACAGCTTGCTGGCCCCCACGCGCGCGAAGTTGATGGCGGCCTTGCGGTCCATGCCGGGCGTCTGGGCGGTGTTGGCGTCCAGCTGGTTGCCGGGCACCACGCGCACGCCGTCGTGCTTCCAGCGTGCCTGCGCGTCGTCGGGGTGGTGGTAGTGGTGTTCGTGTGCCATGGCGTTCTCCCGGTTCATTCGAAGGCAAAGGTCTTGAGCGCGCGGCGCTGGCGCTTGACGCTGTACATCGCGGCGTCGGCGTCCATCAGCACCTGCTCGGGGCTCTCCTGGCTGCCCACCAGCAGGCGGATGCCGATGCTGGCCGAGCAGCGGTAGGTCTCGCCGCGCAGGTGGTGGTGGCGCTCGATCGCATCGAGGATCTTGTCGGCCACGGTGTTCACATGGTCGGCCGCGGTCTTCTCGTCCACGCCCAGCTCCTCGAGCAGCACGACGAACTCATCGCCGCCCAGCCGGGCCACGGTGTCGTGCTGGCGCACCGCCGCCTGCAGCCGCCGGCCGACCTCGACCAGCAACTGGTCGCCCGCCTCGTGGCCGAAGCCGTCGTTGATGCGCTTGAAGCCGTCCAGGTCGATGAACAGCACGCCGAAGTAGCTGCGCTGGCGGCCGCTGGCGAGCTGGGCCTGGCGCAGCCGGTCCATCAGCAGCCGCCGGTTGGGCAGCCGGGTCAGCGGGTCGTTGAAGGCCATGGTGCGGATCTCCGCCTCCATGGCCTTGTGGCGGCTGATGTCGCGCGCGATGACCGAGATGCCGGCGATGCGCCCGCGCGCGTCGAGCACGGGCGACACCGCCATCGACACGTCGATCACCGTGCCATCCTTGCGTACGCGCTGGGTCTCGTAGTCCTGCACGCGCTCGCCGCGCTGCACGCGGGCGATCAGCGCGGCATCCTCGCCCCGGCGCTCGGGCGGCGCCAGCAGCACGGCCGACTGGCCCAGCATCTGCGCCTCGGTGTAGCCGAACATCTGCTGCGCCCCGCGGTTCCAGGTCGTGATGGTGCCCTGCAGCGTCTTGCTGACGATGCTGTCCGAAGAGCTCTGCACGATGGCCTCGAAGCGGTTGTGCAGCGCCCGCAGCTGGCGCCGCGACGAGCGCACCTGCACCAGCCAGGCCCACAGCGTGAGCACCACGGTCAATGCCGCCAGCGCCGCCACCATCGCCGTGTTGGCGCGCCAGCCGGCCATGACGTCCTGCGTGGACCGCCCCACGACCACATAGAAGGGATGGTCGCGCAGGCGCCGGTAGGCGTTCAGGCGCTGGTGGCCGTCCACGGTGCCTGCGGCTTCGTACGTGCCTTCCGCCGGCGCCGCGCGCACGGCGCGGCGCAACACTTCCGACACGCCGACGGCGGCACCCTGCGTCTGCGGGTGGTAGTGCACGGCCCGCAACTCCTCTGTGCGCAGCGAGGCGGCGCCGTGCGCGCCCAGATCGACGCCGTCGAACAGCTGGTCGAACTGCGCGCCCGACATGCTCGCGAACACCACACCGCGCAGGCTGCCGTCGGCATCGCGGACGGCGCGCGCGAAGACCATGCGGGCCGTGCCGTCCTGCACCGGGCCGGCCACCACCAGCGCGCCGCGCGGCTGGGCCACGGCGCGCCGGAAGAAGTCCTGCGCACCCACCTGCGCCATGGACGGCGGCAGCGCGGCGCTGTGCAGCCGCACCATCCCGCCGGCATCGGCGAGCGCGACCTCGTCCAGCGCGATCCGCGCCATGCGCGGCTGCACCTGCAGCACCGCGCCCTGCGGCTCGCCCGCGCGGCCCTGCAGCAGCGCGCCGTGGCGCAGGGCCACGAGCTGCAGATAGATGTCGATCTTGTCGAAGTTGTCGGACAGCTGCGCCTCGACCAGCCGCGCGAGGTTCTGCGTTCCGACCAGGGCGCGCTCGCGGCTGCGCGCATGGTCGGTCGTGATGGCCAGTACCGCCAGCGCCACGACCAGCACGATGATCAGCAAGGGACCCACCGCCTGGCCCAGCCAGGGCGGCAGCGCGGGCGGGCGAGCGCGGGATCCTTCGTCAACGTGCATGCGGGGTCGTTACGTGCGGCCAGGAGCCGGCCATTCTAGGAGCGCCCCGGACGGGCCGGCCGGCATGCAAGCCGCGCCAGGATTTCACACCGCATGCACGGCAGTGCGCTACCATTTGCCGGCGCCCAATACCAAATCTCCGAAAGGATTGGCACAAGATATGCGCATTTCAAGCCTGCCCGCGGCCGCACATCCGCCCGCGATGCGCACGAAGGCGCCAGCCATGCACCTGCGGCGTTGCCTGGCGCTGGCCGTGCTGGCGCTGGCACCCTGGGCCGCCCAGGCCGGCCCCACGCTGGAGGCCGTGCGCGCGCGCGATGCGCTGCTGTGCGGCATCAGCCCCGGCATGCTGGGCTTCTCGCACCCGGGCGCCGCGCCCGGCAGCTGGGAAGGCATGGACGTGGACATCTGCCGCGCCGTGGCGGCCGCCGTGCTGGGCAGCGGCGACAAGGTGAAGTTCGTGCACCTGCAGGTGGACGAGCGGCTGCCCGCCCTGCGCGAGGGTCGCTTCGACATCCTCGCCTTCGCCGCCAGCTACACCATGTCGCGCGACACCAGCATGGGCGCGCAGGCCACGGTGGTCACCTACTACGACGGCCAGGGCTTCCTGGTGCCCACGGCCAGCAAGGTGCGCAGCACGCGCCAGCTGCGTGGCAAGCCGATCTGCGTGACGACCACGGGCAGCTCCGAGCAGACGCTGCAGGAGTACTCCGGCGCCCAGAAGATGGGGTTCAAGCTGCTGCGCTTCGCGCGTTTCAAGGAGGCCACCGAGGCCTACCTGGCCCGGCGCTGCGCCGCCATCTCTGCCGACGCCACCAGCCTGGCCGTGATCCGGCGCACGCAGACACCGCTGCCGGCCGACCACGTCATCCTGCCCGAGCTGATCTCCAAGGAGCCGCTGGGGCCGCTGGTGCGCCGCGGCGACGACGAATGGGCGCTGATCGTCAGCTGGGTCGTCCAGGGCCTGATCGCAGCCGAGGAGCATGGCATCACGCGCGCCAACGTGGCCCAGCAGGCCGCCAGCAACCCCAACGCCGAGGTGCAGCGCATGCTGGGGCGCAGCGGCGACACCGGCAAGATGATCGGCCTGGAGCGCGACTGGCTGCTCAACGCCTTGCGTGCCACCGGCAACTACGGCGAGATCTTCGCCCGCAACGTCGGCGCCGATTCGCCGCTGGGCCTGCCGCGCGGCCTGAACGCGCTGTGGAACCACGGCGGCCTGCAGTACGCGCTGCCCATCCGCTGAAGCACGGGCATCCGGCGCACCGTGCCCCGGGCCGGCGCCGACCAGGGGCGCGCGCCAGACTGGTGCATCCATCTTGCATACCAGCGGGCACGCTTCCTGCTGACGCAGGGCCATGCCCAGCACCGCATCCGAGATCAGCGAACGCATCATCCAGGCCGTCATGGCGCAAAAGCTCGCGCCCGGCGCCCGCCTCGGCGAGCAGCCGCTCGCCATGCTGTTCGACTGCAGCCGCACCGTGGTGCGCGAGGCGCTCACGCGGCTGGCCGCGCGCGGCATCGTCACGGTCAGCGCGCGGCGCGGCTGGTATGTGATCGAGCCCTCCGAAGACGAGGCACGCGAGGCCTTCGCGGCGCGACGCGTGATCGAGACCGGCCTGATCCGCAGCCTCACCACGGTGCACAAGAGCGCACTGAAAAAGCTCAGGGCCCATGTGGCGCGCGAGAAGGCCGCGCTCTCGGGCACGGACGTGGGCGCGCGCAGCTTCCTGCTCGGCGACTTCCATGTCTGCCTGGCCGAGTGCCTGGGCAACTCGCTGCTGGCCGACACGCTGCGCGACTACACGGCGCGCACCACGCTGATCGCCATGCTCTACCAGTCGCCCAACAACGCCGAGGCCTCCTGCGAGGACCACGTGCAGATCGTCGCGGCGCTGGAGCGCGGCGACTTCGCCGCGGCCGAAGCGCTGATGCACCAGCACATCGCGGCCGTGCACGACGCGCTGCGCCTGCCCGTGCAGACCGACCCGCTGGCCCAGCTGCGCGATGCACTGGCACCGGTCGACGGGTCTGCGGCACAAGTCTTGCGTACAAGAACCCCACCACGCCGACCCGCCCGCGCCGATGCACCAGCTTCGGGCGACGGACCGGACGAACCATCCACCTACCTCGGAGCCCTGCTATGAAGACCCTGACCCGCCGCCTCGCCCTCGCCACCTCGGCCGCCCTGCTCGCCAGCATGGCCGCCGGCGCCCATGCCCAGAACGCGCTGGACAAGGTGATGGCGAGCAAGAAGATCACCATCGCGGTGCCGACCGACTTCCCGCCCTACGGCTTCGTCGGCACCGACCTGGCGCCCCAGGGCCTGGACATCGACACCGCGCGCTACATCGCCGACAAGCTGGGCGTGAAGCTGGAACTCACGCCCGTGACCAGCGCCAACCGCATCCCCTACCTGCAGAGCGGCAAGGCCGAGCTCGTGATCTCCACGCTGGGCAAGAACCCCGAGCGCGAGAAGGTGATCGACTTCACGGCCGCCTACTCGCCCTTCTTCCAGGCCGTGTTCGCGCCCAAGACCATGGCCGTCAAAAGCTTTGCCGACCTGGCCGGCAAGAGCGTGGGCGTCACGCGCGGCGCCATCGAGGACCAGGAGCTGACCAAGCTGGCCCCGGCCGGCACCGACATCAAGCGCTTCGAGGACAACAACGCCACCGTCTCCTCCTTCGTCGCGGGCCAGGTGCAGCTGATCGCCACGGGCGCCTCGGTGGCGGGCAACATGATGGCCAAGAACCCGCAACTCGGCGCCGAGTACAAGCTGCTGCTCAAGGACTCGCCCAACTTCATCGGCGTGGCCAAGGGCGAGGACAAGCTGCGTATGAAGGTCAACGAGATCCTGGTCGCAGCCAAGGCCTCGGGCGACCTGGACAAGCTGGCCCAGAAGTGGCTCGGCCGCCCGGCCGGCGACCTGCCCCAGTAAGCCGGCGCTGCCATGCGGATCGAACTCGACTTCGCGGCCGTGCTGTCGCAGTGGCCACTGCTGGCCACCGGCGTGCTGTGGACCATCGGCCTGACGGCCATCTCCGCCGTGCTGGGCGTGGCGCTGGGCGTGGTCTTCGCCTGGGTGCGCTCGCACGGCACCGGCTGGCTGCGCTGGGTGGTCGGCACCTACGTGGAGCTGATCCGCAACACGCCCTTCATCGTGCAGCTGTTCTTCATCTACTTCGGCCTGCCGGCCGCGGGCGTGAAGCTCAGTGCCGAGACCGCCTCGGTCATCGCCATGGTGGTCAACCTCTCGGCCTACGCCACCGAGATCATCCGCGCCGGCATCGACGCCACGCCCAAGGGGCAGATCGAGGCCGCCGCCAGCCTGGCGCTGTCGCGCATGCAGACCTTCACGCGCGTGGTGCTGCCGCCCGCGCTCAAGAAGGTCTGGCCGGCCCTGGTCAGCCAGACCATCATCGTGATGCTGGGCTCGGCCGTGTGCGGGCAGATCTCCACGCCCGAACTCAGCTACGCCGCCAACCTGATCCAGAGCCGCAACTTCCGCGCGTTCGAGGCCTTCATCGTCGCCACGCTGCTGTACCTGCTGCTGGCCATGGCGCTGCGCCGGCTGCTGAACTGGGCCGGTCCGAAGTTCATCTACGGGAGATAGCCCCATGGTCGACTTTTCCCTCTGGGACATCCTGCGCAACCTGCTGCTCGCGCTGCGCTGGACCGTCGTTCTCTCGCTGATCGCCTTCGTCGGCGGCGGCCTCGTGGGCCTGGCCCTGCTGGTGGCGCGGCTGTCGGGCAAGCGCGGTGTCGAGCCCCTGGTCGCCGGCTACGTGCAGCTGTTTCAGGGCACGCCGCTGCTCATGCAGCTGTTCCTGGCCTACTTCGGCATCGCGCTGTTCGGCATCCAGACCTCGGCCTGGGTCGCTGCCTCGGTCGCGCTGACGCTCTACACGAGCGCCTTCCTGACCGAGATCTGGCGCGGCTGCGTGGCCGCCATTCCCAGGGGCCAGTGGGAGGCCGCCGACAGCCTGGCGCTGTCGTTCGGCGAGAAGCTGCGCCACGTGGTGCTGCCCCAGGCCGTCAAGATCGCGGTGCCGCCCACGGTCGGCTTTCTGGTGCAGGTGGTCAAGGGCACGGCCCTGGCCTCGGTGATCGGCTTCATCGAGCTCACCAAGGCCGGCACCATGATCACCAACGCCACCTTCAAGCCCTTCGTGGTCTACAGCTGCGTGGCCCTGCTGTACTTCGTGCTGTGCTTCCCGATCAGCCTGTACGCCAAGAATCTGGAAAGGAAACTCCATGTCCGCCCTGCCTGAGGCCAAGATGTCGCCCATCGTCGAGATCACCGGCCTGCGCAAGTCCTATGGCGCCAACGAGGTCTTGAAGGGCATCGACCTGCAGGTGCAGCCTGGCGAGGTCATCGCCATCATCGGCAAGAGCGGCTCGGGCAAGAGCACGCTGTTGCGCTGCATCAACGGGCTGGAGGTGTTCCAGAGCGGCAGCCTCACGGTGGACGGCAAGCCGCTGTTGCACGACGACGCCAACGCCATGCGCGCGCTGCGCCAGCGCGTGGGCATGATCTTCCAGAGCTTCAACCTGTTCCCGCACCTGACCGTCGGCAAGAACGTCATGCTGGCCCCGGCGCTGGTGAAGAAGAAGGACCCGGCCGCGGGCGCCGAGCAGGCCAGGAAGCTGCTGGCCCGCGTGGGCCTGGCCGAGAAGTTCGACGCCTGGCCCGACCAGCTCTCGGGCGGCCAGCAGCAGCGCGTGGCCATCGCGCGCGCACTGGCCATGGAGCCGGCCGTGCTGCTGTGCGACGAGATCACGAGCGCACTGGATCCCGAACTCGTGGGCGAGGTGTTGCGCGTCGTCGAGAGCCTGGCCGAGGAAGGCATGACGCTGCTCATGGTCACGCACGAGATGAACTTCGCGCGCAAGGTCAGCGACCGGCTGATCTTCATGCACCAGGGCCGCGTGCACGAGATGGGGCCGCCGGACGAACTGTTCGGCAACCCGCAGACGCCCGAGCTCAAGCAGTTCCTCTCGTCGCTGCACGGCTGACGGCCCACGCCGCCAGCGCCAGCAGCGTGGCCACGGCAAAGGCCGCGCGGGTGCCGGCGGCCACGGCCTGGGGCGCGGCCACGGCCGGGTCCGCCGCGCCGGTGCCGAACAGGAACACGGCGCCCATCAGCGATGCCCCCACCACCAGCCCCAGGTTGCGCGACAAGCCCAGCAGGCCGGACACCTGGCCGCGCTGCGCGGCCTGCGCATCGGCCATCACGGCGGTGTTGTTGGCCGCCTGCACGAGCGCATAGCCGGCCGTCGTCACCCCCAGTGGCAGCACATAGCCCACAGCGCCCCAGGCCAGCGGCGCGCAGGCCAGCGCAGTGCAGCCAGTGGCCACCGTCGCCAGGCCCGTGCCCAGCATGCGGCCGGCGCCCCACCGGTCGACCAGACGGCCCGCCGGCAGGCCGACCAGCGCGGCGACCAGCGGACCGCAGGCCATGGCCAGGCCGGTGCGTGCAGCGTCCAGCCCCAGCGCGCCGGCCAGGTGGAACGGCCCGACCACCAGCGTGGCCATCACCACGCAAGACACCAGCAGGCTGACGGCCAGGCCGGCCAAGAGCCTGGGCGCCGCATGCAGCCGGCCCTGGCCACCCGCGGACACCGGCGGCGCGGACAGGCGTTCGGCCGGCAGCCGTCCCAGCAGCGCCAGTGCCAGCACGGCCAGCGGCAGCGGTGCCCAGAACAGCGCGCGCCAGCCGATGCCGGCCAGCAGCGCCCCGCCCAAGGCCGGCCCGGCCGCCGTGCCCAGGGCCGACACCGTGCCCAGCCAGCCCATCGCGCTGCCCGCGCGGTCCCGGGGCACGGTCTGCGCCACCAGCGCCAGCGTCAGCGCCATGAGCGCAGCCGCACCCGCGCCCTGCAGGGCGCGCGCCGCCACCAGCCAGCCCAGCGAAGGCGCCAGCGCGGCGAGGACGCTGGCCGTGCCGAACAGCGTGATGCCGGCCTGCAGCACGCGGCGGCGGCCCCAGCGGTCGCCCAGCCGGCCCGCAGGCACCACCGAGGCCGTGACCGCGAGCAGGTAGGCCAGCACCACCCACTGGACCTGCTGGAACGGTGCGCCGAAAGCCTGCGCCAGGGCCGGCAGGCCCACGTTGGCAATGCCCGCGCCGAGCGCGGACAGCAGCATCGCGGCGGCCAGGCCGGCCAGGCCGAGACGGGAGGGCGAAGCGGCGCGGGCCGACGTGGCGGTGGACATGGCAGTGGACATGGCGGGGGTCTGGACAGGCGAATGGAAAGGCCGCAGCGTAGGCCGCGCAAGGCCCCGGCGGAAGGCGCGCCGGCTGCACACCTGGCGTGCACGCCACGCCATGCCATGCGTGCTAAGGTGCCGCGCGTGCCACCGCCCGACCTCAACCTGCTCGTCACACTGGACGCGCTGCTCACCGAAGGCAGCGTGGCCGGCGCTGCGCGTCGCCTGCGGCTCAGCCCATCGGCCATGAGCCGCACGCTGGCCCGGCTGCGCGCCACCACCGGCGATCCGCTGCTGGTGCGCGCCGGCCGCGCCCTGGTGCCCACGCCGCGGGCCGTGGAGTTGCGCGCGCGCGTCGGCCCGCTGCTGCGCGAAGGCGAGGCGCTGCTGCGCCCGGGCGCCGCACCCGACCTGCGGCAGCTGGAACGCCAGTTCACGCTGCGCACGCGCGACGGCTTCGTCGAAACCTTCGGCGCGGCCCTGCTGGCACGCATCGCCAGCGAGGCCCCGGGCGTGCGCCTGCGCTTCGTCGCCAAGCACGACAAGGACAGCCGGCTGCTGCGCAGCGGCGCGGTGGACCTGGACACCGGCGTGGTCGAGGGCACGGCCGGTCCCGAGCTGCGCACCCAGGCGCTGTTCAGCGAGCGCTTCGTCGGCGTGGTCGCGCCCGGCCATGAACTGGCCAGGCAGCGTGCCACGCCCGCGGCCTATGCCGCCTGCCGCCATGTGCAGGTGGCGCGCCGCGCGGCCGGCGCCGGCCCGGTGGACCAGGCCCTGCAGGCGCTGGGCCTGCAGCGCGACATTGCCGCCACGGTCGACAGCTACTGCGCCGCCCTGGCCCTGGCGCGCGAGGCCGGGCTCGTCGCCACGGTGCCCGAACGCCACACCGCCGGCCTGCGCGCCGGCCTGCACAGCTTCACGCTGCCACTGGCCCTGCCCCCACTGACCGTCGCCTTGCTGTGGCACCCGCAGGCCCACGCGGACCCGGCGCACCGGTGGCTGCGGGCCTGCGTGCGGCAGGTGTGTTCCGTGGCCGCAGGCGATCCCGCATGAGCCCGCCCACACGCACCGCACGCGCCCCCGCCATGCACGACGAGCTGCAGAGCCTGAGCCTGGCCGACCTGCGCCTGTTGTCCCTGCTGCTGGCCGAACGCAGCATCACGCGCGTGGCCGAGGCCAGCGGCCAGGCCCAGCCGGCCGTGAGCCGCAAGCTGCAGCGCCTGCGCGACGTGCTGGCCGATCCGCTGCTGGTGCGCAGCGGCGCGCGCATGGTGCCGACCGAGCGTGCGCAGACCCTGCGCGAACCCTTGCGCGAGATCATGGCCCAGGCCGCACGGCTGGAGGCCGGCGGCAGCTTCGACCCGGCCCGGGCCGAACGCGCCTTCCACATCGTCTGCTCCGACTGCCTGCCGCCCGATTTCCTGCCCGGCATCGTGGCGCGGCTGGCCGGTGCCGGCCCGCGCATCGCCGCCCACATCCGGCCGGCCGACGCGGCCTTCGACCTGGCCCAGGCACTGGACGAGGGCAGCGTGGACCTGGTCATCAACAACGACCCGCGCCCGCGCGAGGACCTGCGCATGGCGGTGCTGTTCACGGACGAGGTGGTGTGCTTGATGCGGCGCGGCCATCCGCTCGCGCAGGAGCGCCGCATCCCGCTCGCGCGCTACCTGCGCATGCGCCACCTGGCGCCGCACACGGGCGCGCAGCCGCGCACGGGCCCCATCGACGGCGAGCTGGCCAAGACCGGCTACCAGCGCCAGATCGTCGCCACCGTGCCCGAATTCAATCTCGCACCCTATGCGCTGCTGGACAGCGACCTGGTGTTCACGACGGCGC
This sequence comes from Pseudorhodoferax aquiterrae, assembly GCF_014652235.1. Lineage (GTDB taxonomy): Bacteria > Pseudomonadota > Gammaproteobacteria > Burkholderiales > Burkholderiaceae_C > Pseudorhodoferax > Pseudorhodoferax aquiterrae. The sequence goes on from NZ_BMYK01000046.1 coordinate 21,244, forward strand.
GGCGCTTCGCCGCGCACTACGCGGCGCGGTTGCCGCTGGTGATGGCGCCCGCGCCGGCCGAACTGCCGCCCATGCGCTTCTACCAGCTCTGGCACGAGCGCAGCCATGCCAGCGCGGCCAGCCGCTGGCTGCGCGCGCAGGTGCAGGCCCAGGCGCAAGCGGGCGGGCCGCAGCAGGTGTCGCTGCCTGGGTGACCGGCGCTGTCACGCGCTCCGGTCGGCATGGACACGGCTGCTGCTAGGGGCGCACCATGGGCTGCACACGCAGGCTGCTGCCTTCGCGCAGCGGCGCGGTCGGCCCGGCCGGTCGAAAACCGCGGCGCTGGTACAGCCGCATGGCCGCGCCGTTCGTCGTGGTCACGCCAAGGCAGATGCGCGATGCGCCGGCCCGGCCGGCCCAGGCCAGCACATCGTCGAGCATGGCGCCACCGATGCCCAGGCCGCGTGCCGCGGGCTCCACCCACATCTGGAACAGGTCGGCGCGCCCTGGCTCCGCGGCCGACAGCTTGCACCAGACCAGGCCGCACACCGCTTGCGCACGCAGGGCCAGCAAAAGCCGGTCCTGGCCGCTGCCGTGGGCCGCGGCGACGCGGTCCGCCCAGTGCGCGTCGGCCCGGCCGGCCTCGACGGCGTGGCTGCTGCCGAAGGCGTCGGGGGCATCCTGCAGCGCGCGCAGGCGCACCGTCCGGTACAGGGGCCAGTCGGCGGGTGCGGCGACGCGCAGGGCGAAGGGAATGGCGGACATCTGAGACAGTGCGGCGGTCGCCGTGTGCCGCGATTCTGCGGCATGGCAGCGCTGGCTATACTGCGCCCGCCTTCGGAACCGTGTTCCGCGGGCATCCGTGCGACAGGTGTCCGCATGCCCTGCATGTGGAGTAAACGGGAACGGGGTGAAGCCGCAGCGATGCAGCCAGGCCCCGGCTGCCCCCGCAACGGTAAGCAAGCGACAACGCCGATCGCCCCTTCAGGCAGCCCCTGCCGGACGGGCCGTCACTGGGTTCGCACGTGGTCTGCCACCGCAGATGCGCGATGGGCCCGGGAAGACGCGGCGCCGGCAGAGCCTCCCTCTGCCCCTTGCGAGCCCGGAGACCGGCCTGGCGCGTTCGCGCATGCCCAGCATGCGAAAGCCGGCCGTCTGCGGGGTGCAGGCAGCGGCGCCCGGCCGCACCGGCGCACGCGCGCCCAGCGGCCGGGTGTTGCTGTCGCAACAGGCGGCGCGGTTCCGTCCTTGAAAGGAAGCCCGCAATGCACATCGAACCCGGCGTCGTCGACGGCGCCAAGATCTTCCTGAGCCATGCCACGGCCGTGGCCGCCTTCGGCCTCGCGGGCTGGATGGCGCGCCAGGATGCGCGCGCCGACGCCGCGCGCGGCGGCTGGCCCGCGCTGGCGGCGCGCAGCCTGCTCACGACGCTGGCGGTCTTTTGCTTTTTCGAGCTGTTCCCGCATGCGCCCGTGGGCGTCTCCGAGGTGCACCTGATCCTGGGCTCCACGCTGCTGCTGCTGTTCGGCGCGGGCGCCACGGCCATCGGCCTGGCGGCGGGCCTGCTGGCCCAGGGCCTCTTCTTCGCGCCGGCCGACCTGCCGCAGTACGGCATGAACGTGACCACGCTGCTGGTGCCGCTGTACGCCATCCATCGACTGGCCCAGCGCATCATCCCGGCGCGCACGGCCTACGTGGACATCCGCTACCGCCAGGCGTTCGCGCTGTCGCTCACCTACCAGGGCGGCATCGTGCTGTGGGTGGCGTTCTGGGCGCTGTACGGCCACGGCATGGGTGCCGACACGCTGGCCGAGGTCGGCCGCTTCGGCGCCGCCTACCTGAGCGTGGTGCTGCTGGAGCCGCTGGTCGACCTGGCCGTGCTGTGGGGCGCCAAGACGCTGGCCGGCCTCACCCGCGGCCGGCTGTTCACGGCGCGGCTGCACGCCGCCTGAGCCGTCTGCGCCCGTGCGCGCTCCGCCGCCCACGGCCCTGCTGGTCGCCCTGCTGTTCCAGGGCAGCCAGGCGGCCCTGCCGGTCTTCGCGGCCGACGCGCCGGCGCGCCCGCCGACCACCGCGCCCGCCCCAGCCAGGCGCATCGTCTCGCTGCAGCCCTCGCTGACCGAGACGCTCTGCGCGCTCGACGCCTGCGAGCGCCTGGTGGCGATCGACCGTTACTCCGATTGGCCTGCGAGCGTGCAGCCGCTGCCGCGCGTCGGTGGCCTGGCGGACGCCGACATCGAGCGCATCCTCGCAGCGCTGCCCGACCTCGTGCTGCTGCGCCCGCGCAACCGCGTGGCCGAGCGGCTCAAGGAGCTGGGCCTGAACGTGCTGGCCCTGGACGCCCGATCGCATGCCGACATGCGCCGCAACATGGAGGCCGTGGCCCAGGCCATCGGCCGGCCCGGCGCGGGCGAAGCGCTGTGGGCGCGCACGGACGCGCGACTCGAGGCGCTGCGTCAGCAGCTGCCTGCGCACTGGCGGGGCAAGCGCGTGTACTTCGAACTGCACGGCGGTGTGGCCGCGGCCAGCGAGGCCTCGTTCATCGGCGAGACGCTGGCACGGCTGGGCCTGCGCAACGTCGTGCCGGCGAGCCTGGGCGCCTTCCCCAAGCTGGGGCCCGAGTTCGCGCTGCGCGCCGACCCGGACCTGCTGATCGTGCACGACGCGCCGGGCATGCCGCCGCTGCAGGCGCGGCCGGGCTGGCATGCGATGCGCGCCGTGCGCGAGGGGCGCACCTGCCGCATCGCCGAGCCGCGCTTCGACGTGCTGGTGCGGCCCGGGCCGCGGCTTGACGAGGCGGCGCAGGAAATCCTGGCCTGCCTGGCGGCGGTGGATCGGCAGACGGTGGGCGGGCGCTAGCGCGGCAGTGCCCGACAAGAGCACCCTCCGCCATCTCGCGCATGTCAACCTGCATCCCTGGCATGGTGGTGCTGCCAACGTCGCCTTGGGTGTGGCGCTAGACTGCCCACTCTTCTAGGAGCCAGCATGTCCGATCCTGTCACCGAACTCGTGCAGCGTGGTTGCGCACTCGAGCTGAAAGACCGCGAGCGACTGGTGGATCAGCTGTTGGAGTCGCTCAACGAACCCGCTGCAGCCCAACTGGACGCCGCATGGGAGGAGGAGATCGCACGGCGCCTGGCCGAGTATGACCGTGGCGAGGTGGACGCCATCGCGGCCGAAGACGTCTTCGCCAAAGCCCGGCGCCTGGCGCGGTGACGCCAGTCCGGTTCCTGCCGGCAGCGGAAGCCGAACTCCTGCGCGAAGTCGTCTACTCCACGAAGGCCCGCGCCGGAACCGGCGTGCGCTTCCAGGCCGCTGTATTGGCGCGTGTCGCGAACCGATGAGTCTGAGAGGGTGTTTCCGAAATCAATAGGCCCACGTGTGGCCCCAGGGCGCGGCCAATCAAGGCGCAAGGCGCCGTGCGGGCTGTCTGCCCGCACAAGCCTTGCAACGCCGAGTGGGCGTGCGCTGGGGCCGCACCCTTCGGGCCGGGGCGCCCTGCGGCCATGGGCTGCGTTGCGCCACTTGGCCGGGCTGCAGCACGGCCTGCGTGGCGCGCCTTGCCCATGGCCGCAGGGCAACCCGGCGTGGGCCTATTCATTTCGGAAACACCCTCTGAGGGGCTGACCCGGCTCTGGCCCAGGCCTCGGCCGGGAGGTACTCGGCGCCCCAGGCCTGCGCCAGCGCCTGTGCGCGGCCCAGCCGCACGCGGCCCTGCTCGAAATCGATCACGCGCAGCTGCGCGGCCTCAGCGGGACGCTCGGGCCGGTCGCGCGAACGGCCATCCGTCAGCAGCCAGAGCCAACCCTCGCCACCGTCCCGGGCCAGCAGCTGCGCCGCCTGCGCAATGGCCGGACCCAGCGGTGTGCCGCCACCCGCGCCGATGGGTGCGATCCAGTCGTCGTTCCAGGCAGACGCCTTGCGTGGCGGCAGGCGCAATTCCACACGCGCGCCGGCAAAGCTGAGCAGCGCCACGCGCTCGCGCCGGCGGTAGGCCTGTTCCATGAGCGCCAGCAGCACGCCCTTGGCGCGCGCGAACGCGCCGCCAGCCGCCATCGAGCCCGAGCAGTCGAGAACGAAGCAGTGCAGCCGCTGGCTGGTGCGCGGTGGCGGCCTGCGTCGCAAATGCTGCGCTGCGAGCACCTCGGCACCGCGCGCCGTGAAAGTGGCGGGCCAGTCCCAGCGGCCGGTGGCGGGACCGCGCTGCAGCTGGCTGGCCTGTGGCGCCTCCGCGCCGGGTGCGCGCCCGGCAGCATGGCCTGGCGTGCGATCGGGGCGGAGGCTCAGGCTTTTTTTGGGGTGGCCGGCGCGCTGGAGGTCAACAACTCGGGAACGGCGAGGCGCACGGTTCCGATCGGCTCGGGCGGCATGGCGCCCCAGTCGGCCTCGGGCGGCCCGGCACCGTCGGCACCCGGTGCGCGCGGCGGATGCGGCGGGTCCGCAGCAGGTGGCGACGCCGGCACCGGATCCGGCGGCGGCACGCCGGGCTTGCGCCGGTGCACGAGCGCCAGCTCGGCCACAGCCTGCACATGCACGGGCGTCACCTGCGCATCGCCCTGCCAGGCCGCCCAGGCGCGCGCCGCGCGCAGCAGCACGAGGTCGGCGCGCAGGCCGTCGACCTGGGCCTGCACGCACAGTGCGCCTGCGGCCTGCAGCACGGCGTCGGACCAGGGCAGCGCATCCGGTGCCTGCACGCGCGCGCGCGCCGCGCCCAGCCGCTCGGCCAGCGCAGCCTGCTCTGCGGCATGCCGCGCGCGAAAGGCCGCGGGATCGGCCTCGAACTGCAGCCTGGCGCGCACGATGGCCTGGCGCTCGGCCAAGTCGGCCACATTGGCCAGCCGCACGGCGAGGCCCAGCCGGTCCAGCAGCTGCGGCCGCAGCGCGCCCTCCTCGGGGTTCATGGTGCCCACGAGCACGAAGCGCGCGGCATGGCGGTGCGAGATGCCGTCGCGCTCGACCACGTTGACGCCGCTGGCCGCGGCATCCAGCAGCACGTCGACCAGCGCGTCGGGCAGCAGATTGATCTCGTCCACGTAGAGCACGCCGCCGTCGGCCCGCGCGAGCAGGCCCGGCGCGAAGCGCACGGCATGGCCCGCCAGCGCCTGCTGCAGGTCCAGCGTCCCGGCCACGTGCTCGAGCGAAGCACCCAGCGGCAGCGTGACGAAGGGCGCGGCCGGCATCAGCTCGGCCAGCGCGCGCGCGGCCGTGGACTTGGCCGTGCCGCGCGGGCCTTCCACCAGCACACCGCCGATGCGCGGGTCGACCGCGGCCAGCAGCAGCGCCTGGCGCAACGCGGGCTGGCCGGCGATGGCGGCGAACGGGAACAGCGGGGGCAGATCGGTCTCGGGTGCGCTCATCGCATTCCTTCCTGTTGGTCTTCGTGCGCCAGCAGCAGGTCTTCCAGCTGCTGGCGGTAGTTGCCGGGTTGTTCCCACAGCCCGCGTTGCATGGCTTCGAGCAGGCGCTCCAGCATGCCGCGCAGCGCCGCGGGGTTGTGCGCGGCGACGAAGTCGCGCACGGCGGCGTCCACCACATAGGCGTCGGCCACCAGCGCGTAGTGGTGGTCGGCGACCTGGCCCGTCGTCGCGTCGAAGCCGAACAGGTAGTCCACCGTGGCCGCCATCTCGAACGCGCCCTTGTAGCCGTGGCGCATGGCGCCGGCGATCCACTTGGGGTTGGTCACGCGCGCGCGCACCACGCGGCCGATCTCCTGGTGCAGCGTGCGCACGCGCGGCTGCTGCGGGTTGGCGTGGTCGCCGTGGTAGAGCGCAGGCGTTCTGCCCGACACCGCGCGCACCGCCGCGGCCATGCCGCCCTGGAACTGCAGGTAGTCGGAGGAGTCGAGGATGTCGTGCTCGCGGCTGTCCTGGTTCTGGGCCACGATGTCCAGGTCGCCCAGGCGCCGGCGCAGTGCAGCGCCGGCCGGCTCGCCTTCACTGTCCTGGCTGTAGGCGTGGGCACTCCAGGCGGTCCAGGCACGGGCCAGGTCGCCGCTGTCCTGCCAGTCGCCGCTGTGCAGTAGCGGGTCCAGCCCGGTGCCGTAGTGGCCCGGTGGCGCGCCGAACACGCGCCAGCCGGCCTGGCGGCGCGCCTGCTCCGGGCTGGCGCCCTGGGCCTGCAGCGCACCGGCCTCGGCCAGCACGCGTGCGCGGATCGGGTTGTCCTCCTCGTCTTCCTCGAGCGCGGCCACCGCCTGCACGGCGGCGTCGAACATCTGCACGGCAAGCGGAAAGGCGTCGCGGAAGAAGCCCGAGATGCGCAAGGTGACGTCCACACGCGGACGGTGCAGGCCGGCGCGCGGCACCACCTCGAAGTCCTGCACGCGCTGGCTGCCGGGCGCCCAGCGCGGCCGCACGCCGATCAGCGCGAAGGCCTGGGCGAGGTCGTCGCCACCCGTGCGCATGGTGGCCGTGCCCCAGACCGACAGGCCCAGCGCGCGCGGGTACTCGCCGTGCTCTTGCAGGTAGCGCTCGATGAGCTGGCGCGCGGCCTGCTGCCCGAGTTCCCAGGCCGCCTGGGTCGGGATCGCGCGCGTGTCCAGCGTGTAGAAGTTGCGGCCCGTGGGCAGCACGTCGGGCCGGCCGCGCGAGGGCGAGCCGCTGGGGCCGGCCGGGACGAACAAGCCGCGCAGGCCGCGTGCGAGCTGCCGCAGTTCCTCGGCGCCGCAGGCGTCCAGGGTCGGCGCCAACTGCGTGCGCACGCGCTGCAGCACGGCCTGGGTCTGTGGCCAGTCGGCAGCTTGCCGGCCCCCGTCCAGCAGCTGCTGGGCCAGCAGCTCGAGCCGCTCGCGCGTGTCGCCTTCGTGGCGCCAGGGCTCGGTGCTCAGGGCCTGCAGCGCGGCCGGGCGCGGGCCGGTCCAGGGCCGCGCGGGCTCCAGCCGCAGCGGGTCGAAGCCGCTGCCGGGCAGCAGATCGGCCGCCAGCGCGCCCAGCAGCCCGGCATCGCCGCCCGACGGGAAGCGCGCGAGCGCGAGCAAGGTGTCGCGGCGCTGCCGGCCTTCGGGCGAGCGGCCGAACACATGCAGGCCGTCGCGGATCTGCGTCTCCTTGAGCTCGCAGAGGTAGGCGTCGATGCGCTGCAGCAGCGCGTCCTCGTCGCTGTCGGTGCCGGGGGGCAGCGCCAGCTCCCCGGCCAGGTGCTGGCGCCGCACGGCATCGACGATCTGGCGGCGCAGCAGCGCTGCGCGGCGCGCGTCGACCAGCAGCGCGTCGTAGTACTCGTCGACGAGGCGTTCGAGGTCCTGCAGCGGGCCGTGGTTCTCGGCGCGCGTGAGCGGCGGCATCAGATGGTCCACGATCACGGCCTGGCTGCGGCGCTTGGCCTGGGCGCCCTCGCCCGGGTCGTTGACGATGAAGGGGTACAGGTGCGGCAGCGGGCCGAGGATGGCGTCGGGCCAGCAGGCGCCCGACAGCGCCAGGCTCTTGCCGGGCAGCCATTCGAGGTTGCCGTGCTTGCCCACGTGCACGACGGCGTCGATGGCGAAACGGTCGCGCAGCCAGAAGTAGAAGGCCAGGTAGTGGTGCGGCGGTACCAGTTCGGCGTCGTGGTAGCTGGCGTAGTCCTGTGCGCCGGCGGCGTTCAGCGCACGGGCCGGCTGGATGCCGATGAAGACCTGGCCCAGGCGCAGGCCCGCGACCATGAAGCGGCCCTGGCGCAGCGCCGGGTCGGCCTCGGGCGGGCCCCAGCGCGCATCGATGGCGGCGGCCATGCCTTCGGGCAGCGCCGCCAGGCGCTGCCGGTAGTCGGCCAGCGCGTAGCTCTGCCAGGCCGGGCGCAGCGGCCACTGCGCGGGGTCGTTGGCGATGCCCTGCTGCAGCAGGCGCATGAGCGCGTCGCCGTCCTCGGGCAAGGGCGCATCGCCCAGCTGGTAGCCCTCGGCCGCCAGCGCCCGCAGGATGGCGATGACCGAGGCCGGCGTGTCCAGCCCCACGCCGTTGCCGATGCGGCCCTCGCTGCCCGGGTAGTTGGCCAGCACCAGCGCGAGGCGCTGGTCCCGCGCCGGCAGGCTGCGCAGGCGGCACCAGCGCCGCGCGAGCTCGGCCACGAAGTCGACGCGGTCGGGCTCGGGTTGGTAGGCGACCACGTCGGTCTGCGTGACCGGGCAGCGGCGTGCCAGGCCCTTGAAGCTGACCGCGCGCGTGACGATGCGGCCGTCCATCTCGGGCAGCACGACCTGCATCGCGATGTCGCGGGGACGCAGGCCCTGGGCATCGGCCAGCCAGTCGGGCCGGTTGCCGCCGCTCGTGATGACCTGCAGCACGGGCGCATCGCCCGCCAGGCCCTGGCCCGGCTCCAGCGCCGAGAAGGCCGTGGTATTGAGCACCAGCTGCACCGCGTGCTCGCTGCACAGCGTGCGCAGCGTGGACAGGCACAGCGCGTCCTTGAGCGAATCCAGCGCCAGCGGCAGCGGGTTCATGCCGCGCGCGCGCAAGGCCAGGGCCAGCGCGTCGAAGGCCGCCGTGTTGCCGGCCAGCAGGTGCGAGCGGTAGAAGACCAGCGCGACCACGGGCGCGCCGGGTGTCCACGCGGCACGCAGGTCGTCGATGCCGGGCACTTCACGCGGTGCGGCACACAGCGCGGGCGGCACGTAGAGCGCGGCCTGCGGCAGGCTGCGTGGCGGTGGCGGCGCTTCGCCCTGCGCGAGGCCGAGATGGGCCACGGCCTGCAGGAAGGCGCGCGCATTGGCGGGCCCGCCCGCGCGCAGGTAGTGCCACAGCAACCGGCAGTCGGCCTGGGGCAGCGTGCTGCGCGCGAGCAGGTGCGGGTCTTCCTGCAGGTCGCCCGAGAACATGGCCAGGCGCTGGCCTTTGGCGCGCGCGAGCGCCGCGATCTGCTGCACGCCGTAGGGCCAGGCCGATTCGGAGCCCAGATGGTCCACCACGACCACGCGCGCATGCTGCAGCACCTCGTCGACGTAGAGGTCCAGCGAGGCCGGCTGGCGCAGGTACAGCAGGTTGGCCAGGCGCAGGCTGGGGAAGCCGGCCAGCTGCTGGGCGGCGGCCGACAGCAGGGCCAGCGTGGTGTCGGCCGAGCTCAGCACGACGATATCGGCGGGTTGCTGGTCGAGGCGGGTGACGACGCTTGGGTCTTCGACGAAGCCGCCGGGGCGGGTGGAGAGCAGGTGCATCAGTGAAATCTCATGGCCGAGCGCAGCGTTGGCCCGTGTGGGACCCCGCTCCCCGGGGCCCCTGTGCCCACGCCGAGGAGCGCAGTGGCCTGGGCGGCGCGGGGAACCTCGCGCTTTGTGATCTGACTCATTGCACTTGTTCGAGCTGAACGAACGCAGTGAGTGGTGCGAGTTGTGCAATGCGCCCAGGCCGCGAGCACCGCAGGTTGCCCGGAGCGCAGCGGAGGGACGGGGGCACCGGGGTCGCCCTTTCTTTGGTTACTTTCTTTCGGCGAAACGAAAGAAAGTGA
>NZ_BMYK01000047.1 GCF_014652235.1 Pseudorhodoferax aquiterrae
GCGCCCGCGCCCGAGCCTTCGCCGGGCGAGCAGGCCCTGCGCAGCGCGGAGGCGGCCGAGCGCGCAGGCCAGAACGAACGCGCGCTGGCCGAGTACGAGCGCGCGGCCGCGCTCGACCAGCCCGGGGCCAAGGCCCGTGCCGACGCGGCGCGCAAGCGCCTCGTCGAACGCCACAGCCTGGCCGCCCGCTCGGCCTTCGCGCGCCAGGACCTGGCCGGCGCGATCCGCAGCTGGGACCGCGTGCTCGAGCTCGAACCGGCGAACGAGACGGCGCGGCTGGAGCGGCAGAAGGCCTTGCAGCTGCAGGAGCGGGCCGACAAGCTGAAGTGAGCGCGTGGCTCAGGGCGCGTCGGCCTGGCTGCCCATGGCCGGTTTGGCGGCCGGTCGCGGCCTGGGCGGCGCCGCCTCCAGCCCGTCGCGCCGCTGGATCGTGAGCCGCGAGGGCTTGCCCAGGTACAGGCGCCGGTTGCGCTCGCGCTCGAGCGCACGCAAGGCATCGGCGGCCTGCGCGTGGTCGGGCTGCAGCGCCAGCGCGCGCAGGTAGTGGGTGGCGGCCTGCTCCTGAGCACCGCGCCGCTGGGCCGCCTGCGCGCGTTCGAGCTGTTCGGCCACGGCGAGCGCGATGCGCTGGCGCAGTGCGGCGGCGCGCTCGCGGTAGGGCGCATGCGTGGGCCGCAGCACCACCAGCACCTCCCAGGTCCAGGCGGCGTCGGCCCACTGGCCTTCGTCTTCGAGCTGCAGCGCGCGCACGCGCTGCTCCCCCTCGAAGCGGCCGATGGCCTGCTCCTGCTGGCCGGGCAGGGGCAAGGCCACGGGCTCTGCGCCCGGCCCGGACGGTGGCGTGCCGGCGCAGCCCGCCAGCAGCAGCGCGCAGCCGGCCAGCAGCGCTGCCGTCGGCCGGTTCATGGCGCGGCGCCGATGCGCCGGCTGGTCTGCAGCCGGGCCCGGAACGCCTCCATGTCGTGGTCGCCGAAGACCATGGTCCGGCGCAGCATGAGCGGCTGGGCGAAGAAGGGGTTGCCGCCCGGCGTGACCGTCACGGCCAGCTGGTAGTGCTGGCGCGCCAGCAGTTCCAGCACCTGCTCGTTGGCGTCGCCGAACGGGTAGGCGTAGTGCTGCACCGGCGTGGGCAGGCGCTGCTGCAGCAGCTCGCGCGGCACGCGGATCTCCTGGTCCAGGCTCTGGCGGTAGCGCTCGTCGGTTTCGCCGGCCTGGCGCTCGATCAGGTTGCGGTGCGTCTTGGAATGCACCTGCACGTCGACCAGGCCCGAGGCCGCCAGCTCCTGCAGCTGCGGCCAGCCCACGGCCAGCCCGGCGCCGATGAAGTCGGTGTAGACGAACAGCGTGGCCGGCAGGCCGAGCCGGCGCAGCACCGGCCAGGCATGCTGGTGGAAGGAGGCGTAGCCGTCATCCACGGTGACGACCACGGCGCGCGGCGGCAGCGCGGCCCGGCCCGCGAGGTAGTCGCTGAGCTGCGCGAGCCGGACCACGCGGTAGCCGTTGTCCACCAGCCATTGCATCTGCTCGGCGAAGCGCGCGGGCGTGACCGACATGCGGCCGCCGCCGCCGCCGAAGCGGTGGTAGCACAGCACGGGCACGGTCTGGTAGCTGTCGCCGGCGATGCCGCCCGGGTTGGGGCTTTGCAGCGGCACCACCAGCGGCACGCCGGGCCGGGGCTGGGCGATGCCGCCGTTGGCCGCGGCGATCTGCCAGTCCTGCTCCGCGCTGCCCAGCCATTGCGCGGCGATGCTGCGCAGCGTGTCGCCGCTGCGCGGCAGGTAGACCAGCAGCCGCTCGCCGCGTGCGACCACGCCGTCCTGCGACGCCTGCGCTGCGGACACCACCGCCGCCGGTGCCGCCACTGGCGCTGCCGGTTGCGGCGTGCCGCAGGCGGCCAGCAGCGCAGGCAGCAGGGCCACGGCGGCGCGCAGCGGGCATGGCAGCAGCCGCATGCCGTCAGCCCGGTTGCTCGCGCGCGGGCGGGGCGTCGGCGGGCGGCGGCGCGGCGCGCTCCTGCAGCGCCTGGGCCATGCGGTCGAAGGCCGCATAGAGCTGGCCGAACTCGTCCTTGCGCTGCTCGCGGATGCGGAAGTCCAGCCGCCCGGCCGTGATCTCGTCCATGGCCTCGCCGACCAGCCGGATCGGCCGCGCGAACCAGGTGCCTACCAGGTACATGGCCAGCGCCACGGCCGCCACCGTGACCAGCGCCAGCACCGCCATCAGCCATTGCGACTGGCGTGCCACCGCGGCCAGCGCGCGCTCGGGCAGGCCCAGCACGACCTGGCCCACGGCCTTGCCCTGGAAGGTGATGGGCGCGGCGAAGCCCAGCACGGGCTCGCCATTGGCCAGGTAGCGCGTGCGCTGCACGCCGCCGGCCTCGCCCAGCGCCTCGCCGGCCGGTGCACGCCAGGGCTGGCCCACCAGCTCGGGCCGGCTCGCGGCACGCACGACACCGCCGCGGTCGGTCACGGTGATGCTCTCGAAGTCGCGCGTCTGCATGAGGTTCTGCAGCGCCACGTCGACGACCACCCAGTCCTCGGACAGCGCCGGCACCGCGTTCTGCGCCGCGATGAAGCGCGTGAGCGCCGCGCCCGAGTCGCCCACCTGGGCCATCAGCGCGGCCTGCTGGCGCTGCACGATCAGAGAGGCCGTGACGGCCATCACCCCGGCCACGATCAGCGCCATCAGGCCGGCCCACTTGAGCCGCAGCGGCACGCCGCGCGCCTGCGTGCCTTCGCCGGCGCGCGCGAGCTCGTCCATCTCGGCCAGCACGCGCTGCAGCGCCTCGGCCAGCGCGGCGCCGCTCTGGTGGCGCCGCTCGGGTGCCTTGGCCAGGCAGCGGTCGATCACGCGGCGCAGCGCGGGCGGCACCTCGGGGCGCAGCTTCTCGATCGGCGTCGGGTCTTCCTTGGAGATCTTCAGCGCCAGCGTGACCACGCTGTCGCCCTGGAACGGGCGCTGCCCGGTCAGCATCTGGTAGAGCACGATGCCGGCCGTGAACAGGTCCGAGCGGCCATCGATCTTGCCGCCCTGCATCTGCTCGGGCGACATGTACTGTGGCGTGCCCAGCACGTCGCCCACGCGCGTGCGCTGCTCGCCGGCCGCGCTGGCCGCCATGTGGGCGATGCCGAAGTCCATCACCTTGATGGTCTTTCCGTCGCGCAGCCGCGCGATGTTGCCGGGCTTGATGTCGCGGTGCACGATGCCGCGCTGGTGCGCATAGTCCAGCGCCTGCGCGAGCTGGATGCCCATGACCACCACGTCGCGCACCGGCAGCGGCTGCCCGCCCTGCAGCAGGTCGGCCAGCGGCTCGCCCTCCAGCAATTCCATGGCCATGTAGGGCCGACCGTCGATCTCGCCCACGTCGTGCACGGTCACGATGTGCGGGTGCGACAGGCCGCCGGCCGCGCGTGCCTCGCGCAGGAAGCGCGCGCGGTACTCCTCGTCTTCGCACAGCGAGGCGTGCAGGAACTTGATCGCCACGTCGCGGCCGATGTCGGGGTCGTGCGCGCGGAACACGGTGGCCATGCCGCCACGGCCGAGCTTGGCCAGGATCTGGTAGCGGCCGACCTGGCGCACCTCGAGCTCGGCTGCCTGGCTGCTGCCGCCGGGCAGGGTCAGGCCGCTGCCGCGCGTGAGGGTCGGCGTGTTCAGCCGGGTGTGTGTCAGCGGTGCGCGCGGGCCGGCGGTGTGCGGGGCGATGCGGGTGGCGTCGGCGTCGAGCGGCACGGCCCGCGCGTCCGCGTCAGGCGGGGCGGAAACGTGCAGTGTCTCGTCGCGGGCGGCTTCGGGCATGGGGGCATGCTGAACGCGGGGCCGCGGCGCGGCAATGAACCAAAGTCATGGCGCGGCGGATGGCGCGCGGAGCATGCCGGCGTAGAGGCCGGGGGTGGAGTCGGGGATGTCGATGGCGCCGGCGACGCGGCGGAAGAAATCGGGTGCGCCGACGGCGCCGGCCACGGCGTAGCCATAGCCCATGGAGCGCATGTCGTGCAGACAGGCCAGCAGCAGGGCGGCGCCGATGCCGCTGCGGCGGGCGGTATCGCGCACGCCGATGGGGCCGACGAAGCCGCGGGCGGTGGCGTCGTAGGCGCAAAAGCCCAGCAGTTCGCCCGGGTCTCCGCGGGCGGCGATGAAGAGGGTGAGGGGGCGGTTGGCGAGCGCGGCGCGGGCCTCGCTGGCCCAGGCGGGCGAGAAGTGCCGGGCGACCCAGGCGACGACGAGGTCGTGCTCTGGGCCGATGGGCTTGCGGATGCGCTGGCCCGGCGGGGTGGGCGCAAGGGGCAGGGATGAAAGGGCGATCAACATGTCCATGGGGTTCCCATCGTGACGCAGGACCATGGGCTCGTCGAGGAATGCGCCCTGGGGCAAGGTCCGGGCCTTGATCGGGTGCTCAGCGGGCGGCCAGCATGGTGTTCAACTCGTCCGGGGACAGCTTGGGAACATCGCTACGTTTCGGCGGGCTGAACCAGACCTCCCGCAGGGACTTGGATTGCAGCAGCGGGGACAGATCGTTGTCCATGATCTCTGCGTTGATGCTGGCGAACGTGAGCGATGCCATGCCCGTATGAAGCCGCAGGATTCGATGGCCTTGGCTTTCAGCCATAGCGACAGCAGCGCATCGAAATGGCGTGCAGCCGATAGATCGGTCAGGCCACTGGAGCCGTCGATCGACAGGCTGCGCAACTTCTTCAGGCGTGCTGCCTGCGATATGTCGCCCAGCTTTCTGCACAGGACCAGCGTCTGCTCCTCCAGCTTGGCGACGGCTTGGAGCCCTGCGAGCGATTCGATGTCCGAACGCACGATTTCGAGCTGTACCAGGCCCTTGACTGCGCCAAGAAACGTGAGATCGCCAGCCAGGCCCGACACCCGCACTTTGCGCAGCGATGCACTGGCGCGGGCATAGCCCGTGATGTCCTCCGAGAACTGGAAACCAAAATATTCCAGTTGAGGGAACGCGGCGAGATCGAGGCCCAGCTTCGGCTGGACGATGCTCAGGTATTTCAGTTCTCCCTGCGCCATGAGCGGCGCCACGTCCGTTCCCTTGGGAATCGGGATCTGCCACATGATTCCTTCCAGCCCCGGCAGGTGTTCCAGCACCTCGATGCCGACCTTGTGTGCCTTCTTCTCGTTGTCCACGGATCCGAACAGGATGCGCTTGCAAGCATGGGCGCGCGCGTACTGCAGGCCGCTTTCGAGGAAGGCGCAATCGATGGCAAGCCATGGTTCGTCCTTGCCATGCGCATTCTGGAAATTCAGCAGTCGGTGATGCTTGGCAAGGTCTGGCATGGCCTGTCCTTCATGGGCAATTTGCCCATTTTGCGGCGGCTCTTGCTGCCGCGTCGTCTTCGAATTTCTGGATCGGTTCCTTGGCCTTCTTGGTGGCGGTCGCACGCTTCGAGGCGTTCGCAGCGAGACCCGTGGAATGTCCTGCGCGAGGATGACCGTGTGCAGGCGCCGGTGCTGGTGCAACTGGTGGCTGCCGTCGTAAAAGCGGGTGTCAAAGCCCAGATACAGCTTGGGCAGCGTGAACTGGATGCGCCCGCGCGGTTGGATGCCGGTCACAACGCCGCGGTCAAAGCTCAGCCTGCAGCTGGGCGCGGAGCTTGCGTAACACCAGTGCTTGGCGCGCGACGAACCACTCCACGTCCGGGGGGATGGCCACCGCCCCGTGGATGTCGAGTTCCAGTGCTGCACGGGACCGGTCGACGTTGGCCGAGTCGGGATGCTCGATTTCGGCCAGGCAGGTGTCCAGGGAGAAAGGACGCCCTTGCCGCATGCGTCGCATCCGCGACTGGGCGACCTTCGGTAGCGCCTCGGACCACCAAGCTGCCCACAGCTCACGCGATTGACTTGGCCGGTGCTGGGCCTCGATCACGGTGGTGGTCTCCCCGCCGAGCAAGTCGACTGCCCGCTCGACGCGCACATCCTCGTCCACTCTGAGCCCGGAGACGATGCGTAGCGCATGTGCGGCCGACGCCGCCAGCGGTGCGTCGTGCTCGAGAAATGCCATCAGCGTCGGAACCGCAGCCGGTTCGCCATAGACGCCGAGGGCCAGTATGGCGTCCGGACTCTGGTGTCGGGCTGCGAGATCCCGTAGTAGCGCACCATCGCCCGACTGCCCTGCCAGGGCCAGCGACATGGTAAGCGACGCGCCGGTGTCTGGTGCCTGCTCAATCTGAGCTCGCGCGACGTGGGCAGCCACCGCCGGGTCCAGCCGCAGCAGCGCCAACAACGCGCGCCGTTGAAGATCGCCTTCCTGGGTTCCGATCAGCGTGCGCAGGGTTTCGGCATTCAGCTTGCGCCGCCGACCCAGCAGTTCCACGCCCCATGCCCGCACCCCAGGCGACTCGTCCGAAAGCACGGCATGCGGTACAGCGACCTGCGTTTCGCATCGCAGGCAGATCAGCTGCAAGGCGAGCATGCGCACTGACGCCTGCGGATCGAGCGTCCAGCGTTGCAGGAGGTCAGACAGTTGCGCACTGCGGGGCGCATGGGCCAACCCCGCCTTGACCCCGTCGAGAACCGCCGGATCGGTCGATGCGGCGAGTGCCGACTCGAGCCGCCGCAGATTGTCCGGATGGGGCAGCGATCCGATCAGAAGCGACGCCGCGAACACGAGCCCGGCGTCGCCGGACATGCACAGGTCCGCGACATGCGCCATCGCTTGCGTGCCGCCCGCCACCACTGCGTCGAGATGGTTGAGCATGCGCTGCTCTACGCGAGCGCGATCCTGCCAGCGAGAGTCGGCCGCGTGCAGCAGTGCCGCATGCTGATGGTGCAAGCCGGCCAGCGTGTCCCCGATCTCTGCGGTCATTTGTTCCTGGAAGCGACCTCGCAGTGGGTCGATCGCAGCCGCCGGCGGTATCTCCGTGGTGGTGCCGATGCGGTAGTCCAGACGGTAGATGCGCGGTGCCCGGTGCGACACCTGCACCAGCCCGGCGTCTCGGGGCGGCGGCAGAACGACGCATCCTGCTCTGCCAGGGCCTTCATTGCCAACCGTCACAAGCAGCGGCTTGCCACCGGCCCAGCCGGTGGCCTGCGCCATGGCGCCCAATCCCAGCAGAGCGCAACCGCTGGCAGCGCCTAGGTCGCCCCAACAGTCTGCTGGATGGAACAACGACTCCGAACAGGCCAGCCCCATCCTGACACTTGCGAGACCCCACTCCAGTCCGCGGGCGCTCTCGCCGTTGAGATCGCTCCACACCATGCCGACTTCTGCGGGCGTCAGCGCGGCAGCAGCAAGCGTTGCGCGCACGGCCTCGGTACAGGCGCGCGTCGCCCTGAGAACCTGTCCGCCGCCGGAGCGTACCGTCCAAGCCATGCTGAAACCACCCACGACCGCCAGTACCGGCGCGCGCCGTAGCCGGGCCCGTTCGGGATGCTCGACGACGACAAAGGCCGCAGCTTCCGAGGGGATGCGCCCGTCGTTGGCGTGGCGACACTTCAGCCGCCCCGCATCTTCGAGCCAGCGCGTCACGCGGATGTCGAGTTGGCTGTCCGCGCTGCCAATGATGCACGCTTCGACCTCGCCGGCATGCAGCATGCGTTGGGCGTGATCCAGTGCCAACGCGAAGCCCGCGGCCCCGTCGTGCAAGATCTCTGTGCGTGAGAACAGCGACAAGCGGTCGGCGCCAAGCGCGGCCTGCAGCGCATCGTGGTTGTCGGCCAGGCGCGGACCTGGCCTGTCGTCCTCCGTGCTGCACAGCACGAGCGCAAGTCGATGGCTTGACGTCCAGCGCGCCTGTTCCAGCGCTTGTCCGATCGCAGCGTCGGCCAGCGCCGCGAGGCGTTGGACTCCCGCATTCGGCAACCACGCCATGACCCGGCCGCCGACAATCCAGCCTTTGGCGCGGTCACGGAAGGGCTGCGGGCTGAAGCGCGACAGGCCGCAGCGCACGGCATGCAGGCATGCATAAGCGCGCAGGCCGACAGGGGTGAGCATGCCGACGCCGGTGATGGCTACAGGCTGCTGCTGCTCCCCACGCACTGCGCCTCCGTCATTCCATGCCGAACACTTCGCGGGCAATCTGTGGACGCACCGCGTAGAGAAACAGCGCCTTGACGTCTTCGACTTTGCGCAGCGGGCGCAGCGATGCACGCCAGACCATCGTGAGCCGCGGCTGGATGGCGTCGATCAGCACGGTGTCCAGCCGCATCGGGAGACTGAAGTAGCGATTGAGCACATGGCCGCACAACACCAGCCGCACCGGCGGCAGCACCGTGTGCCAGGCCGCAGGCGCGTCGTACAGACCTTCGACGGTGACGGACTCCCCGCCCCGCAGCCACGGCACGGCAACCAAGTCGCTCGGCGCAGCCTGATGGAACCTTGGGTCGAAGTCTTCGGGCAAGAGTGGCATGCGCTGCTCCAGCCACGCAGCATCGTAGGTTCCTGCCAGCGGCAGGCGCGACGGGTGGTCGCGCCGCAGCGGAAAGACACCGTTACCGCGCCCGGCGCGGTGGCGTACGGAAATCGGTCCAATGCCGATCGCCACGGTACGTCGGCGCAGGGCTTCGTTCACCTTCGGATCTGGTGGCGCCACGACGACAACATCCGTGCCGGGCTTGTAGTCGCACAGGTCCGACGGGGTGCACAGCATGCCGTTGTCGCCAGGTGCGTGGATATCGCACATCGCAATCGGCACCGGTGCAGTTGCCGCCGTGGCCGTGCCCTGGGCCGCTGCATTCAGCGAGGCCTTTGCAATCACGGTCACGCCCAACTCTCCGCTGGCGGCGATGAGCGGCAACCAGATGGTTTGTGCCCAGGGGACGCGGTTGTCGAGCTCCATGGTCAGGCGTCTAGTAACTGAAGGTGTCGAGACTGGACGCATTGGCGGTTCTGCGCTGGCCGCCGCTCGGGAAACTCGTGCGTGTGCCGACAGAGTGATCCTCGCCAGGACAATTCCCATTGCCCGGACAGATCAGCGAGACCCCGGTGACCTGCGTGCCTGCACCCATGTCGTTGCCAACGTTCTTGGCAAACAGACCCATTGCCAGATTGACGGCGCCATCGAGCGGCGTCAGTTTGGCCGATGCGAGGCCACCCAACTTGACATCAAGAGGATGATCCATCTGGATGTTCAGATCAGCGCGCGAAGCACCTTTCTCGATCTCGTCGGCAAGACAGTCGGGAGCGCCACGGGCGCGTGCGTCGGCGGCCCGTGCACTGTCGGAAGGGATGGCATCGAACTTGCGCTTGGCACGCCCCTGGATCCGGTCCTTCTGCGCCGTGGTGACGGCAGACAGAACACCTTGCACACGCTTGGGGCCTCTGGCGATTTCCCGGTTCATGGATTGGACCTTGGCCTTGGCTTGCGCGCGCTGGCAGCAGCCCCAGCGGTCGTCGCACTCGATGACGATGTCTCCGCCCACAAAGGTCGCCTGGGCCACGTTTGCCACAGTCCGTCACTCCTGCGTCTCGCCGTCTTCGCCTTCGTCCGGAATCTCGACGTTGCAGACGTCAATCCGACTCTCCAAGAAGGCGATCAGGTCGGGAAATTCGCTCGATTCGTCGGGTGTGAACCGCACGACGGTGTACTCGCCGCCGTCGGTGGGGCGGTCGAGATCGAAGTAGACCCAGTTGTTAGGTTGGCCCAGCGACGCGAAGAAGAGGCCGTTGAGCACCTCGCCGCCGCCATACTCCGCGGCAAGACGTTTCCATTTGCTGATCTGCTGGTGCATGGTGCTGCCCGGAAGGAGGTCGCGCAGTGGCAGCATGTCGCCGGGATACGCGAGCCAGCGGTAGCCGTCGTGCAGTCGCAGGAAGGCTCGGTACTGGGGCGGGAAACGCACGCCGAGCGCTGCTTCTGCAGCGCGTATGTCCGCCTCGCTGGCTGGCGGCCCTGGCTCGGGACTCTCGTCATCCACACCCTCTCGGACGTTCAGATCACGAATCGCCGCAACCACGCGGCCTACGACGTCCTGTACTCGGCTGCTGATGTCTTGCATGCTGTCTATCCCACGGCGTTGAAGTTCGAGCCGCTGCCGTTCTGTTTCATCATGTCGGTGTTGCGCGGCACGTTCTGCCCTTCGGCCTTGATGTCGAACGAGTACAAGATGAACTGCGCCTTGCCTTTGGTGCAGTTTGAAACGACGCCGCCGACCGAGCCTGCTTCGTCGCCCGTGCTCGTCGAGAAGGACGAATTTTTCAGCATGATCTTCTGGCCGTCCGCGTAGACCGTGCCGGCAGTCTCGGCCGCGTCGGACGACCGAGCCATGTTCGGGTAGGGAATCGGGATCGGCCCACCGGGCGATGGCGTCTTGCAGACGTCGGGGAATACCGGAGACTGGCCGCCGCTTCCCGCGTGCACCACGGTGTTCGGCGAATTGATGCTGACGGTGACGCCCACGGCAGACGCCCGCTTTCAGTTCAGTTGCACGGAACCGCCCATGACGCGGTTCGTCATGCGGGCGCGCGAGACGATGTCGTCGGCAATGGCGACGAAGCGTCCCTGCGCGGTGAGCTGCAGCCGCGTGTTGCCGGCCACCAGCACCAGGTCATGCTCTGCGACGAGGCGGATCGACTTGGCCTGGACCACCAGTTCGCTCTGTGCAGCATCGCCAGATCGAACCTTGATGCTCGAGAGCATCTGGCCGATGACGAGCCACCGGACGCCGTCGATCAGGGCATCGGCATCAACCGGTGCCAGCACCACCGGATCAACCGCGTTCTCCAGTACGGTGCACGCGCGCGCGGACACAACTCTGCGATCCCCGTTGCGCCAAAGCTCGATCTCGAGCCTCTCGTCGGCAATCGAGAGGATTCTGCCGACAGCCAGCTCGCCCCGTATCGACGCATCGGCTGCAGGGCTTGGTGCATCGGAAAGGGCGGCAGGCGTCGTCGCTGACACGACAGCCGCGTGAGGCGCCGCATCGGGTTCTCCCAGCAAGTCCACGATGATGGGTTGCCGCGGGTTACCGGCCTCGAACACCAACAGGACCTCGTGGCCCTTCTGTTGGGCATCCCGCAGTACCGGTGGCGACACCGACGCGACGACGCGCGCGGGGCATGGCGCCGTTGGCATGCCGGGATAGCTGACGATGGGGTCGCCTCGATGGCTGAACCCCGTGATCGTGCCGATCCTAGGCCCGGGGATCGTGGGTTCCATGCGCCAGACATCGAGCGCCTCCAGCTTCTGGGTGGTCATGCGCCTGTTCCTCCTGTTGTCGTTAGTTCATCGTGATCTTGCTGCTGCCGGTCAGAACGAGCTCGCCACCAGCTTTGACAACGACCTTCCCAGAGCCGTCGATCTTGATGTTCTTTCCCTTCAGTTCGATGCTTCCATCACTCTTCATCAGCAGGCTTGCGCTGCCTGTCTTGATCACGATCTGATCGGCGGCGCTGAAGGTCAGTGTCTTGCCAGCTTCGGTCTGTCCACTGCCGCTGATCTTCAGGATATCGTCCTTGCCGACGTTCGTCGAACGCCCGCCGGCAACGGCGGTCGACTCGTCGCCCCCGATCTTTGTCGACTGGGAGCCGCCGACGGTTTCCGACTGTGCGCCACCGACGTTGACGCTGCGGCTCGCCCCGACACTGATGGACTGCGACGCCCCGACTGTGACTGTCTGGACAGCGCCGACAGTGACCGCTTGCAGGCCGCCGACCGTCACCTCCTGTGCGCCGCCCACCGAGATCGTCTCGTTCACACCCACCGTGTGCGTGCGCTGCAGCGCGACGGTCGCCGTCTCGCTGGCGCCCACCGTGATCGTCCGGTTCGAGCCGATGGAAATCGTCTCGTTGGCGCCCACGGTCTCCGTGCGGTTGGCGCCGACCGTGATGGTCTCGTTGCTGCCCACGGTCTCGGTGCGGTTCACGCCGATGGCGATGGTTTCGTTGTTGCCGACGCGCTCGCTGCGGTCCACGCCGATGGTGATGGTCTCGTTGTGGTCCACGGTCTCGGTGCGGTCGTGCTTCACGTGCACGGTCTCGTCGTGGTCCACCGTCTTCGTGCGGTCATGCCCCACCCAGTGCGTCTCGTCGTTCTCGACCTCGATGTCCTGGTTCTTCTCGGCATGCAGCCAGACCTGCTCGCTGCCCTTCTTGTCCTCGAAACGCAGTGCGTTGGCGTTGGCCGCGGCGCCGCCCTTGCTCGAGCGCGTGAGGATGCCGCTCTGCGTGGCGTTGGCCGGCAGCTCCCAGGGCGGCATCTGCTCGGCGTTGTAGACGCGGCCGGTGACCAGGGGTTGGTCGGGGTCGCCTTCCAGGAAGTCGACCACCACTTCCTGGCCGATGCGCGGGATGTGGATGGCGCCATAGTTCTTGCCGGCCCAGGGGTGCGACACGCGGACCCAGCACGAGCTCTTCTCGTCCTTGCGGCCCTGCCGGTCCCAGTGGAACTGCAGCTTCACGCGGCCGTACTTGTCGGTGTGGATCTCCTCGCCGGCCGGCCCGGTGACCACGGCCGTCTGCGGCCCCTGCACGAAGGGCTTGGGCGTGCGGCGCGGCGGGCGGAATTGCTGGCCCGCCGGGATGGCCGAGAACGCGCACTGCCAGCTGCCGGCGCTGCCGCCGCTTTCGTAGGCGTCGTTGCGTGCTTCCACGGTCACCTGGGTCACCAGGTACTCGGCGTTCTGGTTCTCGCGCGGGTGGCGCTCCAGGTTCAGCAGCCGGCCGGCTTCGATGCCGTGCGCGTTGCTGCTGCCGTGGGCACTCTCGTGGCGCGTCTGCTGCTCGTCGAGGCGGGCCTCGGCCCATTGCGTGCCGTCGGCAGCCTGCAGGTAGTCGCCCTGCCAGTCGTACTGCTCCAGCGCGCCGATCTTGTAAGGCGGCTGGGTCTCGGCCTTGGCCTCCAGCGATGCCGACGGGCGCTCGAAGTCGTAGCTGCGCAGCAGCGTGTGGTCGGTCTCCACGCCACTGGCGAACTGCCAGCCCGAGACGCATTCGAGGTCCGGCGGCGCTTCGCCCGGGTTCTCGTAGTAGGGCAGCGCCTTGCAGCCGGGTGCGGCGTCGTGCGCGGTCTTGGAGTCCACCAGCACCAGCCGGTGCTGGCCCTCGCCGTGCTCCACGTACCAGTAGATGCCTTCGTGCTCGAGCAGGCGGGCGACGAAGTTGTAGTCGCTCTCGCGGTACTGCACGCAGTAGACCCACTTGCGGTAGGAGCGGAACAGGTTGAACTTGAAGCTGGCGCCGGCATGGTCCTCGAACACCTTCTTCACGATGTCGGGCACGCTCAGGTCCTGGAAGATGCGGCAGTCCGTCGTGCGCGTGAGGAACCACAGCCAGGGTCGCACGCTGGCCTGGTAGCCGTAGTAACGCCCGCTGCGCGCGCCGATCGAAAAGCGCGTCACGTGGCCGTGGAAGTGGCGCTTGGCGTCGTCCCGCAGCTGCACCGTCACGCCCAGGGTCTTGCCGAGCAGGTCCTGCGGCTTCAGGTCGGGCTTGGCGCTGACCAGGGCCAGCTGCATCTCGCCGAGCATGCTGAGGCCTTCGGAGCAGCGCATGGACTCGAACAGCAAGTCCTCGGGCGGCAGCGGAGAGGTGAGGGTGATCGAAACCGGCATGGTGCGGAGGGAGTCCATGCAACGGTAGGGGGCGGGGGCGAGGCGGGCAACAGACTAAAGTCATCGGCGCGGTGGCCGCCATGGACGAGGGGCGCGTGCGGCTGCGTGGGTAAGCCGCGGTGTCCTCGCCGTCGCGCGGCCTGCCGTCGATGGCGATGCGCTGGGGCTGCCGGCCTGCGATGGCGCCTTTGCCGAGCGCCTGCTCGCGTCGCTCGCGATGCAGGTCCATGAGACCGGCTTGGGGTGGTCGAGGGCGCCGTAGCGCCATGCAACTTTTCAGCCAGGGCCCGCCGCGAGCGCTGCGCGAACGGCCAGCAGAAACTCGCGCGTCGTGGGGCGCAAGGCCGTGGGGATGATGTCGGGCCGGAAAAACTCCTGGAAGCGTTCTTCCATGCCTTCGTCGCCTGTGGCCAGAAAGGCGTCGATGTCATCGACCAGGGGCGCGACCAGCGCAGCGTCGCTTTCAGCCTTGAACGCCGCAACCACTTCCTCCAGGGTGTCGCCGTGGATGTCGAAATCCTGATGAAACCAGCCCCCCATGAAAGCGGCCAGATCGGGAAACTGTCGTTGCCCCTTGGAGGTGATGGTCGGCATGGTCAAGGCACCGGGTAGGACGTAAGAACGAAGTAGGCCCGATTCTGTTGCTGGACGCGGCGCAGCACGACGACCAACTTTGTCATCTGTTGCAACTGGCCCGTGGCCCTCACCACACCTTCGCCGACCGTCGTCGTTGCCTGGTAGGTGACCGTGAACGGTCGCCCTCCAGGGCTTGCGGCCCGGGCCCAAGCTTCGATGGCGGCACGGTTGGACCGCAAAGCGGCAGACACGTGGCGTTCTGCGTCAGCGAGCGTTCTGAATGTAGAGGCTGCGGGGATGCCGGGCTGGCGCGCGAGGCGGGCGCGAAGCTGTTGTGCCGTCTGGCCGACGTGTCTCGAGATGGTGTGACCACCAGCTGCCTCTTGCGCTGTCAGACTGATTGCCCCCCGCCGTATGGCGAGCGCACGTAGCGCACCGACGCCACCGGCGATGAGCGGAACTGCCATGTCGGCACCGAGGCCGATCATCTCGGCCGTTTTGGGATGGGCACCGAGCGCAGAAGAAAGCGATTCAGCCGCCTCGGCGGTCAAGG
Organism: Pseudorhodoferax aquiterrae; assembly: GCF_014652235.1. Lineage (GTDB taxonomy): Bacteria > Pseudomonadota > Gammaproteobacteria > Burkholderiales > Burkholderiaceae_C > Pseudorhodoferax > Pseudorhodoferax aquiterrae. The sequence continues at coordinate 14,630 of NZ_BMYK01000047.1, forward strand.
TGGTGGTGTCCTTGCCGGTTGCGATCTGGCGCATCGCCGACGATGAAGTGTCAAGCCCGTGTGCGCCAAGGGCCACGCCCGCGACCTTTGTCGCCGCAGTGGGCTCTGGCGCAAGGAGAAGACCTCCGGCTCCGATCAGCTCGAGTGCCCCGACCAACAGTTTTCCTGCACCCCACATTCGGTCGGACAAGGTGGGTGCTTCGTCCACCGATTCTTCTGTGAGGACGGCGGCGAGCTGGAGGGGCGTCAATACGATCTGAACGCCTTGATCTGGGCTGGCCTCGTGGTCGATGCCGAACTCAACCGACATGGTTCCCACGGGCCCTGGCGTGGGGGAACGTTGCAGACACATCGTCCCGCGGTCGATCGACTCGGCGTCGCTGTCCGAAAGAGGTCCGGGAATGCGTGCGTTCGCCATTGCTGCGCCGCTCAATCGAACGCGTAACTGAACTCCCCATCCCGCACCCCCAGCGCGATCCGCTGCAGGCTGCCCCCCGCGGCCAGCCGCGTCAGGTACTCCAGCGACACGCGCGGCAGCACGGTGTTGGTCAGGATCGCGTCGATCACGCGCCCGCCGGACTCCGCCTCGGTGCAGCGCGAGACCACCAATTGCACCACCGCGTCGTCGTAGGTGAAGGGGATGCCGTGGTTCTCCTGCACGCGTTTGGCGATGCGGCCCAGCTGCAGCCGCACGATGTCGCCCATCATCGCGTCCGACAGCGGGTAGTAGGGCACCACCACCAGCCGGCCCAGCAGCGCGGCCGGGAACACCTGCAGCAGCGGCGCGCGCAGCGCAGTGGCGATCTGTTCGGGGTCCGGCGCCGCTGCGGCGCCCCGGCACATGCGCATGATCAGTTCGCTGCCGACGTTGCTGGTCAAGAGGATGATGGTGTTCTTGAAGTCGATGCCGCGGCCTTCGCCATCTTCCATCCAGCCCTTGTCGAAGACCTGGAAGAACAGCTCGTGCACGTCGGGGTGGGCCTTCTCCACCTCGTCGAGCAGCACCACGCTGTAGGGGCGTCGCCGCACGGCCTCGGTCAGCACGCCGCCCTCGCCGTAGCCCACGTAGCCGGGCGGCGCGCCCTTGAGCGTGGAGACGGTGTGCGCCTCCTGAAACTCGCTCATGTTGATGGTGACGAGGTTCTGCTCGCCGCCATACAGGGCTTCGGCCAGCGCCAGCGCCGTCTCGGTCTTGCCCACGCCCGAGGTGCCGCACAGCAGGAACACGCCGATCGGCTTGCCCGGGTTGTCCAGCCGTGCGCGCGAGGTCTGCACGCGCCGCGCGATCATTTCCAGTGCGTGCTTCTGCCCGATCACGCGCTGGTCCAGCGTGTCGGCCAGGCGCAGCACGGCCTCGACCTCGTTCTTGACCATGCGGCCTACCGGAACGCCGGTCCAGTCCTGCACCACGCTGGCCACGGCCTGCGCGTCCACGGTGGGCAGGATCAGCGGGGCATCGCCCTGCAGCTCGCGCAGCCGGGCCTGCAGCGGCGCCAGGTCGGCCAGCAGGCCCGCGCGCTGTGCCTCTTCCAGAGCCGGCTCGGTGGCGGCCGGGCGCAGCTTCGCGCGGATCTCCAGGATGCGGTCGACCACGGCCTTCTCGTCGGCATGGCGCTGCTGCAGCACGGCCAGCCGCGTCTGCTCCTGGTCGATGGCCTGGGCCGTGCGCTGGGCGCGCTCGGCCGTGTCGATGCCGATGGCGGCCTCGCGGCCGACGATCTGCTGCTCCACCTGCAGTGCCTCGAGCCGGCGCTGGCAGTCCTCCAGCGCGGCGGGCGTGGCGTGCTGGCTCACGGCCACGCGCGCGCAGGCGGTGTCCAGCAGGCTCACGGCCTTGTCGGGCAGCTGGCGCGCCGGGATGTAGCGGTGCGCCAGCCGCACGGCGGCCTCGATGGCCTCGTCCAGCAGTGCCACGCGGTGGTGCTGCTCCAGGATGCCGGCCACGCCGCGCAGCATGACGATGGCCTTGTCCTCGTCGGGCTCGGGCACCTGCACGACCTGGAAGCGCCTGGTGAGCGCGGGGTCCTTCTCGATGTACTTCTTGTACTCGGCCCAGGTGGTGGCGGCGATGGTGCGCAGCTTGCCGCGCGCCAGTGCCGGCTTGAGCAGGTTGGCGGCGTCGCCGGTGCCCGCCTGGCCACCGGCGCCGACCAGGGTGTGGGCCTCGTCGATGAACAGCACGATGGGCTGGGGCGAGGCCTGCACCTCGTCGATCACGGCGCGCAGCCGGCTCTCGAACTCGCCCTTCATGCTGGCGCCGGCCTGCAGCAGGCCCACGTCCAGCAGGTGCAGCCGCACGTCCTTGAGCTGGGGCGGCACGTCGCCGCGCGCCAGCCGCAGCGCGAAGCCCTCGACCACGGCGGTCTTGCCGACGCCGGCCTCGCCGGTCAGGATGGGGTTGTTCTGGCGCCGGCGCATCAGGATGTCGACGATCTGGCGGATCTCCTCGTCGCGGCCCGCCACCGGGTCGATCTCGCCCTTGCGCGCGCGCTCGGTCAGGTCGACGGCGAAGCGCTTGAGCGCCTCCTGCTTGCCCAGGGCGGCCGGGGCGATGGCGCCGCTGGCCTCGCCGGGGGCGGCGCCGCTGGCCGTGGCGCCCTGCGCGTCCTCGGGCGAGCCGGCCACGATCCTGGCGAAATCCTGCGCCAGCGCGTCCGCCTGGATGCGCTCGAACTGGCGCGAGATCGACACCAGCACCGCGCGCAGCCCGGTGGTCTTGAGCATGCCCAGCAGCAGCGTGCCGGTGCGCACGCGCTGGTCGCCGAACATCAGCGAGCCGTAGACCCAGCCGCGTTCGGCCGCGCCCTCGACCCAGCTGGACAGATCGGTCACCGAGGAAGCACCGCGCGGCAGCCGGTCCAGCGCGGCCGTCAGGTCGGTGGCCAGCGTGCCCGCATCGATGCCGGCGTGCTGCACGATGCGGTGCAGGTCGGAGTCCTGCGCATTGAGGATCTGGTAGAGCCAGTGCTGCAGCTCCACCACGGGGTTGCCGCGCAGCTTGCAGAACACGGTGGCGCCCTCGATGGCCTTGTAGGCCGTGGCATTGAGCTTGCCGAACAGCGCGGTGCGCGAGATCTCAGGCATGGGGGCCTCCAGCAGGGTGCGGGGACAGGTGGGCCGGCCGCAGGCGCAGGTCGCCGCGGTCGCGCGGGGCCGGCTGGCGGCCGAGCCAGAACGTGCGGCCCAGCGCGACCTGCCGCCCCAGGCGGGGTGCCGGCAGCTCGGCCTGCGCCAGCACGAGCTGCAGATCCCACTGCAGGTCCAGTCCGGCGTACTGGCGCACCCAGTCGCGCAGCGCCGGCCCGGCCGGGCCGCCGGGCAGGAAGCTCCGGTACTGCGCCAGCGTCAGCGGCCCCAGCACCACGCGGAACTTGAACTGCCGGTCGGGAACGGTGCGGCCGGGGTTCGCGCTGTGGCCCAACCGGGCGGCCGGCTGGCTGGCGCGCTCGGGCCGGTTGCGCGCGTGGCCCAGGCGGCTGCGGTCCTGCGCGGCGATGGGCAACCGGTGCGCCACATGCTGCTCGATGCGGACCGGCACGCGCAGGTACTGCGTCAGCAGCTTGGCCAGGCCCTCGGGGTGGCGGCTGCGCGCGCCCAGCAGGCCGGCCTGGAACAGCTGGGCCTGGCGCGGCAGCGCGCCCTGCAGCGGGGCCGCGTCGGCCTGGCCGAAGCCGGCGCCCAGCCAGGCGGCGAAGCGGTCGTGCGGCGGCCTGTCGTGCTGCACCGTGGGCTGGGCGTCGGCCCAGGCGCGGTAGAACAGCGCCAGCATGCGGTGGTGGAACAGGTCGAGAAAGCGCGCGGCCGTCGGGTCGTGTGCGCGCAGGCGCTCGCGCACGTACTCGGTCAGGTGCAGCGGCATGGGGCCCTGCGGGCCGAGCAGGCCGAAGAAGCGCACGCCCAGGCGCGGCGCCGCGGCCTTGCCCTCGTGCCCGAAGCTGGAGAGCGGGGCGGGCGCGAAGTCGAGCTCCGGGTCCTGCCCCAGGCGCACGGGTTCCTGTGCGGGCCGCAGCGCATGGCCGATGCGCGGCGCCTGCGGATGCAGGGCCTCGAGCCGGCGCAGCAGCGCGAAGAAGTCGTGCTCCCAGGGCGCTTCGCGCAGCGCCGCGAACAGCGCGTCGCGGCGCGCGTTCACACCAGCTCCCGCAGCCCCGTGCGCGGCGGCCAGCGCATGAGCTCGCCGCGCTGCGGCGTGCGCAGCACCAGCTGCGTGAAGGCGTTGATGGCCGCATGCCGCGCGAAGAAGCGCTCCAGCACGCTGGCGAACAGGAAGGCGCTGCTGCCCTGGTAGGCCAGTTCGTCCAGTTCCAGCACGATCTCGGTGCCGCTGCCAAAGCTCATCGGGCCCTTGAACGGCAGGCGCCGCACCACGGGCCGCGCCTGCAGCGCCAGCACGCCGGCCACCTGGCGCGCCCAGGCCGCATCTTCGGGCGGCGCGTACAGCCGCAGCATGGTGCGCAGCGTGGCCGCGGCCTCGCTGGGCGAACTGCCCACCAGCGACAGGTGGTTCAGGCTGAGGTGGCTGACCAGCTGCCAGCCGAGTTCGCCCACCGGCCGGCGCGTGACGGGCCGGGTCGGCCCGCGCAGCGCGTCCACGCGCCGCACCGGGCCGGCGGTCTCGAGCTGCCAGCGCGGCCGGTGGCCTGCGCCGGGCTCGGGATCGGGGTCGATGCCGTGCGGCAGCAACAGCGGCAGGTCGCGGTTGCTGACCCAGGCCGCGACCGAGAGCTGGCGGATGTCTTCGCGGTAGGGTGCGTGCTGCGGATCGACGAGCGCGAGGTAGACCTCCTCGCCGACGTAGGCCGAGCGCGTGCCCTGCTGCAGCTGGCGTTGCGAGCGCAACCGCGGCTCGCGCCGCAGCGTGTAGTAGCCGTGCGCCGCGGGCTGGCCGCCACCGGCGTCGCCGGTGCCGGCTGCCTGCTGCGTGGCATAGAGCGGCTGGAACTGCTGCTGCGCCACGGTGCCGTTGCCGTAGCCCGTGACCGACTCCAGGCTGTGCACCTCGAAGTCCATGGGCCGGGCGCGGTCCGGCACCACGTGGTACTCCCAGGCGCCCGGGCCGAGTTCGATGCGGTCCAGGCGCTTGCGGAACAGGTTGATCGCGGGCGTGCAGTGCAAGGCCAGGCTGGCCTGGTCGACCAGCGCCTCCAGCGGCGCATCGCCGCGGCGCAGCAGCACCACCAGTTCCACCTCGTCGCCCGCCACCTGCGCCAGCCGCGGCGCGAGCTCGCCGATCTCGAAGAACAGCAGGCGCTGCGGCATGGCAGCGGCCTCCTGCAGCAGCCGGTAGCCGGAGAAGGCGCGCAGCGACTCGGGCAGCAGCGCCTCGTCGGCGGCAAAGCCCAGCGGCTGCAGGCTCTGCGGGCCGCGCCAGGCGGGCAGCAGGCCGCGCTGGGGGGCGGCCACCAGCGTGCCGGTGGTCGCGCCGTGCAGCAGTTCGTGCAGGCGCAACGCCACCTCGTCGGGTGCGCTGATGTAGAAGGCCAGCCGGTCCAGGCCCAGCTGCTGCCAGGCCAGGCCGGCCCCGGTGCGCAGGCGGATGCGCAGGCCACCCTGCGTGCCCTGGGCCTGCGGCAGGCGGGCCAGCGGCAGGTCGGGCGCGTGCGTGAAGTACTGCACCGCCAGCAGCTCGATGGGCCACAGCGTGACGGCATGCGCGGTGCGGAATTCGCAGTGCGTGCCCTGGCCGCGCGGCAGCCCCGAGGTGATGGCGCTGCCGCGCGCCACCAAGTGGCCGCGCGCGAGCTTGGGGTCCAGCAGATCGGCCTCGAAGCGCGCCACCAGCATCGCGGGCACGGGCGCGAGGAAGTTGGGGTAGCTGGCCTCCAGCAGCTGCGCGATCAGGCGCGGTTGCTCGGCCTCGATCTTGAGCTGCACGTGCGCGGCCATGAAGGCGAAGCCCTCCAGCAGCCGCTCGACATAGGGATCGCTGACCTCCATGCCCTCCATGCCCAGCCGCGCCGCGATCTTGGGAAAGGCCTGCGCGAACTCGCCCCCGAGCTCGCGCAGGTGGGTCAGCTCGTCGCTGTAGAGGCGCAGGAGGCGGGGGTCCATGGGGCCTCAAGTTGCCCATTCACTGCGCAGGCTTGATGGAGACTTGGATTCCTGCTCCAGCTGAAGAATCCTGTCTTGCATCGCCAACAGCTTGCGCGCTTCACTGCGCAGCTCTTCGCGTTGACCAGCTTTCATCTTGGCAATCGCATTCGCCAGCGGCAAATGGCGAACAGAGTCGATGAACTTGATGATCTTGGAGCGGATGACGGTGCAACTGCCCGCTCCGATGGCCGCTCCAGCAAAAAGCCCGGCCAGAGCGGAGTACAGCTTGATGTTGCCTGGCGCTTGAGCCCCCGATGTGTTGCCCATCGTTGATATCGCCAAGGCAGCTCCCATGGCGCCGCCCATGGCGAGACAGACCAGCTTTGTAATTCTGGATAGCTTCAATGCCTCCTCGGCAGGGAAGTTGAGTCCTTGTTCGAAGAACTCTGCATCACTGAAAGCCATGATGTTCACCTTGTCCTTTCATTGCGTTCGTGAGCGGGGTGCAGTGCCATCCCTCACCTCCACCTGCCCCGCCTCCAGATCCATCTGCGTCCTGAGCAGGATCTCCAGCGGCACCGGCTGCGACCACAGGTGGCCGCGGATCTCGAAGGCGATCACGTTGTGGGTGTCCAGCACGCTCGTGGATTCGAGCGCGCGCACCTGCAGGCTGTCGGCCAGGATGCGCGGCTCGTAGCGCAGCACGGCCTGGCGGATGGCGCGCTCGAGCACGCCGATGTCGAGCCGCGAGGCGAGCTGGCCCGACAGGGCCGGCAGGCCGAAGTTCAGCACGCTGGCCGCCACGCCCGGATAGGCGTCGGCCGCGCGGCCCAGAGGCTGCACGGCGTTGAACAGGGCGCCCAGGTCGCGCAGCACGGCCTGGCGCAGCTGCGCCTTGGACATGACGCGGTGGTCGTCCGCCTCGCGCTGCGCGCCGGGTGCCTCGTCGGTCAGCCGGTCCAGCAGGGCCGGTTGCAGGCGGTTGCGGGCGTCCACGGTGGGCATGGCGCACCGCCCTTCAGCTGGGCAGGACCTCGTCGTCGAAGCTGAAACTGCCCGAGCCGAGGCCGGCGCCCTGCTGGGCCTGGTAGACGATGCCGATCTTGGTGAACGCGATGGACACGCGTTCGAGCGGCCGGCCGTCGGCATCGACCTCGATGTCCACGGCCACCACGCGCGCGTCGTTCAGCGTCATCGTGAAGTAGTCCAGCGCCTCGCCGCCGGCCTTGCGCATGGTCAGCACCGCTTCCTTGATCTCGTCGTTGCTGGCCAGCGCGGCCAGCAGTCCGGTCGAGGCGGCGTCGATGGCCTTGGTCACGACGAGCTGGCGGTACACGCGCCGCGCCGTGCGCTCGGTCGAGCCGATGGCGGTGTTGGCGCTGACGCCCCAGTTCCAGCGCAGCAGCTGGATGTCCTCGGCGTGGCCTTCGGTCGTGACCTCGCCCTTGACCTTGCCCGCGCGCCTGGCCTGCACGCTGAGGAAGACATCGGACGCGGCCGGCTGTTGCGGCGAGGGCGGCGGCATGGCGGTGGTCCCCGGGGCAGGCTCAGACCTTCTTGTTGGTCGTCACGTCCCAGCCGCCGACGACCTCGCCGCCCAGACCGCCCTTGCCGTCCTGCGGCTTGTACTTGAACTCGATCTTGCCGAAGTTCAGCGACACCTGCTCCATCGGGATGATGTCCGAGCCGGCCGAGCCGCTGGTCTGGTAGCTGCTGACCAGCACCGGCGAGAGGATCACGGTCAGGAACTCCTCCTGTTCGCCGCCGGCCTTGCGGCACACCAGCGTCGCGGTGGCCAGGTGCTCGCCCGTGCAGCAGGCGGTCAGCAGCTTGGCCGAGGCTTTGTCGGTCTTCTTGACGAAGTGGAAGTCCTGCAGCGCGACCTTGCCGCTGCCGCCGCCACCGCCGCTGCTGAAGGAGCCGGCGTTGGCGCCGCCCACGCTCCAGGATTCGATCTCGATCTCGCCGGAGTGCTTGTCGTCGGTGCTTTCGCCTTCGACGCCGTCGATCTTCAGGAAGTAGTCAACATGGGCCATGGTTTCCTCGCTTCAGTGATGGGATGAACGTCGTGACGTCGCTGGGGCCAGGCACGCACGACGGCCCGCGCCTGGCTCCTTTGGATGCGCGGTTCAGGCGGTCTTTTGCGATGGCAGCTTGGAGACCAAGCGCAGCGACACCGTGAGGCCTTCGAGCTGGTAGTGGGGCCGCAGGAAGAACTTGGACGTGTAGTAGCCCGGCGCGCCGGGCACCTCCTCGACCGTGACCTCGGCGGCGGCCAGCGGTTTCTTGGCCTTGGTCTCCTCCGACGAGGTCGCGGGCGAGCCGTCCACGTAGTTCATGATCCATTTGTTGAGCCACTTGGCCATGTCGGCGCGCTCCTTGAACGAGCCCACCTTGTCGCGCGCGATGCACTTGAGGTAGTGGGCGAAGCGCGAGCAGGCGAACATGTAGGGCAGGCGCGCCGACAGGCTGGCGTTGGCGGTGGCGTCGGGGTCGTCGTACTCCTGCGGCTTTTGCAGTGACTGCGCGCCGATGAAGACCGCGAAGTCGGAGTTCTTGCGGTGCAGCAGCGGCATGAAGCCGTTCTTGGCCAGCTCGGCCTCGCGCCGGTCGCCGATGGCGATCTCGGTCGGGCACTTCATGGCCACGCCGCCGTCGTCGGTCGGAAAGGTGTGGGTGGGCAGGCCCTCGACCGCGCCGCCCGACTCGACGCCGCGGATGCGCGTGCACCAGCCGTACATCTTGAACGAGCGGTTGATGTTGACGGCCATGGCATAGGCCGAGTTGGCCCAGGCGTAGGCCGCGTGGTCGGCGCCGGTGGTGGCTTCCTCGAAGTTGAATTCCTCCACCGGCGCGGTCTTGGCGCCCCAAGGCAGGCGCGCGAGGAAGCGCGGCATCGCCAGGCCGATGTAGCGCGCATCCTCGGAGCTGCGCAGCGAGCGCCAGGCGGCGTACTCGGGCGTGGTGAAGATCTTGGTCAGGTCGCGCGGGTTGGACAGCTCCTGCCACGACTTCATCTGCATCAGGCTGGGGTTGGCCGCGGCGATGAAGGGCGTGTGCGCGGCGGCCGCCACCTTGCTCATCTCGCCCAGCAGCGCCACGTCGGGCGGGCTGTGGTCGAAGTAGTAGTCGCCCACCAGCGCGCCGAAGGGCTCGCCGCCGAGCTGGCCGTACTCCTCCTCGTAGATCTTGCGGAACAGCGGGCTCTGGTCCCAGGCCGTGCCCTTGAACTTGGCCAGCGTCTTGCCCAGGTCGGCCTTGGAGATGTTCATGACGCTGATCTTCAGCATCTCGTCCGTCTCGGTGTTGTTGACCAGGTAGTGCAGGCCGCGCCAGGCGCTTTCCAGCGCCTGGAAGTCGGGGTGGTGCAGGATCAGGTTGACCTGTTCGGACAGCTTCTTGTCCAGCTCGGCGATCATGGCCTCGATGTGGGCCATGACGTCGCCGTCGACCAGCGGGGCCGTGGCCAGCGCCTGCTGCGCCAGCGTGAGCACGGCCTGCTCGACGGCGGTCTTGGCATCGGCCGACATCGGCCGGAACTCCTGGTCCAGCAGCTTGGCGAAGTCGCTGCCCTGGTATTCGATGCCTTGCAGCGGCGCTGCGGTCTGGACGGTGTCGGTGGCCATGGTGCTCCTCCGTGGATGCGGTGTGGCGGTGCTCAGGCGGCGTCGGCCGGCCCGGCTTCGGCGGCGGGCAGGGCCGCCGGCTTCCTGGCAGCGGCCAGCGAGGCCAGCAGCGCGGGGTCGGCCATGACCTTGGCGAGCAGGTCCTCGGCGCCGGTCTTGCCGTCCATGTAGGTCAGCAGGTTGGCCAGTTCCTGGCGCGCCTTGAGCAGCTGCTTGAGGCCTTCCACCTTGCTGGCCACGGCGCCGGGCGAGAAGTCGTCCATGGTCTTGAAGGTCAGTTCCACGGCCAGCTTGCCCTGGCCGGTCAGCCGGTTCTCCACCGGGAAGGCCACGCGCGGCTTCATGGCCTCCATGCAGGCATCGAAGTTGTCCACGTCGACCGAGACGAACTTGCGCTCGGCCACGGGCGGCAGCGGCTTCTCGGGCTTGCCCGAGAGGTCGGACAGCACGCCCATGACGAAGGGCAGCTGCACCTTCTTCTCGGCGCCGTGGAGCTCCACGTCGTACTCGATCTGCACGCGCGGGGCGCGGTTGCGGGCGATGAACTTCTGGCTGCTGGTGGCCATGGCGGGCTCCTTGGGTGCGTGGCGGCGGCGGGCGCGGTGGGGCTCACTTGGGTGAACCGGCGAGCTTCTCGATCTGGCCGGCGCTGTCGGGCGCCAGGTCGCGGATGATCTCGAGGAAGTTCTTGGTCATCAGGCGCTGCGCGCGCTGGATGAACAGCGGCGCGGGGTTGGTGGGCTCGTTGCGCTCGATCCATTCGCTGACCTTTTGCAGCAGGCGGATCGCGTCCTCGCGCGAGGCGATGGCGCCGGGCGGCGGCACGGCGGCGGCAGCAGCAGCGGCAGGTGCGGCCTCCTGTACCGGTGCCGCTGCGGCGGCCTGGCCCTGCGCGCGCTGGCCCGCCAGGGCGACGGCCTGCAGCAGGGCTTGCAGGGCCTTGAGCTCGGGCGAGCGGCCGGCGCCGAGCCGCTCGTCCAGCGCCGCCGCCATGCCGCGCACGGCGGCCAGGCCGGCCTGCATGGCCGTGGCCAGCGCGGGTTGCTGGGCCTGGGCCGCGGCGATGGCCGGCAGCAGTCCCTCGGCCGTGGGCACGGGCTCGGCGGGCAGCGGCGCGCCGTTGCCGAAGGCCAGTTCGATGTCGCGCACGGTGACCGCCTGGCGGCCCGGGCCCAGCGCGGCCCGGCGCAGGTCGGCCAGCCCCTCGGGCCGGTGCAGCGGCAAGATGGCATTGGTGCGTGCGGTCGGATCGTCGCCCTCGCTGGCATCGAGTTGCGGATGTACCAGCGGCCAGTGCCGCTCCAGCAGGCCCTGCAGCAGCTGCAGGCCTTGCACCATGCCGACCAGCCCCTCGGCATGGGCCGCGCTGCGCGTGAGCCACACGGCCACGCGCAGGTCGCGCGTGCGGGCGGCCAGGGCCAGCGCATGCCGGTGCACGGCCGGCCAGTCCGGCGGCGTGGCCGCGATGAGCTTGGTGCCGTACTGCTGCTCCGGCGTGCCGGCGGCAGCACGTTCCAGGGCCTGGAACGCGTCGTCGTGGTCCAGCGCCGGCCCGCACGGCGCATCGCCGGCGAGGGGGGTGAGGAGCGCGTCGATGTCCAGCGTCGGCATGCAGTGGTCCTGCGGAAGGGTTGCGGACCACTTTAGGACGGCGTGCGGCACTGCACAGCCGACGAAAGTCACTTTGGGCCGGCGCGGCATCCCGCGAAAGAGGGATGCGGGCCGCGCCGCATCTCCGTCTTCCACGGCGCTGGCGCGCCATCCCCGGGACACGAAGCCGCCACGCCAGCCACTGCTCCGAAGGCCGCGGAGCAGGCCATGCCAGCGGCCGCGGCGCAACGGGCTTGCCCTGGCGCTCGCGGCGCCCCCTGGGGGGGATGGGATTTCTACACGCAGTGAGAAATCCAAACGGGGGGGTGTCATGTCAGGGCAGCATGCCGCGCACCGTGCCGAGCAGCTTGCGCGGCTGCAGCGGCTTGACCAGCACGGTGTGGCCGGCATCGGCGGCGCGCTGCAGTTCCTCGTGCGTGGTGTCGCCGGTCACGACGATGGCCGGCACCTCGTAGCCGCACTGGCGGCGCACGGCGGCGATGGCCGCGATGCCGTCGGCGTCCTCGCCCAGGTGCAGGTCGGAGACGATCAGGTCGGGCGGCAGTTCCATGGCGGCGGCCGCATGCTGGGCCGCCTGCGCGCTGGCCGCGGCCGTCACCGCGTAGCCCCATTCCTCGAGCAGGATGCGCAGGCCCTCGCGGATGGCCTCGTCGTCGTCGATCACGAGCACCGTGCGCGCCTGCGGCACGGGCAGTGGGCGGGTGTCGGCGGCGGCGGTGGCGTCGCGGATCTCGGGCAGGCCGCCGCGCGCGATGGCGAGCCGGAACATGGTGCCGCGCCCGGGATGCGAGGCCACCGTGAGCCCGTGGTCCAGCAGCCGGGCCAGCCGCCGCACGATGGCCAGGCCCATGCCCAGGCCCTGGCGCCCGCGCGTGGAGCGGCCGCACTGGTAGAACTCCTCGAAGATGCGCGGCAGCTCGGCCGGCGCGATGCCGATGCCGGTGTCCCAGACCTCCACATGGATGTGGCTGGACGTGGAGCGCGCGACCAGCACCACGCCGCCGCGTTCGGTGTAGCGCAGCGCGTTCTGCAGCAGGTTGCCGAGGATGCGTTCGAGCAGTTGCGGGTCGCTCGTGACCGACTTGCCGCCCGGTGCGAAGCGCAGGCCCAGGCCGCGCGCCTCGGCCTGGCCGGCGTACTGCATGTGCAGCCTTCGGAACACGTCGCGCAGCGGGAAGTGCTGCAGGTTGGGCTCCACGGCGCCGGCGTCGAGCCGCGAGACGTCCAGCATGGCATTGAACGAGCGCTCCAGCCCCTCGATGGAGCGCGACACGTTGCGCACCAGCGGCTCCTGCTCGGTGCCGAGCAGCCGCAGTTCCAGCGCGCCGGCGAACAGGCCCAGCGCATGCACGGGCTGGCGCAGGTCGTGCGTGGCGGTGGCCAGGAAGCGGGTCTTGTCACGGTCGGCCTGGTGCGCGGCGCGCAGCGCGGTCTGCAACGCATGCAGCGCGTCGCCGCGTTCGGAGAAGGCCAGGCGCTGGCGCCGCCAGCGACGGTGGCCGAGCACAGCGAGCGCGGCCGCGAGCAGCGCGGCCGCGGCGGCGCTTCCGGCGGGCCCGGACGCACCGTGCAGCGCCCAGGCCAGCGCCTGCGAGGCCGGCACGGCCGCCAGCAGGGCCACGGGCAGCCCCATTGGCGCCAGCAGCGCGGCCAACAGCGGCGCCAGCACCTGCAGCGCCATGGCGGTGCCGCCGGCCGCCGTGGCGGGCAGCAGCCAGGGCAGGGTGCAGAGCAGCAGGGCCCAGGCCAGCAGCAGCGCGCCGCAGGCACGGCGCCGCGCGCGTTGGCGCCGGCGTG
>NZ_BMYK01000048.1 GCF_014652235.1 Pseudorhodoferax aquiterrae
CCCGCAGCCACGTGGCCGCCTCGGCGCTGCCTTCACGAAAGATCCGGGCTAGCTGGCGCTTCGGGCGCTTCAGCGCCGCTGCGCCAGCAGCTCCAGGTAGCCCGTCAGCGGATCGGCCACGCGCTCGAACTGGTGGGCCGGCAGCAGGCCCAGCACGATCTCGGCCGTGGTGCGCACGTTGCAACCCGGCATCACATAGCCGCCCAGCACCTGGCCCTTGGCGTCGGACACGGCGGCGTGCAGGTGCAGGCCGCCCGGGCCCAGCGTGCCGGCCAGGCTCAGCAGTTCCAGCGGTCCCTCGATGCGCGTGCCGGTGGGCGCATCGGCATAGCGCAGCATGGCCCGCGTGAGGCTGCCCACGGCCGACAGCACGCAGGCCGCATGCACCGGTTCGGCAGCCTGGGCGGCGGTGTCGGCCCATTGCTGGAGCGCCGTGCGCAGGTCGTCGCCCGGGGCCAGGCGCAGCACTTCGATGCGCAGTTCGGTGGCCATGCTCAGACCCTCACCGCGGCGTGCCAGGCCTGCCAGTCGCGCCCCGGGTGCACCTGGCCGCAGGACGGGCAGCGGCGCGCGGCCGCGTCGCTGCCGTAGAAGGCGTCGAACACGCGCGGCAGATCGGCCACGATGTTTTGCAGCTGCACTTCGGAGCGCTGCACCAGCGCCGCGCAATGCGCGCAGTACCACTCGAAGCCGTCGACGAGGCCGGCAGGCCGGGCGCGCTCGACCACCAGGCACAGGCTGCCTTCCTCGGGCCGCTGCGGCGAATGCCGCACATGGGCCGGCAGCAGGAAGATGTCGCCTTCCCGGAGGTGGATGCGCTCGAACTTCCCGCGGTCCAGCACCAGCAGGCTGGCGTTGCCCTTGAACTGGTGGAAGAACTCCTCGAGCGGATCGTCGTGGAAGTCGGTGCGCTGGTTCCGCCCGCCGACCACGGTCACGAGGATGTCGGCGTCTTGCCAGACCTGCTGGTTGCCCACGGGCGGCTTGAGCCGGTCGGCGTGCTCGGCGATCCATTGCGGAAAGTTGATGGGCGGGCCGTAGCGCGGCATGCGTGTCTCCTAGGCGAGGGCGATGGCGGCGCCGCGGTTCAGGATGCAGCGCGCCAGGCTGGCCGGTGCCAGCATCGAGGTCTTGGGATTGTCGGGCAGCACCTGGCCGGTCACGCTGAAGTCGAAGTGGCCGAAGGCGCCCTCGGCATGCAGCACGTGGCGGTTGCCCTGGGCTGCCGGGTCGGCCATGAGCCGCACGCGCGTGGCCTCGAAGCCCGCGCCGGCCAGGGCCACGGCCGCCGCGACGTTGGCGTTCTGCGGAAAGCGCAGCGCAGCCTCGCGCGCCGTGCCCTCGTAGAAGACGGTGGGTGCCGCCAGCGTGCCGAGCGCGCAGAGCTGCTCGGCCGGCGTGCCCTTCCAGGCGCGCGCGGGCTTGTGCGAGAGGTAGTCGACCCGCGCGAGCCCGGCCAGCCGGGCAGCCGACAGGATGTCCAGCGCGCCAAGGGCGCCGGCCGGCACCAGCACCTGGGCGCCGCCTTCGCGTGCCGCCGTGCGCAGGCGCTCTTCCAGCGCGGCATCGGCCAGCGCGCCGACGGCCGCCACCAGCAGGTCGGTGCCGGCCGCGAGCACCCCGGCCCCGTGCTGCTGCAACGCAGTGTGGCCGGCGCATTCGACGACCAGGTCGGGCTGCAGGGCGAGCAGGGCCGCCACCGTCTCCACGCGTTCGGCACCTGCGGGCCAGTCGCTACCGGCCGAGGTGCCGGGCCGCTGCAGCACGGCGACGCAGCGCACGCTGTCGGTGTGCGCGGCCAGCATGCGCGCGAGGGAGCGACCCATGGCGCCGAAGCCGATCAGGGCAATGCGCTGGGTCATGGCGCCTCCAGGCCGCTGGCGGCGAAGGCCGCACGCACGCTGGCGCGCTGGGCTTCGTCCAGGTTCAGCAGCGGCCGGCGCACGGGGCCGCCGACCTGGCCCAGTTGTTCCAGCCAGTACTTCTGGGAGGCCTGGGGCGTGCCCGGCGGCCGGCAGGACTTCAGCGCCTGGCGCACGGGCTCCAGGCTGTCGCGTAGGCGGCGGGCGCCCACGGCGTCGCCGGCCATGGCCATCCGCGTGTAGGTGTCGATGCGCCGGTCGCCGGCCGTCTGGTAGAGCAGCGGCGGGATCGAGCAGAGGTAGACCTGCCAGTTGAGTTCCAGGATGTTGTCCAGCCATTCCTCCTCGGACGCGGTGCTGACGATGAGCTCGCCCTCGGTCATGCGCGTGAGCTCCACGTACATCGGGCGCGGCACGCTGTACTTGATGGCCACGATGTTGGGGATGGCGCGTGCGATGCGCGCACACAGCGCCGGGGACATCAGGTAGCCGGCGTCCTCGTGGCTCCACATGGCGATGCCGATGTCCAGCTGCGCAGCGATGTGTTCGTAGTAGGCGAACACGGTGTCGTCCACGTCGCGGCCGAAGTGCAGCAGCGGCGCATGCACCACGATGTAGTCGGCGCCGATGGCCTGGGCGTGCCGGGCCAGTTCGAGCACGGTGTCGAGGTTCTGGTCCGAGCAGGACAGGATGGTGCCGCTGCGGTTGCCGAGCGCGGCGGTCTCCTCCACCGCGATCTCGAACGTGCGCTTGCGTTCGGCGACGGACATCGAGAAGAACTCGCCCTGCTTGCCCGAGATGAACAGGCCGCCGACGCCGAGATCTGCGATCCAGTGGCGCAGGTTGCGGCGCAGGCCGGCCTCGTCCAGTGCGAGGTCCTCGGGCCGGAACGGCGTGGGCGCGGCGGCCCAGACGCCGCGCAGGTGTTCGCGCGCATAGGCCTTGGCGTCGCGCGCGCGGTACTTCAGCATGGGGTGTCTCCGGTGGTGGTGTGTTGGAGGGCCTGCCAGACCGACGCGGGGCTCAAAGGCAGGTCGAGGTGGGTGACGCCCAAGGGCGCGAGCGCGTCCAGCACGGCACCGCGCAGCGCGGCCGGCGCGGCGATGGCGCCGGATTCGCCCACGCCCTTGGCACCGAGCGGGTTGGCGGCGGTGGCGCTGGGCCGGCTCCGGTGCACGAGCGTGGGCAGGTCGTCCGCGCGCGGCACGGCGTAGTCCATCAGCGAGCCGGTCAACAGCTGGCCCTGGTCGTTGTAGTGCATGCGCTCCAGGAGGGCCTGGCCCAGGCCCTGGGCGAAGCCGCCATGCATCTGGCCTGCGAACAGCAGCGGGTTGACCACGGTGCCGGCATCGTCGACCCAGAAGGCACGTTCTGCACGCACCGCGCCCGTCTGGCGGTCAACGCTGGCCAGCACGATGCAGCAGCCCGCGCTCCAGGCCTCGGCCTGGGCGGTGTGGACGGTCTCGACGCTGACCGGCTGGTCGGCGGCCGGCAGCGCGCGCAAGGCCTGCGCGGCGCGCAGCACGGCGCTGCCGCCGATGGCCATGCTGCGGCTGGCCAGCGCGCCGATGCCGGCGGGCGCGCGCTCGCTGTCGCCTTCGACCACGTCGATGGCCGCAGGCGCGATGCCCAGTGCATCGGCAGCGATCTGTGCGAAGGCCGTCGCATGGCCCTGGCCCTGGTCGCTGCTGCCGCTGGCCAGGGTCACACGGCCGTCGGGCCAGCGCGTGAGCCGGGCGCTTTCCCAGCCCGTGCCGCAGGGCTCCACGTAGAGGTTGATGCCGATGCCCACGCATTCGCCCGCGGCACGCCGGCGCGCCTGCTCGGCGCGCAACGCGGGCAGGTCGGACAGCAGGCTGGCCGCGGCGAGCAGGCCGGCGTAGTCGCCCGAGTCCAGCCGCTGGCCGGTCGGCGTGGTCCAGGGCATGGCGCTGGCGGGCACGGCGTTGCGCAGGCGGATGGCCACCGGGTCCAGGCCGAGCCGGCGCGCGGCGGCGTCCATGAGGCCTTCCATCACCAGCGCGGCTTCGGGCCGGCCGGCGCCGCGGTAGATGCCGACCGCGGCCGTGGTGGTGACCACGCCGCGCGCCGCGATGTCGACGGCGGCGCAGCGGTAGGGCCCGGGCAGCATGCGCGCCGCGTTGAGCGCGGGCACGGGCGTGCTCCAGGTGCTGCGGCAGCCCAGCGCGTACAGCAGCTCGGCTTGCAATCCCAGCAGCGCGCCGTCGGCCGCGAAGAAGGCCTGTGCGGCGATCCGGCCGGCGCGGCCCTGGGGTGCGGAGACGAAGTCTTCCTCGCGCGTGGCGACCCAGCGCACGGGCGCCTGCAGCTGCAGCGCGCAGGCGGCCAGCGCCACCTCTTCCGGACCCAGCGAGGCCTTGCCACCGAAGGCGCCGCCCACCTCGGGGGCGATGCAGCGCACCTGTTCGGGCGCCAGGCCCAGCACGCGGGCCAGTTCCAGGCGCGCGCGGTGCGGCGATTGCAGCGGCGTCCACACCGTGAGCCGGCCGTCTTGCCAGTGCGCAAGCAGGCCGCGCGGTTCCAGCGCCATGGGTGCGACGGGCGGGCAGGCGATGCGCAGCTGCACCGTGGCTGCGGCCCGGGCGCGGGCCTGGGCCAGGTCGCCGGCCTGGTGGCGCTGCGTGAAGGCGGTGTTGTCGGGCCAGCCGTCCAGCAGGGCGGGCGCCGCAAGCGCTGCTTCGGCCGTGGTGCAGGCGGGCAGCGGCGTGTAGTCCACGGCCAGCGCCTCGGCCGCATCGCGGGCCTGCGCGGCCGTGTCGGCCACGACCAGCGCGATCGGCATGCCCACGCACAGCGCACGCCCGAACGCCAGCGCCGGGGTGTGGAAGGCGCGGACGTCGGGGAACAGCGGATTGACCGCCAGGTGGCCCAGGGTCTGCAGGTCCTCGCCCGCCAGCACCAGGCGCACGCCGGGCATGGCGCGCAGGTGGGCCAGGTTGGCCAGCGCGATGCGCGCGTGCGCCATGCTGCTGCGTGCGAAGGCGGCGTGCAGGCAGCCCGGCGGCGCGAGGTCGGCCAGGTACCGCCCCTGCCCGCGCAGCAGCGCGTCGTCCTCCCGGCGCGTGCAGGCGCGGCCCAGCCAGGGTGGGGTCGTCGACGCGTCGTGTGCGGGCCGGAGCATGGCCCATAGGGTAGCGGCGTTGCACCGCCGCCGGTTCTTCAGGCGCGCAGTCTGTCGCGCACGGGGCGGTGGATGGGCTGGGGCAGCGGTTCGTCCAGCGCAAGGGCCACGCGCGCCAGGCGCGCATCGCCCTGGCGCTCGGGCCGAAAGCCATGGGCGCGGGCCAGCGCCAGCATGGGCTGGTTGGTGCGCAGCACATCGCCGTACAGCCGCCGCACACCGTGCCGGCGTGCCACGCGCACGAGCTGGCGCAGCAGCCTGCCACCCAGGCCCAGGCCTTGCCAGTCGTCGGCCACGGCGAGTGCGAACTCGGCCTGGTCGGGCAAGTCGCCGTCGCAGACATAGCGCGCCTCGCCGACCTGCTGCGCACCGCCGCCGTGGTCGGCCACGGCCAGCAGCGCGACATGCTGGCGCAAGTCGATGTTGGTCAGGTAGGCCGCCATGCCGGGCGGCAGCGCGCTGAGCCCGGTCTGGAAACGCTGGTAGCGCGACTGCTGCGTGAGTCCGCGCGCGACGAACTCCGAGGCCAGCTGCAGATCGTCGGGCTGGACGGCGCGCACGGTCACGGCGCGGCCGTCGGCGAAGTCCCAGCGCGCGCTGGCATTGCGCTGCGGGCAGGCGAGGGCGGTGTCCACGGCCGGTCCCGGTGCTATTGCAGGCGGTGCAGCCGCGCGGGCGTCAGTGCGTACACCAGCAGCGCGCCGCGGGCCACGGGCGCGAACTGTTCGCCGGGCTCGAGCACCGTGTCGCGCACCTGGTCGTCCTCGGTGATCCACAGGCTGCCGCTGTCGCAGGCCACGCGGCTGCCGGGCGGCAGCCGCAACAGGCCGCGCAAGGGCAGTTCGTATTCGGTCAGAGCATCCATGTCGTTCCCCATCACATGCTTCGGTGGAATGAATGTAGGACCTAGAATCCGATCGTTCCAACGGTCGTTTTGAATGCTTTGCATGCGAAATGAGAATGCGAAAACCGAGGATGCAGGCATCGCACGTGACGATCTGCCGCGGCTGGACCTGCTGCGCAGCTTCGCCGTGGCCGCGCGCACGCTGAGCTTCACGCGGGCCGGCGAGGAACTCGCGCTCACGCAGTCGGCCGTGAGCCGGCAGATCCAGCAAATGGAGGAGGGCCTGGGCGTGGCCCTGTTCGAGCGGCGCCACCGCGCGCTGGCGCTGACCCCGGCCGGCGAGACCATGTACCGCGCCGTGCAGGACTGCCTGGAGCGCCTGCGCGACGCCACGGCCAGCGTGCGCGCCGTGCGCCGCGCGCGCCAGGTGGCGGTGACCACCACGCCGGGCTTCGCCTCGCTGTGGCTGATCCCGCGGCTGGCGCGCTTCTCGGCCGACCATCCGCTGGTGGACGTGCGCGTGTCGGCCACCAACGAGCTGCTGAACCTGGAGCGCGCCGGCATCGACGTGGCGGTGCGCTTTTGCGCCATCGCCCAGGGCATGGGCCGGCCGCTGTTCGAGGAGACCGTGCTGCCGGTCTGCGCGCCGCGCCTGTTGCAGGACCCGGCGCGCCCGCTGCGCAGCCCGGCCGACCTCGTGCACCACACGCTCCTGGTCATGGAGGGCCACCACGGCATGGCGCCCATGGAGGACTGGGCGCCCTGGCTGCAGGTCATGGGCCTGGCCGGCATCCGCGGCACCAACCAGCTGCGCTTTTCCAACTACAACGACGCCGTGGCCGCCGCGCTGGCCGGGCAGGGTGTGGCGATCGGCCGGCTGCCGCTGGCGGGCGCGCTGCTGCAAAGCGGCCAACTGGTTGCCCCGTTCGAGCGCAGCGGGCATTCGCAGCGCGGCTACTTCGTGGGGGCCGGCGCGCAGGCCCAGGCCAACCCCGATGCGCAGGACTTCATCGCCTGGCTGCATGCCGAGGCGCAGCGGCCGCTTTGAACATGGCGCAGGTCGAAAGCTTTCCCCCGGTGGCGCGGCCGGACGCGCGCGTGCTGGTGCTGGGCAGCATGCCGGGCGCCATGTCGCTGCGGCTGCAGCAGTACTACGCCCATCCGCAGAACGCGTTCTGGAAGATCATGGGCGCGCTGTTCGGCTTCGATCCGCTGCACACGGCGTACGACAGGCGCCTGGCGGCCTTGCAGGACGGCGGTGTGGCCCTGTGGGACGTGCTGGCCAGCTGCGAGCGCCCGGGCAGCCTGGACAGCGCCATCGTGCCGGCCAGCATCGTGCCCAACGACTTCGCGGCCTTCCTCGCCGCCCACCCGCGGGTGCAGCGCGTGTGCTTCAACGGCGCCAAGGCCGAGGCCGTGTTCCGTCGCCAGGTGCTGCCGCGGCTCGCCCCGCCGCTCGAACTGCTGCGCCTGCCTTCCACGAGCCCCGCCCACGCCGGCATGCCGCTGGCGGCCAAGACCACCGCCTGGCGCGACGCGCTGCTGGCTTGAGCGACCGGCGCCGCGGGTGTACAAGCGCGCCAGAACGACACGGAGACCACATGCGCAAGCTCGTCGACCAGCTGAGCCAGTACGCGGCCTACCACCGCGACCGCCGCAACATCGCCACCCATTTCATCGGCATCCCCATGATCGTGCAGGCCGTGGCCGTGCTGCTGGCCCGGCCGGTGCTGGTCGAGGCCGGGCCGGCGGCCGTCTCGGCCGCGACGCTGGTCACGCTGGCCACGGCGCTGTACTACCTGTGGCTGGACGTGCGCCTCGGCGCCGTGATGGCGGTGCTGCTCGGCCTGGCGCTGTGGTGCGCGCAAGTGCTCGCGGCGCAGCCCACGCCGGTTTGGCTGGGCTGGGGCCTGGGCCTGTTCGTGGTCGGCTGGCTCATCCAGTTCGTCGGCCACTGGTGGGAAGGGCGCAAGCCGGCCTTCGTCGACGACCTGGTCGGCCTGGTCATCGGCCCGCTGTTCGTGCTGGCCGAGCTGGCTTTCCTGCTGGGCTTGCGGCGCGAGCTGCAGCAGCAGATCGAGGCCCGCGTGGGGCCCGTGCGCGGCGCTGCCGTGGCGGCCTGATCAGCGCCCGCCCGAGACGTCGAGCAGCGCCATCGTGGTGTAGCTCGCGCCTTCGCCCATGAGCCAGACGATGGCTTCGGCGACCTCTTCGGCCGAGCCGCCGCGCTGCATGGGCACCAGGTGGGCGAGCTGCTGCACGCGGTCGGGCTGGCCGCCCGAAGCGTGGATCTCGGTCTCGATCAGGCCCGGCCGCACGGCGTTCACGCGGATGCCTTCGGCCGCCACCTCCTTGGCCAGGCCCAGCGTGAAAGTGTCGATGGCGCCCTTGCTGGCCGCGTAGTCCACGTACTGGCCCGCGCCGCCCAGGCGCGCGGCCGCGCTCGACATGTTGACGATGGCGCCGCCCTGGCCGCCATGGCGCGTGCTCATGCGGCGCACGGCCTCGCGCGCGCAGAGCAGGCTGCCGATCAGGTTGATGTCGAACATGCGGCGCCAGCGCGCCAGGTCCATCTCGTCCAGGCGCTGGCTGCGGTCCACCACGCCGGCGTTGTTGACGAGGGCGGTGAGCCGGCCGAGCCCCGCGTCGACTTCGCCGAACATGCGCAGCACCTGGGCTTCGTCGGACACGTCGGCCTGCACGGCGATGGCGCGGCCGCCCTGGTCCGCGATCCGGCGCACCACGTCCTGGGCAGCCTCTGCGTTGTGCGTGTAGTTCACGGCCACGGCCCAGCCCTGGCGGGCCGCCAGCAGCGCGGTGGCGGCGCCGATGCCGCGGCTGCCGCCGGTGACGAGTGCGATCTTGTCCATGCGGGTCTCCATGCGAGGAAAGGGCGCATCGTAGTGCGCGTCGCCGCCAAGACGGCGTGCGGTGGAGGGGCAAGCGGTTTCCTGCTACAACCGCCCGTTTCGCCAACACGCAACGAAGGAGCACCGCACCATGGGCCAGTTCATCGACCTGAAGTCTGCCGACGGATTCAGTTTCCCCGCCTACGTGGCCCGACCGGCCGGCACGCCCAAGGGCGCCATCGTGGTGCTCCAGGAGATCTTCGGCGTCAACTCGCACATCCGCAGCGTGGCCGACGGCTATGCCGCCCAGGGCTACCTGGCGGTGGCGCCGTCCACCTTCCACCGCGTCAAGCCCGGCGTGGAGCTGGGCTACTCCAACGAGGACATGCAGGCCGGCTTCGCGCTCAAGACCGCCGTGGAAGAGCTGCCCGCGCCCGGCGTGCTGGCCGACATCCAGGCCGCCATCGACCATGCCGCCAAAGAAAGCGGAAAGAAGGTCGGCATCGTGGGCTACTGCTGGGGCGGCCTGCTGACCTGGCGCAGCGCCTGCACCTTGAATGGCCTGGCCGCCGCCGTGCCCTACTACGGCGGCGGTGTGACGACCGAGGCCGAGGTGGCGCGCACGCCCAAGGTGCCGGTGCTCGCGCACTTCGGCGAGCGCGACCACTGGATCCCGCTGGACAGCGTGGAGGCCTTCAAGAAGGCGCATCCCGAGGTCGAGGTCCATGTCTACGCGGCCGACCACGGCTTCAACTGCGACCAGCGCGGCTCCTACGACGCGGCCGCGGCCAAGCTCGCGCTGGAGCGCACGCTGGCCTTCTTCGCCAAGCACGTCGGTTGAGCGCCGCCCGGCCGCCCGAAGGCGCTCGCTCCGCAGCCGCAGGCGAAGGCTTTCGAATGTTCATGCGCGGCCGGTTGCTGAGCGCCTGCGTCGCCGCGCTGCTGGCGCCACCGACGTTCGCCGCCGACTACACCGGCCCGCTGTTCGACACGCATCTGCACTACAACGTCGAGGCCTGGAACGGCCAGCAGGGCCCGCATCCGCTGGCCGACGTGCTGGCGCGCATGCAGCGCAACGGCGTGCGTGCCATCGTCGCCAACTCGCGCACCAACGACGGCACCAAGCTGCTGGCGGCCAGCCCCGCCACGCGGGCGGCCGGCGTGGCCGTCGTGCCCTTCATCCGGCTGTACCGCAACCGCGACGACTACCAGAACTGGTTCCGCGACCCGAGCATCTACGCCATGGTCGAGGACGAGTTCGGGCGCGGCACGCAGGGCGGGCCGTACCGCGGCATCGGCGAGTTCCACCTCTACGACAGTGCCAACGCCGACGGGCCGGTGGCGCGCCAGCTCATGCAGTTCGCCGAGAAGCATGGCCTGGCCGTGCTGGCCCATGTGGACGATGTGGCCGTGGACAAGCTCATGGCACATGCACCCGGCGCGCGGCTGGTCTGGGCCCACACCGGCATCGGCGGTGCGCCGGTGGCGCGCGTGCAGGCCCTGCTGGAGCGCCATCCGCGCCTGGTCGGCGAGCTCTCGTACCGGCCGGGCCTGACCTGCGAGAACGGCTTGCTGTGCCCGGACTGGGACGCGCTGCTGCGCCAGCACCCGACGCGCTTCGTGGTCGGCTCGGACACCTGGGTCAACCAGCGCTGGAGTGCCTACGACCTGCTGATGCAGGACTACCGCCGCTGGCTCGGCGCGCTGCCGGCGCCGCTGGCCCGGCGCATCGCCTGGGACAATGCGGCCGAACTGTTCGGTGTCGCGACACCTTCTGAAACCCTGGAGAAACCACCATGAACATCCAACGCCACGAACCCACGCCCATCCTGTCCAACGCCGTCGAGCACGGCAACACGGTCTACCTGGCCGGCATCGTGGCCGACGACCCGAGCGCCGACGTCAAAGGCCAGACCCAGCAGATCTTGAACCGCATCGACGCGCTGCTGGCGCGCTGCGGCAGCGACAAGTCGCGCATCCTGTCGGCCCAGATCTGGTTGACCGACATCGGCAACCGCGCGGCCATGAACGAGGTCTGGTCGGCCTGGGTCGACCCCAAGAACCTGCCGGTCCGCGCCTGTGTCGAGTCCAAGCTGGCCGATCCGCGCCTGCTGGTCGAGATCATGGTAACGGCCGCCAAGTAAGCCAGCGCACCGGAGCCTGGCCATGCTGCAGCTGTACTACCACCCGACCGACGCCAGCATGGCGCCGCACATGCTGCTCGAGGAGCTGGGCGTGCCGTTCGAGCTGCTGCTGGTGGACCGAGCCAACCATGCCCACAAGTCCGAGGCCTACCTGCGGCTCAATCCCAACGGCCTGATCCCGGTGCTCGTCGATGGCGACACCGTGCTGTACGAGACGGCCGCCATCCTGCTGCACCTGGCCGACACGCACCCGGCGGCCGGCTTGG
Organism: Pseudorhodoferax aquiterrae; assembly: GCF_014652235.1. Taxonomy (GTDB): domain Bacteria; phylum Pseudomonadota; class Gammaproteobacteria; order Burkholderiales; family Burkholderiaceae_C; genus Pseudorhodoferax; species Pseudorhodoferax aquiterrae. Next base: position 11,108 of record NZ_BMYK01000048.1, read on the forward strand.
CACCGGCGCTGGGCTCGGCCGAGCGCGCGCATTACTACAAGTGGATGCTGTGGCTCAGCAACACGCTGCATGCCACGCTGGGCCTGTACTTCTATCCCGAGCGCTGGGCCTCGCCCGACCATGTGCACGGTGCCACCACGGTGAAGGCGCGCGCTGAAGCCCGTGCCGGGCAGCTGCTCGAAATCCTGGACCAGGAACTGGCGCGCCATGGCGGTGCCTGGCTGCTGGGCGAGCGCTTCACGGCGCTCGACCCGTACACGCTGATGCTGGCGCGCTGGACGCGGCATTTCGGCAGGCCCGCACGCGAACTGCCGCACCTGGGGCCCTACCTGCAGCGTGTGCTGGCACGGCCCGCCGTGCAGCGCGCCTACGTCACCGAACAGATCGGCGCGCCGCCGGTCTGAAGTCCACACGCCGCCGGGCCGGCGGCGGGAAGTCCAGCGTGAAGACGGTCGGCAGGCCCGGCGCGCTGCGCACGCCGACGCGGCCCTGGTGCAGATCCATCACGCTCTTGACGATGGCCAGGCCCAGGCCGGAGCCGGTCTCTGCGGCGGGGTTCTCGATGCGGTAGCGCCGCTGGAAGATGGCGGCCTGGTGCGCCGGGTCGATCGGCTCGCCTTCGTTGGCCACGGTGATGCGCACGTAACCGGGCGCCATCGCATGGGCCGACAGCCGCACCGTGCTGCCGGGCCGCGCATGGCGCAGTGCATTGGTCAGCAGGTTGCCCACCGCGCGGGCGAACAACACCTCGTCGGCCCAGGCGCGCAACCCGGGCTGCACGTCCAGCGCGAGCTGCAGGCCGCGGTCTTCGGCCAGCACCTCGAAGAACTCCACCATGCCCGTCAGGCGCTCGCGCATGCTCTGCCACTCGGGCTTGACCAGCGTCTGCGCATGGTCGGCGCGGGCCAGGAACAGGATGTTCTCGATCAGGCGGCCGATGCGCTCGTAGTCGGTCACGGCGGCCTCCAGCACGGCGCGGTACTCCTCTGCGCTGCGCGGCTGCGACAAGGTGACCTGGGTGGCCGTGAGCAGGCGGTGGATGGGCGCGCGCAGGTCGTGCGCCAGGTCGGAAGAGAAGCCCGACAGGCGCGAGAACGCGTCCTGCAGCCGGTCCAGCATGCCGTTGAAGGCCTGGGCCACGGGAGCCAGCTCGGCCGGCACGGCATCGGCCGGCAGGCGCTCGCCCAGGGCCTGGGCGCCGATGCGGTTGGCGGTGGCGCCCAGTCGCCGCACCGAGGTCAGGATGCGCCGCGTGATGCACCAGGCCAGCACGCCGGTGGCCAGGGCGCCGGCCGCCAGCGTCCAGAACATCACGCGCCAGGCGCGCTCGATGAAGGCGTCGCGCTGCTGCTCCGGGATGGCCATGGGCAAGGCCGTGAACTCGTGCTCCAGCAGGCGCCCGACCATCCAGCAGCCGCCCAGCATCAGCAGCACGGTGGCGACCGAGATCGCCAGCGCGATCCGCAGCGCGATCGAGTTGCGCAGCGGCAGCCGGTGGCGGACGGGCTGCGGCGGCGGAACCTCAGGTAGGACGGGAGTCGAGGACATAGCCGACGCCACGGATGGTGTGGATCAGCTTGTCCACGAACGGGTCGTCGACCTTGGCGCGCAGGCGCCGCACGGCCACGTCGATCACGTTGGTGTCGCTGTCGAAGTGCATGTCCCAGCAGTTCTCGGCGATCAGGGTGCGCGAGACCACCTGGCCCAGATGGCGCGCCAGGTAGTCCAGCAGCGCGAATTCCTTGGTCGTCAGCGTCAGGTGTTTGCCGGCGCGGCGCACCAAGCGGCGGGCGCTGTCCACCTCCAGATCGGCCACGCGCACCACGGGCGGCGTCGCCGGCTGTGCGGCGCGGCGGGCCACCACCTGGATGCGCGCCAGCAGTTCGGCGAAGGCGAAGGGTTTGACCAGGTAGTCGTCGGCGCCCAGTTGCAGGCCGCGCACGCGGTCCTCGACCTGGTCGTGGCCACTGAGCATGAACACAGGGGTGTGCTGGCGCGCGCGCAGGCTCTCCAGCACCTGCCAGCCGTCGGCGCCGGGCAGGCTCACGTCCAGCAGGATCAGGTCGTAACGGCCCGAGGTGGCCAGGTGCAGGCCTTCGATGCCGTCCTGGGCGGTGTCGACCACATGGCCGTGTTCGGTCAGCCCCTTGTGCAGATAGGCGGCGGTGGTGGGTTCGTCTTCGATCGAAAGCAGGCGCATGGTCAAAAAAGTCCTCGGCCGGGGCGGCTGCAACGCCACGTCCAACCTTACCGGGAGATGACAGCGACTGTAGGAGCCGCGCTTGACGCCATCAAGACGGACCCTGGCAACGCACTGTTGCCGAACTGGAAATAGCCGAATGCGGTTTGGCGGCGGTGTGCCCCGCCCACAGCCCGGTTGGCGCCGTGTGGTGGTGGAGAAACAGGTTGTGCCAAAAGTGCAGGGGGTTTGCGAACGACCCCCCCGGTTTTGCGACACCGAGCCTGTCGGCGCGCTCGGCCGATCCCTACGCTCACGGTCATGTTCTCTGCGAAGAGTCGCGGGACATGACCCCGATCACGAAACCTCACTCAAGGATGACCATGAAAAAGATCGCAACGCTGGCTGTGCTGGCCGCTGCCGCTTCCGCTTCCTACGCCCAATCCTCCGTCACGCTGTTCGGCATCGCCGACGCGACGGTCCAAGTCGGCCGCGGCAGCGTCGACAACAACGTCGGCCTGGGCAGCGGTGGTCTGTCCACCAGCCGCATCGGCTTCCGCGGCGTGGAAGACCTGGGTGGCGGCCTGAAGGCTGGCTTCTGGCTCGAAGCTGGTTACACCCTGAACAACGGCAACGGCCAGAACAGCAACGCGCTGGCATTCACCCGCCGTTCGACCGTCAGCCTGATGGGCGACAGCTGGGGCGAGATCCGCCTGGGCCGCGACTTCACGGCACCTTACAACAACCTGTATGACGCCTTCGGCGACAACGGCGTTGGCGCTATCCTGGAAACCCAGGACCTGTTGGGCTCGACCAGCTACGGTCTGCAGACCCGCACCAGCAACGCTGTGTCGTACTTCACGCCCAAGACCCTGGGTGGCTTCTTCGGTCAAGTGCAGTACTACCGCAACGGCCGCGATGCCAGCCCGGCAACGAACCGCGACCAATACGGTAACGGCTATGGCGTCCGCGTCGGCTACGAAAACGGCCCGGTCAGCGTGGGCGTCGCTTACGGCGAAACCGATTTCAGCGCGACCGTCGGTGCTCTGACGACCAAGGTTGACACCAAGAACCTGAACATCGGTGGTTCTTACGACTTCGGCGTTGCCAAGCTGCTGGTGTCTGTCGGTCAAGACAAGGGCGAAGCTCTGGGCGAAAGCGCCAAGACCCGTCTGTACACCGTTGGCACGACCGTGCCGGTCGGCGCTGGCCTGATCCGCGCCTCCTGGACCCGCGCCAGCGAGAAGGACAGCGACGCACGTGCCGACAAGTTCGCTCTGGGCTATGTCCACAACCTGTCCAAGCGCACCGCTCTGTACACCACGTTCGCCTACCTGAAGAACAAGGACGGCTCGAACCTGGCTCTGAACGGTTCCGTGACCGGCGCTGGCGACAGCTCCAAGGGTCTGGACATCGGCCTGCGCCACGCCTTCTAAGGATCACCGCTTCGCCATTTGATTGGCGAGCTTCTCCAAGGTGACTTTTCGCCCGCCTCTCGCAAGAGAGGCGGGCTTTTTGTTGTTTATGTGTAACTACCGGGTTACCACTATTGATCATTACAGAGATGTAATTTAGGCGAAATGCTGCTGTCAGGTTGGCTGCTTTAACCTTCCCGGCATCCCAAACCGCGGAGGGTGCACCGCAAAGGTGCTGCCCAGGCGCTGCAAACGTAGCGCCATCGCAACAAAGGAGCCGAAAACATGCGCAGACAAGACATCCAGCTGTTGGCCCTGGCCCGCCAAGGCGACGCCGCAGCGCGCAGCGAGGCCGGGCGCCGTTACCTGGTCGGGGGCGATGGCTTCCCCCGCCATGTCGCGACCGGCATGGAGTACCTGAGCCATCCCAGCGTGCGCGACCGGATCGAGACCGCCCGCACCATCGCCGAGAGCCTGCCGTTGCAGGACCTGCTGCAACTGCAGCAGGACGAGGCCTTGCGCAAGGCGGCTGCTGCCGGCAGCCTGCTGGCGCAGTTCAAGCTGGGCGTGTGGTTGTGTCTGCAGCACAGCCGTGTCGATGCCGGGCTGTCCTGGCTGGAAGCCGCTGCCGCCGGCGGCCACGTCGAGGCACGCCAGGCTGTGGCGGCGCTGCGCCAGGCGCGCGCAGCAGACGCCTTGGTGGCGATGCTGCGCGCCGTGTCCGGCAGTGCCGCCGTGGATGTGGCCCAGGTCGCCACGATGGCTGCACGCCAGGCCCGCGAGGGCGGCTCGCTCGATCTGCTGCTCGATTGCGTGCACGTGGCCTTGCTGCTGGCGCCGCGGCTCACGCATGGCCTGTCGGACCTGGTCGTGGCGGCCGTGTTGCTGGCCGAACGCGAAGGCCGCGAGCTGCGTGGCTTGCTGCCGGAGCAGGTCGAGGCCAGCCTGGAGATGGCGATCGCCCGCGGCGAGCGCGATGCGGCCTGCCTGCTCGGCCGGGCACTGTGCGGCATCTCCCACAGTGGCCTGGCTCCGGCGCGGCTGGCCACGGGCAGCAACATGCGCAAGGGTGTGGCGCTGCTGCTGCGCGCGGCCGACGCCGGCCGCGACGACGCCTGGCTGGACCTGTACGCCATGCATTCGGACCACCGCCTGTCGGTTTCCAACCCGCAGCTGGCGCGGTTTTTCCTCGAGAAGGCCGCGACGCTGGGTCAGGCCGAGGCGCAGCGCAAGCTCGGTGCCCTGGTGCTGCGTGCCGCCACCACGCTGGCCGAGAGCGAGCAGGCCATCGGCTGGCTGCATGCCGCCGCGGCGCAGGACGATGCCCATGCCCGGCGCCTGCTGCAGTCGCTGGTGCTGCCGGTGGCCGGTGACGAGGCGACGGCCCGCAGCGCCATCGAGCAACTGCGCCAGAGCGATCCCTGGCTGGCGATGCGGCTCACGCTGGCACGGGATTTCGGCCTGACCAAGCTGGAGGCGTTGAGCGTGGACCCGGCCGAAGGCCGGCGGCCCTGGGGGCTGCTGGTGGGGCGCAATCCTTTCATCACGCAGGCGCGGCTGTCGGCGCCGCGCGCGGTGCCGGCACTGACCGCGCAGGCGGCCCAGAACCTCGCGCGCGCGGCCGCCTTCTTCGAGCAGTCGCGCGGCGACAGCAATGCCTTCGAGGGCGACCTGCGCCGCCGCTCGGTGCGCCAGCGCCGGGCCTTCGAGCGGCTGGGCCTGTCCGAGGATCTGTTCTTCGCGGAGGCCAGTTCCACCCAGCTGGAGTCGTTCCGCCTGGGGCCCAAGTGGGCCTTCCGCGCCAAGAAGCCGCTGGAGCTGGCGCTGGCCAACTGAGCCAGCTCAGCGCCCGGTGCGGGCGAGATAGCGCTTGCGCCGGAACAGCACCACCAGCAGCACCGCGATCACGGCCATGGCGCCCATGGCCCACCAGAAGCCGTCCTGCTGGTGGATCAGCGGGATGAACTCGAAGTTCATGCCGAAGATGCCGGCGATCAGGTTCAGCGGCAGGAACACGGCGGTCAGCGCGGTCAGGATGCGCATGATGTCGTTGGTGCGGTTGCTCTGCGCCGAGAAGTGGATCTGCACCACGGTCTCTGCGTTCTGCTCGAGCCGGCGCACATGGTGGACCACGCGCTGGATGTGCTCGATCACGTCGCGCGAGCGCGCGACCAGGCCGTCGCGCTCGGCCTGCGGCATGGCGCCCGCGGGCTGCTCGCGCAGCGTGTCCAGCCATTCCTGCATGGCGTCGTGCTGTTCCTCGCAGAGGTCTTCCAGCATGTGCAGTTCGTTGCGGGCCGCCATCAGCGCGTTCCAGTTCGAAAAGCGCGAGCCGGGCCGCAACAGCTCCTGCTGCCAGTGGTCGAGCTGCTGGCTCAGCACCTTGCGCAGCTCCAGGTAGCTGTCGACCATCACGTTGACCATGCGCAGCATGAGGTCGGCCGGCGTGGTCGGCAGGCGCGAACGCACCGTGGTCGTGAGGCCGTCGCTGTGCACGGCATCGGACAGGTAGCGCTGCAGGAAGGAGCGGGCCGTGAAGCAGCCGGCCGGGTGCACGCTGACCAGCAGGCGGTCGAACACCGCGAAGCCGACCGCGCGCGTGCTGATGCGCCGGAACGCGGCCGGCATGGAGCGGGCCGGGCCGTTGGGCTCGGCGTCTGTGGCGGTTTCCTCCTGCGTGGCCAGCCGGCGGAACACGATCAGGTCATAGACCGAGGTGTAGTCGTAGTGCGAGGGGTGGGCTGCGTTGATTAGATCGGCGCAGTGCAGGTCCAGCAGTTGCGAGCCGCCCAGGCGCTGGGCGGCGCGCTGCACGGCGGGCAGTTCGGCCTCCAGGCTCTCGCGCTCGAGGAACAGCCAGACGAAGCCGTTCTCGGGTGCACGCTCGGGCAGTTCCTCGGCGAAGCGCAGCGTGCCGGGGCTGAACTCGACGATCTGCATCGGCCGGTCAGCCGCGCAGCTTGCGCGCCGCGTCCAACGCGAAGTAGGTCAGCACGCCATTGGCGCCGGCGCGCTTGAAGGCCAGCAGGCTCTCCAGCATCACGGCGTCGTGGTCCAGCCAGCCATTCTGCGCGGCGGCCTTGAGCATGGCGTATTCGCCGCTGACCTGGTAGGCGAAGGTCGGCACGCCGAACTGGTCCTTCACGCGGCGCACCACGTCCAGGTAGGGCATGCCGGGCTTGACCATGACCATGTCGGCGCCCTCGGCCAGGTCCAGCGCCACCTCGCGCAGCGCTTCGTCGGTGTTGCCCGGGTCCATTTGGTAGACCTTCTTGTTGCTCTTGCCCAGGTTGGCGGCCGAGCCCACGGCGTCGCGGAACGGGCCGTAGAAGGCCGAAGCGTACTTGGCGCTGTAGGCCATGATGCGCGTGTGGACCAGGTCCTTGCCCTCCAGCGCCTGCCGGATCGCGCCGATGCGGCCATCCATCATGTCGCTGGGCGCCACGATGTCCACGCCGGCCTCGGCCTGGGTCAGCGCCTGGCGCACCAGCACGGCGGTGGTGGCGTCGTTGAGGATGTAGCCGGTGGCGTCGAGCAGGCCGTCCTGGCCGTGGCTGGTGTAGGGGTCCAGCGCCACATCGGTCATCACGCCGAGTTCGGGGAAGCGGTCCTTCAGTGCGCGCACCACGCGCGGGATCAGGCCCTCGGGATTGGCGGCCTCGGCACCGTCGGCGGTCTTGAGGGCGGGGTCGATCACCGGGAACAGCGCCATCACGGGGATTTGCAGCCGCACGCATTCCTCGGCCACGGGCAGCAGCAGGTCCAGGCTCAGCCGTTCCACGCCGAGCATGGACGGCACGGCGTGGCGCTGGCCGCTGCCGTCCTGCACGAAGACCGGATAGATCAGGTCGTGCGCGGACAGGTTGTGCTCGCGCACGAGGTCGCGCGTGAAGGCGTCGTAGCGCAGCCGGCGGGGGCGTGCGGCGGGAAAGGAAGCGAGGGGGGACAGGTCGGGGCGGCTCATGGCCAGAGTGTGCCCCAAGCCCGGTGCACCTCCGTGCCGGCCTCGGGATTCGCCCTCTTGCTGGCCCTGGCGGCCTTTGCTAGATTGCCCGCGGGCGGTCCGCCGCCTACCCGCTTCACCTCCCTGAGCGGGGGCCTCGACGTGTAACAACCAACAGGCTTGCCACCCCGGCCCGTCGCGCTTGCACCGGCCGGGGTATTTTTTTGGCGCCGGGCCGCCCCAAGACGGAAAGCGTCCCCTCGGGGGACGGGTGGGCGCGCAGCGCCTGCCCGCGGGGCATTTTGGGCTCGCCTACACTTTCGCGGATGCTGTGGGTCAAGGCCTTTCATATCGTCTTCGTGGCCAGCTGGTTCGCTGGTCTGTTCTATCTGCCGCGCATCTTCGTGAACCTGGCCATGGTGCCGCCGGGCTCGGACGCGGAGCGCGAACGCCTGCTGCTGATGGCGCGCAAGCTGCTGCGCTTCACCACCATGCTGGCCGTGCCGGCACTGGCGCTGGGCGGGGTACTGTGGCTGCACTACGGCATCGGCCGCGGCCCCGGCAACGGCTGGATGCATGCCAAGCTGGCCGTGGTGCTGCTGGTGCTGGCTTACCACCACGCCTGCGCGGCACAGCTGCGCCGCCTGCGCGACGGAACCTCCGTGCGCGGCCATGTCTGGTACCGCTGGTTCAACGAGTTGCCGGTGCTGTTGCTGGTGGCCGCCGTGGTGCTGGTCGTCGTCAAACCGTTCTGACGCCGCTCGCCGGGCGCTGCCATGCACAAGACCTCGGCCTGGCCGCTGGCGCTGGTCTACCTGGCGCTGGTGGTGTATGCGAGCCTGTTCCCGTTCGAGGGCTGGCGCGACCAGGGCATCGCGCCCTGGGCCTTCATGGCGGCGCCGCTGCCGCGCTGGTGGACCTGGTTCGACGTGCAGATCAACGTGCTCGGCTACGCACCGCTGGGCTTCCTGCTGGCCTTGGCGGGCTTGCGCTCGGGTCGCACGCGTGCGCCGGTGCTGCTGACGGTGCTGGCCGGCGCCGCGGTGTCGTTCCTGATGGAGACGACCCAGGGCTATCTGCCGCGGCGCGTGCCTTCCAACGTCGATTTCGCGCTCAATGTGGCTGGCGTCTGGCTCGGGGCGTTGCTGGCCTGGCTGCTGCAGCGCACCGGCACCATCGACCACTGGAGCCGCTTCCGCGCCGGCTGGCTGACGCCGGATGCGCGCGGCGCGCTGGTGCTGCTGGCGCTGTGGCCGCTGGCGCTGCTGTTTCCCGCTGCCGTGCCCTTGGGCCTGGGCCAGGTGTTCGAGCGGCTCGAGGAGGCGCTGGCGGAGTTCCTGGACAACACGCCCTTCCTGGACTGGCTGCCCGTGCGCGATGTGGAGCTGCAGCCCTTGGTGCCGGGCAGCGAGATGTTCTGCGTGCTGCTGGGGGCGTTGGTGCCCTGCCTGATCGGCTATGGCGTGGTCAGCGGCGTGCGGCGGCGCGCCTGGTTTCTGCTGGTGCTGACCCTGGTCGGCGCCGGCGCGACGGCGCTGTCGGCCGCGCTGAGCTACGGTCCGGCCCATGCCTGGGCCTGGTGGACGCTGCCGGTGCGGGTGGGCTGGGCCGGGGCGCTGCTGGTGTCGGTGCTGCTGCTGCCGGCGCGTCCGCGCGGTTGTGCCGCGCTGGCCCTGCTGGCGCTGGCGCTGCACCTGAGCCTCTTGAACCAGGCGCCCACCAGCGCCTATTTCGCGCAGACGCTGCAGACCTGGGAGCAGGGCCGCTTCATCCGCTTCCATGGCCTGGCCCAGTGGCTGGGCTGGGGCTGGCCCTATGTGGCCGCCATCTACCTCGTGCTGCGCCTGTCGGGTCCGGACAGCGCGCCGCGCCAGCTTCCTAAAATGCCACGATGAGCACGCCACCCTCCTACTACGAGCGCCACATCTTCTTCTGCCTGAACGAGCGTACCAATGGTGAGGACTGCTGCGCTCACCACGGCGCCAAGGAGGCCTTCGACCGCTGCAAGGCGCAGGTCAAGGCGGCGGGCCTTGCGGGCCCCGGCAAGGTGCGCGTGAACAAGGCCGGCTGCCTGGACCGCTGCGCGGCCGGCCCCGTGGCCGTGGTCTACCCCGAGGCGGTCTGGTACAGCTTCGTGGACCAGCAGGACATCGACGAGATCGTCGAATCGCACCTCAAGAACGGCCAGGTCGTCGAGCGGCTGCTGACGCCGGCCCACCTGGGACGCTGAGCCATGAACGCATCCACGGAGCGGCTCACGCTGCAAGGCCCGGCCGGCGCCATCGAGGTGCTGCGCGACACGCCCGACGCTGCGGTCCCTGCGCGCGGCGTGGCCGTGATCGCGCATCCGCACCCGCTGTTCGGCGGCACCATGGACAACAAGGTCGTGCAGACGCTGGCGCGCGCCTTCGTGCAGTGCGGCTGGACGGCCGTGCGCTTCAACTTCCGCGGCGTCGGCGCCAGTGCCGGCGTGCACGACGAGGGGCGCGGCGAGGCCGAGGACTTCGGCATCGTTGTGGCGCAGCTGGCCGGCGATGGCCCGCTGGCCTTGGCCGGCTTTTCCTTCGGTGCCTTCGTCGCGAGCCGCGCGCTCGCCGAGCTGCCGCCGGGGCGCGCCGTCGATCAACTCGTGCTGGTGGGAACGGCGGCATCGCGTTTCGACGTCGCCCCGATTCCGCCTGGCCTGCACGTCCGCACCCTGGTCGTGCATGGCGAGCAGGACGACACCGTGCCCTTGTCGGCCGTGCTGGATTGGGCGCGTCCGCAATCCCTGCCTGTTACCGTCGTGCCGGGCGGCGGGCATTTCTTTCACGGGCAATTGCCGCTGCTCAAGGGCCTGGTGGTCCGTCACCTGCAGGCCGCCGCTCCCGTCTGACGCTGTGCTGGCGGCTGTCGGGCCGCCCGCGCAGCCGTTTTCCTGTCGATGTCCATGAACCGTTTTTTGAAGGGGCTGCTGGCGCCGCTGCTGGCTGCTGCCATGTCGCTGGCCGGCGCCCAGATGCCGCAGGGCCCCGAGGTGGCCGCCCGGGCCTACCTGCTGATGGATATGACCGCCAACCAGGTGCTGCTCGAGAAGGATGCCGATGCGCCGGTCGAGCCGGCCTCGCTGACCAAGCTCATGAGTGCCTACCTGGTGTTCGACGCGCTCAAGTCCGGGAAACTCGCGTTGACCCAGAGTCTGTCGGTCAGCGAGCGGGCCTGGAAGATGCCAGGCTCGCGCATGTTCATCGACCCCAAGATGCAGGTGCCGGTGGACGATCTCGTCAAGGGCATGGTCGTGCAGTCCGGCAACGACGCGACCATGGCCCTGGCCGAAGCCGTGGGCGGCACGGCCGAGCGCTTCGTGCAGCTCATGAACGCGCAGGCCAAGGCGCTGGGCATGCGGAACACGGTCTACAAGAATCCCGAAGGCCTGGCGGAGCCTGGCCACACGACCTCGGCGCGCGACCTGGCCATTCTGTCGACCCGGCTGGTGCGCGACTTCCCGGAGTATCTGCACTACTACAGCATCAAGAAGTACCGCTACCAGGGCACGCCGGTGGCCAACGACACCAACCGCAACCTGCTGTTGTTCCGCGATCCCACCGTCGATGGCCTCAAGACCGGCCACACCAACGCGGCCGGCTACTGCATGGTCGCCACCGCCAGGCGCGACTTTCCGAACCTGGCCGGCGGCCGCCGCCTGCTGTCCATCGTGCTCGGCGCGTCCAGCGAGAACGCGCGCGCCAACGAGTCGCAAAAGCTGCTGAACTGGGGCTACACGGCGTTCGAGGCGGTCAAGCTGTTCGATGCCGACCAGGCCGTGGTCACGCCACCGGTCTGGAAGGGGCAGGAGAACACGCTGCGGCTCGGCCGCACCGAAGCCGTGGTCGTCGCCGTGCCTGCCGGAGGCGCCAGCCGCCTCAAGACCGATGTCGCCCGGCCGGATCCGCTGGTCGCGCCGTTCATGAAGGGGCAGACCGTCGGCACGCTGAAAGTGATGCTGGACGACCAGGAGCTCGCTGCCGTGCCGCTGCAGGTGCTCGAGCCCGTCCGGCAGGCCGGTGTGCTGAGCCGTGCCTGGGATGCGGTGCGGCTCTGGATCAAATAGCCGATCTCTTGCGGCACCGAGGCTGCGACGCTATACTCGCGGGCTTTTCGGAAAATTCCGAGGGATTCACGTTTGCCGTTCAAGACCTCAGGTCGGAGCGGTTGTCGGTGTGTAACCTGCGTTGTTGGGACGTCGGGCGAGCGCCATCACAAGGAGAGGCTTGAGTGCCAACCATCAATCAACTCGTGCGTCAGGGCCGGGAAGTCGAGACCATCAACTCGAAGAGCCCCGCGATGCAAAACTCCCCGCAGCGCCGCGGCGTCTGCACCCGGGTCTACACGACGACGCCGAAGAAGCCGAACTCGGCGCTTCGCAAGGTCGCCAAGGTCCGTCTGACCAATGGCTTCGAAGTCATTTCCTACATCGGCGGTGAAGGCCACAACCTGCAGGAACACAGCGTGGTGCTGGTTCGCGGCGGTCGTGTCAAGGACCTGCCCGGTGTGCGTTACCACATCGTGCGCGGTTCGCTGGACCTGCAAGGTGTGAAGGACCGCAAGCAAGCGCGTTCCAAGTACGGCGCGAAGCGCCCCAAGAAGGCCTGATCGGGTCTTGTTCGTTCGGTGCTCGAAACCGCAGGCAGCGGCCAAGAGCGTAGTGACCCGAAACCCCAGGTGGGGTGGGTCGAGTAAGCGGGAAGCCCGGATGGCTCCCGAGGTCTTCGAGAAGAAGGCCGGCTGAAGCAAAGAGGTGAAACATGCCACGTCGTCGCGAAGTTCCCAAACGTGAAATCCTGCCGGATCCCAAGTTCGGCAATGTCGAGCTGTCCAAGTTCATGAACGTCATCATGGAAGGCGGCAAGAAGGCGGTCGCCGAGCGCATCATTTACGGCGCGCTCGACTTCATCGAGAAGAAGAACCCGGGCAAGGACCCGCTGGAAGCCTTCACGATCGCCATCAACAACGTCAAGCCGATGGTGGAAGTGAAGTCCCGCCGCGTCGGTGGCGCCAACTACCAGGTGCCGGTCGAAGTGCGCCCGGTGCGTCGTCTGGCCCTGTCGATGCGCTGGATCAAGGAAGCCGCCCGCAAGCGTGGCGAGAAGTCCATGTCCCTGCGCCTGGCCAACGAGCTGATGGAAGCCACCGAAGGCCGTGGCGGTGCGATGAAGCGCCGTGACGAAGTGCACCGCATGGCCGAAGCCAACAAGGCGTTCAGCCACTTCCGTTTCTGATCCCCACCCTGTCGTTCTAAAGGCCTGGAGCCCGACCCGTCCACGAGACGGGCGGGCTCTGTGCCGTTCAAGGAGTTTCTTTCATGGCCCGCAAAACCCCCATCGAGCGATACCGCAACATCGGTATCTCGGCGCACATCGACGCCGGCAAGACCACGACGACCGAGCGCATCCTGTTCTACACCGGCGTGAACCACAAGATCGGCGAAGTGCACGATGGCGCGGCCACCATGGACTGGATGGAGCAGGAGCAAGAGCGCGGCATCACGATCACCTCGGCTGCCACGACCTGCTTCTGGAAGGGCATGGACCTGTCCTACCCCGAGCACCGCTTCAACATCATCGACACCCCCGGCCACGTGGACTTCACCATCGAGGTGGAGCGTTCCATGCGCGTGCTGGACGGCGCCTGCATGGTGTACTGCGCCGTGGGCGGCGTGCAGCCCCAGTCGGAAACCGTCTGGCGCCAGGCCAACAAGTACAAGGTGCCGCGTCTGGCCTTCGTGAACAAGATGGACCGCACCGGTGCCAACTTCTTCAAGGTCTATGACCAGATGCGCCTGCGCCTGAAGGCCAACCCCGTGCCCATCGTGATCCCGATCGGTGCCGAGGAAGGCTTCAAGGGCGTGGTCGACCTGCTCAAGATGAAGGCCATCATCTGGGATGAAGCCTCCCAGGGCATGAAGTTCGACTACCAGCCCATCCCCGCCGACCTCGAGGCTTCGGCCAAGGAATGGCGCGAGAAGATGGTCGAGGCTGCTGCCGAAGCCAACGAAGACCTCATGAACAAGTACCTCGAAGAAGGTGACCTGTCCGAGGAAGAGATCAAGCTGGGCCTGCGCACCCGCACCATCGCCACCGAGATCCAGCCCATGCTGTGCGGTACGGCGTTCAAGAACAAGGGTGTGCAGCGCATGCTGGACGCCGTGATCGACTACCTGCCTTCCCCCGTGGACATCCCCCCGGTGGCCGGCACGGACGAGGACGAGAAGGAAACCTCGCGCAAGGCCGACGACGGCGAGAAGTTCTCCTCGCTGGCGTTCAAGCTCATGACCGACCCCTTCGTCGGCCAGCTGACCTTCGTGCGCGTGTACTCGGGCGTGTTGTCCAAGGGCGACACCGTCTACAACCCGGTCAAGGGCAAGAAGGAGCGCATCGGCCGGATCGTGCAGATGCACGCCAACGAGCGCCTGGAAGTCGAAGAGATCCGCGCTGGCGACATCGCCGCCTGCGTGGGCCTGAAGGACGTGACCACCGGCGAGACGCTGTGCGACCCGGACGCCATCGTGACGCTGGAGCGCATGGTGTTCCCCGAGCCCGTGATCGCGCAGGCCGTCGAGCCCAAGACCAAGACCGACCAGGAAAAGATGGGCATCGCGCTGCAGCGCCTGGCCGCCGAAGACCCGTCCTTCCGCGTGAAGACCGACGAAGAATCGGGCCAGACCATCATTTCCGGCATGGGCGAGCTGCACCTGGAAATCATCGTCGACCGCATGAAGCGCGAATTCGGCGTGGAAGCCAACGTCGGCAAGCCGCAGGTGGCCTACCGCGAAACCATCCGCAAGACCGTCGACGAAGCCGAAGGCAAGTTCGTTCGCCAGTCCGGCGGTAAGGGCCAGTACGGCCACGTGGTGCTCAAGATCGAGCCGAACGAGCCGGGCAAGGGCATCGAGTTCGTCGACGCGATCAAGGGCGGTGTGGTGCCGCGCGAATTCATTCCCGCGGTCGAGAAGGGCATCAACGAAGCCGTCACGCAGGGCGTGCTGGCCGGCTATCCGGTGGTCGACGTGAAGGTCACGCTGCACTTCGGTTCGTACCACGACGTGGACTCGAACGAACTGGCGTTCAAGATGGCTGCCATCTTCGGCTTCAAGGAAGGCTGCAAGAAGGCCGGCCCCGTCATCCTCGAGCCCATGATGGCCGTGGAAGTCGAGACGCCCGAAGACTACGCCGGTACCGTGATGGGCGACCTGTCCTCGCGTCGCGGCATGGTGCAGGGCATGGACGACATGGTCGGCGGCGGCAAGGCCATCAAGGCCGAGGTCCCGCTGTCGGAAATGTTCGGCTACTCCACTTCGCTGCGTTCGGCCACCCAAGGCCGCGCCACCTACACGATGGAATTCAAGCACTACGCGGAAGCCCCGCGCAACGTGTCCGAAGCCATCGTGGCAGCGCGCGCCAAGTAAGAAGACCCAAGGGACAGGGCGGCGCTGCCGCCATGTCCTTCGCTGGTCTGCGACGGCATGCCGTCACGTGCCCGTGCGTGACGATCCAGCAATGCCGTGCAGACCTAAAACCTCATCACGGGACATGCTCTTTGGAGATTTGAAATGGCAAAAGAGAAATTCACGCGGACCAAGCCGCACGTGAACGTTGGCACGATCGGTCACGTGGACCACGGCAAGACGACGCTGACGGCAGCGATCACGACGGTGCTGGCCTCCAAGTTCGGCGGCCAGGCCAAGGCTTACGACCAGATCGACGCGGCTCCCGAAGAAAAGGCCCGCGGCATCACGATCAACACCGCACACGTGGAATACGAGACGGCCAACCGCCACTACGCCCACGTGGACTGCCCTGGCCACGCCGACTACGTCAAGAACATGATCACCGGTGCCGCCCAGATGGACGGCGCCATCCTGGTGTGCTCGGCCGCCGACGGCCCGATGCCGCAGACCCGTGAGCACATCCTGCTGGCCCGCCAGGTCGGCGTGCCCTACATCATCGTGTTCCTGAACAAGTGCGACATGGTGGACGACGCCGAACTGCTCGAGCTCGTCGAAATGGAAGTGCGCGAACTGCTGGACAAGTACGAATTCCCC
>NZ_BMYK01000049.1 GCF_014652235.1 Pseudorhodoferax aquiterrae
CCTGATCTTCGTGATGGGCGGGCTGACCGGCGTGATGGTGGGCATGGTGGCATTCGACGGCCAGGCGCACGACACATATTTCGTGGTCGCGCATTTCCACTACGTGCTGATCGGCGGCATGGTATTCCCGCTCTTTGCCGGCTTCTACTACTGGACGCCGATGCTCACCGGTCGGCAGCTCTCCGAGAGGATTGGCCGCTGGGTTTTCTGGCTGCACTTCGTGGGCGTGCACGTGTGCTTCCTGCCGATGCACTTGACTGGCCTGATGGGCATGCCGCGGCGTGTGGATACCTACCTGCCCGAGCGGCTGTGGGGCCTGCCCAATCTGATCTCGACTGTCGGCGCATTCATCATCGCCGCCGGCGTGCTGCTGTTCGTCATCGATGCCGTGCGCTGCTTCAGCCGCGGAACCGGAGGTAGCGCGCGCAACGTCTTCAACGGCGGCACGCTGGAGTGGCTGTCCGCGGGCAACTATGCAGTGCGTTCGATTCCGGTGATCAACCACCTCGAGCCGCTGTGGGCCGACCCCCAGCTCGGCAAGGACGTGGAAGCGGGCCGATACTTCCTGCCGAACACCGCCACCGGCCATCGTGAGACGCTGATCACCAGCACCTCGCGCGCAGAGCCCCAGTACCTGCAGATCATGCCGGGACCTTCGTGGTGGCCATTCCTCGCGGCGCTTTTCACGGCCGGGTTCTTCCTGCTGCTGACGGTGAAGGCGCTGGTACTGTGCGCGGCCTGCGGCGTACTCGCGATCGCGAGTCTAATGCGCTGGATGTGGGACAGTGACCGCCACCTCGCGCAGCAGCAGGCGGACGTCGGAGCGGGCATCAAGCTGCCGACGTACTTCGCGGGACCGCAGTCGCACGCCTGGTGGGCTGCGGTGCTGCTCGACATCGTGCTCGGAATGATCTTCCTGATGGCGATGTTCAGCTACCTGTACCTGGCCGGCTCCCATCCCGACTGGTGGCGCGTCTCGGCACCGCGGGGCGGGCTGGTCGGTGGCCTGGCTTTGCTGGCGACGGCGGCCGCGCTGGCGTGGGCGGCAAGGCCGGCGCTGGCGCGCCTGCGGTACGGCCCCGGCATCAGTGCTGCGCTGATGGCGCTGAGCGCCTGCTGCCTGGTTGCCGCGCTGGCCGTGGATGTGCACGACTGGTGGAGCGCTGGCCTGCGCGGCGATGCCAGCGCGCAAGGCGCAGCGATCTTTGTCATGCTGGCCTGGCACGGCGTGATCGTCGCTGCGGTGCTCCTCTGCGCCATCTACTACGTCGCCCGCTGGATGCGCGGCTTGGCGCCGGGACCCGCCAACAAGACACTGGAAGCTCTGCGCCTGCTGTTCATCTACACCGCGTTCGAAGGAAGCGCCGCGTTGCTGCTGCCGCGCTTCGTGCCGTGGGGCGGGGCATGATCATCAGCCGACCGCCAAGCTGGCAGCCCGTGCTGAGTTCGCTATCGATCTGGTTTGTCCACTTCATCGGCTGCTGGGCTGTTTCCGAGTTCTCGCCTCATCGCTGGTGGAACCATGTGATGGCCTGGGTGTTCACCATCGTCGCGCTCGCAGCAGTGGGTGTTCTCCACTGGCGCCTCGAGCGCACCGATGCGAGGGGAGACCTCGCTCGCTGGAAGCGACGCTTTGCTCGTGGAGCGACCGCGATCGCGGTGGTCGCGATGCTCTTCACGGCATGGCCTTCGGTTGTGCTTTTGCCGTGAATTGCACCGAGGCATGCGGTAAGACGGAAATCCATCGGCGAAGACCTGCAGCTGTTCGACGCCGCCCCGAGCCGCCAGGGGGGAAAGGCACAGCGTGTTGCGCCATGACGGCGGACAGGCGCGCGCATCGTTCTCCTACTCCGAGGGGTTGGTCCGGCCGACGTGCTGCTCGCGCTGGGCCACGCACAGTGCATGGATTCTTCAGGAGCCGCGATGCAGCCCGCTACACCCGATCACCCGGAACCCCTGCAAGCTTATGGCCAGCCAGCGGGCGGTTGGGGCTCCATCAAGGCCGTCGCACTCAGCGTGGTGCGCGAGGGCGCACCGCTGGCCACGGCCAAGGCCTTGCGCCAGCAGAACAAGCCGGGCGGTTTCGCCTGCGTGAGCTGCGCCTGGGCCAAGCCGGCCCAGCCGCATCTGGCCGAGTTCTGCGAAAACGGCGCCAAGGCGACGGCCTGGGAACTGACGGACAAGCGCCTGGGCCCGGACTTCTTCGCGGGCCACACGCTGGCCGCGCTGCGCGGCTTCAGCGACCATGCGCTGGAAGCCGGCGGCCGGCTCACCCACCCCATGCGCTACGACGCCGCGAGCGACCGCTACCTGGCGGTCGGCTGGGACGAGGCCTTCGCGGCCATCGGTGCCGAACTGCGCGCGCTGCGCGCAGACGATCCGCAATCCGTGGTCTTCTACGCCTCGGGCCGGGCCTCGCTGGAGACCAGCTACCTGTACCAGCTGCTGGCGCGGCTGTACGGCAACAACAACCTGCCCGACAGCTCCAACATGTGCCACGAGAGCACCTCGGTGGCCTTGCCGCAGACCATCGGCGTGCCGGTGGGCACGGTGGCGCTGGAGGATTTCGCGCAGACCGAGGCGATCTTCTTCTTCGGCCAAAACGTGGGCGTGAGCAGCCCGCGCATGCTGCACCAACTGCAGGAGGCGCGCTCGCGTGGCGTGCCCATCGTGACCTTCAACCCGCTCAAGGAGGTCGGTCTCCTGCACTTCGCCAATCCGCAGTCTCCGCGCGAGATGCTGACGCCGGCCGAGACCATCATCAGCACCCAGTACCTGCAGGTGCGCAACGGCGGCGACATCGCGGCGCTGACCGGCCTGTGCAAGTGGCTGGTCGAGGCCGACGATGCGGCCCAGGCCGCGGCCGCGCCGCGCATCCTGGACGCCGCCTTCATCGCCGAGCACACGCAGGGTTTCGACGCCTTTGCAGAGCAGCTGCGCGCCGCGCGCTGGGAGGACATCGAGGCGCACAGCGGGCTGGCGCGTGCTGCGCTGGAGCAGGCCGCCGCCACCTACGCCGTGGCGGGTGCCGTGCTGGGTGTCTACGGCATGGGCCTCACGCAGCACCGCCAGGGCGTGGCGAACGTGCAGATGCTCAGCAACCTGCTGCTGCTGCGCGGCAACATCGGCAAGCCCGGCGCCGGCATCTGCCCCGTGCGCGGCCACTCCAATGTGCAGGGCCAGCGCACGGTGGGCATCACCGAGAAGCCCGAACTCGCGCCGCTGGACCGGCTCGCGCAGATCTACCGCTTCGAGCCGCCGCGCACGCCGGGCCGCAACACGGTGGCCACCTGCGAGGGCGTGCTCGACGGGGCGGTGCGCGGCTTCGTCGGCCTGGGCGGCAACTTCCTGCGTGCCGCGCCCGACACCGAACGGCTGGAGGCGGCCTGGGGCCGGCTGCAGCTCACGGTGCACGTGGCCACGCGGCTCAACCGCAGCCACCTCGTGCCCGGCCGCGCGGCCTGGCTGCTGCCCTGCCTGGGCCGCATCGAGATCGACCGCCAGGGCAGCGGCCCGCAGACCGTCACGGTGGAGGATTCCACGGGCTGCTTCCACGCGTCGGACGGCGTGGCCGAGCCCGCCGACCCGGGCCTGCGTTCGGAGCTGGCCATCGTCGCCGCGCTGGCCCAGGCCACGCTGGAGCCGCGTGCCGAAGTGCCCTGGGCCCGGTGGACGCACGACTACGCCAGCGTGCGCGACGCGATCGAAGCCACCTGGCCGGACGTGTTCAAGGACTTCAACGCACGCCTGCGCGAACCCGGTGGCGTCCCCAAACCCAACCCCGCGCGCGAGCGGATCTGGAAGACCGAAAGCGGCAAGGCGTGCTTCGTCCTGCCACCTGCGCCCGCGTCCGAGCACGCGCCCGATGTACTGCGCCTCATGACGCTGCGCAGCGACGACCAGTTCAACACCACCATCTACAGCCTGGACGACCGCTTCCGCAACGTCTGGGGCACGCGCATGGTGCTGCTCATGCACCCGGACGACATGGCCGTGCGCGGCCTGGCCGAGGGCGACGCGGTGCTGGTGCACGGTGTCGCCGACGACGGCCACCCGCGCCGCCTGCCCGGGCTGCGCGCACTGCCCTACGACCTGCCGGCCGGCTCTGTCGCTGGCTACTTCCCCGAATGCAACCCACTCGTCCCGCTCGGCCACCATGCCGAGGGCAGCCAGGTGCCGGCCGCCAAGTGCATCCCCGTGCGTGTGGAACGCCTTGAGCGCGCCACCCCATGAACCCAGGAGAAGCCATGCCCACGACCACGCCCGATGCCGCGCGCGCACCGTTCGCGCCCCTGCCATGGGTGCCCGATTGCGAGCGGCTAGAGGACGACGAGGCCGAGACCGCGCGCGAACTCATGGAGACCATGGGCCGCATCGCCGAGACCGTGGCGCGCGACGAAGGCCATGCCTTTCGCAGCGTGCACGCCAAGAGCCACGGCCTGCTGCACGGCCGCCTGCACGTGCCGGCCTTGCCGCCGGTGCTGGCCCAGGGCGCGTTCGCCACGCCGGGCGAGCATGCGGCCATCCTGCGCCTGTCGAGTTCGCCGGGCGACCTGCTGGACGACAGCGTTTCCACGCCGCGCGGGCTGGCACTCAAGATCCTGGATGTGGCAGGCGAACGGCTGGACGCCGCGGACGGCGCCGCCACGCAGGACTTCCTGATGGTCAACGGCCCGGTGTTCGCGGCGCCCGATGCGAAGAAGTTTCTGAAGAACCTCAAGCTGCTGGCTGCCACCACGGACAAGGCCCCCAACGCCAAGAAGCTGCTGTCGGCCGCTCTGCGTGGCCTGGAGAGCCTGGTGGAAAAGGCTGGCGGCGAGAGCGCCACGCTCAAGGCCCTGGGCGGGCACCCGGCCACGCACCCGCTGGGCGAGACCTACTACACGCAGGTGCCGCTGCGCTACGGGCCGTCCATGGCCAAGCTGTCGCTGGCGCCTGTCTCTCCCGAACTGCTGGCGCTCAAGGATGCGCCCGTGGACCTGGGCGCCGGGCCGAATGCGCTGCGCGACGCGGTGGTCGCGCACTTCGCTGCGTTCGGCGGCACCTGGGAATTGCGCGTGCAGCTGTGCATGGACCTGGGCAGCATGCCGATCGAGGACGCCTCGGTGCGCTGGCCCGAGGACCTGTCGCCCTTTGTTCCGGTGGCCCGCCTCGTGGTGCCGGCGCAGGACGCTTGGCACTGCGGCACGCCGGCCGAGGAAGACCGTCTCGCGTTCAGTCCCTGGCGCGGCATCGTGGCGCACCGGCCGCTGGGCTCCATCATGCGCGTGCGTCGCCAGGCCTACGCCATGGCCGCAGCTGTCCGTTGCACGCGCAATGGCGTGCAGCAGGGCGAGTCGATGCGCTCCTGAGATGCCCACGCTCGGCGGCAGCCCGGTAAGCGCGGTGGTGGTGGATGTGACAGGACGCGGCTATAGAACAAAGCAAAGTCGACCGCGAGAGTGGCCAAGTATGTGCGGATAAGGGGCGCTTCTTCCCGCGCGGCCCAATGAAGGCGCGGTTGTCGCGGTATCACTTTGCAGGTGAATATGCAGACGCTGCGTTGTCTTGCGCGCAGTGCGTCCGCGCCTGGGTGCTGTGCTGACAGGGGGACCCGCCCGATGACGACGCCACGGCCGTGGGCGCAACTGAACACTGGTTCCAACCCGTTGCGACGGGCCATCCGGATCGCACCGCGCCGCGGCTGCGTGCCCATCTCTCCACCAGTACAGGAACAACATGGAAACCCAAGCCATCCAGCAAGCCATCGGCGCCATCGAACAGGCCACCGACCAAGCCGTCGAACAACTCAAGAAGGGCCAGGCCGACGCAGCGGTCAAGAACGCGGTGAACGACCTGCACCAGCAGGCCCGCACCAAGCGCGCGCTGACCGACGCCAAGGCGCTGGTCCAGGCCGCCATGGAGATCGAGCAGGCGGCCGACAAGGCCATAGCAGCCTGCCGCGCCGCCGGCCAGGTTGACCCCGCCCTGCAGCAGGCCGTCAAGGACGCGCACCAGAAGGCCTCGCAGCTCAAGCACCAGGTGCAGGGCACCCCGACCTGACACCGCGCGTGCCGCAAGAACCCGTGTGGCCCGGCCTGCCGGCGGAACCCGGCCAGGCCGTGCGCGCCCGGGTCGAGGCGGGGCAGGACCGCCTGCCGCTGCCCGGCAGCGGCCGCACGCTGCCGCGCTCGCAGGCGCTGGCCCGTGTGGCAGCGCACGATCTCCTGCTCGCCAAACTCTTCGAGGGGCACACCGACGCGCTGGCGAACCTCGCCGAACTCGCCGAACTCGAAATACCCGCCGCGCGCGGCACCTGGGCGACCTGGTGCGCCGAACCGCCCGATGCGCGCCTGCACTGTTCCGAGCCCGACGCCGACGGCTGCTTACGGCAGACGGGCCGCAAGGCCTGGTGCTCCGGCGCCGCCGGGGTGGACCACGCCGTGGTAAGCTGCTGGAACCCCGCAGGCAAGCCCTGCCTGGCGGCCGTGGCGCTGGACCAGGGCGGCGTGCGCATCACGGTCGACGGCTGGCAGGCGACCGGCATGGCCGCCACGCGCAGCGTGGACGTGCATTTCGACCAGGCCCACGCGCGTGCCGTCGGCACGCCGGGCAGCTATGTGCAGCGGCCCGGCTTCTGACAGGGTGGCGCCGGCATCGCGGCCTGCTGGTGGGGCGGCGCCGCGGGCATCGCGCACCGTGCCCAGGCCGCGCTGGCCGCGCGCGGCGAACGCGCGGAGGCGCACCAGCACGCCCACCTGGGCCACGTCGATGTGGCCCTGCAGGCCGGCGCGGCCCTGCTGCGCGCCGCGGCCGCCTGGATCGACGCCTACCCTCGGCAGGACGCCCGGCGCTGGGCCCTGCGGGTGCGCCTGGCCGTCGAGCGCGATGCGCTGGCGGTGCTGCACCACGCCGGCCGCGCCCTCGGCGCCGGCCCGCTGTGCCAGGACGCGGCCCTGGGCCGCGCCATGGCCGACCTGCCCATCTTCCTGCGCCAGAGCCATGCCGAACGAGACCTCGCGGCGCTGGGCCAGACCCTCCTGACGGAAAACCTGCCATGGACACTGTGAGCGAACGCCGGATCGAAGGCGAGGGCACGGCCGAGGCCGACTGGCGCACCTGGCTGCACGGCCAGCCGCTGGCCCGTGTGCAGGCTGCGCAGCCGGTGTCGCCGCTGCAGCGCGCCGTCGTCGTCGCGCCGCATCCGGACGACGAGGTGCTCATGGTCGGTGGCCTGCTGGCCGCGCTGGCCCAGCTGCAGGGCCGCACCGTCGTGGTCGCCGTGACCGACGGCGAGGCCAGCCATGCCGGCTCGCGCCGCTGGACGCCCGCGGCCCTGGCGCGGCGGCGCAGCGAAGAGACCGACACGGCCCTGGGCCTGCTAGGCGTGCGCGCCGGCATTCTGCGGCTCGGCCTGGGAGACGGCCAGGTGGCGGCCCGGGCCGGCCGGCTGGCGCGGCGCCTGCAGGCCCTGTTGACGCCCGACGACGTGGTGTTCACGACTTGGGCGTTCGACGGCCATCCCGACCACGAGGCCTGCGCGCGTGCCGCGCGTGCGGCGCCGCCGTGCGCGGCGCCCGCCTGTATGAGGTCCGGTCTGGGGCTGGCACTGGGCCCCGGCCGGCACGCCGCGCATGCCCTGGGACCGCGCCCGGCTGCTGGCGCTGCCGGCCGAGCTGCTGGCGCGCAAGCGCGCGGCCGTGCAGGCCTTTCGCTCGCGATGGCACCGCGACCCCGATCGCCCGCACACGCCGGTGCTGCGGCCGCGACCGCGCGCGTGCAGCGGCCCTTCGAGCTGCTGTTCGCATGACGCCCGCCAACGCGCTGCATGCGCACTTCGAACAGCTCTACGAAGCCGACCCCGACCCCTACGACCTGCGCACGCGCTGGTACGAGGAGCGCAAGCGCGCCCTGGTGCTGGCGAGCCTGCCGCGCCGGCGCTTTCGTCATTGCTACGAGCCGGGCTGCGGCAACGGCGAGCTGACGGCCCAGCTGGCCACGCGCTGCGACGCGGTGCTGGCCGCCGACTTCTCGGGGCAGGTGTTGCGCGCGGCGAGTGCGCGCACCGCGCTGCTGCCCCAGGTGCGGGTGGCGCAGCATGTGCTGCCGAACCAGTGGCCGCTGGCCGAGCGCTTCGACCTCATCGTGCTCAGCGAGCTGCTGTACTTCCTGCCCCTCGACGCGGTGCGCACCGTGGCGCGCCACTGCGCGCGCAGCCTGGCCGACGACGGCGTGCTGCTGGCGTGCGACTGGCGGCCGGACTTCGCGGGCCGGGCCTGCGACACCGCCGCTGTGCATGCCGAACTCGGCGGTCTGGAGCTGCACCAGCTGCTCGCGCACGAGGAGGAAGACTTCAGTCTCAAGCTTTGGACACGCGATGCGCGTTCGGTTGCCCGGCGCGAGGTCATCCGGTGATCGGCGTGGTGATCCCGGCGCACGACGAGGCCGCCCACATCGGGGCGGCCGTGGCCGCCGCACGGGCCGCCGCCGCGCACCCGGCCCTGGTCGGCGAGCCCGTGCAGATCCTAGTGGTGGCCGATGCCTGCCGCGACGACACCGCGGCGCTGGCGCAGGCCGGCGGTGCGCAGACGCTGGCCCTGTGCGCGCGCAATGTCGGCATCGCGCGGCACGCGGGCGCCCGGCAGCTGCTGGCCGCCGGCGCGCGCTGGCTCGCGTTCACCGACGCCGACTCGACCGTGGCCGAGGACTGGCTGGCGGCCCAGCTCGCGCTGCAGTGCGAGGCCGTGTGCGGCTGTGTCTGGGTGGCGGACTGGCAGGCCCATGGCGAGCGCGCCGGCCTTGTGGCCCAGGCCTTTGCAGCGCACTACCGCCCGGTCGACGGGCACCGCCACATCCACGGCGCCAACCTGGGCCTGTCCGCCGCGGCCTACCAGCGCGCGGGCGGCTTCCAGGCGCTGGCGACGAGCGAGGATGTGGCCCTGGTGCGGGCGCTGGAGACCGCCGGCATCGCCGTGGCCTACAGCGCGCAGCCCCGGGTCTGGACCAGTGCACGTACCGACCACCGCGCGCCGCTGGGCTTCGGCGATGCGCTGCGGCGCCTGTCCGATGCCTTGCAGCTGCCCTGCCATGGCGATGGCGGCGCGGGCCTGGGCGAGGCCGCGGCTTGATGGGTTGGTGGGGGCAGCGCTCAGATCCAGTACCCGGGCTGCGGACCGACGCGTGCAACCGATGCGGTCCACAGTCAATGGAATGCGGCCTTCCCTACAAGCATGACAGCGCCGAAGCAGGGCGGCAACGCACCCCTGCAGGCCCGGCCGGGCCACCACGAAAGGAACGACGACATGGCGAACCCCAACGGCATGAACATCCGCAACAAGCACAAGGAGCCGCCCGAGGTCGACGAGGCCGAACGCAAGATCGGCGGTCTGCTCGAAGAGCTCGAGGACAGCACGGACACCGAGGTCAAGGATGTGGACCTGGAGGAGGTCGTGGACACGGATGCGAACGGTGGACCGGTGGTGAAGAAGTCGGTGGACATCCAGGTCGAGAATCGGCCCGTCAAGAAAGGCTGGACGCGCTGAGCGACCGTGAAGCACCCTGCGCTGCTGGTGATGCCCGGATGAGACGACGGCGGCCGGCAGCAGTTCGCCGC
Source organism: Pseudorhodoferax aquiterrae (assembly GCF_014652235.1). Lineage (GTDB taxonomy): Bacteria > Pseudomonadota > Gammaproteobacteria > Burkholderiales > Burkholderiaceae_C > Pseudorhodoferax > Pseudorhodoferax aquiterrae. The sequence continues at coordinate 9,593 of NZ_BMYK01000049.1, forward strand.
GCTGGGCGCGCTGCTGGCGCCCAATGTGCTGTCTGTAACGGCTCAGCGCCAGGCGATGGGCAACGCGGCCACCTAGACGCTGTGGCTCCTTATGCGCTGACCGGCACGGTGATCCGGGTTGCACGGCTGCGGCGGATGAGTATCGGCCTCGAGCCCGTAGCGCGATCAGAAGCCAGGTGTGATTCGCGTCTCCAATGGTTCGCCCGGTGTGGCTTGTGCCCCACCTCGAATGCCCGAATCGCCTGGGCGGGCCGAATTCGCGCCAGCCCAGCGGCGCAGGCCATCGCGACCGGAGGCGGCCCGCAACAACAGCGCGCCGGCGACCATCGCATGCAGCACGGCGCCCACGCGGCTTGGCGCCCGCAGCGCACACAAGGCAAAGGCCCCGGCGCCGAGCAGCGTTGCCGTGTGTTCGTGCGGCGCACTGTCGCGCGCGTCGTCGTACGCGATGGCCTCCCGCACTTGCTGGCGAAGGGAGCCGCCGCCGCTGGCGCGCCCAGCGGTGTCATGAAAACCGTCTGCCATGGGATATCTCTCCTTCAAAAAGACAGCCACATTCGGTGGCCGGTAGGCTGGCCGGCGCACTACATGCGCGCGTCCTTCCGTCGGAGAGTGTGCCGTCCTGCTCCGCGCGGCGATGGTCCTTGCGCGTGCGCCGGGCCTTTTCCCACGTGGCTTCGTGGTGGTGACCGCGCGCCGTGAAGACCAGGCAGTGACATCGTCTGGCCATGGACCACGACAACACCAGCCTTCAGAACCATCCCGCCGGTCTCGCGTCCCCAAGATGCGCGAGTACGACACGGCAGGCCTACCCCTGTTCCGACGACCGCTATCCGGCCAGCATCGGCAGTGCGATCGCGCGTGAACCGGCCGCCTCCTTCCGCGCGGTCTATGAGGAACTGACCAGCCGCGACACACCTCGTCTGCAGGCCCAACGACGCGCACTGGCGCTGCTGCGCGACGCGCTCGACGCCGTGGCTGGCACGACCGATGACCTGCCGGCGGACCCGCAAGGCCTGGACGACTGGATGGCCGCATCGGCCAAAAAGGCAACCAGGGCCTACCAGGACTACCTGGCGCAGCGCCGCGCCGGCGGGCCACGCCGGTTCTTCGCGAGCCGCGCCCACGCACTGTACTTTCTGCAGGCTGTGGCGCCGACCAAGCTGGTCGATGGCTCGTGGCTGTTCGGCTGCCTGCGCCATGCGCGCGATCCGCGCATGGCGGGGCTGGCGCAGACCTACCTCGAAGAACTGGGCAATGGCGACGAGACCAAGAACCACGTGCTGCTGTACCGCCAGCTGCTGCAGTCCCACGGGTTGAACGAGGGCGCGCATCTGGCAGACGACCACTTCGAGCAGGGCGCCGTGCAGCTGGCGCTGGGCCACACGACTGAGCAGATGCTGCCCGAGGTCATCGGCTTCAACCTCGGCTACGAACAGTTGCCGCTGCACCTGCTGATCACCGCCTACGAGTTGAACGAGCTCGGCCTGGATCCCTATTACTTCACGCTGCACGTCACGGTGGACAATGCCGACAGCGGGCATGCGTGCAAGGCGGTGGACGCGGTGGCATTGAACGCGTCGCGCTTTCCGGACGCAGGGCGCTACTGGGAGCGGGTGCGGCGCGGCTACCGCCTGAACGACCTGGGCCTGGGCACGACCAGCATCATCAGCGGCTTCGACATCGGCACCGAGGTGCTGCGCATCTTCACAGCCAAGGCCGTGGCGGGCGCCGGCGCGCACTCGGACTACTGCCGCATCGAAGGGCGCACCGTCAACCAGTGGCTGGGCGATCCGGCGCTGATCGGGGAGTTCCAGCAGGCCCTGGTGCGCAAGGGCTGGATCGTGCCCGAAAGCGATCCTGGCCAGAGCCGGTTCTGGCGGCCGCTGGTCGGTGACCGGGCCGAGATGTTTGGCGTGTTCAGCGACTACGAACTGCAGGTCATCTTCGACTGGATCCGCGGCCCGCAGGCTGCAGCGGACGGGCACCGCTACGACGCGCCGTGGCCGGCGCCAAGGCCGACCAGGACGCCGACATTCCGGGCAGCGCAGCGGCTGCAGGAAGCGCGCAAGGCGCGCGCCGGCGATTCGGACACCGGCGGATCCGACGCGGATGGCCAGGCGTTGCTGGCACCCGGCGCGCATTGGACGCCGCAGGGCCTGGAGGCCACACGGAGCTTCGTGGCGGGCATCCGCGGTGCGCAGGCATAGGACGCGCAGACCCTCTTGACGGCGCACAGTCCGACGGCTGTGTCCGCGTCCGGCCCGAAGAATGGGCGCATCCCCTCTTCCAACCGATATCGCCCCATGGCCCCAGCAGTCTCCACGGCTCCCGAATTTCCGGATGCGGCTTCGCCTGCATCACCAACCGCCACACCGCAGGTGGCGGTGCAGCTGCAGATCAACGGCCACATGCATGCCATCACGGTGGCGCCGTGGGTCAGTTTGCTCGACCTGCTGCGGGACGAGCTTCGTCTGACCGGCACCAAAAAGGGCTGCGACCACGGCCAGTGCGGTGCCTGCACCGTGCTAGTGGACGGCCAGCGCATGCTGGCCTGCCTGTCCCTGGCCGTGATGCGCGACGGTTGCGACATCATCACCGTGGAAGGCTTGGCGCAGGGCGACGCGCTGCATCCGCTGCAGCAGGCCTTCATGCGGCATGACGCCTTCCAGTGCGGCTACTGCACGCCTGGTCAGCTGTGCTCGGCCGTCGGACTGATCAACGAGGGTCATGCGACAAACCTCGACGAGGTGCGTGAGCTGATGAGCGGCAACCTGTGCCGCTGCGGCGCCTATGTCCAGATCGCCCGGGCGGTCGCGGAGGTCGCATTGGGCAGCGCGGACGCGCTCGGGGAGCGCGCCACCCGGCCGATCGTCACCGGCACGGTGCCGGCATGAATGCATTCGACTACCGCGTGGCCGGCAACGCCGACATTGCCATGGCCAGCCTGGGCGGCGGGGCAAAAGTCATCGCCGGCGGTACCAACCTGCTGGACCTGATGAAGGAGAACCTTCTTGCGCCGGACCGTCTGATCGACATCAACCGCGTGCCCTGGGGTGGCATCGAGGCGCTGCCGGACGGCAGCGTGCGGCTGGGCGCACTGGCGCGCAACGCCGCGACGGCCTATCACCCCCTGGTGCGCGACACGCTGCCTCTGCTGTCCAGCGCCATCCTCGCTGGTGCTTCCCCGCAGATCCGCAACATGGCCAGCAACGGGGGCAACCTGTTGCAGCGCACGCGCTGCTACTACTTCTACGACGCGGGCGTGCCCTGTAACAAGCGCCAACCTGGGTCGGGCTGCCCGGCCATCGGCGGCCTGGCGCGCCAGCACGCCATTTTGGGCGCCAGCAGCCACTGCATTGCCACGCACCCTTCGGACATGTGCGTCGCCCTTGCCGCGCTCGAGGCCCAGGTGCATGTGCGGTCGACGGCCGGGCCCCGTGCGGTTCCGTTTGCCGCCTTCCATCGGCTGCCTGGCGAGGCGCCGGAGCGAGACACCACGCTGGGCGATGACGAGCTCATCGAGTCCATCGTGGTGCCGCCGTCTGCGCAGTACGCGCAGCACTCGGCCTACCTCAAGCTGCGCGAGCGCCAGTCCTATGCGTTCGCGCTGGTCTCGGTGGCTGCCATGCTGGACATGGACAGCGCAGGCCGCGTGCGCAGTGCGCGTGTGGCGCTTGGCGGCGTGGCGCACAAGCCTTGGCGCGATCCGCAGGCCGAGGACCTGCTGGCGGGACAGGCCCCGGAGCGCGCGGCGTTCGAGCGCGTGGCCACGCAGCTGCTACAGGGCGCGCAACCGCAAGGCAGGGGACCAGGCAGCAATGCCTTCAAGCTGCCGATGGCGCACCGCGCCGTCGTGCGCGCGCTGGAGACGGCGCGGGATGGCACCGTGCGCAATACCGGGGAGAACCTGCGATGAGCGCGCTGCCGATCAACGTGCAGCCGGTCGCCGAACCCGGCACGGGCTACGTGCGCAAGGGCGATGGCGTGCCCCGGGTGGACGGCCGCGTCAAGGTCACGGGCCAGGCCCGCTACGCCGCCGAACATGGGGCGCCCGACATGGTGTTCGGCGTCGTCGTCAGCAGCACCATCGCCAAAGGCCGCATTCTGGCATTGCACCTGGACGCGGCGCTGGCCGTACCCGGCGTCGTCCAGATCCTGTCGCATCTGAACCGTCCGCGCATGCGCAAGCTCGACCTGTTCTACAAGGACATGACGGCGCCGGCCGGCTCGCCGTTCAAACCTTTTCACAGCGATGGCATCCTGTACAGCGGGCAGCCCGTGGCCCTGGTGCTGGCCGACACCTTCGAGGCCGCCCGCTATGCCGCCGCGCTGGTGCAGGTGGACTACGCCCAGGAACCGCACGAGACCCACCTGCTGTCGCACATGGAGCGCAGCCACAAGCCGAGCCGATTGAAGGCCGGGTTCTCTCCGCCGCCGAACGAGACCGGCGACGCGCAGGCCGCGTTCGACGCTGCACCGGTGCAGGTGGACGCTGAGTTCTACGCGGGGGCGGAGCATCACAACCCGATGGAGATGCACGCGACGACCGTGCTCTGGGGACCCGACGGGCACATGACCGTCTACGACAAGAGCCAGAGTTCCCAGAACAGCCGTTGGATGGCTTCCCACGTGTTCGGCATCTCCAAGCGCAAGCTGACGGTCCGCAATCCGTTCGTGGGCGGTGCCTTCGGCTCTGGTTTGCGGCCCCAGTACAACCTAATCCTGGCCATGATGGCGGCGCTGGACCTCAAACGCTCCGTGCGGGTGGTGTTGACGCGGCAGCAGATGTTCACCTTCGGCCACCGGCCCGAGACCTGGCAACGCGTGCAACTGGCCGCTCGCGCGGACGGCACGCTGGCAGCTGTCCTGCACCAGGCCATCGCCGAGACCTCGCGGCTGGAGGACTACGTGGAGGTGGTCGTCAACTGGTCCGGTCAGCTGTACCGCTGCGACAACGTGAAGCTGGACTACCGGCTCGTGGCGCTGGACCACTACAGCCCGATCGACATGCGCGCGCCGGGTGCGGCCCACGGCGTCCATGCGCTGGAGGTGGCGATGGATGAACTGGCCCATGCGGCAGGCATCGACCCGCTGGCGCTGCGCCTGCACAACTACGCTGAACGTGACCCGCAGACGGACATGCCGTATTCGACCAAGGAACTGCGCGCCTGCTACGAGCAGGGCGCCGAGCGCTTTGGATGGAGCCGCCGCCCAACGGCGCCCAGGTCCATGCGCGAAGGCCCTGAATTGATCGGCTGGGGCATGGCCACGGGCCAGTGGGATGCCATGCAGATGTTCGCCCGCGCTCATGCCGTGCTGCATGCCGATGGCCGGCTCGTCGTGAGCAGTGCGGCCTCCGACATTGGCACAGGAACTTACACGGTCATGGCGCAGATCGCCGCCGACGCGCTGGGCCTGCGCCTGGAAGACGTGGTGTTCCGCCTGGGCGACTCGACGCTTCCAGTTGCACCGATCGAGGGCGGATCCTCGCACGTCACGACGGTAGGGTCTGCGGTGGAGGGGGCGTGCGAGAAGCTGCAACGCAAGCTGTTCGCGCTCGCGCGCGCACTGCCCGACTCGCCGTTCGCCCATGCGCGCCTGTCCGACGTGCAGTTCGCCGAAGGCCACCTCGTCCTGCGCAATGCGACGGTGCCGACAGCGCTGTCGCTCCAGCGCCTCATGGCGCAGGCGGGTGTGCACCGCATCGAAGCCAAGCATCTGCTGCTGCCGAACCTGCTCAAGCAGAAGCGCTACGTACGCGCGACCCATTCCGCTGTTTTCTGCGAGGTGCGCGTGGACGAGGACTTCGGCACCGTGCGCGTGACACGCGTGGTCAGCGCCATTGCAGCCGGCCAGATCATGAATGCCCAGCTGGCACGCAGCCAGATCATGGGCGGCGTGGTTTGGGGCATCAGCCAGGCCCTGCACGAGGAGAGCCATGTCGACCACAGCCTGGGCCGCTTCATGAACCACAGCCTGGCCGAGTACCATGTGGCCGTGCAGGCCGACGTGCACGACATCGACGTGCTGTTCGTCGAAGAGGACGACCGCATTGTGAGCCGGCTCGGCGCCAAGGGCGTGGGCGAGATCGGCATGGTCGGCGTGGCCGCTGCGGTGGCCAATGCGATCTTTCATGCGACCGGGCGGCGCATCCGCTCCACGCCCATGACCCCTGACAAGGTCATGGCGCCGGGCATGGGCTGGGCTGCAGGCGACAGCGCCGTCGGCATCGGCCCGGGCGCTGGCGGTACAACCTAAGGCTGACGCCGTGGATGCCTCTGCACGAGGACAGGGCCGGGCCGCCGTGCTGCTCGGCGTGGCGCTCGGCGGGTTCTTCGACGGGATATTGCTGCACCAGATCCTGCAGTGGCACCACCTGCTCAGCGATGTCGAGGCGGCAGCTGTGCGCGACCTGCGCGTGCAGTTGCTGGCCGATGGGCTGTTCCACCTGCTCATGTACCTGATCGCCGCGCTGGCCCTCTGGAAGCTGTGGTACCACCGGATCGCGCTGCAGCGCCGCGCCGCCGCGACAACGCTGGGCGGCGGGGTGTTGCAGGGCTTCGGGCTGTGGCATGTGCTGGATGCCATCCTCTCGCACTGGCTCACCGGCATCCACCGCGTCAAGGGCGACGCGGCAGAACCTCTGCTGTGGGATCTGGCGTGGTTTGCCGTGCTCGGCGTGCTGCCGATGGTGCTGGGGATTTGGGTCCGACGGAAGGCGCCGCCGACTTCTGGACTTGGGGCGCACCATGCGGCGGCGGGTCTGGCCGCGCTCGTGGTGGCTGCTGGCGCTGCGTCGGCCCTGGGTCCGCCAGATGGCGCTCCCTCTGTGGTCGTGTTCGGGCCGGGGACGAGTGCACCGGCTGCCTTCAATGCGCTTGCACAGGCTGACGCCCGTGTACTGTGGGCAGACCGGACCGGCAGCGTGTGGATCGTCCAGCGTTCGGTAGACGAAGCGCCGATGGCACTGTGGCGTGGCGGCGCCTTGCTGGTTGGCGGCTCGTGGTCCGGTTGGGGGTGCGCTAACTGGACGATGCGTTAAGGGTTTGCGTCGGAGGCCAGTAGCGATTTCGCTGCGCACCCACAGGGGATGGTGATCGGGGTCCCCGGGTGTGGCAGGTTGAATCGACCCGGTTTCAGTAGACACCTTCGAGCCTAAAACCTGAGGCCCAATAGGAGGTGTCATGACGAGCGAGCAACCATACCCTGAAGATGGCAGGAACTGCGCAACAAGACAGCCGTCGCGCTCATGTTAGGTGCAGAGCTTACGCCCGGCGAGGTGCGGGCGGCGCAGCTCGCCGACGTCCCTGACGGCCCAAAGCGGATGTGGGAGCAGCTGCCGACTGTTCCCTTCCCCGAAGCTGAGATTACGGTCAACCTGGCTTTAACAGGCCTCGATACTGCGTGCCGGCCAATCACAACGACCTCGTTTGCTCGAATCGCTTGACCGAATGTGCGCTTGAACTTGGCGGGGGAAATGGCCGGGCCGGCCACGTGCTTTCCCGTGCGGTATCGCTCCACGCCCCTGCTTGAGACGAGGAATTCGATACGCTTGCGCCAGCTCGAGGTGGGGAGATCCTTGGCAAGGTCCGAGTTGAGGGACCGCAACCCGTCATCGAGTTGCCGCGTGGCCGAGATCGCAAGTGCATCGTGAGAGGTCGGCAGGCCAGTCAACCTTTAGAGAGACCATCTCCGATGCCTGCCCCCAGGGAGCGGGACAGGGTCACGTTTGATGCCAGACCGTCACGCCCGGCCTCACCAAGCTTGGCCCACGTCACCATGTGGCTCAGGCTTACACGGATCAAGAATGGCGCGCAGGAGCATCGGCGAACCAACAGGAAGGGATGGATCATGGGAAATCAAGACAGCAATTTTGCACCGACCGAGACCGGGCCCGAGCGCATCGATATCGGTGCCGACCAGGCGCTGCAAACTTGGGCGAAGCGCCTGAACGTCAGCCCCGACCAGATCCGCGATGCAGTCGAGAAGGTGGGCGACCTCGCCAGCGACGTGGAGTTGCATCTGAAAGGCAGCCGGAGTACGACGAACGACGACCGGGTAGAGGCCGCCGACGTTCGGGGGACTACGACGTGAGCAAGGCTCGACTCCGCTTGCTCGTCGCGACGGCGGCACTTTTCACCCTAACGGCGTGCCAGCGCAATGAGGCTCCGACGCCAGGAGTAGCGGGAAACACGGCGAACGCGCCGGCTGCCGCAGCCAGTACGCCACCGGCCACGCCAACGGCTGGGGACGCGCAAGTCGGCCGAGGAAAGAGCCCTGATGACGCGGCGATAGTACAAGGAGCAACCGGTCAGGCCGGCGCGGCACCTGCGCCAACGACCAGCCCCACGCCCGAGACAGGCCTGCCAGCCGTACCGCCAGCATCAGCTCCAGGAACAGACGTGCCGGTCCCGCCTGCAACGGTTTCGCCAGCAAGCAAATAGCCAAGGCCCCCGGCTGTCCTCGCGGGCCATGGGCAACGCAGTGAACCGCGCGCGGGTGATCTTTCGGAATGGTTGCTCCGTTGATCGCCGCGGGCGTTGCTGTTGCAGCAGTCAATGTCACGGGTTGTCGGGCGTTTGGCAGTGTCGGCGGCAGACGCCACAGCCCATCACGCTGTAGGCAAGGGATCATGCTCGGTCAGCTGCCTTTCACCTCCGGCTCTTCAATGGCGTGCGCCATCCAGCGCGCCCGAGCGCGTATCGAAATAACGGACGCTGAAGCCAGCGCGTGCAGCAACTCCGGGCAAAGCACGCCCTTGGCTTCCATCATGAAGGCCGCATCGTTCATCGCACGCCTCTCAGAGGCCTCGACTATCGCGCACGCGATCTGCATTCCCCTACTTGTCCATTGCCATCCCCTTTGGAGTCAGGGCAGTTTGAACGCCAACTAGGCTGCGCAGTACCTCCGATATTTGGTAGGTTGCCAGCACCAGGCCGACGTGCTAGCGGGCGGGCGTCAAATTCGATGTTTGGTCAGGCTACGAGTCGATCTTCATCCGCAGCACCATGAAATGGGGCGCGGGCGACGAGGCAGTGCCTGAGCGCGAGTCTGTAAGCGGATCGTTCGGCATGGTTCAGCACTGGACCAAGGCAGCCGTTACCTAGGCTGCGCTGGTTGCTGCCAGGCGCACCTAAAGCTCGCGCGTAGCGTGAGGCCGGCAATCCGTGCAAGCCTTCGATAGACTGGTGCAATGCAGACCCCCTCCGCTCACCTGCTGGCCATCGTGGAGGTGGAACAGTCCGCGCGTGTGCGGTGCCAAGAGCCTGGGTGCCGGCATTCCGTCTACAAGGCAGTACATGTGGTGCAAGACGGCGCGAGCTGCATTGCGCTGGGATCAACTTGCTTCGCTAGGCGCTACGGCAGCCTGAGCGCGCTCGGCAATCCAACCTACGGTTCGGGATTTGGCCGCAAGCTCACGGACGAGGAACGAGCTCTCCTGGAGCACAACACACAGGTGCTGCTCGCACGATTCGCGGCGGAGAAGGCTGCCCGGGAAGAACACATGAAGGAGCGGCTCCGAGAGCTTAAAGGCCTTGCGTCTCAGGCCAGGAGCGGGAACGGGAACGGCAGCCATATAGCGCCAGGGCGCGAACTAACGATGACAGCGGCAGCTCAGCTGCCGGGAATGATCCCCGCCAAGCCTGGCCCATGGCCCTGGATGAAGCCGATGACCTCCATGGCGTATTTCAAGCTCAAGGACGGGTCAGGGTGGGTGCGAGTCCAACGCCGCGACGGCCAGCAAATGCTCGCACCACTGCCCGAGTTCGATGGTTGGGATGAAGCTCTACCTGCGTCCGTCGGGGTACCTAGCATCGAACATGCCGCCTACTTGGTGTCCGACACCGTCCGCGCAATCGCCTACCTTCGCGAACGCTCGGCACACGAGTGTGTCAGTGGCGTGTTCGCCGAGATCGAGGCTGCGGCAAAGGCGAAACCGTAGGGCGCTCAAGTCTGGCAGTGCCTGCAAGCCCAATGCCGTAGATGTGTCATCGCACGAAGAATTCGGCCAGCACAACATACAGTCGCTTCGTGACGTCTTCGCCGATGTCGCTGCATAAGGCCCGCAACCTTGCTCCCTGGCGGTCGGCGTGCTCGGGCTCACAGCGATGCTGGATGCGACGCAGGTGTGCATCGCGACACCGCGCCGTTTGGTTGCGCAGGGAACAGGCGAACAGGACGCGTCGGTCTCCGCAGCGTGAGCAGGGCCTGGCTGGAACGAACATCTGCACTCTTGAAGCTGCGGGCCTCGCGCTGGCCGTACTAGGCGACCGATCGGCTCGCCCCCATCGACCACCATCAGCAAAGCCGCTGTTCAGTCGCGCGGCGTTTGCCGCAGCTGGGCCAGCACGGCGATCTCTCGTCGCAACTCGTCAAGATGCCGAGCGGCCTCCCGGTGCAGCTCGGTCGCACGGCCAGGCAGTGGCTCGCCAGAAGGCATGCAGCCCGATTCCGCGGCGTCGCGCAGGATGTTGACGGCAACCTGCAAGGCGGTGTCGAGGTCAATGTCCATCGTTGAACTCACTGGCGGAGCATGAAAGCCGCCGCCACCAACAGCGCGCCGGCGCCGAGCCAGCAGACCGCGTACAGCCCGTAAGGAGGCGGCTTTACTTGTGCAAGAAGCTCCGCGAGCTGCCGATCCTGAAAGCGAATGTTGCGGCTACGGTTCACTGCGGCACGAGTCCAAGCGTGTTCGAGGCCCTCGACAAAGCAGCCCGCCGCGCAGAGCAAGGTCAGCGGGAAAGCCCACCACAGGACCGACGATAGGGTTTCGACTTCTTGCATGGGCAGGCCTCGAGTGAAGGGTGCCGGCGCCCCGTTGAAGCTCGCGCAGGCAACACATTGTCGTCTTGCTCACCAGGCAAAAGCTCGATGTCGCCCGAGGAGGGACATCATGGCGGGCCGCACCATGGCCGATCGCGTCCGCCCGAGCTGGTGCAGGGTGACCCCACGCATTCAGCTCTTGGCCAACTCGTTCAGGTCATGCAGGCCGTCACCGGCCCAGCGTCGGAACTCTTGGACCTTGCGGCGACTTTCGGCGAAGCGTTCCTTGTCCGCCTCGACAGGCTCCATTGGGGCAAGCAATGCGTCGTAGTGCCTCCCCGTTTCCAGCAGCCCGGTCAGGATCTCCCGCCGCTTGGCGATGAAGTGCAGCTTGAGGAGATCGGAGATGGGGATCTTCATGTCTACCGTCGCGCGCCAGAGCTCGATCTGGGTCTCGAGCTCCTCCGTGTTCAGGGTTACCGTGATCGAGGCCATGTGTCGATTCTCGCGCGCGAAATTGCTACAGGACAGGCGGGCTCAGCGTCCACTCGCACAGAAGGCGATAGGATTTCGGCTTGCCAGAAGAAGCATTCGGACCAGCTGGCCATTTCACGTGAGGTCCGCAGCCAGCAGAACCATGATCGAAACAGAGAAATTGAAGAGGCAGCGCGATGCGCGGCTTGCAGCAGAAGCATTGTTTGAGCCGATTGCTTCCCCGCTCCCACCCCAGACAGCCGCAACGACCGTGGTCACGATCCGGCACCGCCGGGCGTCACCCAGTGCTGCCGAGCACGTTGCAGCAGCCTCTTCCGACGAGCCGACCGCGGTGGCCGCGAGGCCGGCCCGGATTCATCTCGTCGCTGCGGAACCCGCAGCCACGACCACAGACACAGCCGCGGTGACCGAACCGAAGGTCACTCCGCTAGAGGCAGCACCTCCAGAAGCCAAATCGACCGACGTCCAACCGGTAGAGGCACCGGCGAGCATTACTGAGCCAACGGTGCTCGCAAACGAGCCCGTCGCCGCTCCCGCCGCCGATCCGGTGGCGGCGCCGATACCGCCCAAGCCGCGCAAGACGCGGCGGCGCGCCACGGCCTCGGTCGCCTTGAAACCACAACCAGCCGAGAAGAGCATGACGGGTCCCGTGGCCATCGCACCGCGAAGCACCGCTCCAAAGCGTCAGAAGTTGAACACCACGGCGCCGCAAGACCGTGCGCCTTCAGTGCAGCACCTGCCAGCTACGAGCGGCTTTGATGCCTACGCATGGCCGGTTTATCCGAAGCTCATCGCCCAGATCGAGGAGCTCAAACGCAAGGCGCAGGTTGTGCGAGAACGTGAGTCTGCGCAGGCACTCGAGTGGATTAAGGGCGCAATCCGGCAGTACGGTCTTTCCGCGCAGGACCTGGGCTTACACCGAGGCCAACGCTAGTCCGGAGCGGCCTTCTTGTCGGAGAAGATGCCCTTGTTCACCTGGTTCAGCATCGTGTAGCCTCACGCTCCTTCAGGTTCGATGAGGGGTGTGGGGATACAGCGACCTCAATCGAATTTCAGCTCGAACTGCGCAGGATCTTCTGCCTCTTGCACAGCAGCGGGGCGGCCAAGGCTTCCAGCCTTGATGCCGAGCAACCGAATTGTGCGCACCATGTCGATCCGTTTGATGCAGCTGCTGGCCGCTTTGCGCAGGCTGCGGGCGTCGCCGATGGCCGAAGGCAAAGTCACGTCGCGGGTCACCGTCTTGAAGTCGTCGAAGCGCAGTTTCACGCCGATCTTCTTGGAGACGTAGCCCTTGCGTGCCAGGTCCGCCGCCACCTGGTCGCAAAGGGCTTTGAACGCGGTGCCCAGTTCTTCGCGGTCGCGCACCGCGTGCAGATTGCGCTCGAACGTGGTCTCGCGGCTCATCGAGACGGGCTCGCTGTACGTGACCACGGGGCGGTCATCGAGCCCGTGTGAGACCCGGTACAGCCATGCGCCGTAACTGCGGCCGAAATTTTCGATGAGCCAAGGCTCGTTGCGCTCGGCCAAGTCGCCGATGGTGGCGATCCCGAAGGATGCGAGCCGCTCGTTGGCCTTCGGACCGATGCCGTTGATCTTGGCCGCTGCCATGGGCCAGACCCTGCGCGGCAGATCGTCCATGGTCAGGATCGTGAAGCCGTCGGGCTTCTGCATCTCCGACGACAGCTTGGCAAGCAGCTTGTTGGGCGCAAGACCGACCGAGCAGGTGAGACCTCCTGTCGCCTCGACCACCGCCGTCTTCAGCCGCCGGGCAATGGTTTCGGAGTCGTCTTCCAGCATCGAGACGTCGCAGTAGGGGTCTCCTCGTTTTCAGTGCAATAAGTGACGGTACGAAAAGCTAGCAC
>NZ_BMYK01000050.1 GCF_014652235.1 Pseudorhodoferax aquiterrae
GTGCTAGCTTTTCGTACCGTCACTTATTGCACTGAAAACGAGGAGACCCCAAGTCGGCCACTCCAATCTCATCGTCGAACGAAAGCTGACCTGCGCCTTGACGTCGGATTGCGTTCAAGGTGATGGGCAAGTCGTCGAGCTTTGCATCAGGACGGCCGGCCAGGCAGTGCCTATCCGTGTCGGTGCAGTGGAGGCAATTGCCGACGTGGGGCTTGCTGGTGACCGGCACGCCTCTCGCGCATCGCCAAGGCAGGTGCTCATCGCATCGAGCAGGACGTACCAAAGGCTGTCCGCTGCCCACCAGCCACACCCATCATTAGCACGAAGAAGCAACCGACCTGCCAGGGCAAGCTCATGCCATTCATGCAAGCGCCGCCTCAACGCGTTGCTTATCTCAGCTCTCGATCCAGTGGGTGTCCTGCCCATGCGCCGCCAGGGCCTCGGACGAACGGTTCCGAATGCAGCACGTGGGGCCCGAGACAGATCTCGCGCGTGGCCTGCATCCACGGCAGTGTTACGCCACCAGCGTCTCGTTCACCGCGGGCGTTTTCCAAAGGTTGATGATTTTTGCCGGCGCTGGCCGCGCGAGGCGCTCGCGCTCGGCGGAGGACGGGAAGTGGTCGAACGTAACTGACGGACGGTCCTCCAAGACGGCGTAGCTTGTCGCAAGGTCGTCCGGGTCTGGGTTAAGCCAGGCGATGACGTTTTCCCGCTTGATCACCACGGGGCAGATGTCCTGACCTGCGGCTTGGACTTCCGCCGGTGCCCGGTCGACGATGGTCGCGAACGACAGCAAGTTGACTCTTCCAGGCCGCTGCCAATGCGACCATAGGCAGGGGACGTACAAGGTCTGACGCGGGTTCGGGAAGAACTCGAGCTCAAGCGCGGCCAGGCTTTCATCTTTCAGCAGCGGGCGGTTCCGGAGGCGATGAAGAGCCACTGCTTCGAAGAACGATTCCACGGCAATGACCCCGTGTGTGTGGCCGAACTCGGTTCTCCATCGCCCTTTCAAGCCGTCCTTGCGCGCATGGTGAGGACTCTCCAGCAGGTTCTCCATGCGACGCTCGACGTTGGAAGGCCGGCATTGGTATCGCATGGGCCTGATGAGCGTCTTGCCATCCTGTACGGTGACGATCGGTACGAAGCTTCCCGGGAACATCCGCCCAAGCTGACATCCGTCCACGTTCTGTGCCAGCGCAGCGCGACGACGCCGCGCCGCGGCGATCTTGTGCGTGGACATGCGCGCGCTGTGCCCGGCGCCTTTGCTTTGCTGGGACCCAAATCGGCGCCGAGCGTCCGCCAACCTTGCAACTTGCGATGCGATTTCTTCGTCGGCCGCCCGAATTTGTGCGAGCCGATGCCGGATCACGAGGTCGCGAAGGGGCTCGAAATCGGGCTCTTGTGCTTCGAGAAAGGACTGATCGACTTCGGTCGGTATGGAGACGCGGTCACCGTCAGCGCGTCGCCGGAAACTTTCATGGAACGCGTTGAGATCGACTTGACCGCCGAAATGAGCAGCGTAGAGCTTGGGGTCGGTCCAAACGGTAGCGGAATACATCAGGGCACGTCGTGATTTCAGAGGGAGCGTCTGCAGTCTACCTAGGCCCGTGCAGCTGAGCACCTGCCAATCAGCGAGAGCAAGCTTCGTGTTCACGCTGTCTTGGTGAGTAGACGCGTTCAAGGAAGTAGGCTGAAATAGATCAGGGCAGCTGCGATCCAGAACGTCACTCGCAGCGTCGGACCAGCCGGCCCCGCCGTCACGACCGTGCGCCACGTCTCAGGCATGCGCGACCAGCCGGCCACGGCAATCATGAGCGCGAAAAAGCAACCGACCTGCCAGGGCCAGCTCATGGCGTTCAGGCTGGCACCACGTCTTCGACGCGCGGCTTGTCACGAGTCTCAATCCAGTGGGTGTCTAGGCCATGCGCAGCGAGGGCTTCGGCAAGGCGCGCCTTAAGGAACCACCGGTTCATCATCGAGCCTTCCATCCATTCGCAGCTGAACCTTTCAGTTGGCAGTTGGGTAGGCAGAGACGTTGCGATGCGGACTTGTTTCATTTCGTTAATCGTAAGTTTCGGGTGTGCCTACGGCATGTGATCGCCGTCACACAAGTTCTGCAAAGCGTTGCCTGCAGGTGTGACACGAGGATGTCGGGCAGCCCAAGTCCTTGGCGGCCTGCGCCATTGAACTTATCGGGGTTACAGCGCCTACCCCGTGCGCAAGTTCTCGCCTACCCGGCGGGCAACCAGTTGGGCGGCAAAGTGCTGCCTTCGCCTCGTCGTAGGCATGAACCTCTAGGAGCTTCCATGACCAATCCCAGCGATCCAACCTTGATCAACAACCTCGCACATGCAACGCCTGTTGACGTTCCAGCGCGCGAGAGCACCGGGACCACCATCGTCAGCAACGACGTGTCTTCGCGTGACGACGTCGTGGACGTGCTGAACGACCTGTTGGAGAACGCGCGCGACGGCGAGTACGGATTCAAGACCTGCGCCGACCAGGTCGAGACCGCCCGCGCCAAGGAACTCTTCCTTTCGCGCGCAGAGGGCTGCCGCGTGGCCGGCGAGGAACTCATCCGCCTGATCCGTCAGTACGGCGGCGAGCCGGCCAGCGGCGGGACGATGTCCGGCGCCATGCACCGCGGTTGGGTGGCCGTCAAGGGAGCCGTGGGTGCAGACAGCGAGCTGTCCATCCTGGAGTCCTGCGAGCGCGGAGAAGACACCGCCATCGCGCGCTACCGGAAGGCACTCAAGAGCGAGTTGCCGGCTGACGTGCGTGCCGTCGTTGAGCGCCAAGCTGAGGGCGCACCGCGGAACCACGATCAGATCCGCGACCTGCGCAACGAGGCGCGGGCAAAGGACTGATCGCGTTTGCGCTCATTCGCGAACCAAGCTCCGTTCCAAGGAGGGGCCAGTACCGCTTCCGACGGTCTGCGCGCCGCCTTTGCACATCCTCGGCGACTGTTTCAGGACAGCCGGGGCATTTGTCTCTGTCCTGCAGCGCGTTCGAATCAAAGGCCAGGCTGTCGGATGTCTGCATGCCGGAACAGCCGGCTCATCGCGAATTTCGGCGAGCAGGGGCTCAAGCACAGGCTTGAGCACCTGCGCAAGAGCACCCGGCAGAGGCTGTCGCCGGATGGAAAAGATTGCCTTGTCCCAACCTTTTTCGCGGCGCGAGCACCGTCAGCGTTCAATTCGCATAGGGACAACACTAGGGTCCGTTTAAAGCCAGCCGCTGGGCGGTCGCCTACAGTGACCGCATGCACCGCTATTCATCAGCGCTCATCCACTTGGAGGCCATCCGACAGGCCGCGGCCCGCGTCGAAGACGCGGAGGTCCGTGCGGTCGCTTTGGACTTGGTGGCCCGGATCGAGATGGACTACCATCTTCACAGGCTGAGCAAGGGAGCGATGCTGACGGCGCTGGATGCTTTCAGGGGTCTTCCGGGGACCGAAGAGAGCATCAGGGCCTTGGAAGCCATGGCGGCTCGCGGCCCGTCCGGCTGGCACGGACCATAGTGCTAAGGATTCGCCGGTCCTCTCGCCGGCCGGTGGGTCGCAGTGAAGACGAGGCGGCTCCTGTCGTCTTGGTTAAAAACGGTGAAGTGCGTCAGCACCAAGCGGATTCCCCGGAACTCCACGGTCAGGCCACCTGAAGCATCTGCATGGCCAGCCGGTGCATCACCGCAGGTGTTCCGGCAGCCTCTACTGCGAGGTGTTGCGAATCAATAACGGAAGCGGAGCACGATGCCGAGAGGTCTGAACCCAGACCCTCTATGGTCATCGGGTGGCTGGCCGGCACGGAAGTTTCAGCTGCAATCTGGTTCGCTCGACGTTACTCCATGGCACCTGCTGTAGGGTTCTATTTCAAGCGTATCCGGCAGTCCTATTGCCCGTTGGCGACGTGGTCTGCGGCAGTGGGGCCTGTTGCATATGGACTGTTAGTTGCCGTCGAACTTCAAAACCCGGCCGCCGGCAGACACGGCGGAAAGTTCGTGATACTGTATTTATGTACAGTAATTCTAGACCATATCCGCAGTCCCCGCCTTCGACCCATCTGTCGCCGCCACCCCCGCCAGGGCGCGGGCGCGCCTGCAGCCGGTGCGATCACGCGTCGCCGGGTCGGTGTGGCGGGCAACCGAATTGGGGCACCGGACGGGCCGGCCCGTCATCGCTCCCATTGCGGCATTGGGCCGGGACCGGCCGACGAGCGCGCGCTGAGTCTGGGTGGCCAGCTCGGCCGAATGCCAGCGATCGAGGCGACTAGGCGCCCGGTCGCCGGGCGGCAATGCCCGGTGTGAATCGAGTGCTCGAACAGCAGCGGCATCTGCCAGCTCAGTCCAGGACTTCCTTGTTCACGGTCGCGCGCAGCCTCGCGACCTGGTCTTCAAGTCCCGGCACCAGCTCCAGCGTGTCCAGCGCGAGCAGGACCACCGGACCATTCAGTCGCTGGTCCGCATGCATCGAAAGCAGGTGGCCGAGCAGGTCTATGCTCAGCTGCCGCAATTCATCGGACACATTGCATTCCGCCAGCGCGGCTAGGCACTCGTGCAGTCTCTCCCGGGTCTCGGGGGTGTTCATCAAGCAACTATAGGGCGCTGGCACGGAATTTCGCCAGTTTTGACAGTGTCTACCCAGGCCCTTGTAAAGAACGCAGGCGGCCTGACCGCAACCAAGAAAAAGTGCCCCAACTCACGTGAATTGGGATGCCATTTCTCCATGAAAGAGACGAAAACCCTGGGAGGCCGACCAGGCGCAGGCCGCAAGCCCAGAGTAGCCGGCGCGCCGGCAACACAGTTAAACCGGAACGTCTTGATTGGTGGCGGCGCTCTCATCTTGCCGGGCGTGACGATTGGCGAAGACGCGGTCATCGGCGCGGGAAGCGTCGTCACGCGCGATGTCTTGGACGGCCAGACTGTCGTGGGCAACCCGGCCAGACCTCGAAGCACTCGCTGACTGCCCGTCGGTCCGAGCCTAGCGGATGGGCGATTGTGCGGAGGACCTATGAGGTTCTCGAAGCCGGGCCCCAACACTGTCCAAGCGTCGTGCCGACCCAGGACCCGTTGCGACCTACAGCTGGTGACATGCGGCTGAGCCCTCGCGTATGGTGGTACCACAAAGCTGCGGCCCAGGCCTGTGCGTCGGCTCGGATGGCTGCATGTCACAACGCTGCGGCGCGAGCGCTTCGCACCGGATGCCGTCGATGTCGAAACCATGATTCTTCAACGCACGCAGCCTGGAGCGCACCCGACGTCCGCCGCGCATCGGTCGAATCCCGAGTTCTTCCATGCGAGCAAGGAACGCCGCAGCGAACTCCTCCAACAATGGCATGGCCGGCTGGACGAGACACACCTCGACCTGCCTGCCGTCTGGATGAACGGCCGTGGCCACCCATCTGCTCAGGGACGGCGCGTTCATGCTTGCGGTGCGCGTACGGTTAGTACGCCTGGCGTTGGAGCGGCGCCATTGGCATGAACGCTCGGCATGACACGGCCGTCTTGGTGCAGCACGACAGGCGCACCATCGGGCGGCTCCGCACCGCTGCCTGCAACGCTCGCGGGAACACCCTCGAACGCCTGGACCTTGAATGGCCATTCGCGCACGCGCACCCGCGGTAGCGGTTGGCCGGGCGAGGTCATTGCACGGCCCTCAGTTCGGTGGACGCCTCACCGGAAGGTGAAGTTGCCAGCCTGTCGCGCACACCCTTTGATTTAGCCCGCCCACGCAGTGCCGCGCGCAAGGGTTGCCACGACGAGGAGGCGGGGTTGCGGTCGTAGCGCCATACCAGCGCGCTCCCGTCAATCAGCCCGGACGCATGGAGCTGGAGAAGGCGCTCGGTTCCGACGGGACCCAGCTTCTGGTCGCCGCGCATGTACCACCACGCATCGTCAGGTGCATCGAGAAATTCCATGAGAGCAAGCTAGCAGGGCTGTGCAACAAATGGAATCATCCGAACACGGAAAATTGCATGTGCAAATGCACATTTTGGCGTCGAGGCGGCGGATGGCGGCGGCCGGCCTTATTGCCTGTTGGGTGGGCACGCCAGTTAGGGACGCCTACTCCCTGGCGCGTCCGGCTCGCAGCCGGAAGGCCAGCGCAGTTCGAACGTGGTGCCCGTCTCTGCGTCCGACCGGGCGGTCAGCGTGCCATCGTGCGCGTTCGCGACCAACTGGCAGATGTGCAGGCCCAGCCCCATGCTGCTGTCGAACTTGCGAGGCGACGCTTGCCAGTACGCGTCGAACACCCGCGCAAGCTGCGCGGCGGGAATGGTGGCGCCACGGTTGTTGACCCGAATGACCGCCGTGCCGTCGGCTACCGAAGCGTGCACCAAAATGGGCTCTCCCTCGGCACCGTGCGCGATGGCGTTGCCGAGCAAGTTCGAGAGCAGTTGTTGCAACCTGGCCGGCTCACAGCGGACTGGGCAGGGGATGTCGATGTCGCTGCGGATGTCTCGACCTGGGTTGGCATCGCGGACTTCGTCGACCACTTCGCGCAGCGCTGCTCCGACTTCGGCGTGCTCCTCGAGCTTGATGGGCATGGCAGTGCCGGCCCGTCCCCGCGCGTAGTCCACCAGGTCGTTGATGAGACCAAGCATGCGGTTGGCGCTGTGCAGGAGCCGCGCGCTGACGCGGGCAGCGCTGGCGTCGGAGCTACGGGTCAGCAGCTGGCTCGCCGTGTGCATGGTGGCCAGGGGATTGCGCAGGTCGTGCGCAACCACGGCGATGAACTCTTCCCTCGAACTCCCGAGCGACTGCTCGTCCGTGAGGGCCGTGCGGGTGCGCCGGTGGGCGCGTGCTTCGTCCAGCTGCAGGCCAATCAGCGCGGCGAAGCCCTCGACCATTCCCTCCATCGCCGGCGTCGAAACGCCTCGCGGCTGCGGGTCGATGGCGAACAGGGACCCGAAGTACGACCCGTCGGCCAGTCGGATGGGCGAGGAGATGTAGCTGCGAAAGCCGTACAGCGCAGGAACAGGATGCTCGCGGTAGCGCACGTCGGCCAGGACGTCGTCGAAGGCCATGGTGCCCTTGCCGGCCAGGTGCTCCTTGCACAGCGTGGCGTGGACGTCGAGTTCGGACCCGGCCTGCAAGCCGATGCCGACCTCGTCCTGGACCGAGCACGCCAGCCATCGCGTCGGCGTGACGCGCGCCACTGCCACGAAACCCATGTTCGCCTGCTGTCGGATGAGCCGCAGGATGGCCGGGATGCTCGGGACGGCCGCCACCATTTCGAGGTCGGTCTCGAGCTCCTGGTCCCTTGAGGGCGTCATCCTGTCCTCCCATGGCGAACCGGTGGCCGCAGGCGCGTGCCGGACCAGCGCCACGTTGATGATAGGTCCTGGGTCCGGTGTACCCGTCGGCTTCTTCTGGCATGGCGCCGAGCCGCCATCCGGCGGCCCGCATGCAGGCGCCGCAGCATGCTGAAGTGACGCGGAATGGCCCGTGCGGGAACTCCAACCATGGCTGACAACGAGAGCGAGGACTTCAGGCGCTTCCTACAGACCCGGCGTGCCGAGGTCGCGCAAGCCTATGTTCAGGGCGATGCAGAGCCGCTCCGGGGTATGGCCACTGCGCACGACCCTGCTAGCTTCCTGGGTCCGGGCGGCACCGTGCTGCAAGGTGCCATGCGGGTCAGCGAGGCCCATGGGGAAGGGGCGAAGAGCTTCGGCACTGGGGGCAGCACGCGCCTGGAAGTGTTGCACCACTGTGCCAGCGAAGGACTCGCCTTCTGGACGGGCTACCAGCACGCGACCGTCGTGCTGCATGGCAAGCCCGCGCCGGTCGCCATGCAGCTGCGCATCACCGAGGTGTTTCGCCGTGAGGACGGCGAGTGAAGGCTGGTGCATCGGCATGCCGACACGCAAGGGCAAGAGCAGGCGCAGCCAGTCCGCCCGGTCCAGGTAAGCGGCTCGCTGCCGTTCCAGCCATGAGCAATCCCTGGACGAAGAAGTATCCGATGCTCAGCATCTGGCTGAGCGCGGCGAACTCGGTGTCCGGCATCGCCAGGGCACGCACGACGGCGGCCGCCAAGCGCCAGGGGGCCACTGCGCAAGCCCAAGCGGTGCGCGGCATGCTCGAGTTCTGGGGCGTCGGCACGGGCAAGGCGAAGGTCAAGCGGCGCTCGCGACGATGACCGCGACGAGAGGCACGGCACAACGGGGTGAAAACATTGTCAAGACGCCGGACGGCCGCTACCTGGTCGTGCGTGGGCGACTGTGGCGCGCAACAGACCCGCGTCTGACCGCGGAGCGGCGCTCCGAACTGGTCGAGCAGCTGATGGACGCGCGCCGGTCTCTGCGCAGGAGGGCGGACACGACCGGACGGGCGCAGGCCCGTTCCCAGGTCGATGCCGCCAAACGCGGGCTCGGCGAGCGCGGCCCTGTGTGGTGGACGGACGGGGCGCCGAACTACAACCGCAAGCTCGTCAAGAACACGCCTTATGCGCAGTGGCACGCCGCGTTGTTCGACCAGCATGCCGCAGACGACGCGTAAGAGTGCGACTTCCCATTGAAAGGTCGTAAGGTGCATCCACCGGATGCAACGCGCCCTGGACGACAGTGGGTGGGACAGCGCGCTGGCGATGGCTGGCAGCATGCTCGGCAACAGTGGATACCCCGGCAGGTGCCGACGGCTTCGCGGTACATGTCCATCGGCAGGCGGATGGCGCGCAGGTCGGCGCGGTGGCGTGGCCTCAGGCGCGCTTCAAGCCGCAGCGCACCGGCTCGCGGCACTGAACAGTCAGATGCGGAACGACGGCAGCCACGCGGCAGGGTCGGCAAGGACTTGTGCTGCGGACTCCGCTCAGGCCCACAGCGTAACAGCGAGCTGGGTACTCCCCGCACTGCATGTCGATGTAGGCTCTGGCTGGGAGGGACGTCCTCGCGGGAGATGCAATGGATTTGATTGACGTGCCCCCCATCCGCCGTAAGCGTGGCCTCACCACCCCATTGATAGCGCAGCCCTGACCGCCGAGCATGTGTGTCCATATGCAGGACTCTGGACATACCCCTGAGTGGGCCGGCCCGATGGTCGAGCGCACGATGCGCAACGGCAAGCGGATCTACACCTCGGCCTTCAAGGCCTGGATGGTGGAGCAGTCCCGCGTGCCAGGCGCGTCGGTTTCCGGCCTGGCGGTGCGCCACGGCGTCAACGCGAACCTGCTACGGCACTGGACGCGGCTGGAGCATTGGGGAGCCTGCGCGGGCGCTCCTGTTCTGCTGCCCGTGACGGTCACGCAGCCAGAGCCTGCCGCAGTGCCGTCGCCCATGGCCGAAGGCTCGGCACCGATAGAGATCGTGCTGGGCGAGGCCATCGTGCGCGTTCCCGTTGGCGTGGGGCTTCAACACCTGCGCCTTGTCCTGCAGGCGCTGCGCCCGTGATCGGCCCGCCGGCGAACACCCAGGTCTGGCTGGTGGCCGGGCACACCGACATGCGCAAGGGCTTCGACGGCTTGGCCGCGCTGGTGCAGACGGCCTTGGCGCAAAGCCCGTTCAGGGGCCACGTCTTCGTCTTTCGCGGCCGCCGTGGCGACATCGTCAAGCTGCCGTGGTTCGATGGCCAGGGCCTTCTGCTGCTGAGCAAGCGGCTGGAACAAGGGCGCTTCATCTGGCCGCAGGCCAGCAGCGGCAGCGTGGCCCTCACGCCGGCACAGTTGTCCATGCTGCTGGAGGGCATCGACTGGCGCATGCCGGTGCGCACGCAGCGCCCCGAGTTGGCGGCATAGCCACACCTGCGTGCCGTCAGTTGCATCCCCGATTGCCAGGGCGCGACCCTGCGGCACAGTTGGGGCCTGTGTCGACACCACCGCCCGCCGAGCCCCACACCGTCGAAGGCTTGCTGCGCGTGATCGAGGTGCGCGATGGCGAACTCGCCGTGCTGCGCCTGATGGTGGACAAGCTCAAGCTGCAGTTGCTGCGCCGCGTGCGCTCGCAGTTCGGCAGCTCCAGCGAACAGCTGCAGGCCAGCCTGATCGACGAGCAGGCATTGCCGGTGCCAACCTTCAAGCCGGTCGGCACCAAGGCCGAGGCCGCCAACGCATCCACCATCGACCGCAGCCTGCCGGCGCACCTGCCGCGCGAGGCGCAAGTGCATCGCCCCGAGACGAACGCCGCACGCCACAACGCAGCAGGCCAGCCCTGCGGCTGCACCGCCTGTGGCGGGCGGCTGCGCCAGATCGGCCAGGATGTCTCCGAGCAGCTGGAGTACGTGCCGGCGTGCTTCAAGGTGATCCGCCATGTGCGGCCCAAGCTGGCCTGCGTGCGTTGCCAGTCCATCTTCCAGGCGGACGCCGCCAGCCGGCCCATCGCACGCGGCCTGGCCGCAGCAGGCTTGCTGGCCCACGTGCTGGTGGCCAAGTATTGCGACCACCTGCCGCTGTACCGGCAAAGCGGCATCTACGCGCGCAGCGGCGTGCAGATCGACCGCTCCACCATGGCCGGCTGGGTCGATCACAGCGAGCGGCTGCTCGCGCCGCTGGTGGCCGCGCTGGGCCGCTACACGCTGGCGGCGGCCAAGCTGCACGGCGACGACACGCCCGTGCCGGTGCTGGCACCTGGCCAGGGCAAGACGCGCACCGCGCGCCTGTGGGTCTACGTGCGCGACGATCGGCCCGCCGGCGCCGGCGAGCCGCCTGCGGCCTGGTACCAGTACACGACCGACCGCAAGGGCGAACACCCGCAGCGCCACCTGCGGCACTTCCAGGGCGTGCTGCAGGCCGATGCCTATGGTGGCTGGGGCAAGCTGTACGACAGCGGCCAGGGCACCGAGGCGGCCTGCTGGGCGCATGCGCGCCGTCCGTGGTGGGGCCTGTACCTGAGCACCGGCAAGGCCGAGGACTCCATCGCCGCCCAGGCGCTGCAACGCATCGCGGCGCTGTACGCGGTGGAGAAGGAGATCCGCGGCCAACCACTTGATGTACGACGAGCCCACCGCCAGGCCCGTGCCGGCCCGCTGCTCGAGGAGCTGCACGCCTGGCTGAGCCGCCTGGTGGGGCGCGTATCTGCCAAGTCCGATCTGGCACGCGCCATCGGCTACACCCTCACGCGCTGGCAGGCGCTGACGCGCTACCGCGATGACGGGCGGATCAACGCAGCCGAACGTGCCCTGCGCGGTATAGCGCTGGGCCGGGGCAACTACCTCTTCATGGGCTCGGATGCCGGCGGCGAGCGGGCCGCTGCGATCTACAGCCTGGTGCAGACGGCCAAGCTCAACGGGCTCGATCCCGAGGTCTACCTGCGCGAGGTTCTGGGGCGCATTGCCGATCATCCGATCTGCCGGATCGAGGAGCTGCTGCCGTGGAACATCGGCACGCGCGAGGTGGTGGGCGACAAACAGCGACGCGCCGCATGAGCCGCGGCGTCGATCCGCGCATGCTGGAGTTGCTGAACAACGCCAGCAGCTTGCAGCTGTTCGAGCTGAGCACCGTCATCGAGCGGTTGCTGGCCGACCCGCGCCGCATCATTGCCGTGCGGGTGAACCTGCACCTGGGCCAGACGGTGCGCTTCCTGGACTGGCGCGACGGCAGCCTGCGCGAGGGCAAGGTGCTGGCCATGAAGGACACGCAGGTCGTGCTGCAGGACCTGCGCGAGCGGCGTGAATGGAAGCTGCCCTATACGGCCATCGAGCCGCCGGCAGCGCACGGCAGCCATGCGCAGCAGACCCCACCAACGCAGCCCGAGCCGAGTGCGCCGAAGCCCACCCGCGAGGACTTCCGCCGCGGCGACAAGGTTGCCTTCGAGGACAAGTACCTGCAGACGGTGGTCAGCACCGTCGTGCGAATCAACGAGCGCACGGTGACGGTCGACGCTGGCAACGGCAACACCTGGCGTGTGGGCTTCGCATTGCTGCGCCGCGTGCTGGACATCTGAGCTTCCACCGAACGGCCAGGGTCAAGTGGGCCCTGGGGCCTCGCTTACCATCCGCCGTACCAATGTGAAGTAGCAGGAGTCCGCCCATCAGGAGAATGGCGGACATGAGGAAGAGCAAGTTCACTGCAGGAGCAGATCATCGGGTTCCTCAAGCAGGCCGAGGTGGGCATCGGGGTGGCTGAGATCTGCCGCAAAGGCGGGTTCTCGGACGCGACGTTCTACAAGTGGCGCGCCAAGTTCGGCGGCATGGAGGCGTCGGAGGCGCGCCGGCTGCGCGAGCTGGAGGAGGAGAACGGCAAGCTCAAGCGGCTGCTGGCCGAGGCGCACCTGGATATGCACGCGCTCAAAAGCGTCCTGGGATAAAGCGCTAGCCCCACAGGCCCGGCGCGAGGCCATCGGGCAGTTGGCGCGCGAGCACGGGCTGTCCGAGCCCCGCGCGTGCAGGCTTGTGGGGCTGAGCCGAGACAGCTACCGGCATCCGCCACACGCCAGTGCCGAGAACCAGGCGCTGAGCGGGCGGATCGTGGCCATCGCGCATGAACGCCGGCGCTTTGGCTACCGGCGCGTGCTCGACATGCTGCGAGCGCAGTTCCCCGGTGTGAACCACAAGCGGGTGTACTGGCTGTGCAAGGCCGCCAACTTGGCCGTGCGCAAGCGCCTCAAGGTACGTCGAGCGGCCAGCGAGCGCACGCCGCTGGGCATCGCCACCCAAGTCAACGAGGTGTGGAGCATGGACTTCGTCAGCGACAGTCTGGCCAGCGGCAGGCGCCTGAAATGCCTGACCGTGGCCGACGACTACAGCCACGAATGCGTGGACATCGCGGTGGACTTCGGCATCGGCGGTGCCTACGTCACGCGGCTGCTGGACCAAGCCGCCACCTTCCGGGGCTATCCAGCGGCGGTGCGTACCGACAACGGCCCGGAGTTCACCAGCCAAACGTTCATCGCCTGGACCCAGGCGCACGGCATCCGGCATCTGCTGATCTAGCCCGGACGACCCATGCAGAACGGCTACATCGAAAGCTTCAACGGGCGGTCCCGAGACGAATGCCTGAACGAGCACTGGTTCGAGACGCGGAGCCAGGCCCGCGCGGCGATTGCGGCATGGCGATGCGACTCCAACGAAGTGCGCCCGCACGGCAGCATCGGGCGTATTCCACCGGCGCAATTCGCCGAGCAGCACCGAGGGCGCGCCTTGGGTGCTGCTCGGCCATCCAATCCCAATCAACCAAATCCAGTAACCTTCAACCAGGACTCTTGACGAATCGCTGGTACGGCTATTGGGGGCAGGTCAACATCGGCCACCCGATAGTGCCGTTTCGTGATGTGCTTGACCGCTTCGATCTTGAATTCTTCAGGGTAGGGTTGCTTGCTCGTCATGGCACATCCTACTGGGCCTCAGGTTTGACGCTTGAAGGTGTCTACTGAACCCAGACCGATTCACTTTTGCGGGACGGCTTGAGTACGTTGACGGAGTGGGTCATCATCTGTGCGGCAACTAGCGGGAGCGGGCATGACTCAGATTGACCACAAAGATAAGCCGCAGCGGCAGCGGCCGTGCCGGAAGGCTTTGCGCCCTGCCGGTTTGGGGGTCGTACTGCTGAGCGTCAGTCTTGGGCTGGCTACGAAAACTGCGCAATCCGGCGAATCTGCCGAGGCAACTGGAACGGCATTGGAGGTCTGTAACCGTCCTCATGACCTGAAGCTGCCACAGTTGAAGAGGGTGGAAGACGCCGAGCTTGTACGCTCAGCGACAGGCGCCATCGGCCAAGGCAACTTGTGTGGCGCGGTGGCCTACGAAGTCCGGCAGCGCCTCACCGTGTATCGGCTTTCAAACGCTCCGGTAGTGCACCGAGATCGGTGGTGGACGCTTACCGACCCGTCGGGCACGGCCGAGCAATACCGCAAGGACAATGTGATGTGCGATGCTTGGTTTACCCAGAAAAAGACTACGTGCCAGCTTGAAGTTGGCACGCACGTCGCGGTTGGCTTCGGGCAGAGCCACAGTTGCGAGGGTTTTGGCGACCGACCGTTCGCCGCCTCGTCGAAGTGGCAGGTGTACCTCGTTCCGGACAAGGACGGAAAGTTCGATACGCAGGCGGTTGACTGCAAAGTCGGGGACGGTCTCGAATGAAGCACTGAGTAGGTGGTATCTGCTCTGAGCGAGGTGCTTGAACGCGCTTTTTTCTTCGCGAACAGCGAGTCCTGCAGTTATGCCGAATGCGATGTGCGTTTCGGCCGAATGGATGCGTCCACGGTGGCCCCTCCGTACGACGACCGCACCATAGGAACGACCGGTCGATGACAACAGAATACTGCACGGCATCGGACTGCTACCGGTCGCGGCTTGTCTGCTGATTGACCTCTCGCGCTGCATGGAGCTGTCCTCAGTATTGAGGATGCCATGGGCGAATCAATAAGTGCATCCTTCATCCGACGGATGCCGTAACTCGTTGCTATGGATACTGTCCGAAGTAAATTTGAAGTGGAAACGATATGGTCGGGATGAGCGGACGCGCAATTGCAGTTTTTGTTGCGGTGGCAATGACCACCATAGGAGGAGCGGTGAGCGCACAGACAACCCCAGTCGATGCTGCGGCGCTTAAGCAGCAGAAGGAGGACGCGGAAACCCGGCGCGATACCTATAAAGCGCAGCTTGAAGCCGAAGTCGCGAGGCGCGCCCTAGAAGCGGCGCTAGATCCCGCGAAGCAAGGCGAAGCAGCACAGGCGGCTGCGATAAAAGTGGCAAAAGACACTGCTGATGCCCAGGCAGCGCTGGCAAATGCGCAGAAGGCGCAGTCAGAAGCGGAGCTAGCAGCGCTCAAGAAGCGGTATGGCGACTTCAGTGGCTCCGGAATTAGTGGCACTGCAGAGCTGACGGGGAGTGCAGGCACTGCAGAAGCAACGTTGTTGGGTAGCGTTGCAGTCAATCGCATTGCGAAAGAGTTCGCAGCCCCGCTCAAAGCGCTGTCCGCCACGGGCTCTATTGTCCTCACGACAGCAACAACAGTCCCAGACTTTCAGGCCCTGACCGCGTTCGAGACGCAGTTCTTGGCGGTGAGCACGGCGGTCGCCGCTGCCCGGCTCGGCACGAGCGACAAAGCGGCAGACAACGCGGGCCTGAAGACCGAGTCTGTTGCCGGAATCGGCCTCGGCTTGGATGCCGTCAGCAAAATTCTTTCGTTTGCCAAGACTGACTACAAATTCGTAAACCTGGATGTCGCTGGCACCGACGCGATGCTGCTTCGTGCCCTGGCTGGACTGCTGAAGGACAAGACTGTCGAGATACCTGCATTCTACGTCGCTGACGCTATTTCCGCGAGCAATCGGATACTTTCGCGAACCGGCGATATAAACAAGTGGTCGGTTGAAGCGAAGGGCCGGGTCAAATTCCACGAGGCGGCACAAGCAGAGTTCGAGAAGCAAATCGCGGCAAAGCCCGCTGACCAAGACTTGAAAGACGGCCTGCAGAAGGCAAAGTCAGCACTTTCGACGTGGAAAGCCGTCTCTGAATCTGTCGACGCTTGGTCGAAGCAGTTGACCACCGCGGACGACAAAGGCAACTCTCCGATTGCGACAATCGCGCGCCAATCCGCCATTAAGAACAAGTTGGAAAACAATGGTGTCCTAGTCATCGTCGAGCTTCATAAGGTCGCAGGCAGCGGGTACACCAAGAAAAATTTGTGGTCGTCGTTGGGTGCAAACCCGTTCTTCGTAATGGGCGGCGCCGTTGCGAGTTACGTGGCCCTGGAGGGTAACACGGGCAGAGTCCTCGACGCTCAAATGCTTCCCGTACACGGCGGCTATCACTCCGTCAGCGACATTAAAGGTGTCGTTAACGAAGGGCTGGCTAAATGACCTTAGGTGGAAAATGCCATGAGCGATAAAACCTTCGAAAGAGCCAGCCGGCAGCTGAACTCAATCGTGGCAGCCGGTGGGCTAAGTCTGGGTGATGTTGAGGCTTCACTGACGGCGGCGATGCGCCGCAGGGGCAGCCGAGTTACCGAAGCGACTAAAATTGTTGCGTTGGAGGCAGCAGATAGAGTAATGACGAATCGCCCTCTGACGGCAGAACATAAAGCCGTTGTAGAGGGCATCGTGATCGGAAACGGTTTGCGGCCGGCTATCGACATCGAAAATGACACGTTCGACCCGTTGCCGGCGATCTGGGACGACGTCAATGCCGCAAGGTCAAAGATGACGCCGCTCATTCGGTCAGTCGGCAGGCTGAACGTTGCGGGGCATCCGAAAATTTCATTCGCTGGTACAGCTTTCGTATGCGGTCGCGATCTTCTGCTGACCAATCGCCACGTTGCAGAAGAGTTCATGACGGAAACGGCGTCCTCGCAATTGCGCTTCAAGCTTGGGATGTCTGCCGAAGTCGATACAAAGGAGGAAGTCGACTCCTCTGATACGTTACTGCTGAAATGCACTGGCCACGGCGCGGTATCTACCGAATGGGACGTGGCTGTTCTACAGATCGAAGGACTGCCTGCAGGAATTCAAGCAGTTCCGCTCTCTTCGGCTAGCCCGACGAGCTTCAAGGATAGGACTGCGGCAACCGTCGGGTACCCGGGTTTCGACGAGGCGGAGAATCTGATCGAGCAGATGTTGATCTTTCGCAGCGTATTCAACAAGAAGCGCCTGTTGCCGGGCAAGTTCACTGACATCTTCGCAGTGCAGTCGTACGGCCGTAGCGTCAATGCGCTTGCCCATGACTGCACGACGCTTGGCGGCAGCTCAGGCAGCATCGTGATTGACGTCGGAACGTTGAAAGTCTTTGGCGTGCATTTCGGTGGCGAGTCCGGGGTACGCAACTACTGCGTACCTTCGTGGAAGCTTCCAGAGATTCCAGCATTCGCGGGATTCAAAAACCAGATGTCTTTCGTTTAGCGAAGTTTTGTCGGGTGACATCCGAGCAAAAGCCGATTCGCTCCGTCACGCTCCCTGATCGCCAATGTTGAGTGTCGGAGTTTAGTGTGTCCTGAGCCACGGCATCGAACGGCTGCTAGGGTCGTGAGCCGAAGCAGAGGCGAGTGAAGTCGATAGGGCCACAAGCGGATTCCTGCGACCGTCCGCTCGGGGCGCGGCCATTGAAGCAAGGCGTCGTACTGTTGTGCGTGTGCCTCGATGCACAACACATGAAGCGAGCTACAGTGACCTACTCGTCAACAGGCCTAGCCGCATAGCACACCTTCGTAGGAAGAATGATGGCCACATCTCGAAAACCGTCGGTCTCTGCGGCCCGTAGCCCTACCTTATCCACCCCTGAGAAATCTGGGGCTCATGGTGGCGGACCGGCGACGGACGGTTCGGCTTTGCCGGGTGTTGCGGACGTAGCCGTGACGAACAAAAGTATAGGCGCTGCCAAGCTCGGTACTGATGGCCTCTCGAGACTATCGAAAGTAATAGCTGACTTCTGGCAATTAATAAGTTCAATAGTTGCCATTGTCGCCGCTATTGTTGGCGCTTTAACATTCTTCGCAACACGCGATCAACTTATTCGACTTGAGTGTCTAACCAATCAAACTCTTCTTCGTCAAACGCTTCCAGGGCAAATCTCCCAACTGTCGATGAGCATCAAGCTAGCACAGACTGAATTAAAGGACATTCAGCCGGGATCGATGGCCGCGCACGCGAAATCCATTGAAATTGACAAGTATCGAGAAGATATGAAGGCGTCACAAAAGCAATATAACGAACTGCCTGTGGTTGGAACTTCCTATTGTGATGCTCAGCCGGAGAAGAAAAAATGAGAACATTGTTGTTTATTGCGCTATTAGTTTGGGCGCCCTTCGCCCAATCCCAGGCAGGTCGCGACAATCAAGATTCTTGCTCGCTTCTTAAGGCCTGCAACTCTCAATGTGCATCTCTGCGGAATTGCGATTCGCCGCTGGACAACCGGGACTGCACCACCAAGATTTTTGGCTACCAGTTCAATGATCACACTTGCGAAGCTGCCAAATCAGCTCAAAACTTAGTCTATTCTAGCCAGAAGTCGATGTGTGAATCCTTGAAAACACAGGAAAAAGCATTTTGCGAAGTTGATCAAGGACGGTGTATTGCCGTTTCTAACGCTTGCAGCACGCTCAAGGATCAACCGATTGCAAAAAAAGTTGCAGGCGCGAAGATTTTATGGGTAGATGACAATCCAAATAATAATCGGCACGAGCGCGACGCTCTCGGTAAGCTGGGGGCCGTTGTCATTATTAGCGAGAGTACCGATGAGGCTCTGAAGGCTTTTAAGTCTCAAAGGATTGACTTAGTAATATCTGATTTTTCTCGCCGAGACGACCCACAAGCAGGCTATACTTTGTTAGATTCTCTGAAAAGAACGAGTAGTACAAGCGTAGTCCCCTATGTCATTTTTAGCAGTTCAAGTACCCCTTCATTCATTTCAGAGACAAAGAAAAGAGGGGCATTTGGTCAAACGAGTCGACCTACGGAACTCCTGTCGCTCGTGGTCGAGGCGCTGTCCACGCAATGAGCCAAACTTCAGCTTGAGCGTGCAGCGGCCGCTTTGGGGCTGTGAGTAAGAGGGCCGCCAATGTCGCTAATGGGCGCAAAGATGACAATCGCTGAGTCCAGCGTGTCCGAGATGGAACTCAGAAGCAGCCAGCGGTCGGCAGTCTTGGCTGCCTGTGCGTCCCGCTGGGCGCGCCGATGCTGACGTGTGGCCAGTCTTACAGCGGCAACGATCGCAGCGATGGGTTCATAGCCTGCACCCAGCTTGCCCACTCGCCTTTGGTCAGGCATATGCCCTACCTATTGATCCACAGCAGGCCGTACTCGTCAGCCGGCAGTTGCACTCACTTCATCACCTGGGTAAGTCTCGGCAGAGTCGTCGCGTCCATGCTTCCTCCGGGCCAAACTGTAGCGGCGCCAGACCGGCCATGCGGCCGGGATGCGCGGCGGCCACACTCGGCCCGCGCCGCCCTCTCCTGGCGGACTCTCTGGCCCGGCGGCGGATTCTGCAGCGCGCGTGCCGCCATCCGCTGCTCCTCTTAGCAGCTGCTACGGCTTGTGCCGCGTAGCCCGCGCTTTTGCGACCACCTCTTGGGTTCGCGTCCGCTCGGCTGCCGCTTGAGCGCGCAGCCACCCGTGCGAACACGCCAGATCGCGAAGCCTTGCGGAGATAGGTGCTGCTGTAGTGGTGCCGTAGGGGTTATCGGAGAGCGAGATGCCGGTCTCAAATGCTAGCCGGCCTTCCTGCACGGCTTGGTGAATGTCTGGTTGCATGCGGCAGTTCTGGCAATCCACGTTCCCGCCGCAGGGTTCCACTCGGGCCGCAGACCACAGGGCTTTCGGGCTGCTACATCCGCAGCGGCATCTGACAGCTCAGCCGAGCACTTCCCTGTGCACGGTCGCGCGCAGCCTCGCGACGTGATCTTCGAGCCCGGGCACCAGCTCCAGCGTGTCAAGCGCCAGCAGGAACACCGGGCCATTCAGCCGCTGGTCGGCATGCATCGAAAGCAGGTGGCCGATCAGGTCGACGCTCAGCTGTCGCATCTCATCAGACACGTCGCATTCCGCAAGCGCGGCTAGGCACTCGTGCAGTCTGGCCAGGGTCTCGGGAGAATTCATCAGGCAACTATATGGATGGCAGCAGCCATGCCGTTCGGGCCGCCGGCGTAGCCGATCACCGCGCACCGCCCAGCGCGCAGCTTGTTTAGCTACGCCGTCGGCTGAACCCTACAAGGCGTGCTCCATTTTGCCGTCATGCAGTCGAGGAGAGTGCTGCGATGATTTTGTTTTTAACTGCGCGGGAGAAGAGGTGGCAGACAACTGGATCACGCGCGACAACCCGGACCGGTTGTCCATCGACAGGGCTCCGGTTCGGCGCATGCACGCCGTTGTTGCCTTCGCTTCGCTACCGCTGTTCCTTGGCGCTCTGCTCAGTGACCTGGCTTACTCGTCCTCCTTCCAGGTGCAATGGACCAATTTCGCCGATTGGCTCAATGCGGGCGGTTTGACACTCGCCGTGCTCGCGTTGGTGTGGGCGGTTCTGGCAGAACTGCTTAGCAGGCCTCGCCATCCGCCAGGTCGCCGCTGGCTCCACGCCACACTGCTGGCCGCCACAGTGGTGCTCGGGCTGGCGAATGCATTTGTTCACGCGAAGGATGGCTGGGCCGCCATGCCCGCCGCAACGGTGCTATCGCTGTGTGTTCTGGTGGCTGCGGCGGCGGCATCTGTCGTGGGGCTCACCCATTTCGGCAGGAAGGT
The DNA here is from genome assembly GCF_014652235.1 of Pseudorhodoferax aquiterrae. Classification (GTDB taxonomy): domain Bacteria; phylum Pseudomonadota; class Gammaproteobacteria; order Burkholderiales; family Burkholderiaceae_C; genus Pseudorhodoferax; species Pseudorhodoferax aquiterrae. The sequence continues at coordinate 20,088 of NZ_BMYK01000050.1, forward strand.
TGCGGTATGAAGACATCCCCTGTTCTGACACTGTTGCTCGTATGCGCAGTGCTTGGCGGGTGCAGCAAGGATGCAACCGATGGCAAACAGTTCGGCGCCATCGATAACCTGCCCGAACCAAGCGGCGGCCTGCTGCCGAGCATGTCCATCGCCGAGCC
>NZ_BMYK01000051.1 GCF_014652235.1 Pseudorhodoferax aquiterrae
CGACAACGCGGCAATTGAGAGCTTCTTCGGCACCCTGAAGGCCGAGTACTTCCATCTCGAGAAGCCCGACAGCATTGATGCGCTTGAAACGGGCGTGCATGATTACGTCCACTACTACAACCACGAGCGCATCAAGCTCGGTTTGCAAGGGCTCAGTCCGGTGGAATACCGATTGAGAAGCACCGCCTGAACGGCGGCATCGTGACCGTCCAACTTCTGGGGGTCAGTTCAATCCCGGGGCGATTCAAAGTGCTTGCTGGTTCGCCGAGGAGGAAGGTGGCAGGTCTATGCTCCAGCCTCCTAACTGGTCGCCCAAGTCGGACGCCTTCGGCGCCGCTTGCCTTCGGCGTTCCGCCCCGAAGATGTCACGTTGCACCATAAGGGCCGAGGCCCCAGGCGACGTGGAAGTCATCGATGCCGTCACGCAAGAGGCCTTTGCGGGTGCGCCTTTCAGCAGCGGAACGGAGCATCTCATCGTCAAGGCTCTTCGGAGCGCAAACGCGCTCGCGGTCTCGCTGGTCGCTGAGGCTGCAGGTTGCGTCGTTGGGCATGTCGCCGTTTCTCCAGTGCACGTGGCTGGCAAGCCCCAAGCTTGGTTCGGCTTAGGCCCCCTCTCGGTAGCCTCGGCTCACCAGCGCCGAGGCGTCGGCAGCGCGCTTGTTCGGGCCGCCCTCGCCCAGCTGCAAGCCGATGGCGCTGCTGGTTGTGTCCTGTTGGGCGATCCAGCCTTCTATTGCAGGTTCGGCTTTGTCCAAGATTCGAGTCTTGTCCTGCCCGGTGTGCCGGCGCAGCACTTCATGCGCCTGGCATGGCAGACACCTGTGCCAGCTGGCCAGGTCTCCTACCACGAGGCATTCAATGCCGCGACCTAACCCCTCCGTCAAGGGGATACCCCCAGCGGACTGGGCTCACTTGCGGTCGCGCGATATGGCAAGCAGGGGCGTAGCCACGGCGACCTCAACCTGGATTCAGCAGTTGAGCGCTCGCAGCCTTCAGCTCACCTTCTGGGCGAGGACGCAATGCACCCCGGCGGCGCGGCACCGTCTCGGCGCTCGTTGAATCCGACGCCGGGCACTCTCCCAGCCCGCCTCAGAAGCCCACCCGCAATCCCAGGCTGAAGACGGCCTTCCTTTCCGAGCGGCCCAGTGTGCCGTCCACCTGCAGGTTCTTGACCAGCTCGCGGCGCAGGCCGAACTGCAGCGTGGGCTTGCCATGCTGCTGGCCGAAGGCCTCGACATGGGCCGTCACGGCGCCGAGTTCGAACTCCTTGGCCACACCCCAGGTGGCATGGGTGCCGCCGCCATCGGGCCGGTGCGCGCCCAGGTTCAGGTGCAGCGGGCCGCCGTCCAGGTTGCAGGTGAACAGGCCGTTGGCATAGGTGGCGTCACCGCCTTCGCGGTGCAGGTGCATGCGCCCGAGCACGGCGCCGAAGTTGCAGCCGCCCTCCACCGAGGGCGTGAGCCGCATCTTGGCCTGCACGGCGGTGCTGGTCTCGGGCGCGGAGAAGCTGCGCTCCACGCCCAGGCCCAGCTCCAGCCATTCCAGCACGCCCACGCCCAGCGTGCTGGTCCACAGCCGGTCGCGCCCGGCCGGGCGCGCATACCAGGTCTCGACCTGGCCACCGCCGACCTCGGCCACGTTGGCGTCGTCCACGGTGAGCGGGCGGCCGGCCCAGGCCGGCACGGCCGCCAGGCCCACCAGGGCTGCGGCCAGCGCGCACAGGCGCCTCATGCTGCACGCTCCCGCAGCGCCACGCTGGTGCTGCCGGGCAACCGGAACGCCGCGACCGCGCTGACCAGGCCCTGGGCCTGGCTCTTCAAGCTGCTGGCTGCGGCCGCGATTTCCTCGACCAGCGCAGCGTTCTGCTGCGTGCTGCGGTCCATCTGCGTGACGGCATCGCCGACCTGCGAGATGCCGGCCGCCTGGCCGTCGCTGGAAGCCGTGATCTCGCCCACGATGTCGGTCACGCGGCGGATCGCGGCGACGATCTCGTCCATGGTGCCGCCGGCGCTGCCGACCAGGCGCGTGCCGGCCTCCACGCGCTGCACGCTGGTGCCGATCAAGGCCTTGATCTCCTTGGCGGCCTCGGCCGAGCGACCGGCCAGCGCGCGCACCTCGGAGGCGACGACGGCGAAGCCGCGGCCCTGCTCGCCCGCGCGCGCGGCCTCCACGGCCGCGTTGAGCGCGAGGATGTTGGTCTGGAAGGCGATGCCGTCGATGGTGCCGATGATGTCGGCGATGCGGTGCGAGGACTCCTCGATCTCCTGCATGGTGCGCACCACCTGGCCGACCACCGCCCCGCCCTGCGCGGCCACGGCGCTGGCCTTGGCCGCCAGTTCGTTGGCCTGGCGCGCGCTGTCGGCGTTGTGCAGCACGGTGGCGCGCAGCTCCTCCATCGAGGCCGAGGTTTCCTGCAGCGCGCTGGCCTGCTGCTCGGTGCGCATGCTCAAGTCCTGGTTGCCCTGGGCGATCTCCACGCTGGCATGGGCCACGCTGTCGGAGTTGTGCTGCACGCTGCGCACGATCTCGCTGAACTGCGCCTGCATGCGCGCCATGGCCGACAGCAGGCGCCGCGTCTCGTCGTTGCCGTGCGCGGCCGCGCTGCCCGTGAGGTCGCCATGGGCCGGGCGGTCGGCCATGCCCACGGCGTCGGCCATGGGCCGCTCCATCTGCCGCGTGAGCCAGACGGCCGCGCCGACCAGCAGCACGGCCGCCACGGCGAGCGCCAGCACCACCTGCAGCGCCGCCACCCGCACACTCTGCGCGGCGGCCTCCTGCACCGCCTCGCTGTTGCGTTCGATGGCATCGGCCTGGGCCGCCATCTGGCCCTCGAGGTCGGAGAAGGCCTTCTGGAAGGCCGGGTACGCGGCCCGGGCCGCCGCGGCGTCGCCGGCGGCCAGCTCCTGGATGCGCCCGGCGGCCGCCGTGTAGGCCGAAACCAGCGGCAGCGTGGTGGCGACCACGCGCTTGACCTCCTCGGAGGTGGGCAACTCCTGCAGCTGGGCCAGTGCCTTCTGGAAGGTGTCGGTGTGGGCGGCCAGGCCCTGCCGGGCCTCGGCGATCTGCGCCTTGTCGCCGCTTTGCGCGCCGAGCAGCGCGAGCAGCACGTCGCCGCGCACGGCGTCGTGCATCATGTCGGCCTCCTGGCTGCTCTGCAGGGCCGTGCCGAGGTCGACCGTGCGGCCGATCTCTGCGGCGAGGCGGTTGCCGTTGAGCAAGCCGATCACCCCGACCAGGCCGGCCATGACGACGCCGACCACCCCCAACCCCAATACCTGGCTGCGCAACTTCATCGCGGCTTTCCTTGTGTGGACCGTACGCTGCGGTCATTTCATCAGCCGGACGGGGAGCCGGCCACCCGGGCGCCGACGAAGGGCAGCGCTGGCGGACCGAACGGCACGGCCATGGCACCAAAACGACGGCCGCCAGGCTGTCGGTTAGTTTTGTGCGGCCACGCCATGCGGCGCGCAAGTCCCGTTCCGGCGCCACCGCCGGCCGCAACTTGGCGACAATCGCCCCCCCGCTGTCCAACCGCACGCCACGCCTCTTGTCTTCGCTCCCGCCCATGCCAAAGCCTGACTTCTCGGCCCACACGCCGATGATGGCCCAGTACCTCGGCCTGAAAGCCGACTTCCCCGACACGCTGGTCTTCTACCGCATGGGGGACTTCTACGAGATGTTCTACGCCGACGCCGAGCGCGCCGCGGCGCTCCTGGACATCACGCTCACGCGGCGGGGCCAGTCGGCCGGCGAGCCGGTCACGATGTGCGGCATCCCGTTCCACGCGGTGGAGAGCTACCTGGCCAAGCTGATCCGGCTCGGCGAATCGGTGGCGATCTGCGAGCAGGTCGGCGAGGTCACGGGCAAGGGCCCGGTGGAGCGCAAGGTGGTGCGCGTGGTCACGCCCGGCACGCTGACCGATGCCTCGCTGCTGGCCGACAAGACCGAATCCGTGCTGGCCGCCTTCTACCCCGGCCCGCGCCAGCGCTGCGGCCTGGCCTGGCTGGCGCTCACGCAGTCCGAACTGCAGCTGGCCGAGTGCAGCATGGACGAGCTGCCGGGCTGGCTGGCCCGCATCGGCCCAGCCGAGCTGCTGCTGCCGGCCGACGTGCCCGATGCGCTGGAGGCGCGCATCCGCGGCCTGCGCCTGACGACGCCGCAGGGCGGGCCGCTGGCGCTGTCGCTGCGCCCGGCCTGGCAGTTCGACGCCGCACTGGGCCAGCGCAAGCTCTGCGAGCACCTGCACGTGGCGGGCCTTTCGGCCTGGCACGCCGAGGGCCTGCCGCAGGCCCATGCGGCGGCCTCGGCGCTGCTGGCCTTCGCCGAGCACACCCAGGGCCAGGCGTTGTCGCACCTGCAGGCGCTGCGCGTGGCGCGCAGCGACGCCCAGATCGACCTGCCGCTCAGCACGCGGCGCAACCTGGAACTCGTCCAGACACTGCGCGGCGAGGACAGCCCCACGCTGTTCTCGCTGCTGGACACCTGCATGACCAGCATGGGCAGCCGGCTGCTCAAGCGCTGGCTGCTGGAGCCGCAGCGTGACCGCGGCGAAGCCCATGCGCGCCTGCTGGCGACGGCGGTGCTGCGCGAGGCGGCCGGTGCGGGCCACTACGCCAAGCTGCGCGCGCAGCTCAAGGGCACGAGCGACGTGGAGCGCATCACGGCGCGCACGGCGCTCTTGCAGGTGCGCCCGCGCGAACTCGTGGCCCTGCAGCTGGCGCTGCAGCGCGCCGGCCTGCTGGCCGACAGCATCGACGGCCTGCCGGGCCTGCTGGCGCAGATCCGCCAGGACCTGGAGCCGCCGCCCGAATGCGCGGCCCTGCTGGCCAGCGCCATGTGCGAGGAGCCGGCCGCGCTGGTGCGCGACGGCGGCGTGATCGCCAGCGGCCACGATACCGAACTCGACGAGCTGCGCGCGATCCAGAACAACTGCGACGCCTTCTTGCTGGACCTGGAGACGCGCGAGCGCGCGCGCACCGGCATCGCCAACCTGCGCGTGCAGTTCAACAAGGTGCATGGCTTTTACATCGAGGTCACGCAGGGCGCGCTCGACAAGGTGCCGGCCGACTACCGGCGGCGCCAGACACTCAAGAACGCCGAGCGCTTCATCACGCCCGAACTCAAGGCCTTCGAGGACAAGGCGCTGTCGGCCCAGGAGCGGGCGCTGGCGCGCGAGAAGTGGCTGTACGACCGGCTGCTGGGCCAGCTGCAGGCCTACGTGCCCGCGCTGTCGCGCCTGGCCCAGGCCATGGCGTCGCTGGACGTGCTGTGCAGCTTCGCCGAGCGCGCCGAGACGCTGAACTGGTGCGCGCCGCTGTTCGTCAAGGAACCCTGCATCGAGATCGAGCGCGGCCGCCACCCGGTGGTGGAAGCCCGCCTGGCCGAGACCTCGCAGGCCGCCTTCATCGCCAACGACACGCGGCTGCACGTGAAGCAGCGCATGCAGGTCATCACCGGTCCCAACATGGGCGGCAAGTCGACCTACATGCGCCAGGTGGCGCTGATCGTGCTGATGGCCAGCATCGGCAGCCATGTGCCCGCAAGCAGCTGCCGGCTCGGCCCCATCGACGCGATCCACACGCGCATCGGCGCGGCGGACGATCTCGCCAACGCGCAATCGACCTTCATGGTGGAGATGACCGAGGCCGCGCAGATCCTGCACGGCGCCACGCGCCACAGCCTGGTGCTCATGGACGAGATCGGCCGCGGCACCTCGACCTTCGACGGACTGGCCCTGGCCAGCGGCATCGCGGCCCAGCTGCACGACCGCACCCAGGCTTTCACGCTGTTCGCCACGCACTACTTCGAACTGACCGAGTTCCCGGCCAAGCACCATGCGGCGCAGAACGTGCACGTGAGCGCGGCCGAATCGGGTGGCGACATCGTGTTCCTGCACGAGATCCAGGCGGGTCCGGCCAGCCGCAGCTACGGCATCCAGGTCGCACGCCTGGCCGGCATGCCGGCGCCGGTGCTGCACCACGCGCGCCACACGCTGGAGGCGCTGGAACAGCAGGCCAGCGAAAGCCGGGCCCAGATCGACCTGTTCGCGCCGCCACCGGCTGCGGCCCAGGCCGAACCCAGCCCCGTAGAATCTGCGCTGGCCGGCATCGACCCCGATGCACTGACGCCGCGCGAGGCCCTCGATGCGCTGTACCGCTTGAAGAACATCGCGCGCCGCGAACAGGCCTCCCAAGCCAACAGCCCCACCCCATGACCTACTGCGTCGCCCTCAAACTCAACGCCGGACTGGTGTTCCTGTCCGACTCGCGCACCAACGCCGGTCTCGACCAGATCAGCACCTTCCGCAAGATGATCGTCTACGAGCGCGCGGACGACCGCTTCATGGTGCTGCTGTCGGCCGGCAACCTGTCGATCTCGCAGTCGGTGCGCGAGATCCTGCAGGTCGAGCAGCTGCGCGAGGACGAGGACAGCGAGCCCATCACGATCTGGAACGCCAAGAGCATGTTCGACGCCGCGCGCGTGCTGGGCGCGGCCGTGCGCCGCGTCTACGACCGCGACGCGGCCTCGCTGCGCCAGTCGGGCGTGGAGTTCAACGTCTCCATGATCTTCGGTGGCCAGATCAAGGGCGAAGGCATGCGGCTGTTCCAGGTCTATTCGGCCGGCAACTTCATCGAGGCCACGCCCGAGACGCCCTATTTCCAGATCGGCGAATCCAAGTACGGCAAACCCGTGCTCGACCGCGTGATCACGCCGGACACGCCGCTGGACGAAGCCGCCAAGTGCGCGCTGGTGTCCATGGACTCCACGCTCAAGTCCAACCTCTCGGTGGGCCTGCCGCTGGACCTCGTGGTCTACGGCGTGGACGACTTCCGCACCGACAAGGTGGTCTGCATCGACGAGCAGAACCCCTACTTCCGCATGCTGCACAGCAACTGGGGCCAGAAGCTGCGCGAGGTGTTCGACAGCATCGAGCAGCCGCAGTGGGGCGACGGGCCGACCACGCTGCCGCTGATGGTCGCGGCCAGCCGCGGCAAGCCGCTGCGCAAGATCACGAACCCCGACGAGCGCTTGATCTGATGGCAGCGGGCGACCGCGGGCTCGTCGTCTTCTCGCACGCCAACAGCTTTCCGGCCTCCACCTACCGCGTGCTGTTCGCCGAACTGCGCGCACGCGGCTTTCGCACCGCGGCGGTCGAGAAGTTCGGCCACGACCCCAAGTACCCGGTCAGCAACAACTGGCCGCACCTGGTGCAGCAGCTGGTGGACTTCGCCACGCAGCAGGCAGAGAAGGCCTGGCTGGTCGGCCATTCGCTGGGCGGCTTCCTGAGCGTGATGGCGGCCGCGCGGGCACCGCAGCTCGCGCGCGGCGTGCTGCTGATCGATTCGCCGCTGATCGGCGGCTGGCGTGCCACCACGCTGGGCCTGGCCAAGCGCACGCCGCTGGTGGGCTCGGTCTCGCCCGGGCGCATCAGCCGCGCGCGGCGCAACGCCTGGCCCGATGCGGCTGCCGCGCTGGAGCACTTCCGCCACAAGAAGGCCTTCGCCAAGTGGGATCCGCAGGTGCTGGCCGACTACATCGCGCACGGCACGCACGACGAGACGCACGAGGGCCAGCCGCGCCGCGTGCTGAGCTTCGACCGCGACGTGGAAACCGCGATCTACAACACCTTGCCCGACCACCTGGACCGGCTGCTGCGCCGGCACCCGCTCAAGTGCCCCGTGGCCTTCCTGGGCGGGCGCCAGTCGGCCGAGATGCGCCAGGTCGGCATGGCCATGACCGCGCGCGTGATCGGTGCCGACGGCAAGGGCGACCCGGGCCGCGTGATGATGCTGGACGGCAGCCACCTGTTCCCGATGGAGCGGCCACGCGCGACGGCCGCGGCGATCGAGGCCTCGCTGGCCAACATGGGGGCCTGATTCAGGCCAGCGGGTGGGCAATGCGGCCGTCGCCGTGCGAGGCGACGACCTGCGCGACCACCACGTGGTAGCCCGCCAGCCAGCGCGCCTGCTGCTGCTTGGCCGCGCGGTGCGTGGGGTGCTGCATGAGCTGCTCGAGCGCCGCCATGCTGTCCCAGTAGTAGCTGTTGGCCACGAGGCCGGTGGCCGGGTTTTCCCAGCTTTCCTCGCCCAGGTAGCCCGGAATGGCGCGCGCGGCCTCGGCGATCGCGGCGTCCATGCGGTGGAACTCCGCGTCGAACGCGCCCGGGGCGAAGGTGAAGGTGGAAACGAACATGCCGGCGGCTTTCAGAGGCTGCGGCGCATGGCCTGGGCGAGCCCGGCCTGGCCCAGTGCGTCCAGCCGCCCGGCGGCGCCCTCGCGGTCGCGCGGCTCCTTGTTCTGGCTCAGCTTGGACTTGCCGACCAGGCGCGTCACCGCGATCTCGATGCCCACGATGTGCTGCAGCAGGCCGTCGATGAAGTCGGGCGCGGAATCGCCCATGCGCCAGGGCTGGGGCTCGGTGGCCTCGTGCCGGCGCGTGAGCCGCGCCACGAGGCCGCGCACGAAGCGTTCGTCGTCGCGGACCGTGAGCGTGCCGTGCGCGTGCACCACGGCGTAGTTCCAGGTCGGCACCTGGCGGTGCGCCTCGTGCTTGCTCGGATACCAGTTGGGCGAGATGTAGGCCTGCGGGCCGTGGAACACCACCAGCACCGGCGTGCCCGTGGGGCAGCGCTGCCACACCGGGTTGGCCCGCGCCACATGGGCCGTGAGCCCGCCCAGCGGGCCGGTGTCGGCATCGAACTCGAACGGGATGTGGTCGGCGTCCAGCCCGTCCGGGCCGTGATGCACGAGCGTGCCCAGCGGGTGGCTCTGGATCAGGCGTTGCAGTTCTTCAGGCCGTTGTTCGGCGAAGTGGGCAGGCAGGTACATCGTGGTGGGCGTGCGGGCGGGTGAAGCAGCCCGCACTGTGGCGCACGACCGGCACAATGGGAAGTACCAGTTTTCGGGTATTTGCATGGACCAGTTGCAGCGCCCCAAGGGCACCGGCGCAGGCCGCCGCATCTACGATCTGCTGCGCGCGCAGATCGCCGACGGCAGCCTGCCGGCCGGTGCGCGCGCGCCCTCGACGCGGGCGCTGGCCAGCGAACTGGGCGTCTCGCGCACCACGGTCACGGCGGTCTACGAGCAGCTGGCGGCCGAGGGCTTTTTGCTGACCTCGGGCGGGCGCGTGGCGCGCGTGGCGACACCGCCGCGCCCTGTGGCACCGCCTGTGGCACGCAGCCGGCGCAGCGGCCAGGCGTCGCCCGCGCTGTCGGTTTACGGCCGCCGCGTCGCGGCCATGGAACTGCCGACGCTGGCGCCGCAGGGGCCGGCCCGCATCGACTTCCTCTATGGCGCGCTGGCCCCGCGCGACTTCCCGGTGCTGGCCTGGCGGCGCGCCTACCAGGCCGCACTGCTGCGCCAGCAGGCGGCGCTCTACTACGCCGCACCCGAGGGCGACGCCACGCTGCGCTGCGCGCTGCAGGCCTACCTGCGCCGCGCGCGCGGCCTGGCCTGCGACGCCGAGCAGATCCTCGTGGTGCATGGCACGCAGCAGGCCATCGACCTCTGCGCGCGGCTGCTGCTCGATGCCGACGCGGCCTTCGTCTGCGAGGAGCCGGGCTACCTGATGGCGCGCCGCTGTTTCGAGGCCACGGGCGCGCGGCTGCTGGCCGTGCCGGCCGACGGCCAGGGACTGGACACCGCGCGCCTGCCGCCCGACGCGCGCGCCCGGCTGGTCTACGTGACGCCTTCGCACCAGTTCCCGCTGGGCGGCGTGCTGCCGATCGCGCGGCGCATGGAACTGCTGCAGTGGGCGCAGCGCCAGCAGGCCTGGGTCGTCGAGGACGACTACGACGGCGAGTTCCGCTACGGCCAGCGCCCCATCGACGCGCTGCAAGCCATCGACACCGACGGCCGCGTGCTCTACATCGGCACCGTGTCCAAGGCCTTGTCGCCGCAGTTGCGCCTGGGCTACATGGTGCTGCCGCCGCCGCTGGTGCCGGTGTTCCGCCAGGCCAAGCGGCTGGCCGACCGCCATGCGCCGGTGCTGGAGCAGCGCGTGCTGGCCGCGCTGCTGGACAGCGGCGCCTACGAACGCCATGTGCGGCGCATGCGCCGCCAGCACGAGCGCCGGCGCGCTACGCTGCTCGAGGCCGTGGCGCAGCTGCCCGGCGGCGCCCACGCGGCCGGCACGGCCGCCGGCCTGCACGTGGTGCTGTGGCTGCCCGCGCTGCGCGCGCGCGACGAAGCGCCGCTGGCGGCAGCGCTGCGCGCGCGCGGCGTCGGTGTCTACCCGGTCACGCCGCTGTACGCCGGGCCGCCAGCGCGCGGCCGCCCCGCGGGACTGGTGCTGGGCTATGCCGGCCTCACCACCGAGCAGATCGCGCAGGGCATGGCCGTGCTGGGCGACGTGCTGCGCGCAGGCCTGCGCGGCTGACGCGGCTCAGGCGCCGGCCACCGCAGTGGCGATGGCCAGCGGTGCCCGACCCGCGCTGGCTGCCGGCGCGGACGCCCTGGCCGGCACCGGCAGGGCCGCCGCGCCGCCACCGACCTGGGCGATCGCGGCCAGCAGCCGCTCGGCCATCTGCGCCAGCCCCTGCGTGGATTGCTGGGCCGCGCCCACCATGGCGGCGTTGGCCTGCGTCATCTGGTCGACCTGCTGCACGGCCGCGGTGGCATGGCCCAGCTCCACCGACTGCTGCTGCGCATGCTGCGACAGCTGCAGCATCAGCGCGCGCACCTGGTCGGCCTGCTGGCGCACCTCGCGCATGCTGGCGCCGGCCCGGCCCACGGCCTGCTCGCCCTGGGTGGCGTCTTCCAGCGAGCGCGCCACCAGCGCCCGGATGTCGCGCGCGGCCTGCGCGCTGTGCTGGGCCAGCACGCGCACCTCCTGCGCCACGACGGCGAAGCCGCGGCCATGCTCGCCCGCGCGCGCGGCCTCGACCGCCGCGTTCAACGCCAGCAGGTTGGTGCGGAACGCGAAGCTGTCGATGGTGGAGACGATGTCGGTGATCTGCCGCGCACTGGCGTGGATGGCCTGCATGGTCTGCACCGACTGGTCCACCAGGGTGCCGCAGCCGGCCACGGCCGCGTTCTGCTGCTGCGCCAGCTGCAGCGCCTGCTGCGCCTCGTCGGCGCTGGCGGCGAAGGACTGCTCCAGCTGCGCCATCGCGCCGGCGGCCGACTGCAGGTTGTGCGCGGCCTCGCGCGTGCGCTGGCCGAGTTGCTCGGTGTCGCCCGACATGCCGCGGGCCGTGCCGGCCACGCCGTGCGCGGCCTGGCGCACCTCGTCGACCACGCCGGCCAGCTGCACCAGCGCGGTCTGCACGATGCGGCCCGTGGCGCTGTGCACCTGCACGGCATGGGCCTGCAGCGACAAGCGGCCCTCGGCATCGAGCGCGCACAGCGCCCGCAGCTCGGCCGACTCGCGCGCGTCGCGCTCCATGCGCACCGCCATCACGAGCTCCACGCCGGTCTGCACGACCACGAACACGGCGTGGATGACGATCTGCCCGAAATCCGGCGCGCGCAGGCAGAACACCGGCAGCCCCGCGGCCTGCAGCCGGTCGAACACCACATGGTGCACGGCCACCGCCACGGCCGCGGCGAGGATGGGGCGCCAGTCGCGGTAGGCCAGCAGGAAGGCCAGGAACACGAAGACGGCGAAGTGCATCTCCGGCATGCCCATGGACAGCTGGATGTTCAGCGCCACGAGGAACATGCCGGCCACCGCCATGACCAGCCGCGCCGCCAGCCGGCCCGCGGCCAGCGCGTGGGCCGCGGCGGCCGCCCCCAGCAGCAGCCCCGCCACCAGCAGGCCCGTGCCCCAGGGGCCGTACAGGCCACCCAGCAGCACGGCCACCAGGGCCTGCAGCGCCAGCATGGACAGCACCAGCCGGTCGGCACGCTGGCGCATGGGTTTCAGCGGATCGGCCGCGGGGCCGTCGGGCTGCACCGTGCCGACCCGTCTCACCGGCAAGGCACGGCGAGACCGTGTCCGCAGCAATCAACGAAGCGCATGGAGAATCCTCCGCATCATTTGATGTGCGTCAATCTACCATTTCACAACGTTTTGTTTCAATCTGATTTTCGTTTGTTTCATCCATCGCATTGCGTAGGCGAGCTTCAAAACAAACTCGCAGCAATGTTGATGCTGAACGCCAAAATCGTTGCGTTGAACGCAAACGACAGCAAGGTCTGCAGCAGCACCACGCGACGCATGGTGGGCGTGTCGACACTGACATCCGAAGTCTGCGAGGCCACAGCGATCGTGAACGAGAAGTACAGGAAGTCGGCGTAGTTGGGGCGGAACTGCGGATCGCCGTCGGGAAAGCGCAGGCCGGCGCCATGGGCGCGGTAGTAGACGCTGGCATAGCTCAGCGCAAACACCATGGGCAGCAGCGTCCAGGAACCCACGACCGTGGCGAGCGCCAGCAGCACATGCGGCCAGGCGTGCGGCATGCCCGGCTGCTTGGCGGCCGACAGCTCGAACACCACGCCGACCACGCTGGCCACCGCGGCCAGGCTGACCAGGGCCAGCACCGTGGCCGCGCTTTCGGCCTGCGCCACGGCCGCGCGCTGCACGCGGCCATGGTCCGCGCGCACCATCATGAAGACCAGCAGCACGAGGTAGAGCCACACCGCCGCGTTCCAGCCGACCAGGGCGCGCGTGACCGCGTTCGGCGCCGGCAGCAGCCAGGCGCAGGCCAGGCCCACGGCGCACGCGCCCATCAGGTAGGGGCGCACGCGCAGGTGGTGCAGCAGGCGCGGCATGGCGGGCGCTACAGCTGCTCGGCCTGGGCCAGCGCCGGCACCTCGGCGATGCGTTCGGCCACGGCCGCGCAGGCGGCCAGCAGCGGTGCCACATAGGCCTGGGCCGGATCGTCCTTCTGGCGGAACACCAGCGTGGTCACGCTGATCGCGGCCACGGGCCGGCCATCGGCCCCGCGCACGGCGGCGCCGAAGCAGTAGACGCCGTTCTCGTGCTCTTCGCGGTCGGTCGACCAGCCGGCCGCCTGGGTGGCCGCGAGCTCGGCCTCGAAGGCGGCGCGCTCGGTCAGCGTGTGCGCGGTGTGGCGCGGCAGCGGCAGGCCCTTGAGCAGCGCGGCGCGTTCGGCGGCCGGCAGCGCCGCGAGGTAGGCCTTGCCCACCGCCGTCACGTGCAAGGGCACGCTGGTGCCGATGCGCGAGCTCATGCGCACGGCCGAGGGGCTCTCCAATTTCTCGATGAAGACCATGCTGCGGCCGTTGGGCACGGCCAGGTGCACGGTCTCGCCCGTGATGTCGCGCAGGCGCTTGAGCGCGTCCATGGCCGCGAGCCGCAGGTCCGAGCGGCCCCAGCTGCGCGCGGCCAGCTGGATCAGCCGCGGGCCCAGGGCCAGGCCATGCGTGGCGGCGTCTTCCACGAGCATGCGCTCGGCCACCAGGGCTGCGACGATGCGGTGCACCGTGGGCCGCGGAAAGCCTGTGGCGCGCATCAGCGCCGCGACATTGGGCGGCTGCTCGGCATCGGCCACGAGCTGCAGCACGCGCATGAACTTGCCGAAGGCCTGGGTGCCGGCGACGGCGGGCTGGCCTGCGTCGTCGGTTTCGGGAGAGAGGTCGGGCGCCGTGGTCATGACGCCGCGCATTATCAAGTGACCATGTAGCCGCCATCGACGGGCAGGATCACGCCCGTCATGAAGGCCGCCGCGGGCGTGCACAGGAACACGGCCGCGCGGGCCACGTCGTCGGGCGTGCCCCAGCGCGCCAGCGGCGTGCGCGCGAGGATGGGGCCGGCGCGCGCCGGGTCGTCCTGCAGCGCCTGCGTGAGCGGCGTGGCGATCCAGCCCGGCGCCACCGCGTTGACGCGGATGCCGTCGGGTGCGTAGGCGATGGCCAGCGACTTGGTCAGCTGCGCCACGCCGCCCTTGCTGGCCGCGTAGCCCGGCACCAGGCCGCCGCCGAAGAAGCTCAGCATGGAGGCGGTGTTGACGATGCAGCCGCGCCGCGCCTTGAGCCGTTGGCGCGTGGCCGTGCACACGCGCATGGTGCCCGTGAGGTTCACGTTGAGCACGCGCTGGAACACCTCCAGGTCGTGCTCGGCGCCGCGCTGGATGATGCCGGCGCAGTTGAACACGATGTCGAGTTCGGGCATGTCGGCCAGCGCGGCATCGAGGCTCGCGGCGTCGGTCACGTCGCACTGGCGCGCCTCGACGCTGGCGGCCAGCGTGCCGTCGCCGGCGCCGAGGCCCAGCGCCGTGACCTGCGCCCCCAGGGCCGCGAGGTGGTTGGCGATCACGGCGCCGATGCCCTGCGTGGCACCGGCGACCAGGGCACGCTTGCCCGTCAGGAGATCTGTCTGGTAGGTCATATCACTGCTTGGTTGCACCGACCTCGGCAGGCATGCCAAGGTGCCGAAGGCCGCGGAGCAGGCCATGCCAGGGCACCCGCGGAACGGGCTCTGCCAGGCCGCTGGGTGCGCCCCCTGCAAGGGGGTTGGCGGAGCGCGCAGCGCGGAGACTGGGGGTGGGTCAAGTCTTGATTCCGAGTTTGGTGATGAGGTCCTTGAAGTACGCGTTGTCCTTCGTGATCCTGGCCTTGAAGGCCTGGTCGTCCGCGTAGACGAAGCCCAGGTTCTGCTTGTCCAGCGTCTCGCGGAAGCTGGGCTCGCTGGAGGCCTTGAGCGCCAGGTCCTTGAGGTAGGCCACGACCTGCGGCGGCGTGCCCTTGGGCGCCGCGATGCCGCGCCAGGTGCCGATCACGAGGTCGATGCCGCGCTCCTTGAGCGTGGGCACCTTGTCGAAGCCCTTGACGCGCTGCTCGGCCATCACCGCGAGCGTCTTGAGCTTGCCGGACTGCACGTGCGTGGTGACCTCGGCCGGGCTCACGGCCACGGCGTCGATGTGGCCGCCCAGCAGCGCGAGCACGCCGGGGCCGGCGCCCTGGAAGGGCACGTGGTTGAACTTCACGCCGGCCTTGTCCTCCAGCGCCGAGGCCGCCAGGTGCCAGATCGAGCCGGGGCCGGCGTTGCCCACGCCGATCTTGCCGGGCTCCTTCCTGGCCGCGGCCAGGAACTCCTCGATGGTGTTCCAGGGCGCCTCGGCGCGCACCGTGATGGCGGCCTGGTCGGCGTTGAGCTGGGCGATGGGCTGCAGGTCGTCGGCGGCGATCTTGCCGATGCCGATGTGGGCCAGCGTGGCCAGCTCCACGGTGACGATGGCCAGCCGGTAACCGTCGGGCTTGGCGTGCATCACGTCCTGCCAGCCGATGGAACCGCTGGCGCCGGGCTTGTTGACGATGATGAAGCTCTGCGTGGTGTGCTTGCGCGTCGCGTCGGCGAAGGAGCGCGCCAGCGCATCGGTGCCGCCGCCGGGCTGGAAGGGCACGACGAGTTCGATGGGCTTGTTCGGGAAATCGGACTGGGCGTGGGCCGTGCCGGCGACGAAGGGCACGGCGGCCAGGCTGGCGAACTGCCGGCGGGTCAGGGACGTGGACATAGGTAGGTCTCCTCGGATGGTGGTGTCGTGGTGTTGGGGATCAATACGTAGCGCGGCCGCCGGAGAGGTCGAACACGGCGCCGGTGTTGAAGCTGCAGGAATCGGAGCAGAGCCAGGCCACCATCTCAGCGACCTCGCCGGGCTCGCCCAGGCGCTGCATGGGACTCTTGGCGACCATGGCCTGCACATGCTCGGGCGACATCTGCGCCAGGATGGGCGTGCGCACGGCGGCCGGCGCGATCGCGTTGACCAGGATGCCGGTGCCTGCCAGCTCCTTGCCGAGCGACTTGGTCAATGCCAGCACGCCGGCCTTGGCCGCGCTGTAGGCCGAGGCGTTGGGCGTGCCCTCCTTGCCGGCCAGCGAGGCCAGCAGCACGATGCGGCCGCGGCCGGCCTGGCGCATGAACGGCACCACGGCATGGCAGACGTTGAAGGTGCCGCCCAGGTTCACGGCGACGACGCGGTGCCAGACCTCGGGGTCGAACTGGTCCAGCGCCATGGTCGGGCCCGTATAGCCCGCGCTGTGCACAAGCATGTCGATGCCGCCCCAGCGTGCGAGTGTCTGCTGCGCGGCGCGGGCCACGGCAGTGCGGTCGACCACGTCGACCTGCAGGTCGCCCTCGGCCGACAGATCCCAGACCACCACGGTGGCGCCGAAGCCGCGCAGCCGCCGCACGGTCTCGGCACCGATGCCGCTCGCACCGCCGGTCACCACGGCCACGCGGCCGCGGAAGTCGTAATGGGCAGTGCTCATTGGTGCACCCTTCGGCCTGCGGCCTGTCCCGCCAAGCGGGAGCGAGCTTGCTTGGGGCGGCCCGGCGCTCATCGAATGAACTGCTTGACGTAGTCCGCGCTCAGGCCCACTTCCTCGAAGTGCTTCCTGCACATGTCGATCTTGGTGAACACGTCCTCGTAGCCCATGCCCTTGCCGTAGGGGTCGGTGTAGTACATGACGCCGTTGACCTGGAAGTACGTGATCATTTCCTGCACGTCCTCGGGCACGTAGAGCGTGTGCGTCTCGCCCGGCGGCTCGAACACGTAGCCGCCCTCCTCGGCCCACCAGTCGTGCTCCAGGTACTTCCAGCGGCCCTTGAGCACGAAGCCGTGCACGGCCTGCGGGTGGCGGTGCCGGCTCAGCACGCCCGACTTGCGCACGCGCAGCAGGTTCATCCAGTAGCCCTGGCTCGCGTTCAGGCACAGCGGGCGGAACCAGACGTTTTCGGCCTGCGGCACCCACAGGCGCTCGTCGGTCGGGATCGCGTTGGGGATCACGATCTCGGGCAGGGCCTCGGGCGGGTTGGGGTACTGGTAGGGCGTCAGCGGCTCGGGATCGGCGCGGTCGGTCGGCATTGCGGATTGTCCATATTGTGGATGTGTGTCCATATTGTAGAAATCGGGAAACCAGTCGAAGCCCCGGGATTACCCGCGGCCGGCGCGCGCGGGCGCATCATGTGCGCCGGCTTTCTCCAGCGGATTCCTCCAAGCGATGCACCTTCCTCCAGACGACGCCCGGCACGACGCCGCCCGCCTGCTGCACGGCAATGCCGGCTTGTCCGATGAAAGGGCCGCCAGCGCCTTCACCCATGGCAGCCCGCGCTTGCAGGCGCGCGACGCGGCCGCGCTCGCGGGCATGGGAGCGTCGGCATGAGCCGGTGGCTGCGCTGGCCGCTGCGCCTGCTGGCCCTGGTCGCCGTGCTGCTGCTGGGCCCCATCGGCGTGCTGGCCTCGGGCCAACTGGACCTGGACACGCCCTGGCACAGCCGTGAACGCTCGCCCACCGGCCAGGCGCCGGACCCGGCTGTCGAGCGGCGTGCCGTGGTGCAGGTCTACGGCGCCCGCATCGTGCGCTGGCGCGGCGCCTTCGGCATCCACCCCTGGATCGCGGTCAAGCGCGCCGGGGCCGACCACTACACCACCTGGCAGATCCTGGGCTGGCGTGCGCGCTACGGCGGCGACGCGCTGGTCCAGGGCGAGAGCACCCTGCCCGACACGCACTGGTATGGCGCCTACCCGCGCCTGCTCGTGGAGCACCGCGGGGCGCAGGCCGAGGCCATGATCGACCGCATCGAGGCCGCCGTCGCGCGCTACCCCTGGGGCCACACCTACGGCCTTTGGCCCGGCCCGAACAGCAACACCTTCGTCGCCTGGGTCGCGCGCGAGGTGCCGGAGTTGCGGCTGGATCTGCCGCCCACCGCCATCGGCAAGGACTACCTGGGCCCCACGCGGTTCTTCGCCAGCGCCCCCAGCGGCACGGGCTGGCAGGTCTCGCTGCTGGGCCTGGCCGGCATCACGCTTGCACGCGTGGAGGGGCTGGAACTCAATGTGCTGGGCCTGGGCGTCGGCGTGGACGTGGACGACCTGGCGCTGCGCCTGCCCGGGCTGGGCAAGCTGCCCGGCCCGCTATAGCAGTTCAATCCCAGGCCGGCGCCAGGCAGGCGGGGTTCGCCTGGCGTTCGCCGCGGTCCAGCGTCGCGATGCGCGCCATGTCCTCGTCGCTCAGACGCAGCTGCTGCGCTTGCAGGTTGGCCGCGAGGTTCTCGCGCCTGGTGGACGACGGAATCACCGCGTAGCCCTGCTGCAGCGCCCAGGCCAGCGCCACCTGCGCCGTGCCCGTGCCGTGCGCCTGCGCAATGGCCTGCAGCAGCGGATCGCCGAGCACCTTGCCGTAGGCCAGCGTCATGTAGGAGGTCAGGTGCAGGCCCTGGGCGCGCATGAAGGCCGCCAGCGTGCTGTTCTGCAGGTAAGGCGAGAGCTCGACCTGGTTGGTGGCGATGCGCTGCGCGCCCAGGATGCCGATGGCCTCGCGCAACAGCGCCACGGTGAAGTTGGAGACGCCGATCGCGCGCGTGAGCCCCTGGTCCTGCGCCTCGGCCAGCGCGCCCAGGTACTCGGTCATGGGCACGGCCTTGCCGGGCGAAGGCCAGTGGATCAGCGTGAGGTCCACCTGCTCGGTACGCAGCTTGCGCAGGCTCTCCTTGAGGCTGGGCACGAGCTTGTCGCCGGCCAGATGCTCGGTCCAGACCTTGGTCGTCAGAAACAGTGCGCGGCGCGGCACGCCGCTTTCGGCGATGGCCTGGCCGATCTCGGCCTCGTTGCCGTAGATCTGCGCGGTGTCGATGGCGCGGTAGCCGACTTCCAGCGCGTTGCGCACGGCGTCGACCACGACCTGCTCCTTCAAACGGAAGGTGCCCAGGCCGAAAGTGGGGATGGTGATGGGGTTCATGCGTGTCCTTTCGAAGGCCGCAGTCTGGGCCGGTTCGCCTTGCAGAAAAACCCCGCAATCCGGCAAACATCTTTGCCTGCGGATCAAGGATGCGGCCGCCCGTGCAGCGGGCGCGTGCTTCGCGTGTTTCGTTGATTTCATGACCTCGCCGCCCACGCAACAAGGCTGATACAAGAACCGCGATCTGTGCACTACTGCACAGTTTGCCTCCTAAAAAATGATGTTGTAGCCCCCATCCGCCAGTCCTACGATGCTTCTGCCCGGTGTGATTAGTCTGCAGGCGACGACGAATCCGGGCCCGCCGCCAAGGAGAGGACCATGGAAACCCTGTTGGATGTGCACCTGTCCGAGCCCTCGGCCGCCGACGTGGCGAGCGCCATGCCGCGCAGCACGCGCCGCATCCTGCTCATCGACGACCACGAGCTCGTGCGCGCCGGCATCCGCACGCTCTACCCCGCGCTGGGCGGGCTGCGCATCGAATGGATCGAGGCGCCCACGCTGGACGAGGGCCTGCGCCTGTACCGCGAGCGCGCGCCGGTGGACGCGGTGCTGCTCGACCTGAACCTGGGCGACTGCAAGGGGCTGCAGGGGCTGCGCCGCTTCATGCAGGCCTTCCCGCTGGCGCGCGTCGCGGTGTTCAGCGGCACCCAGGACGAATTCGTCGTGCGCCAGGCGCGCGCGCTGGGCGCCGTGGGCTACGTGCCCAAGAGCGCGCAGATGGACCAGATGCGCCACTCGCTCGAAGCCCTGCTGGACAGCGCGCGCCAGCGCCGCCCGATGGACAGCACGCTGTTTCCGCACTTTCCGTCCTCCGCGATGTTCGACCGCGTCGCCGAGCTCGGCCCGCGCCACCTGGAGATCCTCGAGCTGGTGCTCTCGGGCTGCGGCAACCAGGAGATCAGCAACTCGACCGAGCTCTCGCTGGGCACGGTCAAGAACTACGTGTCTTCGCTGCTGCTGGCGCTGGACGTGCGCTCACGCTCGCACATGATCAGCCTGTTCCGCTGAAGGGCCGCGCGGCGTTCGGGCGCACCATGCCGAACGCCGCCTTCACCGCCGTCGAGAACGCCGCGCCGCAGGAGCCGCCCGCGCCCGAGCGGCGTGCGCGCCGCTCCACCGCGCACCGCCTGCGCGATGCGGCGGTCGACGAGGCCCTGGCCACCTGGCCTGCCAGCCTGGCGGCGGCCCTGCTGCTGCCGGCCGCGCTGGCCTGGCCCGG
>NZ_BMYK01000052.1 GCF_014652235.1 Pseudorhodoferax aquiterrae
CGCGATCACGTGGAACGCTGCCCGCCATCAGCGTGGAATGGTGCCCGCGATGGCGTGGAATACGCAGCCAGCTGGCGGGTCTTCGCTTCGATCTCGCTCATGCGGCCATCCTGTGCTCGTAGAAATAGCGCTCGCGGTCGTCGAGCATGGCCTGCAGTGCACCCAGGTTTGTCGGATCAGGGTTCAGCTAGGCCTCGTGGTGCTCGGGCTTCAACGGCACGATGCACCTGTCGTGGCCAGCGGCGGCCACCTCAGGTGGCGGCTCGTCGGTCACGGCAGCGAAGGACCAGAAGTCGGGCTCGTCGGAGCCCGGCGCCGGTGTCCAATGGGAAACCAGGCACGCGACGGCCATCAGCGGCTGGCCCGCAGGAGAGAACTCGAGCACAACGTCCTTGTCGGCTGGCCTCACGTGCTCGTAGAAGCACTCCCAGAGGGCCAGGCCATGGCTGTGGCCGAACTGCCCTCGCCAGAAGCGTGTGAGGCTCCCGCGGCGCGCGTTGTAGCACCCATCGTAGTCCTCGTCGAAGGATGCGGGCGCACCAGCTGGCCGCAGGTGGTAACGCATGGGCAGGACCACCCTATCGCCGTTCAGGACCGTGACGACCGGAGCGTAGTGGAAGGGATAGATGCGCGCGCTGCCACCCGCTACCTCCCCGGCCAACGCCTTCCGGTAGCCTTCGATCTTGGCCAGCGCGATCCGCTTGCTCTCGGTGGCCGTCTTCGTGGTCCGCGCCGCAAGCTTTCGCTCCGCCTCCACGAGGCGCGCGCGCTGCGCGAAGAGCTTTTGCTGCAGGCCGGTGGCCTCGGCTTCGCGGTGCTCGCGGATCAGCGCGCCCAGTGCCTGGTCTTCGGGTGAGGATCCCGAAAGAAACGAGTCTTCCAGCGCACGCGGGAACGCGATCTTGGCACCGGCCGCGCGCCGCTGGAACGCCGCCATGAAAGCGGCGTAGCTCAACCGCGCACCGCCGGCTACGCGCAGGTAGCGGCGGTAGTCGGCTTCCACTCGGCTGGAGTAGCACATCGGTTCATCCTACGCCGGTGTCGAAAATCCGGCACATCCGGGGATACGGCCTCACGGGATGCCGTGGGGGCGGCTTATACTGTTCATGCAAACAGTATCTCAAGGGAGCCGATTCTGCAAACCGGTGTCCAACTTTCCTTCGATCTCGACTCCTCTCCTCCTCCTGTCGCTGCTGCGCCGCCGCCGCCGTCGTACACCATCAAGCTGCGTGGTTCCGATCTTGGCGCACGAGAGCGAGCCCTGGCTGAGGCGCGTTTCGAGAAGGCACTCGAAGACAAGATCGGCTCATCGGATCAAGTGCGGGATCTGTTGCGCGTTTTGCAAGAGGCCGAGTTCCACGGTCGCGCGCTGATTGCAGACGAGCAAGTGCTTGCAAGGACATGGCAGCGCGCAACCCTTGCAGCCCGTGCCATCGGGCTCCAGAACTTGGCCGACATCTCCGATGCGTGGTTCGAGGTCCGGGCATCATGAGCGACGTTGCGCCGTGGTTTGAGCCTGGCTCTGGTTGGTATCGGATTGCGAACTGCACGCCGGGTAGCGCTGCCGACGTTGATGCGCGGACCAAGGCCGCCTTTCGCTGTGTCGTGTTCCGAATGCGCCGTCAGGGCCTGAAGCTTGCGGCCGCCGAGATCGCCGCGGCACCGCCCATTGCCGGAGCGCTGCTCTGCCGAGATTGGGGCAACTTTCCCTACTGGCACGCCGAGCTCCTGACCTTGCCGTTGCCCGGCAAGCAGCTGCTGCAGATGCACAAGGTCAAGCTCGTTCGCGTGCGCGGAGGATTTCGTCAGTACCAGGGGACCGAGTACGACGAAACGATCACCCACAGTTGGCCGCAAACCTGGTTCTGTGCGCCAAACGAAGAAGCTGGAGTCGCCGTGCTGCGCAAGATGGCAGGCAGCGAGGCGGGCCCGGGCTGATGGCCGCGACGCGGCGGAGCCAAGTGCCGCCCGCGCGGCAGAACGGTGGGATCAGCTGCTCTTGAACTCCTTGGCCATGGCATGCAGCAGCGACGTGGCCAACGATCGAAGTCGTTTAGCTTCTGCGGTCAACTCCGACGGAACGGGCAGGCCGATGTCGTGCAAGGCATTGCGGGCGCGTTCCGCATCAGCGGCGCGCTCTTCGGCTTCTTTCCACGCGATGAAGGATGGCGGCAACTCCATGGCTGCATCGAATTTGAGCAAGCCTGGCGGCCAGCAGCATCCCCAAGTTGCATGAGGGGCGATCACCCGCACGACCGGAGGCAGGAGTAGCGCGACCATCACGAGACGCAGGTGCCTATTTCGTGGGCATCGCGACGCAAGCCGCACCAGGCAACGCTTGCAGGCGGTTTCACAACCGTTGCCCACACCGTTGTCCACCGCGCGCAGGGACAACCCGGGCGCCTCGGCCGACCGGCTTGTCAGCACGCCACCTCGCGCTGCTGAGCCTGATCGAAGAGCGCCTTGCCGATCCCTTCGGCCTGGTCAACCCACCGGATCCGGTGGCTGACGAATGTCTCGGCGATCTCTATCTTCGGGGCATTCAAGGAGGAATGACATGCGCGCGGTTCACGGTCACGAAGCAGCCGAGCAGCGGACGACGATCAATCGTCGGGACAGTGCTGATGGCACACCAGCCTTCCATGTCTACGACGATGGTTGGACCCATCGCGCCCGCACCGATGCCGACCCTGTCTACCTGGAGGTCGACGACGTCGAGTTTCATGCCTTCTCGCAGCCGCGGGGTTCCTCAAGGGTCGTGCTCGTGCTACCCCGCGGTCTGGCGCGGGACCTCGGGCTGCTACATCAGCACGGCGCCGGCCGATGAAGCGACAGCCAAGAGCAGCGTTGGACGCGCTCTGAAGGCCTGCTCAGCTGGCTGAACTCTCCAGGCGCGTGTCCGCTTCTGGCGTCCTAGGCTTGGCCCCGCGGGACGTCAGCGACCCGCCAGTGCCCTGCTCACGTCCCTTACACGATCGAGCAGCGCGTCGAGCTCTTTCGATCTGTCGAACACCGCATCCACTCCGAGCGTTGCACATTCTTGGCGGATTGAAAGGCTGCCGTGGTTGGTGACGACATACATGTGCTTGCGAGGCGATCGCTCTTTGAAGGCGGCCAGAACTCCCGCGCCTGATCCTTGTTCGAGGAACAGGTCGACAAGCGCGATGTCCCATTCAACCGCCCGCATGGCTTGGACTGCTTCGGATTCAGATGCAGCCCAGCCGACGACGGTGCAGTTCTCTATCCCCTCTTCCAGGGCCTCGGCCAACAATCTCTGGATGGCTGGCTTGTCCTCAACGATGAAGATGCGAAGAGGCATGGTCCGGCTGCTCAAGATTTGAGCGCGACAGCTTACTTGGCATTGCCGCGAGTCACAGTAGGAGGAAGCGCCGACGTGCGCAGCGAGCCTTCGCCCAACACGCGGGGTGCAGCGTTTGAAGATACAGCGACGTCAGGTACACGCGACCGCCGTGTGAGGCCCTCATCTGAAGGGCTGTGACGAGCGCAAGGCCGATGGCGAACTCCAAAGCCCAGCTGGCGGACGTCGCCGTAACATCGCCGGCCAAAAGGAGGCGACAGGCGAATGGCAAGACGGAACAAGAAGGGCAACTTGGGCACCGCGCGAAATCTGCAAGCCGCGGGCGTGAAGCTGATCACGCTGGGAGTGGTGCTGCTTCTCCTGCCCCTGCTGCTGGGCAGTTCGCCGATCGGCGCCGCGCTCCGCTCAATCGGAGCATCCGGCTGGTTCGTCCTCGCGGTCGGTGGCGTGCTGCTTGGGATCGGCTACGTGATTGGCCGGCGCAGGACGCAGGACTCACCCGCGCTCAAGGTCGCGCCTCGGGAGACGCGGGGGCGCCGCACGGAGCCTTCACCATCCAGGCAGGCAAGCAGCCCCCCGGTACCGCCCGGAGATCGCGATGCGCCCCGGCCCATGCCTCTGGCGCGCCCGGACTCCTGGAGCAGGACGGTTTTCGACACCATCGAGTGGCGCCGTTTCGAAGCAGTAGTCGAGAAGCTCATGCAGCAGGGCGGCTTTCAAACACGGGCGCAGTCACACGGTGCTGACGGCGGTGTGGACATCTGGGTGCTTTCTCGCCAGGACCCGAACACTCCGATCAGCCTGGTCCAATGCAAGCACTGGCAGGACAAGCGGGTCGGCGTGGACAAGATGCGGGAGCTGCGCGGCGTGATGGCCGCGCAGAAGGTGCACAACGGCCAGTTCGCCACGACCTCGACCTTCACGGAAGATGCCATCGAGTTTGCGCGTGCCAACGGCATCGGGCTACTCGATGTCGACGCACTGCTCGAGCTCATTGGTCGGCGCACGCCGCAGCAGCAGGCCGAGCTGTTGGCTGTCGCGCTAGACGGCGAGTACTGGAAGCCGACCTGTGTGAACTGCGGAGTGAAGATGACAGAGCGTGCGCCGCGAGCGGGCGGAAGCTGGTTCTGGGGCTGCGTGAACTTTCCCGGATGTCGAACGACTCTTGGGATGCGGGCAAGGGCGGACTAGAGGAGGCGTTTCAGCGTTCTGTGCCCCGCTTCCAGGCAGTCGGAAGACGTTCAGGTGCGGCACAGTCGGTCGGCTGTTTAGCCTGGTGCAGCCCGGCGCATCGCCAGGCTGAACGACGGCTGTGCAGCAATTGCTGAAGGATGGCGCATGACGAAGAAGACCAAGGAGCTTAATTCGGTTGCACTCGCGCACCAGGCAGTCGAAGCGAAGCAGGCCGAGATCAAGGCAGCCGAGGCTGGGCTGCAGCAATTGCGGTCTGAACTCGCTGCGGCCTACCATGCCGTCGAAGACGCGCACGATGCCGAGGATGCCAAATTGCCGCAGTGCCTCATGGTCACAGTGCGGTGGCGTAGCGGAGAGGCTGAAAACCCACGCTCGGTTGCCATCGTGCGCCAGACTCCTGACAACCAGCTCGTGGCCCGGCGTCGCGGCATCGAGCACCGGTTCAAGTGGGACCAGCATCGCGAGTGCTACGTGCAAGTCGGG
Source organism: Pseudorhodoferax aquiterrae (assembly GCF_014652235.1). Taxonomy (GTDB): domain Bacteria; phylum Pseudomonadota; class Gammaproteobacteria; order Burkholderiales; family Burkholderiaceae_C; genus Pseudorhodoferax; species Pseudorhodoferax aquiterrae. The sequence continues at coordinate 4,997 of NZ_BMYK01000052.1, forward strand.
AAGCCCCGGTTCTTCATGGATGACGCGCGCGAGCTGCGCGATGTGCCGGCCGAGCTTCTTCCGAGGAAGACCGTCAATGGCTGACTCACCCAGACTCACCGAAGCCGCAGCCGCCAGTGCCGAACCGGGCAAGCCCTTGGCTCCCACAACGCAACCTCGTGGCGTCGGGGAACGAGATCTGATGTGTTGAGCGTCCCGATCGGGCAAGGGCGGATTGCTCTTGCCGCGCTTCCTTGCGCGTTCAATATCGTGAGCTACGGGCTACAGCTTGCCTTGGTTGAAACCCAGGTCGTGTGCGGATAGGCCGTACTGCCGGATGGCTCCCTTTATCCACTCGAGCGCCTGCGCAGTCTCACGCTCACGCACGACCTGCGCCTTGCGCTTGAGCTCCTCGATCTGAGCAATGAGCTTGGGGTACACCGGCCATTCATAGGCATCAAAGCTGCTCGTAGTTGGCAGGTTCTGCACTGAAGGCACGTGGTCTTGCCGCGCCTTGGTCTTCGACTCCGGACGCTTTGGAGCGGTCCTTCGCGGTGCGATGGCCACGCGATTCGTCACGCTCTTCTGGACTGGTTGTGGGTTCACGGCGAGTGTTGCCGTCGCGGCCCGTCGAGTCTTGCGCGGCTCTGGCGGTGTCGGCGCCGTTACAGGATCGGCCGCGGGAGCAGTGACGGTCTCGCCGGCGAGCACCGTTGGCTCAGCAATGCCCGCCAGCGTCTCAACCGGCTGGACGTCGGTCGACTTGGCTTCTAGAGGTGCTGTGTCGAGAGGAATGACTTTCGGCTCGGTGACCGCGGCTGTATCTCGGGCCGAAGCTGCGGGTTCCGCCGCGACGATATGAGTCCGGGCCGGCCTCGCGGCCGCCGTGGTCGGCGCGTCGGGAGAGGCTGCTGCAACGTGCTCGGCAGCATTCGATGACAGGCGGCGGTGCCGGATCGTGACGACGGTCGCTGCCGCGGTCTGGGGAGGGGGTGCAATCGGATCGAACAATGCTTCAGCTGCAAGCCGCGCTTCGCGCTGCTTCTTCAATTTATCGGTTTCGATCATGGTTCTGCTGTCTGCGGACCTCAAGTGAAATGGCCAGCTGGTCCGGCTGCTTTCTCTGGCAAACCGAAATCCTATCGTCTTCTGAGGGCGGGTACGGGCTGCGTGCCCTGCCTACAGCCGCTGCGCGCGCGAGAATCAACGCATGGCCTTGATCACTGTCACCCTGGACACGGAGGAGCTCGAGACTCAGATCGAGCTCTGGCGCGCGGCCGTGGACATGAAAATCCCCATCGCGGATCACCTCAAGCTGCACTTCATCGCCAAGCGGCGAGAGATCTTGGTCCGTCTGCTGGACACAGGAAAGAACTACGAAGCGTTGCTTGCCCTGATGAAGCCTGTCGAGGCGGACAAAGAACGATTCGCCGAAAGTCGCCGCAAGGTTCAGGAGTTCCGACGGTGGGCCGCAGACGGTCTGCATGAGTTGAACGAGTTGGCAAAGGGCTGATCGGAACGCGAGACGTTGAAGGTGCACGTCGAACGTTCCAAGACCAGGTAGCGTTGTCCTGGCCCGGCCATGTTGCTAGCAGGTCGCCAGCCACGCGGCAATCCCGTGCTCGGCCACAATCGCACCATGTGCGATGTACACCTTGTCGAAACCTCGCGGCAGACCTGTCTTGTGAAGGCCGGAACGGCGTGCTGCTACTGCGGCGCCGCGATTTGCGGCGAGGGGGTTGTCATCGAAGGCAACCTGGACGACGAGTCTCCTGGGCTGCATCGTTTCATGTACCACGAAGACTGCGCTTGGGACATGGAGCATGACCTGGACGAGATCGACGCGCACGATGGCTGTTTCAGCTACGGGACGGCTGTGGAGGTCATTCTCCCGACGCCAGGTAGATCACCGCAATGACGAACTGGAAACTCAAGCGCACGGCCCAGTGTGAGAAGTGTCCCTGGCGCGTAGACGTGGATCCGCACGACATTCCTGACGGCTACTGCGAGACGAAGCACCAGGCGCTCGTCGAGACCATCGCCGAGCCGGGCGCATTGCCTGTGCCCGGCGCGCCACTGCGCGCAATGGCCTGTCACGAAACCGATGAAGCGCACTGCGTGGGTTGGGTCAACCACCAGCTCGGGATCGGCAACAACATCGCGCTGCGTTTGCGCATGGACTCCTGCTTGAACATCGACAAGCTGCGACTGCGCGGGAAGCAGCATCCGTCTTTCGAAGCGACGCTGCCAGGCAAGCCGACCGAGTCGGCGTAGCCAATCATTGAGCCTGAGCGTCAGCGTTGTAGGCTGCCGCGACGAGGCCCTGCGCATGCCGCGGCTGCCTACGACCAGCTCAACAAATCGTGCGGGACCGTCACGCCGTGGTGCTCCCGCATTGCGTTCACGAAAAGCAGCCTGGATGCATGGTTCGCCGGCTCGTGCGTGCACATGATGCATTCGCCCTCCCCTGCCAGCTGAGCCGATGCGGTCCGGTGGACGTCGATGCCATACCGCTTGCTGAAGCGGGCTATGCAAGAGCCATCGAAGCCGTTGACCCATACGGTCCCGCGGGTCGGGTCTGCGCGGACCTCGAAAGGAGCTGAGTCGTCCGTCATAGACTCAATTGTGGCGAAGGGCGCCGTGCCCCCAACGGGCGGGGATCTCATGCGAGACCGGCCTGCGCACGGGCAAGCCCGAGCAACCGCGGGTCCGCGCTGGACAGCACCTCCAGCAGGGCGCGCTTCTCGGCCAGGTAGGTCTCCGCGAACTTTGGGTCGTGCCTGGCGATGCTGCTGGTGTTGCTGATGAGATCAGCGCATTTGATGGTCTGCACCCAACCGGGCGCCGTGGCAAGCCGGGCACGTGACGCCGCCTTGCGATCCGCACGGCTGCCGACCTCCAGGTCCGACAGCAGCACCACGCCCAGCCGGACCTCTTCCCCGAACATGTCCAGCAACTCGGCAGGATCGACGCCGCAGTCCTCGACGGTGTCGTGCAGCCACGCAACGGCGAGCGACTCCAGCCGGTTGTCCACGGTGGCGAGGATCCCTGCGACTTCAGCCAGATGGTCCGCATACGGATTGCCGGTGTACTTGCGCACCTGGCCAGCGTGCGCCGTCCTGGCGAACACCATGGCGCGGTAGGCGAGATCGCTGCTCATCTGGCCAGTGGCTTGGGGATCAGGCGCAGGCAGCGGCGGCGCGCAGGATCGCGAGGCGAACGGCGGGCATGCAGTCGCCTGTGTAGGTCTCAACGGCATGGTTACTGCCAGCGGTCACCGCTGCTTCGCCCGCATCCACGCCGACCTGCTTGCGGATCTGCAGCTGCATGGCAACTGCGGCACCCAGGCGAAGGGCATCGCCATCGTCAGCCCAGGGGGCCCAGTCGAAGAGGTCGCCGCGCTGGTTGCGCACGGTCCACTTTTCTGTGTACTTGGTGTTCGGATCGACGGTGAGGCCTGCCGCCTTGGCCGCCCGTTCGCGCATGCTCAGTTCGTTCGTCATGCTTGAAGTATCGGCGTCGTAAGTCCTGGCTTTGGTGGTCGATGTTCAGAACAGCATCGATTTTGCGGAGGGCCGCGAACAAGCACGGGTCACTCGACGCGCACAAGCTGATAGATCGCGCTGCGCGAGCGAGCTGTGATCGCAGGGCTGGTGAGCCCCTTCAGCCCGGCAGCCAGGCCCGGTATCGCTCGTCGTAGATCTTCTGCCACCTGCCTTTCAAGCGATGCACGATCTCGGCGCACCGCTCGGCGGCTTGCGAACGCGGAAGCTCCCACTGCAGACCGATCCAGCGCGACGCCTGTTCCGTTCCGTACACGGAGTCCGGGTCCAACAACCAATGCGGCGTGAGCGGGTCAACGATGAACAGGCTCCCGGGGGGAACAGGTGTGCTTTCGAAAGACTGCTGCAGGTAGGCAGCATCGCCCGCCACATAGTCATCGCCTTCTACGGTCAGCGTGAGGAACAGCTTGCCGGGCCAGACAGGGTCCATGTGGGGCAAGGCCTGGACGCATGTGATCCAAGCATCTGCTCCGGCCGGCAGATCGTCGGTGTCCGTGTCGATGATGTGGGACGCAACAGCGTGCAAACGCGCGGGGGCGCGCAAGCCTCTAACCGAGCATTTGGCGATGAGCATCAAGGTCCATTCCGGACGAGCGAGTTCATATCGATCCGCGATGCCCTGTTCAACGCTTCGACGACCGAACGCTACGAAGTGGCGGGAATTCGAGCGCGGGCAGCAGCGGCCCGGACGACTGCGCGCCGTATCGCCGCGCGGCGATCCAGGCCGAGCCGCTCGTGCACATGCGCCTCGGGAGACAGGGCGTCGACCTTGTCGTTCCCAACAAGCACGCGGATGGCCCGTTGCTGTGCAAGCAGTCCTGCGTCGCTGTCGTCGGTCAAAGGGCGCCAGAGCCGGAAAGCCTCGGTGGACCCGATCGGCCGTACATACATTGCGAGGGCATCGCCGTCCCAGCGGTGTTCGTACCCCGCCGCACTGGCTGCGAGCCCGAGTAGTTCCTGCTCAGTGATCTTGTCCATCCGAGGTCGAGGGTGATGTCCTCAGGCTTCCTGCGTCGCCTGGGCGCTCTGATGCGCATCCAACTCGGAGGCGTATGCCCAAGCTGGCACCGGCTTGGCGTCGGCCTCGCAGTACTTGAATGCCTCCGCCAACTCCGACATCGGCCAGTACATCAGGCCGGCGGCGGTCTCGACCAGCCAACCCGTCTGGATCATCTGTGACTTGTTCATGGGGTCATTCTCGCCGGCCACTTAGGAAGTTCAAGGCTGACGCCTGGAGTGAAGTCATCCGGCCTGGGCGCGCACCTTCAGAAAGTCTGGTGATCCGAATGCTTCGATCGTGGTGTCGGTGAGCGCCCAGAACACGATCGGATTGGCCTGCACCTCGAACGCGCTGCCTTCATACCGAACGCCAGCCGCATCTGCCGGTACGAAGCCGTGTGGAACACCTGGCTTGTCCCCAAGCCACATCCGGGCGCGCAGGTCGATGTGACGGCCGTCGTCCAGTTCGATCCAGTAGTGCGGCTCAATCTGGCCGGCTGCCTCTACGTTCAAGCGTCCCGCCATGGGTCGATGAGCGATGCCGTCGCGCTGCAGGAGCGCAGAGATCACGCGGGTCATCCCATCGCACTCTAGACGCAGGACATCGAGCGAAGCAAGCCAGCGGTACTCTTCGAGCATGCCGGCATTTTCTCCGAGCCAGTAGGACAGCAACAGCAAGTGCCATGAGGGCTGGTCAGCGAGCCTTCGCCGCCGTGATCATGATTTCACTGGCAGCAAAGTGATCATGGTCAAAACAGTTTCGTCCTGCACTTTGAGCGACTGCGTTTCCACGGTTCGGCGGTAGGCAGTTCCTGCGAGCGAATGAATGACATGTGGATGTCCATGGGCGGATGCAGGCCCCGCAGGGCTTGCAGTCCTGCGGTTGAGGAAAAGTGGCCTGCTGGCTAGGGATCAAAGGTGCGCGCGCTGCGTCCAGCGGCCGCTGCGAAGCGCATCGTCCGCCAACAAACGGGTCGGGAAGTACTCGACGGACTCCCGTGTGAAGGGGCCGTCCGCTGGGCAGAAGGTGCCGAGGTAGAAGCCGGCGGCGCTTTGCAGCACCGTCAGCTTCAGATCAGACCTGCCGCAGGCGACGGCGAGAACCCCGTGTACGGGTCGCGCGGCCGTGGCCGCCTCTTGCGGAGCTGGCGCGTGTGAATGCATGAACATCGAAACTCCTGGGTTGTGACAGAAGGCCGCCCCGACAGGCGGCAACCTGTCGGGTTGATGGTGGTGAGATGTGCCTCGGCGTTGCCGCCGGGCGCGCTCGCAAGACTGAACGCGCCTGAAACCATGGTGTTGGTGGATGGTTTCCCGCAGCGCCCGCAGTGCAGGCGCTGGGGGAACCCATCGGGTTCATGGTGAGCTCCACATGGGAACGGGAGCCACCCCGGCGGGCGTGCGCCCGTCGGGGTTGATGAGAGATGTGCCTGGCCGGCAGTACCGCGGATCGTCGGGACTGCCCCGGAGCGCGTTGATGGCGCAGCTCAGGAACGGTTCGGATCGACGGCCGCCGCTGCGGCTGTTGTTGTCGACCCAGCGGACGCGGCTGAGGTAGCCGATGCCGGAAACGTGCAAGTTGAAGTACTTGGATTGAGCTTGAGCTTGGGATGCCATGGTGATCTCCAAAAAATGGGAGGAGACCGGCATACCCGAGCTTGACTGCAAGGTCCGGACGGGGAAGTTGATCCCCGTCCGGTTGCAGTGACAGATGTGTTCTGGGCCCGACCTTAAGGGTTGAGCCGTGCGCCTTTCAAGAACCGAGGCGCCGCGTGTTTGCGTTTCGGCAGTTCACGGCGCGCAATCTAGCAAACTGGTTCGGCCATAGTCAAACGCAGCTGACACGCGATGGTCGGGTTGTCTGGCGCCGACAAGGTGATGGCTCGTCCGCGCGACCGGGACGCACAGGACTGTGTTCCTGGAACACCAGAGCAACGCGACGAGGAGGCCACGTGCCAGCGGGGCCGGAGACCCTTGAAGAGACCAGGCTGAGCACGGCGACAATGCACTGCCTGCTTGAGCTTCATCGCCAAGCCGGAGCCCAGCACTTGAGGCCTGCCCATGCAAGAAGTCGAAACCCTGTCGTCGGTCCTGTGGTGGGTCTTCCCGCTCGTGTTGCTCTGTGCCGCGGGCTGTTTCGTCGAAGGTCTGCAACACGCGTGGATGCGTGTCGTCGTGAGCCGAAGCCGCAACGTGGGGGGCCAGAATCGGCAGCTCGCAGAGTTTCTCGCGCAGGTGAAGCCGCCTCCCTATGGACTCTATGCGGTCTGCTGGATCGCAACCGGCATGCTGCTGCTGGTGGCGGCTTTCAAGATTTGGTATTGAGTTCTACGATGGACATCGACCTGGACACCGCATTGCGGGCCGCTGTCAACATCCTGCGCGACGCAGCAGAGTCGGGCTGCATGCCTTCGGGCGAGCCGCTGCCTGACAGCGCCACAGAGCTTCACCGAGAGGCTGCTCGGCACCTCGAGGAACTGCGGCACGAGCTCGCCGTGCTTGCTCAGCTGCGGCGGGCCCCACGCGACTGATCGGTGGGGCGATGGGGGCGGTGTGCGGGCTCCCTCGTGCCTCCTACCGTCAACCCTCTGCGCGTGTGCTCCCGGCTTCAAGTGTGGCCGTGCCCGGCATCACCCGACGTGCCCTGCTCAACCAGCGCTTAACCGCACGTCGATCTGCGCCCTGAACCGTCCCGGGGCGGTTCACCCTGCGCATCCTGTGGGCGCCGTGGTACAGCCTCTGGCACGTTGCCTTCTCCACGACAAGCAAGTCGCTGCAGTTCGCGCCAAACCGTAGGGTGTCCTTGCAGCGGCAACCGCCCTGTTGATCCTGCCACGGCCAACCGTCGATCCGCGGCGCGTTGTACCCGCCGCTCCTGTTTCGACTCGCCTTCTTAGAATCGTCACGCGCGACACAGCGCATCTCACAGAAGAAGGACGATTCCAACATGGCAACTGCAAAGAAGACCACTGCCGCGAAGACGGCGGCACCGGCAACCAAGAAGGCTGCTGCAAAGAAGGCGGCACCCGCCAAGAAGACCGCGGCGGCGCCCGCCGCACTCAAGCCGATCAAGACGGCGTTCAACAAGTCCACCCTTCAAGCCCATCTGGCCGAGACGACCGGCGTCGAGCCCAAGGCTGTGAAGGCTGTGCTGGCCGCGCTCGAAGCCACGATGGTCGCCTCGTTGAACAAGAAGGGCCTGGGCGAGTTCACGCTCCCCGGTCTGCTCAAGGTCACCGCGGTTGCGATTCCCGCGAAGAAGAAGCGCCGCGGCATCGACCCGTTCACCAAGGTGGAGCGCGAGTTCGCGGCCAAGCCCGCCTCGGTGCGCGTGAAGGTCCGCTCGCTGAAGAAGCTTAAGGACGCAGCGCTGTAAGGCTCTGCGACGGTTCCCCCGGCACGTGCCGAATGGGTCGGTCTGTGTTGGGGCCTGGCTGTTTCCTGTTCGTGGTGGGGCTTGCCTTCTTTGAAGGATCGGACCTCCCGGTCACTCCCCGTCCAGCTCTTCCACTGCACGATGCAAGAACGCGACAATCTCGTCTGCACCTGGCAACTGCACTTGGTACCGCGATACGAACAGTTGGTTGCTCATACCGGCCAAGGCGTACTGCACCAGTTCGGCGTTCTTGCGCGTACACAGCAAGATGCCGATTGGCGGCTGGTCGCCTTCGCTCATTTCGTGCTGCTGGTAGTAGCTGACGTAGCTGTTCAGCTGGCCCAGATGCTCGTGGCGGAAAGCGTCGTTCTTCAGTTCGAGGAGCACATGGCACTTGAGCACTCGGTGGTAGAAGACGAGGTCCACGAAAAAGTGCTCGCCGCCGATCAGAAGTCGCTTCTGTCGTGCCTCGAAACAGAATCCGTGGCCCAGCTCCAGCAGGAATGCTTGGAGCCTGTCCAGGAGCGCATCTTCGAGCTGCCCCTCAGTCAGGGCTTCGTGCGGCCTGAGGCCTAGAAACTCGAAGACGTAGGGGTCGCGGATTACTTGTTGTGGCACTGCCCGCTCGGCTGTGGCATGCGCTCGTTCGGACAACGAAGCCTTGTCGGTCGACATGCCGCTGCGTTGGTAGTACTGGGTGGCGATTTGTCGCTTGAGCTCGCGCACTGACCAAGTACCGCGGACCGCTTCAGCTTCGTAGAAGGCCCGCTGCAGTGCGTCGTCCAGTTGCAGCAGCTCAACGAAGTGTGAGAACGACAGCCGTTCCAGCAATAGATGCGCCGGGACTGTCGCGGGCACGTTGGCCAGTGCCGGCTGCTGTGCCGCTGCATCGACAGATTTGGCAGACATCGTCTGCCAAATCGGAAGGGGCAAAATTGTCGCCAATGATTTGGCAGACGGTGTCTGCCAAATTCCTGGGTAGCTCAGATAAAACTGTCTGTACAAACGCAAGCTTCGGGGAGCAACGCCTCCAACGCCAGCTTTCCCAAGGCGAGCAGAAACCTCGTCAACCAGACGAAGCCCGTAGTCTGCCCGGTCTGCACCGTTCTGTTCGAACTCGGTCAGGTAGAAGCCAAAGCACCAGTTGCGCAGCGTCAGGCTGACGTTGACCGCTTTTGCGGCCTGAGCGGCCAATGCTGCGTCGGTCTCTCGGAAGGCAATCAAGAGAGCCGAAAAGTCGGTGGGCCTGCCTACATCAGATGTCATTGCGCGCCCCAACCCTGCTTTCAGAGATCGTTTCCATAGCATGCCCTCCCCGCTCGAACTGCTTGCCAGTGGCGGTGGGCAAGGTCATGCTGTTTGCCAAGCCGACCTACTGGAGTTACATGCAGTATATGCACGTCTTGTCTGTCTGCGACTGGACGGTGCCGCCAGGGTGAACATGGGCGATGACTTGCCTCCATGACCTCATGGAGTCCGACGCGGCCGCCTCTACGTTTTTCGCAACTCCGGAAAATGCGTGCGGACCCCGGGTCAGTTCACCGTGAGCGTTAACACTGTCGCCGCAACGAGCGCGTCAGGATAGTGCACCGCCGTCCAGACCAACAGGATGCGGCCATTGAAGCCGGCAGTAGCGGGCCATCTCTGCGACTTTTACACCCAGCCAGGCAGCTACTACCTCCTCATCCTGGCCACGGCGAAGTTGGCGAAGGGCGGTTAGCACCAGACGCACCGACGCGATCACTTGACGGGCTTGATGACCGCGGCGAGCTGGTCAACGTCCTTCACGTTCACGGCGATCGGGGGCAGCCAGCGCACGTCGAAGCGACGCTCGGAGTTGGGGATCTCTTTGCCGTCGGGCCTCTTGAGCGGTCCAGACCAGAAGCCGTGCCAGTGGGCGATGCGCACGTGCGGCTCCGGGCCGCCATGCTCGCCTGACACACCCGTCTGGCGTGCCTGGTAGGCCCTGCGTAAGGCTGACCCCATGCGCACGCCCACATCCCAGGTCGTAGGCTTCTCCGCCGGAAAAAGACGCCATCCGCGCTTGGTGTGCTTGGGCGTGGGGTTGGCGGGCTGGCGCGTGCCGTCGCCGATCTCGCTGGCCTGGCTGCACACGTACAGCAGCAACGACACCACGGGCTCCACGACGGGTTGCACCAGGCTTTTGAGGTCGTACCCGGGGTCTCCTCGTTTTCAGTGCAATAAGTGACGGTACGCAAAGCTAGCAC
>NZ_BMYK01000053.1 GCF_014652235.1 Pseudorhodoferax aquiterrae
CGGCGCGCCGGGCCTCGGCCGGGTGGGCGCTGCGCAGCACCAGGGCGCCGGCGCCGGAGCTGAGCTGGCCGGCCTGGCGCTCGGCTTCGCGCTGCAGGCTGGGCGGCAGCGCGGCACCGGGCTCCTCCAGCGTGACGCCGGGCCAGTGGCCGCGCGCGCCGCGCGCCGCCAGCACCACGGGCATGGGCAGGGCCAGGGCGGTGTCGGGCAGCGTGCGCTCAGGCGCCTCGACCAGGCGCAGCAGCTGGTGGCGCAGCGCCGCGCCGTCCAGCAGCCGGGCCAGGCTGGTGCCGGCGTCGCCGCCCGGCCCGGCATGCAGCGCAGCCACCAGGCCGGCCGTGGGCCGCAGTTCGCGCAGCGGCGCCTGCAGCCAGCCGACCGCGCGCGCGGCCAGCGGGTCGGTGTCCACGGCCAGGGCCAGCGCCAGGGCCAGGCGCTCCACGTCGGTCAGCGCGAAGGCCTGGGCCAGCCGGTGCAGGGCCTGGTCGCCGGCGGGCGGGCGGTCCTGCCATTGCTGCAGCGCCGTGGCCAGGTCGCCGGCCAGCGGCCAGCGCGCGTGCAGGCCGGCCAGCCACTGGGCCTCGGGCGCCGCATCGGGGTCGGCCGTGGCGGGAGCCAGCTGCAGCAGGGCGGTCTCGGCCAGCGGCGGGGTCGCAGGCGCCAGCAGGTGGCGGTGGGTGCCGGGTGCGTTCACGGCGTGTCCCCGTAGTGGAAGCCGACCACGCGGCCCAGCCAGGGCAGCCAGCCCGGGTCCAGGTCCAGGCCCAGGCGGCGCAGCCGCAGATCGCCCTGGTCGAGCCGGAAGAACAGGTCCACGTGGGTGGGCGTCAGCGCCACCCGGGCCGGACGGCGTGCCAGCGTGACCAGGCCCAGGCGGCCGGCGCGCTGCAGCCATCGGCGTGCGTCGGCCAGCCAGCCGGCCAGCGCGGCGTGCAGATCCTGGTCCGGCGGCAGGGCCAACTGCCACAGCGGGTCGTCCGGCGGCGCGGCCAGGCGGTGCAGCGCCAGGTACAGCAGCATGGCGGTGCAGCGCGGACCGGCGCCTGCGGGCTGGCCGTCCAGCCACTGCGGCCATTGCAGGTGCTGCAGCACGGGCAGCAGGAACAGCAGGCCGCCGCAGGCGGTGGGCTCCAGCCAGACAGGCTGGGCCAGGGGCAGGGGGGCGCGGTGGGCGGGCGCGGTGTCGGCTGGAGGGGCCGGGGCCTGCTGCGCTGGATGGGATGGCTGCCGGCGCAGCCGCGGCGGGGCGGGCCGCTGGCGCCGTGGCTGCGCCGGCGTCTCGGCCGCTGCGGGCCGTGCCGCTGCGGCGTGGGGTGCCGGGGCATGGACGCGGGACCGCAGGGCGGCCGTCGGCGGCAGCCCGGGAGCCGGTGGCAGCCATGGGGGAGGGGCCAGCCGCAGCGCGTGCTGCAGCCATGGCGGCAGCGGCAGGTGCGCACCGGATGCGTGCGCAGCCTGGGCCCCCGTCGCCGGCTCCGGAACGGACAGGCTCCGCGCTGTGTCGGCGGGGGCTGCGGCCGGGGGCGGCACGGACACCGGACCCAGGCCGGCCTGCAGCAGCAGCGCCGGCCCCAACGCCGGCCCGATGGCACGCGCGAGCGCCGACGCCTGGCCTGCCTGCACGGCGGCGGCCAGCCAGGCCGGCAGCGCGCTGGGCGCCTCGGGCCAGCGCGCGATGGTCCAGGCGATCGCGCGCAGCGTGGCCGCGGCGTCGGCCTGCGCGCTGTACTCGGGCACGGCCAGCGGCCAGTACCAGGCGCCGCAGGGCTGGCCGCGCAGCAGGCGCAGGGCCAGGCGCACGCGCGCGTCGAGCCGGCCACCGAAGGCGACACAGTCGGCCGTGTCGGCGTCGGCGTGTTCGGCCGCCACCCAGTGGCGCGCGGCCTCGGCGCTGCGCTGCTCGATCAGGCGCGACAAGGCCTGGGCCGAGATGCCGGCGGCGATCGGCCCCAGTGCGAGCCGGCGCAGCACGAGCAGGCGCGTGCCTTCGCCATCGCCCAGGCTGGCGCAGCGCAGTGCGTCCTCCAGCACGGGCAGCAGGCGGCGCGCCTGCTCGGCGTGGGGGGCTTTCAGGCGCAGGTGGCGGACGGTGCGCTGGGCAGCGGGCATGGTGCTCAAGCCTCAGCGGCGGGAAGGTTCGAGGCCGAGCGCAGCGATGGCCCGAATCGGTTCCCGCTCCCCGGGGCCCCTGTGCCCACGCCGAGGAGCGCAGTGGCCTGGGCGGCGCGGGGAACCTCGCGCTTTGTCATCTGACTCATTGCACTTATCCGAGCTGAGTGAGCGCAGCGAACGGTGCGAGTTGTGCAATGCGCCCAGGCCGCGAGCACCGCAGGTTGCCCGGAGCGAAGCGGAGGGACGTGGGGACCGGGGTCGCCCTTTCTTTGGTTACTTTCTTTCGGCGAAACGAAAGAAAGTGACTGCGCTGCCGGGCGCACATCCCGGCCTCTGGTGCCCGCAAATGACACTACGGTGGATCGAGGTGAGGAGGTGGGGGCTTCTCCCCCACACCCCGACTCACTTTCTCTTGCTTCGCCAAGAGAAAGTAAGCAAAGAGAAGGCGACCCCGGTGCCCCTGTCCCTCCGCTGCGCTCCGGGCAACCTGCGGTGCTCACGCCATGGGCTGCATTGCGCAACTCGCACCGTTCACTGCGTTCACTCAGCTCGAACAAGCGCAATGAGTCAGATGACGAAGCGCAAGGTGCCCTTGCGCAGCCCATGGCGCTGCGCTCCTCGGCAGGGGCACAGGGGAAAGTCCGATTCGGGCCATCGCTGCGCTCGGCCTCGCGCTCGGGCCATCGCGTTGCTCGGCCGGGGGGGGCGGTGGCGGCTTTCATTTCACCGGAACAGCGTGCGCCGCGCCGCCGTGGCCGCCAGGCTCACGGTGGCGGCCATGTCGAAGTGCACGCGCACATCGTCGCCCAGGTCCACCCGGGTCTGCGCGGTGTGCACCACACGTGCCATGACCTCGCCCTGGCCCAGGTCCTCCACGGTGGCGCGCGCGACCAGCTGGTCGGCCCGGTACAGCAGTGCGGCCATGCCCACGCGCAGCGGCGCGGCGTCCAGCACCGTGAGCGGAATGCGCACGCCGGGGCGCACGCCCGGCGTGGGGCGGGCCATGCGGCCCTGCACGATGCGGTCCACCGGCGCGTGGCTGGCCAGCAGCAGGCACATGCGCACCACGTCGTTGACCAGGGCCACGGCCTGCGGCTGGCCGGGTTCGATCTGGGCGAACAGCCAGTCGACATAGGCCTGCATCTGGCGCCGGTCCAGGGAGGGGATCTCGGCCCAGCGCGGCAGGTTGGCCAGGTTGCGCAGGTTGGGCGCGGCGTCGAACTCGGACAGCAGCTCGGCCCACTGCAGCCGGATCGCCGGCAGCACGCCGCTGAACTCGGCATGCAGGCAGGCCGCCACGCCGCGGATGCGGTCGAGTTCGTCGGCCGCCGCGCGCGCCACGTCGGCGCGGCCGTGGCCGCCCTCGGCCAGGTCGCCGAAGCTCACCACCTGGGCGGCCTGGTCACGCACGCCCTGCCAGCTGAGGCTGCCCAGCAGGCCGAGGTTCATGGTCTGCAGCGTGGCCACGCGCGGCGCCAGCGCCTCGGTCTGGCGCGCGGCCAGCTGGGCGATGCCGCTGGCCAGCCGGCTGGCGCCGGCCACCACCTGGGTGGCCAGACGCGGCTGCGCCAGGCCGGCCAGCGCGCGCAGCTGGGCACCGTCGAGCAGCCGCACGAGGTGGTCGACCTTGTCCAGCCGCTGCAGCAGCGGCGGCACCCGCACGAACCAGGGCGCGGGCGCCTCGCGCACCACGCGCAGCATGTCCAGCAGCTCCTCGGGCGGCTCGGGATGGGCGCGCAGGCAGGCCGGCACGGGGGCCTCGACGAGGCCGGGGTCGATCGCATGGGTGGGCGTGGCCAGCAGGTTGTCGGTCTCGCGCGGGCGCACGTAGGCGATGAACTTGACCTCCTCGGCCAGCACCTTGGCGCGCCGTGCATTGATCGCGGCGATGCGCTCGGTCTCTTCGGCCAGCAGTGCGCGCGTGACGCTGACGTCGTGGCGCGCCTCAGCCAGCGCGCTGGCCACCTCGGCCTGGCGCGCGCCCAACTGCCCGATCTGCTGGCGCAAGGTCTCCAGCGCGGTCTCGCAGCGCGTCAGCGCGTCGCGGTAGATGGTCAGCCGCGCCTCCAGACGGCGCAGCATGGCGATGGTGCTGTCCGACAGGCTCACGGCCTGGGTGAACAGCGTGGCCTCGTCGAGCGCGTTGTCGCTGCCGCTGGGCGGGCGGGCCAGCGCCTCCTGCAGCGCGGCGTTGCCGCGGAAGTCGGCCAGCGGGCGCTGCAGCGTGCCGGCCGGCAGGCCGGCCAGGAAGGGGTCGCCCGCCAGACCAGGCACCTGGAAGTCCTGCAGCAGCGCGGGCACCTCGCCGCTGTCCTCGGCCGCGAAGGCCTCCAGCAGGTTCAGCAGCGAGGTGACGGTGCGCGCGCGGTTGGACAGCGCATAGTTGCGCGCCTCGGGCGAAGGCGGGTTGCGCAGCCGCTCGGCCAGCGCCGTGGTGCGGATCTCCGACAGGCCGACGATGGGGTTGGCGTAGACGATCCTGGGCGGCGCCGTGGGCCGCTGGATCAGCACGCCTTCGGCGAAACGGTTGGCCGCCACGCCGGCGCGCATCGACAGGTCGGTGGTGCTGCCCAGCAGCTGGGCCCGCTGCGCCACCTGGCCGGGGCGCGCGGCCGCCAGGCTGGCGGCCAGCGTGCCGGTCAGGGCCGCGCTCTGCACGCTGCCGATGCTGGCGCCGGTGACGGTGCCGATGCGCACGGCCGAGATGCTGCCGGTGCTGCCGATGGCGGTGCCCAGGCTGCGCCCGCCGGGGCGTTGCGGCAGGGGGCTGGGCGCCGGTGCCGGCGGTGGTGGGGGCGGCGGTGGCGGTGGCGGTGGCGGTGCGGTGGCGGCCTGGGCGGTCTGGCGCACGCGGTCGATGTAGGCACCGATCTCCTTCTGCACCTCGATCGCGCTGTCGGACTTGGCCAGTGCCGCCAGCGTGGGCGAGATCGCGAGCCGGCCGGCATCGGTCGCGCTCATGGTCAGCTGGCGGATGCGGTGCATGTCCACCTGCATGTGGGCGAAGCCGAAGTCGGTGATGTCGTCGGCCCGGTCGATGCGCTGGCGCAGGTAGTCGATGAAGCCCTGCAGCCCGCGCAGCGGCAGCTGCGACTGCTCGTGGCCCGACAGGCGCAGCAGCAGCGGGTCGCCGACGAGTTCGGCGGTGACGCTCACGGTGCCGATGCGCGAGGACGGCGTGGGCGTCAGCACGCCCAGGTTGTGCTGCGGGATCGGCGCCGGCGCCAGAAAGGGCGTGTACGGCGGCGTGGTGGTGGGGCGCGGGTCGGCGCTGACGGCGGTGGGCCACAGCAGCGTGGCCGCCGGCGTGGGCTGCGCCTGCGTGGCCGGCGGCCGGTGCAGCAGGTCGCTGACCGCGAACTGGCCCTGGTAGGCCGTCAGCACCACGCCGACCACGGCATAGCGCGTGGCGCCGGCTGGCACGTCGGCGGCGACGGGCATGCGCAGGGCCAGCTCGACCCAGCTGCCCGAGCGCGGCAGCGCGCCGACGCGCCGCGTGCGCGCGTTCAATGTCTCCAGCGCCGGCATGGTGCGCAGCAGCTCGGCCTGGCGGTTCTCGCCCCAGTAGCCGAACACGTACTGCACGCGCGAAGCGGCCGGCACGTCCGAGCGCAGGTCCAGCAGCATGAGGCCGGCCCACAAGGAACGCGGCGGGTTCAGCTCGTCCAGGTAGATCCAGCAGCCGATGCCGTCGCCTGCGCCGACCGTGATGCTGGCCAGGCCGCCCTGGCCGTTGGTGACGGCGCTCTGGACCACGCTGTGGCCGCGCCAGCCCGTGGCCGGCGGGTAGACCAGGCTGAAGCCGCTGTTGGGCACCGCCAGGCGCCGCGGGGCCTGGCCCGTGCCGGGCGTGCCGGGGTCGAAGATGCCGCCGCCGTCGCCACCTTCGGCCTGCAGATCGGGCAGGCTGGGCTCGACGCCGCGCTGCGGCTCGAACGGGGCCCACAGGTCGTTGGCGCTGAGCAGGTCCCAGGGCTCATCGCCCTGCACGCGGGCGCCGGTCGGCAGGAAGTTGCAGAACCACTTGCGCCAGACCTCGGCCGTGCGCGCGCCGGTCAGGCCGAAGGCGGCGCGGCCGTCGTGCAGCGCGAAGGCCATGCCGTCCACGTTCTGGCCGGCCAGGCCCAGTGCGCTGGCCGCCACCGCCAGCATGGTCCACTGGCCGGCCGTGGGCAGCGGGCCCACACGCAGCCGCGCGGCCGTGCCGTCGGTGCCGCCGGGGATCAGGTTCTCGCCCCAGTAGGCGCGGTGCTCCCAGCCGTTCGGGCCGTGCCAGCGCAGCATGAGCTGGCGCGGCGGGTGGTCCGGGTCCAGGCAGACCCAGCAGAACAGCGACTCGGTGGCCTGCACCGTGAAGGGCGGCGCCGCGCCGTCGAAGAAGTGCTGGTGCAGGCCGGCACGCAGCGCGCTGCGGTGGCCGCCGCCGGGCGGCGGCTCGCCCCAGGGCGCGAGCGATTCGGTCTCGACCGCCAGCGGGTCGTCCCGGAACGAGGGCACGGTCTGCACCTTGCCCGACAGCGCATGCTCCAGCATGGCGGCTTGCTGGCGCAGCCCCTGGCGCAGGCCCAGCGTGCGGGCGCGGCGCAGCAGATGCTCGTCCAGCGTCTGCTGGAACAGCGGGTCGATCAGTGCGCGCTGCAGCAGTCCCGGCTCCCAGGACGCCAGCGGCACCGGCACCATGAGGCGCACGCTCTCGGGCGCGCCGACCGACAGCGGCGCCAGCGCGGCGCTGGCGCGCACCGCCAGGTCCAGCTGCTCGACCGGGATCGGCACGGCGTCGATGTCGAAGCCGACCGGGAAGAAGGCGCTGCGCGGCCCGGCCGCGTCGAAGGCATTGCGCGGCAGCAGGCCCACGGGCGGCAGGAAGCGGCCGAAGGCGTCGTTGAGCTGGCCAGGCGCAGGCGCGGGCTCACCGGCGGCGGCCACCTGCTCGGCCAACTGCTCGATGCGGGCCTGCCAGAGCGCGGGCCGGCGGCTGTCGGCCTGCAGGCGACCACCCAGGGCCACCAGCCGCGCGTCGCGCGCCTGGCCGCCGCGCCGCACCACGCTGGCCCGGTCCAGCCAGAGCGGCGCGCGCGTGGCCGCGTCCAGCGCCACCAGGGCCAGCGGCTGGCCCCAGGCCTCCCAGGGCAGCACCTGGCCCGCGGGCAGGGCCTCCTCGGCCTGGAACACGGTCCAGGCCAGTGCGTTGCGCAGCTGCACGTCGGGCACGGCCGGCACGCCGCGCCATTCGCCGGGCCAGACGTACCAGAGCAGGCGCGCGCCGTCGGCCATGCGCCAGTCCTCGAAGGCGGCGGCATCGCCGTACGTGCCTTCGTCGCAGGCGCTGCGTTCGCAGGGGTCCATGGGGTCCAGGCTGGCGCGGTCGGCCATGACCGGCTGCAGTACCAGCACGCCGATGGGCGGCAGCGCGGCCGGCACGGCGGGGCGCGTCGGCACGCCGTTCTCGTCGGGCACGCCGAGCGCGCCCAGCGCGGCGCCGATGCGGCGCGCGCGCAAGGTGGGCGGGGCGCCTTCGGTGCCCGGGCCGACACCGCTGCCGTCCTCGAAGAAGCCGGCCGGCGCGACCACGGGCACGTCGGCCAGCCGGCAGCGCAGCGGCTGCTGCAGCACCAGGTCTTCGCCGCTTGTGGCCAGGGCCAGGCCGCGGCCGACCTCGAGTTCGACGGCTTCGAAGCCGGCGGCATCGGCCAGCAGCCGGACCGAGAGCTCCAGCCCGTCCACCACGCCGGCGGTCCAGTCCTGCCCGCGCAGCGCGAGGTGGCCGGCCTGCCAGGCCTGCCACTGCGTGAGCGCGCCGGCCGTCAGCGCGCGGCCGGGGAACACGTGGGGCCGCCGGCGCCAGTCGCTGGCCGCCTCGGTGGCGCTGGCCGGCGACAGGCCGATGACGCGCTCGCCGGCCAGCGCGCCGCGGATCGTCGTGGTGCTCACGGTGCACCTCCTGGCTTGGTCGCTGGCTTGGTGGTGGTCCTGGCCCGGGTCTTCCTGGCCGGCGTCTTCTTGACGGCGGTCTTGCGTGGCGCGGGCGCCGGTGCGGCCACGGGCGCGTCGGCCGGCGCATCGGCCAGCGGCTGCGCGGGCGCTGCGCCGCCGGGCACGCGCGTGAGCCGCTGGCCGAGCTGGGCCAGCCGGGTGCTGTCGGCGCTCCGGGCGGCGTTGTCCAGCTTGCGCCACTGGTCGTTGCTGGCGAGGCTGGTCAACGCGGTGCGCGTGACGGCTTCGCTGCCGGTCGCGCGTTCGAGCTTCTCCAGACCGCTACCGGCTCCGTCCGCGAGCTCGGCGCCCACGCGCAGCACGCGGGCCTGGTCGATCTGCGGCGCGCCCTCGACCTTGGCGTTCAGCGCGCCCAGTGCGGCGGCGGTCAGCGTGGGCGAGGCCGCCACGCGCGGCGTGGCCAGCAGCGCCACCACGTTGGCCGCGGCGCGCGTGCTGGAGGCGGCCAGCACGCGGTCCAGCGCGGGTTTGAGGCCCAGCGCGTCCACGCGCGCCAGCACGCCGCGCTCGACCGGCACATCGTCGCCGCCGGCCACGGCCACGGGCCTGCCGACCAGGTCGTCGCGGTAGGCCAGGTTGCGCCGGCGCACGAACCACAGTTCGGGCAGCTGGGCCAGGCGCGCCCATTCCGCATCGGAGGGGTTGGCCACGTCCACCGGCACCAGCGGCTGCGGCAGCCGCAGCCGCGTGAGGATCTCCAGCGGCTTGCGCTGCGCGATCAGGTTGGGCGCGGCGGGGCGCAGCGCGCGCGTGACGGCCGTGAGCCGCGCGCGCACGGCGCGGAACTCGGCGCGCGGCACGGGCGCGAGGATCAGCACGGCCGTGAGGTCCAGCGCGGCCTCGCTGGCCAGGAGGTCGATCGGCGGCAGGGCCAGCGCCTCCTCGACCAGGGCCGGCAGTTCGTCGTCGGGGACGATGGAGAAGTCCACGTCGACCTCGGACGGGAAGTAGCGCTGCGTGAAGTCGCGCGTGTCGATCACGCCGGGCGGCAGCGGCCCGGCCGGCGGCAGTGCCGGGAACTGCGTGGCGGCCGGAAAGTTGCGGCCGCCCAGCTGCGCCACCACGTCGGCCAGGTGGGTCTGGTACTGCAGCAGGTGGGCCAGGCGCAGGCCGCGCGGCACCAAGCCCAGGCCGGGCAGGTCGCCGCGGTCGGCGCCGAGCTCGCGCCGCACCAGGGCCTCGTCGATCCAGACCAGGCTGTTGGACTGCAGCGCCAGCATGGCCACGGGCAGCACGTTGGCCGACCAGCCCGGCGCCTCGGGCTGCGTGAAGATGCGGCGCGCGGCCGTGCCGCGGCGCGCGTCCAGCGCATCGGCCGCACCGTCGTCCTGCCAGGGGATCAGCACCACGGCCGTGGCCTCGACGACGTCGCCGTCTTCCACCGTGCGCGCGCCGGTCAGCGTGGTCGGGTAGGCACCGATGGGATTGGCCGTGAACTCCACGGGCCGCAGGCCCAGCACGAACAGCCCGGTGCGGCTGCGCAGCGGCGCGGCCGGCTGGCGCGACAGGCCGAAGCGCGCCGACAGCTGCTCCGCGAGCGGGATGTCGGCCAGGTTCAGGTCGAGCGCGCGTGGCAGCAGCACCAGCTCGCCGGCGCCCGTGATGCCGTCGCCGGCCGCGATGGCGATGCTTTGCGGCGTGGCGCCGCGGTCCACCTGCAGGCCATGGGCCACGCCGCTGCCGGCGGCGCGGCCCAGGTCGGCCTCGCGCGTGAGGAAGTACTGCTGGTCGCGCACGAGGTCGCGCGCCGCGAGGAAGCGGCCGTCGAAGTAGCGCGGGCGCTCGCGCCGCGCGTCTTCCACGAGCACGCCGCGCTGGCGCAGTGCGGGCGCCTCGGCCGGGTCGATGCGTTCGCGGGCGGCGCCCTGGGTCAGGGGGATGGCCATGGCTTGTTCCTCCTATGCGTAGATCTGTTGCATCGTCCCAAGGACGCTTGCGTGTCCGCGGTGCAGACGGCCGCGGAGCAGGCCATGCCAGCAGACGCCGCGGAACTGGCTCTGCCAGGCCGCTGGCGGCGCCCCCTCGAGGGGGTTGGCGGAGCGCGCAGCGCTCAGACTGGGGGTGTTCATGGTCATGAACCGGCCCACTGCGCGAACAGCGCAGCGGGGGGCAGGAAACGGCGGCCCCAGTTGTCGACCAGGGGCGTGTCGGCCGTGCGGGCCGGTGGCGTGGCGCCGTCCACGGGCAGCAGCACGCGGGCCAGGAACACGGCGCTGTGGTCGGCCAGTTCGGCCGGGTGCTCGGGGGCGGGTTCCAGGCCGCCGTCCTCGTCCGTGCCACCGGCATGGCCACTGGCGGACCAGCCCAGCAGCACGGCGTCCTGCAGCGCGTCGCGGCGCGCGCCGGGCGTGGCGGTGGCGTCGCCCAGCGCGGCGCCGCCGGGCGGCAGCGGCAGGCCGTCGTAGCCGTCGTCCAGGCCGGGGCGGGCGATCAGCTGCAACTCGTAGGCATCGCGCAGCCGCGCCGTGGAGACCGCATTCAGCGCGTCGAACGGCCCCTGTGCGAAGCTGGGCGTGAGCCCGCGCGGGCAGGCCACGAAGCGCAGGAACACGTCGGCCACCAGCGCGCGCGCGGGCAGGGCGGTGCCGGCCTCGGTGAAGCGCGGCGAGACGAAGCCGGCCAGCGCGTCGTAGCTGGCCTGGGCCGCCGCGCTGCCTGCGCCGACGGCGGCCAGGGCCGCGTACCAGCGCGGCAGGCGCAGGCAGGCCGGGCGCGGCAGCTCGATCAGGCGGCCGAGCCGGTCCACCGCCAGGCCGGGCTGCACGCGGATCTCCTCGACCTGCTCGGCGCTGCCGGGCACATGCTCCACGCGCAGCCCGGCCAGCGTGCCGGGGCCGGCCAGAAAGGCCAGCGCGCGCGCCAGCCGGCCGCGGTGGTAGGTCTGCTCGTCGCTGAAGTCCTGCGCGTCCAGCAGCATGCCGGTGGCGTAGGCCAGCCGGTCGGCGTTGGGCCGGGCCAGCAGCGGATCGGTGTCCGGGGCCAGGATGCTCATCGCGGTCTCCTCGGTTTGGGGGTCCGCACGGGCGTGACGACCGGGCGGACCGGGGCCACGACGGGGGGATGGACGGGGGTGACGACCGGCGTCACGACCGGGGTGACCACGGGGCCGACCGGGTCGATCGGGGTCGGGACTGGTGTCGGGATGGGTCGCACCGGATCGACCGGGATCGGCCGGTCGGGCACCACCAGGCGCTGGACCTGCACCACCAGTTCGTCGGCCACCCGGCTGCGCAGCCCGGCGCTGTCCAGCACCACGAGGCTGAAGCGGTGGCTGCCCACGGCCAGCCCGGCGTCGACGGTGACGCCGGCTTTCTCCGTGGTGATGGCCTGGCCGACGGCGAACTGGGCCATGTCAGCTCCGGATGTCTACACGCAGTGAGACATTCAAACGGGGTGTTCTCACGTCACCGGGCCCATGTAGGTCCAGACGTACTTGACGACCTTGCCGCCCCCGGCGTCGAAGGAGGCCGAGCCGTCGAGCTCGAAGCTCTTGCCGAAGGCGGCGATGCGTGGCCCGCGGATCACGGCCGTGGGCGCGTCCTGGTCGGCCACGATGATCACCACCTGGTCGGGCTGGGACGCGTTGCCCGCGTCGTCCACGACGACCAGCCGGAAGGTCTGGCGCCCGATCGGCAGGGGGTTGTTGGGTCCGACGGTGACCTCGATGGTCGGCGTCTCGGTGGAAATCTCGACGCCGGGCGTGAATTCGGCCATGGTGGGCTCCTTGGGTTGGGGTTCAGGAATCGGCGGTGGGCAGCCACCGCCAGCGGTATTCGGTCAGGTGCCGGCCCGGCGCGGCCTGCGAGCCGCTGCCGTCCAGCACGAAGCTGGCGCCGGGCTGCACGCGCTGCGGCGGCCCGGCATCGGCCTGGGGCACGGACGTGGCGGGCGCGCCGGCCAGGCGCGGGTCCAGCACGGCGGCGCTGACGAGCACGTCGCCCAGGCCCAGGCCGCTCGCCCCGACCTGCACCGGGCGCGGCAGCCGCGGCGGGCCGAGGTAGGTGTCCACGCCGACCAGGCTGGCGATGCCGACCAGCAGCGGCCAGCTGGCCTGGGCCACGCGCAGCTCCACATGGGCCGGCGCCTCCAGCTGCGCGATGCGGCGGACCAGGCCCAGGTCCTGCGGGTCCACGCTCTGGTGCACGAGCACGGTGGCGCGGTGCGCGAGTTCGGCATCGAAGGCCAGCGCGGCCGCCTCGCCGGCCGCGCCGAGCTGGCCCGCGTTGAACAGCGCGGCCAGCTCGGCGCGCGCCTGTTCGCCGACGAACAGCGTGTCGCCCACGACGGAGTTGCCGCTGACCTGCAGGCCGGGCAGCAGCGGATCGTGTTCGTCGGCCAGGTCCACGCCCAGCAGCGCGGCCAGGATGCGGCGCAGCCGGAAGTCCTCCACCACCAGCACCTCGCCGCCGCGCACGGCGCCGCCGGTGGCGATGTCCAGCGCCAGCTGCAGGCCGCGCCGCGTGCCGTGCCAGCGCGCCAGGTCGGGTGCGCCGCGCAGCCAGTCGCGCCGGCGCGCGGCTGGCAGCGCGGGGTCGAAGGCCACGCCGATCCAGCCGGCCAGCCAGTCCAGCCGGTCGCCGTCGGCCAGGGCCGGGTCGCTGAGCAGATGGGCCTGGGCCACGCGGTCTTCCAGCCGCGTGAGCACGCCCTCGAAGTTGGCCAGCAGGCGCGCGCTGAAGTCGGCCGGCGTGGCGCGCGGGCGGTAGATGGCGATGGCAGCGTCCTCGCGGCGCAGCCGCCACGCGCTCGCGCCGTCCTGCAGCAGCCAGGCCTGGCCGGCGCGCTCCACCGCGATGCGGGCGGCGCCCCCCAGCGCGACCTGTTCCAGCAAGAGGCGCGCGCGCAGTGCGGCATCGCCGGTGTCGGCGGCGTCCAGCGCCACGCTGAATGCAGGATCGATGGATGCGAGCCGCTCGCCGGGCTGCGTGGCGGCGCCGCCGAACTGCGATTCGCGGTACAGGCGCGGCAGGTACTGGTCCACGTAGGAGAAGCGGCTGCCATACACGCGCAGCGCGGCGATCTCGGGCGTGGCATGGCCGTCGCCCTGCAGCACCAGGCGCAACCAGAGGTAGCGGCCGGTCAGGGTGCGCACGCGCTGGCGGCTGTTCTGCACCAGCACCGAGAACAGGCCTGCGCGCCCCGTCTCCTGCGCGCCACCCAGCAGGCCCGGGTGGTGCGGCAGCTCGCTGGGCACGGGCTCCCAGACGGCCTGCGGCAGTTGCGGACCGGCCTGCGCCACGCTGCCGAACCCGTGGGCGTGCCAGGCGAGGAGATCGTCGTCGGCCGGCGGTGCGGCGTCGTCGGTCGCGGCCAGCCAGGCGACGAAGCCGGTGCGCGCCGGCAGCACGGCTTCGGCGAACAACCGGTGCCAGACCGTGGTGGTGTCGCCGCTGTCGATGGGCCGCGCCACCAGGCCGGTGGCGCTGTCGGCGTAGTGGCGCGCCTCGCCCTGGGGCGCGAAGCGGTGCAGTGACAGGGCGTGCAGCGGCTCGGCGCCGGCCGGGCCCGCCGGGTAGCAGGGCGGCTGCACGGGGCCGTTGCAGAACGGGGCTTCGAGCGCGTCGGCGGCGAGCGGGTAGACCTCGCCCAGCGGCGCCAGCGGGCCCGGCGTGGCGGCCAGCTGCCAGGCCGGCGCATCGCGGCGGCCCGGCACGCGCAGGGCGATGCGGTCGGGCGCCAGCCAGGCCAGCGCGTAGGCGTAGGCCGCGCCCTGGGGGGCGTGGGGGAGATCCCAGTGCTGCGCGTCGGCGCGCCAACAGCGCAGGCGCGGCGCGCCGTCGGTTGCCCAGCTCAGCAGCGCGAGCGCGCCGTCGGGCCCGCTGGCCAGCGCCACGGCGTTCTCGCTGCCGTCGCCGGGTGCGCCGGCCAGCAGGCGCATCTGCGGCGCGCACGCGTTTTCGGGGCTGGGACGGAACACGCGCGGGTCGTAGTCGTCGGGCTGGGGCGTCTCGGTGCGGCGCGGCCGGCCCGTCAGGCGTGCGAGCCGGCCCGTGCCGCGCTCCATGAGCCAGATGCCGCCGTCCGCCGCAGGCGCGGCGCGCCAGGGCAAGAAACCGGCGAGGGACACGCGCGCATCGGCCCAGCGGCCGCGCAGGTCGTGCAGCAGCACGGCACCCGGCAGCAGCACGTAGAGCACGCCGTCGGCGCCGTTGCACAGGTCGCTGGGGGTGGCGTCCAGCGTGATCAGCACCGCCTCGTCGGGCAGCACGCTGCGCACGCGGACGGCGCTGCTGTCGGCATCCCAGCGCGCCACGCATTCCAGCGTGTCGATGGCGCGCGGCACGCGCTCCAGCGCCTCCTGCGCGGCGTTGAAGGCGGCGGCCGGGGGCAGTGCGGGCGTGAGCGTGCGTTCGGAGGCCAGGCGCAGACGGCGGCAGTCGGGGTCCCAGGCCGTGTGGGCATGGGAGGGGAAGTGGGAGGCCTCCCCGAGCAGCCAGAAGCGTTGGCCGTTGGCGTCCATGTCAGTGCTCCGACCTCGAACGCGTGGCCGAGCGCAGCGATGGCCCGGATGGTGTTGGGGCCCCTGTGCCCACGCCGAGGAGCGCAGTGGCCTGGGCGGCGCGGGGAACCTCGCGCTTCAACATCTGACTCATTGCACTTGTTCGAGCTGAGTGAGCGAAGCGAACGGTGCGAGTTGTGCAATGCGCCCAGGCCGCGAGCACCGCAGGTTGCCCGGAGCGAAGCGGAGGGACGGGGGCACCGGGGTCGCCCTTTCTTTGGTTACTTTCTTTCGGCGAAACGAAAGAAAGTGA
>NZ_BMYK01000054.1 GCF_014652235.1 Pseudorhodoferax aquiterrae
CTCATGAGCGACAGGTTGTCCGGCGTGTCGTCCACCACCAGCACGGTGGGCCGGGTCTGGGCGGTCGTGGTGTCGGTCATGCAGCTGCTCCTGCCGTCTCGGTGTCCTCGGTGCGCCACGCGGTCACGCGGTTGCGGCCGTTTTTCTTGGAGTGGTACAGCGCCTGGTCGGCCAGGTCGATCAGTGCGGCGGGGTCGGCCATGCCGGGTTCCAGTTCGCCGACACCGAAGCTCATGGTCACGCGCACGCCCGGGTGCTCGCGCAATGCCGCGCCCAGCGTGGCCGCGATGTCTTCGCGCAGCCGCTCGGCCACCTCGCGCGCCTGCGCCAGCGTGCTGCCGGGCAGCATCACGCAGAACTCCTCGCCGCCGTAGCGGCCGACGAAATCCTCGATGCGCAGCCCGCGGCTCAGCGCCCGCGCAGCACCCTGGATGACCTGGTCGCCGCCGCCGTGGCCGTACTTGTCGTTGACGGACTTGAAGTGGTCGATGTCGCACATGATGCAGGACAGCGGCCGGCCTTGCGCGCGCGCCTCGGCGAAGCGCTGGTCGGCCTGCTCCATCAGCGAGCGGCGGTTGAAGATGCCGGTCAACGCGTCGCGCGTGGCCAGCAGCGTGAGCTCCTCGTTCTTGCGCTCGATCTCCTTTTGCGAGGCGCTGAGGTCCTCCAGCGCCACGCGCAGTTTCTCGGTGCGTTCCTGCAGTTCCGTGACATCGGCAAAGCTCGCCAGGCAGCCGCGCACGCGGCCGTTGTCGCTGATGGGCGAGCAGTTGAGCACCAGGCGCAGCGTGGGCTGGTGCGCGCGCACCACGTGCAACGGCACGCCCAGCACGGGTGCCTTGTCCTGCACGGCCTGGCGCCAGGGCGGGGGGCTGCGCCGCTCGGCCGGCAGGCTGTCCACGAGCCAGCGCAGCTCGGCGGCATCGCGGCCGGTCAGGGCCTTGGCATCCTCGCCATCGACGCGCGTGAAGGCCTTGTTGGCCAGCATCACGCGGCCCACGGTGTCCAGCACGAGCACGCCCTCGGTCAGCGTGTCGAAGGCCGTGCGCACGCGTTCGGGCACGGCGGCGTTCGGGTCCAGATGGCGCAGCACGCGGCGCAGGTACAGCGAGTAGACCAGCAGGCCGACCACGGCGATGAAGGCCAGCCAGTGCACCAGCGGCTCGCGCAGCCAGCCGGCCAGCGTGGTCGGATACAGCGGCTGCATGACGAACTGGGCCTCGCCCCAGCGCTGGTTGCCCACCAGCAGCGGGATGCGGATGTTGTCCAGCGTGGAACTGCTGCCGGTCTCCAGGTGCCAGCCCTGCTCGTGGTTGCCGACCTGGCCCAGCACCTGGCTCTGGTTGTCGAGCACGCGGGCGGACAGCAGCCGTGGCTCGTGCGCGCGGGCGTCGGCCAGCACGCGCTGCAGCGGCGCGAGGTCGCGGGTGTCCGTGCTCAGCGTCCTGGCCACCTCCTGGGCCACGGCGCGGGTCACCAGCGCGTGGTGGTTGCGCACCAGCTCGCCGCGGTCGCTCGGGTAGCCCGTGAACATCTCGGCGATCAGCACCAGCGTGACCATGAGCGACACCAATCCGAGCGCGACGCGCACGGCGGGCGTGAACAGCTGGCGCCACCATCCCATCGAATTCACTGCTTGTCCTCCGCCACGGCTTCGTCGTCCTTGCGCCGGTCTTCTTCGGATTCGGTCCCGCTCGCATTGTCGTCCTTGGCATCACCGAAGGGCTGCTGCGCGCGTGGGTCGCGCGGCCCGCGCTGGCGCCGGTTCAGCACGGGCAGGGGGTCCATGCTGGTCCAGGCCGGCGACATCGCCAGCAGGCTGGCCAGCAGGGCGCTGCCGCGGCTGGCCCAGAAGGCCGCGCCGAGGCCGATGGCGATGCCGCCGGCCAGGGCCTGGTCCAGCGCCGCGCTGGCCTGCAGCGCGTCGCCGCGGGCATCCTCGGTGGTGTCGGCGACCACCGGCAGCGCGTCGGGCCAGGGGCGGCGGCCGGTCTGGGCGCTGGCATCGCCAGGCTGGCTGCGCAGCAGGTCAGGCAGCAGCAGCTCGGGCAGGTCGATGTCGCCCCAGGTGGCGTGGTAGTCGGACTGGCGCCATTGCACCCGCAGCAGCAGATCGGCCGGCAGCGGCTGCTGCGTGGCCGGCGTCAACAGCACGGCGGGCGCGGGCCGGGTGCCGGGCACGTGGTCGACGTGCACGGCCTCGGCGCCGCCCGCGAACTGCAGGCCGCCTTCCTCCGTGGCGCCGTTCTCGCCGGCGGCGGGCTCGCTGCCGAGTCCCGGGCCGACACCGGCGGCCGGCAGGCCCGGCGGCACGGGCACCGCCACCGGCGGCGTGGTGCCCGCTACGGGCGCGGTCGGCACCGGGTTCGGTTGCACGACCGGGTTGCCCGTGACCGTGACCAGCACCCGGTAGTCGCCCGTGCGTTCGCCGTCGCTGACGCGCACCAGCACCTCGTAGAGGTTGTCGCCATCGGCATCGCGCGGCGCCAGGAACAGCGGCGGGGCGCGGAAGGCGAGCCGGCCAGTGGCCGCGTCGATGGTGAACAGCGCCGCATCGGCGCCGCCGGCCAGCACGTACTGCAGGGGTTGGCCGTCCGTGCCGGTGGCCGGCACCGTGGTCACGGCCGTCTGCTGCTCGGGCACGCTGACCTGCACCGTGCCGCCCGGCAGCCCGCCGCCGTCGACCACGTCGCGCACGCGCACCGTCAGGGCCAGCGAGGCGCTGTGCAGGCCGTCGCTGACGCCGACGACCACGGCGTAGTCGTTGTCGCCGTCGGCATCGCCCGGGGCCTCGCGGTCCGGCGCCTGGACGAAGCGCAGCATGCCGGTCTGGGGGTCGATGGTGAAGCGCGCCGCGTCGGCACCGCCCACGATGCTGTAGCGCAGCGCCTCGGCCGGCAGGTCGGCGTCCCCGGCCTGCACGCGCACCACCTCGGTGCTGTTCTCGGGCACCTCGACCACGCCGCCCGGTGTGGTGAAGCGCGGCGCGTTGTCGTTGACGGGCGTGACCTGCACCGCCAGCTGCTGCTCGCTGGACTGCCGGCCGTCGCTCACGCGCACGCGCACGTCGTAGAGGTTGTCGCCGTTGGCATCGGCCGGGAGCTCGAAATCGGGCGCGGCGGTGAAGCGCAGCGCGCCGGTCCGCGCGTCGATGGTGAAGCGCGCCGCGTCGGCGCCGCCGACGATGCTGTAGACCAGCGCACTGGCCGGCGAGTCGGCATCGCTGGCGCGCACCTGCAGCACGTCGGCGCTGTTCTCGGGCACGGCCACGCTGGCCGGGCTCGTGATCACCGGGGCCTGGACGTTCGTGCTGCGGACCGCCACGTTGAACGCCGTCTCGCTGCTGCTGCCGTCGGACGAGGTCGCCAGCACCTTGATCGTGAAGCCATCGGCGTCCTGCAGCCGCGTGCCGTCGGCCACGGTCACTACGCCGGTGACGGGGTCGATGGCAAAACGGCCGTCGGCATCGTCGCTGAGGCTGTAGTGCACGGTGTTGTTGCTGCCGTCGGCATCCACCGCCGCGATGGTGATGCCCACGGTCGCCCCGGTGGCGGCGTTGTCGTCCACGCGGTTGGGCGCGGGATCGGTGTCCACGGCCGGGCCCACGGCGAACTCGTTGACGTCGGTCAGGGCGATGGTGAAGGCCGTGTCGGTGGTGGAGCCGTCCGAACTCGTGGCGCGCACCACGATGCCGTGCGTGGCGGCGCTCTCGTAGTCCAGCAGGCTGCCGTCGGCCACGGTGACCACGCCCGTGGCGGCGTCGATGGCGAAGCGCCCGCCGGCGTCGTCGACCAGCGTGTAGCTCACGGTGGAGCCGGCATCGGGGTCGCGCGCGAAGGCGGTGATGCCCACGGGCGTGCCGGTGCTCGCGTTCTCGGGCAGGCGGTTGGGCGCCGGGTCGGTGTCGACCACGGGGGAGATCACGGCCTCGTTCACGTTGCTCAGCGCGACCGTGAAGCTGGCGCTGGCGGTCGAGCCGTCGGACGACGTGGCCAGCACCGTGATCTGGTGGCTGGTGGCGCTCTCGTAGTCGAGCAGGCTGCCGTCGGCCACCGTGACCACGCCGGTCACGGCGTCGATGGCGAAGCGGCCGCCTGCATCGTCGCTGAGGCTGTAGTGCACCGTGGCCGTGCCGTCCGGGTCCACGGCCAGGACGGTGATGCCGACCGGCGTGCCGGTGGCGGCGTTCTCGGGCACGGTGTCGGGGGCGGGGTCGATGTCGCTGATGGCCCCCACCGGGCCTTCGTTCACGTCTGCGAGTTGGACCGTGAAGTTCAGGCTGGAGGTGGAACCGTCCGAGGAGGTGGCCAACACCGTGATCTGGTACTGCGCCTGGCCTTCGTAGTCCAGCAGGCTGCCATCGGCCACCGTGACCACGCCGGTGGCGGGATCGATGGTGAAGCGCCCGCCGGCGTCGTCGCTGAGCGTGTAGCTGACCGTGGCCGTGCCGTCAGGATCCAGCGCCTGGGCCGTGATGCCCACCGGCGTGCCGGTGGCGGCGTTCTCGGGCACTTGGTTGGCGGCGGGATCCATGTCCACGACGGGCCCCACCGGGGCCTCGTTCAGGTCCGCCAGGTGGACCGTGAAGTTGGTGCTGGACGTGGAGCCGTCCGACGAAGTGGCGCGCACGGTGATCTGGTGGCTGGATGCCGTCTCGTAATCGAGCAGGCTGCCATTGGCCACGGTGACGACGCCCGTGGTCGCATCGATGGTGAAGCGGCCGCCGGCGTTGTCCGTGAGGCTGTACGTGACCGTGGCCGTGCCATCGGGGTCGACGGCCTGGGCCGTGATGCCGACGGCCGTGCCGTTGGCGGCGTTCTCGGCCACCTGGTTGGCCGCGGCGTCCACGTCCGTGAGCGCGCCGACCGGTGCCTCGTTCGCATCGCCCAACTGGACCGTGAAGCCCATGCTGGATGTCGAGCCGTCCGAGGACGTGGCCAGCACCGTGATCTGGTGGCTGGTGGCCGTCTCGTAGTCGAGCAGGCTGCCATCGGCGACGGTCACCACGCCGGTGGTCGCGTCGATGGTGAAACGCCCGCCGGCGTTGTCGGTCAGGCTGTACGTGACAGTGGCCGCGCCGTCGGGGTCGAGCGCCTGGGCCGTGATGCCCACCACCGTGCCATTGACCGCGTTCTCGGGCACGGTGTTGGCCGCAGGGTCCACGTCGGTGACAGAACCGACCGGTGCCTCGTTCACATCCGTGAGGCTGACCGTGAAGGTGGCGCTGGCGGTCGAGCCATCGGAGGAGGTGGCCAGCACCGTGATCTGGTGGCTGGTGGCGCTTTCGTAGTCGAGAAGCGATGCATCGGCCACGGTCACCACACCGGTGCTGGCGTCGATGCTGAAGCGGCCACCCGCGTTGTTCGACAGGCTGTAGGTGACCGTGGCCGTGCCGTCCGGGTCGGTGGCCTGGGCCGTGATGCCCACGGCGGTGCCGTTGGCGGCGTTCTCGGGAACGGTGTTGGCCGCGGCGTCGGCGTCCGTGACGGCGCCGACAGGCGCCTCGTTCACATCGCTCAGGCTGATCGTGAAGTTGACGCTGGAGGTCGAGCCGTCGGACGAGGTGGCCAGCACCGTGATCTGGTGGCTCGTCGCGGTTTCGTAGTCGAGCAGGCTACCGTCGGCGACGGTGACGACGCCCGTGTTGGCGTCGATGGTGAAGCGGCCGCCTGCGTTGTCGGTGAGGCTGTACGTGACGGTGGCCGTGCCGTCGGGGTCGAGCGCCTGGGCCGTGATGCCCACGACCGTGCCGGTGGCCGCGTTCTCGGCAACGGTGTTGGCGGCGGCGTCCACATCGGCCACGGCGCCCACGGGCGCTTCGTTCACATCGCCGAGCGCGATGGTGAAGTCGGCACTGGAGGTCGAGCCGTCCGATGAGGTGGCCAGCACCGTGATCTGGTGGCTCGTCGCGGTTTCGTAGTCGAGCAGGCTGCCGTTCGCGACGGTCACCACGCCGGTGTTCGCGTCGATGGTGAAGCGGCCGCCCGCGTCGTTCGACAGGCTGTACGTGACCGTGGCCGTGCTGTCTGGGTCCGTGGCTTGGGCCGTGATGCCCACGGCCGTGCCGTTGGCGGCGTTCTCGGCCACGGTGTTGGCGGCAGCGTCCACGTCGGTCACCGCACCGACGGGCGCTTCGTTCACATCCGTCAGGTTGATCGTGAAGTTGGCGCTGGCGGTCGAGCCATCGGAGGAGGTGGCCAGCACCGTGATCTGGTGGCTGGAAGCCGTCTCGTAGTCGAGCAGGCTGCCATTGGCCACGGTCACCACACCAGTGCTGGCGTCGATGGTGAAGCGGCCGCCCGCGTTGTTCGACAGGCTGTAGGTGACCGTGGCCGTGCCGTCTGGGTCCAGAGCCTGGGCCGTGACGCCGACGACCGTGCCATTTGCGGCGTTCTCGGCCACGGTGTTGGTGGCGGGGTCCACGTCGGTCACCGCACCCACGGGCGCCTCGTTCACGTCCGTCAGGTTGATGGTGAAGTTCGCGCTCGAGGTGGAACCGTCCGAGGACGTCGCGAGCACCGTGATCTGGTGGCTGGTGGCCGTCTCGTAGTCGAGCAGACTGCCGTCCGCGACAGTCACCACGCCCGTGTTGGTGTCGATGGTGAAGCGGCCGCCGGCGCTGTTCGACAGGCTGTAGGTGACCGTGGCCGTGCCGTCGGGATCGAACGCCTGAGTCGTGATGCCCACGACCGTGCCATTGGCCGCGTTCTCGGACACGGTGTTGGCGGCAGGGTCCACGTCGGTCACGGCGCCCACGGGCGCTTCGTTCACGTCCGTCAGGTTGATGGTGAAGTTCGCGCTCGAGGTGGAACCGTCCGAGGACGTCGCGAGCACCGTGATCTGGTGGCTGGTGGCCGTCTCGTAATCGAGCAGACTGCCATTGGCCACGGTGACGACGCCCGTGGTCGCATCGATGGCGAAGCGGCCACCGGCGTTGTCCGTGAGGCTGTACGTGACCGTGGCCGTGCCGTCCGGGTCCGCGGCCTGGGCCGTGATGCCCACAGCCGTGCCGTTGGCCGCGTTCTCGGCCACGGTGTTGGCGGCAGCGTCCACGTCGGTCACCGCACCGACGGGCGCTTCGTTCGCATCCGTCAGGTTGATCGTGAAATTGGCGCTGGCGGTGGAGCCATCGGAAGAGGTGGCCAGCACGGTGATCTGGTGGCTGGAAGCCGTCTCGTAGTCCAGCAGGCTGCCATTGGCCACGGTCACCACACCAGTGCTCGCGTCGATGGTGAAGCGCCCACCGGCGTTGTTCGACAGGCTGTACGTGACGGTGGCCGTGCCGTCCGGGTCGATGGCCTGTGCCGTGATGCCCACGGCCGTACCGTTGGCGGCGTTCTCGGCCACGGTGTTGGCCGCGACGTCCACATCGGTGACGGCACCGACCGGTGCTTCGTTCACATCCGTCAGGCTGATCGTGAAGTTGGCGCTGGAGGTCGAGCCATCGGAGGAGGTGGCCACCACCGTGATCTGGCGGCTGGTGGCGACCTCGTAGTCGAGCAGGCTGCCATTGGCCACGGTCACCACACCAGTGCTCGCGTCGATGGTGAAGCGGCCGCCGGCGTTGTTCGACAGGCTGTAGGTGACCGTGGCCGTGCCGTCCGGATCCAAGGCCTGGGCGGTGATGCCGACGACCGTGCCGTTGGCCGCGTTCTCGAGCACGGCGTTGGCGGCTGCATCGACATCAGTCACCGCACCCACGGGCGCCTCGTTCACGTCCGTCAGATTGATCGTGAAGTTGGCGCTGGCGGTGGAACCATCGGACGAGGTGGCCAGCACCATGATCTGGTGGCTGCTGGCGGCCTCGTAGTCCAGCAGCGATCCATCGGCCACGGTCACCACGCCGGTGCTGGCGTCGATGCTGAAGCGGCCACCGGCGTTGTTGGCCAGGCTGTACGTGACCGTGCCCGTGCCGTCGGGGTCGACGGCCTGGGCCGTGACCCCCACGAGCGTGCCAGTGGCCGCGTTCTCGGCCACCGCGTTCGCGGCAGGGTCCACGTCGGTCACCGCGCCCACGGGCGCTTCGTTCACGTCGCTCAGGTTGATCGTGAAGCTGGCGCTCGAGGTCGAGCCGTCGGAAGAGGTGGCCAGCACCGTGATCTGGTGGCTGGTGGCCGTCTCGTAGTCGAGCAGGCTGCCATTCGCGACAGTCACCACGCCGGTGGTGGTGTCGATGGTGAAGCGGCCGCCGGCGTTGTCCGTGAGGCTGTAGCTCACGCTGGCCGTACCGTCGGGGTCCAGGGCCTGGGCCGTGATACCCACCACGGTGCCGTTGGCGGCGTTCTCGGCCACGGTGTTGGCGGCGGGGTCCACGTCGCTGACGGTGCCGACCGGTGCCTCGTTCACATCGCTGAGGTTGATCGTGAAGTTGGCGCTGGAGGTGGAACCATCGGACGAGGTGGCCAGCACCGTGATCTGGTGGCTGCTGGCCGTCTCGTAGTCGAGCAGGCTGCCATCGGCGACGGTCACCACGCCGGTGTTCGCGTCGATGGTGAAGCGGCCACCGGCGTTGTCGGTGAGGCTGTAGCTCACGCTGGCCGTGCCGTCGGGATCGATGGCCTGGGCCGTGATGCCCACGACGGTGCCGTTGGCGGCGTTCTCGGCCACGGTGTTGGCGGCGGGGTTCGCGTCGGTCACGGCGCCGATCGGTGTCTCGTTCACATCCGTGAGGCTGATCGTGAAGTTGGCGCTGGAAGTCGAACCGTCCGAAGACGTGGCCAGCACCGTGATCTGGTGGCTGGTCGCAGCTTCGTAGTTCAGCAGCGATCCATCGGCCACGGTCACCACACCGGTGTTCGCGTCGATGGTGAAGCGGCCGCCCGCGTTGTTCGAAAGGCTGTACGTGACCGTGGCCGTGCCGTCCGGATCCAGGGCCTGGGCAGTGATGCCCACGACCGTGCCGTTGGCCGCGTTCTCGGCCACGGTGTCGGCGGCGGCGTCCACATCGGTCACAGCGCCCACGGGCGCTTCGTTCGCGTCACCGAGCGCGATGGTGAAGTTGGCGCTCGAGGTCGAGCCGTCGGAAGACGT
Organism: Pseudorhodoferax aquiterrae; assembly: GCF_014652235.1. Taxonomy (GTDB): domain Bacteria; phylum Pseudomonadota; class Gammaproteobacteria; order Burkholderiales; family Burkholderiaceae_C; genus Pseudorhodoferax; species Pseudorhodoferax aquiterrae. Next base: position 9,031 of record NZ_BMYK01000054.1, read on the forward strand.
GGCCAGCACCGTGATCTGGTGGCTGCTGGCCGTCTCGTAGTCGAGCAGGCTGCCGTTCGCGACCGTCACCACACCGGTGTTCGCGTCGATGGTGAAGCGGCCAACGGCGTTATCCGTGAGGCTGTAACTCACGGTGGCCGTGCCGTCCGGATCGAGCGCCTGGGCCGTGATGCCCACCACCGTGCCGTTGGCGGCGTTCTCAAGCACGGTGTTGGCGGCCGCATCGACATCGGTGACGGCGCCCACGGGCGCTTCGTTCACGTCGGTCAGGGCGATCGTGAAGTTGGCGCTCGAGGTCGAGCCGTCGGAAGACGTGGCCAGCACCGTGATCTGGTGGCTGGAAGCCGTCTCGTAATCGAGCAGGCTGCCGTCCGCGATGGTGACGACGCCCGTGTTGGCGTCGATGGTGAAGCGCCCACCGGCGCTGTTCGACAGGCTGTACGTGACGGTGGCCGTGCCGTCGGGGTCGAGCGCCTGGGCCGTGATGCCCACGACGGTCCCGTTGGCGGCATTTTCGGGCACGGTGTTGGCGGCCGCATCGACATCGGTGACGGCGCCTACGGGTGCCTCGTTCACGTCCGTGAGGCTGATCGTGAAATTGGCGCTGGAGGTCGAGCCATCGGAGGAGGTGGCCAACACCGTGATCTGGTGGCTGGAAGCCGTCTCGTAGTCCAGCAGGCTGGCATTCGCCACGGTGACGACGCCGGTGTTGGCGTCAATGGTGAAGCGGCCACCCGCGTTGTCCGTGAGGCTGTACGTGACCGTGGCCGTGCCGTCGGGGTCCAGGGCCTGGGCCGTGATGCCCACGGCGGTGCCGTTGGCGGCGTTCTCGGGAACCTGGTTGGCGGCGGGGTCCGCATCGGTCACGGCGCCCACGGGCGCTTCGTTCACATCGCTCAGGTTGATCGTGAAGTTGGCGCTGGCGGTGGAACCGTCGGACGAGGTGGCCACCACCGTGATCTGGTGGCTGGCCGCAGCCTCGTAGTCCAGCAGCGATCCATCGGCCACGGTCACCACGCCGGTGCTGGCATCGATGCTGAAGCGGCCGCCGGCGCTGTTCGAGAGGCTGTACGTGACGGTGGCCGTGCCGTCGGGGTCGAGCGCCTGGGCCGTGATTCCCACGACCGTGCCATTGGCCGCGTTCTCGGGCACGGTGTTGGCGGCGGGGTCCACGTCGGTCACGGCACCCACCGGCGCTTCGTTCACGTCCGTCAGGTTGATCGTGAAGTTGGCGCTCGAGGTCGAGCCGTCGGAAGACGTGGCCACCACCGTGATCTGGTGGCTGGCCGCAGCTTCGTAGTTCAGCAGCGATCCATCGGCCACGGTCACCACACCGGTGTTCGCGTCGATGGTGAAGCGGCCACCCGCATTGTTCGACAGGCTGTACGTGACCGTGGCCGTGCCGTCGGGATCGAGCGCCTGGGCCGTGATGCCGACGACCGTGCCATTGGCGGCGTTCTCGGCCACGGTGTTGGTGGCGGGGTCCACGTCGGTCACCGCACCCACGGGCGCCTCGTTCACGTCCGTCAGATTGATCGTGAAGTTGGCGCTGGCGGTCGAGCCGTCCGAGGACGTGGCCAGCACCGTGATCTGGTGGCTGGACGCTGTTTCGTAGTCGAGCAGGCTGCCATTGGCGACGGTGATCACCCCTGTGGTGGCGTCGATGGTGAAGCGGCCACCCGCGTTGTCCGTGAGGCTGTACGTGACGGTGGCCGTGCCGTCGGGGTCCAGGGCCTGGGCCGTGATGCCCACGACGGTGCCGTTGGCCGCGTTCTCGGCCACGGCGTTGGCGGCGGGGTCCACGTCGCTGACGGCGCCGACCGGTACCTCGTTCACATCGCTCAGGTTGATCGTGAAGTTGGCGCTGGAAGTCGAGCCATCCGAGGATGTCGCGAGCACCGTGATCTGGTGGCTGGTGGCCGTCTCGTAGTCGAGCAGACTGCCGTCCGCGACGGTCACCACGCCCGTGCTGGCGTCGATGGTGAAGCGGCCGCCGGCGCTGTTCGACAGGCTGTAGGTGACCGTGGCCGTGCCGTCGGGATCGAGCGCCTGGGCCGTGATGCCCACCGCAGTTCCGGTGGCCGCGTTCTCGGGCACGGTGTTGGCTGCGACGTCCACATCGGTGACGGCACCGACCGGTGCTTCGTTCACATCCGTCAGGCTGAT
>NZ_BMYK01000055.1 GCF_014652235.1 Pseudorhodoferax aquiterrae
GGCTCGCCTCTTGTCCGTCGCTGTGCTCACTCGCCGTCTCCTGCATCACCCTGGATAACGGGTGGATGGAAGACATTTTATTTCAGATACACCCTCTGAGAACGTGTGAACGAACCGCTCACACCCACGCGAGGCCCCGGTGAGCAGCTGCTTCCATCATGATCGTCGCGCCCCGGGCCTCGCCCTACGGGCCGGGGCGCGCCAGGCCGCATGCGGGCGTTGCAGTCCTTGCCCGGGCACCAGCCCGGGCTGCGGCCTGCGCCTTCGCCTGCGGCCCGCCGCGCCCCGTCGTGCGCGCGATCGGTTCATTCACACGTTCTGAGTCCATGCCGCGCCGCACCTGCGCTGCCGCTCGGGGTCGCAGGGCTCTGCTGGCGCTGTGTCTTGGCGTATCAGCTGTATCGGCGGCAGCCGCGCCATCCTGGCAGGAGCGGCTGACGGCCGAATTGGCGCGCATCGACGCGGTGCCCAACGGCCCGCGCATCGGTGTCTACGCGCGTGACCTCGCCAGCGGCGAGAGCGTGTCCTTTCAGGCCGGGCAGTCCTGGTACCTGGCTTCCACCGTGAAGGTGCCGGTCGCCATCGCCGTGCTGCGCGGCGTCGCACGCGGCGCCTACACGCTCGACACCCCCGTCACGCTGCGCGCCGACGACTATGTGGACGGCGCCGGTGCCACCAACCGCCAGGCCGTGGGCGCTGCGCTGCCGATCCGCTTCCTGCTCGAGCAGATGGTCATCCACAGCGACAACACGGCCAGCGACATGCTGATCGGCCTGGTCGGCCTGGCCCAGGTCAACGCCGTCACGGCCGAGGTGGCGCCGGGCGGCTTCGGTCCCATCACGCGGCTGGCCGAGGTGCGGCGCGCCACCTATGGCCAGCTGGTGCCGGCGGCGAACAGCCTGGCCGGGCGCGAGCTGCTGCTGCTGCGCCAGCAACGCGACGACAGCGCGCGGCTGCAGGTCCTTGCGCGCCTCGTGCAGGTGCCGGTGCGCGATTTCCGCCTGGCCACGCTGGGCGAGGCCTACGACGCCTACTACGCCATGGGCCTGAACACCGGCCGCCTCGATGCCTATGGCGAACTGCTGGCGCGGCTGGCCGACGGCCAGCTGCTGCCGCCCGCGCAGACGCGCTACCTGCTGGGCCTCATGGAGCGCGTGGTGACGGGACCCCAGCGCATCCGCGCCGGCCTGCCCGCGGGCGCGCGCTTCGCCCACAAGACCGGCACCCAGCGCGGCCGCTTCTGCGACGCGGGCATCGTGCAGCCCGCCGGTGGCACGCGCGTGCTCGTGGTGGCCTGCACACGCGGAGAACTCTCTCTGGTGCGCGCCGAGCGCGCGCTGCGCGAGGTCGGCACGGCGCTGTGCCGGTCCGGCGTGTTGACACAAGGAGTGCCCGATGCGCCGAGCTGCGCTGTCCGTCCGCCTGCTGTGCCTGCTGCTGGCGACACTGAGCCCCCTTGAGGCGGCACGCGCCGACGACTGGCGCGATCGCCTGGGCGCCGAGATCGAGCGCCTGGACCAGGGCAGCCCCGGCCGGCTTGGCGTGTACGTGAAGCGGCTGCGCGACGGCAGCGTCTTCGACCACGGCGCCGACCGGTCCTGGTACCTGGGCTCCACGGCCAAGGTGCCGATCGCCGTGGCCGTGCTGCAGCAGGTCGACGCCGGCCGGCTGCAGCTGGACACCGAAGTGGTGCTGCGCGAGACCGACAAGGTCGACGGCTCCGGTCCGCTGGTCTGGAACAAGGTCGGCCAGTCCTACCCCATCGACACGCTGCTCGCGCGCATGCTGGGCGACAGCGACAACACCGCGGCCAACATGCTGGTGCGGGTGGTCGGTGTGGAGGCACTCAACCGCAGCGCCCAGGACGCCTTCGGACGCGATGAGATCGGCGAACTGACCGACTTCACTGCCGTGCGCCGCGCGGTGTACGCCAGGCTGCATCCCGATGCCGGCGAACTGAGCCACCGCCAACTGGTGGAGGTGGCGGCTGCGCCCATGCCGCAACGCGCGGAGGCCGTGCGGCGCGCATTGGCGTTGCCGGCCGGCGCATTGCGCAGCGACATCGATGAAGCCTATGCCGGCTACTACGCCGAAGGCCGCAACAGCGCCACGCTGGTCGGTTACGGCGCCATGCTGGAGCGGCTCGTGCGCGGTGAGCTGCTGTCGCCCGCCAGCACTGAGCGTCTGTTCCAGGCCATGAAGTTCGGCACGCGCGGGAGCTACCGGCTCGAAGCCGGCCTGCCCAGGAGCCTGCGCCTGATCCACAAGACCGGCACCCAGCACCAGCGTGCCTGCCACATGGGCGTGTTGCAGCCGCAGGATGGCGGGCGCGATGCCACCGTGGTCGCGGTCTGCGCCGCCGAACTCGACGAGCAGCGCGCCGCCGGCCGGCTGTTCGAGGCCGTCGGCCGCGCCATCGCCGCCACCGCCCTGGTCCCGCGGTAGTCGCGCAACACCTCTGAAAAAAGCAGGCCCCGGGGCTTGCGCTGCCTGGTTTTGCCGGCAAAATCGCACGACCGTTCGTTTTATTGTCTGTGCCATGCCCCGTCCAACTTCCGCTGCTTTGAAAGCTGTGCCCGCTTCGGACAAGGTTCGTGTGCTGCCCAAAGGCCGCCAGACCAAGGCCGCCATCGTCGACGCTGCGTTGAGCCTGGCCTCGCAGATGGGCCTGGAGGGCTTGTCCATCGGCGCCGTGGCCGAACTCACGCAAATGAGCAAGTCCGGCGTGTTCGCGCATTTCGGCTCGCGCGAGGAGCTGCAGATCTCCGTCGTGCGCGAGTACTACCAGCGCTTCGAGCAGGAGGTGTTCTTCCCCGCGCTGCAGGCCGAGCGCGGCCTGCCCCGGCTGCGCGCGCTGTTCGCCAACTGGATGCAGCGCGTGGCCGTGGAAATCCAGTCCGGCTGCATCTTCATCAGCGGCGCGGCCGAGTTCGACGACCGGCCCGGCCCCGTGCGCGACGCGCTGGTCGATTCCGTCAAATCCTGGCTCGGCGCGCTCGACAAAGCCGTTGCCCTGGCCAAGGACATGGGCGAGCTGCGTGCCGACACCGACGCGCGCCAGATGGCCTTCGAGATCCACGGCCTGATCCTCGCGCTGCACTACGAAGAACGCTTCCTGCAGAACCCCGGCGCCATTCGCCGCGCCGAGGCCGGCTTCGAACACATCCTGGCGCGCTACGGCAGCCCGGCCACCGTCGTCCCCCTTTCCCCCACAGCCGCGCGCAAGCGCGCACCCAAGACCAACCGCTCTTCCCGCACCAAGGAGTAAAACAAGATGCCCAGCTACACGCCCCCCCTGCGCGACATGCAGTTCCTGCTGCACGAGGTGCTGCGCGTCAGCGACGAGTTCAAGGCCATGCCGCGCCATGCCGAGGTCGATGCCGACACCATCAACGCCGTGCTCGAAGAGGCTGGCAAGTTCGCCGCCGAGGTGACCTTCCCGCTGAACATCTCCGGCGACACCGAGGGCTGCACGCTGGACCAGGCCACGCACGAGGTCGCCACGCCCAAGGGCTTCAAGGAGGCCTACGCGCAGTTCGTCGAAGGCGGCTGGCCGGCCCTGTCCTGTGACCCGGCCTACGGCGGCCAGGGCCTGCCTTACGTGGTGAACCAATGCCTGTACGAGATGCTCAACAGCGCCAACCAGGCCTGGACCATGTATCCCGGCCTCTCGCACGGCGCCTACGAGGCGCTGGCCGCGCACGGCACCGAAGCGCAGAAGAAGACCTACCTGCCCAAGCTCACGAGCGGCGAATGGACCGGCACCATGTGCCTGACCGAGCCGCACTGCGGCACCGACCTGGGCCTGTTGCGCACCAAGGCCGAGCCGCTGCCCGACGGCACGTACAAGCTCACGGGCAACAAGATCTTCATCTCGGCCGGTGAGCACGGCATGGCCGAGAACATCGTGCACCTGGTGCTGGCCCGCCTGCCCGACGCGCCCAAGGGCAGCAAGGGCATCAGCCTGTTCGTGGTGCCCAAGTTCCATGTGAAGGCGGATGGAACGCTTGGCGAGCGCAACGCCATCTTCTGCACGGGCCTGGAGCACAAGATGGGCATCCACGGCAACGCCACGGCGCAGATCGCCATCGACGGCGCCATCGGCACCCTGGTCGGCGCGCCCAACAAGGGCCTGGCCGCGATGTTCGTGATGATGAACGCGGCCCGCCTGGGCGTGGGCAACCAGTCGCTGGGCCTGACCGAGGTGGCTTTCCAGAACGCGCTGGCCTATGCCAAGGACCGCATCCAGATGCGCTCGCTGTCGGGCCCCAAGGCCAAGGACAAGGAGGCCGACCCCATCATCGTGCACCCCGACGTGCGCAAGATGCTGCTGACCGCCAAGGCCTATGCCGAAGGCGGCCGCGCGCTGCAGATCTACTGCACGCTGCTGCTCGACAAGGCGCACCACCATCCCGACGAGAAGACGCGCAAGAACGCCGACGAGCTCGTCGCGCTGCTGACGCCCATCGTCAAGGCCTTCATCACCGACAACGGGCACCTTGCCACCAACGCCTGCATGCAGGTCTTCGGCGGCCATGGCTTCATCAAGGAATGGGGCATGGAGCAGTTCGTGCGGGACAACCGCATCAACATGATCTACGAGGGCACGAACACCGTGCAGTCGCTGGACCTGCTGGGCCGCAAGGTGCTGGGCGACCAGGGGGCGGCGCTGCGCAAGTTCGGCAAGCTGGTCGGTGCGCTGGTCGAGGAGGAAGGCGTCAACGAGAAGATGGCCGAGTTCATCAACCCCATCGCGGTGCTGGGTGAGCAGCTGACCAAGTTCACGATGGAGGTGGGCTTCAAGGGCCTGCAGAACCCCGACGAGGTCGGCGCTGCGGCCGTGGACTACCTGCGCGTGGCCGGCCACCTGGTGTTCGGCTACTTCTTCGCGCGCATGGCCCAGGCCGCGCTGCGCGCCATCGCCGATGGCAGCACCGACCCGTTCTACACGGCCAAGCTGCAGACCGCGCGTTTCTACTTCGCCAAGCTGTTCCCCGAGACCGCCACGCTGATGCGGACCGCGCGCGCCGGCAGCCGCGTGCTCATGGACACCGACGCGGCCCTGGCATGAAGCTGCTGCCGCTGACCCTGCTGCTCTGCGGCCTGGCCGCGCAGGCGCAGATGACGCCCGTGGGCCGCTGGCAGAGCGTGGACGACAAGACCGGCGAGGCCAAGGCGCAGATGCAGATCAGCGAGCAGGCCGGTCAGCTCAGCGGCCGCATCGAGAAGCTGCTGCGCAAGGAGGCCGATCCGCAGGCGCGCTGCACCGAATGCAGCGATGACCGCAAGGACCAGCCCCTGGTGGGGCTGGAGATCATCCGCGGCGCGAGGAAGGCCGAAGGCAAGGAAGTGTGGGAGGGCGGCAAGATCCTCGACCCCGAATCCGGAAAGGTCTACACGCTGCGCCTCACGCCCATCGAGGGCGGCGCCAAGCTTGAGGTGCGCGGCTCGATCGGCCCGTTCTGGCGCACCCAGACCTGGGTCCGCCAGCCCTGAACGAAGGAAAGAACATGTCGAAATTCAGAATCAAGAAGGTCGCCGTGCTCGGCGCTGGCGTCATGGGCGCGCAGATCGCCGCGCACCTCGTCAACGTGCGCGTCCCCGTCGTGCTGTTCGACCTGCCCGCCAAGGAAGGCCCCAAGAACGGCATCGCGCTCAAGGCCATCGAGGGCCTGAAGAAGCTCAAGCCCTCGCCGCTCGGCGTCGCCGACGAGGCCACGCTGATCCAGCCCGCCAACTATGAGGAGCACCTCGGCCTGCTGGCTGGCTGCGACCTCGTGATCGAGGCCATCGCCGAGCGCATGGATTGGAAGCTGGATCTCTACGCCAAGATCGCGCCGCACCTCGCGGCCCACAGCATCGTCGCCTCCAACACCTCGGGCCTGTCGATCACCAAGATGGGCGCGGCCCTGCCGGTCGCCGTGGCGCCGCGTTTTTGCGGCATCCACTTCTTCAACCCGCCGCGCTACATGCAGCTGGTGGAGCTGATCCCCACGCCGGGCACGAGCGCGCAGGTGCTCGACGATTTGGAGACCTTCGTCACAAGCACGCTGGGCAAGGGCGTGGTGCGGGCCAAGGACACGCCCAACTTCATCGCCAACCGCATCGGCGTGGCCGGCATGCTGGGCACCATCCAGGAAGTCGAGAACCACGGCCTCACGTACGACGTGGTGGACGACCTCACGGGCAAGAAGCTGGGCCGCGCCTCCTCCGGCACCTTCCGCACGGCCGACGTCGTGGGCCTGGACACCATGGCCCATGTGATCAAGACGCTGCAGGACACGCTCACTGCCGAGACGGATCCCTTCTACGCCAGCTTCGCCACGCCGCCCGCGCTCAAGGCCCTACTCGAACTCGGCAACCTGGGCCAGAAGACCAAGGCGGGCTTTTACAAGAAGGTCGGCCGCGACGTGCTGCGCTTCGAACTGGAAAGCCGCGACTACGTGCCGGCCGGCCGCAAGGCCGATGCCGTCTACGAGCGCATGCTCAAGAAGCCCGCGGGCGAGCGCCTGAAGCTGCTGCGCGAGTCCGAGGGCGCCGAGGGCCGCTTCCTGTGGGCCATCCTGCGCAACAGCTTCCACTACGCGGCCGTGCACCTGGCCTCGATCGCCGAGACCGCACGCGACGTGGACTTCGCGATGCGCTGGGGCTTCGGCATGCGCCAGGGCCCGTTCGAGCTCTGGCAGGAGGCCGGCTGGCTGCAGGTCGCGCAGTGGGTGCAGGAGGACATAGCTGCCGGCAAGGCGCTGTCGACGGCGCCGCTGCCGAAGTGGGTGTTCGAAGGCCCGGTGGCCCAGGCCGGCGGCGTGCACACGCCCGAGGGCTCCTTCAACCCGACCACGAACCGCTTCGAGCCGCTGCGCCGTCTGCCCGTGCACGCACGCCAGCTGTTCCCCGAGGGCGTGCTCGGCGATGGCGCGAAGAGCTTCGCCCAGGCCGGCACCACGGTGCACGAGGACGCTTCGGTCCGCCTGTGGACGCTGGACGGTGAGGTGCTGATCGCCAGCATCAAGACCAAGATGCACGCCATCAGCCCCGAGGTGGCCGAGGGCCTCATGCAGGCCGTGGAACTGGCCGAGAAGGACTACCAGGGCCTCGTGGTCTGGTCAGGCGACGAGCCGTTCTCGGCCGGCGCCGACCTGCAGGCCATGCTGCCGGCCTTCATGGCCGTGGGCGTCGCCGCGATCGAGGACGCCGAGGGCTTCTTGCAGCAAACCATGCTGCGCCTGCGTTATGCCGCTGTGCCCGTGGTCTCGGCCATCCGCGGCCTGGCGCTGGGCGGCGGCTGCGAGTTGGCCATCCACAGCGCGCGCCGCGTCGCCGCGATGGAGAGCTACATCGGCCTCGTCGAGGTCGGCGTGGGCCTGGTGCCGGGCGCGGGCGGCCTGACCTACATCGCCCGCCGCGCGGCCGAGAACGCCGCCACGTCCACCGACAAGGATCTGCTCAAGTTCCTGAGCGAGGGCTTCACGGCCGCGGCCATGGCCAAGGTCGGCACCAGCGCGCTGGAAAGCCGCAAGCTCGGCTACCTGCTGGAGTCCGACATCGTCGTGCCGCACAAGGACGAGCTGCTCTACGTGGCACTCGCCGAGGCCAAGGCCATGGCCAATGCGGGCTGGCGTCCGCCGCTCAAGCGCCAGTTCCCCGTGGCCGGCCGCAGCGGCAAGGCCACCATCCTGGGCCAGCTCGTGAACATGCGCGACGGCGGCTTCATCAGCCAGCACGACTTTCACATCGCCGGCCTGATCGCGGGCGTGGTGACGGGCGGCGACGTCGATGCCGGCACGCTGGTCGACGAGGACTACCTGATGGCGCTGGAGCGCCAGGCCTTCTGCGCGCTGATCGTGCACCCCAAGACGCAGGAGCGCATCCTGGGCCTGCTGAACACCGGCAAGCCGCTGCGCAATTGAGGAGAAGAACATGAGCAAACAAGTCCAGGACGCCTACATCGTCGCCGCCACGCGCACGCCCATCGGCCGCTCGCACCGCGGCACGCTGCGCAACCTGCGCCCCGACGAGATGCTGGCCGCCGTGCTGCGCGCCGCCATGGCCCAGGTGCCGGGTCTCGACCCCAAGGCGGTGGAAGACGTGATCTGCGGTTGCGCGATTCCAGAGGCCCAGCAGGGCCTCAACGTGGCACGCATCGGCGCCGTGCTGGCCGGGCTGCCGCACAGCGTGGGTGGCATCACGGTCAACCGCTTCTGCGCCTCCGGCCTGTCGGCCGTGCAAATGACGGCCGACCGCATCCGCGTGGGCGAGGCCGACGTGATGGTCGCCGCCGGCACCGAGAGCATGAGCATGGTGCCCATGATGGGCAACTCGCCCTCGCTGTCGCCCGTCATCTTCGCCGACACCGACAAGCTCGACGACTACGGCATCGCCTACGGCATGGGCCTCACGGCCGAGAAGGTCGCGCAGCAGTGGAAGGTCTCGCGCGATGCGCAGGACGCGTTCGCGGTCGAATCGCACCAGCGTGCGCTCAAGGCCCAGCAGGCCGGCGAGTTCGCGGACGAGATCACGGCCATCGAGGCCATCGACCGCAGCGCCGACCTGGCGAACGGCACCACCATCGAGAAGCGCAAGACCCTGTCGCTCGACGAAGGCCCACGCCCTGACACGAGTCTGGAAGGCCTTGCCAAGCTGCGTCCCGTGTTCGCCGCGCGCGGCTCGGTCACGGCCGGCAACAGCTCGCAGACTTCGGACGGGGCCGGCGCGCTGATCCTGGTCAGCGAGCGCGCGCTCAAGCAGTACAACCTGCAGCCGCTGGCCCGCTTCGTGGGCTATGCCAGTCGCGGCGTGCCGCCGCACCTGATGGGCATCGGCCCCATCGAGGCGATCCCGGCCGCGCTGCGCAACGCCGGCCTGCAGCTGTCCGACATCGACTGGATCGAGCTCAACGAGGCCTTCGCCGCCCAGTCTCTGGCCGTGGTCAACACCCTGGGCCTGGACCCGGCCAAGGTCAACCCCATGGGCGGCGCCATCGCGCTGGGCCACCCACTGGGCGCCACCGGCGCTATCCGGTCTGCGACAGTCGTGCATGCGCTGCGGCGCAAGAATCTGAAGTACGGCATGGTCACCATGTGTGTGGGCATGGGGCAAGGCGCTGCCGGCATCTTCGAAAGAGTCTGACACCGATGAGCGAGCATTTCTTCGACCAGGCCGTGGCCTTGACGCCCGAGGGCGACAACGCCTTCCGCGGCGCCGCGCACCCGGCCTGGGCCAACATGGTCGGGCCCTTCGGCGGCATCACGGCGGCCAGCGCGCTGAACGGCGTGCTGTCGCATCCGCGCCTGCTGGGCGTGCCGATCGCGCTGACCGTCAACTACGCGGCGGCGCTGGGGCCGGGCGGCTACCGGCTTGCGGCCGTGCCGGCCCGCACCAACCGCTCGACCCAGCACTGGACCATGGCCATGACGCAGCCCGGCACCGATGGCACCGAGGACACCGTGCTGACCGCCACGGCCGTCACGGCGGCGCGGCGCGAGACCTGGGGCCTCAGCGACGCGCCCATGCCGACGGCGCCGGCGCCGCAGACGCTCGAGCGGTTCAAGCCGTTCGGGGCCGAGTGGCTCAAGCGCTACGACATGCGGACCGTGCACGGCGCCGTGCCCAGCACCTGGGACGGCAGCGGCGAGCACAGCCTCACGCAGCTGTGGGTGCGCGACGAGCCGGGCCGTCCGCTGGATTTCCTCTCGCTGGCTTCGCTGGCCGACGTGTTCTACCCGCGCGTGTGGCTGCGCCGCGCCACGCGCGTGCCGGCCGGCACGGTCTCGATCACGACCTACTTCCATGCCGACGCGGCCATGCTCGCGCGCAGCGGCACGGGCTATCTGTTCGGCCAGGCCCGCGGCCAAGCCTTCAGCAACGGCTTCTTCGACCAGACCGCGCAGCTCTGGAACGAGGGCGGAGAATTGCTGGCCACCTCCCACCAGATCGTCTACTACAAGGAATAAGGCCATGAGCGAAGACATCCTGGTCCACGCCGAAGCCGGCGTCACCACCATCACCTTCAACCGCGTCGACAAGAAGAATTCCATCACCGCCGCGATGTACGCGACGCTGGCCGATGCCCTGGCCGCGGCCGACGCCGACCCCGCCCAGCGCGTGGCGGTGCTGCAAGGCCACGAAACCATCTTCAGCGCTGGCAACGACATCGGCGACTTCCTGAACGCACCGCCGAGCGGCGAGGCTTCGCCCGTGTTCCGCTTCCTGCGCGGCATCGCGGGCTTTTCCAAGCCGCTGCTGGCAGCGGTCTGCGGTCCGGCCGTGGGCGTGGGCACGACCATGCTGTTCCACTGCGACCTGGTCTATGCCGGCGACAACGCGGCCTTCTCCATGCCCTTCGTGAACCTCGGCCTGGTGCCCGAGGCGGCCTCCAGCCTGCTGGTGCCGCAGATGATGGGCTACCACCGTGCGGCCGAAGCACTGCTGCTGGGCGAGCCCTTCATGGCCGAGGCGGCGCTCGAGGTCGGGCTGGTCAACCGCGTGGTGCCGCCCTCGGAGGCCAACGCGCTGGCGCAGGCGCAGGCGCGCAAGCTGGCGGCCAAGCCGCTCAGTTCACTGATCGCGACCAAGCGCCTGCTCAGGAAAACCAGCGCCGACGCCGTGCTGGCGCGCATGGACGAAGAAGGTGCGCTGTTCCGCCGCATGCTGGCCGAGCCGGCCGCGCGCGAGGCCTTCGGCGCCTTCATGGAGCGGCGCAAGCCCGACTTCTCAGGACTTTGATCTCCCCCGTTTGGACTTCTCACTGCGTGTAGAAGTCCGATACCCCCAAGGGGGCGCCGCCGGCGGTCTGGCAGAGGTTCTATGGTCCGCGTCAAGCCGGCGAGGCC
>NZ_BMYK01000056.1 GCF_014652235.1 Pseudorhodoferax aquiterrae
GTGCTAGCTTTGCGTACCGTCACTTATTGCACTGAAAACGAGGAGACCCCTCGATTGGCGATGTCGACCTTTTTTGGGCTTGGAAGCGCAAGTCGAAGTCAAGGCCCCAGTCCTGTCACTGCGCCGCCGGCCCGGAGTCTTTGAAGGCCCGCGAAGGGCAGAAGACGCCCCGCCCTGCCCCACCCCTTGGATTCGCGTCAAGGGGCCGTAGGGCTCGATCTGGTGGCTCATGTGGCGAACTTCGCCTCCAAAGCGCTGCGCGCTGGCGAACGGACGTGCACCCACCTCGTGGCGGCACGGGAGTGCTGTTGTATCGCTAGAAAGCTCATAGGATTGGATCAACCTGACCTGGCCAGCAGCTCAGCCTCCCGATGTCCGACGCAATGCGGTTGATGCAAGGCGTGCGGCGTCGGATAGGTGAGCAGGTCCGACTGCTTCTCCTAGATGTTCCTATGCCCGACGATCGTTCGCCACGCGTTCCGCCAGGCGCCACCCACCGAGCTCATCGCCTTGGTGCGCGTGATGGTGACCCCGAGAAAGTTCCTGCCTGCGCCTGGCGCAACGCTTCGCGGAGCTTGTCGGCACCCGCGTTGTAGTGCACCTTGACGCCGCGCTCCTCCGCCATGGCGGGCAGTGCATCCGCACCCAAATTGGCAAATGGGCGCGCTCTGTGGGGTTGCCCTGCTGGGCAGAAACGAAAAGGCCACCTAGAAAGGTGGCCTTCAGGAGAGTTGCGCGGCGAACACCGTGTTGTGAATCAAGGCGGCTTGGCGCGCATGTGGCCCGAGCCGCGGCTAAGGTCCATTCGCGTCGCTCAATTCCCAAAGAACCTCACTTTTCGGAGCTGGAGCTTGCGAGATCCGACTCAGAGAGCTCATCCAGGGTCCGGCCGATCGCTGCTAACAGCGCTTCCCTCGCGTCGGGGAGCAGCGCAGTAGGCAGTAGATCAAGCTTGATCGCTCCGCTGGCGTCACGTGATGCGTGACCGAGCTTTTTCCCCTCTGAACGCAGCTCCCGTCGAACGTCCTTTTGTGCAGTCTTTGCCACATCAAGCAGGCGGTCGACCACATGGCCCGCAGAACTGCCCTGCCCCCGAAGTTTCTCGGCGCGCTTCAGTACAAGCCGGCGATCTGCATCCAGCGCAGCGGTTAGCTTCTCGCCGTGGCGATGCGAGATCTCCAAGGGACTTCGGAAGCACTCAACGACAGCAGGAGGCAGCTGAGCCACCATCAACGCCTTGCGCACCCAAGTATGGCTAACTCCTAACTGCTCTGCCAACTGGCGCTGGGAAGGGAACAGCCCCTCATCAAGGGCGCGCTGGTACATCTGCCCTTGCTCGAAAGGAGACAGATCGGCGCGTTCACGGTTCTCCCTGTCCATCGCAGTGAACAGCTCGAGGTCATTGAGCCCGCCCTCCCAGATCATGGACAGCACAGGGATGCCAAGCTCCAAACAGGCACGATGACGCCTGTGTCCGAAGACGATTTCGAACTCCCCTTCTATATCCGCCACTGGACGAACGAGGATCGGCTGGACGTTCCCGCCCGCTTTCGAAATCTCGTCTTTGAAGCTGACGAATGCGGGAGCATTGAACGACTCCTCGTGGCGGTTTGCCCAACGGCTAGGCCGGACTTTTTGTGGGGAAAGTCGCTTAGTAGGCATCGAATCTTCGAACCGACTCAACTTCTCCCGCAGGCTGGTCAGCTCTCCTTCGACTTCTAGCATCTGGCCACGGAAGGCCAACATTTGCCCCGGGCCAGTTCGAGGCATACCCGGCCCAGTACGAGCCTGTGGAAACTTGGTTTCCAGCGGTCTGGGAGGTGCCGCCGGAGGCAGTTCGCTGCCTACGGCGAGAGGGACCGCCCTCTCCTTTGCGGCAGGAACCTCGTCCGGCAGCTTCAAGTCCGCTGTGAGATCCGCCAAGCGCTTACGGGTGCTGGCCATACTTCTCTCTCCTAAATGACGACAGGTCGCTAACTACATCTAGCTTGACGTAGCTGCGGTCTTGGCAACGGTCAAGTTCTTTGGGGGTTACTCGGTTCCGGAACAGAAGGCTTGCGAGAACAGCAGGCCCACAGTGTTTGCGGCGTGACGGCATGCAGCCATGCTTGATGGCGCCACTCCGGCGCACCCTCGCCGTCACGTCGTGGAAACCAGGTTTCCATTGATGAAGCGACACCATGATCCGGCTGAATCCGGCGAACAGCCTCGCCGGCATTTGGAACGGCGCTCTTGCACTCGATTCGCCCGTAAGGACCAACGCCCTGCTACGCGGACTACGCCGCATTTCTTCAGGAATCGTCTCAAGCTCAACGACTCTCTTGTATGAAAGGACCTTCTTGGACAAACACAACTTCGGCGAGTCCGGGAAAGAACTGCCCGCCGCGTGGAAACCAGGTTTCCACCGGCGCTGCTTCTGCGAGAACGATCCACCGAGCGGAGACCCTGACCGCTGGCTGGAAACCTGGTTTCCACCCATCACTATTGCCCCGCCGGAGCGTCTGCCCATGCTCCAACTACCGACTGCTCCACCAGATCGACAAACGCGTCATATGCATCCGCGGCTCTCTTATAGGTCTTTGCGGAACCCTCGTACTTCTGCACGTCGTAGATCGTCGCGAATTCAGCAGCAGTGTTGCTGGTCACGCTGGTCTTCGGGATCTCGACCGGCAACGTGAATTCCCCATAGGTAGATTGAATCCACTGCCGGACCGCAGGCATCGCTGGATCTGCAGCATCCACACGGCTAAGTAGCACATGAAGGAAGTCGAAGTTCTTCCTGCGCTCTGCTGCGGTCTGAGCTTCCAGATTGCCACCCAGATCCGCAAGAAGGGCCCAGAATTGGGCAGAAGACGCAAAGTCGAGCCCGCTTGGGGGAACAGGCACCACGATGCCATTGGCAGCCCACAAGGCGTTGATGGTGACGTAGGAAAGGGAAGGGGGCGTGTCGATGATGATCACGTCGTAGATGTCGCGCACGCTCTCTAGGCCAGCATTCAGCACGTTCCAGAACTCGATGTCCTTTTCCCGCATCTGACGGGAGGGCAGGGCGAACTCAGCTGAGAAGAGGAACGGAGCTGCCGCCACAAGATCCAGGCCGTCCCAGTAGGTAGAGCGAATCGCGTACTGGATGTCAGCCTCAGTCCCCTCGCACAAGGGTGCCACGGTCATGTCGGCGTCCACCTCTGCCTCAGGCAAGATTCCGTGTAGCGTTGTCAGAGAACCCTGGGGATCACAGTCGATCGCCAAGACCCGATGCCCGCGCATACTCAGACCCTGCGCAAGCACCATCGAAGTCGTTGTCTTGGCCACGCCGCCTTTGAAGTTGCCGACCGCGATCGTGATTGCTCGCTTCCCGGCGGGCCTCATCTTGTCCGCCCGATACGTTCTGGTCCATGCTCGCAACTCCGGCAGCTCAAAGTTCCGCTTCCCGCCGGTGGGTGTAAGCTTCCCGGCAGGCAAGTCTTCTTTGGTGAGCCGATAAGCCACATGTGCCTTGTCCACTCCACACAGACTCGCGAGCTGCGCAGTGCTGTACTTTGGCGACACTTTCCGAGCCTCGGGCGCAAGCAACCTGGCGCGTATCTGTTCCACCATCGAACCAGCACGCGTGGCCAAAGTTGCGATGCGAGCCATGTCGATGAGAGGCCTCGCTGCAGCCGGAAGAGGAGAGGTGGAAACCAGGTTTCCAGAAGAGGGGGGTGTGGAAGTTGCCATCGCCTAACAGTGGTTTCAACGGATTTCGCTGATTCTATGGAAATCCGTCGAATCAATGTTAAGTTTCGGAAGCGATCAAGAAGTGGTCGGCGCAAGTGTGAGAGCTTTTGGGGATCAGCCCCGCGAATGGCCACTTCGCTCTTTGAGCGCGCTTGAGAAACGTGTCGTGAGGGTCACAAGTCGACCAAATCCGCAGACATATGAGCCCAGATCGATGACATCTGGTCTCGATACCTCATATCCACTCACACGAAATCCCAGTAACGCTCACAGTAGAGAGCAAAGGACCCCACCAGGTCTCACGTTAAACCCCATCGGATCTCACAATAAATCCCAACGGGTCTCACACGAGTAGCGCTAACTTGTTGTCCTATAAGAACATTCCAGAACGCCAATGTATTCAAGGGTATTCAAAGGTTCTTCAACCTACCAAGGCACAGCAAACTTCCTTGTGTGAATTGACTCTTTCACACTTCTCGCAGAAGATGCACTCCGTCGTTCACAATGACATGCATGGAAGCCCCGCCTCGTCCACGAAAGCCACCTCCGAAGCCCGCGGACGAGCAGGCACTCGCGAAGGCCAACGAAGCCATCGCGATTCGGCCTAAGCGCGGCAAGCTCACCCTGCTGTCGCGCCGCATCTACAACGCGCTTCTCTACCATTCCCAACGCCAAGGTGTAGATGAACCGGTCTATACGCTGGCATTGAGCGAGCTGATCGGCGATGCACGCTTCAACTCCAACAACACAGAGCTACTGAAGTCACACCTCCGCGATATGCAGGCGACGACGATCGAATGGTCAACCAGCGCTATGGGTCAGAAGCGCTGGGTTTCATCACAGCTTCTTGGGACTGTCACCATTGAAGAGCAGGGCAGGGGGCGCTCAACCATCGTCACCTGGCGATACCCAGAAGAGATCAAGGAGCGGCTTGTTCGCCCACATCAGTACACCCGCGTGCTGCTCGAGATCAGCGGCCAGATGCGTAGTTACTCGGCAGCCGTTCTTTATGAGATCGGCGCGCGATACTTGACTTCGCCAGGGCGGCTCACGATGCGCGAAGACGTCGTTTGGTGGGCCGCCGTGCTGACGGGTCGCAGTGACATCACGGAAGTGGACTATCGCTTCCTCAAGCGAGATGTCATCAGCAAGGCATTGGCCGAAGTCGAAGCCCTATGCGAGGACTTCAGCCTGGAGCTCATCGAGCACAAGCAAGGCCGCAAGATCGAGGAAATCCAATTCAGGGTCCTCCCGCGCGTCCAGCAAAGGATTGGCGAGGTCGACAATAGCCACCGGAACGTCTTCGACCTTGAACTCGTCGGTCGACTCATCCAGCTAGGCGTCAAACAGGATGAAGCGCAGGACATCTACGCAACCACAGACGAAGGCCAGCTCAGAGCTACGCTGGATCACGTGCATCAACGCCTGAAAAGCACATCGCTTCCCGCGATTCAGTCGCCCGCCGCATATTTCAAGGATGCCTTGAAAAAGGGCTACTCCACCGTCAAGGCCTCTACACCCCTAGAGATTGCACAGCCGGTCCAAGGCACACCGCCTGCCGTCGTTCAAAGCGATGCGGAACGCATGCGTCGCCTGCGTGAACTCTGGGAGAACGACCGGATGAAGCGGGCGCGTGAGATGTTCATGGAAATGCCTGAAGATCAGCAGACTCACTGGCGCTCCACCTTCGAGCAAACGCAGCTGGAGGGGCTTGCTCACCCGATCGCGCGAGCATGGCGTCGGGATGGTCCGGCCAGCCGAGTTGCGGGCACCACTTTTCATCGATGGCTGGCTGCTCAAACCTGGCCGGAAGAAGCCACAGACAAAGCACTTCTCGAGTTCGCTCTTGCCAAAGGTGTCGCGGGCATCTAGCAAACCTATTCCCCGACCTCAATAGCTGCACTTAACGACTTCAGTCGATCCTCGAGTGGCCCGTACCGAACGTCGGCAACTTTCCATGGACGGCACTTGATGCTCAGATCGGCGGGGGAGGCTACGTTCGGTGTCAGGCTGGACAAGCCGACGCCGGCCAACTTCTGGACCTGGCCACAGTGCTAGCTCCGGATGAAGGGTACGGCGGCGCTGCGTGGCGAGCGCTCGGGAAGATCCAATGCCTGGACAGAGGGCGGTGACCGTGCAGTAGGCTGGGCAGCGCGAAAAATGAATTAACAGCACGGGAGCTGTTTCTAGGGACATCTGGTCTGTTATAGTTTGGCTTGCTGTTAATTCATTTATGGTCGACCTCTTTGAAACTGAGCCATCTCCTCCTGGCCTGCTCGCGGAGTTCGACGGGGCTTTTGACAGTTGGCTCACGTCGAAGCAGGCAACCGGCATCAAGGCGACCGCTGCATCCTTAGACCTGTATCGCGCCATGTGGCAGATCTTCTGCCGCTGGTGCATTGGGCAGGAGCCCCCGATTCGCTTGTCCGCAGTTACTCGGGCTGACGTTCGTCTGTTCGCGACCAAGCCTTCTTCGCACAACGCATCTGAAGCACTGTCACCGCGCTATGTGTGGCGACTGCTTGACTTGATCGAGAAAGTGCTTGCTCACTTCGCAAGAAGCGAAGGTCGTCCATACGAGTCCGTGGCCGCCCAGGTTCTTCAAGACCAGGAAGAGTGGCGGTATGCCAATGCGGCCGACAAAGATCCTCTCCCTCAGTACCTTTCGGCGGAAGAGGCGGCTTCGCTCGTCACCTATCTCTCCGCCGCGCGTCCAAGACAAACCCGCCCAGCGGTTCAGACCTGGCAGGATCTGCGCAACAGGACGGCCGTCGCGCTCATGCTGGGCGCAGGGCTTACGCCCGGGGAGGTGCGGGCGGCGCAGCTCGCCGACGTCGTTGTCGCTGGCGGGCGGACGAAAGATGTTCCGTGGAAGGTTCGGGTGGCCGCCGGCAGGGCAGGGGGGGCGCGCGAAACACCGATTGCGCCGTGGGCTGGCCAGCTTCTCCAATATTGGCTTCAGGTGCGAATCCAGGAGGGCATTCCTGGAACCAACCTGCTGCCATCTACCCGCACTGGCAAGCCTTGGACCCACGTGTCGCTGTACCAGGCCATCAAGCTCGTGATGCGAGGATCGGGTCTTGATCCATCACTGGAGAAGGGCGGCTCCTTTCGGCTGCGGCACACGTTCGCGCTTCGCCAGCTTCGGCGAGGCCAGGCAGATGCGATCGTGGCCGCGTGGCTTGGGGTCGAGGTCGCCGAGATGGCCCGATACCACCGCGTCGTTTTCTCTGCTGCGTGGGATGTTGTCTAAGTGCTGGCTGGCGCCGATGTGTTAGACCAGGACCAGCTGTAACGGCACGAAGAGCGGCAGTCTAGATGGACGAGCACGACTTTAACGGCTAAAGTATCACCAAGTATTACCGAGTGATAAGGATCACCATGGCAACGTCTCTCAAAATCGATGATGCGCTGAAGAGCCGTGTGCAGCACCTCGCCGGGCTGCGGCGTCGTTCGGCGCACTGGATCATGCTCGAAGCCATCGAGCAGTACGTGACCCGCGAAGAGCAGCGCGAGGCCTTCGTTCAGGAAGCGCAAGCCTCGTGGGAGGAGTACCAAGCCACCGGCCGGCATCTGACCGGCGAGGAGACGCGCGCCTGGCTTGGCTCCTGGGGCACTGAGAAGGAAGGGCCGGCGCCTGAATGCCACGAGTGATCGTCACGGAGGGGGCCGCGCGAGGCTTGGAGCGGTGCAGGCGCTTCCTGGCGGCCAAGGCGCCCGACGCGGCGAGGCGGGCCGGCCAGACCATCGCCCAGCAATTCCAACTCCTGGAGCGCGCCCCAGACATCGGCCGGCCGCTGCCGCAGGCCCCGGAGTTGCTGCGTGAACTCGTGATCCAGTTCGGTGACTCGGGCTACGTGGCCTTGTACCGGCATGACGCGTCCAAGGGCGCCGTGTATATCCTGGCGTTCAAACATCAGAAGGAAGCGGGGTACTGATGCTCGTGCAGGGAGCACGTGGAGGGATTGGCCTCCAAGCACCGCCCCGGTTAGCGCTCACTCTGCGACTCGGCGGCAATTGGGGTGATAGCGATTGGGCCAGGGCGCACGCGTCGTGATCCTGAGGTAGCCCCTAGAAGAACCCGGCTCGCGCGTCGACGACAAAGCCCTCGGCTCGAAGATTGATGCCAACGTAGCTAACCTTCGCACGCGGTGCGGACTACCTAAACCAACCACGCTGGACTTTTCGACACCCCAGTCGGCAAAGAGGACGATGAACGAATACAGCTTGATCTTGCCCGGACTCGAGGAGTCGGTCGCGAAGTGCCGACCAGACCTACGGCATGCGCAGCTTGTGCAGACGCTGGCTCGCTTTCCGGCTCTGGAAGGCACCACCTTGCGCGCGACGCGTGGCGGCGACGGCAGCATCTACATGCAGCGTCGCAAGGTCGTGCGTCCAGACGGATCGGTGGAGCACGAAGACCATGAAGCATGGCTTGAGGAGCAGCTGCGTGTCGATGGCGGCAACGCCAAGGTGACCTATGCGCGGCTGTCTCAGCAAGGCTACCGCCTCAGTCGCTGCGACATCACACGCTTGCACCTGGCCTGCGATCGGGGAGGGGAGGACCAGGCGGACTTCCTGCAGGTCGACGTCGATCTGTGCGACGACCGCGTGCAGTGCGCGCTGTTCCGCGGGTATTACTTCGACGAACCGCGTACGCTGCGGGACCTGGTCGACTTCGCCGAAGGTGAGGCGGTCGGCGAGGACCAGCGAACGCCCATCAGCGTGCGCTACGAACTGCGCCGTGTCATCGATGTGGCCAAGTTCGTGGACCTGGCGGAACAGCTGGAAGAGCAGCAGCGCGCCAACCTCCGGGCACGCGAGTACGTGGTCACGCTGGGAGACGGGTCCAAGAAGACGCAGTCGCATGCCGACCTCGATCCCGGGTTCGAGCGCTTTCGCAGCAAGACCCGGCGGCTATTCGACGACTGGCGCGCGAGCAGCGCCGGCCGAGCCGGTGCAAGGTTCTGCGAGCACTGGTTGCTCCAGTTCAGCGACTGGACCGATCCGAGCTCACGCACGCGCTACCTCAGCGTTGTGCCGCTGTGGACCTTCAGCCAGAAGCTGGCCGAGGTGAACGCTCGCAGCGGCGATGTGTATGGGCTGTTTAGCAAGCTGCAGACGATCGACCGGCGCGTGGAGGTCCCGTTCGCTTGGTTCTTCTACATGCTCCATGGCAACCGCGTGCACGACGGCGCCGGCGAGCGCGTGCTCGAAGCCGCCGAGGGCGGCCTGATCGTGCTGCCCGAGCACGACTACCGTGTACTTCGCAACTGGGCCGATCGGCGCTACGGCTTCTGAGCCGCCAATCTGAACTGCAGGCTACTCAGCGAAGGACACGACGCCGTCACGCCTTCAACGACGCGAGGAACATCGTTCCACCGTCTTCCAAGGACGTGCCCCTCATCTCCCCGCCATGTGCTTTCGCAATCTGCGCCGCGATGAAGAGACCGAGGCTCGTACTGCCATCGGCGGTGCGGGACTGGACCGATGGTGGCAGCTAACCGCAATGAATCTCCGATCCGGTCCGACCAAGCGAGCGCGCCATGACCTGCTCGGGAACCTGCATCGTATGCACGCAGTGCGGTGGACACCATCCTCGGCGGGCCTCTCGCAATCTCGCGATGGGTCCGCTACACGACTACCCAGCAGGGACCACGTTGTTGACTGTGCGCGGGCGTGGGCCGCTTCCATGCCGTGTAGGTGCCGCTTGCAGATGGAGCTGGAGCAGACCACCCGTCCTCACTGGCGAGCATGGCACCCGCGCCATCGCGGCCTCGGGGACAATGGCCACATGCATGAGGAGATCCGCTGGCTTGCTTCGCTTGATGCGCTTCGTTTGGAGTGCGACGGGATGACGCGCGTCATCTCCAACCTCCTGCAGCGGGACGGCATTCGCCACACCCCGATGGCCGGTCGTCTTGCCATCGAGGGCGTTGGCCAGATCGTGCCGCACTGCTGGATCGAGCTGGAGGACGGCCGTCGCATCGATCTGCGCGCCCGCATGTGGCTGGGCGACGATCCGCGGGTGCCGCATGGCATCGTGTCCACTCATGCGCTCGGCATGCAGTACGAAGGCGAGCCGTTCCAGGTGGTGAGCAATCCGCTCGTCTTTTGGGCGCTAACCGACAGGACGATGGACGCGTTTGCGCCAGCGAGCTTTCTTGCAGCACCCCTGCTGGCCTCGCAGATGGCCAGCGCTGATAGCTCTGGGCGGGGAAGCGACCAAGCGCGCGCCCAACCGGCATCGACCGAAGTGCGTTGATGACTGCAGACGACGTTGATGTGTCCAAGCTCCCGCACGACGTGCAGGAGCGTCTGCCTATCGCGGTGGAGCGCGCGCACCACAAAGTCCGGACGGTTCAGCCAAACCGGGAAGCCAATCATCTCGTCAAGGCGGCGCAGAAGGCCTCGACCGCCTCGCAGCGGGTGCTATGGCTACAGCGCGCGGCATCCGCATGGGCCAAGCCCATCGAGAAGGTCGCGGCCTGTCGCAAGGGCTGCACGCACTGCTGCCACATCTCGGTGACCATCTCCGCAGTGGAGGCAGCGGCGATTGGCCGCCGCGTCGGCGTCAAGCCAGCACAGCCGCACAAGGCGGTTCATCTGCCGTCCTTGCGGGACTTGAAGCAGGCGGTCTTCGAGGTGCAGTCGATCAGCGCGCGAACCGAAAGCTCGCCTTGCCCGTTTCTGGTCGACGACGCTTGCAGCATCTACGTGGTACGCCCCGTGGCATGTCGATTGCTCCTCAACCTGGACGACGATGCGCTGTTGTGCAGGCTGATCCCTGGTCAGGCGGTGCCTGTTCCCTACGCGAACAGCGACCAATTCAAGACGCTGTACCTGATGGCCCAGGCCGGGTCTGCGTTGGCGGACATCCGCGACTTCTTCCCTACTGCCTTGTCCCTGAACCCATAGCAATGAAATCCGGGATGCCGTTCATGGCACGCGAGTAGAGCCAGTCTGGTGCGATGCGGTCGTGCGCAAGCTCCCAGATCGGCTTTGCCGCGTGGACTTGCTGGTTGGGGTCTCCTCGTTTTCAGTGCAATAAGTGACGGTACGAAAAGCTAGCA
>NZ_BMYK01000057.1 GCF_014652235.1 Pseudorhodoferax aquiterrae
CAGGCTTTCATGCGCAGGGGCGAGTACACGCACTCATGACTGGTTTGGATGTCGCACTTCGTGTAGACATCCCATCCCCCTCAAGGGGCGCACCCGGCGGCCGGGCGGAGCCCGTTCCGCGGCTGCACTCGCATGGCCTGCTCCGCGGCCTTTTGAACCCTTGCTTGCGAGCCGGTTTCATGCCCTGCGGGTGGCGCGCGAGCGCCATGGGGAACTGAAATGGAATCGATCGAACGCATCGGCGCCGTGGTGCGCGCCGGCCAGCGCCAGCCGATCTCGGCCGCCGTGGCCTGGGACCGGCTGGTCTTCGTCTCGGGCCAGGTGCCCATGACGCCGGCCGGCCCGGCCGCGCCCGACATCGCGGGCCAGACCCACGCCACGCTGGACCACATCGAACGCATCCTGCGCGAGGCCGGCTGCACGCTGGAAGACGTGGTCAAGACCACCGTCTGGCTCACGGATGCGGTGGACTACCCTGCCTTCAACGCGGCTTACGCGGAACGCTTTCCGGCCGAACAGGCGCCCGCGCGCTCGACCGTGATCGCCGGACTCATCGCGCCCGTGAAGGTGGAGATCGAAGCAGTCGCCGTGCGGCCTGCGGCCTGCTAGACCGGCAGCCGCCAGGCCTGCGTCCAGGCCCACAACCCGTCCAGCAGTTCTTCCATGGCCTCTTCGTCGCTGCGGCCGCTGCGCCGCAGCACATGGAAGCCGTGGTCGGCCTCGGCGATGGCCAGGTGCGTGGCGAGGCCGCCCAGTTGCGCGACCAACTCCGCATAGGGGCCGGCCTCGGCCAACGCGTCGCGCGTGCCGCGGACGAAGAGCATGGGCAGCGCGATCTGCGCCAGGTGCGCGGCGCGCTCCGTCCCGGGCCGACCGGCCGGGTGCAGCGGAAATCCCAGGAAGACCAGGCCCGCGACGCCGGGCAGCGCCTCGGCCGCCTGGGCCTGCGAACTCATGCGCCCGCCGAAGGACTTGCCGCCCGCCAGCAGCGTGGCCCCGGGCCAGCGGCCTTGCGCCCAGGCCACGGCGGCACGCACCGTGGGCTGCGCGACCGGGGCCGCGTCCACCCGGCGCGAACCGGCCTGCATGTAGGGAAACTGGTAGCGCAGGCAGGCGATGCGGCGCTCGGCCAGGCCCTGGGCAACGCCGGCCATGAAGGGATGTGCCATGCCGGCACCAGCGCCGTGGGCGAACACGTAGGCGGCCTCGGCGTCGTCCGGCGTCGTGGCGATGGCATCGACGCGGTGGCCGAGCGCCGTGGTGAGGGTGAAGGACTCGGTCTGCATGCCCGCCGCATTCTGCGCGCCCGCGCGCTCACCGTGGCCGACGCGGTGCTTTCTCGGCGCAGAGCGCATGCAGCGTCTCGCGCACCCAGCGCTGGCCCGCATGGCCATGGTTGCGCTCGTGCCAGACCATGCCGACCGCGAAGCCCGGCACGGCGAACGGCGGTGCCACGGTGCGCAAGGGCTGCGCGCTGCCCGCGGCCAGGCGGCGCGGCACGAGGGCCACGAGGTCCGACGCGGCGACCAGTTGCGGCAGCAGCAGGAAGGACGCTGCAGACACCGCCACGCGGCGCCGCAAGCCCAGCCCCGCCAGCGCATCGTCCACCGGCGTGGCGAAGTCGCCACCGCGCAGCGACACCACGACATGCTCCAGCTGGGCATAGGCCTGCGCGCTCAGCCCCTTGCGCAGGCGCGGATGCCCCTGCCGGCCGATCAGCACGTAGTCCTCGTCGAACAGGTGGCGTGTGCGCAGGCTGGGCGGTGCCTCCGCAGGCGTCATGAGCGCCAGGTCCACGTCCCCGCGCGCCATCTGCGCGTCCAGGCTCTCCAGCTCCAGGTGGCACATGGCCACCCGCACGCCCGGCGCACGCTGGCGCAAGGCCAGGCACAGCGGCTGCACCGCCACGGCCTGCAGGTAGTCGGTGCAGGCGATCGTCAGCGCGAGCTCGGCGCGCGCTGGATCGAAGTTCGCCTTTTCGGCCACCGTCGCCCGCACCTGGTCGAGCGACTGGCGCAGCGGTGCCAGCAGTTCCACCGCCTTCGCGGTCGGCGTCATGCCGCGCTGTGCCGGCACCAGCAAGGGATCGTCGAACAGCAGACGCAGCCGCGCCAGCTGCGCGCTGACGGCCGGCTGGCTCAGGTGCAGTCGCGCGGCGGCACGGGTCACGTTCTGCTCGGCCAGCAAGGCCTCCAAGGTCACCAGCAGGTTGAGGTCGAGCCGCTTGCCATCCATGGTATGGATGGTAGGGCAGAGACCACGCGATTTCAAAGATGGCTGCACCGAGGCCAGACTGGCGGCATCTCCTCTTCAGAGCGCCACCCGCCATGTCCAGAAACGTCCTCATCGTCCATGCCCACCCCGAGCCGACTTCCCTCACGCAGCAACTGGTGGAGGTGTCGCGCGACAGCCTGCGCGCCCAGGGCCACACCGTCGTGGAGTCCGACCTTTACGCCATGCGCTGGAAAGCCGTGTTCGACGCGGACGACTTCCCGAGCCGCGCCGACCCCGACCGCCTGTCGTTCGTCCGCGAATCGGGCCATGCCCTGCGCAGCGGCCGCCAAACGCCCGACGTGGCCGAGGAGCAGCGCAAGGTGCTGGCCGCCGATGCCGTGCTGTTCCAGTTCCCGCTGTGGTGGTTCGGCATGCCCGCCATCATGAAGGGCTGGTTCGACCGGGTCTGGGCCCACGGCCTGGCCTACGGGTACCGGGATGCGGGCAACCTGCACCGCTACGGCGATGGCGCCTTCCGCGGCAAGCGCGCGCTGCTGTGCGTCGCCGCGGGCGGGCCCGCCGTGGACTACGCGGCGCGCGGCATCAACGGGCCGATGGAGCAGCTGCTGTTTCCGATCACGCACGGGTCCCTGTTCTTCCCCGGTTTCGAGGTGCTGCCCACCCATGCGGTCTACGGCGCCGGCACCCTGGAGGGGCCGGCCCTGCACGCGGCCAAGCAGGGCTGGCAGGCGCGCGTGCAGCGGCTCTTCGAGGACGCACCCATCGCCTTTCGCCACCAGAACGGCGGCGACTATCCCGATCGCCATGTGCTGGCCGACCATGTCGCGGTCGGCCAGGACGGGCTCATGGCGCACGTCGCCGGCGCCGCGCCCCGCCTCGCGCCTACCAGCCGACCTGGCCGCGGCCCGTGTCCATGACCATGCGCGCGGCGAGGTACAGGCGCGGCGCCACGTTGGACACCAGCACGTACTCGTCGTCGTTGGAGTGCGCGCCGAAGCCGCGCAGGCCGAAGCTTTCCAGCACGCCGCCGCGCGGGCGCAGGCCGGCGAAGGCTGCATCCGTGCCGCCGCCGGTGGCACGCTCGCGGATCTCCAGCGGCATGTCGAGACCGCCGTACAGGCCGCGCGCATGCTGTGCCAGCGCACGCGAGGCCGCGTTCGACACGAAGGCCGGGCGGCTGCGGTAGAAGGTCAGGTCGATCTTGGTGTCCGGGATCAGCTTGTCCTCGATGGACTTCTTGAGCGACGCCTCCATGAGGTCCAGGTCGGCATTGGTCAGCGAGCGCACGTCGGCCACCGCCGTGGCCTCGGCCGGGATCACGTTGCGCGAGTTGCCGGCGTTGGCCACGGTCCAGTTGATCTGCAGGCCCTTGGCCGGGTCGCCGAACTGGCGCGACTTGAGCATCTGGTGCGCGAGCTCGTACAGCGCGTTGCGGCCCTGCTCGGGCGCGGCGCCGGCATGGCTGGCCTTGCCGGTCACCTTCATCTCGACGATGGCGATGCTGCTCGTGGCCAGGCGCACCATGTCGCCGCCCTGGGCCGTGGCGCTGCCGCCGCCCTCGAACGAGAACACCGCGTCGTAGGCGCTGCCCAGTTCCGTCAGGAAGGGACCGGAGCCCGGCGAACCGACCTCCTCGTCGCCGTTGATCAGCACGCCGAGTTCCGCATAGTCGTTGAAGCCATTGCGCGCCAGCAGTTCCACCACGTGCAGGATCAGCGCCACGCCCTGCTTGTCGTCGGCGATGCCCAGGCCGTAGGCGCGGTCGCCGTCGATGCGGAAGGGCTGCTTGGCGCCCATGCCGCGCGGGTACACCGTGTCCATGTGGGCGATCAGCAGCACCTTCTTGGCACCCGTGCCCTTGCGCGTGGCATAGACCATGCTGCCCAGTTCCGCGCCCTTCAGTTGCGGGTGGAAGCCCGGCGCGCGCGTGGGCTTGATCTCCACCTGCATGCCGGCCTTGCGCAGCCGCTCGGCCACGGTGCCGCTGAGCTGGCGCAGGCCCTCCAGGTCACGGCTGCCGGACTCGATGCCGACCAGCGTCTCCAGCGTCTTGAGGTAGGCGCCGACCTCGGCCTGCGTCTGCGCGCGCAGCGCGGCGTCCACGGGCAGGGCCGCCTGGGCGGGTGCGGCGGCGGTCGCGGCGGGTGCAGCAGCCTTCGGCGCCATCGGCGCGCAGGCGCCGAGCAGCAGCGCCGAGGCCAGGGCACCGGCCAGCAGGCTGGGACGGAGAGAAACGAACGACATGCAAACTCCTGGGAATCCGAAAAGCCGCGCAGTGTAGAGCGCGTGGCTCAAGCCGCCACGCGCCGCAGCCGCTGCACGCGCCACAGCAGCGTGGCCGTGATGCTCAGGTTCAACAGGTTGAAGGCGATGCCGTTCAAGAAGGCCGCGTGGTAGCTGCCGGTGAGGTCGAACACCTTGCCCGACATCCAGCCGCCCAGCGCCATGCCGAACAGCGTGGCCATGATGACCGTGCCCACGCGCGCGCCGGCCTCCTGGGGCGGGAAGTACTCGCGCACGATGATGGCGTAGGACGGCACGATGCCGCCCTGGAACAGGCCGAACAGCGCCGAGATCACGTAGAGCGGCACCAGGCCGTCGAAGGGCAGGAACAGCAGCAGCGCCACGCCCTGCAGCGCCGAGCCCAGCAGCAGCGTGCGCAGGCCGCCGATGCGGTCGCAGATCCAGCCCGAGATGAGCCGGCTGACCACGCCGAAGCCCAGCATCAGCGCCAGCATCTCGGCGCCGCGCGCCGCGCCATAGCCCAGGTCGCCGCAGTAGGCCACGATGTGCACCTGGGGCATGGACATGGCCACGCAGCAGGCCAGCCCGGCCACGCAGAGCAGGCCCTGGGCCGAGCCCAGCGACAGGCCGAACGGCCGGCCCGTGACCAGCGCCGCCGCCGAGGCCGCGGCCGGGCCCTGCGGCGCCACGGCCACCGTCGGCGGGCGCTGGCGCATGCACAGTGCCAGCGCGCCCACCGCGAGACTGCAGAACACGGCCATGCCCAGGTAGGTCTGGCGCCAGCCCACGGTCTCGATGAAATGCTGGGCCACGGGCGGCCACACGGTTCCGGCCAGGTAGTTGCCGCTGGCGCACACGCCCACGGCCATGCCGCGCCGGCGCTCGAACCACAGCGCGGTGTCGGCGATCAGCGGGGCGAAGCTGGCCGAGCAGCCCAGAAAGCCGACCAGCAGCCCTTGCGCCAGCGCGAACACGAGGATGCTCTCGGCCATGGCACTGGCCCAGTAGCCCAGGCCCAGGCACAGGCCGCCCAGCCCCAGCGGCCAGCCGATGCCGAAGCGGTCTGCCAGCTTGCCCATCAGCACGCCGCCCGCGCCGAAGCCCAGCATCAGCAGCGTGTAGGGCAGCGAGGCATCGGAGCGGGCCACGCCGAACTCGGCCTGCACGGCGGGCAGCGCGACCGACACCACGTACATGCCGCCGTTGCCCACAGCCATGAGCAGCAGGGCGACGCCGAGCCGGAACATGGCGTAGGGCGAATCCACGCCGGGGCTCGGCTGATGGTGTGTCTCCATGGTTCTTCTTCTGGTTCGCGCAAAGCCCGAACCCTACACCAAGCCGGCGACGTTCACAGGCCGAGCAACCCCAGCGCGAGCCGGTGCGCGCGCGCGGCCGGATCGGCCAGTTCGTGCAGCACGTTCATGTGGTGGCGGCCCGGCACGCTCTCGCAGACCGGCACCGCGGCCTCGCCCCAACGTTCGCGGATCAACGCGTTCTGGCGCTGGAACTCGGCGCTCTCCTCGCCGCCGACCAGGGCCAGCAGCGGTCCGGGGGGCGCCGGCATCCAGGCCGGGCTCAGCTGCAGGGCCGTGGCCTCGGTCAGTTGGAGGTCCGGTGCGAGGAAGGGCGCATGGCGCAGCGGCTCCAGCTCGTAGATGCCCGACAGCGCCAGCGCGCCGCGCAGCGGCTGCGCCGGCATGCGCCGCTCCACGGCACGCCAGTCGCAGGCCAGCAGCATGGCGGCCAGGTGGCCGCCGGCGCTGTGGCCGGCCAGCGCGATGCGCCGGCGGTCCACGCCCAGGGCCTCGGCCTCGCGCCAGACCCAGGCCACGGCCTTGACCATCTGCTGCACGATCTGCGCGATGCTGGCATAGGGCGCGAGCGCGTAGTTGGGCAGGATCACCGAGGCGCCAGCCGCCACGAAGGGCTCGGCCACGAAGCTGTGGTCGCGCTTGTCCAGCGCGCGCCAGAAACCGCCGTGGATGTAGATCAGCACCGGTGCGTCCGGCGCGGCCGCCGGAAACAGGTCCAGCGTCTCCTTGGTGCCTTCGCCGTAGCGCAGGTCGAGCTTGCCGCGCAGCCTGCCACGCGTGGCCTTGGACGCGTCGGTCCAGTACTGCAGGATCTGCGGATGCTCGGGAATGGCGGCGCGCGTGTGGTACTGGGCGTCGTACCAGGCGGGGTCATGGGCGGCTTCGGTGTTCATGCGGATGCCTTTCTTCTGGCGGTGCGGGGCGCGGCCGCGGGCTTGTGCGCAGCGGCTTCGCGCAGGGCGGCATCGACCATGGCGTCGGCCATCCACAGCGCGGTGCGCTCGACCTCGCGGTCGCTCACGCCCCAGATGTCCTTCAGGATCACGTAGGGCTCGATGCCGTAGATCACCGACAGCGCGCGGTGCAGCCGGTCGTAGACGGCCTGCGGCAGCTGCGGCGCGAGCGGCTCCAGCGCGTGCTCGAGGATGCGCACGCGGTGGCCGCGGCGGAACGGCTCCTCCTCCAGCAGGCCGGCCCGCTCCTGCGCCCACTGCTCCAGCGACAACAGCGCGGCCGCGCGCAGCTGCGGCTCGAACTCCTTGAAGCGCGGGAAGGTCTTCTTGAACAGCTCGTGCAGCCGCGCGTGGCCGTCCGGCAGGTCGGACGCATGGCTGCGCACCGGGCCCAGCGAGGCCTCGATCACGGCCGTCAGCAAGGCGCTGCGGCTCCTGAAGTAGCGGTAGGCCGTGGCGCGCGACACCTTGGCGCGCACGGCCGTCTCGGCCACGGAGGGGATGTGGCCACCGTCCTGGATGATGGCCATGGCCGTTTCCAGCAGCAGCTTGAAGGTGGCCGCCTTGACGCCGCGCTCGGGCGGCTGCGGTGGGGGACTGTGCGGGAACTTGGGGCGCGCCATGCGGGTTTGTCCGGGTCTGGTTGTGTTGTTTGCGTCTTGCGCGTCTAGACCTGCTCATTATGATCCGCCCATCCCGTCATGAGACACCCGTCTTAAAACGGACATGCGATCTCACAGCCAGGGCACAAGCCCTGCGACATGTGCGGCACCAGGAGACAACCAGATGCGGCTTGCCAGCTGGCGGTGGGGTGGTACGGACCACGTGGGACTGATCTCGCCCGATGGACGCGAGGCCACGCCGCTGGCGTGCGCGGACGCGAGCCGCGGCGTGCAGCCACTCCTCGAGGCACTGGCCGAAGGCCGGCCCCTGCCGCGCGAAGCCGGCACGCGCCTGCCGGTCTCGGCCATCACCTTGCGCGCGCCGCTGCCGCGTCCGCACCGCAACCTGTTCTGCGTGGGCCGCAACTACCGCGCCCATGCGGCCGAGCTGGCCGGCACCGTGTTCCGCGACAGCCTGCCCAAAGAAGACGAATGGCCCATCGTCTTCACCAAGACCCCGCAGACCGTGATCGGCCCCTACGACACCGTGCGCCTGCCCGGTCGCGCCGTGACCGAGCAGATCGACTACGAGAGCGAGCTGGCCATCGTGATCGGCAGGCCGGGCCGCGACATTCCCCGAAGCCGCGCGATGGAACATGTGCTGGGCTACACCGTGGTCAACGACGTGAGCGCGCGCGACGTGCAGACGCGCCACCAGCAGTGGGACCTGGGCAAGAGCTTCGACACCTTCTGCCCCATGGGCCCCTGGATCGTGACGGCCGACGAACTCGACGGCCGCGCCACGCGCGTGCGCGGCTGGGTCAACGGCGAGCTGCGCCAGGACGGGGCTACGTCCGACATGATCTTCGACATCCCCACGCTCGTGGAAACCTGCTCGCGCGGCATCACGCTGCTGCCCGGCGACGTCATCGCCACGGGCACGCCCTCGGGCGTGGGCATGGGTTTCAAGCCGCCGCGCTGGCTCCAGGCCGGTGACGTGTTCAAGGTCGAGATCGACGGCATCGGCGCCATCGAGAACAGGTTCCAATGAGCTTGCACCTGATCGAGCGCATGGTGGCGGAGGACGAGGGCGAGGGCGACGCCGTCGTCTGCATCCACGGCCTGGGCGGCAGCGCCAACACCTTCGGGCCGCTGCTGCCGGCGCTGGCGCGCCAGCGCGTGCTGCGGCCCGACCTGCCGGGCAGCGCCCGCTCGCAGCGTGCCGAGGGCGCGCTGAC
Source organism: Pseudorhodoferax aquiterrae (assembly GCF_014652235.1). Classification (GTDB taxonomy): domain Bacteria; phylum Pseudomonadota; class Gammaproteobacteria; order Burkholderiales; family Burkholderiaceae_C; genus Pseudorhodoferax; species Pseudorhodoferax aquiterrae. The sequence continues at coordinate 8,586 of NZ_BMYK01000057.1, forward strand.
GATCCAGCGCTATGTCGACGCCGTGCTGGCCTTCTGCGACCGCGCCGGCATCGCGCGCGCGCATGTGCTCGGCCACTCGATGGGCACCATCGTCGCCCAGCACCTGGCGGTGCACAAGCCGAAGCTGGTGCGCAGCCTCGCGCTGTTCGGCCCGCTGATCGCGCCGCCCGAGCCGGCCCGCAACGCCATGCGCACACGCGCCGCCAAGGCGCGCGAAGGCGTGGCCGCCATGCAGGAGATCGTGGACCAGCTGAGCCAGGTGGCGGTGTCGTCCGAGACGCGGCAGAAGAACCCCCTGGCCGTGGCCTTCGTGCGCGAGAGCCTGATGCGCCAGGAGCCCGAGGCCTATGCCCGCAGCTGCGAGGCGCTGGCCGGCGCCGAGGCCGCGGCCGTCGACCGCATCGCCTGCCCGGTGCTGCTGGTCACGGGCGATGAGGACGGCGTGGCACCGCCGCAGAACGTGCGCGCCATGGCCGAGAGAATTGCTGGTGCCCGCGCGCTGGTGCTGCCGCGCTGCGGCCACTGGACGCCGGTCGAGAAGCCCGAGGACTGCCAGCGCGCGCTGCGCGAGTTCCTGGCCAGCGTGAGGAACTGAGCATGGCGGATGTCCACTTCACCAACGTGCGCATCTTCGACGGCGGCGGCGAGCAGCCCTTCCTGGGCGAGCTGCTGGTCTCGGGGAACCGCATCCAGCGGGTCGTCAAGACGGCCTTCGGCCAGCGCAGCCAGCCGGTCGCGGGCGCCCTGGTCATCGACGGCGGCGGCGCCTTCCTGATGCCGGGCATGGTGGAGGCCCACACGCACTTCAGCTGGAACGACCAGCCCAGCCTGGACGCGATCCAGCGCATGCCGCCCGAGGAGCACATCCTGTGGTGCGCCGAAGTGGCCAGGCGCTACCTGGACATGGGCTGGACGAGCTGCGTGGGCGCGGCCTGCGCCAAACCGCGGCTGGATGTCGTCATCCGCAACGCGATCAACGACGGCACCATCGTGGGCCCGCGCTACCTGGCGGCCAGCCAGGAGATCACGGTGCCCGGCGGCCTGGGCGACACCACCCAGCCGCACCTGCCGCAGCCCGAGTTCGCGTTCGGCGCCGTGGTCAGCGGTGCCGAGGAGATGCGCCGCTGCGTGCGCATGTTCGCCAAGTACGGCGTGGACTCGCTCAAGATCAACCTCTCGGGCGAGTCCATCACGGGCATGTCGTCCGAGATGAGCCAGTTCACCGAGGAGGAGATCCGCACCTGCGTGCAGGAGGCCAAGGCCTGGGGCAAGCGCGTGGCCGCGCATGCGCGCAGCACCTGGGCCATCAAGCAGTGCGTCAAGCAGGGCATCGAGGTGATCTACCACGCGAGCTTCGCCGACGAGGAGGCGCTGGACCTGCTGGAGGCGCACAAGTTCGAGCACTTCATCGCGCCCGGCCTGGCCTGGCTGATCCGCACCGTGAACAACGCGAGCGAATACGGCCTCACGCCCGAGGTCACGAAGAAGATGGGCTACCACCGCGAACTGGAAGCCGCCATCGCGAGCATGCAGGCCATGCGCAAGCGCGGCATCCGCATCCTGCCCGGTGGCGACTACGGCTTTGCCTGGACACCGCACGGCACCAATGCGCGCGACCTGGAGTACTTCGTCCGGCACGTGGGCATGAGCACCATGGAAGCGCTGCTCTCGGCCACCGCCTGGGGCGGCCCCATGATGAAGCAGGGCAAGGACATCGGCTACCTGCGCGAGGGCTGCCTCGCGGACATCCTGCTCATCGACGGCGACCCGCTGGCCGACATCACCATCCTGCAGGACAAGGCGCGCATCCTGGCCGTGATGAAGGACGGCGCGTTCCACCGCGCGCCTCCGGTGCGCGAAGGCAGCGGCTCGGCCTATCTGCGCGAGGTCCGCCCGATGAACCGCTGGGCAGCATAGATGGAACACCCCCAGTCTCCGCGCTGCGCGCTTCGCCGACCCCCTCGAGGGGGCGCCGCCAGCGGCCTGGCAGAGGTTCTATGGTCCGCGTCAAGCCGGCGAGGCCGTGCGAT
>NZ_BMYK01000058.1 GCF_014652235.1 Pseudorhodoferax aquiterrae
TGCTCACTGAGCCTGCTCGGCGAAGTCAAGATGACTTCGCCGGACGCTTACGTCGCACATGAGCCTATTGTGGCTGGGAGCATGGCGCCTGACTCCAGGCCGGCCCACCCAGGTGCACTGGCCTGCAGCGTCCGGACTTTTCATGGAAGAAATGCCGTCCAGTGGACGTGCCGGAAAAACGCCAGCAGCCGAGCGTGGTCGTAAGCGGCGACCAAAGCCGGCTCGTCAAGGCGGCGCAGCAGGGGGATGGCTTAGAGAACGCTGAGGACAGCCCTCGCTGCCGCGTCGCCCCTCGCTGCACCCGTGACAAGACTGGGACCGTGTCAGGGATCTGTTCACGCGTCGTCTTCGCCTTGCGCGTGTTCGTGCGCTGCCGTCTCGGCCTCATCGGCAAAAAGCCTGACCGGCATGGCTTTGGGTTGGCAATACTTCATGGCCTCCTCCAGGTCTTCGAGGCCAAAAAACATGGGCCCAGTGCGCGAGATGACGAGGTAGCCCTGGTGCGTCATCGAGGATGTACTGGCATTCTTGGTCATGGCTATTTTTTCGATGTAATGGCTTTGCGCCGCGGATTGCCGGCCCAGTACCAGTAGCCCGGCACCGTGCGGGAGATCACCGAAGAACGTGTCGATGTTGTCGTGCGTGCAGGAGGCCGCATCCTCGGAGATCTGGATCCCTTCAATGGGACAGTGCGCGATGAGCATCGCCCTACTTCCCACGGCTCGCAGGCGCAGTGCTCAACAGTTCGGCCACGCCATAGGCCCACTTGGCACCGTAGTCGATGTGACCCTGAGCCAACTGCTCCTTGACCTGGTCCAGAGTTGGGACCGGCCGACCGTGCCGTTGAGCGTAGTCAAGCGCGGCCGTCCGGACGGCAAGCCGCTCCTTCTCGATCCAGATCCCAACCTCGCGCTTCTCACGCAGCAGAGCCTCGGCCTGGAAGGCGTCGTACAGCAGTCCGGCCGGCTCGTGCGTGGGCCCGAAGATGCCGTCACTCATTCTGAAATCCTATCGTCTGCGTGCTCTGCGCCAGTGAACAAAGTGTCGAGGACGCAGATGTTCCGGGTGAACCTAGGCGACGAGCTCCCAATGAAATTCCACGCGCCTTCATGACACGGGCTCGCTGCCCTACGGTATCTCCGTGTGATGCGGATTGGCCTTCTGTAGCAATGGCAGCTGATCGTCAGTGCGGATGGAGATGCACGGTCAAGAGCTGTGCGTGGGCGGCCTGACCTCGTCGGTGGGGTTAGGCATGACTCGGTACCTGCCGACCGGCTTTGCTCTTTCATGGGGCGATTATCTGTCTGCCGCCAGTACCAAGACAGAACTCTGGCTCCCCCTCCGTACGCTTTCTCGCAGGCCGGTGAAAGAAGCCCGGTCACGCCCGGGCTTCACCACTTCGGCCGGCCGAGACGTCGTCCGGTAGGGCGTCAAGGAACGATGGAAATCGTGATCGATCCGTTTCCGCCCGCAGCGCCAGCCGCGCCACGGTTGGTGGCAAGCGAGAACACAGCTCCAGACGGGCCAGTGCTGCCGCCGCCGCCGCCGCCGCCGTCCGACATAGGGCCACTTCCCCCGCCGGCGCCGCCGCCGTAGCCACCGCCACCACCGCCGCCGCAGCAGGCACTTCCGCCTGCACCCCCGGAGCCCGATCCCGCGCCCGCACCGCCTGGTGCTCCACGTCCCCCAACGCCGCCCTGCCCGCCGTTTCCGTTGCCGCCGGCAACGCCCGGCGCACCGCTGAAGGTGCCGATGGCGCCGCCCGTGCCACCGGAGCCACCAAAGCCGCCGGAGCTATCGCCGCCCTGGGAACCCGCAGCCACTCCGTTGCCGCCGCCGTTACCGCCGCTACCGTTGCCGGCGGTGCCCGAGCCGGAACCACCGCCACCGCCAGCGATAACTTGGTTCGGTGTACCCGCGTTCACAGTCGATGCGCCCCCGCCGCCGCCCGTGATATTGTCCGTGGCCCCTCCGCCACCGACAAAAAGGTTGAGGACGTCGCCCGGGCTCACGGCCATAGTCACGGTCACGCGACCGCCATGTCCGCCCGTGTAAACACCGCCGCCGCCCCCACCACCGACGGCGTCGACTTGGACCGCCGTCACGCCGCCTGGCACGGTGTACGTGTAAGAGCCAGGAATGGAGTAAGTGTTCGGCTGCACAGTGAGCAACGATGTCGAACTCACACTACCCACCAGGGCCGTGATGGTCGTCGCACCGTTCACCAGTCCAGTCGCAAGACCTTTCGTGCCCGCTGCGTTGCTGACCGTCGCGACCGATGGCGCGCTCGAGGTCCACATTGCCGTCGCGGTCAGGTCTTGGGTGCTAGCATCGGTGAATGTTCCGACGGCGGCAAAGCCCTGGGTGCCGCCAGAGGCGACGCTCGCGCTCGAGGGGTTTACCGCGAGAGACACAAGGGTCGCCGGCGTGACGGTCAGCGTCACCGGTGCCGATGCGATGGCGCCACTGGCTGCCGTGATCGAGGCCGTGCCAGTCGCCGTGGTCGTGGCCAAACCGTGCGATCCGTTGGCGTTGCTGACCGTTGCCACACCGCCGTTGCTAGAAGCCCAGGTCACCTGGTCCGTCAAAGGCTGGGTGGTCTGGTCGCTGTAGATGCCAACGGCGGTGAACTGCTGCGAAAGACCCGCTGCAACGTTCGGGCTAGCGGGCGTCACGGTGATCGAGGACAACGTCGCCGGTGTCACGTTCAACGTGATCGCCGTGGAGGTCACGCCTGCGAACTGCGCCGTGATCTGGGCGTTGCCGACTGCCACCGAGTTGACCCATCCAACGGTCCCTGGGGCATTGCTGACGGTCGCCACAGCAGCGTTGTCCGACGTCCATGTCACCTGGTTGCTCAGGTCGCGCGTGGTGTTGTCACCAAAAGTTCCAGTGGCGATCAGCTGCTGCGTTGTCCCCAATGCGATGCTTGGCGTTGCAGGCGTCACGGCGAGCGAAAGCAACTGCGCTGCCGTAATGTTGAACGTCGCAGCGGCTGTGGCCGATCCGCACGTGGCAACCCGGCAAGTCGCCGTGACGGTGACCTGGCCCTGCGCAAGGCCAGATGCCAAACCGGCAGTAGAGATCGAAGCGAAGGTCGCGTTGGACGTTGCCCAATCCACATCGGCCGTCACGTCCTGGGTGCTGTTGTCGGTCAAGGTCGCCGTGGCCGCAAATTGCGAGTGCGTGCCGGCCGGTGCCGAGGCGATCGCTGGCGTGACCGCGATGCTCGCCACCGTGGCCGGCGTCACCGTCAGCGATGCGCTGGCCGACTGACCCTCGAACGAGGCGCTGACGGTGGCCGTCCCCACGGCCGCACCCGCTGCCTTGCCGGCCGCATCGACCGCGACGACGCTCGGCGTGCCGGATGACCATGCGACCGAGCCGGTGACGTCACGGTTGGTGTTGTCCGTGTAGATCGCAGTCGCGGACAGCTGAACCGACGTTCCTGCGGCGAGGGTGGCTTGAGCAGGTTGGATTTCCAGCGCGCGCAGAGTGGCAGGCGATGAATCGCCGCCTCCGTTGCACGCGCTGAGAGAGACCAAACCAGCCAGTGCGAGGAGCTTGAGATGCCACCAGAGAAGGCGGAACGGCAGAAGCATGAATGGCGTCCTTTGAAGCGGTTGAAGATTGACGCTCGGCAACTCGCCTTCTTCTGCTCTTGAGGGGCTAGCTGGTGGTGAAGCGCTGACTCAGTCTAACCATATGTCACTCGATCAACGCAAATGCAACTTTTCGTTCGGCTGGTTTATGGGCGAATTGCAGCAGACGGGCAGATGACCTGCTCGGGAGCCATTCTCACGGACCCTACCAGGACCAATGCCCAGCCGCCCTTGACGGACTGTGTCGATGGGAGCGGCGCCGCATCACGTTTCCCACACGATCTCGGCGTCGAGGGAACGAACAAATGCGCCATCGGTTCATGAAGGCCCAACAATCAATTTCCCAATGCGGTCAAGATGCGCAAGCTGTCCGCCGACGTTGCCCTGGTCTTAAGCACCCTGGTCGTCGGAGCTGTCCCTGCTTTCGCATCGGGCAGCATGGCCGGCCAGCTCAGCACCAAGATGTGCTGCAGGCCGGTTGCATCGTCTCCGGCGCCCCGGGCGCGGGTTCCACCGGCGTGAATTTCGGTACCCTGGACTTCGGCACCCAGCCGGCCACCTTCACCGGCATACTGGCCGCCACCGCTTCCGGCGGTGCCGGTGGCGCCGGCGCCACCCAGATCTTCTGCTCGCCCGACGTCACCTCCCTGTCTATTACCGTCAGCGGCGGCAACAACGCCGGCCAGGGCGGCTCCGTCGGCATGGGCTCGCGCGCCATGAAGTTGGGGACCTCCAGCTATCTGCCCTACGAGGTTTACAGCGACGTCGCCATGACCAATGCATACCCCACCAGCGCCAGCGCTGTCGGTGTGACGCTGCCCGGCACGGGTGTAGCCCTACCGCTGCCGATCTACGGCCGCATCAACAAGACCAGCCCAGCCGCGTTGAGCGCGGGCACCTACACGGACGTGCTTCAAGTCACGCTCGCTTGGTAAGACCGGTCGGTTGCGTTCCGCGCCAATTCGCGGAATCGTCCGCGCCTGTTTCAGCACGAGCGCTGGCCTGCCTCCAACCCTCTGCATGAAAGACGCCCGAATTCGTAGACACCCGCAACAGCGACCGCTAGGCGCAAAGCCAAGTAGAACCTATGCGCGCCTACGGATTGCTATTGCCTTCGCCTATTCGAGATCGGACTTGCGCCTGAAATGCTTGAGGTCCGCAGCGGACCGTTTCGCATAGGCACTGGACCCATCGCTGGGACCGTCGACGACGAGCCGAGCGCTCTCCGTGACCTGCAGTTCCAAATAGAGATCGCCGATGACCTGGACCGATTCCCCGCCCGGGAAGCGGACGAAAAGCATTCCATCTTCTGCATCGTCCGAAGCCACCGCGGTGACGCTTGCCCCAGTCAGCACGTGAATGGCCACCTCATCGCCCGCGCGGTGAGCTGGCAGGAACTGCTGGAGTTGGTTCAAGGCGTTGATGATGCGTTGGCTGCGGGTAGTTTGGCTCATGGAGGTCTCCGTGAATCGATGAGCCATCGTATTCGTGGGGCGCGCAAGGAGCGAAGGCCCTCTCATCTACAAGTCGATTCCTTCCGCGCGCCACGTACCGCAATGAAGTTGCCGGACGCCAGACCAAAAGGGGCTCGGGACTGCCGATCTATACACGCGTCACCGGGAATTTTGCTAACACGACACCGGGAGATAGGACGCCCCGTCGAGTCCCAACCAAACCGTCTACTGACATCTCTTTCAACCTCTTCGGAAACCGATATGCCAACCAGCTACTCCACCGCCGCCAGCACCACCGTCCCCGTTCGTGTTCGGACGTTTTCTGCCCTGGACTACATCGCCTTGGTGTTGCTGATCGTTGGGGGCGTGAACTGGGGCCTCGTCGGGCTATTTGGCTTCGACCTGGTCGCTGCGATCTTCGGCGTCATGACCCCGTTCGCACGGATCGTCTACGTCCTCGTGGGCCTGTCTGCCATCTACGGCATCAGCATTCTGTTCCGCCGGTCAACTTGATGCCCTCACCCGCAGGCCATGAACGAACACGGGTACGGCAGCCATCCTAGGCAGCTGCCGCGTGTCGCACCCCATGCGTCAAATGGGACGGATGAAGCCGTGGAGACGCGCCACGGGATGGTCCTCGTCGCTGAGGCACAAGACACATCAGCACCATCCAGGTCGCGCCTGGCATCCGCTTTTTTCCGAGGTCTCACGGCATTTCGCCGCGCAGCTCTGAATCGACTGGCCAACATCGGTCCTCTTCGAGAACCAATCCCAACACAAGGAGGACTCCATGATCTACGCCGTGGAGCGGTTCGTTGGAACGACGCGGGTTCGGTGTCGGACGTTCGCTAGCATCCGATCGACCTTGACGATGAGAAGCTCGTGCACGGGGATTCCGTCGTCGTCCCAGTCGAGACCGCCATCGAAGGAGACGAAGCGCTCAGCAGTGCGCATCTGCCGCAACGGCGCTCCAGGCAGCCAGCTTGCCATTCAGTCATCGCCAGGAGGCTCGTTCCTCGTTGATGGTCCCGCTGTCTTGCTGGCCAAATTCTCAAGGCGATGCCGACCCTAGCCCGTGCGCGGTTCCACTTCCTCGCCTAGCGACAAGGCAACCAACTGGAAAGCGGGCCCGAGATGCAACCCCGATGGACGCGCATTGACCAGCTTGACATCGCTGAGCCTGGCCGCCAATGCAAGCGCCTCAGCAAGATGGCCAACTAGCCGTTTCTGCGATGGACGGTGCTTGAGCGCGTACCACTGCGTCGAACGTAGCAGTTCTGCGCGCGAAGGGTGGACTAAAGTGGCGAGGCGCCGCGCCTGACTCGGACTTCAGGCTGCTGAGTTGGGCGGACACAGGCAGCCAACTGGCGCAGTTTGTCCCTTCGCATCCATGTCGGTTGGAAACGACGTCGTCATCCGAGCCAGACTTGGTAGGGTCACGGAAGCACTGCGGATCACCGGCTACGGGTCATTGGGCTCGGGCTCTTTCATGTGGGTGCCTTGCGCAGCGTGGGTCACGACCATTTTGAACGTGGAACTCCCGTGCAAAGTTACTGAACGGTTCTCGGCATGGATGTCAATGGCGCCTCAAACACAGAAGGTCAGCATGAAACGTCGTTCTCTCGACGAGCAACCCATTCAAGTTGGTGTGGTTGCTCCACTGACGAGCCCAGGTTGGGAAGGAGCAGGCCGGCACTTGATCGCTGGCGTCGAGCTTGCCGTCCGTGAGATCAATCTGCAACGCAAGCTGCGCAATAGAATCAAGTTGCTTGTGGAAGATACGGCAGCGGATCCTGAAAAGGCGCTAGCTGCCGTGGAGAATCTCGCTCGGCAAGGTGCTGCCGCCATCGTCGGTGAGTACCACAGTGTCGTTGCTCGGGCCATCGCCAAGAGAGCGCACGAGCTCAAACTCCCTTTCGTTTGTGCGTCGGCTGTGCTTGACACGCTTACCGATGGACCAACCGATTGGGTCGCGCGACTCGCACCGCCGCAATCGCGCAGCTGGGCCCAGTACGCCGATTTTCTAGCAGCTCTAAATCACCGTGGCATCGCCGTCGGCTACATACCCAGCATTTACTGGAACACAGGTCGCGGAATCCTGCGCGATCGATTAAAAAAGTTAAATATTGACTTGGTGGAGATCGACGTGTCGAGCGTATCGCCGGTCGATCTATGCAGACGCCTTGCGCCGACCTCAGCAACGGCGCTGATCCTGCTCGTCGGTGCTCCTGAGCCGTTCATTTCCATCGTTCGGCATGTGCGAGAGGAGCCGCGGCTGGCGGGCATGCTGATCGGAGCGCCTGCGGGACAGTGTGAACTCGACGAGGTGCATTCCGTTCTGGGACACCAAGGAGCAGGTATCCCCTTTCTGCAATATCTCCCAAGCCGACTGTCAGCGGCCGGTCGGACAACATTAGAGCGTCTTGAGCGAATGCTCGGTCAAACACCGTCGTTCGTCGCCTTGGAAGGATATGACGCGACAAAAGTAGTCATCAGCCTCCTTGAGATGAAGGCAACAGGCATCGCCATGGACGTCATTTGGCGAAGCATGAACATTGAAGGATCAAGAGGGCACATCAGGTTCTCTCGCGTGTCGGGTATTGACGTGTGGCAGTGGATCGAAGCTCCAATACAGATTGCTGACCGAGATCCTGCGAACCCAGACTCAATCCGCATCCGCCGCTCGCAACTTCGAAGTGCTCCGTAAGGGGAGTGAAATCGTTCGTGCGTTCTTCACCAGCCCAAGGGGCACTGGATGCCTCGGGCGAGCGAGAAAGGGCATTTCACCTCAAGCGCTCCGCAATCTAGGTGAGTTTCACGCCGTTCGGCTTTCGTCAGCGGTCGTCTTCGACCTCTGATCGGGTTACGCGGCAGCAGTCACGCGCGCGGGACGGCTTCACAGCGTACCTGTCATGGTGGCGCACCCAACTCATCGTGTGCGGCAGCTCACCTTCGTCTCTGCCGTGCGGCGTCAAATCAAGGAGTCGGTATGTGCCCATCATGACCTCCACGCCCCGACCATACGTTGAATACGTGTGGAACACTTGCCCCAGCGCCCCGCGCTCGAAAACGCTGATGCCTGGCGCCTCACCGTGGGGAAATGCTTCCTCGCGAAAGTTATAGAGAACCGAGCCGTTTGCCAACTGCTCTTTCGTGAAGCTAACCCCAAAGTCCGAGTTGAAGTCGCTACCGTACGAAGAAAGCCATCTGAATCGCCAACCCATACGTTGGCGGAAGCGCTCAAGTTCTTGCAATGGCGCACGTGAGACTGCACAGAACGCAACGTCGCGTGCGAGGAGGTGGGGGAGCATAGCGTCGACGTGGTCTGCCATGAAAGAACAGCTGGGGCAACCTTCCTCCCAACCAGGACCAAGCATGAAGTGCTGAACAATCAGTTGGCTCGACTCACCAAAAAGCTGAGAAAGCGTGCACGTGCCATCGAGCCCTTCAAAGCAATAGAGCTTGTCAATGTGGTGCCGAGGTAAAAACCGTCGCCCTCGCGCGAGTTCATCCGATAGTCGCATCAGTTCCTTTTCGCGTGCGAGCAAGGCCATTCGAGCGCCAGTGGACTCCGGTGTGAAAATCATTGCCAACCCCTTCTATCGGACGCAGAGTTGTGCGCCTTTCCCTAAAATCTACAGTGGGTTTTGCGCGAGGGGAAGTAACAAATTCGTCGCGATAGCTGAAAACTCCATGCATCCAGGGGCGCGTCAGTCTGCCTCTTTGGCAGTCGGACACTGCTGGATTACAAGCTGGCGCGTTACGCCACTGCCCCGCGCACGCAACCTTCGCAACCTATATGGAACTGCGACCGAAGGGGTGGGAGACCCGTTTACTCTGCACTGCCGTCACCAGAGCGGTCTTCGGCAACGCGGTTTGATGCTCGGGACTGCCAGCTCCCGCCTCCGGAGACCACGAGGCCCCATTCCACGACATGCATTTCATGAAACGCAGCGATCCTGTAGGTCGCTTCTGGCGCGCCAGTCTCCCGTTTTCAGCGTTCGGGAGAGGTTCATCGAAGTTGCGTCGCACAACGCCTGCAGCTGCGCGCGGTAGTGCGCCTGATCTGCTTTTCCCGAGTCGACCCTAAGGCTGTCTTTCAGGCGGGAAGGCCGCTGATGCATCTATCTATCGCCTTTTTTGTGCGGACTGGGTGGGGGTAAAGTGAAATCGACACGCAATTCATGCATGTCCGCGGATGTGATGTTCCAGGCGATGAACGGATGACTTCTGACTGTGTGAAGGCTCAAGCTTTGCTCGACGGTGTCTGCGTCGCATGGTAGAGAAACGGCTGCGTGAGGTCACCGTGTTCATCCGTGAATAGCTCCCCAGGAAGAAACCCAGCTTTTTTAAGCACCGCATGCGAGGCGCAATTATTTGGCGCCGTAGTGGCGACAAAATCCATGAGGCCATGAACTTCGGTGCCATATGCAACGAGGCCGCGCAAGACTTCTGTGGCAATACCCTGCCCCCAACAGCAGCGCAAGTATGCATACTTGACCTCGGGCTCCTCTTGATCTCCCGGATGCACGATGCCGCAGAATCCGATAGCTCGTGGCCGTCCCTTCAATTCGACTGCGAACATTCCGTATCCACGCCTTTTGTAATTGCGGAAGGTAACGACCAACCATTCGCGGCATTCGCTCTCGCTAAGCGGTCGGCCGTCGCCCACCCATTTCATGGCTTCTCTGTCGCCATAGACCTTCACCAGCTCGTCCAGGTCTGCGCTGCACCACCGCCGTACCAGTGAGCGCTCGGTTTCAAAGACTTTTTCAAACATCAAAGACATTCAGATGCTGGCCTCACAGGGCAAGCTAGGCGCGCGGTGGGGATCGCCAAGAGCGACGCGGTGGCATTGACTGCGCCCACACGATGCTTAGAACTTGCAACATACATGAAAAAACGGGAAGTGGTTGACTGATTTCGAAAAACTGGGGTTGATGGCCCCGATCCCTGAACACCGCCCACAGCCGCGGGAAACGACGGCTCATCCGGTAACTATGCGATCGTTCCTGACCGAATTTCACTCCTTGGGGGGTCACCGTACCAGCCAACGGCTACTTCTCTTATGCACCTCCAGCTTGAAAACTACTCGTCGATGGTCGCAGCGGCCAAAGACGTAGCCGTCGTGGACACGAGCGATTTAATTGGCCATGACCGGCCCGATTCGCAGGTAGGTGCTGCCCTGCCCTGTACCGCTTTGGCCGCGGCAAAACGCCTCAAACAGTGGGACGACCGCACTCCGCACCCGCGACTGCCGGTAGTCGGCTTCGTTGTGAGATAGCCCCCTGATTCCCCGGCCCCGTCCTGTCGCTTATCTTTGGAGATAGGAACAGGACAGTGCATATGACT
>NZ_BMYK01000059.1 GCF_014652235.1 Pseudorhodoferax aquiterrae
CCCGCGATCACGTGGAACGCTGCCCGCCATCAGCGTGGAATGGTGCCCGCGATGGCGTGGAATACGCACTCAAGCCGGGTCATGGCAAGACGCACCGCGCCTACCTGTGGAGCAACTGCACCACGGTCTGGGATGAGGTCAACGCTGTGGTCTTCGACTTCGCCGAAAGCCGGGTTGGACACAACGCACGGCGCTTCCTGGGCATCGCCGAAGACGGCAACGGCGGCTGGCGAGGTACGCTGATCTGCGACGACTACGCGGGCTACAAGCAGGTGATGAATGCCGGCGTGACCGAGGCCGACTGCCTGGCGCACGCACGGCGCAAGTTCCACGAGCTGTGGGCCAACCACAGCAACACGCTGGCCGGGGGGACGCTCAAGCTGTTCGCCAACCTCTACGAAATCGAACGCGAGGCCAAGGACCTCGGGCCCGGCGAGCGGCTGCGCTTGCGGCAAGCCAGGTCAGGCCAGCGGCCGACTTGCTGCACGCCTGGTTGATGGCCAACCGTCAGAAGGTGCGCGAGGGCAGCGCGACGGCCAAGGCCATCGACTACAGCCTTAAGCGCTGGGCTGCGCTGACGCGTTTCATCGACGACGCTGACCTTGCCGCGGACAACAACCGCATCGAGAACCTGATCCGCCCCATCGCGTTGGGCAGGAAAAACTGGCTGTTCGCCGGTAGCCTGCGTGCGGGCCAGCGACCTGCCGCCATCATGAGCCTGCTGCACACCGCCAGGCTCAATGGCCATGAGCCCTACGCGTACCTCAAGTACGTGCTGCAGCGGCTGCCGACCCAGCCAGCATCTGCACTGCGCGATCTGCTGCCGTACCGCTGCTCGCCGCTGGCCTGAGCTGCGGCATCTCCGGGGTCAAGATGGACTTGGCCGGACGCTTACGTCTAGTCGGCCCATCTTGATTCCCACGTATAGCAAAGGATGCCGTTCTCCACTTGCTTTTTGGTGGAGAAATGGACGCTTACATACCCCTCAGTCAAGGTCAGCGTCGCCGGCGAATTCACAGCGCTGAGTTCAAAGCGCATATCGTGGCCGGGTGCTCCCGACCTGGCGTGTCGTCGGCCTCGGTAGCGATGGCCAACGACATCAATGCAAACCTTGTCCGTCGATGGGTCAAGGAAGCCGAGGTCGGCGCGGAGATTGAGCCGGGCACCGCTGCGAGCGAGGCGAAGAAGCTAGCCCCGGCGACGACGCCCACGCTCAAAGTTCTTGCCTCTGCCGATTCCGACTCCGGCCCCGCCTGTCGCGGCCGACATCCGCATCGAACTGCAGCGCGGCGCGGCGAGCGTCAAGGTGACGTGGCGGGCAAGTGCAGCAAGCGAATGAGCGACCTGGATGCGCGAGCTGCTTCGATGATCCGCATTGATGCCCTGTGGCTATCAGCCAAGCCCATCGACATGCGAGCCGGTGCCGAGCGGCTGCCCACGCACGTGGTGAAGTTTTCGGAGTCGCCCATGCCCGTCACGGCTACCTCTTCGCGAATGCGCGCGGCACGCGCATCAAGCTGCTCGTTCATGACGGACAAGAAGCGAGCCTGACCGTCGGCTTGTGCCTGCGTTGGTCAACGGTCTCGAACTGCTGCAATGCCTGAATCGGGGTCGCCAGACTATGACGCTCACAAATCAGCGAAGGGCTCATCGTCCTGCTGCCACACGCTGGTCGGCTTTACGCGAATGAAAGGGGAAGAAGGAAGAAGAAGAGCACTATTTCCGGAACTGAGCTGAACACCAATGAACAAACCTACTTGTGCTCTCCGGCGCCTGCCTTGCCTGCATAGAACGAAGCCAGCTCTGCGATCTCGTCCCTGGTCATCGCGCGCACCATGTTGCGCATCTGGGACTGAGCGTCGTTACGCCGGACACCGGACTTGAACGCTTCAAGCTGTGCAATGAGGTAGTCTTTCGGCATGCCTTCGATCCACGGTGTCCCGATCTTCTGATCGACGCCGCCATGGCAGGAGATGCACGGAGCGATGTTGCGCAGCGGGTCCCCTACCCTCACCAACGCGGGCAACTGCTCGTCGTAGGTCGTAGGCGCTGTTCGCGCCTTCGGCAGGTAAGCGTAGTAGGCCGCCAAATCCTCAATGTCTTGGTTTGACAAGCTGCTTGCGAGCTGCTCCATCACTGCGTTGGAGCGCTTGCCGCCCTTGTAATCCTGAAGCTGCTTGATCACGACTTCGGGGTACTGGCCTGCCAGATTCGGTGCGTTCGACGTGCTCATGCCCTGAGCGCCGTGGCACATGGTGCAGTTCAACGCAAGAGTGGCGCCCCTCCCCACTTGGTCGTTCTCGCTGACCCTCGTCATCGAGCGCTCGAGCACGACGCTCGTCGATTGGGGCCGCTTCTCCGGCGTATTGGCATCGGACCACGTCGTGGGAACGCCTGCCGCTCGGCAAATGCTGTCCCAAAGGCTCTTGGCGGTGAAGTCGCTGTGGACCGAGGGGAGCCACACGAAGCCGACGAGCATCGAACCGACTAGCAACACCACAAGGGATGCTACGCTCCAGCGAAACCACGCGTTGTTCCAAGACCAAAGTCGTTGCATCATCGACTCCCGATTGGGATCACGGGGACGTACGCATCTGGAAGCATGGCGATCTGCGCGATGGGAAAGCCGTAGTTCACCAGCGTCAGCCCGATCATCATCGCAACCCAGAGTCCGAACGTGTTCAGCGCCACTGGCGTATGGGCCATGGGGTGCGCCGTGGCACTGAATGTGAACGGAGCGGGAGTCGACTTTGGCCGTCTATGCGCGCTGGCCAAGATGTAGACCAGGATGAACGCGGAGATGACGAGCAACAGGCCGCCAAGCGTCGAGGCGATCACCGTCCATGCTTGCGGTGCAATGTCAGGGTGGCTGTAATCGTAATAGGCCATGCGCCTCGGCATGCCAAGCAGTCCAACTAGATGCCAAGGCATCGACAGCACCATCATCCCGACGAACCACAGCCAAAGCTGCACCTTCATCAAACCCTTCGGCAACGCCCCGCACCCGGTGAGCTGAGGCCACAGCTCGTACGCCACCATGAAATACATGATGACGATGGCTCCCGCGAAGATGAGATGAAAATGCCCCGTCACCCACTGCGTGTTGTGGATCGTTTCGTTGAGCTGGTAACTCATGTTGATGATGCCGCCGGCTCCTCCGAAACCCAGCATGACGAACGAGAACGTCACCGCAAGCATCATGGGGTTGTCCCACGGCAGTGCTTTCACCCAGCCGAACAGCCCGTGGCCACCGCGCAACCGTGCTGCGATCTCGACCGATGCCACGATCGTAAACACCGTCAGGAGCGTTGGCACAGACACCATGGCCGTCATCGCCGCGTGCACGAACTTGAACCCGGCGCCCACGTGGGGATCGGCGAAGAGGTGGTGGATACCGATGGGCATCGAAAACACCAGGAACAACACGAAGGCGACGCGCCCCATCGTGTCGCTGTACAGACGCCCACCGATGGCCCTTGGAACGATGGTGTAGAAGGCAATGTAGGCAGGCATTAACCAGAAGTACACGATGGCGTGAAGCGTCCAGGAGAACAGTACGCGCGCGAGGCCTGCATTGATCGTATCGGTCAAACCGAGGGATGCCGGAAGGATGAGGACGAGGATCTCGACCGCCGCGCCCACCGACGTCCAGGCCCACAAGTAGGCGCCAGCAACGTTGCCGAACATCGCCAATGGCACGGTCGCACCTGGGTTCTCTTTGCGCCAAGCCCGAAGGTTGACGGACATCAGGCCGACCCAGATCCACGACCCCACGACCACCAACACAACGCCGATGTAATAGAACGCGTTGCCGATCATCGGTGGGTAGAAGGTGTAGAGTACCGAGGCCTTGCCAAGCGCCATGGTGATCGCAGCCACTGCGGTACCGGCAATGACCAGCCAAAAACCGGCCCAAGCCCACTTCACGCCGATCAACGGGCGTTTCAAAGCCAATTCGCAGATTGCATAGCCAAAGCCCATCGCGACGAGCGTAGGCAGCACGTAAGCCATGACGGTTCCGTGCGCGGTCACCGAACGGTAGTAGTGCTCTGGGTTGTTGATCCAGTTCGCAAGGGGGCTCCGGATGAACATCTGCCATTCCCCTAGCACGATCGCCCCTAGGAACGCTACGAAGGCGATCCAGAAATGGGCGAGGACCAATCGCTTAGCGAGGTACACAGCTCATCCTTTCTCCGCCCTTGGCCTTCGCAAGGAATTCTTGTGGCTCGAGCACTTGGACCCGTGCCCACATGGCTTCGTGACCTGTGCCGCAGTACTCGTGGCAAGGCATCAACTGTTCGCCAGCTGTCTTGAAAGAGGTGGTGAAGGTTGCGACGAACCCCGGAATCAGCATCGTGTTTGCGTTTGTCTTTCCGACGACGAAGCCATGGATGGCGTCGGTGGCGGTCGCGCGGAACGTCACCGGCATTTCGGCCGGGACCACGATGCACTGCGGCTCGAAGGAATACTGCTGGGCAACCAAACGAACCACCACCTTGCCATCGTCGCCGAGCACCGTCCCAAGGTTGGACTCCACGAACTCGCCCTCCAAGTGCAACCGCTTGACGTCCACAGTTTCCACTCGCGATGGCGGCATCGCAGACCAATGCACCCCCGTGACGACCATCATCGCGATCAACGCAACGATGATGGCGCCCACTACGACCGCCCATCGACGTTCAGCCGCGTCCGCGACCGTCTGGGCCACTCCGTGATCGGGGTTCGAAGTTGGGGGAGTCACGCGGTTCACTGCATGACCCCACGCGGGAGATAGGCCCAGAAATAGAAGGCAAAGTAAATGGCAACGACGATGGCTGTGGCGACGCCGGCCACTGCGAAAGTGCCGCCAGGTCCCTCGGCAACAATCCGCTCAACACGTTCGTCCTCATCATTTTTCTTAAGCATGCTGTCATCAAGCATGGGTCCTCGCTATTCGGGAAGGAGCTTTCGAAGCTCGTTGACCTGACCCGGTGCCACCGGGGCGCCGCTGTTGCCCCAAGCCACACGTATGTAGGTAACCGCTGCTGCCACCTCTTCGTCGTTGAGAATGTGGCTGAAGGGCGGCATGCCATGGGGACGGGGGTTCTTCTTAGTGCCCGGCGGGTAGCCACCATTGAGCACCATGCGGATCGAATTGACCGGTGAGGACATGGTGATCGACTGATTGCCCGCGAGCGGCGGATAGGACGGCGGATAACCCTTGCCTTCTTCGCCGTGGCACATCTGGCACTGCTGTGTGTAGACACGACGTCCCAATTCCATGACATTCGGAGACACAAGGCGGGCTTGGCTGGTCGGAGGAGGCTCAGAGTCGCGTTGCGGCAGCGACTTCAGGTAGACCGCCATCGCTTCGACGTCCTCGTCCGTCATGTACTGCAAACTGTTGTAGGTGACCTCGGCCATCGGGCCGTAGACCGTGCTGCGATGCGACACACCGGTCTGCAGAAGATCCTTGATGTCCTCGATGCTCCAGTTACCCAGCCCTGCCTCGCGGTTCGAGGTTAGCGAGGGCGCGTACCAGTTTTGGTTGGGGATCATCCCGCCTTCGAAGGCGCGGGCTTCGCTGGATCCACCAAGCGCATTGACCGATGTGTGGCACATCGCGCAATGTCCAAGTCCTTCGACCAAATAAGCGCCCCGGTTCCATTGCGCCGTTTGTTTGGCATCGGGCTGATATTCGCCCTGCTTGAAGTACAGCGTGCGCCAGCCCACCAGCAGTTCGCGCTGGTTGTAGGGGAATCTCAATTCATGCGGCCGGTTGCTCTGTTTGACCGGCGTCACCGACATGAGGTACGCGTAGATCGCATCGGAATCCTCGCGCGTGACCTTGGTGTAGGAAGCGAATGGCATCGCCGGGTAAAGAAGCGTGCCGTCTCGCGAAATGCCGGTGTGCATCATCCGATAGAAGTCATCGGCGCTCCACGCGCCGATGCCGGTTTCGTCGTCTGGCGTGATGTTGGGCACGTATAGATTTCCGAATGGGGTAGGCATCGCTCTTCCTCCCGCGAACGCCTTTCCCCCAGGATGGGTATGACAAGCGACACAATCGCCCGCGCGTGCGAGATACTCCCCCTTGGCAATGACCTGGCTTGTGGCATTCGGTACCGCGCCAGTGCGACGATCGTTGACGGGCAGTGGTCCCGGCTTTAGCCAGATCCACGCGGCAAGCAAGACCAGACCACCTATGGCGACCAGCAGCGCTCCGGCGACGAAGACGCGTGCTTTCATCTCTGGCTTCCGCAGGCGAAAGGCATGCGAACCAAATTAGGCGATTCGGGCGATGCATCCCTTGGAGCCTGCTGTCGCGACAGCCAGACGGAAACTGCCCAGATGTCTGCGTCGTTCAACCGCGTTGCGATGCGCTTCATGCAATCCGGCTCGGCAGCATGGCGCTCGCCAACGCGCCAACGTGTCAACTGCGCGGCCACATAAGAAGACCGCAAACCGACCAATCCGGGTATCCCAGGGTTCATGCCTGTCAGCGCGGCGCCGTGGCAACCCACGCAGGCAGGGACACCAATCGACGCATCACCAGCTTGAACCAGCGTCTGGCCTCGGGCCAACGTGGCTTGGTCCACGTGGCTTCGCTCTTGAGGGGCATAGGCCGGTTGCTGCCTGGAAAAATGCTCGGCGATCTCCCGAAGGTAGACGTCTGGGAGGTAGGCGACCAGATAGTTCATAGGCGGATACCGGCGGGTGCCATCTCGGAACGCAACCAACTGGTTGAAGAGATATGCAGCCGGCTTACCTGCGATTCTCGGAAAGTACCCATCGTTCGTGCCTTGGCCGCTTTGCCCGTGGCATGTGACGCAGCCCTGCACCCTAGCTTCCATGGAGTTCAATTCTTTGAACGCCGGAATTGCATGCTCTTGCGCGTTGCCCACCAATTGCACGCTCACGCACGCTATTGCGAATAGAAGAGTGGAGAACCGTGATGCCATTACGCAACGAATTGACTGCTCTGAAACGATCGTACATACCGCGACTTGCGCACGCAATCGCGCGGATTGCAAGGATAGAACGCGTACCTGCGTAGGAAAAAACGCACGATCCTGATCGTCGACGTAGGAATCGGGCCGTCACGGACTCGCAGCCGTGCTGCCTGTTGGCGATCGTCTCGAACCGACCCACCGGAATCGCGCAATACTGACCCA
>NZ_BMYK01000060.1 GCF_014652235.1 Pseudorhodoferax aquiterrae
AGCATCCTTTGCTCCTATCGCGCTTTCAAGACGACTTCGCCGGACGCTTACTGTGCGACGTCCATCTTGTCGAAACTTCCCGGCACACGAGCCTCGAACTGTTGGGGGCGTCATGCTGCTACTGCGGGGCGGTGATCACTGGCGAAGGCACGGTGATCGAAGGCCACCTGGACGACGGCTCACCCGGCCTTCATCGGTTCGTGTACCACGATGACTGCGCATGGGACATGGAGCACGACCTCGACGAGATCGACGAACACGACGGATGCTTCAGCTACGGCACCGCCGTGGAAGTTGTGTTCCCAGCTGCAGGCGTTACGACGACATGACGACGACGTGGAAGCTCAAGCGCACCGCGCAATGCAAGAAGTGCCCGTGGAGGCTCGAAGTGGACCCCCACGACATTCCGAACGGCTACTGCGAAACCAAACACCAAGCGCTCGCCAGAACGATTGCTGACCCGGCAGCCTTGCCTGCGCCCGGCGAGCCTCTGCGCGCAATGGCCTGCCACGAAACCGACGATGCCCATTGTGTGGGCTGGCTCAACCACCAGCTTGGGCCAGGCAACAACATCTTGCTGCGCCTTCGCATGTTGGACTGTTCCAACGTGGACAAGCTTCGGCTGCGTGGTGAGCAGCACAAGTCGTTCGAGGCGACGTTGCCGGTCAAGTCTGTCGCACCGTCCTAAAGGCATGTCGGCCTCGAAAGCCGTGCAGACTGACCGGAAAGGCGTTTGCGAGCCTGGGAAGTGCGCTTAGGCCCAGGTCAGCAGATCGTCGGGAACCGTCACGCCATGATGCTCCCGCATCGCTTCGATGAAGAGCGCCCAGGACGTGCGACCGGAAGGTTCGTGCGTGCACACGATGCACTCGCTTTCGCCCGCGAGTTGTGCCGTCGCGGTCCGGTGCACGTCGATTCCGAAGCGTTTGCTGAACCGGCCGATGCAAGAACCGTCGGCTCCGTTGATCCACACCGTCCCGCGAGCCGGGTCAGCATTGATCTCGCAAGCGGTCGCGTCGTGCGTCATGGCCTCCATTGTGTTCGACCGAAGTCTAATCGCTAGGCAAGGCGGTGGTCACAGCCGTTTCAAGGAACAGATCGAATCCTAAGACGGTGAAGCTCTGGAGTTCGACGTTCTCCGGCGTCCTCCGTGCGTGCAGGAAAGAAATCCCGGATGTCCGCCATGGGTGTGTTGGCTTGCGCCATCAGAAAGAGCGTTCGCAGCTGGCTGGCATCCGCGTACGGCACGGGGACGTCCTGGCCAGGCACCAACCTGCAAAGCAAGTCGTCGTCATCGAGGTTCAGGAGAAGCCTGCAAGCCATAGGCCTGACCTCGTAAACGCTGCAGGCTCTGTCCTTAAGAAACGGGCACGGTGCGGGGGCGGCAAGCGCGCTGATGGCTTCGACTGCGGGCACGGCACCATCCCGTTGCATCAAGGACTGCAAGCGGATGGCGTTCGAAGGTCTGACCGGCTTGATGCCCACATGCCGGCCGATCAGATCGGCCTCGACGGCCGTGATCGTCACCGAGATGTGGCAGCAGTGGCTGCACCCACGGCGACAGGCGGCCACTTGCGCGAGCGGCTTCGTCCAGGCCGACGCGGCACGCTGAAGCCAGACCACCCTCTGCGAGGCAGTCCCCGCCTTCTGGGCGACCTTCACCAGCTGGTTCGCATCTTGGTCCGGGAGAACCGACTTTGCCTTTCGAGCCGCTCGCTCCACCGCCACCGGCCACCGCTCGCGCACGTCCTTCGGCAAAGCCGAAAGCACGGCTTCGGTCGGGTGCGACCCTGGCTCAGCCATGAACCTCTTTCGACGCGGACTCCATGAGGAACGTCGCCGGAGCGAAGGCGTCGATCGTGACGTCGGTCAGTGCACAGAAGACCACGGGCGTGCACGAAAGCTCGACCTCCCGGCCGACGTAGCGAGCGTTAGCCCGGTCGCGTGGGACGACTCCGTGAGGGACACGTGGATCTTCGCCCAGCCACATGCGCGCTCTCAGGTCGATGAGCCTGCCGTCCTCCAACTCAATCCAGTGATGGACTGGGATCTCACCGACACCAGCCACGCTCAACGTGCCGCACATCGGGACATGGGCGATGCCGTCGCGCAGCAGCAGCGCCGACACGACCCGCGTCATACCGTCGCATTCCAGGCGCAAAGAGTCCAAGGCGCTCAGCCAGGAACGCTCGTCCATGCGCTTGCCGCAAGCCGTTAGACCCACGGTCATCGTGCTTTCGCTCGCCGTTGCGTACCCACGGCGTCCTTTCCCCAGCTGCCGATGAAGTCCGGGCTTCCGTTCAAGGCCCGCGAGTACAGCCAAGGCGGCGTCCATTTCTCGTGGGGCAGCGACCAGATCGGCTTGCGCTCGTGCACCCGTTCGTTGCCCACGAAGATGTACTCTTCGCACGACGCGACGATGTCTTCTTCCTCCACGCCCAGCTCGCTGCCTTCGGCCTGCGGGTGGCGCGGGTCGAACTTGTGCGTGACCCAGCAAGCGATCACCACCTGCGGGCGATGCTTTCGCACGGCCTGCGCTGCATCGAGCGCTTCCACGTGATCGCCGTACGGCACCGTGGCCTGCCCACGGGCCGTGTAGTACGCCTTCATGCGTGGGTCTTCTTGCTGGCGGTTGTCGGTGGCGGGGATGCCGAGGGCCTTTGCCAGGCATCCATGGCCGGCGCCGATTTCGATCGCGGATCTGCCTCGGATGCGGTTCGCGAGGAATGCGACTAGCTCCTCGGTGGGGAAGCTGTACAAACCATGTCTGATGCCAAAGACTAACCGCTCCTGGGCGGTGGTTCGCTGAAGTACCGAGGCGGGCACCACGCAAAGCTTCCCAGTTCCATCGAGCAAGAGTGGCGCGATGTCGCGCGTCGCGCGTGGATCGACAAGTTCCGCATTCACGATGCAGCATTGTCGCTGACTCCGGACTGCCTCAGGTTGTCACGCCATGCGACAGCATGCCTTCGCGCCGAAAGACGGTTCACCGTGACCCAGTGAATGGAAGGCCGATCATCAGATTACGCACGCTTCGTCGTTGACGATGGCGACGCACCGACCTTGACCGCGCGGTACTCGAGTTCGACGACGAATTCGTGGCGGCTGCGATGACGATGGCATCCTGCATGGTCATGGATGGTGCGTTGGTGCTGCCGTGTCCTGACAGCGGCGTCCGGTTTCGCACGTTGTAGATTTGCCTTGCAACCGCCTTGAACTCGTTGGGCAGCTGAGACGCTTTCTCGTACTTGTCGATGAAATTGCCCAACGGCTTTTCGTCGACCGTGCGATCATCCAGCAGGTGCTTGGCCAACGTCTCCAGGGCGTTGGATGCCGCGTGCAAGGCGCCAGACGGGTCATCGGTCTCAAGGCAATGCTCCATTCGTTCGAGCACGGTCAGCACGTTTGGATGGGCGATCGCTTGGAACTTGCCCCCGGCCCTCACGTTGTATCGTTGGACCTGGTGAAAGACCGAGCAGTCCGTGAAGTGCCGAGCTGCAACTCTGGCCCATTCGAACCGCCAGTCGTCTTCGAGTCGCTCGCGCTGGGCCCTTCTTTCTCCGCTCGCCTTGTCGATCTCATCGACGTAGCGTGCCAAGTAGCTCGTGTAGTAGCCAAAGTACTTGAACGTCACCTCCGGGCAGACATTGACGAGGTAGCCCAAGTGGTGCCCGTCCATGCCGATGGCCGTCTCGTCCTCCTCCATGACGGGCAGCAGGTTCGATGCTTTCCATTGGTGGTCAAGTTCCTGCCTCTGGTGCTCGTAAATCTCGGTGGTCATGCGCGCATTGCCAAGCAGGTGAAGGCTCGCGTAGTGGCGCGGGCACCTGCGAGGATCTGCGTAAGGACACTCGTCGGCGGTGCCGCGCTGCAAGCTCGTTCGCTTGTACTAGGTGGAATTGGGAACGACGATGGGCATGTCCAGCAGCATGGGTTGGGGGCGTGGCCAGGGGCATCCACAAGCGTGTGACCATCAGCTGAACCGAGCGGCTCGCTGACTGCCGTAGCCCCTCCGGTGCGCCGCACCTCATGGAGTCCCATGCTATCAGTAGGACGCGATGCGCCGGAGCACCCAGCCAGGTACTGTTCCCCATGCGCCAACCGTCTGTCGACCTGCTGTGGGCCGGGGGGTTCTAAGGGGACACGGCATGCCAACCTTCCCGTGTGCCCCTCAAAATGCTCGATTAAATGGCAGGTTTTTCGCTCATCTGCGCCTGATTTGCTACGCGGGCGTTGCAAATCTTGGAGATCACACGAGCGCTGGAAGGGTGCTGACAGCCATGCGTTGTGGCGCGAGGGGTTCCCCGGTACGATGGGACTTTCCTACTGCAAGGTCCTTCCATGCCCGGTGAAGAGGTTCTGCACGAGGACTTGGTAAGACGCACCCGCTCACCGCACCTGGTTGGCGACCGGGGCGATCACCCATCATCCTCCCTTTCTGGTTCGCCCGCCTACGCGAGAGGACGCGCGACCTTGGCTCAGGGAAGCGCCCCATTCGAGTTCATCGAAACAGATAAGCTCTTGCTTGTGCTCCTTAGGGACGTCCAGCAATTTGGCACCGCCGTGCTCGAGCTTCGGGAGCGGCTCGGGAACGTTCGGGGCTCCGTTCCGCGCCGTCGGCGCAGCGGTGTGATCGTGACCCCCATGGATGTCGTGATGTCGTCGAGGACGTCAGCTGTTCGTCTGCGCGAGTTGGCCAAGGCCCGTATCGTGGTGCGCAGGAGTCCATCGCAAGACCTGCGTGAGGGCGCTTTACAAATACGAAAAATGGTGATGGAGCAATATGAGATCGCAGCGCAACACGGACAAAAAGCGAGGAACCTGCAGCCTTCGCCTCCCCGCGCTTTCACACCTTAACGTCCTTCGCTCCGACCTGGCATGAGTGCCAGGCCCTCGTGTTCCATCTATTTCGAGAACACGCATCACTACCACAAGGTTGATGCTCGCCTGTTCGAATTGTCCGACCTGCGGGCAGCGAACGTTCGAGATCAGATCGTCCGGGCGACCTACCTCACGTACTCGGTGATTCGCGAGGGTTTGGTCACGGCCGAGCGTCCACTCTTGGTCTTCGGAGGTGGGGCCGCTGGGGTCTCCTGCGCGGTCGCCGCACTGAACCTCGGGTTGAGTGTGTTTCTTGTCGAGAAAGAAGATCATCTGTTTGTCACCCAGATGTCTACGAACACGCGAACGATCGATCCCGGCGAGTTCGATTGGCCGTTGCCGCATTGGAACTCGGGCGTCGTGCCTCCAGACGCAGGAAAAGCCTTTGCGCTCGCCTATCGGCGCGGCGTCGCATCCGATGTCGCGACCGCTTGGACGATGCTCTGCGACGAGTACGAGGACGAGTTCGGGGACCGCTTTGTCGTGGTGCCAGGCGTGGATGCGCGCGAACTCGAACTTCAGGTCGCCGCGGATGGCGTCACCGTCAAGGGGCTGGAGGGTGCGAGGCTCCCTCCGCCGTCCTTCGGTGCCGTCATCTCTTGCGTCGGCTTCGGCGAAGAGGTCGTTTTCGACAAGCAAGCCAGATGGAACTACCGCGGTCTGAAGTTTTGGGCGGATGACACCCTGCACGCGGAGAAGCTTGGCATCGGGCGGCATCGCAGTGGCGAGATCCATGCGCTCGTGTCCGGCGGCGGTGACGGCGCGCAACAGGACGTCCAGCGCATCCTGACCCGTACGTTCGGCTTCGACCTGGTCGTCCGACTGCAGGCCTGGCCGGACGTCGACGCTCGTTTCGCTGCTCAATTCGCGAGCATCGGCGACCGTTGTCTGGCCATCGATGACTTGGTGTGGGATTCGGTCGATTGGCAGCACCACAACGCTCCCGATCCGACGAAATTGCAGGCTTGGCACGACGCCTACGAGGACGTCGTGGACTCCGTGTGGTCGTCGCTGAGCGAACAGGAACTGGACTGGCAGACCCAGAACGTCATCCGGCCGGAGGTGCGCAGCTTGGATCTGGCCTTGACTTGGGTGCTGCGCGACCCCTACCCATCCATCTGCTACCCGCTGAATCGGTTCTTGACCGCGTGGGTGCTGCGCCTTTACGCGAGGATTTCATCGAGGGAGCTGTGCGCGCGCGGTGGGAGCAAGGCGGCGATGGACTGCATCATGGTCACAGGGTATGAGATCACCAAGATCGCCTCTGGCGCAGCGTCGCACGTCTGCTCTGATCGCGCGGCCTGTTTTGCGCAGGCGCACCATGTGTGGGTAGCTCCAAGCGACGGATCCCGCAAGGCATCGCTTCTTGGAGAGTTCCACGAGATCGTGCTTCGCCATGGCATCGATCGAACGCCGCTGTTCGACCGCTCAGCACCGCCGTTGATGCTGAAATCGACGGACATGGTCCGACCCGGGCTGCCGCTGAGACGCTATTAGTCGTCAGAGGTGGACAGCGGCTGTTGTGGTCGCGAGCTCCGCAGAGTCACTCCAATCGAAGATCGCCATCCGCTTGGATCGTTTGAGTTCGCCGCTGCGCAGCTTTGCAGTCAAACGGGTGTTCCGCACCCCGATGCGCATGGTTGCGATGGCCCACGCGTTGTCTACGGCTCGCCAGTTCGACGCGCGACCGGCGCTCGCTGAAGGTCCTTCCACGGTTTTCCTCACCGGGGTAAGTTGGTTGCCGGCGCCTCTAAAGTTGGAAGTCGCTTCAAATTTGAACATCCGGCGCATCTTTCTCATAACGCTTTTATGAGATAGCCCCCTGATTCCCCGGCCCCGTCCTGTCGCTTATCTTTGGAGATAGGAACAGGACAGTGCATATGACT
>NZ_BMYK01000061.1 GCF_014652235.1 Pseudorhodoferax aquiterrae
TGCTAGCTTTTCGTACCGTCACTTATTGCACTGAAAACGAGGAGACCCCAACGTGGACATCCAGATGCGCACCAATGTGCCGCACATCTTCGCCATCGGCGACATCGTGGGCCAGCCCATGCTGGCGCACAAGGCGGTGCACGAGGCGCATGTGGCGGCGGAAGTGATCGCCGGCGAATTGCAGGGCAACAAGGAACTGGCCAGCGCCGCCTTCAACGCCCGCGTGATCCCCAGCGTGGCCTACACCGACCCCGAAGTGGCCTGGGTGGGCCTGACCGAAGACCAGGCCAAGCAGCAGGGCATCAAGGTCAAGAAGGGCCTGTTCCCCTGGGCGGCCTCGGGCCGCGCCATTGCCAACGGCCGCGACGAAGGCGTCACCAAGCTGCTGTTCGACGACAGCCCCGAAGCAGGATCAGGAGACGGCCATGCTGGCCGGGGCCACGGCAAGATCCTGGGCGGCGGCATGGTCGGCACGCATGCGGGCGACATGATCGGCGAGATCGCCCTGGCCATCGAGATGGGTGCGGACGCTGTCGACATCGGCAAGACCATCCACCCGCATCCGACGCTGGGCGAGAGCATCGGCATGGCGGCGGAAGTGGCGCATGGCAGCTGCACGGATGTGCCGCCTGCGCGCAAGTAAGTCCGCAGCCAAGCTACCCTGACAAGGCCCGAACTGGCGACGGTTCGGGCCTTGTGCTTTGCGTACCCAAACAATCGCCGCAGAATACTGTGCATTTGTACAGTATTCATGTCAGCCACTTCCAAGCCCAAGCTCTACAACCCACGCCACCCCGAACGCACGCTGCTCTACCAAATGGTAGCCGAGCACTACGAGACCTGGCTAGAGTTGGCCAGCGCGGGTCAGTTCGACGGCCAGGGCGACCACCACACCCCCAAGCCCTTCGTGCGCAAAGCGTTTGCCAAGTATCTTGAGTGCGGCATCTTTGCCCATGGCTTTGCCCGCGCTCGCTGCGGCGACTGTGGGCACGACTACTTTGTAGCCTTCTCCTGCAAAGGCCGGGGAGTCTGCCCCTCGTGCACCACGCGGCGGATGGTGGAGACGGCGGCACACCTGAGCGACCACGTTTTCCCCCGCCTGCCGGTGCGCCAGTGGGTGCTCTCCGTGCCCAAGAGGTTGCGGTACTTCATGCAACGCGACGGAGCGGTGCTGAGCATGGTGCTGCGCATCTTTCTGCGGGTGATCGCACAAACTCTGCAGACCCACAGCCCCGGTGCGGCCCATATGGACAAGGCAGGCCTGCACATCGGTGCCATCGCCTTCATTCACCGATTCGGCTCCAGCCTCAATGAACACGTCCACTTCCACGTTTGTGTGGTGGACGGGGTGTTTGAGGAAGTGGAGGGCGAGGGCGATGCTGATGCGACCCCTCGAATCTCATCGCCGGGTGTCATCTTTCACGCGGCCACCGGCATCGATGCGGCTACCGTGGCCCCAGTGCAGACCACACTGCAAAAACGCATCCTGCGCGCCTTCGTTGCTCGGGGCCTGCTGGAGAACTGTGACGCCAAAGACATGCTGGGCTACAAACACAGCGGCTTCTCGGTGGACGCCGGTGTCTGCATCGAAGCCCACGACCGCGCTGCGCTGGAGCGGCTGCTGCGCTATTGCGCGCGTCCACCGTTTTCCATGGAGCGCCTACGCAAAGAGGGAAGCAAACTGGTGTACCGCTGTGCCAAACAGCGCAGCGAGCCCACCAGTGACAAGCGTGGTGCCAAGGCAGATGAGCTGCACCTCACACCGCTGGAACTGATCGACCGCATCGCCGCGCTGGTGCCACCGCCACGCACCCACCGGCACCGCTACTTTGGTGTGCTGGCACCAAACTCGCCGCTGAGAGCGGCGGTAACGGCGCTGGCTCAGCCTGCTGCGTCGCAACCAGCCACGGTGGAGACTGCACAACCTGGCGCGGGCGTACCTGGGGTGGCGGCGCCGGGCAACGCGGCCACACCCACACCCGAACCTGAAGCACGCCCGAAGCGAGCGGCGCATTACTTGTGGGCGGTGCTGATTGCCCGCATCTACGAGGCATTTCCGCTGCTGTGCCCCATGTGCGGTGGGCAGATGCGCATCATTGCCTTCATCACCCACAGCGCCGAAATCCGCCACATCCTGAACCACATCGGGGTGGAGTCTGCCCCCCCGCACATCACCCCGGCACGCGGGCCACCGCTGTGGGAGGGCTGCGACGCGCCGGTGGATGATGGTGCGCAAGGCGAGCCGGATTGGGATCTGGCAGCTCAACCCGACGAGGTAGACCAGCGCGTCAATTGGTGACCCAGTGAAGCGGCGGTATCCATCGCTGCGGGGAAGCAGCTGCGCGCGCGCCAGGCCCAAATGCATACTGCCTCCCAAGCTCTTGCCATTGAGCGGCAAGCGAGCGCTCAACCTTCCTTGGCCGAACGTGTTTCGAGGCCCAAAACTCGTGCCATACTTGGCCTCATGCGGTTGAATTTCCTATCCGTGATACGGATTACGTGATGACGCAGGCGCTGGCGGAGTTCATCCGCTACGACAAGAAGTGGGCTTTCGATGGCATCGCTTTTCGGTCCGTGCAATGCGAGGGTGGCGTGAACTATGTTCTGTTCGATAGAGGCGAGCCGGAGGCTATGCTGGCCCCGGACTGGCGGCCAGCCTTCCACCTGGCGATTGAGTGCGAGGCTGTCTCGATGCACGTGATCGAGGGCGTGCGTTATAGCCATGTTCCTGCCTCTATCCCGGTGCAGGCGACCAAGTCCTGGTGAACTGCGTATGGGCCACAGCGTGGCCTCGGGTGCGCTGCAGGCTACCCACGCCCCGCTGCGCCGGGCCTTGAAGACGCGCTTTGTTGCGAGAAGCTGGGCGCATGCTCAGCGACGAAGAGAAAGCCCGCATGCAGTCCTGTCTGCGCACCTTGCGCGAGGCCATGCCGGGCTTCGCCAGCCGCCGCGCGCAGTTGGTGATGATGGCCGAGGTGGCACATGTCCTTGGCACGCTGGATCGAGCGCGGTGGCAAGGAGGTCAGGGCGGGCCGGACGACAGAGTTCCACGTCTGCGCTGCGCCGATCGGTGGCGGAGAACGCCTGCGCACGCTGCTGTGGGATCGTGCCGGCGCTGCCGTGCTGACCTCGGCGACGCTGCAGGCCTGCGGCTCGTTCGACCTCTTCATGGAAGAGGCTGGCCTGAAGGCATGGGAGGGGGTGCATGCGCTCAGCCTGCCATCACCCTTCGACCATGCGGCGCAGGCCGAGCTGCACCTGCCGCGCATGCGCTCCCATCCGCTCGATGCCCAGGCGCATACCGAGGAGGTGGCAGCCATGCTGCCCGCCCTGCTCGAGGCGCAAGCCGGGTCTCTGGTCCTGTTCGCATCGGCAAGGCAGATGCATCAGGTCGCGCATGCGCTGCCGGAGGCGCTGCGCGAGCAGATCCTCGTGCAGGGAAGCACGTCCAAGCGCGAGCTGCTGGCGCGCCACAAGGCTCGCATCGACCAGGGCCAGCGTTCGGTCCTCTTCGGTCTGGCCAGCCTCTCCGAGGGGGTGGACCTGCCCGGCGCCTACTGCACGCACCTGGTAGTGGTCAAGTTGCCCTTCGCGGTGCCCGACGATCCGGTCGAGCAGACACGCCGGGAGTGGATCGAGGCGCAGGGGAGGTCCGCCTTCCATGAGCGCAGCGTCCCCGAGGTCGGCATCCGGCTGGCGCAGGCGGTGGGGCGGCTGCTGCGCACGCCCGAGGACCACGGCCGCGTCACGGTGCTGGATCCGCGGCTGGCGAGCACGCCGTGGGGCCGGCGCCTGCTGGCGGGCCTGCCGCCGTACCGACGTGTGCGCGGCGCGGCGCCAGGCTTGCCATCCGACGCGGCAACGGTCGATCGTTCGGCCGCGTGACGGCGCCAGCGGCGGCTCTTGAAGGTGCGTCGCGGTAGGAGATCCTGGGTGGACCAACACCGATCCACCCATGAACTCCATATGGAGGGCATCGGCGCGGTCGGCGTGCTCGAACCCATCGTCGTGCGGCCTGTGCTGGGCACCGACCTCTTCGAGATCATCGCCGGTGAGCGCCGTTGGAGAGCCGCAAGGAACGTCTTCGGCGACGACTACGACATGCCCGTGGTCATCAAGGACGCCAGCGACGAGGCGGCCGAGGCCATGTCGGTGATCGAGAACTACTACCGCGCCGCCATGTCGCCGGCCGAGGAAGCCCGTGCCGCGCAGCGCCAACTGCTGCGCCAGCGCGGCGACAAGGAAGAAGCCGCCCGCCTCATGGGCTGGTCGCCCGAGGTGTTGGAGCGGCGGCTCGCGCTGATGGCCTGCACACCCGCAGTGCTCAAGGCGCTGACTACGCGCAGCATCCAACTCGGCCACGCCGAACTGCTCTCGGGCACCCCACCGGAGAAGCAGGACGGCGTGCTGACGCAGAAGGTGCCGGTGACCTTGCCGAAGTCCCAACTCGGACGCTATGCGCGCCGGCTGCCTGATGGTTCCCTGGTTTTCGCCGCTTCTGGTCAGACATGCGAAAAGGTTGAACCTTATGCATTCGTATCAGTGCTCAGGCCGGGCCGCCGGCTTTGATCGCATCGTGTAGGCCTTCTCAGTCCGGGAGAGTGTCGAGGATCCGAGGCCGCTACCACGGCATTCTCGATGGACATCTGCGTCCGGCCTATGCGGTGTCCGAGGCGGCATGTAATCAATGTGCGCTGCGTCACGCGTGCGATCGTCCGGGTGAACCGCCCCGGGGCGGTTCACTACCTGCAGCAATGGTTCGCGCCGAGCGACCCGGCGATGGAGCAGTCTCTGCACAACATCCCCGTGTTCCGCCAGTTCGCCGCGCTGAGGGCCGTGGCGCGGTTGCTGGACGAGACGACGATCCTTCGGTTCCGCCACCTGCTTGAGAAGCAGGGCCTGGCAACCGAAAGGTGCCATTGCGGGCACCTGTCTCGCGGTTTAGAGGCCGCCCGCAGGATTGTTCTGTGGCCGGTTCGCCCGAGCTGGCTCGTATGGCACAAACGCGGGCACCGATGCGGGTATGAGAGCTTTGGCCCTAGCGTTCATTCCGGCTGGACTGACATCAGGCCAAACCCCAGTGTTGATCCGAGTCAAGACTGTCTCAATCGCCGCAGCTGACTCTGAAGGCTCGAACGTACAGTGCCCCGCACGGTCAACAATCGTCGTTCTGTAGAGACTCACATCTCCACCATTGGCCTGCATCTTCTGAACATACGAATCGATGATGTTTGGAGGCACCACGTTATCTCCTGTTGTATGCATCCGCAAGGAAGGTATCTTGGGTGTGCCGTGGACTGTTCGTCCCGGCCCGTTCCAGAACGCCGAGGCGGCGGGTTCCGCCTGTACACGGGTCGCGTCCCGCAGTGTTGCAAGATCGGCCTGGAGATTGAGTCCATTTGTCGAGTAAAGCGATAGCACCAGACGCCCGACTGCCGGCTCGGCGCGGGCCAGAAGTTGGGAGTAGTCGATGCCCGCATTCCAAGAGAGTTGCCGAACTGCCGGAGATGTCCCTGCATGCTCAAACATGAATCGAGACTGTCCTCCAGGTTGGGCGGCGTTGAGAAGCACAGTGTCGAAGACTGCACTTTGAAGCGCACCGAGATCGAAGGGATCTGGCTGAGCTCGTGTGGCATTGCTCCACACCGGCCACTGGCCTACTGCAGCAGCAAGCGCAATCCTAGCCCGACCTTCCTGGCTCTGCTGAGCTAGCGTGAGAGCGGCGCGCCATTTTGCAGATTGATCTGCTACGGAAGCAAGATCGGAGAAGCCGACGACCTGCAATTCTGATGCGATCAGCGTCTTCAGCACGAACCACCCATCCAACATCATGTTCATGAGTGGTACCGGCTCATGAGCGCACCCTACAACAACGCCATCAACCTTCTCGGGATAGCGCTCGGCAAAATTTAGAGCAACGAAGCCGCCGCCCGAGTGTCCATACTGGATCACCTTCGTAGGCTTCCCATAGCGCGCGTTGAACATGTCGATGACCGAGATCAGCTCTTGCTGCTCTCGATCCGGATCATAGTTAAAGTTTCTTTGCGGATTTCGACCGGTACCCGAAAGCGCGTAGCCTCGCTGCAACCAGTAGCAACTCCGCGCGCCGTCCTTAGCGGGAACATAGTCAAGGTCGTTGATCAACAAGCCGTTCCAGCCTGTTGGCCGACGCATGCTCCACGGCGACCCGTTTGCAAAGGCGCCCTCGGCCTCCACATAGGTAACGGTCCCATTGCATCCTGTCACTACAACTTCCTGCTGTGTCGGCGGACCATCAGCGTCCTTGTCGCTTCCGCCGCACGCCGTTAGTACAGCTGCCGCTATCACGCCGACGAGGCGCCTCGATTGACAACTGATAGATCCGATTGCCCTCACCTGCCGGTTTGGTTCACTTTTCATGTGGTCTCCTTTTTACATGTTGGTCGGCGCCCGCTAACAGTCGAAAACGAAATCTACCCACTGCGAGCCTCAGGTGCATAGTTTGCCACCTAAGGAAAATAATATTAGGTAACTAATCTTGTGTCAACGGTGTTGGCGATCGTCTCGAACCGACCCACCGGAATCGCGCAATACTGACCCA
>NZ_BMYK01000062.1 GCF_014652235.1 Pseudorhodoferax aquiterrae
CAGGCGCTTTATTGCGAATAGGACGGGGCCGGGAATACGGGGGCAACATCACGTTGCGGGCGATGCACGCCGATGCACGCCGATGCATTCTCACCCTCCCAAACGCTGCTGCGCGTATACTGGATGCCCAAACAGTTCTACTGTCTTTCAACCTAGCATGGCGTCGAGCTTTCGCTCGACATCGCCCCTCCTGGGGCACCGGCCCCTGCGCCGCCGCCTCTTCGCTACGCGATCCGGTTGCTTGAAAGTGATCACGGGCAGCGGGAGCGGGTCGAGGCGAAGACCTAATCTGGCATCACTCAATCCGGACTCTGGCCGCGATCACAGGTGGCCGGACCGGTGCCGCACGGGACGTACGCGGTGAAGGGGCGCACTTTGAGGATGAACGCCACGAACCGCAGTCACGGTGCGTTGGTCAAGCGCCTGGAGTTCAAGGACGGCTGCGGCCCTGACAGAAAATTGCCGCCCATGCGTCGCATCGCTCACATCGACATGGACGCGTTCTTCGCGTCCTGCGAGCTATCGCAGTACCCCGAGCTGCGCGGCGTTCCCATGGTCGTAGGCGGACGTCGATCGGACGCGCCCACGGTCAAGCCCGACGGCACGCGCGAGTTCGCCCGCCTGCGCGACTACGTCGGGCGGGGCGTGCTCACGACGGCCAGCTACGAAGCCCGCAAGTTCGGCGTGCGCTCCGCGATGCCCACGATGACGGCGGCCCGCCTGGCGCCCGACGCGATCATCCTGCCGGTCAACTTCGAGCTGTACCGCAAGCACTCCAGGCTCTTCAAGGAGGCCGTCGCATCGGTTTCTTCCGTGATCGAAGACATCGGCATCGACGAGGTCTACTGCGACGTCTCGATGCTGGAAGACGACTCCGAGACCATCGCTCGGCGCCTGAAGACGGCGGTGGTCGAGGCGACGAGCGGCCTTACCTGCTCCGTGGGGCTTGCGCCGAACAAGCTCTTGGCCAAGCTGTCGTCGGAGATGCAGAAGCCCGACGGCTTCACGATCCTCACCATGGAAGATTTGCCTGGCAGGGTCTGGCCCATGGCGGCGTCCAAGATCAACGGGATCGGGCCGAAGGCCAACGAGCGCCTGGCGTCGTTCGGGATCGACACCATCGGCGACCTGGCGGAGCGTGAGGAGCCTTGGCTCATCGAGAAGTTCGGCCGCAGCTACGGCGCCTGGCTGTATCGGGTCGCGCACGGGCTCGATGACCGCCCCGTCGTCACGTACAGCGAGCCGGTGTCGATGAGCAGGGAGACCACCTTCGAGCGCGACCTGCACGCGGTGCGCGACCGCGAGGAACTGGGCACCGCGTTCAAGGCCCTGTGCGATCAGGTCGCGGCCGACTTGGCGCGCAAGGGCTACGTCTCCAAGAAGATCGGCGTGAAGCTGCGCTTCGACGACTTCAAGACGGTGACGCGGGACGTGACGCTGCCCTCGGCCATCGGCGACGCCCGCAGTCTGCGCAAAGCAGCCAGCAGTTGCATCAAGCGAATCGACATGGTGCGTACCATTCGTTTGCTCGGCATCAAGGCTGGAACCCTCTCGCGGCCCGGTTCTGTGGAAGACGCGGAGGACTCCGCGCAGCTCGAACTGAAGTTCGAGTGAGTCCTGCTCCCCCATTCGATCCTGCAACCAAAACATCTGCAGAGTTGATGAGATCTACGTTGCACAGGATGGCGCGGAATGCAACCATCCGCGTCTTTTGTAACGAGGTAAGGCCATGGCCGCGGTTTCCCGGTTTTGTAGTCAGTGGGTTTGGATGGCAGTCGCGGCGGTGCTTGCTGGGTGTGGGGGCGGAGGAGACAGCGAGCCCGACGCAGGCGGGCCGGCTGCAGCGCCCACTGCAAACGCTGAGGGGCTTTGGAAGGGCACCACGAGTGCCGGTCGCACACTCCGAACGCTTGTACTGGACGATGGATCCTACTGGTCGCTTTACTCGGCCGTGAACGCACCGGGCATCGTCTCTGGCGTGGTGCAAGGGACAGGCAATACGACACCCGGCAGCTTCTCGTCGCCATCGGCGCGCGATTTCAACGTGGAAGCGGGCACCATCTCGGACGCCACGCTGTCGGCCTCCTTTGCTCCGAAACAGTTTTTCAACGGCTCGCTGAGCTACGCTTCGCCAGCAACCACGACAACGTTCAGCGGCACTTACGACGCTGCGTACGACCAGGCACCGCTACTGGCCACGCTCACCGGTACTTACGCAGGGACGGCGTCCACACGGTCTGGCACGGAAACCGCCACGTTGACCGTGAGCAGCACGGGCGCAGTCCTCGGAACCAGTTCCGACGGATGCCAGTTCTCTGGCACTGCAACACCGCGCCGGAAAGGCAACGTGTTCGACGTCTCGCTGACTTTCAAGGGCGGCTCATGCGCGAACGGAACGTCGACGCTGCCGGGCATCGCCTACCTGGAGGGAAGCAGTCTGTATGGCATGGTCCTGGACTCCTCGCGGTCCAACGGCGCCTTGGTCACCGCGACCAAAGTCCTCAGCACCGTCGGCGAACCCACCCCGGCGCTGCCTTCCGTTAGCGGGCCGACCCCCGCACTGCCTTCGGTTAGCGTCCCATCAACCGGTTCGAGCAGTGGTTCATCGATCACAACCGGAAACAGCTCGGGGTGCGGCTCTCGGGGCGGACCAGGCTATCGCAAGGCCAACGGACAGTGCGCCAGTTGGGCAGACTACTACGCTGGTCGACGGTGAAGCATTCACGTGACCGCGCGCGAGACAGCGCTCGAAGAGCTTGCCCGCGATCACAGGTGCGCGGCTTGAGTGTGTGAGCGACCTTGTGCCGCGCGTGACCGAATATGTGGGGCGCAAGGCACTCGGGCGCCCGTACCCCCGCTGACGCGGGTGCGAGAGCGCAGACGGCATGTCGCTGAGTCCTGATTCGGATCTGGCGGTCAAGAAAACACTCCGCCTCTCAACGTCGCCGGCCCCGCTGTTCGGTGCTGGGGCCTCTGCAGCGATGGCGCTCACAAGGGCATGGGGGCGTGGAGCTGCCCTAGCTTCGCAAGAACTCGAGCACCTGATCCCGCCAAAGCCAGCGAAGAGGGGCCCCGGCAGGACCTCAAAACCTTCACACGTGGCGCAATTCACGATGCCGTCCTAAGATGCTTGGCAGGAGTCGTTCTGCACCACTACCGGACCGACATGCCCGCGAAAACCCAGCACGTCCGTAACTTCAGACCACCGTCCAGTTGAAGCTGTGATCCGATCCACCGAAATGTCAAACCACGGTCCAAGGGTCCTGCGTCTGCAATGGACGCGTGAGGGCGCTTGCTCGTCGATTCGAGCCACCTCGGTCAAGCTTGGGGCGAGAGCCGCGCCACGCTCGCGAAAGCGTGCATGCGCAACGAGCTAGTTCGACTGAGGGTCGGAAGACCATGGTTCTATCCTGCGGTGTTCTCCCGTCTGCTGCGCGACGAGGTTTACCGGGTCAACCGAGCGCTCAAGGGGGATGACGCCGCTGGCAAGTTCGTCTTTTGGCACCGCACGCACGGCGGACTCGGTGGGCGAGACGTTTGCCACGCTCTGCGACACGGGCTGTTCGATCGGGTTCTCGATCTGGCTTTTGGTTGGTCGCAAGAGCGCGGGCTGGTTGAAGATGACCCACTCAACTGATCCGCGCGAAGCTGCATCGAAGGCCCTGTCGCGTCAATTCAGCCAGGGGTGCAAGTCCTTGGATGCCGTGTTTGTCTCCGAGAAGCCGTGCGAAAGACGAGCTAGGGCCTCGATGAAACCCATCGCTTCCAACCTCGATCCGTCCTGAGTCATGGGCCCTGTTTTGTACTGCGGCGACCCCCACGGTTCGTTCGCTCACATCGTCGAGGCGGCCCTGCGCACGGATGCCTGCGCTGTGGTGCTGCTCGGAGACATGGAGCCGAAGCGCCCGTTGCACGAGGAACTCGATCAGATTCGTGACCGCGTGTGGTGGATCCCCGGCAACCACGATGCCGACTCTGACGAGATCTGGGACCACGTCTGGGGCAGCGACCTCGCGGACCGCAACCTGCACGCCCGGGTCGTGCCCCTCCCGGACGGCACTCGACTGGCTGGCCTCGGCGGGGTGTTCCGAGACGCCGTCTGGCACCCGACGCCTGCTGCCGCGCGTGGTGGCGCACCGGCGTTTCAATCCCGGGCCGAACATGCCGCGGCCATGCCCCCGCAGGACCGTTGGCGAGGCGGGCACCAGTGCAAGCACTGGGGCACCATCTACCCAGACGAGTTGAACCGCCTGTCCGAACTGCAAGCCGACGTTCTGGTCACGCACGAGGCATCCGGCTACCACCCCTACGGTTTCGAACTGCTGGACGCGCTTGCGCAATCTATGGACGTGAAGGCACTGGTACATGGCCATCACCACGACCGGTTGGACTCGCGATCGAGGTGGGCGTCTCAGGGATTCGCGTCCATCGGGGTCGGATTTCGCGGCATCTCGGCGGTCTTTGTCGAACCCGACGGTGTGCGAATTGAGGTGGTCCGCAAGGGAGACCTCGACGATCGGCGAGCCGGTCGCTAGCGTTACCGCCCAGTGAACCGCACCTCAGTGCGCATCAGCCGCTGCGAGCGCCAAGATGCGACTGCCTGGCATACCTTGCTCCAGCGCGAGGCGCGGCGTCGTCCCATTGAGGGCCATTGAAGGCGTTTCCAAGAAGGACAGCAACTGCCATCCGTCACGGGTACCGAGGCACTCCGCCAGCGGTTGCAGCAACGGCCAGATCTCCGGCTCGAATTGCCAGCTTGGCAATTTGAAGCCGCGCCGAAGGTTCGAGACGCCAATGCAGCGACCCGCTTTGATCCAGGCGATGATCGCCACGGCGCTCGTGCCTACAAGCCTGGCTGCTTCATGCGTCGTGACCATGTCCGCGGCTTCGATCCGTTCGCGAAGAAGCTGCGCACCGGATCGAACAAGCGTGACGGACTGGGCCGTAGATGCATAGGGACCAGCTGCTGCACCGCGCAGTTCACGGTCGCTTACGCGAGCAGTTGGTGATGTAAGGGAGCGGTCTTTCATGTGCGATCCAGGCTCTCTGCGATCGCCTTGGAGCATAGCGACCACGGCACAGTCTACCGATGTCGCACCCATAGTGCGTTCAGCGGCCCATTGCATCGGACGGACTTCATGCCTGAGCCCCTTCACGGACCACGCTGAGTGCAATGGACTTGATAGATCCCCAACCGCCCGCAGGCTGGCCATATGCCCGGCAAGGGTCCCGGGTGTTCGGGCGTGGCAGTCTGCAGCGTGGCTCCTGAAGAGCATTCGAATGTGAGTGGCCGAGCGCATGAAGAGCATCGGCCGGACCGCCCCACCGAAGTAGGAGAACAATGCGCGCGCCTGTGCGTCGCCCTGGCGCAAGACGTTGCGCATGTGTCTCCCTGGAAGGTAGTGGCGTTGAGCCGCTGCACGTCCTCGCCGATGGATCGCGCATGCAGCCGTGAGATTCACGGCAGCAGCGCAACCGACGGCCATCCCGTGAAGAGTATCGCCACCACCGCGATCATGGTCGTTCCACGAGCAAAGCGTCGCTTCCAGCGAGCGAGGTCGCCCCTCGCATCGGTGCGCTCGAGGCGCCAGTGGAGAACACCCACTGCTGCCAGCGCGACGATGGTGAACACCCAGGCCATCACATGGTTCCACCAGCGATGGGGCGAGAACTCGGAAACAGCCCAGCAGCCGATGAAGTGGACAAACCAGATCGATAGCGAACTCAGCACGGGCTGCCAGCTTGCGGGTCGGCTGATGATCATGCCCCGCCCCACGGCACGATGCGCGGGAGCAGCAACGCGGCGCTTCCCTCGATCGCGGTGTAGATGAACAGCAAGCGCAGAGCTTCCAGTGTCTTGTTGGCGGGTCCCGGCGCCAAGCCGCGCATCCAGCGGGCAACGTAATAGATGGCGCAGAGGAGCACCGCAGCGACGATCACGCCGTGCCAGGCCAGCATGACAAAGATCGCTGCGCCTTGCGCGCTGGCATCACCGCGCAGGCCAGCGCTCCACCAGTCGTGCACATCCACCGCCAGCGCGACAACCAGGCAGCAGGCGCTCAGCGCCATCAGCGCAGCGCTGATGCCGGGGCCGTACCGCAGGCGCGCCAGCGCCGGCCTTGCCGCCCAC
>NZ_BMYK01000063.1 GCF_014652235.1 Pseudorhodoferax aquiterrae
TGCTCACTGAGCCTGCTCGGCGAAGTCAAGATGACTTCGCCGGACGCTTACTTTCGATGTACGAAAAAAGGCCCCGGTCCTTACGAACCAGGGCAAATCCCACTCAGGTCATCGCGAATGAAAAATGGAAGGCCACGCAGTTGACCGGGTTCTGCGCGGCCCTTGGTCCGTCAGAACAGGTGACGCACGCCGATCGAGTAACCGGTGGCGCTATCGCCGGCCGAGATCGGGTTGGCAAGAGCCGACGACGAGGTTGCGAAGCCTCGGGTGGCGTTGTCGTCGTTGTTGACGCGGGCGATCATGCCGTACAGCGAGGTCCGCTTGGACAGCTTGTGGACGTACCCGGCGGCAAGCTTGTACGTGTCCGCATCGTCGACGGTCTTGTTATTGAACTGCGTGAAGGCCACACGGATCTCGCCCGCAGCGCCCACGGGAGCGATGGCACCCAGCGTCCATGCGTCGACGCGACGACCCGCGCCACGCTCGCTTGCCAGCAGAAGCATGGGCTTGATCATGCCGAAGTTGTACGAAGCGCCGAGGTTGTAGGCCTTGTAGGTTTCCTTGATGGTGTCCGAGCCGCCCGTGATCTGTGCGTAGCCGCCAGCGACCTCAAGCGCACCGGCCTTGTAACCCAGACGCCCGGTCACAGCGTTGCCGCGATCGCTGTTGCCCTGGTTGCTGGGCCGCTCGCCGAACGAGTACTGCAGCTGGCCGTGGAAGCCGCCCATGTTCGGGCTCACGTAGGAGATGATGTTGCTCGAGCGCTTGG
Organism: Pseudorhodoferax aquiterrae; assembly: GCF_014652235.1. Taxonomy (GTDB): domain Bacteria; phylum Pseudomonadota; class Gammaproteobacteria; order Burkholderiales; family Burkholderiaceae_C; genus Pseudorhodoferax; species Pseudorhodoferax aquiterrae. Next base: position 770 of record NZ_BMYK01000063.1, read on the forward strand.
GATGGCTGCCTTCTGCAGTGCCTTCTGCACCGGTCGCGCTTCCCAGCATGTTGTTCAAGCCGTTGCCGCCCACGCCGATGTCGCCGAACGGGTCGAAGGATTCGATGTTGAGGTAGGAGGCCAACTTATCCCGGCCCAGACGGACTTCACCGAAGTTGCCCATCAGGCTGACCGTGGAGCGACGGTCGAATCGGTAGCTCGATCCGCCGTTGTCCACGCCGACAGAACCTTCGAGCCAGAAGCCGGCTTTCAGACCGCCACCCAGGTCTTCCACGCCGCGGAAGCCAAGGCGGCTGCTCGACAGTTCGCCGTTCGACATGCCCGTGTTGTTGGCGGTGTCGCTGGACAGTCGGGTGATGGACGCGTCGAGAACGCCGAAAAGGGTGACGGTGCTTTGGGCCGACGCGCTTGCAGCGCCGGTGAGTGCGGCAACGGCCAGAAGGATGTGTTTCATGCTAGTAAGTGCTTCGTGATTGAAAAATCTTGGTTCGTGGGATGCCGCTGGAGACAGCGACCGGAACCAGCGCCTCATCGAGGAGCCACGAAGAATTTGACCCATCGCCTGTGACAAGACGGGGTCGACAACGCACCTGACGCATTGCACGCCAATTGAAGCGAAGTATCTGTCTTGAATATGACCTTGAAATGACGGCTTTGATCGGTTTGCCGTCAGGTTGAGGCCGTGGCATCGAGGAAAACATCGGACGACTGCTGCGCGGGAGTACCCGCAAAGCCCCGTCGGCTGTGGCTCTCGTCGTTCTCCACAGCAAATCGGACGCCAGTTTCGGTCTGTCAGATTTGAGATATGGCGTCCACACAACACTCCGGCGCCAATGCGACCTCGGGAAAATCCCTTAGCTCCGGTCTGTGTTTCGGAAGCGATCCGTTGTCTCTTGTTGGCGCAGTCTTTGACCCATGAGCCTTGTGCCGCCAGCTTTCAAGTCTTGGCATCCACAGGCTGCCGCATCCCCAGGCGATCTGATGGCGCGATGACTTGCAGATGACGAAAACGTAAAGGCGTTGCCTGTTGATCTTCGATCTCGAAACCTAGACTCTTGGAACGCGCCACGATTGCGTGGCCGTGTATCGCAAGAGCGCGCATTCGCAAGTTGCCGTAGTGGATGCGGTTTGTGCGCGCTCATTTGCGACATCCAGGAGGCACGGCCGTGCAGGCCGCATTCCAAACCCGGCCATGACCATCACGCACTCATTTCCAATTCCTCCCGAGTTCGATCCATTGGCGATGGAGGGGCGCCCCTACTGGCTTGTCGTCGATTACCGGATCCGCGCGTGGGCACGCGACGTTCTCGTTGACCTCGCTCGACTGGAGCGCGCTGGACTTTTGCAGTCCAACGACCCTTGGGTCCGAACCTTCTTGACGGGCATGGTCGACGGCACCTGCGACATGGTGTCCAAAAGCAAGTGGCTGTTCTGTCTTGAGGGCTTGGACGAGATGCGCGGGGTCACGGTCCCCGCCCAAAGGCGAGCCGCGGCATGATCTCTAGGGCGATAACGTCGACGGGCGGGCTTGCCCCGATCGTTGAGGCGTTCTGCGCCTCTTCAGCGGGATGAGGCTGAGCACCAGAAGCCGCCTCGCGGTGGATTTGATGACTTCCCTGGCCATCCACGGTGCTCGCGCCGTGAGCCTGATCTCGTTGGCGAACCGCCATCAGATCTCGCGCGGCTATGCGGAAGGTCTCGTCGCACAGCTGCGCGTGGGCGGCCTCGTGACGTCTTTCAAGGGCATCACTGGCGGATACTGCCTTGCACGTCCTCCAAGCGCGATCAGCGTTGCCGACATCGTTCTGGCTGTCGACGACGACGCGGCTACCGACGTTCTGCGAGCGTTTGCGGGGGTGGCGGTCGACGACGACCATTCCGCAGCCATGTGGCGTCGGCTTTCCGAGATGACCTTGCGATTGCTCGAAGGCGTCTCGCTACGCCAATTGGCGCAAAGAGAGATCGAAGCGACGGGTCGTCTGTAGCACCAGAGTGGATGCTAGGCCCGGCCGATGGCTGGCATCCTTGCAACCGGCCGTTGAGCAGGCTCAATCGACGAACGGGCCCGGCCCCGCCAACGCACCGGGGGCCTGCAAAGCGAACACGCAGTCGAACAACTTCTCGGCCTCCTCCCAACTCGCACCTTCCTTCCACAACGTCAAAAAGTTGCGGCTCGCATCCACCACCGTCGGGCTGACCTGAAGGGTGTGCATGTGCAGCGATGAGAACGTGTCCTCCCGATCGTGCGCCGATCCGAGTTGTCCTGCGTAGCTGTAGAACCTGTCGATGCGGCCAGGCTGCGCAAACCTGGAAGTTTCGGGACACATCGCTCCCGTCTCAGCGACACGCCCGCTGTGTGCCTGCGAAAAGCTGTCTTGAACCATGTGAAGCAACGCGCCCATCGCTACCTGCGAAAGGTCCTTGCGCACCTCCACGATGCCGGTTGCCAAGAGGTTGGTGGCCGTGATGTCCCCCGGGAAGTACTCCCCCAACGCCGCAGGCTCCATGTCGCGAATGAATCGATCCGTGGGCAGCGTCTTGGTAGCGACACCCCATAAGAATTGCGCCCAGGTCTTCATGCGACGCTGGGTGACGGCTGCCATTTCGCCATCGTGGGCCGCCATCGAATGAAAGAATTGAAGGTCGCCAAAGTGCGATCGATACAGAATGTATTCGCCAGGCCCGAAGGCTGGAGTCGATGAGTCCTTGGCCAAGTTGGCCTTCGCCGCAGTACCTGCATCGGCAAACAAGGTTGCCCAACATTTGGGCTGCGCGGTCGATCGCAACGCGACCGCCGGATTGCAACTGGACGTGCGAGGAGGCTTGTCCCGATTGAGTGCGAAGGGTGGGTCGTCAGGCCATCTGACGCCATACAGCAAGACTTGGTGTTGCTGAATGGCATCCCGCGTCAGGCACTGAGCCTCCGACCCGGCAGCTGCCGTGCAGTCAAGCGCATTCAAAGTGATGGCTTCGTGAACCGGGTTCTTGAGCATGGGCAGCGCGTTGCCCACGAACCAAAGACCGATCCCATCGACCCACTGGTTGGTGCCCACGCTCGTGAGCTTGCGGTCCACATCGCTTATTCGCGGCAGAACCTGAAACGCGTGCCCCATCTCGGACGCAAGCGCAGCCGAGAGCCCTGCCACCATCAGGTACTTACGTAGCCCCAACCTCATCGCCATGCGGTTCTCCTTCTTGTCGCACAAGTCATCCAAGCGAAGCGGCGGGATTCTTACACGGGCGACAAGACTCAGGATTGCCCTGCGGTGCGGCAGAACGGCGACTCACCCCACACGCAGCGGCCCGCCTTCGCCCATCGCTTCCCGCCCTGTCGCAGCCCTGGCTGCGTCGCGATCGCGCATCGGGGCACGCGGTTGGGCGCGAAGATACTCGCGGATCGTGGAAAGAAGTCCCTTGATGTCTCGGCGCACGCACTCGAAGTTGCTGCTTCGCTCTCGCGTCGCTTCATCCATGTAGACCGGTCTGCGGATCTCGATCTGCATGCTGTGTCGGCCCGTCGTCGGCTGTCCAATGCGCCCGATGAGTTCCACACCTTTGTAGGGATCGTTGCGTGCGACCGTGTATCCCTTGGTTCGAAGGTAGTCCTCCACCAACGCGACGAAGGCTGGCTCGCAGGTCGTTCCATCCCGATCACCCAGGACGAAATCCGCAAGAGGGCGGACGCTTCTGATCTGCAGGCGCTCGTACGCGTTGTTCGGCATGGAATGGAGGTTCAAGTGCCAAAGGCCTCCAAAGTCGTGATAGGTGCGCTCCACGGCCTGTGCAAGCGCTGCGTGGTACGGCTCGTAGCATTCGGTGATCCGGCGCTGGACTTCGGCAACGGAGAGCAGGCGGTCGTAGATGCGTAGCCCTTTGACCTTGTGCCAGATCAGTCCTGAACCGATGCGGGTTTTCTCTCCAGGATGAAGTTGCGAAGGCCATGCTGCGTCAAGCAGCGAGGGGTCGATGTCGACCGACGTGCGATTCAAATCGATGTAACTGCGAGGGAAGTGCGCCTCAAGAAGGGTTGCCCCCATGGAAGGGGCGTCACCCCACAAGGCCTCGACGTGCGTGTCTTCCGCTGCGCGCAGGTCCGCGAGCGCCACGGCGTGACCGAAGTCTTCAGGGTAATCGGTTCCACTGTGCGGCGAATCGCACACCAAAGGGATCGCGTCGCCGTGCGGTGCGTGCACCGTGAAGAACGGGCGTGGTTTCATCATGTGTCACTCCGCGCTGAACTTCGCCACCTTGGCGACGGCTGCGTAGCGCGTCACCGCCTGCTGAATCTGGGCTTGAAATTGGGCCGGCGTGTTCGGGATGAGAGTGGCTCCAGCCTCGTCCATCTTCTTGATGAACTCCGGCTGCTGCATGGCGGAATGGATCGCTAGGTTCAACTTGTTGACGATGTCCTGTGGCGTACCAGCCGGCGCAACCACGCCAAACCATCCGCCATTTCCCATTTGTGGGTAGCCCAATTCGCCGTAGGTCGGAACGTCCGGCAACGCAGGCGAACGCTTGTCCGAAAGCACCGCCAGCGCCCTCAGCCGGCCCGACTGGATGTGCAACAGCGCCGACGGCAGGTTGTCGGTGATCCCGTCGACTTGGCCCGCGATGGTGTCGTTCAACGCCATGCCCGATCCTTTGTACGGCACGTGCAAAAGCTTGATCTTCGCCAGACTGGAGAAGTACTCCACGTTCGCGTGTCCAAGCGAGCCTGTGCCTGGGGACGCGAACGTGATTTGTCCCGGTGCCTTCTGAGCTTTCGCAATCAACTCCTGCATGGTCTTCGCCGGGAAGGCTGCGTGCGCATTCCACTGATCGCGGGCACCCATTCCAGACGATGGCGGGCAGCA
>NZ_BMYK01000064.1 GCF_014652235.1 Pseudorhodoferax aquiterrae
CCGGGCGGAGCCCGTTCCGCGGCTGCACTCGCATGGCCTGCTCCGCGGCCTTCTGAACCTTTGCTTGCGAGCCGGTTTGATGCCTTTTGGGTGGCGCGCCAGCGCCATGGACCACTGAGATGGCGCTCGCCTTCGACGACATCGCGCTGCTGTTCGCGCGCCACGGTGGCACGCAGTACAGCGGCGAGCCCGTCACGCAGACCGAGCACGCGTTGCAGACCGCCTGGCTGGCCGAGCAGGCCGGCGCCGACGACGCGCTCGTGACGGCCGCGCTGCTGCACGACCTGGGCCACCTGCTCACGCAGTCCGAGGGCACGCCCACGCTGCGCGGCGAGGACGACCTGCACCAGTTCGCGGTGCTGCCCTTTCTGCGCGGCCTGTTCGGTGCCGCTGTGCTGGAGCCGATCCGCTGGCATGTGGATGCCAAGCGCTACCTGTGCGCGACACGGCCGCACTACCGGGCCGGCCTGTCGGCGGACTCGCAGCGCAACCTGGTGTTGCAGGGCGGCGTGTTCGATGCGGCGGCGGCCGCAGCCTTCATCGCGCGGCCGCATGCGCGCGCGGCCGTGCAGCTGCGCCTGTGGGACGACCAGGCCAAGCAGCCCGGCCTGGCGACGCCAGGCCTGGCGCATTACCTGGCGCGCGCGCAACGCTGCCGCTCGGGCTAGCGCCGCGCGCGGCGCGGCTCAGCCGGCCCGGCGGCGGGCCCAGCCCAGGGCGCCCAGGCCCAGCAGCAGCAACGAGGCCAGGCCCGGCTCGGGCACTTCGCCCGCAGGCGCTTCCAGCACGAAGGCCAGGTTGTCGGCATAGCCGTCGTTGTCGCCGCCGCCGTTGCGCTCCATCGACAGCCAGAACGCCAGCGCGCTCGTGCCCACCGGCAGCTGGCCCTCGGTCTCGCGGTAGAACAGGCCGGTCTGGTTGTTGCGGTCGGCGGCCGTCACGGCGCCGATCGTCGCACCGCCGATCTCGACGCCGAAGGCGTCGAGGAACTGCACGTAGAACAGCGCGTTGTCGGTCTGGCTGCTCCAGCCGCCGAGCCAGCCGCTCAGCGAGTAGCCGATGGACTGCGTGGTCGCCATGCCGAAGTCCAGCGCCTGGTAGCCGACGGCGTAGGCGCCGGTGCCCGTGAACATCTTGGCGCCGCGGTCGCTTGGCCCCGGCTGGGTGGGCAGCACCCAGTTGTTGCCGTAGTCGACGGACTGGATGTTGCCGTAGACGTCGTAGCCGCTCCAGCCGGCGGTGCCGGCCTCGGCGTCGCCGTTGACGACCAGGTTGCTGCCATAGACCACGGCGGCCTGGCCGCTGCAGGCCACGGCGAGCAGGGCCGTGGCGAGAAGGTGTCGAAAGTGCATTGCGGGAGATCCTTGGGGTTCAGTTGACGCGGTACTGGTCCAGCTGGGCGGCGCCCTGCATCGCGGGGTCGCTGATCGAGGGCAGGCCGTTCTCCAGATGGCCGGCGAAGCGGCGCAGCCAGGTCGGCGCGCCGTTCACGCGCAGGCTGTAGTCGTACCAGTGCGAGCTCGCGGCCAGCGGCAGGCGCAGTGCGCTGCGCGAGCGCGCCACCACGCGCACCTCGGGCAGGGTGTTCGTGGTGTACTTGTTGGCCGTGAGCTGGAAGGTGCAGGGCTGGCCGCCGTTGTTGACGAGCTCGAGCACGAGTTCGCCCGTCGCACGCTCGGCGCGCACGATGAGTTCGGGCAGCGCCGCGCCGCTGGCGCGGCGCACGTCGCCCGTGATGTGGCGGTGAAAGCCGTTCGGCCCCAGCACCCAGAGGTCGTAGGCGGCCGTGGCGGCCCAGCGGCCCTGCAGCTGCTTGCCGGCCTCCACCGTGTAGCGGCGCGGCACCTGGTCCAGCGCCAGGCGGTCGTAGACGTGGAACACGGCACCGGCCTCGCCGGCGTTCTCGAAGGTCAGCAGCACGCCAGCGGCCTCGACCTGCGCCTGCACCTGCAGCTCGTAGGGCAGGGCGCGCGCGGGCCGCACGCCGGCAGCCTGCACGGGCGCGGCCAGCGTGCTCGGCGTGGCCGGCACCTTGGTGTTGGGCAGCGCCAGCGACTGCGCGCGGCGGGCCGCCGTGGCCGGCAGCAGCTGCATGAAGCCGTTGTCCTCGGGGTTCACGAAGTCGAAGCAGGACAGCAGATTGCCCGAGACCGCACGGCGCCAGGGGCTGATCAGCGGCTCGGGCACGCCGAAGCGCGCCTCGATGAAGCGCAGCACCGAGCTGTGGTCGGACACCTGCGAATTGACCCAGCCGCCCTTGCTCCAGGGCGAGACCACGTACATGGGCACGCGCGGGCCCAGGCCATAGGGGCGGTGGAGGGTGCGGGGGTCCGCGCCGTTGAGCACGTGGTGGTATTCGCCCGTGGTGTCCACGGTGGAGGCGCCGGCCAGCTGGGCCTGGGCGGGGTTGGCGTCGTAGGCCAGGTAGGAGGGCACGGCCGGCGGCGGCATGTGGTCGAAGAAGCCGTCGTTCTCGTCGAAGTTGATGAGCAGCACGGTCTTGCTCCAGACCTCGGGGTTGGCCGTGAGCGCGTCCAGCACGCGGGCCGTGTAGTCCGCGCCCGAGGCCGGGCTCGAGGGGCCCGGGTGCTCGGAGCCTTCGGCCGTGGCGACGATCCAGCTGACCTGCGGCAGCCGGTCGGCCAGCACGTCGGCCTTCAGCAGGTCCAGGTCACGCGTGCTGACGCCACGGTCGCGCAGCGCCTGCGAGTAGCCCGGGCGCAGGTACCAGGCATTGCGGAAGCTGCGGAAGCCGGCCAGCGGGTTGTCGGTGAAGTTGTCCGCCATGTTCTGGTAGACCTGCCAGCTGATGCCGGCGGCCTGCAGCCGTTCCGCGTAGGTGATCCAGCGGTAGTCGGTGCTCTGGTCGGGGTTGAAGCTGTCGCGGCTGTTGTCCGTCGACGGTCCGCCGGCCTGGGCCAGGGGATCGTTGTGGCCGGTCCACAGGAACAGGCGGTTGGTGTTGGTGCCGGTCTGCGTCGCGCAGTGGTAGTGGTCGCACAGCGTGAAGGCGCGCGCCAGCGCGAACTGGAACGGCAGGTCGCCCTCGGCGTAGTAGCCCATGGAATGGTTCTGCTTGGCCGCGCACCAGTCGTTCATGCGGCCGTGGTCCCAGGCCAGTTGCGCGTCCAGCCAGGAGTGCGGCGTGCCGGCCACGCGCATGACCGGGAAGTCCTGCTCGGTGTTGAGACGGAACGGCGCGATGGGCTTGCTGGTCGGCCAGTTGGGCCGGCCCGGCACGGGCGCACCGCCCACGCTGGGCTGCACGAACACGGTCTTGCCGCTGAACAGGTTCTGCCGGTCGCGCACCGGCACGGGAAACGGATCGCCGAAGCCGCGCACGCCGGCCATGGTGCCGAAGTAGTGGTCGAAGCTGCGGTTCTCCTGCGTCAGCACGACGATGTGCTCGACGTCCTGCAGGGTGCGGGTGCGCTGGTTGGCGGGCAGGGCCAGGGCGCGCTGGATGGCGGGCGGGAAGCTGGCCAGCACGGCGCTGGCGCCGCCGGCCTGGGCGAGGGTGCGCAGAAAGTCGCGGCGGCTCATGGCTGCGCCTTCGTGCGCGGGAACGCGGGGTTGTAGGAGTGCATTGTGGGAGGTTCCAGTCGATGGGGGTGCCGACAGGCGCTTTCGCCGTCAGGGCGAAGGCAATGTAGGCAGCGACCGTGAACACTCGATGACGAGCAGCTCACGACAGCGCAGCGGACGGCATGTTCCGGATCGCCGCCGCGTGCGCGTTCTGCGGGCAGCGAGTTTGCTTATGCGAAACCATGCTGTGGCCGGCACGGGCTTCGCCCTACATTGCCGCATCGCCGGCGGGACGCTTCCCCCGGCTGCGTTCCCGGCGCCTGGCGCCGGCCACCCCATCCAAGGATTTCTGATGAACAAGCTCATGTCGCGCCGCACCGCGGGCGCGCTGGCGCTGGCCTTGCTCGCCACCGGCGCCGCATCGGCAGCGCCCGCCGGCGAGGCCGGCCCGCCCCAGCGCGGCGGGCAACTCGTCGTGGCGCTGCGCGCCGAACCCGTGCTGCTGAACCCGCTGGTGGACCAGGGTTCGGGCGCCCATTCGGTGCGGCCCGTGCTCGACTCGCTGGTCTGGGACAACGGCGACGGCAGCTACGACCCCTGGCTGGCCGAACGCTGGGAGGTCTCGCCCGACGCCAGGGTCTACACCTTCCACCTGCGCCGCGACGTGAAGTTCCACGACGGCACGCCGTTCAACGCCGAGGCCGTCAAGGCCAACTTCGACTTCATCGCCAACCCGGCCAATAAATCGACCGGCTCCACGGCCAAGCTCAAGCCCGTGGCACGCGTGCTCGACGCTTACACGCTGGAGGTGACGCTGGGCACGCCCGAGTCGAGCTTCCTCACGCTGATCGCCGCGCCGTACTTCGGCATCGTCTCCAAGCAGCAGCTGGAGCAGGATCCCAAGTCGCTGGCCAGCAAGCTGATCGGCACCGGCCCCTTCAGGTTCGACCGCTGGGTCAAGGGCCAGAGCCTCACCTACGTGCGCAACGACGACTACAACTGGGCGCCGCCCAAATTCCACCGCGGCACCGCCTACGTGGACAGCGTGCGCTACGTGTTCCTGCCCGAGGACCAGACCCGCTACAACGCGCTGCTGACCGGCGAGGCCCATGTGGTGGACTACGTCCCGCCCGAGCACGCCAAGACCGTCAAGGCCGGCAAGTACCAGAGCTCCGAATTTCTGCTGCCCGGCGTGGGCTACAGCCTGCACCTGAACACGCGCCGCCCGCCCTTCGACCAGAAGGAAGTGCGCCTGGCCCTCTTGACGGGCCTGGACCGCGCCGGCATCGCGAGCGCCGCGAGCTTCGGCGCCTATCCGGTGCAGGAGTATTTGGCCACGACCACGCCGGACTTCAACAAGAAACTCAAGAACAGGATCCGCCACGACCCGCAGCGCGCCGGTGAACTGCTGGACGCCGCGGGCTGGACCCAGCGCGACGCCCAGGGCTACCGCACCCGGGACGGCAAGCGGCTGTCCACCGTCTCGCCCTACGCCGACAACGACCAGCTGGCCCAGCGCACGCTGGAGCAGGTGCAGGTCGATGCGCGCAAGCTCGGCATCGAGATCCAGCTGCAACCGGTGACCGCCAGCGAGCTGGCGCAACGCCTGTACAACGGCAACTACGGCATCCTGGGCTCGTTCCAGTCCGAGGCCACGGGCATGCAGCTGTGGCGCCTGTACGGCAGCGACAACATCAGCGACGGCAGCACCGTGGGCTCGAACGCCTCGTTCCTGCGCATCCCAGAGCTCGACGCCGTGCTGGCCAAGGCGCGCGCCTCGGGCAAGGCGGCCGACCGCGCCCGCCACTACGCCGAGGCGCAGGAGATCCTGCCGAACTTCGCACCCTCGGTGCCGCTGTACTCGCGCGCCCGCCTGGTAGCGGCGCAGCCCAACGTGCACGGTGTCTCCTGGGACAAGGCCTGGCCGCAGCCCTACCTCTTCGATGCCTGGATTGGGCGGTGAGTCATCCCCCCAGGCCGCTGCGCGGCTCCCCCCTTCCGCTGCGCGAAGGGGGGCACATCCAGCGGCCTGGCAGAGGTTCTATGGTCCGCGTCAAGCCGGCGAGGCCGTGCGAT
>NZ_BMYK01000065.1 GCF_014652235.1 Pseudorhodoferax aquiterrae
GTGCTAGCTTTTCGTACCGTCACTTATTGCACTGAAAACGAGGAGACCCCTAGATGAAGTACTGGCTGGCAGTGTCGGCCTGGTCCATCTGTAACTCATGGCCCACCTCGGCAAGCGTCATGGACTTGACGATGGCAGGATGGGCATTGAACAGCGCTGGAAACCACTGTGGAAACCCGTTCAGCTCTCGCACGGCATAGCGAAAGGCCACTGCAGCCTCGTCCGCCGAAAGGGACACGCACAACCGTGGATCCTCTGTTGCCTCGATCGTCAAGCCGGTCAAGCCAAACAGATCGGCGAGCGACATCTTTCCAATCTCGGCCCCCTCGGACACCAGCTTCGGTACATGCCGCCGCCAGAACCGCACGATGCCGTCCCGAAACGCACGCGGCGACTTGATCCCAAACTCGCGCTCCAGCCCCCGCCAGTGACCATTACTCCACCGAGACCCCTTGTTCTCATCGAGCTCCCGCATGCGATCGAGCATGTAGCCCTGTGCCTGTGATACCGCGATAGGGTCATCGAATCCCGGGTCGCGCAAATGATCCACCAAAGCATCCAACCGAGCCGGAGCATCCCGGCGCGCCTTCTCGATCCGTGCAGTCCTGGCCTTGGCTTGGCGGCTCCAGCGAGCGTTCTCCTTCTCTATACGCATGGCCGCTGCGTCCTTCTCGGGCGGGTTCAGCAGAAGCTCCACCCGCGCTGCGAGATGCGTGTCCGCTGCAGCAGCCGTCCTCAGGCGGGAGGCGTGCTCGGGCTTGTGGCCGGCGAGCGCGTACAACCGGAACCCAAGGGTCAATGCCATCATCCTGTCTTCGGGCAAGGTCCGCGAATCGATGGCATCCACCGCCGCATCAAAGTCAGGCGCTTCGAAAGAGACGTACCTGGCCACACTCAAGGCCATCCAGGCTTCGGTGACGCGCCCGTCCGTCTCAGCCTTGTTCGCGCGCTCCTGTTCGACCACATGCCAGAACAATGCCCAGTGGAGGGCTGGCCACTGCTGAACCAGCTTGGCCAAGCCGAGCTTCTCCAGATCGAATGCGTGGTCGTTGTACTGAGCGTCCAGCGGCAGCAGATAGAGGACGGCGAGCGCGCTCGGCCGCAATGCCGCGGGATCACGCAGCGCAGCCAGTCGACGGACAGCAGCCCCCACCGGCCTGCACAGCCATCGGTATCGCAGCGAGACCTCGAAATGCCGTCGTTCGAACACAGGCGGCTCGACGAGCATGGCATGCAGCCGGTCGATTGCGCCCGCTACCAGCGCGACCTCAGTACGGTCGAAGAACGACGCAATCTGCTCTGACAGCCCCGTCGGAGAGAACTCCTTGCGCAAGGCCAGACGCGGAATGCAACCCAACAACCACTGCAAAGTCTCCTGGTCGGGTCTCTCAATGTGGCTCACCAGGTCGGCCATGCATCTGCGGCTGAGCTCGCCCGGTTCTCTGAGGAAGCTGTCGCGAATCGAAGCCATGTCGGCTGCGTCACCCACCTCAGCAACAGCCCGGAAGGCGGCCACCCGTGCGCCGTCTTGTGTATGCGGCGACTTGGCGACATGCAGCGCCTCCGCCAGCGCACCGCCCAGGCGGCCTTGCCACACCATGCGCATGAGGAAGTAGACGATCTCCTCATTGGCCTCGTGCGATCTCACCAGCCTTCGCAGCGCGTCCGTCAGATCGTGCGCGGCGAAACGCTGGATAGCCGAGAAGTCGGCCATCGACATGCTTGAAGCACCGTTGGCCATCTGAGCGCAAACCTGTTCGAGCGTGTCACTCCGGACGTCGACAGGCAGTCGCACAGGGTCTCCGCCTTCAAACAAGATCTCGGGCGCAATCTGGCGCACCCGAGCCAAGATGCGACTGTCTTCCACAGCCAGCCAGGGCAGCAAAGGCCTGAGTGACGGCACGACGACTTCTAGTCCGTACTGCTCCCTGACGAACAGCTCCTCGACCCTTCGGCGCGACGTCTCGTGGCCAAGGAGCTTGAGGAACCACTGGGCAGCCAGATATTCCTTGACCGATCGGTGATGGAAGCGAACGGTGCCATAGATATCCTGGTCGAACAGCGGCCGCTGCAACAGAGTCCCTAGAAGCGGCGCGGGCCAATCATTTAACAGGTCACCGGCGTCCAACCCACGCGCACCGTTAATCCCGTCAGGTACCCTGATGTTCTGGATGCCAGTCAGCATCAGCGCCGCAGCGATGAGCTGTACACCCTCGAGCGCTTTGTCATCCGGTAGAGGCTGTGCTTCCGCGCGTGACTGGCTAGGCTCCTTAAGCCGCCGCTTCACGCTGTTCTTCATCAGTTCGAGCCGCGAGCCGATGCACTTCTTGTCGAGCCAGTACTCCGTCAGCTCAAGCAGATCCTGAGGCCGCGCCGTGAAGGACCAGGCATCGGCTCGCTCGATGTCATCGAGAAACCTTTCGGTATCCGCAATGCCCTTCGCACTTGCGAAGGTCTTGATCTGATCCCGCGAAAGCTCCTGCAGCGTGACGATCTTGAACTGCGATCCCGCAGAGTCCACGATGACAGTGTCTTGTGTGCCAATGTCACCTTCCGTCCCGGCCGCGCGACCAGCTTCAATGTGGAACAGGCTATCGCACAGTTCCAGGTCTGTTTGAGGTCGCCAAGCCGCCGCGCGGCCTGTGAGAAGCAGATGCGTCCGAGGCTTTGCGGTCGACAACCGCTTGCCAACCACGCGCATGGCTGCAGCGAAGTCGAGCGGTGACCGCAGCCTTGACTCGTCTATCGAATCCAGCAGCACCCAGCCTGGGTTCGGCGACACGAGCCAAGCCTGAAACTGCTCCAGCGAGCCCACTTCGAACGCCGAGTCGAAGTCCTGGCCCACATGCTCCAGTCGCAGAAAGAAGGCCTCTTTGCCGTCCCTACGCAACCGCCGCGCCGCCTCGCGGATCTCCTGGGTCTTACCGGAGCCGCCCTCCGAGAGGACCACCACGCGAAGCTCATCGAGAAGTGCTGGCAACGTAAACGTCGCAGGGCCCGGCTGCAACTGTTCGGTGTCGGCCATCTGCTCCTTGAGGAGCAACTCGCGGAAGGTGCGGTCCAGTTCGATGTGCATGGCCGCCGAGCATAGCGACGAGAAGGTGGCCGTGAATGTTGCGGCAAACCTCAAGCCTTCAGGTCTTCCCCCAGAAGCTCGCCATCGCCTTCATCCGCCGCTTCTCCTCGGTCGTCACATAGACGCTCGTCGTCGCCAGCGACGCGTGTCCGAGGATTTCCTTCTCGATCTGCACAGGCGTGCCACGCGCGATCGCGTGCGACGCATGGGTGTGCCGCAGCCAGTGCGTGCTGGCCCGGCGCAAGCGATCCGCCCCCTTCGCATGGCCCAGCGAGTCCAGCACACGCCCGCACTCCTCGAAGAACCGTTTGAGCTGGTCGTACAGCGTGTTGGCCACGATCCCATGCTTGGGGTCGTCCCCGTGCCGCTCCTGCAGTGACGGTGCCACCGCCTCCAGGTCCGCAGCCTTGCCCAGCAGGTAGGCACCCTGGTTGACTCCAGCCTCCGGGTCGGGGTCCAGGCCTCGCGCGATCAGGTAGTCCGCCAGCAGGCCGACCACGTCCACGGGGACCGGAACTTGCCGCAGCTTCTGTCCCTTGCCCACCACGTTGAGCAGCCAGCCCTCCACGTGCTCCGCATCCTCGGTGTCGGGCGGGTACTCCACCCATTGCAGGTGGTCGACCTTGGCGGCTACTGCCTCCGACAGCCGCAACCCCGTGGCGTACAGAAGGGACAACGCCAGCTTCAACCGCTGGGAGGTCGAGCGCTCGCGCTGCATGTCGACCTGCTCGCAGATGAACTGCCACTGCGCCATCGTGAAGCTGCGGCCTGTGTTCATCTTGGGCAGCGCTGACCGCGGTACCGTGATGCCGCTCCACGGATTGCCCATGAGGTAGTTCTTGTCCACCCAGTAGGCGTACAGGTTCTTCAGCACGGTCAGTGCATGACGCTGCGCCGCGGCCGACAACGGCCCTTCGAACGGCCGCCACAGCGGCGACCAGCGTTCGCGGTTGCGCTGCCCGCACCAGCGTGACCGCGGCAGCGGATCGCCCAAGAAATCCCGGTATGCAGTGCAGTCCTCGGTCGTCATCGACGATAGTGGCTTTCGCCGTTCGATGACGGCCCACAGCAAAAAGCGCTCGGCCTCCTTTCGGTAGGCCCGCTGGGTGTGCGACAGCGTCGTGAGCCAGTCCAGCGCTGACTCCACACCCAGGTCGCGCCCGCGGCGTTTGGCTTTGGCCTGGGCCTGCTGCGCCGGCGATGCGCCATTCTTCGAGCGCAGCCAGGTGAGGATGGCCTCGTAGTCGTTGCGCGCGGTCATCAGGCACTGGGCCTGCGGCCGTCGATACACGCCCGCGCGGCCGTCGAGCTCGGCGGGCACGAGCAGTTTTTCCAATGGCCGCACGTCGGTGGCCGGCTCCACCACTTTCTGCAGCTCGTGGCGAAACACTTTTCCCCGGGCCAGGGCCACATGCCCGCCGATGGCCAGACCGAGTGAGGCCTGATGCTCGCTGAGCCAGCGTTGCACGCGCGCGGCCTTGGCCGTTCCCAGGCCGCGGATGGATGCGGTCCAGTTGCGCCCCACCCCATTGATGCGCTCGACCAACTGGGCGAGCGTGAAGATCCCCACCGCCTCCAGACGCCCGGACACGTTCGGGTTCAACCAGGCCGCCACGGCATCGCCCGCGCGCGGCGGCTGCGCCACCAGCTGCTCAAGCCAGCGCAGGGCATCGAGTTGCCGGGCGATCAGCTTGGCGCGGCGGCCCTGGCGCACGCTGGCCTTGCCAAACTCCGCCTCGAAGGCCTCTATCTGCTCTGCTTCGGAGAAGTCTTCCAGGCCACGCTCCGCCGCGAAGTCTTCGAGCGAGGGCACCGCAGGCTCGTTGTCGGGCAGCCGGCGCACGTCCATGAGGATGAGCCGCGCCGTGCCATGGCGATCCTCGCGGCGCGCGGCCGCAGCGAAGGCATCGCGGATCCAGTCGATCGTGCCCTTGACCAGACGCAGGTCGGTGGCCAAGCCCTCAACCTGAAGGTAGCGGTCCCAGGCCTCGCGCAGCGCGATGCCCTGCACGAGCGCGCGCATGAAGGCGAAGTGGGCAATGCCCAGCTTGCGCGCGCGCGCGGTGTCCGCGTCGAGCTTCATGACAGCCCACCGCGGATCACGCGGCGCGGATGGCTTGCCCTGCCTGGTCTGCGGCGGGCACTGAGCTGCGCCGCACGCCGTGCAACGCGCCCTGCCCTGCAGTCCGAATTTTCAATCGGCTCAACCACTTAGAACGACCTTTCGGTGACCAAATTCCGAACACCCTTTTTACGGGGTCAAATTCTATAGTGTTGATAAGGATACTTATCAACATATAGTGTAAAGCTGCAGATTGCTGATGATCACGTGTCGTCGATGGGGTCTCCTCGTTTTCAGTGCAATAAGTGACGGTACGAAAAGCTAGCAC
>NZ_BMYK01000066.1 GCF_014652235.1 Pseudorhodoferax aquiterrae
AGCCGATAAGCGTGGGCGTTTGGTGTGGAGTTGCCAAGTTCTTCGGAACGAGTGCAAGTCACTCTAAATGCTCATGAGAATGGAAGTGGATTCACTTCAATTCCGTTTTGATGAGTTGCTCGAGAAATTGAGCGAAGTTAACAAGATCGAACTATAGAGTTTGATCCTGGCTCAGATTGAACGCTGGCGGCATGCCTTACACATGCAAGTCGAACGGCAGCACGGGAGCAATCCTGGTGGCGAGTGGCGAACGGGTGAGTAATATATCGGAACGTGCCCAGTCGTGGGGGATAACGCAGCGAAAGCTGTGCTAATACCGCATACGATCTATGGATGAAAGCGGGGGACTCGCAAGGGCCTCGCGCGATTGGAGCGGCCGATATCAGATTAGGTAGTTGGTGGGGTAAAGGCTCACCAAGCCGACGATCTGTAGCTGGTCTGAGAGGACGACCAGCCACACTGGAACTGAGACACGGTCCAGACTCCTACGGGAGGCAGCAGTGGGGAATTTTGGACAATGGGCGCAAGCCTGATCCAGCAATGCCGCGTGCAGGATGAAGGCCTTCGGGTTGTAAACTGCTTTTGTACGGAACGAAAAGGCTCTGGTTAATACCTGGGGCACATGACGGTACCGTAAGAATAAGCACCGGCTAACTACGTGCCAGCAGCCGCGGTAATACGTAGGGTGCGAGCGTTAATCGGAATTACTGGGCGTAAAGCGTGCGCAGGCGGTAATGCAAGACAGATGTGAAATCCCCGGGCTTAACCTGGGAACTGCATTTGTGACTGCATTGCTGGAGTGCGGCAGAGGGGGATGGAATTCCGCGTGTAGCAGTGAAATGCGTAGATATGCGGAGGAACACCGATGGCGAAGGCAATCCCCTGGGCCTGCACTGACGCTCATGCACGAAAGCGTGGGGAGCAAACAGGATTAGATACCCTGGTAGTCCACGCCCTAAACGATGTCAACTGGTTGTTGGGGATTAACTTCCTCAGTAACGAAGCTAACGCGTGAAGTTGACCGCCTGGGGAGTACGGCCGCAAGGTTGAAACTCAAAGGAATTGACGGGGACCCGCACAAGCGGTGGATGATGTGGTTTAATTCGATGCAACGCGAAAAACCTTACCCACCTTTGACATGTACGGAACTTGCCAGAGATGGCTTGGTGCTCGAAAGAGAGCCGTAACACAGGTGCTGCATGGCTGTCGTCAGCTCGTGTCGTGAGATGTTGGGTTAAGTCCCGCAACGAGCGCAACCCTTGCCATTAGTTGCTACGAAAGGGCACTCTAATGGGACTGCCGGTGATAAACCGGAGGAAGGTGGGGATGACGTCAAGTCCTCATGGCCCTTATAGGTGGGGCTACACACGTCATACAATGGCTGGTACAAAGGGTTGCCAACCCGCGAGGGGGAGCTAATCCCATAAAACCAGTCGTAGTCCGGATCGCAGTCTGCAACTCGACTGCGTGAAGTCGGAATCGCTAGTAATCGTGGATCAGAATGTCACGGTGAATACGTTCCCGGGTCTTGTACACACCGCCCGTCACACCATGGGAGCGGGTTCTGCCAGAAGTAGTTAGCCTAACCGCAAGGAGGGCGATTACCACGGCAGGGTTCGTGACTGGGGTGAAGTCGTAACAAGGTAGCCGTATCGGAAGGTGCGGCTGGATCACCTCCTTTCTGGAAACTGCAACGAAGCGCAAACGCTCACACTTATCGGTTGTTGGAAGGTTGTCGCCAACGGTTAGGTTCACGCCTGCTGCAAGCGACCGGCTTGGGTCTGTAGCTCAGTTGGTTAGAGCACCGTCTTGATAAGGCGGGGGTCGTTGGTTCGAGACCAACCAGACCCACCATCCCTCCAATGTCCTGTACGTGTTTGGGGGTGTAGCTCAGCTGGGAGAGCGGCTGCTTTGCAAGCAGTAGGTAGCGGGTTCGAGTCCTGTCACCTCCACCAACTTCCCTTATCCACAAGAAAAAAATCAACACCAAAGTGGCTTTGCAAGAGGCTTCTTTGTTGTTGGTCAAGATCTCTTGATCGATCGGCTGTTCTTTAACAAATTCATAGAGTTCGAATCAGCGTTGCTGGCGGAAAGTACATATTCGTAAAGGTTTCATGTACACCGTGCCGCCAGCGACATATTTGATTGCGTCAAAACGAATATCAAACTTCTTGTTTGAAATTCAAGTCTTCAAGAAATTGAAGAACGGCATAACGCGCCAGGTGAAAGACCTGGCAATTCCTTGACAACTTGGTGCGGCAGATGAGGCATCAAAGTTATAGGGTCAAGTGAATAAGAGCACGTGGTGGATGCCTTGGCAATGATAGGCGACGAAGGACGTGATAGCCTGCGATAAGCTTCGGGGAGCTGGCAAATTAGCTTTGATCCGGAGATTTCCGAATGGGGAAACCCACCTGCAAAGGTATCGTTATCTGAATACATAGGGTAACGAGGCGAACCGGGTGAACTGAAACATCTCAGTAGCTCGAGGAAAAGACATCAACCGAGATTCCGAAAGTAGTGGCGAGCGAAATCGGAAAAGCCTGCTAGTGATAGCACGACTCTTAACGGAACGGTCTGGAAAGGCCGGCCATAGTGGGTGATAGCCCCGTACGTGAAAAGAGACGTGTGGTACTGAGCTAGCGAAAAGTAGGGCGGGACACGTGTAATCCTGTCTGAATATGGGGGGACCATCCTCCAAGGCTAAATACTCATCATTGACCGATAGTGAACTAGTACCGTGAGGGAAAGGCGAAAAGAACCCCGGGAGGGGAGTGAAATAGATCCTGAAACCGCGTGCTTACAAAAAGTAGGAGCCCGAAAGGGTGACTGCGTACCTTTTGTATAATGGGTCAGCGACTTACATTCAGTGGCAAGCTTAACCGAATAGGGAAGGCGTAGGGAAACCGAGTCCGAACAGGGCGTTTTTAGTCGCTGGGTGTAGACCCGAAACCAAGTGATCTATCCATGGCCAGGATGAAGGTGCCGTAACAGGTACTGGAGGTCCGAACCGACTAGTGTTGCAAAACTAGCGGATGAGCTGTGGATAGGGGTGAAAGGCTAAACAAACTTGGAAATAGCTGGTTCTCTCCGAAAACTATTTAGGTAGTGCCTCAAGTATTACCTGCGGGGGTAGAGCACTGTTTAGGCTAGGGGGTCATGGCGACTTACCAAACCTATGCAAACTCCGAATACCGCAGAGTACAGCTTGGGAGACAGAGCACCGGGTGCTAACGTCCGGACTCAAGAGGGAAACAACCCAGACCGCCAGCTAAGGTCCCTAAAATTGGCTAAGTGGGAAACGAAGTGGGAAGGCTAAAACAGTCAGGATGTTGGCTTAGAAGCAGCCATCATTTAAAGAAAGCGTAATAGCTCACTGATCGAGTCGTCCTGCGCGGAAGATGTAACGGGGCTAAGCCAGTTACCGAAGCTGCGGATTTGCAATTTATTGCAAGTGGTAGGAGAGCGTTCTGTAAGCCTGTGAAGGTGGCTTGTAAAGGCTGCTGGAGGTATCAGAAGTGCGAATGCTGACATGAGTAGCGTTAAAGCGGGTGAAAAGCCCGCTCGCCGTAAGCGCAAGGTTTTCTACGCAACGTTCATCGGCGTAGAGTGAGTCGGCCCCTAAGGTGAGGCAGAGATGCGTAGCTGATGGGAAACAGGTCAATATTCCTGTACCGATGTGTAGTGCGATGTGGGGACGGATCTTAATAGGTCATCCGGGTGTTGGATATCCCGGTTTAGGCAGATGTAGGCGTCTGGTAGGCAAATCCGCCAGGCATATACCGAGGCTGTCGATCGAGCGAGCTTGCTCGCGAAGTGATTGAACGAGGTTCCAGGAAAAGCCACTAAGCTTCAGCTGCACACGACCGTACCGCAAACCGACACTGGTGCGCGAGATGAGTATTCTAAGGCGCTTGAGAGAACTCGGGAGAAGGAACTCGGCAAATTGACACCGTAACTTCGGAAGAAGGTGTGCCCTAGTAGTGTGAAGTGAACAACGGAGCATGAATGGGTTGCAAAAAATCGGTGGCTGCGACTGTTTATTAAAAACACAGCACTCTGCAAACACGAAAGTGGACGTATAGGGTGTGACGCCTGCCCGGTGCTGGAAGATTAAATGATGGGGTGCAAGCTCTTGATTGAAGTCCCAGTAAACGGCGGCCGTAACTATAACGGTCCTAAGGTAGCGAAATTCCTTGTCGGGTAAGTTCCGACCTGCACGAATGGCGTAACGATGGCCACACTGTCTCCTCCCGAGACTCAGCGAAGTTGAAATGTTTGTGATGATGCAATCTCCCCGCGGAAAGACGGAAAGACCCCATGAACCTTTACTGTAGCTTTGTATTGGACTTTGAACAGATCTGTGTAGGATAGGTGGGAGGCTTTGAAGTGCGGTCGCTAGATCGCATGGAGCCAACGTTGAAATACCACCCTGGTGTGTTTGAGGTTCTAACCTAGGTCCATGATCTGGATCGGGGACAGTGCATGGTAGGCAGTTTGACTGGGGCGGTCTCCTCCCAAAGCGTAACGGAGGAGTTCGAAGGTACGCTAGTTACGGTCGGACATCGTGACGATAGTGCAATGGCATAAGCGTGCTTAACTGCGAGACTGACAAGTCGAGCAGATGCGAAAGCAGGACATAGTGATCCGGTGGTTCTGTATGGAAGGGCCATCGCTCAACGGATAAAAGGTACTCTGGGGATAACAGGCTGATACCGCCCAAGAGTTCATATCGACGGCGGTGTTTGGCACCTCGATGTCGGCTCATCTCATCCTGGGGCTGTAGCCGGTCCCAAGGGTATGGCTGTTCGCCATTTAAAGAGGTACGTGAGCTGGGTTTAAAACGTCGTGAGACAGTTTGGTCCCTATCTTCCGTGGGCGCTGCAGATTTGAGGAAGCCTGCTCCTAGTACGAGAGGACCGGAGTGGACGCACCTCTGGTGTATCGGTTGTCACGCCAGTGGCATTGCCGAGTAGCTATGTGCGGAAGAGATAACCGCTGAAAGCATCTAAGCGGGAAACTCGTTCCAAGATGAGATCTGCCGGGGCCTTGAGCCCCCTGAAGAGTCGTTCAAGACCAGGACGTTGATAGGCGAGGTGTGGAAGCGCAGCAATGCGTTAAGCTAACTCGTACTAATTGCTCGTGCGGCTTGACCCTATAACTTTGATCGCTTACACAAGCCATCAAGGTGTTATGCCAAGTAGACGCAATCAAACAAACCCAAGCTGATTTAAGCTCTATGAATTCGCCGTGCTGATCAACATCAGCACAGCAACAAGTTATGCCTGATGACCATAGCAAGTTGGTCCCACTCCTTCCCATCCCGAACAGGACAGTGAAACGACTTTGCGCCGATGATAGTGCGG
>NZ_BMYK01000067.1 GCF_014652235.1 Pseudorhodoferax aquiterrae
ACTTTCTTTCGTTTCGCCGAAAGAAAGTCACCAAAGAAAGGGCGACCCCGGGGCGCGGGGTCACACACGGGCCATCGCTGCGCTCGGCCCAGCATGACTGAGACGGCCTTGTCATCGACTGCGCGCCGCGTCCTCCTGCGCCGTTGCGCTGCCGGCAGCCTGGCGCTTGCCGGCCTGCCCGCAGTCGCAGCCCCCACGGTGCTGCACGACGCCCTCGGCCGCCGCGTGGTGCTGCCCGCGCCGCCGCAGCGCATCGTGACCATCTTCTCGTCCAACACCGAGCTCGTGGTGTCGCTCGGCATGCTGGACCGCATCGTGGGCGTGGAGGACTTCACGCGCTTTCCGCCCGAGGTGCAGCGCATCGCCAAGGTCGGTGGCCGGCTCGGTTTCTCGGCCGACGCGGTGGTGGCGCAAAGGCCCGACCTCGTCATCGTCACGCCCGCGCGCCAGGCCGCGCACCAGCTCGTCGCGCCCATGGAGCGCATCGGCGTGCCCATCCTCGTGCTGCTGAGCCGCTCGCTGGACGAGGTGCTGGGCAATGTGCGCCTGATTGCGCAGGCCGGCGGTGTGCCCGACCGTGGCGAGGCCCTGGCCACCCGCCTGCAGAACAGGCTCGCCCAGGTCGATGCCCATGTGGCTGGGCGCACACCGCCACGCATGCTCATGCTCACCGGCCGCCTGGGCAACGGCATGCTGCTCGTGGCGCGCGACCATACCTACACGGGCGAAGCCATGCTGCGCGCGGGCGGCCGCTTTGCGCTGGCCGGCGCTGGCGCCGTGCCCCAGGTCTCGCCCGAGGCCGTGCTCGCGGCCGATCCCGATGTGCTGCTGTTCGCGGGCACCGAGCAGGCGCTGCGCGACCTCGCGTCCCAGCCTGGCTGGCGCGACATGCGCGCCGTGCGGGCAGGGCGCGCCGTCACGGTGGCGCGCTCCGAATTCCTGATCCCTGGCCCGCGCACGGTCGATGGCGTGGAGAAGCTCGCGCAATGGCTGCATCCCGCGTGATCGCCTGGCGTGCTTGGGGTGGGGCCTGGGCCCTGCTGGCGCTGTGCCTGCTGCTGGGCGCCTGCGCCGGCCACCAGTGGGCCAGCCCGGCCGATGTCTGGCGCGCGGTGCTCGGCGACGAGGCATTGCGCAGCCGCTTGCTGTTCGAGTGGCGGCTGCCGCGCGTGCTGGCCTCGGCCCTGGTCGGCGCGCTGCTGGGCCTGTCGGGCACGGTGTTCCAGGGCGTGTTCCGCAATCCGCTGGCTGAGCCCTACCTGCTCGGCGCATCGGGTGGCGCGGCGCTTGGCGCCACCGTCGCGCTGCTGGTGCCGCTGGGCCTGCCGCAGGCGCTCACGCTGTCCGCGCTGGCCTTCTTCGGCGCCTGGGGCGCGACGCTGCTGGTGCTGGGCGTGGCGCGCGTGGCCGGCGCGCTGGATGCTGCAGGCCTGCTGCTGGCCGGCGTGGCGCTGGCGGCCGTGCTGGGCGCCGTGCGCTCCTTCCTGATGCTGGCGCTGTCCGACGAGACCGTGAGCCTGCAGGTCGTCATGAGCTGGGTGCTGGGCGGCATCCAGACGCCAAGCTGGGCCGGCCTCGGCCTGCTCGCGCTGATCACCGTGGCCTGCCTGGCCGCCACGCGGACCATCGCGCGCGGGCTGGACCTGCTGGGCCTGGGCAACCAGGCGGCCCAGGGCTTCGGCCTGGACGTGGCGCGCTTCGTGCCGCGCGCCGTGCTCGTGGGCGCGCTCGTGGTGGCCGCTGCGGTGGCTTATGGCGGCCTCGTGGCCTTCGTGGGCCTGGCCGCACCGCACATCGCGCGCTGGATGGTGGGGCCGCTGCACCGAAGGCTGTTGCCGGCCTCCGCGCTGGTGGGCGCCATCGTCGTGACCGTGGCCGACGCCATCGCACGCTCGGCGCTGCCGCCGGCCGAGGTGCCGCTGGGCCTCATCACGGCCGTGGCCGGCGGGCCGTTCTTCATCGTGCTGCTGGCGCGGCGCCTGAGATCCGTATGAGCACATCCGCACCGCGCCTGCAGGCGCAAGGTCTCACGCTGTGCCGGCGCGGCCGCGCCGTGGTCGATGCCGTGGGCCTCGCGCTGCCCGCGCTCGGTGCCGTGGCCCTGGTCGGGCCGAACGGCGCCGGCAAGTCCACGCTGCTGTCGCTGCTGGCCGGGCTGCTCGCCCCGCAGGCCGGCCGCGTGCTGCTGGACGGTGCGGACCTGGCGGCCATGCCCGTGCCTTGCCGTGCCCGCGCGATCGGCTACATGCCCCAGCATTTCGCGCCGCATTGGGACCTGCGCGTGGACGAGCTCGTGTCCATGCGGCTCGAAGGCCAGCAGTCGGCGCTGGACGCCGGCGCCGTGCTGGAACAGGCCGGCCTGTCGGCCTTCGCCGCGCGGCACTGGTCCACGCTCTCGGGCGGCGAGCAGGCCCGCGCGCTGCTCGCCACCGTGCTGGCCACCGACCCGCCCGTGCTGCTGGCCGACGAACCCGGGGCGGCGCTGGACGTGCGCCACCGGCTGGCGCTCGTCGAAGCATTGGCCGCACGCGGGCGCGAGCGCCTGGTCGTGGTCGCCATGCACGACCTGGATCTCGCGTTCCAGCACTTCGAACGCGTCGTCGTGCTGGACCGGGGCCGCATTGCGCTGGACGGTGGTGCCCACTTGCTGCACGCCAGCGCGCTCGACGCCGTGTTCGGCGTGCGCTTCGAGCGCGTGGCCGTGCCACCGCACACGCTGTTGCGCGCGCACCGCTTGCAAGGGGCTGCGCATGCGGATTGACCTGGCCGGCTGGACGCGCGAGGCCACCTGCGGCGACCACCGCGCCTTCGCCCGGCTGTTCGAGCGCGCCGAGCAACTGGGCTTCGACGGTGTCTGGTTCAACGAATTCCGCCTGCCCGAGACGCCCTGGCCGTACCCCGCGCCGCTGCTGCTGGCCGCGGCCCTGCTCGCGCGCACGGAGCGGCTGCGTGTGGGCACCTCGGTGCTGGTGCTGCCCTTGCACCACCCGCTGCTGCTGGCCGAGGAGATCGCCCAGGTCGATTTCCAGAGCGCGGGCCGGCTCGACGTGGGCATCGGCCGCGGCACCGAGCCGGCCGCACTGCAGGCGCTGCAGATCGCGCCCGAGGCCACGCGCGAGCGCTTCGAGCAGTCCTGCCGCATGCTGCGCCAGGCGCTGCGCGGCGAGGCCTTGCCGGCCGGGCAGGGCGCCTGGACCTTTGCGGCACGCGCGGCCATGGCGCCTGCAGTGCAGCGGCCGCACCCGCCCCTCTATGTCGCAGGTTCCACGGCCGAGACGCTGGGCTTTGCGCTGGCCGAGGATCTGCCGTTGCTGCTGAGCCTGGAGCCGCCCGAGGGCGTCCAGCTGGCCCGGCTGCACGAAGCGGCCGCAGCGCAGGGCCGTGACGCTGCCGCGCTGCAGACACGCTCCTCGCTGGCCCGCTACGTCTGCATCGGCCATGACGACGCCGCAGTTGCCGGGCAGCTCGCCACGCTGTGGCCGCAGCTGTACCAGCGTCGCGTCTACTTCGCGGGCAAGCGCGGCGTGCCCGCGGACCAGGTGCCGCCCATCGACACCGACCGCGTGCTGCGCGAGCAGTTCATCCACGGCACGCCCGAAGCCTGCCATGCCCAGATCGCCGCGCTGCACGCGCGCACCGGCATCGCCCACCTGCGCTGTGTCTTCAACGCCAACGGCCTGTGGACCAACGCCCAGGCCCTGGACGCCATGGCCTTGTTCGCCCGCGAGGTGCTGCCCGCACTGCGCACCCTCTGACATCCCTTCTGGAGAAGCTTCCCATGCAAAAGATCCCCGCCACCATCGTCACCGGCTTCCTGGGCAGCGGCAAGACCACGCTGCTGCGCCACATCCTGGACAACGCCGCCGGCCGGCGCATCGCCGTGATCGTCAATGAGTTCGGCGAACTCGGCATCGACGGCGAGATCCTCAAGGGCTGCGGCATCGGCTGCGACGAGGATGGACAGGCGCAGGAGGGCGCGCTCTACGAGCTGGCCAACGGCTGCATGTGCTGCACGGTGCAGGAGGAGTTCTTTCCGGTCATGCAGGCGCTGGCCGAACGCCGTGACCGCATCGACGCCGTGCTGATCGAGACCAGCGGCCTGGCGCTGCCCAAGCCGCTGGTGCAGGCCTTCCAGTGGCCTGAGATCGCCAACGTGTTCACGGTGGACGCCGTGGTCACCGTGGTCGACACGCCCGCCGCCGACGCCGGCCAGTTCGCCGCCGACCCCGTGGCCGTGGACGCACAGCGCCGCGCCGATCCCAACCTCGACCACGCATCGCCCTTGCACGAGCTGTTCGAAGACCAGCTCTCGGCGGCCGACCTCGTGGTGCTCAACAAGACCGACCTCGTGGACGCCGCCGCCGTCGAACGCGTGACCGCCCTGGTGCGCGAGGAGCTGCCGCCCGCCGTCAAGGTCGTGCAGTCGGCGCAGGGCAGGTTGCCGCTGGATTTGCTGCTGGGCCTGGCCAAGGCGTCCGAGACCACCATCGATGCGCGCGAGAGCCACCACGACCACGAGGAAGACCATGACCACGACGAGTTCGACGCCCATGTGATCGAACTGCCGGCCGTGGACCGCGAGCGCCTGCTGGCCGCGCTGGCACGGCTGGTGGAGCAGCAGACCATCCTGCGCGTGAAGGGCTTTGCCGAGATCCCGGGCAAGCCCATGCGCTGGCTGCTGCAGGGCGTGGGGCGCCGCTTCGACCACCACTTCGACCGCGCCTGGCGCAAGGACGAGAAGCGCGGCACGCGGCTGGTGTTCATTGGGCAGGATCTGGACGAGGCCGCGCTGCGTGCGGGATTGGCTGGCGTCGAAGCGTGAGATGACGTCGCCCGACTCCATCAAGGGCCGAGCGCAGCGACGGCCCGAGCCCCAGGCCGAGCGCAGCGATGGCCCGTGTGGGACTTTCCCCTGTGCCCCTGCCGAGGAGCGCAGTGCCATGGGCTGCGCGGGGAACCACGCGCTTCAACATCTGACTCATTGCGCTTGTCCGAGCGCAGTGAACGCAGTGAACGCAGCGAGTTGCGCAATGCAGCCCATGGCGCGAGCACCGCAGGTTGCCCGGAGCGCCAGCGGAGGGACAGGGG
>NZ_BMYK01000068.1 GCF_014652235.1 Pseudorhodoferax aquiterrae
GCGCTCCTCCGTCACGTCCTCCATGAACCACACGCTGCCCTGGCTGGTGTCCTCGTGGATGTAGCGCGCGGTCACACGGCCCCAAAAGCGCGCGCCGTCCTTGCGCACGAACTCCTGGTCATGCAGGCTGTCGCGCGGCGCGCCGATCAACTGGCGCAGCCGCAGCCGGGCCGCTGCGTGGTCCGCGTCGCCTCCGTACCAGATGCCGATGGGCCGGCCCTGCAGCTCGCCCGGTGCATAGCCGAACATGCTCTCGAGTTCGCGGTTGCAGCGCGCCATGGTGCCGTCGCGCACGAAGGCGATGCCCACGCCCGCCGCCTCGAACATCGCGGCCTGCTCCTTCTGCGCCACGCCCAATGCGTTTTCGGCGGCCTTCAAGGCTTCCAGATCGACGATCACGCCGACCAGGCCGCCCGGGCTGCCGTCGCGCTGGCGAAAGCCGCTGACCGAGTACAGCACCTGGTGCGTCCGGCCATCGGCGAACGGGAAAGTGGTTTCCCGCTGAACATGTGCCGCTTCGGCGATCACGCGCTCGTCCTCGGCCTGCAACTGCGCGCGCAGCGCCTCGGGCATCTGCTCCAGCTCGTCCACGCGCTTGCCGACCAGGTCGGCGCGCTGCACGCCCAGCGCCCGCTCGAAGGCCTCGTTGCAGCCCAGCAGCCGCGTGTCCGGACCCTTGTAGAACACCGCATTGGGCATGCGGTCGATCATGGTCTGCAGGAAGACCGCCATCTCCTTGACCTGGCGCTGCGTCTCCTTGGCCGCGGTGATGTCGATCAGCGTGAACTGGATCAGCGTGCGGCCACGGTAGCGGAAGGTGGTGCCGCGGCATTCGGCCATCCAGTCCGTGCCGTCCGGGCGGCGGTGGCGCCACTCGAAGCTGGGCGACTCGCGGCCGGTGTCGTTGAGGTTGCGCCGGCCGGCCGCCAGGATTTTCTCCGTCGGCCCGCGCTCCTGCATGGGCGCCGAAATCGACAGCACGGTGCGTCCACGCAGGTCCTCGGCGCGCTCGAAGCCGTAGAGCTTGCGCGCCGCCTCGTTGCAGTCCACGTAGCAGTCGGTGGCGGGGTCGTAGATCGAGATCGCGATGTGCGACTGCTGGAACATCCGGCTGTAGCTCTCGTTCTCCTTGCGGATTTCCTCCGCGTCGCGGATCTCCGCCTCGTCCTCGATGATCCAGACCGTGGCGTCGCCGGCATCGGGCAGCGTGACCGTACTGGCCCTGCCGCAGGCCATGAAGCGGCTGCCGTCCTGGCGCCGGGCGCTCCAGGTGCCGCGGTAGTTCGCCTCCTGCGCGAGCGTGCGGGCCAGCTCGGCGCCGACGCGCTCGGCCTCGGCGGCGTCCTCGTACAGGCAGGCCGTGTCGCGGCCCACCGCCGCCCGCGCGTCGGCGAACTCGAAGATCTGCGCGAACTTCGCATTGGCGCGCAGGATCTTGCCGCCGCCGGTGAGCACGATGCCCACCTGCAGCTGGTGCAGCAGGCTGGGCTCGCCGTCCCATGGCGGCAAGCGGCTCGGCGCGTCGTCCGGCCCTGCGGTCTCGCCGATCCAGGCCGTGTACCAGGTCTGCCCGCCGGCCTGCAACCTGGTGCACTGCACGCTGGCCATGAACACCGAGCCGTCATGGCGCCGCAGCGGCAGTTGCAGATCCTGCACGGCGCCGCCGCCAAGCTCCAGCGCCCGCAGCAACTGCTGCACCCCGTCCTGCGCGTGCGCGTACAGCGTGGCCTCGAGCAGCGACGGCACCGGGCCGCCCGGCGGCGCGAACCAGTGCGACCAGGCCTTGTTGGCCTGGTGCACCTGGCCGAGGCCGTCGCACACCAGCAGCGCACGCGCGTCGGCGCGCCCGATGACGGCTGCGCCGGGCGGGCCACTGTTCTGCACGGGTGGGGAGCGCATGGCGGCTGCAGGCCCCCGTTCAGGCGTGCAGCGGAGACGGCGTGAACAACGGAACAAGCATCCGGGAGCGCTCCTGTTCTGATTTGTTACGGTTTATAAATGAATTCGGTCCGGGATTCGACCATGGCGACTGCGGTTTCCGTGACGGCTGCCACATGCGGGCGCGACCGGCCGGACAGATCAAGGCCAGCGCAGCACCGCCACCGCGCCCCCCAGCACCGCCACGCGCAGCACGGTGCGCCCGGCCAGCGCCAGCGCGCGCGCCAGGTCGCTGGCCTGCGGTGCCCTGCCATCGGCGTTGAGCGCATAGACGCCAGGCTTGCGCAGGCGCACGCCAAGGTGCAGCGCCATGGCCGCCATGGGCCAGCCGCTGTTGGGCGAGGCCGTGCGCCCGGCCTGCGCCACCAGCGCGCGCCAGGCCCACGGCGGGCCGAGCAGCAGCGCCGTGATGCGGGCCGGCACCCAGCCCAGCACATCGTCGGCGCGCGCGGCCCACTTGCCGGCCCATTCCCAGTCGCGCCCGCCGCGCATGCCGCGGTAGCCCCACATGGCATCGGCGGTGTTGGCGAAGCGGAACACGGCCGCGCCCGGCAGGCCGGCCACGAGGAACCAGAACAGCGGTGCGACCACCGAGTCGTTGAGGTTCTCGGCCAGGGACTCGATCGCGCTCTCGCGCACGGTGCCTGCATCCAGCGCCGCCACGTCGCGGCTGACCAGCATGGCCAGCCGGGCGCGCCCTGCCTCCAGCGACTGGCCCAGCGCGGTTTCGACCGCCTGCACCTCGTCGCGCAGCATGCGCCAGGCCAGCATGGGCTTGAGCGCCAGGCCCAGCAGCAGCGCGGCGGCCCAGCCGGGCAGCCAGGCCAGCACCGCCCATTGCAGCGCCGCTGCCAGCGCACCGACCGTGAGCGCGCCAACGCACCAGGCCAGCGCGCCGCCTGTGAAGGCGGCGGCCGGCGCCTGCGGCAGGCGCTTGCCGGCCCAGCCCAGGTAGCGGCCCATGGCCACAACGGGGTGCAGCGCGGCCGGCGGCTCGCCCCACAGGCGGTCCACCAGCAGCGCGATCCACAAGGCCGCGGCGGCGCTCAATCCTCGATGCCGCGCTGGGCCGGGATGCCGGCCTTGAACGCGTGCTTGACCAGCGTCATCTCGGTCACGGTGTCGGCCAGTTCGATGATCTCGGGCGGGCAGCGCCGACCGGTCAGCACCACGTGCACGTCCCTGGGCCGCGCGCGCAGCGTGGCCAGCACGTCGTCCAGCGGCAGCCAGCCGTAGATGAGCGGGTAGGTGATCTCGTCCAGCGTGACCATGAAGAACTCGCCCGACAGGATGGCCGCCTTGGCCTTCTCCCAACCCTCGCGCGCGAGCTGGCCCGAACGCTCCAGGTCCTGGCTCTTCCACGAAAAGCCGTCGCCCAGGCCCTCGATGGGCATGCCGAGCTGCTCGAACATGCGGTGCTCGCCGAAGCGCGCGGTCGGCACCTTCATGAACTGGTAGATCTTCACGCGCTTGCCGCGGCCATGCGCGCGCAGCGCCAGGCCGAAGGCGGCCGTGCTCTTGCCCTTGCCGTCGCCCGTGTTGACGATGACGATGCCGCGGCGCTCGCCTTCGGGCTTCTCGTAGGGCTTGGTGGTGGGTGGGGTTTCGATCTGCATGGGGTGGTCTTCAACGGGGAATCGTGATCCATTGGCCGGCGACGCAATGCACGGCGACGCGCTGCGCGAACACCGCCTCCAGCGCGCGGTGCGTGGCGGCATCGCCGCTGGCGCCGTGGTGCACGATCCGGCCGCGCTCGACGATGACCAGGGCGTCGGCCTGCAGCGCGGCCGAGAGTTCGTGCAGCACGCTGACGACGGTGCGGCCGGCGCGCGCGAGCGCCCGCGCCATGGCCAGCCAGTCGGCCTGGTGCGGCGGGTCGAGGTTGGCCAGCGGCTCGTCCATGAGCAGCACGGACGCCTGCACGGCCAGCGCGCGCGCCAGCAGCACGCGCTGGCGCTCGCCGCCCGAGAGCCGGCCGAGCGGGCGCGCCGCCCAGTCCAGCGCATGGGTGGCGCGCAGCGCCTGCTCGACGGCGGCATGGTCGGCCGCACCCGGCGCCGCCAGCCAGGCCCGGTGCGGCAGCCGGCCCAGCATGACCACGTCGTGCACCGACAGATCGTCGGCCGCGGCCTCGTTCTGGCCCAGCCAGGCGATGCGGCGGGCGCGTTCGCGGCCGCTGTAGCTCGCCAGCGGCCTTCCGTCCAGCAGCAGCTCGCCGGTGCTGGGCAGCAGGCCGGCCAGGGCCTTGAGCAGCGTGGACTTGCCGGCGCCGTTGGGACCGACCACGGCGGTCCAGCAGGCGGCCGGCAGGCGCAGGTCCACGCCGTGCAGCACCTCGACCAGGCCCTGGGAGGCGTGCAGATGGCGGGCTTCGAGCGTGGTGGTCACGATACGCCCCCCCAAAACAGGCCGAGCGCGGCGACGGCCCGAGTCGGTTCCCGCTCCCCGGGGCCCCTGTGCCCACGCCGAGGAGCGCAGTGGACTGGGCGGCGCAAGGGCACCTTGCGCTTCGTGAACTGACTCATTGCACTTGTTCGAGCTGAACGAACGCAGTGAGTGGTGCGAGTTGTGCAATGCGCCCAGGCCGCGAGCACCGCAGGTTGCCCGGAGCGAAGCGGAGGGACGTGGGCACCGGGGTCGCCCTTTCTTTGGTTACTTTCTTTCGGCGAAACGAAAGAAAGTGACTGCGCTGCCGGGCGCACATC
>NZ_BMYK01000069.1:0-3474 GCF_014652235.1 Pseudorhodoferax aquiterrae
CAAAGTGAAGATGGCAGTCCGGCCCGACTACGCGCTGCAGTCGCACTCGGCACCGCTGGGCGTCGCATTTGCTGCGTCCAGCATCGCGGACCCTCGTTTTGCAGAAGGCGCCTTCGTCGGTTTGCACGGGAGCTGGAACCGCTCCGTGCCGGTGGGCTACAAGGTGATCTTCGTGCCATTTCGGGACGGCCGGCCGAGCGGCCCGCCGGTGGACTTTCTCACTGGCTTCCAACGGGACGGAAAGACCATGGGCCGCCCCGTCGGCGTGACGGTGGATCCGCGCGGCGCCGTGATCGTGGCCGACGATCTGTCGAACACCGTCTGGCGTGTGGCGCCGGCGCGCTAGCGGCAGCAACAAGCCGCCATGGACGAGGCGCAACGCTGGGTACCCTACTGCGGTGAGGCGCCGAGTCCTGGCGTCTGGCTTGAGCGTTGGAACCTGGACCCCGTGCTTTGCACAGGCCTTGCCGTTCTTGCCTGGGTCTTGTGGCATCCGACGATGGCCGGCGGCATCTCGCGCGGGCGCAAACGCAGCCTTCGCGCCGCGTGGATCCTGGTGGTTCTTCTGTATGTCTCTCCGCTGTGCGCGCTCAGCTCCGCGTTCTTCACCGTGCGCGTGGTCCACCACATGGCCCTGGTGCTGGTAGTCGCGCCGCTGCTGGCTTTCGGCATGGACGCGCGGCTCGACCGCTTGCCGGCACCGGTGTGGACCAGCACTACGGTGGCTGCGCTGCTGTTCTGGATCTGGCATGCCCCCAGCGCCTATGGCGCCGCGCTGTCATCAGTGCCGGTCTACGCTCTGATGCAGTTCTCGCTCGCGGCAAGCGCTGTGCTCTTCTGGACCGCATTGCGCCGCACCAGTGCAGCCCAGGCGCTGGCCGCGCTGCTGGTCACGACGGTGCAGATGGGCTTGTTGGGCGCCCTGATCACCTTCGCCTCGCGGCCGATGTACGCGCCGCACTTCCTGTCCACGCTGTTGTGGGGCGTCTCGCCTCTCGAGGATCAGCAGTTGGCGGGCCTGACGATGTGGGCGCCGGGCAGCCTGGGCTACCTGTGTGCCGCCGTCTGGATCGGTTGGCGCTGGATGCGCGCCGAAGGCAACCGCTCAGATCGCACCGTGCCCGTGGAGTCGACTTGAATCTGGTTTCCATCATCGAATGGGCAGAGGGCTACAACCGCCGCGGCCTGTACTCACCGATCGGCGTGACCTTTCACTGGGTGATGGCCGCCATGATGATCGTCCAGCTCGGCTATGGCTGGTACCTTGGTACTCTGCCAGTGGGAGGGGACAAGCATGTCGGCTACCAGGCCCATGCTGAACTCGGGCTGACGATCATGGCGGTCGGCTCCCTGCGATTTCTCTGGCGCAGCCAGATCAGCGGGCCGGAGAACATCGAGCCGAACTCATTCGCCGGCCGAGCGAGCCTGCTGATCCAGGCCTGGTTCTATTTCAGCTTCTTCGCGCTGCCGATCAGCGGATGGGTGATGTGGTCCACGCTACCAGGGGACCTGCCGCTGTCGGTTGCAGGCTTCATTCCGTTTCCCAACCTGCCGTTCGACCAGTTGTCGGAGCACCTGCAGCACAGCCTCATACAGGGCGCCGCAACGGCCCACTTCTGGATCGTCTGGATCACCGTGCTGGCCATTCCCGGCCACGCCGGCGCGGCCGTGCTGCATTACCTCGTCAAGCGCGACCAGGTGCTGCAGTCGATGCTCGATCTCAACGGACCGCAGGTGCCGGGCGTGGTGGGATCTGCGCCAAGTACAGGCCGAGAGTCCTGATGTCCTCCGCCTGCAGTTCTTGTGCCACGCGCAGCATCTCATGAAGGCCGTCGCCGCGTCGCTTGGAGAGCTGCCAGTCGCGCAGCTGCTGCGCCGTGTAGAAGGCCGGCTGGCCCGCCAACGGTGGCCCGGACGGGGCGCCTACGGCATCGACACCGTGGCATTGCTGGCAGGCACGCGCGTACAGCGCTGCCGTGCGCTCCGTCGTCGCCTCCGTGGTGGCGGGCGCCAGGGCGCGCGGCGGCAGCGCGGCATAGTGGTTCGCCACCAGCACGCGCTCGTCACTGTCCAGGAAGCGCGCCACGTCGCGCATCACCGTGTGCGGCCGCAGGCCAGCGGCGTAGTCTTCCATCTGCTTTTGCAGGTAGCCGGCGGGCAGGCCGGCCAGCCGGGGTGCATCGAAGCCGTTTCCTTCGCCGCGGGCGCCATGGCAGGCCGCACACGCATAGCGGGCACCGCCTTCGCCTCCGCTCATCGCGATGAGTTCCCCACTGCGGCCATAACGGTCGTTGCTGGGCGCCATGCGGTCTGTGCAACCGCCGGCGAACAAGGCGACAACCGCGGAAACGATGGCCATCGCCAGACCAGGTCGCACTGCCTGTCGAACGGGTTGGTGGGCGGTCTGGTGGGCTGACGCGCAGGATGAACGCATGGGAGTGCAGTGTGACTCAATTCTTGCGCGGAGCAGACGGTGCATCCTCCGTGCGGTGCTCTGTGCGGCCGCATGCGGCCTCGCCGCTTGCGATGGTCCGCCCGACCGAACGCCCAAGCTGGACACGGCCGATGTCGCCCGCGGTCTGCGCCTGGTTTCGGAGAAGGGCTGCGTGGCCTGCCACGCTTTTCCCGACGTCGCATGGCCACGGGGGGCGCTGGGGCCTTCGCTCGATAACTTCGGCGCGCAAGGCCTCATCGCCGGCCGTCTGCCCAACCAACCCGGCGTGCTGATGCAGTTCGTTCGCAATGCACCCGCGTTGGTGCCCGGCACGGCGATGCCGGCCATGCCCATGTCGGATCAGGAAGCCCGCGATGTCACAGCCTACCTTCTCCAGCTCAAGTCTCGCTGACGCCCTGCGCGGCTGGCCCCCACCCGTGCTCGACCCGCAAGGGCCGTTCTCGAACACCGTCACGACGCTGGCCTGGGTGCTGATGGCACTGATGGCGCTGATCTTCGTGCTGGTCTGCGTGGCGATGTGGATTGCGCTGTATGGCAGCGATAGCCTGCGTGCGCGGTTGGGCGGCGAGCGCGTCGTCAGATGGCTCGGGCTTGTGTTACCGGCGGGCGTCCTCTTCCTTCTGCTGGTCTGGAGCATGGCGCTGGTCTCAGGGCTGACGACCGTCCGGGGTGACGAGCTGCGCATGCGCATCGCTGGCAACATCTATTGGTGGCGCGTGTCCTACCTGGACCCTGCGGGGCAGGAGTGGCTGGCCGATGCCAATGAACTGCACATACCCGTCGGCCAGCCGGTCGTCATCGACATGGTTTCCGAGGACGTCATCCACAGCTTCTGGGTACCCAAGCTCGGCGGCAAGATGGACATGATCCCGGGCCGCACCAACCGCCTGAAGCTGCAGGCCGACAAGCCAGGCGTATACGGCGGGCAGTGCGCGGAGTTTTGCGGTGGCGCGCACTCGCTGATGGGCTTCGTCGTGGTCGCGCACGAGGCCGCCGACTGGCAGCGCTGGCTTGCGGCA
>NZ_BMYK01000069.1:3549-3957 GCF_014652235.1 Pseudorhodoferax aquiterrae
CCGCTCGCTCAGCGGCGCTGAGCTGGGCGCGCTGGCGGCCTACATGGAGTCGCTGAAGTGACGGGCCACAGCGCCGGCGCGCCAGGGGTCGACGGCGCAGTGCGGGACGCAGCGGACGAGCCCGGCGAGACCGGCTTCGACACGCGCCTGTACCTGCGCTTCCCGACGCAGGGTGGGCGGCCGGCCGGCGAGTTGGAGGCGCTGGAGCAGGTGTGGGCGTCGCCCAAGGGCTGGCGCAGGCTGAGCGACGTCAACAACAACGTCATTGGCTTCATGTTCATCGTGACCGCCTTCGCGTTCTTCGTCGCCGCGGGCATCCTGTCGTTGGTGATGCGCGTGCAGCTGGCCGCGCCGCTGGCAGGCATCGTGCCGCAGGAAACCTACAACCAGCTGTTCACGATGCACGGC
>NZ_BMYK01000070.1 GCF_014652235.1 Pseudorhodoferax aquiterrae
CAAAGTGAAGATGGCAGTCCGGCCCGACTACGCGCTGCAGTCGCACTCGGCGCCGCTGGGCGTCGCATTTGCTGCGTCCAGCATCGCGGACCCCCGTTTTGCAGAAGGCGCCTTCGTCGGGTTGCACGGGAGCTGGAACCGCTCCGTGCCGGTGGGCTACAAGGTGATCTTCGTGCCCTTTCGCGACGGCCGGCCGAGCGGCCCGCCGGTGGACTTTCTCACGGGCTTCCAACGGGACGGAAAGACCATGGGCCGCCCCGTCGGCGTGACGGTGGATCCGCGCGGCGCCGTGATCGTGGCCGACGATCTGTCGAACACCGTCTGGCGTGTGGCGCCGGCGCGCTAGCGGCAGCAACAAGCCGTCATGGACGAGGCGCAACGCTGGGTACCCTACTGCGGTGAGGCGCCGAGTCCTGGCGTCTGGCTTGAGCGTTGGAACCTGGACCCCGTGCTTTGCACAGGCCTTGCCGTTCTTGCCTGGGTCTTGTGGCATCCGGTGATGGCCGGCGGCATCTCGCGCGGGCGCATACGCAGCCTGCGCGCTGCGTGGATCATGGTGTTTCTTCTGTATGTCTCGCCGCTGTGCGCGTTCAGCTCCGCGTTCTTCACGGTGCGCGTGGTCCACCACATGGCCTTGGTGCTGGTGATCGCGCCGCTGCTGGCGTTTGGCTTGAGCAGGCGGCTGGACAGCTTGCCGGCACCGGTGTGGACCAGCACGACGATGGCCGCGCTGGTGTTCTGGATCTGGCATGCCCCCAGCGCGTATGGCGCCGCGCTGTCATCGGTGCCGGTCTACGCGCTGATGCAGTTCTCTCTCGCGGCAAGCGCTGTGCTCTTCTGGACCGCGCTGCGCCGCACCAGCGCAGCCCAGGCGCTGGCCGCGCTGCTGGTCACGACGGTGCAGATGGGCTTGTTGGGCGCCCTGATCACCTTCGCCGCGCGGCCGATGTACGCGCCACACTTCCTGTCCACGCTTTCGTGGGGCGTCTTGCCGCTCGAGGACCAGCAGTTGGCGGGCCTGACGATGTGGGCGCCGGGCAGCCTCGCCTACCTGTGTGCCGCCGTCTGGATCGGTTGGCGCTGGATGCGCGCCGACGGCAGCCGCGCTGATCGCACCGTGCCCGTGGAGTCGACTTGAATCTCGTCGCCATCATCGAATGGGCAGAGGGCTACAACCGCCGCGGCCTGTACTCGCCGATCGGCGTGACTTTCCACTGGGTGATGGCAGCGATGATGATCGTCCAGCTCGGCTATGGCTGGTACCTTGGCACTCTGCCAGTGGGAGGGGACAAGCACGTGGGCTACCAGACCCATGCCGAGCTCGGGCTGACGATCATGGCGTTCGGCTCTCTGCGTTTTCTCTGGCGCAGCCAGATCAGCGGGCCGGAGAACATCGAGCCAGATTCGTTCGCAGGCCGAGCGAGCCGGCTGATCCAGGCCTGGTTCTATTTCGGCTTCATTGCGCTGCCGATCAGCGGATGGGTGATGTGGTCCACCCTACCAGGGAACCTGCCGCTGTCGGTTGCAGGCTTCATTCCGTTTCCCAACCTGCCGTTCGACCAGTTGTCGGAGCAACTGCAGCACAGCCTCATGGAGGGCGCCGCAACGGCCCACTTCTGGATCGTCTGGATCACCGTGCTGGCCATTCCCGGCCACGCCGGCGCGGCCGTGCTGCATTACCTCGTCAAGCGCGACCAGGTGCTGCAGTCGATGCTCGATCTCAACGGACAGCAGGTACCGGGCGTGGTGGGATCTGCGCCAAGTACAGGCCGAGAGTCCTGATGTCCTCCGCCTGCAGTTCTTGCGCCACGCGCAGCATCTCATGACGGCCGTCGCCGCGTCGCTTGGAGAGCTGCCAGTCGCGCAGCTGCTGGGCCGTGTAGAAGGCCGGCTGGCCCGCCAGCGGTGGCCCCACCGGGGTGCCGACGGCATCGACACCGTGGCATTGCTGGCAGGCACGCGCGTACAGCGCTGCCGTGCGCTCCGTCGTCGGCTCCGTGGTGGCTGGCGCCAGGGCGCGCGGCGGCAGTGCGGCATAGTGGTTCGCCACCAGCACGCGCTCGTCGCTGTCCAGGAAGCGCGCCACGTCGCGCATCACCGTGTGCGGCCGCAGGCCAGCGGCGTAGTCTTCCATCTGCTTTTGAAGGTAGCCGGCGGGCAGGCCGGCCAGCCGGGGTGCATCGAAGCCGTTTCCTTCGCCGCGGGCGCCATGGCAGGCCGCACACGCATAGCGGGCACCGCCTTCGCCTCCGCTCATCGCGATGAGTTCCCCACTGCGGCCATAACGGTCGTTGCTGGGCGCCATGCGGTCTGTGCAACCGCCGGCGAACAAGGCGACAACCGCGGAAACGATTGCCATCGCCAGACCAGGTCGCACTGCCTGTCGAACGGGTTGGTGGGCGGTCTGGTGGGCTGACGCGCAGGATGAACGCATGGGAGTGCAGTGTGACTCAATTCTTGCGCGGAGCAGACGGTGCATCCTCCGTGCGGTGCTCTGTGCGGCCGCATGCGGCCTCGCCGCTTG
Source organism: Pseudorhodoferax aquiterrae (assembly GCF_014652235.1). Classification (GTDB taxonomy): domain Bacteria; phylum Pseudomonadota; class Gammaproteobacteria; order Burkholderiales; family Burkholderiaceae_C; genus Pseudorhodoferax; species Pseudorhodoferax aquiterrae. The sequence continues at coordinate 2,525 of NZ_BMYK01000070.1, forward strand.
CGATGGTCCGCCTGACCGAACGCCAAAGCTGGACGCGGCCGATGTCGCCCGCGGTCTGCGCCTGGTCTCGGAGAAGGGCTGCGTGGCCTGCCACGCCTTCCCCGACGTCGCATGGCCACGGGGGGCGCTGGGGCCTTCGCTCGAGAACTTCGGCGCGCAAGGCCTCATCGCTGGCCGCCTACCCAACCAGCCCGGCGTGCTGATGCAGTTCGTTCGCAATGCACCCGCGTTGGTGCCCGGCACTGCGATGCCGGCCATGCCCATGTCGGACCAGGAAGCCCGCGATGTCACAGCCTACCTCCTCCAGCTCAAGTCTCGCTGAGGCCCTGCGCGGCTGGCCCCCACCCGTGCTGGACCCACAAGGGCCGTTCTCGAACACCGTCACGACGCTGGCCTGGGTGCTGATGGCGCTGATGGCGCTGATCTTCGTGCTGGTCTGCGTCGCGATGTGGATTGCGCTGTATGGCAGCGATAGCCTGCGTGCACGGCTGGGCGGCGAACGCGTCGTCAGATGGTTCGGGCTGGTGGTACCGGCGGGCGTTCTCTTTCTTCTGCTGGTCTGGAGCATGGCGCTGGTCTCGGGGCTGACGACCGTCAGGGGCGACGAGCTGCGCATGCGCATCGCGGGCAACATCTACTGGTGGCGGGTGTCATACCTGGACGCTGGAGGGCAGGAGTGGTTGGCCGATGCCAATGAACTGCACATTCCGGTCGGCCAGCCGGTCGTCATCGACATGGTTTCCGAAGACGTCATCCACAGCTTCTGGGTGCCCAAGCTCGGCGGCAAGATGGACATGGTCCCGGGCCGCACCAACCGCCTGAAGCTGCAGGCCGACAAGCCAGGCGTCTATGGCGGGCAGTGCGCGGAGTTTTGCGGTGGCGCGCACTCGCTGATGGGCTTCGTCGTGGTCGCGCA
>NZ_BMYK01000071.1 GCF_014652235.1 Pseudorhodoferax aquiterrae
CGGCGGCGGTGGTGGCGGTGGTGGGGCTGCCGGCGGCACGGCGCCCGGCCTGGACCGCCAGATCCGCGAGGAGGTGGAGTACAACGCGCTGCGCAAGGAGCCCGCCACCTATTACGCCAGCCAGCTGGAGGCCGCCGGCGCCGAGGCCCAGACCGCGCTGGACGGCCGCGCCAACCGCGTGGTGGGCGCGCTGGGCGGCGGCTTCGCCGGCACGGTGGACGAGGCCGGCGTGCTGGCCGCGCTGCGCGGCATGACGCTGGCCCAGGGCCGCGCGCTGGACACCCAGGTCTACCCGCGGCGCCACCGCGGCCGCCACCTGGACACCGACCTGCGCCGCGAGCTCGGCGCCGACAGCACCGACTACGAGGCCGCCAGCGCCTACCTGTACGGCGACAACGTGACCGGCGCGCGGCTGGAGCTGGCCGACTCGGTCGGCGTGTTCAACGACGACGAGGCCCGCATCGAGGAGGTCATGCGCTCGCTTTCGCCCGAGCAGCTGGCCGCGCTGGGCCGCGATGCCGGCGGCACCATGGCCGAGGTGCGCGACGCGCTGGGCGGCACCGACCGCGAGGTCTTCGACGCGCTGGCCCGCGGCGAGCACGCCACGGCCGACGCGCTGCGCCTGCGCGACGCGGTGGATGAGGCCCGCGTGGACGGCGACGCCGACGCCGTGCACAGCGCCATCGAGCGCTACACCGGCGCGCCGCCCGAGGGCGACTGGCGCGCCGCGCAGGAGATGGACGGCGACACGCGGCGCCAGGCCGTGGTGCAGGCGCTGGGCGGCATCGTCTCCGACGCGGCCGTGGCGCGCGGCGTGGCGCCCGGCACCGACGTCCGGGGCCTGAGCGCCGAGGACCGCGCCGTGGCCTACGTGAGCCGCGACATCGACGTCTACGTCCACGGCGCCGGCCCCGGCGGCGAGCCGCAGATCGTCACGCGCCGGCTGGAGGGCGCCAACCGCGACCTGGCCGGCGCGCTGCTGCGCCATGGCGAGGGCAGCGTGGAGGCGCGCGCGGCGCGGCTGGGCGTGGAGATGCAGCGCACCGGCGATCCGCCCAACGCCGTCAATATCGACCGCGCCACCTTCGACCCGCGCTTCCGCGCCGACCTGGCCAATGCCAGCCCGGCCGAGCGCGAGGCCCACCGCCGCGCGGCCGAGGAGCGCGCGCGCGTGGTGATGCTGGCCGCCGAGCGCTACGCCAGCGGCCCGGCCACGCCCGAGGACTACGCACCCGCGCACGACCCGGCCAACCCGGCCGCGGCCATGGAGGACACGCGCGTGACGGCCGCGCGCGACCGCGTGATCGGCCAGCTGCAAAGCCGCTTCGGCTCCGACAGCACGGGCGCCGCGCTGGCCGCCGGCCTGCTGACCGACGCCCGGCCCTCGCCCGAGACCGCCGCGCTGGCCATGCAGCACGCCATGGCCGGCTGCGGCACCAACGAGGACCTGCTGTTCCGCTTCACCGAACGCATGGACCGCGACGAGATCGCGGCCATGCGCGCGGCCTACCGGCGCAACACCGGCAACTCGCTGGACGCCGACCTGGGCACCTTCGGCGAAGGCTTCATGGGCGAGGTCTCGGGCGACGACCGGTTGCGCATGGAGCGCGCCCTGCTCGGCCAGCCGCGCAACGACCGCGAGCGGCTGGAGGTGGCGGCCTTCGCGATCGAGCAGCAGCGCCGCGAGGCCAGCAGCTTCGGGGCCTGGCTGGCCGACGGCACGCTGGCCGAGGAGGCCATGGGCGAGACCGAGGCCGAGCTGCGCACGCTGGCCGGCGGGCCGCTGGGCTTCGGCCCGCGCGGCGAGGTCATCGTGCGCGCGGCCAGCCCCAACTTCGACGCCCAGGGCCGCTACACCGGCACCGACCGCGACAGCTTCGCCTCGACCACGGCCACGGCCCAGGCCATCGCCGAGACCTACGGCCGGCGCATCGACGCCTTCGCCGACATCGCCACCACCGGCATCGCCATCCTGGGCGCCATCGCGGCGGCCGTGATCACGGTGGCCACGGGCGGCGCGGCCGGTCCGCTGATCGCCGCGGCCATCGTGACCGGGCTGGCCTCGATGTCGGCCAACTACGCGATCAAGGGCGGGCGCTACGGCTGGGAGCAGGCCGCCGTGGACCTGGGCATGACGGCCGTGCAGGCGGTGACGGCCGGCGTCGGCGCCCAGCTCGGCGCGGCCGCGCAGATCGCCAGCAAGGGCGCGCAGGCCGCCAGCACCGCCTCGCGCACGCTGGTCACGCTGTCGCGCATCTTCACGGGCAACCCGGTGGTCGACCAGATCATCGTCGGCGCCATCACCGGCTCCATCGGAGGCATGGCCAACGCCGCCTTCGACGAACGCACCTGGGCCCATGGCGCGGACGATGCCATCGGCGCGCTGTTCGGCGGGCTCATCAAGGGCGGGCTGTCGGGCGCGGCCACGGCCACGCTGACCAACTCCATCGAGGCGCTGGGCCGCAACGGCGCCGTGATCGCCGAGCGCGCACGCGCCTATGCGGCCCAGGGCGGCGTGGCGCGTGGCCTGGTCGGCCTGGCCGGGCGCGGCATCGGCGGCGTGGGCCGCGGCATCGACGCCGCGCTGAACATGTCGGCGCGCGGCGGCATGGCGCGCGGCGCCGGTGCCATGGCCGCGCGCGGCCTCACGCGCGGCAGCATCTCGGCCATCGGCGGCATGGGCGGGCGCGCCACCGAGATCCTGGTGGACGCCGGCACCGGCCGCTTCAAGGGCGACGCCGGCGATGCGCTGCTGGACATCGGCCAGGCCGGTGCGCACGCCTTCGTGCAGGGCATTGGCGAAGGCGCGGGCGAGGCCGTGGGCCAGGCCCGCCATGCGCGCGGCGCGCAGCGGCTGGAGGCCGAGATCGCCGCCGGGCGCGCCGAGCGCGGCCTGCCGCCGCTGGCACCGGACGCACTGCAGGCCGCGGCGCAGGACCTGTCGTTCATGAACCAGGTCGGCGAAGGCGGGCCGCTGGGCCGAGCCATCCACCTGGACCATGTGGTCACGCACGGCGGGCTGGAGCCGATGGCCGCCCCGGTGCGGCCGGCCGCACCGAACGCGCCCGACGCGCCGGCGCCGGCGGCCCACCCGCCGGCCGCACCCGAGGCATCCGCTGCCCCGGCGGCCGAGGCCGGCG
>NZ_BMYK01000072.1 GCF_014652235.1 Pseudorhodoferax aquiterrae
GCGCTCCTCCGTCACGTCCTCCATGAACCACACGCTGCCCTGGCTGGTGTCGGCGTCGATGTGGCGTGCCGTGATGCGGCCCCAAAAGCGCGTGCCGTCCTTGCGCACGAACTCCTGGTCGTGGTGGCTGTCGCGCGGCATGCCGATGCGTTGCTCCAGCCGCATCCGGGCCTCGGCCAGGTCCGCATGCCCGCCGTACCACAGGCCCAGCGGCCGGCCCTGCAACTCGCCCTCCGCATAGCCGAACATGCTCTCGAGCTCGCGGTTGCAGCGGGCGATCACGCCGTCGCGCACGAAGGCGATGCCCACGCCGGCCGTCTCGAACATCGCGGCCTGTTCCTTCTGCGCCACACCCAACGCGCTCTGGGCGGCCTTCAAAGCTTCCAGGTCGACCACCACGCCGACCAGGCCGCCCGGGCTGCCGTCACGTTTGCGAAAGCCGCTGACCGAGTACAGCACCTGGTGCACGCTGCCGTCGGCGAAGCGCAGCCGCGTCTCGCGCCGCTCGTGCGCGGCGGTTGCGATCACGCGTTCATCCTGCGCCTGCAGTTCGCTGCGCAGGGGCTCGGGCACATCGTCCAGTTCGTCCACGCGCTTGCCGACCAGGTCGGCGCGCTTCACGCCGAACGCCTGTTCGAAGGCCTCGTTGCAACCCAGAAAGCGCGTGTCCGGCCCCTTGTAGTAGACGGCGTTGGGCATGCGATCGATCATGGTCTGCAGGAAGACCGCCATCTCCTTGACCTGGCGTCGGGTCTCCTTGTCGGCCGTGATGTCGCTGACGGTGAACTGCACCAGGGTCTTGCCGCGGTAGCGGAACGGCGTGCCGTGCACCTCGGCGATCCATTCCACGCCGTTCGGCCGGCGGTGGCGCCATTCGAAGGTTGGCATCTCCTCGCCTCGGCTCCGCAGTCTCTTGCGGCCCATGGCCAGCATCTCCGCCGACTCCATGCCGTTGTCCTGCCTGGGCGCCGAGACAGACAGCACGTTGCGCCCGATCAGGTCCTCGCGGCGTGCCAGGCCGTAGAGCCTGAGTGCGGCCTCGTTGCAGTCGGTGTAGCAGTCGTTGACCGGGTCGTAGATGGACATCGCGATGTGCGAGTCCTGCAGCATGCGGCTGTAGGTCTCATTGTCCTGCCGCGCCTCCTGCGCGCGGCGCAGGTCGCTCTCGTCGTCGACAATCCAGGCGACCGCCGCTCTTCCGTCCGGCAGCGCGGTGCTGCGGCCCCGCGCATAGACCTGGAAGGCCGTGCCGTCGCGGTGCCGTGCACGCCAGGTGATGCTGCAGCTGTCGCCGTGGGCGAACGAGCGGGCCGTCTCGGTGCAAAAGCGCTGGTATTCGGTGGTGTCCTCGAACAGCCCCTCGATCTCCAGGCCGGCCATGCCGTCGGCATCCTCGTAACCATGCATGCGCGCGAAGCTGAGGTTGACGCGCAGCAGCCGGCCCTGGTCCACCAGCGCGGTACCTGCCAGCAGTCCGTCCAGCAACAGCGCCTGTTGCGCATGCGCGCCCTGGACGACCGGATGGAGCGACGCGCAAGGGGTGATCCAGGCGCTGTACCAGGTCTGGCCGCCCGCCTGCGATGCTGCACACCGCAGACAGGCCAGGAACTGCGAACCGTCCTGGCGCAGCAGGCGCAGCTCCAGTGCGTCCACGGCTTGCTCGGGGTTGGCCAGCGCCTGCTGCAGCCGGCGCAGGCCGGCCTCGCCATCGGCGTAGAGCGCCGCATCGAACAGGGTCGGTCCGCTGCCGACCGGGTGGCCGAACAGCTGCTTCCATGCGGCATTGGTGCGCTGAATGCGCCCGTGGCGGTCGCACACGATCAGGGCCGCGGGCGTGGCGCCGTGCTGCACAGGAGGGAGGAACATGGTCGAAGCAGCCACTACCCACACGGCACGGGCCGCCGTGCGAACGAAACCATCCGAAAGCGCTCCTGGTGCATGGAAAACGGGTGGCGTTGATTTGTTACCGTTTATAAATGAATTTGCCGGCGCATTGGCTGTGTCCGGAAACCGATCCGCAGCGCTTCACGGCCGGGAAGCGCCCACACGCCGGGTGCCGGCCGGATCAGGCCGTCGCCGCGATCACCACGCCCTGCTGGGCGGCGGCGTCGCGCAGGGCCTGCAGCGCCGCATCGAAGTCGAAGTCCTGCACGGCCCGCGCGACTGCGGCCACGGCCTCGGCGCCGCAGACCTGTTGCAGCGCGGCGCGGTGCGCTGCCAGGTACTCCTCGGCCTGCGCATCGCAGTCGGCCAGCAGCCGGGCGAACTGCTGGGTCCGCTCGGCCGCCTCGGCGGCGCCCATGGCCGGCGCGCCAGCCGGTGCCGCCGCCACGCCAGCGTCGGTCCCGCAGGCCGCCCGCAGCGCCTGCACCTTGGCATGCAGCTCGGCGCCGAAGGCGGCCAGCGCCT
>NZ_BMYK01000073.1 GCF_014652235.1 Pseudorhodoferax aquiterrae
ACTCGCACCACTCACTGCGTTCGTTCAGCTCGAACAAGTGCAATGAGTCAGTCAACGAAGCGCAAGGTGCCCTTGCGCCGCCCAGGCCACTGCGCTCCTCGGCGTGGGCACAGGGGCCCCGGGCGCGGGGTCACGCACGGGCCATCGCTGCAGTCGGCCAACCCACTTCCTTCTCCGCCATGATCGACTACGACACCCTGAAGAACTGGACCTTCCCGTCCATCGAGCACCGCTACACCGCGGACGACAGCATGCGCTACGCGCTCGCGCTGGGCCTGGGCGACGACCCGATGGACCCGCTGCAGTTGCAGTTCGTCAACGACACCCACGCCGGCCAGCCGCTGGCCCTGCCCACCATGGCCGTGGTGCTGGGCTTCCCCGGTTCGTGGATGCAGGACCCGGGCACCGGCATCGACTTCACGAAGATCGTGCACGGCGAGGAAGAGATCACGCTGCACGCGCCGCTGCCCGCTGCCGGCACGGTGCGCGCCGAGCACCGCGTGGTGTCCATCGTCGACAAGGGCGAAGGCCGTGGCGCCACGGTGACCTACGACAAGGAACTGCACGACGCCGCCACCGGGCGATGGCTCGCGACCGTGCGCCACACCACCTTCGCGCGCGGCAACGGCGGCTTCTCGGCCAAGGACGGCAAGACCGACAGCACGCCGCCCGCCCCGCCCAAGCCGCCCACCGGCGCGCCCGACCAGGTGCTGGAGATCAGCACGCTGCCGCAGCAGGCCCTGCTGTACCGGCTCTGCGCCGACCGCAACCCCTTGCACTCGGACCCGGCCACGGCCAAGGCTGCCGGCTTCGCAAGGCCCATCCTGCACGGCCTGTGCACCTACGGCATCGCTGGCCGCGCACTGCTGACCGCCTGGGGCGGCGGCCAACCCGAAACGCTCAAGAACCTGTTCGCGCGCTTCTCCTCGCCGGTCTACCCGGGCGAGACGCTGCGCTTCGAGATGTACCGCGGCGCCGCGCCGGGCGAGGTCGCGTTCCGCGCCATCGCCGTGGAGCGCGAAGTGACCGTGCTCGATGCCGGCCGCGCCGTGCTGACCCGCTGACACGACAACCAGGAGGAGACATCCATGGCCCATCTCAACCGCCGCCAGCTCGTGCTGGCCACCACCGCCCTCGCGGCACTGCCGGCCTTCGCGCAGTCCGCCTACCCGACCCGCCCCGTCAAGTTCACCGTGCCCTTCCCGGCCGGCGGCCCCGTCGACGTGACGGCCCGCGCCATGGCGCAAAAGCTCGGCGAACTCTGGGGCCAGAGCGGCATCGTCGACAACCGCGCCGGGGCCGGCGGCATCGTGGGTGCGGAGATCGCGGCCAAGCAGCCGGCCGACGGCTACAACCTGTTCGTCTGCGCGATCCACCATTCGGTGCTGCCCGCGCTCAAGCCCGGGCTCAGCTACGACATCGAGAAGGACTTCGTGCCCGTGAGCTTCGGCGCGATGTTCCCCATCATCCTGGTCGCCCACCCTTCGCTGCCAGCCAAGAACGTGGCCGAACTCGTGGCGCTGGCCAAGAAGGAGCCCGGCAAGATCGCCTTCAGCTCCTCGGGCAACGGCGGCGGCACGCACCTGGCCGGCGAGCTGTTCAACATGCAGGCCGGCGTGCAGTTGCAGCACATCCCCTACAAGGGCAGCGCGCCGGCCATGACCGACCTGCTCGGCGGCCAGGTGCAGCTCATGTTCGCCGACGCACCGACCGCGCTGCCGCAGATCCGCGCGGGCAAGGTGCGCGCGCTGGGCGTGGCCAGCGCCCAGCGCTCGGCCCTGCTGCCCGAGCTGCCGACCATCGCCGAGTCCGGCGTGCCGGGCTACGAGGCCTATTCCTGGGCCGGCCTGGTCGCGCCCAAGGGCACGCCGCCCGACATCGTGGCCAAGATCAGTGCCGACCTGCAGAAGGTCATGACCCAGCCCGATGTCAAGCAGCGCCTGTACGACGCGGGCGCCGAGGCCATGCCCACCTCGCCCGAGAAGTTCGCGCAGATGCTGCGCAGCGAGATCGCCAAGTGGGGCAAGGTCGTGAAGACCGCCAACATCAAGATGGACTGAGACATGAGACCACCCCCGTTTGGACTTCTCACTGCGTGTAGAAGTCCCATCCCCCCTCCAGGGGGCGCACCCGGCGGACTGGCAGAGGTTCTATGGTCCGCGTCAAGCCGGCGAGGCCGTGCGATGAGG
>NZ_BMYK01000074.1 GCF_014652235.1 Pseudorhodoferax aquiterrae
AGCAGCCAAAGGCGTCCAGCGATGCGGCAGCAGTTCCTCGATCCGACTGGCGGGCTGTGTGGGTAGCCGCTCCAGAACGTCCTTGAGGTAGGCGTACGGATCGTGGCCATTGATCTTGGCCGAGTGCACCAGGCTCATGACCGCTGCGGCCCGCTGGCCTGCGCGTAGGCTGCCGGCGAACAGCCAGTTCGACCTGCCAAGTGCAATCGGCCTGATCTGGTTTTCGACCCGGTTGTTGGAGATGGGCACGTCGCCATCGTCGATGTAGCGCGTCAGCGCCTTCCACCGCTTCAAGCTGTAGTCGATGGCCTTGGCGGTGGCCGAACCGTCGGGCACGAGTTGGCGCTGCGCCAGCAGCCACTTGTTCAACGCTGAGGCCACCCTTCGCGACTTGCGCTGCCGCACACGTCGTCGCTCTTGGGCAGTGGCTGCAGCGATGTCTTCCTCGATCCTGAAGAGCACCTGGAAGTACCTCAGCGCCTGCTGGCCGACCTTGCTGGCGTGGTTGGCCCACAGCTCGTGGAACTTGCGCCGGGCGTGCGCGACGCATCCAGCTTCGGTGACGCCGCGCTCGAAGCTGGCCTTGTAGCCGGAGAACCCGTCGGTCACCAGTGTGCCTGCCCAGGCTTGTTCGCGGGCATGCCCGCCGTCTTGGCGCAGGAAGCCGCGCACGTTCTCCCCGCCACGGGTCTCAGCGAAGTTGAACACCACGGCCCGAGTCGCATTGAAGCTGGTGGTGCAGTAGGTCCAGATGTAGGCCTTGTGGGTCTTCTTGTTGCCCGGCTTGAGCATGCCCACCGGTGTCTCGTCGGCATGCAGCACACAGTGACGCAGCAGCTCGTTCGTCAGCGCGTCCACCAGCGGCTGCAGCTGCGCGCCGCATTCACCGACCCACTGCGCCAAGGTGGAACGCGCTATCAGCATGCCGGCGCGCTCAAAGATGCGTTCCTGGCGGTACAGCGGCAGATGGTCGAGGAACTTGGCCACCAGCACCTGGGCCAGCAACCCGGCGGTGGGGATGCCCTTGTCGATGACGTGCGCAGGCACCGGGGCCTGCACCAGCTTCTGGCAGTGCGTGCAGGCCCACTTGCCACGCACGTGGCGTTCCACCGTGAACACGCCGGGTTCGTAGTCCAGCCGCTCTGCGATGTCCTGGCCGATGCGTTTCATCGCGCAGCCGCAGGCACAGGCCGTGTTCTCAGGTTCGTGGTGCACGTCGCGGCGCGGCAGGTGCGCTGGCAGCGGCTCGCGCCTGGGATGCTGCTTGGCCTTCTTGTCCTTGGCGCCCTGGGCGTCGGCATCGGCTTGTTCGAGCTCGGCCGTCAGCTGCGCGATGTCGCTGTCCAGCGTCTCTTCGATCAGGCTCTTTTGCTCGGCGCTCATGCCAGCACAGAACTTCTCGCTGGTGACGGCGTACTTCAGCCGCCGCAGGTTGGCCACCTCGTGCGTGAGCTTGTCGATCAGCGCCTGCTT
>NZ_BMYK01000075.1 GCF_014652235.1 Pseudorhodoferax aquiterrae
CCCGCCGCCGCCCCGCGCGAGGGCCCGGCCACCCCGCCGGCCGGCGCCAACGCCGAGGACCAGCGCCGCGCCGCGCGCGCGGCCGCCGGCCAGGCGCGCCAGGCCTATGCCGGCGCGGCCGACCAGCTGCGCGGCATGCACCAGCAGCTGCTGGAACGCGCCAACGGCATCAGCCACTACATGGCCCAGGCCCATGGCCTGCAGGCCGGGCAGATCGTGCAGCGCCACGAGCTGGACCACGGCGCCATCGACCAGGCCGCCGATGCGGCCGCCGCCGCGACCGAGGAGGCCGGCCAGATGGCGGCCATGGCGGTGGACTCGGCCGCGCTGGACGCCGGCCAGGCCATCGCCGCGGCCGGCCGCAGCGCGCACGGCCTCATCAACGCCGGCGAGCGCAGCGGCGCGGCGCGCATCGCCAGCGTGGTCGGCGGGCTGGTCAGTGGCCATGTGTCGGCTTACAACGGCGCCGTGCGCCAGGCCGATACGGCCTACCAGGAGGCGCGCCGCACGCTGACGCAGTGGAGCGAGACGCGCGCCACGCACTTCTCCACGCAGCGCGGCGCCTGGCTGGACCGGGCCAAGAACGAGAAGCGCCAGCTGCGCATCCCACGCTGGGTCGAGCCCGAGGTGCAGGGCCTGCAGCAGCGCTTCGACGCCAAGAAGCAGGCCTGGGAGCAGTCGCGCGACACCACCGCCTGCAGCCTGTCGTGCAGCTACCAGGCCGCGCTGGCCGGTGAGAACGCGCGCCTGGCCACGCAGGGCCGCAGCAGCGTGGCCGCGGCGCTGCGCCAGGCGCGCAGCCAGCTGCGCAGCCAGCAGCAGGCCGCGCAGCAGGCCCTGGCCGGGCTGACCCGCAGCCAGCTGCAGCAGTTGCGCACCCAGCAGCGTGCGGCCAAGAGCCGGCTCAACAGCCAGGCGCGCGGTGCACTGTCCGGCGTGCGGCGCGAGGCACAGCAGGCCGTGGGTGGCCTGCAAGCCGCCACGCGCGGTGCGCTGCCGACCTACCTGCGCGCCGCCCAGGGCCTGGAGCAGAACCTGCGCGCCAGTGCCGCGCGCGGTGCCGGCGCGCTGCGCCAGGCCGCCGAGCGCGCGCCCGAGGGCGCGCTGCAGGGCGCACGCGCCAGCGGCGCCCGGCTCGACCAGCGCCTGCAGGCCAACCAGCAGCGGCTGGAGGGCAGCCTGGCCGAACAGGCCGGCGCCCAGCTGCAGCGCTCCGAACAGGAGGCCGGCGGGCTGCAGGCCATGCTGGCGCAGCTGCAGGCCCAGGGCGCCGAACAGCGCGCGCAGAGCGCGGCCGGATTCACCGAGGCCTTCGGCGGCCTGGCCGGCACCGTGACGCAGGCCGCGCAGTCCTGGGCTCAGCCGCTCACGGTGCGCATGGCCGGCTTCATCGCCAAGCAGCGCGCCCAGGCCGCCAG
>NZ_BMYK01000076.1 GCF_014652235.1 Pseudorhodoferax aquiterrae
TGGCGCGGAGGTGGTGTTGGTAGATCGTTGATTTCATTGACTTTCCTGTTCACTTTCAAATCTGCGATTCGTGGCGTCAAACCGTGGTCGGTTTCATCCATTGGTGCCAGTTATCGATGCATTTGGCCGCGAAGGCAGGATTTGGTCAGCATAGCGGTCAACCGGGAAGCGAAACACACCCCGCAAGTTGATGCTCTCCAGCCTGGTGGGCGCAATCTTCCCGATCAGTTCCGGTGGAATGACCTGGCGGCGGTTCGACCAGCGATCCAGGACCGCCTGCATCTGTGAGGTATTCCACGCCATCACGATGTTGGCCATCAGGCTCAACGCATCGGCCACAGCCTGCATTTCATCGACACGTTTGGCCTGCGCCGGGCTGATCCGGCCGGTATAAATGGCGCGCTTGAGGGCGTTAACAGCCTCGCCCCGATTGAGCACCCGGCGCAACTCGTTCCTGAAAGCGTCCTTGACAAAGTAGTCAGCCAAAAACGCCGTACGCAGCAACCGCCCCAATTGCACGCCAGCCTCATAGATTGGATCGCCCTGGGCGGCAGAACCGAACCGCGCAAGAGCTGCCACCGCACTGGCATGTCCGCTCATGACCGAGGCTGCCAGGTGCACCAGACTATCCCAATGCTTTTCGATCAAAGCGACGTCGACATTGGCTTCGCACACCGCAGCGATTTCTGCGGGCACTTTGGTGCCGCGTGGCACAAAGAGGTGGCGCTGTTTGAGTTCCTTCAACCGCGGGCAAAGATCAAAACCAAGCAAACGGGCATGTGACATGGCAAAGTCGGTGTAGCCATGGGTATCCACAGCAAGCTGGCTGGTCTCCAGCTTTTCTTGGCGGATGACACCTTCAATGGCCACGCCCGCCTGGCGCTCATTGAGCACAAAGGGCTGCGCATGGAAGATGCCCCACCGGTCTTTTACATGGGAGTAGATTCCAATGGAAGGTGTGTTGCGCCGAGGATCAAGCCGGGCTTGCCACACCCGTTTGGTGGTCTCCATGCTCATCATGTCAGAAGATGCCAAATCGGACCGCCCCCAGGTGGCGGCAATCGGGTGTCGCTGCATGAATTCCAGCACAGCCTGGCAGGCCTGGCTCAGACGCCGTTCGTCCCGCGCCCAGCGCATGGCCTGGCGAATGCTGGTGGCAGACAATTGCGGAATCATGCGCGCGCATTCGACCGCAGTCAGACTGGTGCCGTGGGCCATGATGCCGGCATAGACCATCAGCAGCTCGTCGGTAGAGCGCGGCTCACGTCCGAGCATGATCCAGCTAAAGCGCACCTGGGCGTCAACGGCCAGAATCACTTCCGGCAATTGAACCTCACCGATGCGGTGATCCAAAGCCGCGCGCAGCTTGGTCACTTCTGGGTCTTCGTCCTCTGCGGGCAATGGCG
>NZ_BMYK01000077.1 GCF_014652235.1 Pseudorhodoferax aquiterrae
GGCGTCGGGCGCGGCGGGGGCTGCGGGTGGGGCCGTGGACGGTGGCGTGGTCGCTGCCGCGGCCGGTGCCGGCCGGCCGGCAGGGCGGACCAGGCCGGCATCGGGCGGCGTCGGCCGGGTCAAGGGTTCCGCGGGCCGCAGCGGGGTGCGCCGGGCGTCCAGGCCGGCGTCCAGCCGCGCACCGAGCGGGGTGTCGAGCCGGGCGTCGAACCGGGTGTCCAACCGGGCATCCAGCCGCGCGTCCATGCGCCCGTCCAGCCCTGCGTCCAGGCGCGCGTCCAGCAGCCCGTCGGCACCGGCCGCGAGCGGCCCGGCCGTGGCCTGGGGTGCCAGGTAGCGCGGCCAGGCCGGCGCGGCGTCGGCCGCTGCGCTGCCGGGTTCCGCGGTGTCCTCGCGCGCAGCCGTGCGCGCGCGGCGTGCGGTGTCCGCGTCGGCCGGGCGCGCGCGCGGACGGGCACGCGCCAGGTGCGCCGGGAGCGCGGCGCGGCCCATGCCCTCAGCCTCCGGGGGCCAGCAGGGCGGCCGGCAGCGGCTTGCCGAGCTTGCGGTACTCGGCGCCCAGCGCAGCGGCCAGGGCCGGCGCGTCGATGGCGCCGCCACCGGCCACCGCGCGCGCGGCCAGCACCACGTTGCGGATGTGGCCGCCCGCCAGTTCGCAGCCGGCGGCCAGCCGGTTCAGCGCGGCCGGCGCCAGCGCATGGGCGTCGCCCAGGTGGGCCCGCCACAGCGCGCGGCGTTCCTCGGGGCCGGGCGCCGGGAATTCGAGGATGGCGTCGAGCCGGCGCGTGAACGCGCTGTCGAAGCGCGCGCGGCTGTTGCTGGTGAGCAGCACGATGCCGTCGTAGCTCTCGATGCGCTGCAGCAGGTAGTTGGTCTGCTGGTTGGCGAAGCGGTCGTTGGCGTCCTTGACCTCGGTGCGCTTGCCGAACAGCGCGTCGGCCTCGTCGAACAGCAGCACCACCTCGTCGTGCTCGGCGCGCGCGAACAGCTCGGCCAGGTTCTTCTCGGTCTCGCCGATGTACTTGCTGGTCACGGCCGCCAGGTCGACGCGGTACAGCGGCAGCGACAGCTGCGTGGCGATCCAGCCGGCCGACAGGGTCTTGCCCGTGCCCGAGGCACCGACCAGCAGCGCGCGCACGCCGGGCCGGTAGCGCGTGCGCGCGCTGGGGCCCAGCCCCTCGGCCAGGCCGTCGCGCAGCCGGCAGCGCTGCAGCAAATGGGCCAGCTCGGCGCGCAGCGGCGCGGCCAGCACCAGGGCCGCATCGGACACGTCGGCGGGCAGGGCCTCGGCCAGCGTGCCGAGTTCGCTGCGCTGGCGCCGCGCGGCCTGGTGCAGGGCCGGGCGCTGCAGCGCGCCGGGGCCGGCGGCGCGGCACAGCGCGGCGATGCGGGCC
>NZ_BMYK01000078.1 GCF_014652235.1 Pseudorhodoferax aquiterrae
GCGGCCCAATTGACGGTAGCGGGGACATCGGCGGCAGCCTGACGCCACAGATCGGCGATCCGGCGCTGACTTGCCGCGAACTGGCTCTGCGCCCGGTACACGCCGAGCGCCGCAAATCACTCTCCTGAACGCCAAACCCTGGTGGTGAACCTGACACCTGGGCGGGAAAATCGAGTGTCTCAGCCGGCTTGATGGCGCTTCCGCGGTGCGATACTTGGCCTCATGCGGTTAAAACGCCTATCCGTGGGGCTGTAGCTGGGCAGGTAAAACAACTCAATGTCCTCTTTGTGCAATGCCGCCCACTCTTTGACCGGCTTGCTGTGGTGCACCCTCAGGTTGTCAAGAATCAGGAAGATCTTCTTGCCCTGCGCGTCCTTGATCAAGGCCTGCATAAACTCGATCAGCTTGTCGGCATTGAACGCCTCATCAATGATCATCCAGCGCGTCTTACCCTGGTTCGTGACGGTGGCAATCATCGAAAGCTTTTGCCGTGTTCCACCCACTGCCCGCGTCACCGGTGTTTGACCGGTGGGCGCGTAACTTCTGCCACGCACATCCGTGTTGACCAGGGCTGTTTCATCGCCCCAATGGATCTCTGCGCCTTCACGCTTGGCCCTGGCTTCAATGGCAGGGTATTCATCTTCGAGCCACGCCTTGACGGCCTCAGGTCGCTGTTCGTAAGCTTTCTTGATCGGCTTTTGCGGCGTAAAACCCCAACGTGCCAGATAGTCGCCCACTGAACGCACAGATAGTTTCAGCCCCAGGTCGCGTTCGATGAGTTCGCGCACGGCGGGCCGGCTCCAAAGCGCAAACTCCATCTTGATCTGCTCGGGGCGTTTGTCGATGATGGTCATTCGAATGGCGCGCTCTTGCTCAGGAGTCAGGCTGCGTCCACTACCGGGCTTCTTGCCCCTGGCGTGGGGCTTGAGTGCAGCCGCTCCGCCTTGCTCGAACAGGCGCAGTGCAGCGTTGACACCAGACCAACTCAGCCCGGTTTGCTCCACGATCTGCATCACGCCAACACCTTTTCGATGCAAACGGATAACTTGCTTGCGCCGTTCTTGCAGCACTTCCCGCGACTGCTTGCGTGCATCTTCTTTTTCCATGAACTTTGGAGTCAGGTCATCAACAAAAGTTGATGAATAAATTATGCCGAGTCTATAACTCCCGTTGACATGTTGGCGATCGTTGAAAACTGACCCACTGACGGGGGCCGCGATCGCGCAA
>NZ_BMYK01000079.1 GCF_014652235.1 Pseudorhodoferax aquiterrae
TACGAAACGGAGTTCAAGCTGGAAGTGGTCGAGAGCTTCTTGGCAGGCGAAGGCGGAGCGAAGCTCTTAGCTCGGCGGTGGTCGATTCCCGAGGAGAAGGTCCGCTTGTGGGTGAGCCACTACCGTCTGCACGGCATCGACGGCTTGCGCCCCAAGCGCAGCGCGTACAGTGCGCAGTTCAAGCTGCAGGTGCTGGCTCATCAGGATCGCGAACAGCTTTCCAGCCGTCAGGTCGCGGCGCACTATGACATCCGCAATCCCAACCAGGTCGTGGTCTGGCGACGCAATCTCGATCAAGGCCGCCTGCAGGCGCGCGCAAGCGGGAAAGAAGAGCAGCCCGAGATGAAGCCAGAACGACGCTCTGCAACACCGTCGAGCACGGTCGTTGTCGATGCGGAGAAAACCCTGCGGGAAGAGAACGACCGACTGCGCGCGGAGGTCGCGTACCTAAAAAAATTGCAGGCCTTGATCCGGTCAAAGAGGTCAGATGCGCCGACAAGGCGCGCCTGATTGCCGGGTTGAGGCATGACCATAAATTGGCGGACCTGTTGCACGTAGCGGGCCTGCCGCGCAGCACGTTCTACTACCAATGCCAGGCGACCCAGCGCGCCGACCAGCAACGTGCCGAGGAAGCCAGGATTCGCGCTGTCTACGATGAGCACAAGGGCCGCTACGGCTACCGGCGGATTACGGCCGTGCTGTGCAATTCGATGGCGGAACCGATCAACCACAAGTGCGTGCAGCGTCTGATGCAGAAGATGGGGCTGCGCGCGTTGATTCGGGCGAAGAAGCGCTCCCGGCATGTTCCGGGCATGAGCGATGAGCACGTGCCCAACGTTCTGCAGCGCGACTTCTGCGCGAGCGCGCCAAACCAGAAGTGGGCGACCGATGTCACCGAGTTCAATGTGAACGGCCACAAGCTCTACTTGTCGGCCTGCATGGACCTGTATAACGGCGAGATCGTCGCGTACCGCATGGCAAGGCGCCCGGTCTTCGAGATGGTTTCCAGCATGCTTGAAGATGCGCTTTCGCGGGCCAACTGCGCCGCCGACCTAATCGTGCACTCCGACCAAGGCTGGCACTACAAGATGCAGCCCTACCGTGCGATGCTCGCGCGACGCGGAGTCAAGCAAAGCATGAGCCGCAAAGGCAACTGCTTC
>NZ_BMYK01000080.1 GCF_014652235.1 Pseudorhodoferax aquiterrae
ACGGGCTCGACCTGGACGTGCTGGGCCATCAGGCGCATGCAGCGGCGCAGCAGCGTGTGGGCGATCAGCACGCCCCACACCTCCTGCATCACCAGTTCAGGCTGCCTGCTGCGCAGCACGCTGTAGCCATGCTGTAGTGACTGCTTGATCTCTCGAAACCCCAGCTCGATCTCCCAGCGCTGGCAGTACAGCTGCGCCAGTTCAGGCGCGGCAAACCGCTGGGGATCGAGCATGGAGGTGATGAAGCGCCGCAGCTTGCCATCCACGTTCGTCTGGATCAGCCGGGCCTGCCAGTGGCTGGGCAGCTCGGGGCGCAGCTTGCGGGCTTGCGGCGAGACAGGCATGCGGATCAGCCAGTCGTGCTCACCCAGCCTTTGCACCACCTCATGGCGCAGGTTGTCGCGCGCACGCATGAGCCAGTGGCGCTCGCTCCCCGCGCTCTGCCAGTCCAGCAGGAAGGCCGCAGAGAAGTAGGCCCGGTCAAACAGCGTGATCGAGTGGTCCAGACCGCGCAGGCCAGCGGCCAGCGTCAGCTCCCCGCAGTGGTAGTCGCCCAAGCTGGCGTCCAGCAGCTCGTGGCTGTCGGTGTCCAGCAGGCACACGGCACGCACCATGGGCCAGGGCTGCGGACCGTATTGCGTCTGGCCACTGCCCAGCACTTGGCGGTTGTCTGTGCTGTCTGGAGCCGACCAGACCACGCCGTCGACCGCCAGCACGCGCAAAGTGCCCTGGTGCACCGGGTGGGCTCGCCCCCAGGCTTCGGTGAGCAGGCCGAACAGGTGTTCCAGCGGCTCGGCGCCCAGGCGCTGACGCGCCTGCACGCTGGCGCTGGGCGCGGGCAACTCCTGCCCGTCAAAGGTCAGCGCCATCTCCTGCACGACTTGCCACATCGGCATCTGGCGAAACAAGGCCAGCCCGATCACCAGCCACACGGCATGCTCGGCGGGCAGCTTGCGCCGCCGGATGGACGCCTTGCCCGTCGCCTGCAGTGCCTGCTCGATCCACGACGGATCGATCAGCGCGCCCAGTTCGGCCATCGTGCCAGCAGGCAGATCGGCCAGGGTTTCGTTCAGAGTCGTTTGCAGCAGAGCGGCCAAAACAAAAAAGGGAACGTGTTGAACACGT
>NZ_BMYK01000081.1 GCF_014652235.1 Pseudorhodoferax aquiterrae
AGGAGGGCGTCTCGGCAGGGCTGCTGTTCCAGTGGCGCAAGCTCGAACGCCAGGGAGCGTTGACCGCGGTGTCGGCTGGCGAAGCAGTTGTGCCGGCCTCCGAGCTGGCGGCTGCCCGCGCGGAAATCGCCAAGCTGCAGCGCGTGCTCGGCAAGAAGACCATGGAGAACGAAATCCTCAAGGAAGCCGTGGAGTACGCCGCAGAAAAAAAGTGGATTGCGCGCTCGCCCTTGTTGCCCGGGGACGACCAGTGAAAACGGTCTGCCGGACGATGGGGCTGGCGCGCTCGCATGTGCGCGACCTGCTCGGGCGCGAGGAGGACTGGAACGATGGTCGTCGCCACCGCACATCCACTGGCGATGCCGGGCTGCTTGCTGAGCTGCGCCAGGAAATTGCGCAGCTGCCCAGCTATGGCTATCGACGTGCCTGTGCCTTGGTCAACCGTCAGCGCGCTGCTCAGGGTGCACCGAAGGTCAATGCCAAGCGCGTCTATCGCGTGATGGCGGCAGCCGACCTCCTGCTGCCCAAAGCACCACGCCGGCGCCAGTCCGCACGCACCCATGAGGGCCGTGTGGCGGTCTCGCGCAGCGACCTGCGTTGGTGCTCCGATGGCCTGGAAATCAAGTGCGACTCGGGCCAGACCGTGACTGCCACGTTCATGAAGGATTGCTGTGACCGCGAGGTGATGGCCTGGCGGGCCTGGGAGGGCAAGGGGCTGCCAGGGGAGCCGGTACGCGAGATGCTCATCGAAGCCGTCGAGCGTCGCTTCGGTTCGGTCGAGGCGGTGCCGGCAGACCAGGAACTGGAGTTCCTGAGCGACAACGGTGGGGCCTACATCGCAGCTGACACCAGGGCGCTGGCGCGTGCGCTGGGCCTCAAGCCCATCAACACGCCCGTCTGTAGCCCGCAGAGCAACGGCATGGCCGAGAGCTTCGTGAACACCTTCAAGCGCGACTACGTGGCCCGCATGGACCTGCGTGACGCGCACACGGTGTTGGCGCAACTGCCGGCGGCCTTCCGGCACTTCAACGAGGTGCATCCGCACTCGTCGCTGAGAATGCGCTCGCCTCGGGAGTTCAGGCGGCAGCAGGCCACCGTAACCGACC
>NZ_BMYK01000082.1 GCF_014652235.1 Pseudorhodoferax aquiterrae
TGCGGCACCTCGCCGCCATGGCGCAGGCATTCTTCCAGCGTGGTGGCGGCCGCGTGCAGCGCCGCCAGCCCCATGTTGCCGGCCACGCCGCGCACGGTGTGGGCCGCGCGTTCGGCTTCTTCCTGCCGGCCCGCGGCCAGTGCGGCCTCGATGCGCTGCACGGCATCGGCCTGGCCTTCGGCGAACTGGTGCAGCAGCCGCAGATACAGCGCCCGGTTGCCGCCCACGCGGCGCAGCCCGGCGGCGGTGTCCAGGCCTTCGATGGCGGGCAGATCCTGTGGCGGCGGCGCTGCCGGCCGCGGCGCCGCAGCAGGCTCTGCCGCGGCCGGGCGCGGCTGCACCCAGCGCAGCAGCGACTTGAACATCGCCGGCGGGTCCAGCGGCTTGGTGATGTGGTCCACCATGCCCGCGGCCAGGCAGCGCTCGCGCTCCTCCACCATGGCGTGCGCCGTCATCGCGATGATGGGCAGCGCGTGCCAGCGCGCGTCCGCACGGATCAGCCCCGTGGCCTCCAGCCCCCCCATCACCGGCATCTGCAGGTCCATCAGCACGGCGTCGAACGCTTGGCCGGACTGCACCATCTCCACCGCCTCCTTGCCGTTGTTGGCGATCTGCACCTTGGCGCCAGCGCCCTCGAGCAGCTCGATGGCGATCTGCTGGTTGATCTCGTTGTCTTCGGCCAGCAGCAACCGCACGCCGCGCAGCAGGTCCGGCGCGATGTCCTGGGTCTGCACGGCACGCGCCGACGGCGCCGTGTTGGGCACCAGCGCGGTCATCAAGGCGTCCACCAGCGCCGAAGCCCCCACGGGCTTGACCACGAAGGCTTCGATGCCGGCTTCTTCGGCATGCGCGCGCACTTCGTCGCGCCCGTAGGCCGTGGCCATCACGATGCGCATCGCATCGTTCAGGGCGCGCACGCGCCGCGCGGTCTCGATGCCGTCCATGCCGGGCATCTGCCAGTCCACCACCATCAGC
>NZ_BMYK01000083.1 GCF_014652235.1 Pseudorhodoferax aquiterrae
CCATGCAGCATGAATCGAAAAGCCGCTGGGCCCGACCCCGGAAAATCAGCGGCGAATCAGGCGACGGCGTGAGCCGAGCGGTTGTCGACAGAGGGCCACTTGCCGATGGCCTTGAGTTGCTTGATCCAGCGCGGAGCGTTCTTTGCGGCGCTGATGGCGGCGTAGTCGATGGCCTGGTCCAGATACGGCTGGCGGCGCGAAAGCAGAACGTAGATCAGCCGGATCATCTTGTGGGCCAAAGCAACGATGGACTTCTTGTGGGACTTGCGCACCATCAGGCTTTTGTACTTGGACGCCAGAGTGCTCTTGGTCATGCGCGCGGCATTGGCGCATTCGCACAGGATGTAGCGCACGGTGTTGTTGCCGTGGCGGGTGCGCCCGCACTTGCGCTTGCCAGCGCTCTCGTCGTTGCCCGGGCTCAGTGCAGCCCAACTGGCCAGCCGCTGGGGCGAGCCGAATCGGGTCATGTCATCGCCGATCTCGATCAGGATCAACGCGGCAGCGATCTGGTCGATGCCAGGGATGGTCTGGAGCAACTGGTGGGCCCAGGCGTAGGGCTGCATGGCATCGAGCAAGTACGCGTCGACCTCGTCCAGCTCGTGCTGCAGCCGATCGATCTGCTCGTGCAGGTGGCGCAGCACGAACAGGTGGCGAGCGCTGAGCTCGCCTTGCAGGCTGGCCTTCAGGTCCTCGGTCTTGAGCTTGAGCGCGCCGCGCGCGTGCGACAGCAGCGCAGGCAATGGCTGCCCCTGGATCAGGCCGCGAACCATGGCGCGAGCCGACACGCCGTTCACATTGCTGACGACGGCACCCAGTTTGATGCCCGCATCGTCCAGGATCTTGTGCAGACGGTTGATCTGGCTGGAGCAGATGGCCGAGAGCTTGCGCCGGTAGCGCGAGACCAGGCGCAGCTCGCGCAGATCCTTTGGGGGAATGAAGCTGCCACGCACCAGGCCGAAGCGCGCCAGCACGGCC
>NZ_BMYK01000084.1 GCF_014652235.1 Pseudorhodoferax aquiterrae
ACCCCCAGGCTACTCTACAGTGCCTGCGTCAGTAGTTTGAGTCTGTTTCTCCTCGTTGGTTGGAGCGCCTCGTCGGCGCGGGGGCCTGAGCCGCGTTCCCGCGGTCGAGCTGCTGTGCTTGAAGCGCCAGGATTCGTTGCCGGTCTCTACGATGTGGCAGTGGTGGGTCAGCCGGTCCAACAGCGCCGTGGTCATCTTGGCGTCGCCGAACACGCTGCTCCATTCGCTGAAGCTCAGGTTGGTCGTGATGACGACGCTGGTGTGCTCGTACAGCTTGGACAGCAGATGGAACAGCAGGGCTCCGCCGGCCTGGCTGAACGGCAGGTAGCCCAGCTCGTCCAGGATCAGCAGATCGGCGTACATCAGCCGATGCGCGATCTGGCCTGCCTTGCCTGCCGCCTTCTCGGTCTCCAACGCGTTGACCAGCTCGATGGTCGAGTGGAAGCGCACCCGCTTGCCATGGCACTGGATCGCCTGCACTCCCAGCGCCGTGGCCAGATGCGTCTTGCCGGTGCCAGGCCCGCCGATGAACACGACGTTGTGCGCTGTCTCGGTGAAGGCCGTGCTGTGCAACTTGAGGACCAGCGCCTCGTCGACGGCGCTGTTGCCGAACTCGAAGCCCGCCAGATCCCGATGCGCAGGGAAGCGCGCAGCCTTCATCTGGTAGCCGATCGAGCGGACCTGCCGCTCGGCCCCCTCGGCCCGCAGAAGCTGGTCGACCAGCGCCTCCGGTTCCAGCGCGGCATGGCGGCAATGCGCGAGCAGCTCCGGCCAGTTGGCAGCCATGCCGTGCAGCTTCAGGGCCTTCAGTCGCGTGACGATCTCGGTGCTCATGGGCGTGTCTCCCTCAGTTGGTCGTAGCGCTGCACATCAGCACGGGGCTCTTCCTTCAGGCTTGGCACGGCGGTCTCAATGAGCGCTACC
>NZ_BMYK01000085.1 GCF_014652235.1 Pseudorhodoferax aquiterrae
CATGAGTTCGCGTGCCGCGTCGTTGTCGTCCACCACCAGCGCGCGCATGCCGCGCAGGCTGTTCAGGGCCGAGATGTCCAGTCCGCCCTTGTCCTCGCCCACGCCCAGGCGCACCGTGAACCAGAACAGGCTGCCCTGCCCGGCCGTGGATTCGGCATGGATCTCCCCGTCCATGAGTTCGACCAGCCGCTTGCTGATGGTCAGCCCCAGCCCGGTGCCGCCGTACTTGCGCGTGGTCGAGCCGTCGGCCTGCGTGAAGGCCTGGAACAGCCGCGCGGCCTGCTCGGGCGTCATGCCGATGCCCGAGTCGCGCACGTCCACGCGCAGGCGTACTTCATCGCCTTGCTGCTCCAGCAAGCGCACCGACACCACCACCTGGCCGCGCTCGGTGAACTTGACCGAGTTGCTCACCAGGTTGGTGATGACCTGCCCGATGCGCAAGGCGTCGCCCACCAGCACCGGCGGCACTTCGCGCGCGGTGTCGAACAGCAGCTCCAGCCCCTTGTCGCCGGCCTTTTGCGCCAGCAGCGCCGCCACGTTGTCCAGCACTTCGTCCAGCCGGAACGGCGCGGCCTCGATGTCCAGCTTGCCGGCCTCCACCTTGGAGAAGTCCAGGATGTCGTTGATGATGCCCAAAAGCGCCGTGCCCGCGTTGTGCACCTTGCTCACGTAGTCGCGCTGGCGCTTGTCCAGCTCGGTGCGCAGCGCCAGCATCGACAGCCCGATGATCGCGTTCATCGGCGTGCGGATCTCGTGGCTCATGTTGGCCAGGAACATGGACTTGGCCTTGGCCGATTCCTCGGCCGCCTGCTTGGCCTCGGCCAGCGCCTGCGCAATGGCG
>NZ_BMYK01000086.1 GCF_014652235.1 Pseudorhodoferax aquiterrae
CGTCGACGCCCGCGACTGCGTCCGGAGTCATTGGCGCGTGGGTCCAGGCCGCTGTAGGCCACGAGAGCGTCCGCATTGGCAAACATCACACGCGAGAGTACGTCGGCAAGCAAGGCACTGGACAGCGGGCCGATGCCGACGATGGTGCTCAGCAAGTGGCGACGCTGTTGCAGCGCCTGGTCGGTGGCGAACAGCTCGGCGATGCGTTGGTCGATGGCCTTGAGCAAGCACTTGAACCCATCTTCCAGCGTGGCAATGGCCGCTTCCAAGCCTTGACGGCCCACACGCAGGGATTCGCGCAAGGCCGTCTGCTTGGCCACCACCGTATGGCGCTGGCCGAGCAGACCTTGGAGCTGCTGGTGCAACGCGCTGGGAACCTGCCAGCAGTGCAGATGATCGTGGTGCTCGGCCAGGTAACGGGCGATGACCGAGGCATCCACGCGGTCGGTCTTGGCGCGCGCGCCCATGCCCTTGGCATAGAAGTACACGTCACGGGCATTGAGCACGAAGACGGTCAAGCCGACCTGACAGGCCAGCGTGGCCAGCAGTTGGTGGAACCGGCCAGTGGACTCCATAGCCAACAAGGAGCCAGGGGGCCACTGGCGCAGCCAGGCCGAAATGGCCTGCGGGTCGTTGGCGACGCTGTGACAACCGGGCTGGCCGTGCTCAGCTGCGATGAGTTCGGCTTTGGACACGTCCACGCCGATGAAGGTGCGGGGCAC
>NZ_BMYK01000087.1 GCF_014652235.1 Pseudorhodoferax aquiterrae
CCTGATCTTCGTGATGGGCGGGCTGACCGGCGTGATGGTGGGCATGGTGGCGTTCGACGGCCAGGCGCACGACACATATTTCGTGGTCGCGCATTTCCACTATGTGCTGATCGGTGGCATGGTGTTCCCGCTCTTTGCCGGCTTCTACTACTGGACGCCGATGCTCACCGGCCGGCAGCTTTCCGAAAGGATCGGCCGCTGGGTCTTCTGGCTGAACTTCGTCGGCGTGCACGTCTGCTTCCTACCGATGCACCTGACTGGCCTGATGGGCATGCCGCGTCGCGTGGATACCTACCTGCCCGAGCGGCTGTGGGGCCTGCCCAATCTCATCTCGACCCTCGGTGCATTCATCATCGCCGCCGGCGTGCTGCTGTTCGTCATCGATGCCGTGCGCTGCTTCAGCCGCGGCACGGGCGGCAACGCGCGCAACGTCTTCAACGGCGGCACGCTGGAGTGGCTGTCCGCGGGCAACTATGCGGTGCGTTCGATTCCGGTGATCAACCACCTCGAGCCGCTGTGGGCCGATCCCCAGATTGGCAAGGACGTGGAAGCGGGCCGTTACTTCCTGCCGAACACCGCCACCGGCCATCGCGAGACGCTGATCACCAGCACCTCGCGCGCAGAGCCCCAGTATCTGCAGATCATGCCCGGGCCGTCGTGGTGGCCATTCCTCGCGGCGCTTTTCACGGCCGGGTTCTTCCTGCTGCTGA
>NZ_BMYK01000088.1 GCF_014652235.1 Pseudorhodoferax aquiterrae
ATGGCGCGGTTCAGTTCCGCCAGGTTGATGAAGCGCCGCCCACGCAGCCGTGCCAGGATCCAGCGCTCCACGACCTGCACGCCAACCTCCACCTTGGCCTTGTCCTTGGGGTGGGCCGGGCGCGCCGGCAGGATGGCCACGCCGTAGTGCTCGCCCAGCTCGGCCAGCAGCCGGTGCGCCGTGGGCTCGTAGCGGTCGGGCCGGACCATCAGCGCGCGCGGCTGGTCGGGCACCAGCAGGCGCGGCACGCCGCCGATGAACTGCAGGGCGGCGATGATCGAGCGCACCCAATCCTCGGCCTGCTGTGTGCGCGTGGCGCAGGCGTAGGTCAGGTTGGAGGCGCCCAGCACGGCCACGAAGATCTGCGCGCGCGTGACCTCCCCGCTGAACATGTCCACCAGCTCCACCGTCTGGCCGGCGTAGTCCACGAACAGCCGCTCGCCGGCTTTGTGCACCTGACGCATGGAGCGCTTCAGGCTGCGGGCGAAGGCGGCGTACTTCTCGCAGAAGGCGCTGTACTTGTACGCCCGCCCGCCGTGGGCGAGCTGGTACTCCTCCCACAGCAGTTGCAGCGTCACGCCGGGGCGCTTGAGCTGCTGGTGCAATTCGGACCAATCGGGTTCCAGGTGGCGCGCGCTGCGCGCCACGGGCGCCGGGTGCAGCCGGGCCTGCAGGGTGTCGTCGTCCAGTTCGCGGGCCTGTGCCCAGTC
>NZ_BMYK01000089.1 GCF_014652235.1 Pseudorhodoferax aquiterrae
GCCCCTTGCGGGCCGTGCTCCAGCCGGGCGATGACACGCCGTGGCCTGTCCCAGCTGTCGGCGGCGTATGCAAAGCTGCCGTACATGCGCTGCTTGGTGCCGCAGTCCCGGTACTGGTCGGCCAGCGCCAGTTCGGCCAGTTCGCACTGGCGCAGCAGCCGTGCGTTCTTCTGCAGACCGATCACGTAGTGCACGCCCCAGGCGTCCAGGCGGCGCAGCACGCGCGGGCGGCAGAACCCGCTGTCCCCGCGCACGACGATGCGCACCTTCGGCCACACCTTGCGCAGCACATCGATCAGCCGCTTGAGCAGCGCCGTGACCACGCTGGCCGGGTCGCGGTCGCTGGGGCGCAGCACGCACGCCAGCAGGTCCTGGCCGCAGAACACGTACAGGGGCAGGTAGCAGTAGTTGTCGTAGTAGCCGTGGAAGAAGCCGCGCTCTTGCTGTCCATGCAGCGGCACATGCGTGGCGTCCACGTCCAGCACCAGCTCGCGCGGGGCACGGCCAGTGCGCCGGCTGGCGATGAACTGATCGAGCAGCACGCCATGCAGTGCCCAGGCCTGCGCCGGTGTGGCAGCCGTCTCCAGGCGGCTGAGCGTGGGCGCGCTGGCCAGCGCCTCATCGCGCCCGACGGCCGTCTGCATCGCCAGGTCTGAACGCAGCGCGTTGTGGTCACTGACGTCGGACCAGCCCTGGCACAG
>NZ_BMYK01000090.1 GCF_014652235.1 Pseudorhodoferax aquiterrae
GTGCACCGGCACTGCGGCCAGCACTTGCGTCATCACGCGGTCGCCGCCGGTGTGACGCAGCAGGTGCCGCTGCAGCGTCTGCAGCACATCGGGCATGGTCTTGAACGGGGCGCCGTTGCGCAGCGCGCCGGGCTTGGTCTCCACCAGCGCGATGTAGTGCTGCCAGTCGTAAAAGGTCAGATCGCGCTCGAAGCTGCGGGCATGGCGCGCGACCTGCACGCCGTCGGCGACGAGTTCCAGGTGCTCGGGGTACACGCGCAGACTCAGGATCGCGTTCACGTGCCGCGTGGGCACGCTGTAACGGTTGCGCTGGAAGTGGATCAGCCCCGTGGCCGACACGCGCACCTGGTGCTCCACGTAGCCGTTGAAGGGCTTGGGACAGGGCATCAGCCGGGCCTGCTCGTCCTGCCAGACCTCGGCCACGGTCAACGCCGGCCACTCAGGGTGGTGGTTCTCCTCCCAGCATTGCCGGCAGCGTTGGGCCAGCCAATCGTTCAGGCTTGCCAGGTCAGTCCAGCGGCGCTCGGCCGCCTCGCGCCAGACCTGCCGACGCCGGTCCTGCACGTTCTTCTCGACGATGCCTTTCTCCCAGCCGGAGGCGGGATTGCAGAACTCGGCATCGAACAGGTAGTGCGAACACATGGCCTGGAAGCGGATGTTGACGCTACGCAGCTTGCCCACGCCGACCTTGTCCACGGCC
>NZ_BMYK01000091.1 GCF_014652235.1 Pseudorhodoferax aquiterrae
ATGCCGTCATGCACCAGCACCTTCATGCGGTTGGCGCGTCGATTGGCGAACAGGTACGCGTGATGCGGGCGCGCCTGGCCGAACACGTTGACGACGCGGGCCAAAGCGGCCTCGGTCCCGGCGCGCATGTCCAGCGGCTGGACGGCCAGCCACACGGCTTCGATCCGGATCACCGCAGCAGCTCACGCATCCAGCCTGCGCACTCGGCAGCGGCCGCCATCGGCCAGGCCACCGTGATCGTCGTCGCACCGCGGCGCACGTCGATGCGTATCTCCGCGGGCTGCGCGACAGGCTCTGGCATTCGGACCGGGACGAACGTCGATGCAGCCGCTGCAGGCTGGGCCGTTGCCACGGTTTGCGGTAACTCCGCCTCGCGCACCCAGCGGCGCAGCAAGTTGGCATTGATCCCGCGCGCCAAGGCCACCGAGGCCATCGACATGCCGGCCTGCGAGGCCGCGGCCACGGCGTCGGCTTTGAATTCGTCGCTGTGCAACCGTCGGCGCCGACGGCCTGGTGAGGGCTGCTGTTCGATAGTGTCCACGTGTCCACCAAGAGTTCTGGTGGACACGA
>NZ_BMYK01000092.1 GCF_014652235.1 Pseudorhodoferax aquiterrae
GGCCGTCAGCCAGAAGGCGCGCGAACTGGCCAACTTCGTGTGCGCCACCTCCAGGCGTCGACGCAAGCCGCCGACGAACAGGTACTCGCAGCTCCAGTCGAACTGGAACGCGTCGCCCAGCTCGAAGCTCATGGGAACGAACGCCGCGCGCCGCGGCGCATTGGCCTGCTGCTCGCGCCAGCGCCGCACCCACACGACCACGCGTGGATAGCTGCCGGCATATCCCAGTGCACGAATCTGCTCGAACAGCGCCTTGACCGTTCGCCGCTCGCGCGCCGACCGGTGCAGGTCGGCACGCAAGGCCGACTCCAGATGCCCCGCCCAAGCATCCAGCACGCTGGTCTCTGCGCGCTTGGGGTACTTCGGTTCGGTCTCGTCCTCGCGACGCAACCACTGCCTTACCGTGTTCCGGCTGAGTCCGGTCCGCCGGCTGATCTCTCGGATGGCAAGCCCATCCCTCAGGTGCATTCTCCTGATCTTGGCCAACATGCCCACGTTAATCACTCCTGATTCCCCGCTCAGCCTTGGAGCGGGCCAGTGTCGATACGTGGGTCAGATT
>NZ_BMYK01000093.1 GCF_014652235.1 Pseudorhodoferax aquiterrae
GTGGCAGCCTTGCTGGGTAACGATAGACGGGCATAGTGTTTCTTGGACTCTGCCTGCCAACGCTCGTCCGTGAAGAACAAGCGCGCACGACCCCGAAAGCTCAGGCTGTGCTCAATCCAGACCGAGCCATTGCGCACCGCGCGGCGCAGGGCAAACAGGGTGGCCACCTCCAACGCCTGAAACGCCCGTTCCCGGTCTGGGCTGGAGATCGAAACCTGCCAGATCATTCCCAGACTTGGTGCCACCACTTCAACTGGCAGCTTTCTGGATCCTTTGAGATATAAAGCTTGCAGCTTGGCAAGGTACTCGATGGCAGGATGCTCGCCGGTGGCCTGCCAGGGCAGCTTTGCAATGGCGACGAGCAACGACCGCACGGGGCGAATTCCATCAATCAATCCCTCGCGGACCAGGGAGGCCCTGCTCGGTGGTTTGCGTTTCTGGGTTTCGGTGATCAAGGCTTCAAGACGGGCACGCAACTCAGCATCTGGCACCGCACCTTGCGCGCTCAAGGCAACAAGTTCGCCGAG
>NZ_BMYK01000094.1 GCF_014652235.1 Pseudorhodoferax aquiterrae
TTGATCTTGGCTCCGGCTGAGGGCGGCCTGGAGACAAGTCGGCGCGCGTAGCGGCGCAAGATGAGATCGGGGATGTCTGCCAGGTGCTTATGAACGTCCAGCGTGTAAAGCAGGTCGATGCGCTCCAGTACCTCGCTGATTTGGCGGGTTGAGTGTTTCGCCGGTGCAGCCCATAGCCAACTCTGCTGGGTTTGTCCATCTGGGCGCAGCTCTGAAACTGAGGCTCGCCAGCGATCAAGTGTTGCTGGATCAACGCTGGCGGCGATGGCGGTGCCTGTTTCAACTTCAAGCTGGGCAAGTGCCGCCGCAATCAGTGTCCGAATTGCCCGCTCGTGCACGATCACCAGCTTGTTCTTGTACAGCCATTGACGCGCCCGCACGAGTAGCTGATCGCGGTCGGCGCAGCGCGCCACTTCGTCGCGCAGTTCACGTACCAGTGAGCGGCGCTGGTGCTCGCTCATCCACTGGAATCCAAGGACCGTGCAGGCTACTTGTTGGTGATCGAATAGCGTGCGCCCGCG